>NZ_JAMOIM010000049.1 GCF_026130545.1 Lichenifustis flavocetrariae | reverse complement strand
CAACGCCAAGGAGGCTCCCTGAATCATATCGGATTTCAGGCCGTCAAATAGCTCACTGATTTCATGCGTAACCCCTGGGGTAAAAGCCGAGATGGACGGGACGAGCTGGCAACGGTCATGGATTTCATCCGCCCCGGTGATGAGCTGGTGGTCGTAAAGCTCGATCGGCTCGGCCGCTCAACGCGCGACGTTCTGAACCTCGTGCATGAGCTGGAAGAGAAGGCCGCCGCGCTCACCGTGATCGAGCTAAGCTTCTCGACCAAGGATGCCACCGGCAGCATCCTTGTAACCGTGCTCGGCATGGTGGCCGAGATGGAGCGCAAGTTCATCCGCGAGCGCCAGCAGACCGGCATTGAGGCGGCGAAGGGCAGGGGCGTTTACACCGGCCGAAAGGCGACGGCGCCAGTCGACAAGGCTCGTTAGCTTCACGCGTCAGGTATGGGGCCATCCGCGATCGCTAAGGAAACCGGCTTGAGCCGCATGCACGTCTATCGGCTAACCAAAGATCTGGCGGCGGCGAACGCCTGATTGCGAGGATGAGCTCTTTTGCGACACTTGCAGTTAGCTGCACTGGGCGATGTCGTGTTGGCTATCAGGTCATCGGCGGAACGAACGGGTGCCCAACGTGCTTGAGCCAAGCAACGGAACAGCGACGTTTCTCCCGAGCGATCCGAGCAATGCGAGGACGAACATGACAACCATCGTCAAGATGCTCAAGGGCGTCGCCATTGTCACTGCCATGCTCGCGCCGCTTGTAAGCGCCGCGCACGCGCAGGACTACGAGGGAGACCCCGCGTATCACCGGCCGATGGACGATGGCGACCAGAGATTTCGGCGTCGCCACGACGACCGCGATCAGGGCGATCAGGGCCGGGACAATGGCCCTCGGCGACACCGCGGTGACGACGCGGCAGATATTGCCGCAGGTGTGATTGGCGGGCTTGCGGGATCGGGCGCTGCCAACGCATACGGCTCTGGATGTCACTTCGAGCGCCGGCCCGTCCTCAATGAGGATGGGGACGTCATCGGCCGCAGGCGAGTGCGGGTTTGCGACTGAGCGCCATGTGCATTCTTTGAAGACCAACCATGGCATGCTGGAACGACAAACGTCGAGCTTCGCCTTCATTGTCCATCAACCCTGACCGGTCTCGCGTGAACGGCACCACGACATTATAGGTCACGTTCGCCATCGGATTTCTTCAAGCTGTTAGATCGCCATGTCATAGTCGAGCTGGAGCTGTTGCGGCTCTGAGCGGTGCTTCTGCAGCGCAGTTGCGAGGTGAGGATCGACCCCAAGATCCTGACGGATGAGTCCATGCGATCATCGTTGACGCGGACACTCCCGTAACGGACACCGTTCGCCCGTGTCGCGGTCTGATCCCTATGCCCGCATCAGTGACGGCCAAGCCGACCATCGCTTCGCGCAAGCAGGCCGAGGTGGCCAGGTTCAAACTGGCTCGTTCGAGACCAACCAGTCAGCCAAATCACGTGAGACCCACCTCGGCGGAAGGGTCGTAAGGTGGATTGAAGCTGGCACCTTGCCGGACGGCATGGGTTGCAGGATTAATGGCTATACAGTTTCGTAAAGGTATTTTCACCTGATGTAAGCACATGCAGGTCTCAATCAAAACATCGTGATTGATGGACCATCCATGACGCAATCCGTAACGCCCCTGCCCGGATCGGCCAAACAGGCCAACTTTGGTTTAAGATCCTCGATGCAGCGTCAAACGTTTAGGAGGATGGCTTCGGTTGGCCTCGTGGTCGTGCTGTTTGGATTGCCCGGCTTTGCGTTCTGGGGCGCCGTTTCCACCTTTCGCGCTAGTAAAATGGCACAAAATGCAACTGCTTTGAGCGACGCGCTCGAAGAAGCGAGGTATGCGGTCGGGGAAGAAGAGTCGCTGGAGCGTAAGTATCGTCTCGAACCTGGTGCTGAAGTCCGCCAAAAGCATACGCACGCTGGCGAATCCATGCTGGACGCCATCGCAAAGGCCCGCCCTTTGGCGGACGTCAAAACCACGGTCCTTATCGATCACATCCGCAGCAGGCATGATGTGTACCGGTCAGCGATCAACCGCATGTTCGCAGCAATCGACGCGGGCGATGTGGCGAAAACCAATGCCATCGACTCGGACGAAGTGGATCCCATCTTCGGTGAGATCGGCGAGCAGATCTCGGGCGCCGCCGCCGCAAGTCGCGCGAACTCGGATCAACATCTGCACGATTTGGCCGTGATCCAAGCCCGGGTGCTCTTCTCGACACCGCTTGTGTTCACGTTCGGTCTTGGATTGGTGGTCTTCTTCTGGCGTGTTCTGGTGTCCTACCAGGATCAGGTGAAGCGGGCCGTTGAGCGTGAGGCCGAAGCCGCACGTCGGAACGAGCAACGGTTCCGCGCGCTCGTTCAGAATGCGTCCGACCTCGTTCTAATCTGCTCACCCGACGGCACGGTCTTTTACCAGAGCCCTGCGACGCATGGACCTTGGGGGTACACTGACGATGCGCTGCTGGATGAGGCGTTCACCGGCCTTGTTCACCCCGAAGATACCGCTGCTGCGCGTGATCTCTGGGACCAGACGCAGGCGGTTCGGGGCGCTACAAAGGCGGTCGAGTTACGATGCCAAAACGCGGCAGGCGCTTGGCGTCACGCAGAACTCATCCTGAGCAATCTTCTCGATGAGCCGGCTGTGAACGGACTGATCGCGACGGTGCACGACATCCAGGATCGCAAGATCTTCGAGCAGCAACTGACGCAGCAGGCATTCTACGATGGTCTGACCGGCCTTCCCAATCGCGCCCTTCTCTGCGACCGGATCAAGCAAGCTCTGGTTCGCACCGGGCGTCGGAATACCAATGTCGGATTGCTGTTTTTGGATCTGGACAAGTTCAAGATCATCAACGACAGCCTGGGTCATCAGACGGGCGATGAACTTCTCATCGAGGTTGCGACACGCCTGAAGGCATCCGTGCGGGCCGAAGACACGGTCGGCCGCCTCGGCGGTGATGAGTTCGTGGTTCTTCTCGAAAACATCGCGGACGATGTTTCCGTCCTGCCCGTCGTCGAAGCCATCAAGAAACAGTTCGGTCGTTCTTTCTTGCTTGAAGGCCGGGAGATCGCGGTGACGGCGAGCATCGGCATCGCATTTGGTGACGCGTCTCGCGATCAGGCCGACAGCCTGCTGCGCAATGCTGATCTTGCCATGTACCGCGCCAAAGCCGCCGGCAAAGGCCGTCACGTGATTTTCGACTCCAGCATGCAGGTCGATACACTCGCGCGGCTCGAGTTGGAAAACGATCTTCGCGCCGCAATCGATGGGGGCCAACTGCGGGTCCACTATCAGCCGATCGTCCCCTTGAAGTCCGAGCGCGTCACCGAAGTCGAAGCTCTGGTGCGTTGGCAGCACCCGACGCAGGGCATGATCTCCCCCCTGGACTTCATTCCCCTCGCGGAAGAGACAGGTTTGATTATCCCGCTCGGTCTCTGGGTGCTCAAGGAGGCCTGTCGCCAAGCTGCGATCTGGCACGCTCAGTTTCCCATCGATCCGCCGGTCGTGATCAGCGTGAACCTTTCGCCCCGACAGTTCCAGATGCCTGATCTGGCCGAAGAGGTCGAGCGGACGCTTCAGGAGGCCGGGTTGCCAGCGCGTTATCTGAAGCTCGAGATCACCGAAGGTACCATCATGCTGGACGTCGAGGCGACCATTTCGACGCTGTCCCGATTGAAAGCCATCGGCATCAAACTCGCCGTCGATGATTTCGGCACGGGGTATTCGTCCCTGGCCTACCTCAAGCGGCTACCGCTGGATGTTCTCAAGATCGATCGCTCTTTCATCAAGGGGATTGCCGAGAACGCAGAAGACAAGGCGATCGTCCAGGCCATTCTGCTGCTTGCCAAGTCGTTGAACCTCGAGGTGACAGCCGAAGGGATCGAGAATGCGGAACAGGCTGCGATGCTGAATAGCTGGCAGTGTGAGCGCGGACAGGGCTACTATTTCGCAAGACCGATGGAAGCGGACAAGGCCACAGCGCTGCTAGGCCGGCTCGGCCTAAGCCCTTTACCGCGAGTCGCTTAATGAGGGGCGCCGAGGCTTCGAGCGCCGAAATGAGGTCAACCGGACCGTCGCCGACAGGCACAGGCGAGGCGAAAGCATCAAGGCGATCGTTCGAACCACCAGTCTGTCGCGCCAAACGGTGCGCCGGATTTTGCGAGGAACGCGAGACGACATCTTTCGCTCCCGAGAAAGCTCGATCGATCGCTGGGCGGACCGGCTCCAGGCCGAGTGGGACGGTGGTTGCCGCAAGGGCGCCGAGCTGTGGCGCCGTTTGAAGGCGGCCGGCTTGGGCCTGTCGCAAAGTTTTCTGGCGCCTGGTTTCTGCTGAAATTTCACTCTGCTATGTCTGTTTTTTACAACCTTGGAGTGCATAAATTTTTATCTGGAGAATGTAAAAAACATTACAAGTAGAACAGGACTGAGTCCTCGAGCGCTTCATTAGGAGGCCGAGAAATTTTGCGACAGGCCCCTCGTGCCCCGGGAGCCGTGATGCTCTCCGGAAGAAAGGGAGGCACACACGCACATCCTCAAAGGAGAGAAACGGCTCTATACCGGCTGTCTGAGATGAAGAATGTTTCCGTTCGATGCGACCATCTGCGTGTGAACCAGCGATACATCTGTTCCAGGATGTCGATCAGCGACACCAATCCGCGCATCGAGTTGTCGCGCAAGCGCCTCAACGATGCTGGTGCCCAATCCGGGAGCGCCTCTGTTGAGCGGCATTCCGATGCCGTCATCACGGATAGAAAGCGTCCAATCAGTTCCATGCGACCGGAAATCGATCTTTATCGTGCCGGTCCGACCAGCCGGGAAGGCATGCTTCACTGCATTGATCACAAGCTCCGTGACAATCAGACCTATGCAGACGGAATTGCCACCATCGAGAACGCTATGATCAGCGGTGACCCTTATCGAGAGCTGGTCATGGTTGCCGATGATCGACGCGCTGAGGCTCTGACAGAGCTGAGTGAGGTAGGTCCCCATCTCGACCGTGTCGTCGTCCGAGACTGCCAGATGCTTTTGCAAGGCAGCGATCGAAATCACCCGGTCGTGCGCGGTATGCAAATAGCCCCGGATCTCGTCAGACTGAACATTGCGGGCGCTCTGCATGATCAGGCTGGCGATAATCTGAAGACTATTGGCGATCCTATGTTGAATTTCCATGATCAGGACCGCCTTCTCCCGCAGCAGGTCATCCTTGAGTTTCTCGGATCTTCGGATATCCGTCACATCGGCGATCGCAACCAGGAGACGGACGTTTTGTTTGTCGGCGTAGACGAGCTTTTGTACGTTGATGATGAGGTGTCTCGTCCCCAGTTGCGGACTTTTGAGCTCCATTTCATAGGCGTCTACTGCGGCGTTTGCGGAGGCCGTTGCCTTAAGCAGTGACTGAAGACGCGGCTCAGCCCATTCCCCAGCGCCAAGCGCAAAGATCGGTTGACCATCAACGCTGGTCGGATCGAGCCGGAAGTCGCGGCAGAAGGATCTGCTCGCCTTAATCACTGTGAGTTCGCCGTCGAGAACAATCAATGGAGTTGGCGACGACGCGATCACCGCCAGAGCTAAATCGAGAGCGGCATCAAAGGGAGGCGGTTCAACCATTTGACTCCCCTTTCGGGGTAATCGGGGGCTCGCGGAGCGAAAGCCACACCCGATGAATGCTAGTGATCTCAGGTTGTGGCAATGGAGTGAGTATAACATAGATTAAGTCGACGCCCGCGTTATTTTCTAACGAAGTAGCTTTCGCCAAAGAGGGCCTGTCGATCGCCGCTTTCTATGCCGAGAATGAGAGCAGCGCGAAGCTCACACGACCCAAGCTGTTCCGTCTCCTCTCTGACAGCCATGCCGGCGATCTCCTGCTGATCGAGCAGGTCGCCTGGCTGTCCCGCTGTAAGCATCCGACCCGCACCGCAGGCGTGTGCTTTTCCCGGCGCGGCGGGATGAGGCCGACTTGATGAGGGCTTCTGCGGTTCGGGCATCCTTCCAGTTCCACGGTAGCATCTCGTCTGCTTGGCCGGGTGATCGGGCAGCTTGGCAAGAACCCAGGCGAGCCAGGCCTGCGGATAGACGGTGACCAGAGCGTTTCAGTTCGCCTCTGACATACGTTTTAACGGCGCGGGCTTTTGTCCATCCGGTAGGATCTCCTGCAAATGCCCGTGCACGGTTTCGGCGCTGAAAGGCTTGGCAATAAAATGCGCTCCCTCGGGCAGCTCGCCAGGTGCGGGTTTGACATCGCCTGACACGACAACGATCGCGATATGCGTCCAGGATCGGGCCGTCTCTTGGGCAAGGACAAACCCGTTTTTGCCAGGCATCTGAACGTCGGTGAAGAGCAAGGCAATATCGGCGTGGTGCTGCTTCAACAGCTCGATCGCCTCACCGCTATTGGCTGCTTCGAGCGTCCTGAAACCGACATTGTCCAGCAGCTCGACAATGTCCGTGCGGAGAAGCGCATCATCATCCACGATCAGGGTATAGGGGGCGAGGTCGCTTTCCATCCGAGCTAACCCCTCGACATGAGTAAAGTTCAGCCAATTAGCCGAACTGCTAGAGAGTCCCAGGCACCGTGACGCGATATTTTGTTCGAGGCTAGCGCCGCGTGCATTCCGGCGCGCGAGGGAGCCCCGCCCCTTGCCCCCCGGCTAGCCATGCTCTGCAGCGACACAATAGGCTTGGATCTCGGTCTATCTCGCCTTGACACCCGGCGGCAAAAGCGCGATCCGCGTTTTCACCATCGTGACTGAACTTGCCAATTTTAACCGGATCAGCGCCTCGCCTTCATCGCTGGAAAGTCGGCCGTCCATCGAAACGCCCTTGCCGGTAATGTCACCGGGGAACAATTCTGCCTCGTCACTTGCCTGCCAAAAATCGACTGACCAGTCCGCCCGCATCCCAAAGCTCAACCGCATGCCCATCGACAAGCAGACGCGCATGCTGGATGGCCTCGTCATCATCCTTGGCAGAAATGGGAACTGGCGGTGCGCCGACTTTCCCGAGACCTGAGAGGATGTAGGCGTGGTAATTGGGCAGGGATCGAGACGGGTCTGAACGATTAGGCATGGCTGCGCTCCAGCAAAAGGCGAAAGCTCACGCTCTTCCTCTTGCCGAGTGCAATCGCACTCCCGCAATGGAACTGCTTACACCTAAGTTAGGCAAGCGCCCCCGTCGATTTCGAATAGTCACTATTCGTTTTTGCATACCCCTACAGAGGAGATTTGATTAAAGCCAGGGTAACTTATTTAAAATAAATCTTCTAATCACATTCGTCGCTTAAGATACCTGAATTGGAGCGCCATCGTAACAGATAAGTATCCCTACGTTGTCTGAGGAGGATAATTTTATGAACGACAATCTTGGTCCAGATACTTTTTCGCATCAAAAACCCTCACAGGTCGACCGCTCTCAGTTTATGGCGGATATTGATTTACGTGAAACAGCTGTACGGGCAGTGACAAAGCCTGAAAGCTTGACCATGGGAGAGATACAGGAAGTTGCTTGGGCGTTTTTGCTGCGATTGAAACGAGAACGCTGAAACGCCGTGAGTGGTCTTCGATTCATTGCAGGTATGAGTCCAAGCAGAGCCTTCAAGCTGTCCTTTGGCCGTGGTGAGCCACGGCGACAAGCAGGCGCACCGCTCTCGTGATGAAGGGCTGTAGGGCCGCCTGCCTGTCGCCAGGCTGTGGATCGGCGCGGGGTCCTGACGCCGATAGGCGCCGTAACTACCTGAATCATCAAAGCCGGCAGGGTCCCGTGCCAATTCTGTTTCATAGCCTGGGCCTCAATCCGAGCCTCAATGGGCATCTGGGCTGTAAATCGTCCGGCACAGGCACCACATGGTGCTGATCGAGGCACCCGTCCGGCGCGCCTACGACTGAGAGAGACCAGCACTCCCGCCCGCTCAGAGCGAGGAGTGCTGTTGTGGCGCTTTCCCCATCGTCGATCGTTCGCAACCGTCTCCTCGCCTCTCTGCCGTCCGATGTGCTGGCCGGCCTGTTGCCGAAACTCACCCCTATCGTTCTTGCTTTGCGGCAGCCGCTCTACCATCCGGGTGCGGCCATCGAGGCCGTCTATTTCCCTGAGATCGGCATGATCTCCCTCGTCGCCAACCTGGACGACGGCATGCAAGCCGAAGTCGGCGTGATCGGCAATGAGGGCATGCTCGGAATTTCGCTTTTGGCGGGTGTCGATACGCCCTTCATCGAATGTATGGTCCAGCTTCCAGGCACCGCGTTGCGGATGACGGCCAGGGACTTCCATCAGGAGCTCGAAGCGAACGCTCCCTTTCGGCGGCTCCTGCTGCGTTACAGTGAAGCCCTGCAAGCCCAGGTTATGCAAACGGCGGCCTGCAATGGCCACCACGGGCTGGAGCAGCGCCTCTCGCGTTGGCTCCTGATGGCACATGATCGCGTCGATGGTGACGACCTGCTCCTGACACAGGAGTTCATTGCCATGATGCTTTCGACACACCGTCCTAGCATCACCGTGAGCGCCCGCATTCTTCAGCGAGCCGGGCTGATCCAGTATCAAAACGGCCGGATTGTCATTCTCGACCGTGCCGGCCTCGAAGCCGCTTCCTGTGAATGCTACGGCGCGGTGCAGCGACGGTTCTCAAGCCTGCTCGGCACAAACATTTCTTTATGAGGTACGAAACCGTACAGCTTAAGCTGGATCAAGGTTTTACCTCTTGAGACGATGGTTTCCAGCTTGAGGCTTGGACCGTCTGCTTGCTGTGGGGGAAACAAGCGATGCGCGCGACGCCTGAGATGCCTTCAGTCCTTCTCATCGAGGATGAAGCCCTCATCGGCCTGGAGTTGTGCGAAACCCTCGTTGAAGCCGGATACGAGGTTTTGGGTCCAGCGCACACCTTGGCCGGAGCTCTGTTTTTGCTCCAGCAGGGGACCCCACAGCTCGCGATCGTCGATATTCACTTGCGAGACGGCCCCTGCACTGAAGTCGCAAACCAGCTTCGGGAGCGCGGCGTGCCCTTCTTGGTTCATTCCGGGTATGGACGTCATTCAGCCGATATGCCGGGGTTTTCTGGCGCGCCCTGGTTGGAAAAACCGGCCTCACCACGCGAAATTATGATCCTGCTTGAGCAGTTGTGCAGATCGACACATTCAAGAGAGCGGAGCTCTTGCCTATGCGACAATGACGGATGAAATCTGTATCTAATGTCGCCGCGTTCAGACCAGCGATTGCGTCGGTCAGCCAGAGATCTCAATTCGATATTGTAATTCGTAAGCTGAGATCATTTGATCATGTAGCGGACGAAGACGTCAGTGTTCTTGCGAGCGCCGTGAGCGGAACGCGGTCTTTCGACACCTGCGCCAGCATTGTGACCCCAGGCAAGACACCGCCTCACATCTCAGCACTCCTGGAAGGATGGGCGGGGCGCTATAAAATCTTGCGCAACGGTGCCCGCCAGATCACAGCACTTTATCTGCCGGGGGATTTCATCGACCTCCACAGCTTCCTCCCGACGAAGACGGATGACGGCGTCATTGCCTTCTCGGGGTGCAAAACTGCTCAGGTGTCGCACGAAAGCCTTCAACAAATCACGGAAACAGAGCCCCGTCTGACTAGGCTCCTGTGGAGGAGCACGCTGGCTGCCGCAGCGACGCATCGCGAATGGCTGACCATCATGGGTCAGATGTCAGCCGGCGCTGGTACTGCGCACCTCATTTGTGAACTCTACACCCGCCTCAAAGCCGTGAGACTGGCTGACAACCACAGGTTTTGTTGCCCGATCACGCAGCTAACCCTAGCTGACACGCTCGGCCTATCGACTGTGCATTTGAACCGTTCCATTCAAGCACTCCGGGCCAAGAACCTAATCCAGTGGCACCGAGATAAGGTGACCATCACGGACTGGGATCAGTTGGTTGACTGGGGCGAGTTCGATCCAACCTATCTCCAAATGAACGAGCCGGTCGGATAAATTGCGCCGCAAGCGCTCGTGGCGCAGACTGGAGGCGTCTCCTGTCGAGCTTGGCAAGCCATTGGAACTGCCTCTGCCCTCTCGCCTTCATGGGCTGTAGGGACCGAGGAACAGGTCGCCGATCGCTTTGCGCATGCGCAAGGTCAGCCACCGTTGTCGGCGATGCTGCTCTCGATCGTGCAGCATATGGCAGCGCTGGCAGAGCGCTTTCAGATTGCGCGGTCGGTTGTTGCCGGGGTCGTGATCGAGATGGGCCGTCGCCAGCACCACCTTGGTCAGTCGGATCGCCTCGCTTTCAACGGCGATCAGGCGCGGCAGAGCACGGCCTCGCCCGCAGCGCCATGTCTTACGCTCTTCGTCAAACCATCTGCCGTCACCAAGATGCCGGACCTGCCGGCCATGGGGCCGGCCGCATGTTTCGCAGCGGCCTTTGGCCCGCTCGAACCGGATCACCGCCGAGAGCTGGGGCCAGTCGAGCGGGTACAGCCATTTGAACTGTGGCCGGATCGGCATCAGAGGCCTCCTGCCTGACGACGTGCGGCCGGGAAATATTGGTAGAAGGTCGTGCGGGTGACGCCGAGCCGCTTGGCAATGTCGGCCACAGAGATCGTCTGCTCTTTCAGCATCGCCCGCGCGGCGACGAGGTCGGACTCGGTCAGCTTCTTGCGCCGTCCACCTTTGCGTCCGCGCGCGAGGGCCGCTTTCAGACCCTCCATGGTGCGTTCGCGGTTGAGGTCGAGGAAATACTCGGCCATGGCGCCATGCATCTGAAGCGCGAACCGGCCATGCGCGGTGTCGCTATCAAAATGCTCCGTCAGGCTCTGAAAGTGGACGCCGTCGCGCCGCAACGTATCGATGGTGCGCATCATCTCGACAAGCGACCGACCCAGGCGATCGAGTTTCCATACAACCAGGATGTCATCAGGCCTGAGAAACGCGAGGGCGGCATCGAACTCTGGCCGGCTGGTGCGCGCCTTGCCGGATTTCTTCTCCTCGAAAATGCGTTCGCATCCTGCCTTCCGGAGCGCGTCGCGTTGAAGGTCGAGGTTTTGGTCGGCGGTCGAGACGCGGGCATAACCAATGAGCATGTCAGGATTGTAATAAATTACCCTTTATTTTACAATAGATTTGTTGACGCGTTTTCCTGACATCAATAGGCCGAAACGATGTGAACTTCAGCGATAAGTGGCGGGGTTTTTGCAACGCTACGTGGCGGATGCTTGTCGCCCGAGCGTGCGGTAGACGGTGGGCCGCGAAACCGAGAACAGCTCGGCAAGGTCACTGATGGAATAGTCGTCGGTGTCGTGCATTCGGCGCAGTTCTTTTTGCTGTTTGTCGGACAGCTTGGGCTTCTTGCCGCGCAGCTTCCCTTTGGCGCGTGCGATGGCCATGCCTTCACGGGTCCGCAGGCGGATGAGATCGGCTTCGAACTCGGCGAAGGTGGCCAGGATGTTGAAGAACATCTTGCCCATTGGATCGACCGGGTCATAGACGCTCGCCCCGAGGGCCAGCTTGACCCCGCGTGCGATCAGGGAGTCGGCGATGGCCCGGGCATCTGGGACAGACCGGGCCAGCCTGTCGAGCTTTGGCACGACCAGGGTGTCTCCTGCACGAACGGCGGCCAGGGCCTGATCGAGCCCAGGCCGCGAGCGGTTTGTGCCGGTCAGGCCTCGATCCACATAGATCCGGTCTGGTGCGACACCGAGTTCGAGGAGTGCTGCTTGCTGCGCGGCGAGGTCCTGCTTGTCAGTGGAGCAGCGGGCATAGCCGATGAGGGTCGATGTCATGGCCGAATTGTACGATAGAGCTCCCCTCAATGATACTTTTATCGTACCATACTTGTGAGACGACAATTCATGTGGTTCGGCAACGCTTGTGCTTGGTTGGAAAAGCGTCCGCTGAACGTTCCCCTATCGGACGGTCGCGGAGCAGAGCAGGTGAGCACCGGGAGACCGACTTGGCCCCGGAGCAGACGACACCATCCTTTGCAGCCCTGAACGAGGAGAGCCTCCAGCAGGCCATGACCCGCTCTGCCGTCCTCGAACCGCACATCGAGCGTCGCGTTTCTCTGATGCACACGGCCGTTGATGCTTGCATCGCTCTTGAACGCTCAACGATGGATGGCAAGCCTATTTGTCCAGATCGAGCGCATCCTCAGGATCAACGACCTCTCCGTCATTACCGACGATGTCGTCGAGGCAGCCAGAAGCACGCTCGTCGTCGGCGCCACATAGCGCCAAAGAAACCCCGCCACTTATCGTTGAAAGTCACAGTTTTAGCCCATGACGGCCATCCATACTGGCATCCCTGGCGCGCTCGTGGTCGGCCGGCCCTTAGGTGCAATAAATATTTTGCCGAGAAGCGAATAAGCGGCCTGTTCGCATGGTTCTGATCTCGTCAGAATGTCGTTTTATTTCTTAAGCATTGACGATGAGGGATTGTTAAATGATTTGCAAACCCGACCGCCGCAGCAGCCTCATAGGCCTCAGCTCCGGAAGCGCTTTGTCACTCGTTTTGACGATCGCCGGGGCGTCACCCGCCCACGCGATCCTGACCCGCGCCGATTACGCCTCCAATTCCAGTTTCAGTCGATACGTCAATTTGGGAAATGATGCTCGGTTCGCTACCGTAGGTGCTGTTTACACATCCTTTGGTGGCCAATGCAGTGGCAGCCTTATCTCTGCATCGATCGTGATGACGGCCGCGCACTGCTTGACCAGTGAGGGCAATCAGCCACCGGTCTTTGCCATGACGGGGTCAGCAACTGGCAATGCCATTTATGGCAGTTTGACGAGCGGCGTCTCAGTTGCGTTTATCGGTGGTCCAACGCTGAAAGATGCCAAAGGCAATTATGCGCCGCAATATTCTACATATGCCGACTCCGTCGCGATCTTCTCGGGGTACAATGACTTCGCCGACATCGACAGCGGTGCATTGACCAATTCCGGAGACATTGCGCTCATCCACATCACGAGCTCGACGGGCCCTGTCCCCCGAAACTATTTGCCTGTCAATACGAGTCGAAACGAGATCAATTCGTCCGGGCTGACCATTGGGACCCTCGTAGGATACGGAAATACAGGGAACGGAATTGATGGCGAAATCGCCCATACCAATCAAACGAAGCTGGGTGCTCAGACGACCGTGAAGACACCGCTCGATAATGTCGTCGCCGGAACGTTTTTGGACCCGCGCGTCTACCCTGTTGTAGGACTACCGGCCGATTTTCTCCAAGGCGCTCTCGGCAGTGGCGATAGTGGTGGCCCTCTGGTTGCCAATGTAGCTGGAGTGGACACAATCATCGGTGTTGCCAGCGTAACTGGCAACGACCACTACGGCGAACAAAGCGACTGGACCAGAACATCCTCATTTCCGAACTTCATCTCCGATGCCTCGGCAGCGTTGAACAGCTCCGGTCCGGTTTCAGTGAGCGGATCGACAGCCTCAAATCCCCTGCTTACCTTCGACCGCAATGCCGACCCTCAAGTGTCAGATCAACGATTTTTCATCTATGCCCCGGATGGGTTTACCTATTTCAACGTGGACGGCAGCAACACCGAAGACGTCCTCTCGAGCGGGCTGCTGATCGACGCGGTACAATTGTCTTCTTCGATCGGCGAAGACGTGAGCGTCTGGGAATGGGATCCCGTTCTCGGCATCTACGTCGATTCGGGCTCCGACATTGGTTTGGACGGCATCTTCAAGTTCGGCCACGGCGTTGATCGGTTTCGGTTGACGGGACTTCTGGACGAGCCGTCCATCTTCGGCCTAGATTTCGACAAACTAGGTTTTACTGAGGTGACCTGGACAGGTGACATCAGTGCCGTCCCCCTGCCGCCAGCGTTCGCGCTCTTCGGATGCGGTTTGCTCATTCTTGGGACCGCCGCAAACGCGAAGCGATTTGTTCGTCAATGGTCGAGGCAAATGGTCGAGAAGGAAAAGTAGACCTTTCTTCCTCTTGGGCGGGAGCTGTCGACCGGAGTCCGCCTCCTTCGCACGTAGGAGCCGCACGGATGGGTTGATCGGGTGGTGAAACCCAGGAAGTGATGGACTGCACGACCCACTACTGCCACAAGGGCGGAAGCGAAACGGCCGGGCAGCAGGATGCAAAGCTGAGCATCCTGGTAACACCCCCAGCGGCAAGAACCCGAACCATCTTGATCTGAACGAACATCCAATTGCGCCGCGTCATCAAGCCTTTCACCGTCGAGGTTCGGTCAGGTAGCCGAAAATCAGCTACTCCGAAGCCGCTCGCGCCCCAGTGGCCACAAGCCGACGATCAGCCCTCCATTGCTTGGCCGGAAACGCCGATACCAAGGCCGGACGCGCCCGTGCTGGCCGAAGTGACTGGACGTGTCCTACCCGTGCTTAATGAGGCTGCTGATTCAGCGGTGGATGAGTCGAAAGTCCAGGCAAGACCCCGTCAAAAACGGGCGTCAGCGATCGAGGCGAAGGCTGCGGAAGATGCCGAGACACCAGCCCCACCAGTGTCGGCCGAACCTACACTCCTTGCGGACTTCACGAACTGGCCCAGCGAAAGTTTTGCTGACAACTCTGATACGGTGCAGGATCAGGACGAAGCCGTAGAAGCAGGTCAGCCGCAGCTTGGTAACGAGATGCCGGTAGCGGTTCGCGACTTCGATCTCCAGCCTGGACCGGGCGCCGGCCATTTACTCCCGGCAGTTGACACGAAGGTCGTCGCCGCGACCCTCATCCTTCGTCAGGGTCGGGACCGGCTTGCCCGGAACGACTTTGCCCGTGGCGAGCGATGGAAGGCTCGGCTACCGATAGCGGTGCATCGGGCGGACAAGAGGATCAAAAAGTTACAGCAACCCTGAGCTGCCGAAGCCCAACGAATTGGCCACGGCTACTGTCGTCTGCATGACGTGATAAAGGATATTACCATCTATAAACGGACCATCAGTCAGACCGCCTTGTAGCGCTCGCAGGCGGTGATCCGCTGCGCCCGGGGCCGAACCCGCCGCATGTAGATCTCCTGCTCCAGGAAGGCGATCTCGGCCTCATACGCGCCCTCCTCGACCTCGACCCACCACGATCGGGGCCGACCATCGCTTCCCCCATCCCACTTGTAGCCGCGTCGTTTCAGCTGGTCTTTGAGATCGTAAGGCGCGCCCTCGGCCCAGATCCGCACGCGGGTGGCCTCGGTCCGGGTTAGAAGATGGCTGAGCGCCGATCCCTGGTCACTAGGCAGGGCTGCAGCCAGAACTTCGAGCAGGGCGTGGCAATCATCGACCGCACGATGTCCATGGTGGAACCAGCCGCACTGCCCGACCAAATAGCCGAGCTTGCTACCCTCGAACCCGAACGCCGACCAACCCACCTCCTTGACCGAACAGGCCCAGGGCTTTGGCGCGAAGCCGCGTGCCAGCCGTTCGCAGAACGGTCGGTCGAAGCCGGCATTATGCGCGACGACGAGATCAGCCGCCTCGATGAACTGCTCAACGGCGTCAATGTCGATCGCTCGGCCTTCCACCATGGCGTCCGTGATGCAGGTCAGCCGCGTGATCTCCGGGCTGATCGGACGCGACGGCTCTTGCAAGGCACTGAACACGCCCGTGACCTCGATGACGCTGCCCTGCCGGTCATGGACAAACGCCACCATGCCGATCTCGATGATCTCGTCATGCGCGTGGTCGAGACCAGTGGTTTCGGTATCGACAATAACAGTCAGTTTTTCGACCGGTTCGAGGGCGCGCGGTGTCGAGATGGTCCGCGGTCGAAGGCGGCGGAGAACACGAAAATCGTCATGCTCCGATAGCAAGCGGGCCGCGCTTTCCGGCTCGATGATCGGGACAGAGGAACGACGGCGGGACGATCCGGAGCTCCGGCGCAGCGATCCCAAGCCCGCTCCAAGCCGCGAGTGGAGGTGCGCGGGAAGATCCCCGAACAGGTCAAGCTGCGGCGGTGTATCGGCCAACCGGTCCGCTCTCCTTCAGGCTGGACAGAAGCACGAGCGTAATCGTTGCGACATGGCTTGAACAGGTCTTGATCCGGAAGACATCGGTCGGCTGGCGCGCTCCACGATCGCCTGAAGGCGAGCTTGGCGGGAGCGCATGACGGGCGAAGGCGGGATCGCTGAGGTCACGTCGCTTTTTGTCCGACGCAATGACCGTCTGCAAGGCGGCCAATTCTGACCGCACCCGAGGGTGCACAGGTGTGATCGCAACAATCCGAAACAATCCGCAGCATTTCGAGTCAAAGCGCAACGCTTTGCGTGGAACGTGGCCGCCGCTGGGGCTTGACGAAGGCGCTCCGCACTTTAGTGCGTAAAGTGTGACCGGACCAATCTTGTTGCCTTTCTGTTGCCTTTCAGTTGGTCTTTGTGGCCCTGTGTTGCACTTTGTTGTATCACTTGCCTTGCCGACCTATGGCATGCGGTTGTGCCGATAGAGCCTCTGGTCGCTCGTATAGGACATACCATGCCATGCGGCTCGACCCCGGACGACTTCGCCGCGACGTTGAGGCCGTAAGGCCGAGCGCGGCCCTGGTGTCGGCCCGAACGGAAAGCCGCGCACGGGGGCGATGTGCCGAGCGCCAGCACCTTGGCGAAATCGAAGCACGTCGTAGCGAGAAGGCGCAACCTGGGTCGATATCGCAGTCGGGCCTACGGTCCAGGGCATTGTGCGGGGCGACGGTGCGCCCCTGACGGGACGCCACCTCACCGCACTGATTGCCTCTATCCGCGCCAGGACGTCGAGCATGCCGCAGCTTCGGCCCAGCGAGCTGGTCGAAAGGATCTGCGGCATGGATTGCCAACGCCGGCAGCTGTACCTCGGGAGGGACCCTCCAAACCGCCCTCCGATGCCGACCATCCACGTGAAAAGTCCCATGGGGATCGCACAATGGCTTTGTTTCAGCGTACGCCCCAAGATCCACTTCTCGTCGCCTCGGACGGAGCTGCGAGAGATCAAGGAGAAGACCACCGCGCAGCAGCGCTTCCGCAATAGGCCGCAAGGCCAAGCGCAAGACCGGAGAACTGATCAAGGCGCCTGTAAAAGTGAATGCCCGCGTCAAGTGAAAACCCGCCACCTCGCCCAAAATCATGATCTTGGGCTGGCCCAACACCAGCCGTCACCGAACAGAACCCACAGGGGCCACTAAGGGCCACAAGATGCTCATCAAAGGGCCACCAATGAGATCCCCCCACACCACACGCACTGAAGTGCCGAGCGCGTTGGCCAAACCCTAAAGGGCAGAACACCCCTCACCCACAGCCGCCAATTACGCGAAGCATCGTGAAGCAAGACGAAGCGTTGCGCTTTGACTCAAAATGCTGCGGATTGTTTCGGATTGTTGCGATCACACCTGTGCACCCAGGTGCGGGCAGGCAGTCCGGCAGACCGACAAGCTTCAAAGGGACCGTTCACACCATAAAAGAAACCGTCTCCAGAGCGGCTCACGTTTAGGGTAGCTGGATTGCGGCCGCGTTCGCAATTGCATTCGTATCCGGGTCTTTCCCGCAGTTCAGCAGGCAGTAGAAGCTGTCCACCACCGGTGGTTCTTCCTTCTGAGCCCTTGTTTCAAGGTAGTAAATCGACTTGTCGTTGCGCCACGTATAATTACAGATCCAGTGACGCTTGTGAACGCATCTTTCCAGCTCAGGGAAGCACTTGTTGTTGCCGGCTTCGCACTCATCTGCTCCCGGCATTGCGTACGGCTTGAAGCCGCGCTCGATCAGAACTTCGCGAGCCTGAGCATAAGGCAGCTTCTCGACAAGGAGAGATTCGGCCGCGAAGGCCGACGTGGCTCCGATCATCATGAGGGCCAACGCTATAAGGGGCGGATCACGTTGTGAACGTTGGAACATATCGCAGAACCCCATCCATGCCGAATTCAGTAGGGCCACCCTAGACATCGACCATTGAGACTTCCTACCTGGCGGCAGCGGTCATCTCGCCCTTTTCGAAATGCACGGCCAGTTTCATATGGCTTCCAACTGAGATGTCCGCACGGACATGCTCCAGCGGACATGGCAGGAAGACAGAAGAGTACGCCCGTAAGGCTTGGATTGCGCTACGGGTACGTGCGGACAACACCGTGCCGCCCCTCTCTCTCCAAATAGAACCTTCAGGTTCAATCACCTTGGACGATCACCTTCGACGATCGCATCGGTCCGGCACATGAACGCGCCTTCACTTGGGGCGGGCGCCGAGCGATAGATGTTGGACAACGTGCCGACTTGGACAATGATGTCTTCTGGGCAGTGAAGGTGCGCTTCCCGCTTCGTCAAAAACCGGACGCTGCCGCGTATAAAGATATCTTCAAGCGGCGATCTCGGAAACTCCGAAGCAAATCCGATCGGGGCTGTCGTGGCGAAAGGCTCTTGATTTGTGTTCGATGGCTGAGCCAGATCCGCAGCAAGCGCGGGCCACTCCCAGCAAAATAGCGCCAACACGATGAAGATTGACGGGCGCAACGACACTCCAAATGTTGTGAGCATCCCTCCACCAGATTTCATGCTCGACCTTTTCGACACATTCGGACATGGAAACTACTCCATACTCTGACATGGACGCCGGTCCTGGCATAGGCTGATGTCCTATGCTTTGCTTTGTCCCACCCGTTCCCACCAATCCAAGGCAACCTGCGCCACCGCAGCCGCACCGTGGCTCGGCAATCGGGATCGTGCTGACCGCCATCATGACCCTGATCGGCATCTTGCTCCCTCTGATGCGGCCCGTGAGCTTTAAGTTCGCAGTGTCCCAGCCATGCTCTCCTAATCTTCAGGTGCCGG
Source organism: Lichenifustis flavocetrariae (assembly GCF_026130545.1). Lineage (GTDB taxonomy): Bacteria > Pseudomonadota > Alphaproteobacteria > Rhizobiales > Beijerinckiaceae > Lichenihabitans > Lichenihabitans flavocetrariae. The sequence continues at coordinate 10,935 of NZ_JAMOIM010000049.1, read as the reverse complement.
GTGAATCGCCCCGGTACAAAATTAATCCGAAACGACATCGTGCCGAAGGCGATCGACCATCATTGAAGCCCTCCGCCGAAGCAATCCCGTTTGCTTACAGCCGGCGAACAATCGTGGCGCCCGTAGAACCTTTACTTCTGCAGGAGGTCGCGCGCGCCCGGATAGGCATCCGCGCCGAACGTCTCCCAGGCTCGGGTGCAGGCTGTCTCCCGATCCGACTGAAACGAGGCGGCATTCGCCTCGATCTGCTGTTGGAGAGCTGCCGACCGCGGCCGGGCGTGAATGGCGTCCAGGGTCAGGTTGGCTGAGTCGAGCAGGACGCTCAGCTCCTTTCCGTTGACCGTGAACCCGCAATTCGCGGCGGCGGTCTCAAGTTTGCTAACGGTCAGCACGGTGATTTCCTGCCAGGCCGTGTACGCAGCGGCGGCCGAGGCAGCTGGAGCGCTTGTGAGGCATCCAACCATTGAAACGGCGCCTAAAGAGATGACGGCGCGACGGTAGATCACAATGGTCCTACCTTCTCCAACCGCCACGTCTCACCATCCTCGCTATTGACACGAAACCGCGGGCTTCGAAGGGATCGTGCCGGTGATATCCACTTGAGCATCACGCTTGAGGATTCCTGCAAATTGACGACCCGAGTTGCCCCAGAGCGCCTCTGCCGTCTCGCAGGCTTCCTTCTGCTTTCCGTTGAACATGGTGGTCCAAGCCTGAACGAACTGGTTCGTGGCGCGGTGCTGCTCGATGCGGTAAAGTGTGGTATAGAGATGCGCTGTGTAGGACTCATTGCCGTCATCGAGGCTAAGGTCAAAAAGCTTTTGATTCAGTTCCCGGCTGTCGAGCCTCAGATTACAGGCTGAGGCTAGAATGGGGAGTACTTGGACCCAGCCGGCCGATAACGTTCCGTTGCGGTCGAGGGCCGACCAGAACTCAGGCCGACTTGCCGGGCTTGCCTGCACCTGCGCTGCAATAAGGCAGATGGACAGCATTGATGCTACGATCAGTCTTATTTTCATTGACCAACTCCCTGATTGAGTTGGTGCCCCCACACCGTGATTGATAGCTAAAGCACGTTGACGCCGTTGCAAGGGCGCCTTGAACTATTTGGGTTCGCGACAAAACTGCTCCAGATCAGGTGTTCGCGCGCATCCAAGTGGAGCCGTCTTCAGGTCAGGTTATCTCTTTGCTGAGTGGCTGAACGTCGCCAGGTGCCTGTCGTTGTTCTCGCCGAAAACTTGGTCGCCTTCCGTGGCAAACGCCTGAAAAGTCAGGAGCTGCTCTTCTGGCGCGGCCAAATCGAGAAAGGAACGCCCAAGAAGGGTAAGAACCTCTCTGCATGAGACGTGCTGGCCGAGCATGGCGGGTGACCGCAGGTCCGCGTAACCTTGATGGTGAACCACGTCTTAATTTCGCCCATGCAATCTGCCGCCAATCGGCCAAGCTGAAGCGGTTTCAAGCGGTCCTTTTCAGTCGGATCTATTGAGACCCTGACTGGCGCCCTAGTGTTCTGACTCCAACGCTTGTTTCCCTCGTTTGACTTTGTCGAGAATGTCGACGGGTTTTGCAGTCCAGACGAAGGGTTTTGGATGCTCGTTGTGGTTGGCGAGGTAGCGGTAGATAGCGACCTCCAGATCGAGCAGGCTTCTGAAGACGCCACGGCGGATGCGCTTGCGGGTGATCTCGGCGAAGAAGCGCTCGATGAGGTTCAGCCATGAGCTGGATGTCGGCGTGAAGTGCAGGTGGAAACGGGGGTGGCGCTCCAGCCAGGCCATAACCTCCGGATGTTTATGCGTGGCGTAATTGTCGACGATGAGATGCAGGTCGAGAGCAGCCTCGGTCTGCTCATCGATGGTTTCGAGGAAGCGCAAGAACTCCTGGTGGCGATGCCGCGGTAGGCAACGACCGATCACGGTGCCGTTCAGGACATTCAAAGCGGCAAACAAGGTGGTCGTGCCGTGCCGCTTATAGTCGTGCGTCATGGTCCCGGCACGGCCCTTCTTCAGGGGGAGGCCTGGCTGGGTGCGGTCGAGCGCCTGGATCTGGCTTTTCTCGTCGACCGACAGCACCAAGGCGCGATCCGGCGGTGCCAGGTAGAGACCGACGACATCGATCAGCTTCGCCTCGAAGTTCGGATCTCTGCTGAGCTTGAAGGTGCGCACGAGATGCGGCTTCAAGCCGTGGTCGCGCCAGATCTTCTGCACCGAACTCGGCGCGATCCCGACTGCCTTGGCCATCAGACGCACGCTCCAATGCGTCGCCTCAGGAGGACGCTCGGTCGTGGTCTTGCTCACCACCTTGCGGATGATGGCCGGCGCCAAGGGCTGCCGCCCGGGCGGCCGGGTCTTGTCGCGCAGCAGACCGTCGACGCCGGCCTCAGTATAGCGCGCCTGCCAGCGCCAGACCGTCGGCTTCGATTGGCCGGTCCGGCGCATGATCTCCATCGTGCCCAGGCCATCGCCCGTCAGCAAGACAATGTGAGCCCGAAAGGCGTGCTTCTGTGGCGTGTTCCGGTCCGCCACCAACCCACTCAGCCGCTCCCGATCCTCCGGCGAGACTGAGACCTCAACACCGCATCGCATAGAACCAGAATGCCACGCATCCAGGACCTTGGGAATCCTCCGTCTCGATCAGAACACTAGCTCCACTTCAAAGCTAGGGCGCCTTTCTCGCGGATATCCACGGCCCGACCGCATTGCGGTGGCATGCCGCCGCCAGATCCCGCCAATGCCGCCTTCGCAACCGCCTCATCAAGGCGCGCCAGGCAGCCGGCCTCGCCATTTGGCTCGGCTTGGACCCGAAGGTCTACATGACCCACGAGCAGGGGCGATCCACCTTGGAGCCGGCCGAGCTGCGCAGCTATGCCGAGGCGTTCGGCGTTTCGCACGGTTGACTCTCCACCGGGATCGGCGAAGCTCTGAGGAAGCTGGACTGAAGCAGAGACGTTCACCGGATCGCAACGATGCGGAGGCGATGGTGGTTGTCGGCGCGTACCGCCGGAGGGGCGGATGGCGGCGCGCTGCCTACTGCCGTGTGTCACTCTCTCAGGGCAAGGTTGACTTCGCCGAAGCTGACGAGCACCACGCCCTCCGTGAATTCGGCATTGTCCGGATCGCCGCGTGAGGATGCAAGGCAGCCGCCGTTGCCGTCCGCCCTCGCGACCACCTGGGCCCGGCGGGTGAAAGTTTGCCGTTTGGTGCCTCGTTAGCCTCGCCCGGCACCACCATGCCGTCCTTGTCCTCGCATGAAGGGCACCACGTCGTCATAGGTGACGTTCGCCACCTCGGTGTTCCGCACCCCGGCGAGGTAGGCCAGCGCCTCGGCCAAGACTTGCTGGGCCGTCACGCCGCCTCCGTCAGGGTCGGATCGAGGCGCACGACATCGATCGTCGAGGTGGGCGCGATGTTGAAACGCGGCCTCAGGTTCAGCGGGGCGCCGATGACCGACAGAAACTCACGGACTTCGGCCCAGGTATATCGTTGTCTGAACCATCCGTGAACGTCAGTGCCTACAATGGAGGCGGCTACTCGACAGTGGCTTTCGCATGTTTGCGAACCCGATGCCGATGCTTGCTCGTCGGGGCCGCAGGGGGCGCTGCAGCCGTCGCTTGCTCCTCAGGCGTCCCTAGAAGGGGCGGTGGCGGGGCCGGGACCGGACCAGGACAGGCGAGAGGAAACAACCGGCAGGTCATACTGGAAGTCGACGCCGCGTCTTGGGCCAAAACCGGGCCCAGCGATCCCAAGACGGCCCAGCCAAACAGGATGGCGGTGCGCACCACGCGTGAATTCAATAGCTGTCTCCTCAGCCGAAAGTCTCCACTGATCAATACCAGTGATGGAGTCCTTCTTCGAGTCCAGACCTCCTGGCTGGTCCATCAACTGCGCATGTGACGCCCTTGTCCACGGTGGACCCTGCCGATTTATCATAAGCCGTGAATCGTCGTGGCGGCGCCAGTCCTCATCTCAGTCGGGTGAGCAGCGCCGCCACGATCGTACAGATCCCAATGCACGTGCCTGAGAAGAAGGGACCACAAGCGATCAGCCAGGTGAGAGTGTCGTGCTGATTCATGGGGGCTCCAGGCAACAAAAAACCCGCCGTGTGAGGGCGGGTGGAACGTCAGCGCAGTGCCGACTGAAAGAACCTCGCGGTCCTTTGATGTTCTGTTTTTGTACCATCTAGCCGCCCAAAGTCAAGATTGACTCTCCCAGGCGTCGTGCGGCAGCTCGGCATCGCCCTGCTGCGGGCCTCACGCCGCGTGTCCACGTTACACGCTCGGTGTCCCGGCCTCTTCAGGACTTGCCCGCTTCGATGGAAAAGACGGCGATAGATCCAGTCTCGGTCGCGACCGACTGTTCAACCATTCACGAAGCTTGGACCACCTTCGTCGGGTTCCCCCGTTCTTGACCGCAATGGCGATCGCCCGACGCTGCCCAACCAACACGACGAGCTTCTTGCCACGGGTTACGCCGGTGTAGAGCAGGTTGCGGGCCAGCATCGTGTAATGCTGGGTCATCACCGGTATGACCACGGCCGGATATTCCGAACCCTGGCTCTTGTGGATTGTCGTCGCATAGGCGAGCACCAGTTCGTCCAGCTCGCCAAATGGATAGGCCACGTCGCGGCCGTCGAACGTCACGACGAGATCCCCCGCCTCGGCGTCGATCCGCGCCACGATGCCGAGGTCTCCGTTGTAGACCTCACGGTCGTAATTGTTCTCGACCTGCATGACCTTGTCGCCAGGGCCGTAGATCCAGCCGAACCGCTCCACACGAGCTTCCCCAGGCGGGTTCAGGGCCTTCTGCAGCTCGATGTTGAGCGAGCGTGCGCCGACCCCGCCGCGGTTCATGGGACACAGCACCTGGACATCACGGATCGGGTCGAGCCCGAATGCCTTGGGGATGCGGTCCCGCACGACAGCGAGCACCTTGGCCAAGGCCTGCGCCGGATCGGCCGCATCCACAATGTGGAAGTCGGATTGTGCGCCAGCCTGTGCGGCTTCGGGCATCTGGCCCTGGTTGATCCGATGGGCGTTGACGATCACCCGGCTGGTTGCGGCCTGCCGGAACACCTCCGTGAGCCGCACCACAGGTACGGCGCCCGAGTCGATCACGTCGCCGAGAACCTGGCCGGGACCGACCGAGGGAAGCTGGTCGACATCGCCCACCAGGAGCAAGCCAGCACTGTCCGGCAGGGCGCGCAGCAGGGCCCGCATGAGTGGCACGTCCACCATGCTCACCTCATCCACGACCAGCAGCTCGCAGTCGAGCGGGTTGTCCTCCGTTCGCCTGAAGCCACCATTCTTTGGATCGGTCTCAAGCAGGCGGTGGATGGTCCTGGCTTCGACGCCGGTGGTTTCGGTCAGACGTTTGGCGGCGCGGCCCGTAGGCGCACAGAGCGCGACCTTGACGCTCTTGGCCACAAGCGCCTTCAGGATCGAGTTGACCAGGGTGGTCTTGCCGACGCCAGGACCGCCGGTGATCACCAGAACCTTGCTCGATAGGGCGAGGCGGAGCGCCTGACGCTGGCTTTCGGCCAACGTGATGCCGGCCCGCGTCTCGAGCCAGGGGATCGCCTTGTCGACGTCGATCTCGGCCCAGGGTGGCGGACGATCCGCCAGCGTGTGCAGCCGTTCGGCAATGGCCTGCTCGGCGCGGTAGAGGCCCGACAGAAAGATGCAAGGCCGATCGCCAACCGTATCGGCTACGACCGTGCCTTCCTGCAACTCCAGTGTAAGCGCCGTCTCGATCGGCGCGGCCGGCACCTCGATCAGATCGGCGGTCAGCGTCTTGAGCTCATCGGCCGGCAATCCGCAATGACCTTCGTCCATGGCCTCAGCAAGGGCGTAGGACACGCCGGCCCGCACCCGGATCATGGCGTCCTGAGCGATGCCGACCTTCATGGCGATCTGATCGGCAGTCTTGAAGCCGATGCCCCGGATATCGCGAGCCAGGCGGTACGGGTTCTCACTGATCACCGCGACCGCGTCCGCCCCGTAGGTTTTGAAGATCCGCACGGCCCGCGAGGTGCCAACGCCCTGCGCGTGCAGGAACAGTATGATCTCGCGCACGACCTTCTGCTCGGCCCAACCCGCAACGATGCGCTCGGCGCGCTTCGGACCGATCCCCTCGATCTCCCGCAGGCGGCCGGGCTCCTGTTCGATGATGTCGAACACGGCTTCGGCGAAGGCTCCCGTCAGCCGCTTGGCATAGGCCGGCCCGATGCCACGGATCATGCCGGAGCCGAGATACTTCTCGATGCCCGCGAGTGTCGTGGGCGGACTGACCTTCAGGAACGAGGCACGGAATTGCAGCCCGTGCTCGCGATCGTTGGTCCAGGCTCCAACGGCTTGCACAAATTCGCCCGCGGAGATCAGCGCCGCATGTCCGATCACCGTCACCAGATCGCGCTGGCCCCGCGCTTTCAGCCGCAGAACGCAGAACCCGTTGTCCGGGTTGTGGAAAGTCACGCGCTCGACCAGTCCGGCCAGGTTTTCCTGGTGGCTTGCCTCATGGGAAGCCAAGGCACGAGGATTGTTCATGGGGCAAGCGTGGCATGGTGTGCACCGACACGCCACTCACTCAGGACCTGATCTCGTTCAAGACCTCGGTGGTTTGATGTCCGACGCAGCGCCGAAGCCGTCATGGATCAGAGGCCGCCCGAGGTGATGTCGGTTTGGCTGAAGTCGTTGCCCTTGAACAGGAGCGGCTCGCCCGTGGCCTTCGCCAGCGCATAGGAAAAGCAATCGCCGAAGTTCAACCCTGCCTTGTGGCGGCCCTTTCCGAAATCCAGAAAAGCCTGCCGCGCCAGCTCGCCATGATTGAGCGTCACAGGCTCGATGATGATGCCAGCGCGACGCAGGAACGCCTCTGCCTGTCGCATTCCGTCCGGGCCGAGCTGGTGTTCGATCACCATGGAGAGCTCGACATAGGTCGCGACACTGATGCGGCACACATCGGCCTCATGGATGCGCTGCGCAAAGGCTGTCGCCTCCGGCTCTCGGTAGAGGATTGCGACCAGCGCCGAGGTGTCGAGGATCATTTCGGGAGGCCATTGCCGTCGAAGAGCATGTCGGCATGATCCGCGTAGGGCCGCTTCACATGGGCGGCGGCCCGATCCGCGATGGCGAGGAGTTCGTCCAAGCTGGCTCGGCCCTTCAGCTGTTCGATTTTAGCGTAGCGTTCACGGAGAGCTTCCGTGACGACGCGGGTCATGCTCTCGCCCGTGACGCGGGAGATGGCCTGTGCCAACCGATGGGCTTCGGGATCTTTGATGTTCAGGCTCATCGCCGTGCTCTTTCTACCGAAGTTAGATCATATCTACCATTCTACCTCATCACTGGTGCCGGGATGACGCCTGTTTGTGAGCCAGTCTCGAATCTCACCGGCATAGCTCCGCCCTTGATGCAGTCGCCTTCCGGCGACTTCTGCAGCCTGATTGCAGTGAGCGTGTCAGGGTGAGAGGGGCTGGCGTCGTTGCATGGCTTCTTTGAACCGATTGAGTGCTTCGTCGAGGGGTGTTTTGGCTTGCACCAAGTCGCGCCGACTAGGCGCGTCCGTTAGAGAAACCTCTTGTTTTGGGGTTCCTGACGGCAAATCGGTTTTACAACAAATCCGAGAGCGAAGGGGCCTGTTCTGCCCTGCGGCGGGCGCGGTCGAGGCGCCCGGGTCGGCGAAGCTGTAGGCGTTCGACGTCCGGATGACACGCTTTCGCCAGCCGATGACGGGATCGTAGACCTTGATGCGGGCCAGACGGTTCACCCAGGTGAGGAGCCCTGCCCGCTCCAGCATGTGGATGGCTTCCCCCACGGTCGAGGGAGCGCAGCCGGCCGCCTCTGCGATCCTGGCATAGCCCGGAAAGCAAAGGCCGCTCCGGGCGTTGTGGAAGCCCCACAGCAGGCGCTCCAGCACCGCATAGGCTTTGGCCGTGATGGCTCCGTAGGCTCTGCCCTTTTCGCTCCGGCGCATCAGCGCGCGGGCCAGCACCATCAGGCGTGCCTTTGCGTTCCTGTCCATCGGCACAGGTCGCCCGTCGCCGAAGAGCTTCTCGCGCCCCCGGCCTGGTCTTTTCAGCATGTCCCCTGCCCTCATCAGGGCTGCGGAGCGACAAAACGATCTCGTTCGAAAAAGCGAGCGCTTTTCCGTTGACTCCCTCGCGGGAGCTATGAGACGTTCAGGCTGTCCAGAGACCCAAGCGGCTCATCGATTTAAGACCCCTGCCTCGCCAAAGGTGGGGGTCTTCTCGTTTCAGCGTCCTATTGCAGCGTCGGCCTTCTCCTTTTCAGCGCGCGACTCGACCAGCGAAGCAGCGTCGCCGAAGTGACCATGAGGACGGTGGCTGTCCAGATTGTCAAACCACTGTAGCTCATAGGGTCATGTTTCACGACAATGCGCTTTTGTAATTTTACGAAAATACGCCGATACGACTAAACGGTTTTACGGTTTTACGGTTTTATCTCACCTATGCCATGGGAAACTCGCGATCTAGCATGTCTCGGATCACATCAGCCATTTTGAGTCCTCGCATGGCACAGGCCGTCTTGACGCGCTTGTGAAGGCTATCAGGCACATCGATGGTGAACCGCTTCATAGGTTCGGCTTGGGACTCTGGCATAGGCGGGGGAGGGGAAGCCGTTTCGGCTGTCTCGCGACGTTCTGCCACCCAACTATCCGCGGGATCCACGGCCGGCGCCGGCATCTTGAAGGAAACGGTCTTTTTCATCGCTCCTGCCCCACTTTCAGGATTTCATCAACAAGGCGGTCGATCTCGCGCGCCGCTTCGCTGTCCGGCGCTGTCTCCGCAACCGACAATCCCGAACCGGCACTCTCGGCATAGATGACCCGTTGCACGAGGGCAGTTGAAAGAACCGGAACGTCATGGAACTGAGACAGCGCACCCGCCACATCCCGGCCAATTGCTGTATTTGCGATTTTGCGATTAATCGTAAACACGGCTTTTAGGGACGCCTTGAATTGTTGCGCTTCTCGAACGAGTTGCACAGTCTCCGCAGCGGCCCATACGTCATAGGGCGATGGCTGAACCGGGATGACCACCAAATCGCTAGCGATGATTGCCGCCCGGCCAAGGTCATTCACGCGTGGAGCACCGTCGATGATCGCGTGATCATAGTCCTTAACGATCTCGGGCAGATCCTTGTGCAAGGTGGGCTTTGCCATCCCGACCACTGGGAACAGCGGTTCCAACTCACGCATGGCAGACCAAGCCATTGCCGAGGCCTGCGGGTCCGCATCAATCAGGATCACGCGCTTACCCCGCCGCGCAAGGGTTGCCGCGATGTTGATGGAGATCGTCGACTTTCCGACGCCTCCCTTTTGACTCAGCACGCCAATAATCATGAGTCGCCTTTGCGATTCGCCGCTTTTACGATTTGCCGTGTAGTCGGAAATGATGAACGTCGTGGAAACGATTAATACATCCGGGTTGGCTCCTCCTCGCTCGTGACAGCGGGCCTCGTGCCCTTTCGTCTGTCGGTTAGGCGTTGTGGACGAGGCGGTCGAGCAGGCCGAGTACCTCCGCGTGCGCTTCGCCGACGCCACGCACATCAAAGTGCCGAACGGCATTCCCGACGAGAGGCTCCTCTTCCTCAGCGACATCTTCCCCACCGGCTGGCAGGCGGCGGTTCAATGCGACATCCAGCCCGACGACACGGTCGCGATCTAGGGCTGTGGTCATCCGCGAACGCCAACAGACCGGCGTCGAGGCCGCGAAGGGCAGGGGCGTCTATACCGGCCGGAAGGCGACGGCGTCGGTGGACAAGGTGCGCCAGCTCCACGCATCCGGCATGGGACCATCGACGATTGCGAAGGAAACCGATGTCAAGCCGGATGCATGTCTACCGAATTACAGAGGACATGACTGAAAGGCAAAAACTTAAATTGCTTTCGAGTGATGTTAGGACGCCTATTTTCGATAATATTATTGAGATAAGTCTGTTTCATAAGATGAATACATATTTCGTCTATCCCTATAGAAATTTTTTTAATATCAATTTAAATATCTATCATTGACATATGAGATGTGCATATTGGGCGCGTTTCGCGCGTGCTGGGGGGCACATTCGGTCAACGAATTGAGTTGCGTTTGTATAGTACTTGAGCGCCTTAGTTTGTAGCTAAGGCTTCGTTTTCTTATCTTCTATCATAAACTAGCCCCCTTCAGCACTTTAAAGAAGGAATGTTGCATGACGATAAGTCAGGAGCGGCAAGCGGCTATTCTCGACCGATCTGCCCGTGCCGTTGCCGATGCTGTCTCAAAGCGTCACAAGACTCGGAAGCGAGTTGCGGGCGGCCCCAGTGACTCTATGACGGGGATGCAAGACGAACTGGCCTTGGAGATCGTCAGTGTCGCTACGGCGGAACTGTTCGATCTGCTGAACTCACTCGAAGCCGAACTGGAGAAGCTGAGGGCCGCGCAGATTACCTGGCTCAAGCCAATCAGGCGTTGGACGGATCGACGGAAAGCCGAAGTGCTCGGCGCGATTGCGGCCGGTCGCGTCACAGAAGCCGAGGCCATCGCCACGTACGGTCTTTATGTCGCCGAACTCAACCGTTGGCGAGAGCGTCTGGGCCAGGATGGTGGCTATGTCGGGCGGTGCTACGGCCGCGACGGATCGGACAGAATGTATCGCTGAGGTCAGCAGACAACGGCGGCCTGCACATGCCTTCGTTCACGATGCCTGAGTTCGGCTCAGTGAGGCCAAGCGTGGCAACGGGCGACGTCGCGCACAGGGGGTGATCGTTGAGACCGAAGCAAATCTTGAGCGCGCGTCTCCCGGATCGGTCGACCCTCGCTGTCGCACTGGTCATCGGCGGATTGGCGGCCGGGGTCATTTGGGCTGTCACCCCAGGGGTTACGCATGAAAGACGCCTGTGAGGATTTGCTCCATGTATTGGTTGTTCCACGCTGCCATTTTCCGTCTTC
>NZ_JAMOIM010000048.1 GCF_026130545.1 Lichenifustis flavocetrariae | reverse complement strand
CCATCTACAAAGTAAAGACGCAGCAGGGAATCCCTCAAAAATCCTCGTCGCGATTCAGAAATTTATCGACGCTTCCTTAGCCAGAAGACCAACAACGATACGGGTGCCGACCAGGAGGGGGAACTCATCGCCGCATTCGGCGACGTCGACGACAGCATGCTGGATGGATAGGCGCGCTCCGGCTTGGAGCGCCCCAATCCTGGCGCAGGCTGAAGGGTGCCCATCGGTACGAATGCAGGCAGCAAGGCCACCGGAAGACGGTTAAGCGACGGGCCTCCGCCCGTCACATGAGGAAAAGTAATGACCAGTCACATGCCGCCCGTCCCCCCGGCCAATCGCAGCCCGAAGGGAACAGGTTCCGATCCGAAGGCGAATCAGGACACCTCAATCCACCACCCTAAGGCCGACAACACCGCCGAGCAGGGCGAGACGGCCAACGTCAGGCAGAACACCACGAACAAGGGATATTTCGCCGGACGGCGCGTCAAATAGCCGACGCACCTTTCGCCTTGGAGACTTTCGAAGCCTCTCTACACCGCTGCGGCCACGCTGCCGTGCCTCGTTACCGGCCTTCGAAAGCTTCGGGTGCCCGTGCCCAGGGAACCACGTTCGTTCAGATGGCCGCCGCTCTGCCGCAGGTCAGCCAGTCAACGAGACCCGATGGGGAGGACTTCATGGGCGCGATCGTCGGGTCCGTCCTGGGTGCCGGGGGGTTGATCTACTGGCATTCCGCCATGCGGCAGGCCGATGGGTCTGACCTGTTCCCCATGATGCTGGAGCGAAACCTCTTCGTCGCGACCGCGCTTCTCGCGACGGCGACGGCGACGGGGCTCGTGGCCGCGATGGTGCCGGCGATCCGCGCGGCCAAGCTCGATTCGGTGGTGGCGATCCGTGGATGATCCGGTCCTGCGTCTCGACAAGATCTGCAAGGCCTACAACGTCGGCCTGTCGTCGGAAACGAAGGTGCTGCACGACATCGATCTGACGCTGAAGCGCGGCGAGTTCCTGGCGCTGATGGGGCCGTCCGGGTCGGGGAAGAGCACGCTTCTCAACATCATCGGGCTCCTGGACCGGCCGACCTCCGGCCACCTGTTCATCAAGGGCCAGGACACCGCACTCCTGAACGACGCCGCGTTGACACGGCTACGGGGACACACGATCGGCTTCGTGTTCCAGGACCATCACTTCATCTCGGCGTTCACGGCGGTCGAGAACGTCCTGATGCCCCTTCTGGTCGACCGCGAATTCGCCGGTCCGGACATCGTCAAGAAAGCTAATGCCCTCATGGCGCGGGTAGGTCTGGCGAAGGTCGCCGACAACCGAGCGATGAACATGTTCGGGGGACAGCAGCAGCGGGTCGCCATCGCCCGCGCGCTCGCGATGAGCCCCGACCTCGTGCTCGCGGAGGAGCCCACCGGCAATCTCAACACGCAATCCGCCAACAGCGTCTTCGACCTCATGCGCGAGGTGAACCGCGAGAGCGGGACCACCATCCTGATGGTCACGCACAACCTGGAGCTCGCCAAGCGCTGTGATCGCATCGTGGACGTCGTCGACGGCCGCATCACGGCTTGAGAGCCGCCGGGGCCGGGACGCCTCGGCGCGTCGCCGGCTACTTCTGCGGCGTCATCAGGTCCTCGGCATGGAAATAAGCACGGGCGTGCTTCAGCAAGGCGCCATCTGTCGGGTGGTCGACCGTCTCGATACCGACGATCTTGTTCATCACGCTCGGATCATGCGCCGCGATGTGTTTGAAGAGCGCCGTCTTGGCCAAGCCGGGCCCGGTCAGCAGGACGAACAGGGACGTTCCGATCGCGTCGACCACGGCGTGCAGGTAGTGCTGGTCCTCGGCCGCGTGACCGCTGCCGATGGAATTTGCCTTGTGATGGATGTGGATATTTGGGTTCTCGGGATGCACGACCACCTTGTCCATCGCGTTGGCATCGAAGTGGAAGACCTTGGCTTCGTGGTGGTCGATCCACACGACGGCGTGATTGTGCTGATTCATCGGATCGACCTCGTGGACCTTGGGGCGCCATGAGCGGCGCGGTAAAAACTGCGTGGGTTTCTGCGCCGCTGACGGCAACGTGTCGTCAAGGCGCCAGCGCCGCTTCGGATTCGTCCTGTACGGGATCGAGTTTGTCGCCGCGCTGCCTTACCCATTTGGTGATATGATCGAGCGCGACCCGGATGCGCGGGGTGTCGCGATTGTCCTTGTGCACGACCTGCCATATTCCCGTGCTCGGTATCGACGACGGGAGCGGCGGCGTCTTCAGTCTCACGAGCCCGGGATCGTCATCCGCGCATAAGCGGACGAGGCTGGCCAGGCCGCCGCCCTGCTTGGCGGCCGCGAGCGCGGCGGCGTGGCTGCTGGTCTGCATGGCGATGTGGGCTCGAGGCGCAAGCTCGGCGAGCCAGTCCGTCTGCGTCGCGTCCTGGATTCCCTCCATCTGGGTGATCATACGGTGCCCGGCGCAGCCCGCGTCGTAGTCGCATTCGCCGTGTCGTTCGAGGTAGCCGGGGCTGGCGTAGAGCCCGAACGCAAGCGTGCCGATGCGGCGTACGACGAGGTCGTGCTGATGGGCCTGCCGGAGCCGGATCGAGATGTCCGCCTCCCGCATCGAAAGGCTGAGTTCCTTGGGATTGGGGATCAACTCGACCATGATGTCGGGATGCACGTCGGGCAACGTCGCCAGGCAGGGCGCGACGAGGTTGCTGGCGATCGTCTCGGCGCAGGTGACGCGGACCTGACCAGCCAAGCGCTGGTCGCGTCCGGCGACGTTACGCTCCAGCCCGAGCGCCTCGATCTCGACCAACTCCGCCTGCTAGCGGACCTGGTCGCCCGCCATGGTCGGCAAGTAGCCGTCCGGCGTTCGGTTCAGGAGGCGTACGCCGAGGCTTTCTTCCAGGGAACCCAGGCGGCGCCCCACGGTCGACTGGGCCACGTGCAACTGCTTGGCGGCACCCGAAAGGCTACCCAGGCGTGCGACCGCGAGAAAGAACCTCAAGTCGTCCCAATCCAGCATAGCATTTCCTAAATGTGCGACGGACGCCCGAGTCAGACGCTTTCCGTTTCCGCATAGTCGCTACCCGGGATCGCTCGGTGCCTTCGAGGTCGGAGGTAGTTATTGAGGATAGATCAGGGTTGATCACAGGATAGATCCTGGATCAGGACGAAGCTTCTCCTCGCGTGAAGTCCGGTTTTTCTATTGCGTCAACGTATCGGCGACTGGATCCGCCGAAAGCGAGTATTCGATACCCGCTATGCGAAAATGCTCCTGGCGCATCGAGAGTGCCTCCGGTCCTGGCTTGGCCTGGGACCGCCCGTCGCGAAGACCGCGAGGCGACCACGGGGCAGGATCCGCGATCCGTCTCCCGCTCGAAAGCTCGCTTCGACCCGCATGGCCGACGTTCACGGCGAACGCGGCATACACCGCCACTCCAGGAACACCATCATGATCCGACCGCATCTGGCCCGGCCCGCCCGCGCGCTGTTCGAACCCGCCCAAGCGGGCGCCATGAGGCTCGCCAACCGCATCGTGATGGCGCCGCTCACCCGTGATCGGGCCGGTCCAGGACTGGTTCCCGGACCGCTTACGGTCGAATATTACGCCCAGCGCGCCTCCGCCGGGTTGATCGTCGCCGAGGCCACGCAGGTTTCGGCGCAGGCGCAGGGTTACGCCAACACGCCGGGTTGCTACACGGACGAACAGGTCGCGGGGTGGCGGAAGGTCACCGACGCCATCCACGCCAAGGGCGGGACCATCGTGGTTCAGCTCTGGCACACGGGGCGGATGTCCCACACCAGCTTCCAGCCGGGAGGCCAAGCGCCGGTCGCTCCCTCCGCCATCCGGGCGAAGGCGAAGACGTTCCTGGCGGGCCAGGGCTTCGTCGACGTCTCGATGCCCCGTGCCCTGGACGTGCGAGAAATCCCCGGGATCGTCGGCGACTTCCGTCATGCCGCCGCGTGCGCCATGAAGGCCGGGTTCGACGGCGTCGAGCTGCATGGCGCCCACGGCTACCTCCTCGACGCCTTCCTGCGCGACGGCACCAACCATCGGACCGATGCCTATGGCGGGTCCATCGAGAACCGGGCTCGGCTCCTCTTTCTGGTCGCGGCGGACTGCGCCGCGGCGATCGGCGCCGATCGCTTGGGAGTTCGGATTTCCCCAGTCTCCACCGCCGGGGACTCGCACGACAGCGACCCCCAGCCTCTCTTCGACCATGTCGTGGAGGGGCTCAGCCGTCTCCGCCTGGCCTACGTGCACGTGGTGGAGGGAGAGACGGAAGGCGCCAGAGACAGCATCGCATTCGACTATTCCGCGCTTCGGGACCGCTTCGATGGAGTCTGGATGGTGAACAACGGTTATGACCGGCAAATGGCGATCGACGCCGTGTCGAGCGGCCGCGCCGACTTGGTGTCATTCGGTCGCCCCTTCATAACCAACCCGGATCTGGTCGCGCGCCTGAGCGCGAACGCCCCGCTCCATGAATCGATGGGCGAGGCGTTGTTCTACGGTGGCGGCGCGCACGGTTACACCGACTATCCGACGCTCGGCGAGGAGCTGGCCGTAGTGGCGTGACGGAAGAAACAGGCTCGGGTTCCGACCCCTGCTCGACAGCCGGCCGGTGCACATCGCCGTCACGCTTGCAGTGAGCAAAATGCAGACACCCGCCCTTCCGGCTTCTACGAATACATGGGGCCACTGTCCGAAGGAACATCGCATGAACCACCTCATCGTGGTCGCCCATCCCGTCGAGCGCAGTTTCACGATGGGGTTAGCGGACGCCTTCGCCGACGAGCTGGAGAAGCTCGGGCATGTCCGGCAGACCCGCGACCTCTATCGCATGGGGTTCGATCCCGTCCTGGGAGGCCAGGAGCTTGTTTCGGGCGCGAGCGGCGACGCGGCGCAGGCGCAGGACGACATCCGTGCGGCCGATGTGCTCACCGTCATTTACCCGCTCTGGTGGCTGTCGATGCCGGCCATGATGAAGGGCTACGTCGACCGCGTCCTGGCACGCGGCTTCGCCTACGGATCGAAGAAGGGCGTCGTGCACGGGCTCCTGTCCGGCAAGAAGGCCGTCCTGATCACCCTTTCGGGGGCGCCCCTGCCGCTGCTGGTCGCGAGCGGCAACTGGAACGCCGTGCAGGTCCTGCAAGACACCCACGTTTTCCGGTCCTCGGGCTTCGACCTGCTGGAGCACCTGCACTTCGACGAGGTGGAGCCCGACCTCCCGGGGGCCACGGCGGAACGGAACATGGCGCGGGTGCGGTCCTGAGTCCAGCAGCACTTCCCGGCAACTTGAGTCCTCACTTCATCAGGCCGCCTGCACCCGGCCCCCAAAAAATAAAGGCGCGGCCCGCGTCGGAAACAAGGACACCGCCAAATGGATCTCGACGAAGCGATGGCCGGCCGCCGGGCCGTGCGCGAATACACGGCCGAAGCCGTCGACGAACAAACGATCCGGCTCCTGATCGACGACGCGATGAAGGCGCCGAGCGCCGTCAACGAACAGCCCTGGACCTTCACGGTCGTGCGAAACGGGTCCGTGCTTGATCGCGTGTCGCGGGACGCGAAGGCTTACGTGCTGGCGACGACGCCGATCGACGCTCTGCCCGCCCACTTCAAGTCGATGCTTGACGATCCGGATTGCCAGGTCTTCCACCACGCGCCGGCGCTCGTCCTGATCTCAGCGGCCACCGAGGGTGCTTGGAACGTCGAGGACTGTGCGCTCGCCGCCCAGAACTTCATGCTGGCTGCTTATGCCGTAGGTCTAGGATCCTGCTGGATCGGCCTCGCGCAGGGCTATCTCCAGACGACGGCCGGCAAGGCGGCGCTCGGTCTACCGGATCATTGGGCCCCGGTCGCACCGATCATCCTGGGACACCCGAGAGCCGCGGCGGCCCCGGTACCGCGCAAGTCGCCGGAGATCCGCTGGGTGGATTGAGGATGAGTGTGCACGCGGCGAGGACCCTTCGCTGGCCGGGCCCTTTGAAGCCGGTCAGACGCTGCGCTTACGATCGTGAAAGCGCTCGGCACGTCCGACGAGTTCGACCACGTGCGTCGCGGCGTGGGTGGTGAGCGGATGCCGGCTGGAGCCGGGTCGCGGGGAGATGAGCGACGCCATCTCGCGCGCGGCCTCCCGTGCCTGTCCCGATGCCGAGGACAGCAGGGCAACGACGAGGCTTTCGAGCGCGATGACGCGGACATGCAGTGCCTAAATGTCCGCGTCATCCATCTTCGGGAACGAGGGTTCAGCATGCGGGTTCGGCTCCGACTGCGGGCCCTCGGGTCCCGCCCCTCCCTCGTCGTCCCACCGCGGCATTGCCGTTTGCCGCAGCAGCGCGTCGCTTACCTGGTTGGCCATGGCCCCGTTCCCCTCTGCAACCCTGCCGCGACGACCGGGCGATCTTCATTTCCGGACGACCTTCGAGCAAAGGCTAAGGATTCAGAACCTTCTGCATCGATGCCCCGATCTGTCCGCCGCAATAAGCATCGCCGTAATCCCGGTGTGCCTTGGCGGCCAGCCTGGCCAGCAAGGGAAGACCGGAGACCCGTCGAGAAAGGGCGGCAGTCTTCGGCGCGGTTTCCTCCAGGATCGTCTTGACCTTCGAGAATCGGTCGGACATGGTCGCCCACAAGGTTGCCGTCACCACGTCAGCGATACCCGGGGCCTCGCCGCCCAGGAGGAACCCGCTGTCCGCCTTCAGGCCGTGGCGGCTGCCGGTCTCCTCCCAGATCGACATCCATTTCCGCAGGCGGGGCACGAAGTCCTGCCATCGCCGTTCGGTCCACATCTCGCGGCCTCCGTCCAGGGTGATCTGGTCGATCACGTCGTTGGCGTCGTTGACCGTCTTCATGGTCAGGGCACGCAGGGCCGGGCTGGCTGGCATGAGGTCTAGAGTCTCGCCCAGGTAAAGCACGATGGCTGGCATCTCGGCGATGGCGAAGTCCGCCTTCCTGTCGATCAGCATCGGTGGGCCCATGAACGGGACCGGCATGTCCTGCGCGGCTCCGTTCAGCATCTTCGTGATCGAGGCGGCGTCGGCTTCGGTCCAGGTCTTTCCCGCGTATGCAAGGACGGCGCGCACGAACTGACCCCGGAACGGCACGGGCCAATAGTAAAGATCGTAGTCGGACATCCAAGTCTTTCCAAGTTGGAGGGTGAAGCCAGGGTCAGCCTACTCAAGGAAGGCGTGCGGATCTCAGGCGCAACGCGTTCCCGATGACCGACAACGAACTGAGCGACATTGCGAGGGCGGCGATGATGGGACTGAGCAGGATGCCGAACGTGGGATAGAGGACACCGGCCGCCACCGGGATGCCGATCGCGTTGTAGGCGAAGGCGAAGACCAGGTTCTGCCTGATGTTGCGCATGGTCATGCGGCTGAGAGCGACCGCTCGCGCGATGCCGGCGAGGTCGCCCTTGACCAGCGTGATCCCGGCGCTCTGGATCGCGACCTCGGTTCCGGTGCCCATTGCGATACCCACGTCGGCCTCGACGAGGGCCGGGGCGTCGTTAACCCCGTCGCCGGCCATCGCGACGACCCTGCCCTCTGCCTTGAGCTTGCGGACGGCGTCGTGCTTGCCCTCGGGCAGGACGTCGCCCTGGACCTCCTTGATGCCGAGCTTCCGTCCGATCGCCTCAGCCGTTGCGACGTTGTCGCCCGTCAGCATGACGATCCGGATGCCGTCCGTGCGCAAGGCGTCGAGCGCCGCGGCGGTGCTCGCCTTTACCGGATCGGCGATGGCGATCACCGCGCCCGCCTTGCCGTCCACGGCCACGAAAATGGCGGTCGCTCCGTCCCTACGCAGTTCCCCCGCCCGTGCGGCCAAGGGGCCGAGGTCGACGCTGGATTGCTGCATCATGGCCTCGTTGCCCAGCGCCACCAAGCGCAGGCCGACCTTTCCTGTGACGCCTTTGCCCGTTACGGAAGCGAAGTCGGTTGGGTCCTGGACCGCGATGCCCTTGTCGCGAGCCGCCGCGACGATGGCGGCGGCGAGCGGATGCTCACTCGACCGTTCCAAGGCCGCAGCCAGGGCGAGCACGTCGGTCTCCGACAGGCCTTCGGCGGGCATGATCGCGGTGACCTTGGGCTTGCCCTCCGTCAGCGTGCCGGTCTTGTCAACGACAAGCGTGTCCACCTTCTCCATGCGCTCCAGCGCTTCCGCGGACTTGATCAGGATCCCCGCGCTCGCTCCCTTGCCGACCCCGACCCCAATGCTCATCGGCGTGGCCAGCCCGAGTGCGCAGGGGCACGCGATGATCAGGACGGACACGGCCGTGATTAGTCCGTAGGAAAGCGACGGCGCGGGGCCCCAGGCGGCCCATGCCACAAATGCCAGGACGGCGATGACAAGCACGGCCGGCACGAAGGTGCCGGCGACGGTGTCGGCCACGCCCTGGATCGGGGCCCGGCTGCGCTGCGCCCCGGACACCATCTGGACGATGCGCGCCAACATCGTGTCGGCCCCGACCTTGTCGGCCCGCATGACGATCGAGCCGGTGCCGTTCACGGTGCCGCCGATCAGCTTGTCGCCAGCCCTCTTTGCGGCCGGCATGGACTCGCCCGTGACCATGGATTCGTCGACGGCGCTCCTGCCGTCGATCACGACACCGTCCACAGGCACGCAGCTGCCGGGCCGCACGCGCAATCGGTCGCCGACCTGCACTTCCACCAGGGGCACCTCCTCATCGGCGCCGCCCTTTCCCGCGCGCCAAGCGGTCTTGGGCGCGAGGTTGAGCAAGGCGCGAATCGCCCCACCCGTCTGGTCGCGGGCGCGCAGTTCCAGCACTTGGCCCAGCAGCACCAGAACGACGATGACGGCCGCCGGCTCGAAGTAGACGGCGACCATGCCGCCCATCTCATGGAAGCCGGCCGGGAAGAGGCCCGGCACGAAAGTCGCGACGAGGCTGTAGAGGTAGGCGGCGCCGGTCCCGAGCGAGATCAGGCTGAACATGTTCAGGCTGCGGTTGACCACCGAGGCCCAGCCGCGCTCGAAGAACGGCCAGCCTGCCCACAGCACGACTGGCGTCGACAGGGCGAACTGGATCCATGTCGAGACGTGGGGTGGGACGAGCTTGTCGAGGCCCAGGGCCGCAACGTGGCTGCCCATCTCCAGGATGAAGATCGGCAGCGTCAGGACGAGCCCAATCCAGAAGCGGCGGGTCATGTCCGCCAGCTCATGGTCGGGCGGTGCCTCGGCCGTGACCGTCAGGGGTTCGAGGGTCATGCCGCAGATGGGGCAGTTTCCCGGACCGGGCCGCCGGATCTGTGGGTGCATCGGGCAGGTGTAGATCATGCCGGCGGGTACGGCCGAGGGGGCATTCCCGGGCGTGAGGTGCTTGTCCGGTCCGGCCACGTTGCACGTCTTCGGCGGGTCGACCGACGTCCCGCAAACCGGATCCTTGACCGTCACGGCTTCGTGATTCGAAGCGTGCCCGGTCATCGGCAGTATCGATGCCCGCGTCTCTGGATGCAACGATGGCGGTATCCGTGACGGTAGTACCCGCGCCGTGGTGCGCCCTCGACGTCACGGACAGCGGTGTCAGCCGTACCGACGGCCCCTCCAACGACGTCCCCCACCAGCCCGCCGATGCTCTGCGCTTGCGCGCAAGCCGGAGCGAACGCAATCAGCAGCACGATTGCGGTAATTGTCAATTTCGCCATGTTCACTCCTCGGTCCTGGACCGGGTTGGACCGGCCCACGAAAGACCTGGACTCGTTAAGCGGGTACCCACTGAGGTTTGTACGTTCGAGGCGTCAGTAACGCTCCGTGCGTAATCGCATAGCGACTCCGCGAACATGGTTCACACGGTCATCCAACCGACCGATTACATGATCGTCGTGACGGTGGCCGCTTCGAACGAGATCGCCGCGACGCTCGGATCCCGGCATCGGCATCTTCGACCCAGACGAGCCGCACGGCGCCGGTGCATCGACGAAATCGAACCTGATGAGCCCCGCACGCCGATGCGTCGTGGGGGGAAAGTTGCCGCGTTCCGATCGAACCGGCCGCTCCAAGCCTTCCACCGAAACGAGGAAACCCATGAACAACGACAGTCAGCTTCAGAAGTCCGTGCAGGACGAATTGGCCTGGGAGCCGAGCGTCACCGCCGCCCATATCGGCGTTGCCGCCAAGGGGGGAGTCATAACCCTGAGCGGCCACGTCAGCACTTATTCCGAGAAGTATGCCGCCGAGAAGGCCGCCGGCCGCATCAAGGGCGTCAAGGCCGTCGCCGAGGAACTCGAAGTCCGGCTTCCCTTCGAGACGAAGCGGACCGACGACGAGATCGCGGCCGCCGCGATCGAGCGCCTAGCCTGGGATACCTCCGTCCCAACCGATTCCGTCAAGGTTCGGGTCGAGAAGGGCTGGCTCACCATGACCGGCCAGGTCGACTGGAAGTACCAGAAGGACGCGGCCCACGATGATCTCCGTCCACTCTCCGGCGTGATCGGGGTATCCGACCAGATCACCCTGAAGCCCCGGCCCAGCGCGACCGACATCTCGGCCGACATTAAGCGGGCCCTGCACCGGTCGTGGTCCTTCTATCAGGACAACGTTTCGGTCAGCGCCTCGGGCGGCGCGGTCAAGCTCACGGGCACGGTTCCGACCTTCGACGACAGGTGGGTCGCGGCCAATACTGCCTGGCGCGCACCCGGCGTGACCAACGTCGAGAACGACATCGCCGTCGTCTGATCGACAGACCGCCGGAGGAGACCCTTCCGGCGGTAACCACAATGGGAGTAGCAATTGAGACATCGCGAGACGACATCGGCGGCCGCATTGGCGGGCATGATGCTGACCACTTCGATCGCCGTGGCTCAGACGCCAAGCGTCGCGGCTCCCGTCGCTTCGAGCGCGCAGGATGCCTCGACGATCCAGCCCTCCGCCTCCTGCCTCAATGACCTCCGCGCGTTCAACGCGAAGATCGACAAGGATGGCTACTGGCTTGGGGGTGGCGATGGATACGGATATCCCACCGGGGGCTGGGGCTTCGGGTACGGCTACACCATGGGCGCTTATGTGCCGCCGATCGGGCTCGGGTACCAGAACGCGCGGCCCGGCTACGAAATCCGAACTCTCCTCTCGTCCGCGAACATCCTCGCCCGTCAGGGGCAACAGCAATCCTGCGAGAACGTCCTTGCGACCACCGACGCAATCTACAAGCGCTACGTGGCCGAGATGCACGAGGACAGCGCCAAGATCGTGAACGGTCCCGCCTGGCGCCAGCAGCAGATCGCCGCCGCCTTGCCGATCGCGGGCATGACGATGTCGGTCCGTTCGGACCAACTGATCGGCACCGAGCTTCGCAACCAGAGCGACCAGGCGCTCGGCAGCGTGGACGACATCGTCCTCAGCCCGACGACGGGCAAGATCGCTTACCTCGTCATCGGTCGCGGGGGCATCTTCGGCCTGGACAAGGACTACGTGCCGGTGCCGTGGGGCTACATCCAAGCGACACCGAACATGAACATGCTCGTCCTCGACAGCACGGAGGTCGCCATGGACGATGCCCCCGACGTCCGGAAGAACCAGTTCTTCACGCCGGAACAATACGCCGAGACCAGCAAGAAGGTGGACGACTACTGGAAGGTCCACATCGTCAGGAAGGTCGGCGGCTGACCCTACTCGGGTCCGAAGGTCGCGTGACCGAAGTCGGTCACGCGACCTTCGGTCGAACTCGCGGAGGCGGACAAGATGGGATTGTGGACGGTGGTGGCGACCGTGACGCTTGGCGTCGCGGTTATCGTACTCCCGACCTCTGCCGCCGAGAGGCAACCTACGTCCCTCGCACCGCACGCCACGATATGCGGGAACAGGGACAACGAATGCGACGGGATATGTCGCCACGCTTTTCTCGACCGACGAATGACGGACGGGAAATGGGTCGCGAACTGCCTGGCCGTTTGCCTGTCGGTGGATGACGCCTGCGGGCCCGACGTCCCGATTTCCACGTCCATGATTTCGGCGTCCAAGGATCGACGCCCCGGTGGCGTCGAATTCACCAAGCCGAGCCCGGGTACGTCCCGAATCCGGGGCACGGTCGATCCGGTCAACGAATGACCCGGTCGAGAAGCAAGGGATGCACGGCGAGGATCACGGCATAACGGAAGCACGGGAAGACATCATCGCCTGGAGGTTCGACGTCGCCAGGAACGCCATGAGCGGGCAGACCTACACGGCCTACGTGAACCGTTCGGACAACGAGCAGGCTTGGCGGATCGTGAGGTCGAGGCTGCCCAGTGCCGATCTCATGAGCGAGGCCGGGATGTCGGCGATGGCGATGGCATGGGACAACCAGAGCCCCTTCGAATCCGGCGAGGACATCCGCTTCGCATAGGTGCGCCGCCTGTTGGCAAAGCAGTGCATCAGCGCTTCACCGTGGTGCGCGACATACGGCTAGGTTCTTCAAATCGGTTCCGGGGGGCGGTCGGGATGCAGTTCAACGTAGAGAAGGCAGCTCCAAGGAAGATTTACGACTTGCTGACTGGCTTGGTGGCGCCACGGCCGATTGCTTTTGTGACGAGCATGGACCAGAGCGGGATGGTGGATGCGGCCCCTTACGGCGCCTACAACTATTTGTGCTCCGATCCTCCGATCTTGGGTCTCGGGATCATGCACCAAAGCGGGCCTGTTTACGCTCTCAAGGAGACGGCGCTCAATATCAGGAACACTGCAGAGTTCGTCGTCAACGTCGTGACGGAGGATCTGGCACGACAGATAAAAATTTGCGCGATGGATGTTCCGAAAGGATCGAACAAGCTTGAGATGGCGAGATTGGACATTTTGCCGTCCGCGGTGGTCAAGGTTCCAAGGATTCGGCAGGCGCATGCGGCGCTTGAGTGCACGGTCCACACCGTACTCGGCATCGGGAGTGGCGACATCATGCTTGGACAGGTCGTTTCGATCTTCGGGGAGGATCGGTCCCTTGACGCGAGTGGGCCGTACGTGCTCGCCACCGAGTTGCATTCGATCTGGCGTATGAACGGGTTGGGTGCGTACGTGAAGACCGAGGGCGCCTTCCTGGCCTTCCCACGTTTGACCTACGCGGAATGGAAGAAGGACAGCGCTGGCGAGTGAAGCCCTTTTCCACGCTACGTTCCACTTGCCGGTGAACGGTTCACTCGGTCCAGTCATTCCGCCCGATCGCAACGGCTTGCATTCCGCGAGCGGCGCCTCGGACGATACCAATGGGGGAGTGTCGAATTCATGAGCGCGGGATGACGACGTTCGTGTCAGCCCTGACGGGCCTTCTGCTATTGGCGTCGACGGCCATGGCCCGAGAAACCGATGCGGGCGGCGTCCCGGCGCGTGACGACTCGATCGTGCACGAACCGGCCAAAATGAAGCCGGCGGAGCGCTGCCTGACCAAGCTCGACACTTCCGAGCCTTCGAGTGGGTCGGTCGATGTCTTGCTCGGGTCGCCATCCGTGGCGGGAACGCGGGCGCCTTGCGAAGACGTCTTCACGACCAGGGACTGCGCCTACAAGCGTTCGTGTGCGTCGCTTCTGGTGGAGAAGGCCAACCTGTCGCCGGAGGACAGCCCACCGCGTTGCGCCTGCTCGGCCTCCTGTTCGAGATGAAGCGATGAGGTGCGTCGAGGATGCGTCAGTCCCGCCGACCCAAGGATGAACGGTTCGGGCCTTGGGCACCGGCCGACACGCCCGCAAAGGCATCGACAGCATAGCGAGGGATCCGATTGAGCTACTACATCGTGAAGTTCTTCAAGACGGTCATGAACGACACCGGCCACGAATTCGAGGCGGGCCAGGGAACCGTCGAAACCAACGCGGCCAACGAGGCGGAGGCCACCGCTTCCGCGAAACACGAATTCTGCGACGCCGGACATCTGAGCGACTGGTCGTTGCACGCCGATCGTATCGAGGTCCTGGAAACAGACTTGCCGTCCTGAAGGACCTCGATCGACGACCTCGCGCCGCCGGTCCGCGTCGCTTCCCTAGGCAGCGCCCGAAGATTCGCAGCTGAAAACACCGCGCCCGTCCGGTCCGTCATCGCGGGCGGGTCCGGGCGATTCCACCAAGGCGGGCCTGAGCCCGAGAGGACGGGAACCCGATCGGGGGTCCGTCAAACCAAGGATGAAACCATGACACACGACGATCACACGAACGTTTCCGGCAACGTGACCGACGTCTTCGCACACCGATTCGTGGTGGCGACCGCGACCGGGCGGGTGCTCGCCGACCTCGGAACGCGCGGCGCGGAGAAGGTCAAGCTTTTGGTGGGAGACCACGTCGACCTCTGGGGCGAGATGAAGCCATCGGAACTGAAGGTCAGCCGCATCGCCCAGTCGGGAGGGGTGGCCATCTCGATCGGACACGGCAAGCCGACCGACGATCGCGAAGACCTCTACGCGGCGGCGGCCCTCGGCACGGTGGCAGCCCACGGCTTTGCAGTGGTCGGCGTCCCGCGCCGAAAGCCGAAGCACTTCGAGATCCTCGGCCGAGGCAAGGGCGGCGACTTCGTCGAGCTGCACATCGAGTTGAACGGCACGCTCCGTAATTCCAAGCCGGTGCCCGCGAGCGATCATGAATGGGCGCAGGAAATCAAGCAGGCCGGATGATCGGCAAGGTCGACCCGTCGATCTGACGAACCGAAAGGCCGGTCGCACATGTTGTCTCTCTTCAAGAGGATCACCTTTCGGGTGATGGCCCTCGATTCATCGGAGCGGGGGGCATTCGACCGACCGGGTTCGCTCGCCTGTCGTCCCTACGACGGGAAGCGTGCGTCTCGTCCGCTCCCGATCGGGATGAAGCCTCCGCTCGATCGATCTTACTGACCTCTGGCCGGCGTTCGAGAGGTCGTCCGATGCCCGTAGACACCCAGGTGGAAACGATCTCGTTCCTCAATGCGCTCGTCGCCGAGGGTCACGACCCCGCCTCGATCAAGGTGATGCAGACCCACCTCTCGGTCATCCTCCTCGCAGGGCATCGGGCATTGAAGCTCAAGAGGGCCGTGCGGCTGCCCTATGTCGACTTCTCGACGCCTGCCCATCGCCTGGTTGCTTGCGAACGGGAACTCACGCTGAACAAGCGGACGGCGCCGCTCCTGTATCGTGGCGTCCGGCGCGTCACGCGAGGGGCGGCCGGAGGCCTTGCCATGGATGGGGACGGTCCGTTGGTCGATGCCGTCGTCGAGATGGTCCGCTTCGACGAGGACCGCCTCCTGGACAACATCGCGATCACCGGCAACCTGACCCTTGCCCAGGTCGAGGCACTCGCGCGGCAGGTGGCCGTCTTCCACGGCACCCTCGCTCCCGATCGGCATCGGTCCGGCTCCGGGGTGATGGAGGCGGTGTTGGACATCAACGAGAAGGCCTTCGCGGGCACGACCGTCTTTTGCAAGGACGCGGTAGCCCAGATCGCCGGGAAGTTCCGCGCCCGGTTGGCGGCCATCGCACCGCTCCTGGATGCGCGAGGGGCCGCAGGGAAGATCCGCCACGGACACGGGGACCTCCACCTACGCAACATCTGTCTGGTCGAAGGCGAGCCGACCTTGTTCGACTGCCTGGAATTCAGCGACGACCTCGCGACGACGGACATCCTCTACGACTTGGCGTTCCTGTTGATGGACCTGTGGGACCGAGGTTTGCACGCGCACGCCAACCTCGCCCTCAACCGCTACCTGGACGATCTCGACGAAACGGACGGGCTGCCGCTGCTGCCCTTCTTCATGGCTGTGCGGGCCGCCGTCCGCGCGCACGTGACCGCGACGCAGGCGATGGGCGCTTCCGCCGGGGTCGACCGTCTTGAGCGCGAAGCCAGGACCTACTTCGACTTGGCGGTCGCCTTGCTGGAAACCCGTCCCGCCCGGCTGGTCGCGGTCGGCGGCCTCTCGGGATCGGGCAAATCGACGGTGGCCGCGTCGATCGCGGACATGGTCGGACCGGCGCCGGGGGCCCGCGTCATCGGCAGCGACCGGACGCGGAAGCGCCTTTTCGGCGTGCCGGCTCGGACGCGGCTGCCGGCGGAGGCGTACCTGCCGGCTGTCTCGGCCGAGGTCTACGAGAAGCTCCGCTCCGAAGCCGCGCGCGTCCTGCGCCTCGGGCACGGCGTCGTGGTGGATGCCGTCTTCGACAGGCCGGACGAGAGTCTCGCGATCGCCGACGTCGCCGGCCGAGAGGGCGTCGCTTTCCGGGGCCTTTGGCTGACCGCTCCTCGCGAGGTTCTCCTCCATCGTGTCACCCAGCGTCGCGGCGACGTCTCCGACGCGACCGGCGACGTGCTGCTCTCGCAGATCCAGAGGGCAGTGACGCCCGCGGATTGGGTTTCGATCGCTGCCGACGCTTCGGTCGAGGAGGTCTGCGCCGAAGCTCGCGGGGGCTTACATGATGCGGACAACGGCCTAAAGTCGACGCTGCGAGGACGTGGGCTCCGCCTTTCGATCATGCTGGGCTCCGCATCAGGTCGATGAGGAACGGCGCTTGGGATGCGGATCATCCCAAGCCGCCAAGCGCGATCCTCTCGAGGCGGGGACGCTAAAAATCCATACCGCCACCCATGCCGCCCATGCCACCGCCGCCGCCGCCGCCGCCGGGCATGGTCATCGCACCCTTGTCCTTTGGAGCATCCGCGATCATGCTTTCCGTCATAATCAACAGACCTGCGACCGAAGCCGCGTTTTGCAGCGCCGTGCGCACGACCTTGGTCGGATCGACGATTCCCGCTTCGACCATGTCGACATACATCTCGGTCTGCGCGTTGAACCCGAACGTGGGGGATTTGTTCTCGCCGATCTTTCCGACGACGATCGAGCCCTCCAAGCCGGCGTTCTCGACGATTTGGCGCAAGGGTGCCTCCAGCGCTTTCGACACAAGGTTAATGCCCGCCTGTACGTCCGGCACCGGGCTCTTGAGAGCGTTGACAGCCGCTTTCGCGCGGAGGAGAGCGGTGCCCCCGCCCGGGACGATACCCTCTTCCACCGCGGCGCGGGTGGCGTTGAGTGCATCGTCAACGCGGTCCTTCTTCTCTTTGACCTCGACCTCGGTCGAGCCGCCGACGCGGATCACCGCGACGCCGCCCGCGAGTTTGGCCAACCGCTCCTGCAGCTTTTCCTTGTCATAGTCCGAGGTGGTCTCCTCGATCTGCGCCTTGATCTGGGCGATGCGCCCGGTGATGTTCTCTTTTGACCCGGCGCCGTCGATGATCGTCGTTGTCTCCTTCTCAATGCGAACCCGCTTGGCGCGGCCGAGCATCTCCAGGGTGACGGATTCGAGCTTGATGCCGAGTTCCTCGGAGATCATCTGGCCCTTCGTCAGGATCGCGATGTCCTCCAGCATGGCCTTGCGGCGGTCACCGAACCCCGGCGCCTTGACGGCCGCGACCTTGAGGCCGCCACGCAGCTTGTTGACGACCAGCGTCGCGAGCGCCTCACCATCGATGTCCTCGGCGATGATGACCAGCGGCTTGCCGGACTGCACGACGGCTTCGAGCACCGGCAACATGGCCTGGAGCGACGAGAGCTTCTTCTCGTGGATCAGAATGTAGGGGTCCTCGAGTTCCGCGATCATTTTCTCGGCATTGGTGATGAAGTAAGGGCTGAGGTAGCCACGATCGAACTGCATGCCCTCGACGACGTCGAGTTCGGTCTCGGCGGTCTTGGCTTCCTCGACGGTGATAACCCCCTCGTTGCCGACCTCCTTCATAGCCTTGGCGATCATCTCACCGATCGACTTGTCGCCGTTGGCCGAGATGGTACCGACTTGAGCCACTTCATCCGATGATCCGATCTTCTTCGAACGGGCCTTGATGTCCTCGAGGGCCGCAGTCACGGCCATGTCGACGCCGCGTTTGAGATCCATCGGGTTCATGCCGGCGGCGACGTATTTGATGCCTTCCTTGATCATAGCCTGAGCGAGGACCGTCGCGGTGGTGGTGCCGTCGCCAGCGATGTCGTTGGTCTTCGAGGCCACCTCGCGCACCATTTGTGCACCCATGTTCTCGAATTTGTCCTCGAGTTCGATCTCCTTGGCCACCGTCACACCGTCCTTGGTGATGCGGGGAGCGCCGAACGACTTGTCGATGATGACGTTGCGGCCCTTGGGCCCGAGCGTCACCTTCACAGCGTCATTCAGGATATCGACGCCGCGCAGCATGCGATCTCGAGCATCGGCGGAAAAGCGGACTTGCTTGGCTGACATGACTCAGGTCTCCTGGACCGAAATTTGAAGGGAATGGTGCACGGGAACGAACGATCAGGCGACAATGCCCATGATGTCGCTCTCCTTCATGATGAGCAGTTCGTCGCCGTCGATCTTGACTTCGGTGCCGGACCACTTGCCGAACAGAACCTTGTCGCCGGCGCGCACATCGAGAGGCGTGAGAGCTCCAGCCTCATTTCGGGCGCCTGGGCCCACGGCCATCACCTCGCCCTCCTGGGGCTTTTCCTTCGCGTTGTCTGGGATGATGATCCCACCCTTGGTCTTCTCCTCACCTTCGAGGCGACGCACGACAATGCGGTCGTGAAGCGGACGGAATTTCATGGTTTCGTTTCCTCTTCGTGGCCTGCCCAAGTCGGACAGGTGGCGTTGCTAACGCCGTCGCTGGGATGTCGACAGGGCCGGCATCCGATCTTCGACAAGGCTACCCCGCCTGCTGTTCTGACGCCCACAGCGAGTTCGAAAACCGGTTATGCGGAAATGCGCGAGCTTGCGGGTTCAAGGCCCTGCACCTCGATGAGGCCAGGCCCAGTACGCGCAGGAACCGACCTCTGTCAGGATCGGTGTCAGCCGGACCATGAGGTGTCCTCGGACAAGATGGAGCTCACGCGGCCCGACGAGGCTCACTCTTCGACTTGTCCATTAAGACTGGCGATTCGTGAGTTCAACAAAGTGATAATCTCGAAGTGCAAGGAACTCGATCCTTCCGCGGAAGGGATCATTTGCTTTATCTCTTCAAGCACTCTTGCCCCTGTTTTTGCCCCAGCTGGAGAGGCCTGCAGGTAATCCTCAATAGAGGACTCCGTAAGGAAAAGAGTGTCTGCTCCACCGATGTGAAGCAGCGCCCCGATTTGGAGCGCGAGGGTGTGCTCGGGCGTATGGACCTGATTCATAATCGTTCTCCTGCGTGGAGCGGCTTAACCTTTCGCGGACCTATACGGAGGGAGAGCGGCAATCAGATTTGGACACCGCTGAGATCGCTGTCTGGCGCTCCTTCAATAATCTCACGTTCATTTCCCAGTCGGCTTCTCTCGGCAGTGAGTGCCTCGTGCAGATGCGATTCGAGAGCATTCCTCAGCTGACCTTCGATCTCGGCAAGCCGGCTCTCGATGTTCAACAGCCTTCTTCTTTTCTGGTTCGAGTCCATCATCGGTCTTTCGTGGATCGAGCGAAGCGGCAGCCTGCAAGCGGTCGATACCGTCCTGGATCGACTTCGCCGACCGGCTCGCGACTGAGCATTCGCGGATTGTTTCAGGTGGCCAGGGCCGTACGGCCGAGGTCCAGAAGCTGGCGCGGCGTGAGGCTCGACAGGTCGGCAGAAGTCGCGCAAACTAGGCGCTGAAAGGTCTCGCGATGGTGCAGTCGAAGCCACTCCATCAAGTGGTGCGCAGCGTCGCTATGCCCCTTTCCATGGCCCAGGAGGACGATCCTTCCATGCGGCACAGCCGCCGCCAGCGCCTGCGCTATGCGCTCGTAAAAGGTCGGGTCCTCCGCGGCCCGCTGGCCTCGCTCAGGTGACTGGTCCTTGTGCGAAAGATGATGCAGAAAGTGATGGGGATCGTACGGTTTGATCTCGTGATTGGCGGGGTCATCCGCACGGAGATCCATGCGGTAGACCTTCGCCTCATGGTGATCGATCGTCACGAGGAAGTCCGTGCTCGTCGTCGACGGATCAACGGGAACCTCAATGGGCAGGCCGGCCCTCTTCAGGAAGTGCCGCAGCACCATGACTTCGTCGAGGGTCAGGTCTTTGCCATGAGGCCGCCGGAGCAGTTGGTGTTCCGTCCCGATCCTGATCGATGTCTCGTTGTTCGATTTTTGTTCGACGGTCCCTAAACTTGAAAGCAGCGCGACGACGTCGACCCATTCCAAATTGTGCGCGACAGGATGCCGGCAGAGGGCCTCCAGCGTTCTGCTGCCCAATTTCGACAAATCCGGAAGCTTTGGCGTCATCGAGCCACCCTCGACTGCGGTCTCTGCTGTCTGCATGATTTTGTTTCCAACCGTTAGAGCCGGGGAGCGGACGGGTCGGCCAGCGCCTGAGGTGACAGCCTCGTTGCTGAACAGGAAGTCGTTCGTCCTGGCGTTTTCCGAGCCATGCGGCTCAATGCATCCGGAGGCGGGCCCGCATCACCGAAAGGAGCGAAGCGCGCCGACCTATTTCTATCGGGGTCGAAGGCCTGAGCGAGCTTCCCGACAGTATCCCCGCTCAGGCGTATGTGATGATAAGTTCAGGCCACGCCATGCTTTTGGGGAAACAATGGTCTCGCCATTCTCCCCCGGTCCAGGCTACGCGGCCTTGTTGCTGCCGCTGATCTCTTCGAAGTCGGCGTCGACCACCTTGTCGCTCGGGTTGGCGCCATGTCTGCTGGATCCTGCTCGGTCGGACGAGGATCGCCCCGCCTGCTGGGCGTCCTGAACGGCTTCCGCAACCTTTGACGATGCTCGCGTCAGGCGCTCGGCGGCCTGCTTCAGGGTGGCCTCATTTGTTCCCGCCAGAGCGGCATGCACTTCCGCGATCGCCTCCTCCGCCTCGGTTCGCTCAGCCGGACCAATCTTCTCGCCATGCTCGGCCAGCGTCCTCTCCAGTTGATGAGCCGAGGCCTCTGCGTGGTTCTTGGTTTCGACGAAGGCACGCCGCTGCTTGTCCGCGACGGCATTTGTCTCTGCCTCCCGCACCATCTTCTTGATGTCGGTATCCGAAAGCCCGCCATTAGCCTGGATCCGGATCTGCTGCTCCTTGCCGCTCGCCTTGTCCTTGGCCTGCACGGAGACGATCCCGTTCGCGTCGATATCGAAGGTGACTTCGATCTGCGGCATGCCGCGCGGTGCCGGCGGGATGCCCATCAGGTCGAATTGGCCGAGCACCTTGTTGTCGGCGGCCATCTCGCGCTCGCCCTGGTACACCTTGATGGTCACGGCGCCCTGGTTGTCGTCGGCCGTCGAAAAGACCTGGCTCTTCTTGGTCGGAATCGTCGTATTGCGATCAATCAGGCGAGTGAACACGCCGCCGAGCGTCTCGATGCCGAGGCTCAGCGGTGTTACGTCGAGCAGCAGCACATCCTTGACGTGACCTTTCAGCACGGCGCCCTGGATCGCCGCGCCGATCGCGACGACCTCGTCGGGATTGACGTTCCGGGCCGGATCCCGGCCAAAGAACGTCTTGACCGCTTCGACCACCATGGGCATGCGGGTCATGCCGCCGACGAGAATAACCTCGACGATGTCGGTCGCCGTCACGCCAGCGTCCTTGAGCGCAGCGCTGCAAGGATCCATCGTCCGCTTGACGAGATCGTCCACCAGGCTTTCAAGCTTGGCCCGCGTCAGCTTGATCACCAAATGTTTGGGTCCGGCGGCGTCCGCCGTGATGAAGGGCAGGTTGATTTCGGTTTCGAGGGCCGAGGACAATTCGATCTTGGCCTTCTCCGCTGCTTCCTTGAGGCGCTGCAGGGCCAGCTTGTCGCTTCGGACGTCGATCCCCTGGGTCTTCTTAAACGTATCGGCAAGGTAATCGATCACGCGGGCGTCGAAGTCCTCGCCTCCCAGGAAGGTATCGCCGTTGGTCGACTTCACTTCGAAAACGCCGTCGCCGATCTCAAGCACCGAGATGTCGAAGGTACCACCTCCCAGGTCGTAGACGGCGATCTTGCCGGCGTTCTTCTTGTCCATACCGTAGGCAAGGGCTGCGGCCGTCGGCTCATTGATCATGCGCAGCACGTCGAGGCCCGCGATGCGCCCGGCGTCCTTGGTGGCCTGTCTCTGGCTATCGTTGAAGTAGGCCGGAACGGTAATCACCGCCTCGGTGACCTTTTCGCCGAGATAGGCTTCCGCAGTCTCCTTCATCTTGCCGAGGATGAAGGCGCTGATCTGGCTCGGTGAGTATTTCTTGCCACGCACGTCGACCCAGGCGTCGCCGTTCTCACCCTTCACGATGGCATAGGGGACCAACCCCTTGTCCTTTTCCACCAGAGGATCGTCGTAGCGGCGACCGATCAGGCGCTTGATCGCATAGAGGGTGTTGGACGGGTTCGTAATGCCCTGCCGCTTCGCCGCCTGCCCAACCAAACGCTCGCCATTGTCCGCGAACGCGACCATGCTGGGCGTGGTGAGAGTTCCCTCGCCGTTCTCGATGACCTTGACGCTGCCCCCCTCCATGATGGCGACGCAGGAATTTGTCGTCCCGAGGTCGATGCCGATGACTTTGCTCATTTGGATGTGCCTCTAAGGAGAAGTCGGTTCGACGATTGACGAACCGTGGGCGGGATGTTGAACAGACGGGACGGCAGCCGGCGCTGTCCTACGACCGCGCGTCGTCGGCCGTGCCGTTCGGCGGCAGCGGAGCCTTGGCGACCACCACCATCGCGGGGCGCAGCAATCGCCCGTTCAGCGTCCATCCCGCGGAGAGCGCGTGGACGATGGTGCCGGTTGGAGCAGCGGTACTTTCCTGTTCCGACACCGCCTGATGCCGGTTCGCGTCGAAGGGGACGCCCAGTGGCTCTTCCCGCTCGATGCCGTTGCGCTTCAGCAGCGCCAGGAAATTTCGCTCGATCCCGGAGAAGCCGTCCCGAAGGTCGGCAACGATCGGTGGCTCCCCCGGCACCTGAGGCGGAAGGCTGTCCAACCCACGCCTCAGGTTCTCGACGCCATCTACGACGTCCGTCGCGAATTTCTGCACGGCGTAAAGACGCGCGTCCTCCACGTCACGTCGCGCTCGCGTTCGGACATTGGCCATATCGGCCTCGGCGCGCATCCAACGATCCCGATAATCTGCGGCGAGCTTGTTGTTCGCCACATCGTCGGGCGCCGTGGATGCGGCCAATTCGCCGGATGGATCCGCAACTGCCGCGTCGCGCGAACTCATCGTCCGTTGCTCGCACGGATGAACGAGCCCTTTTCGACTTCAATTTGCATAAGTGTCATCCAAGTCAGAGCAGGGCACTCGCCCGTCAATGCGAAAATCGCCGCGTGCTCCATCGCCATCGATGATAATGCGGCGCAGAGTCCACCGGGCCGTGGTCATTGCGGACGAATTACTTCAGGAGGATCGATCGACTGGCGCTATGAGACGGCCGACATCATCGATTTACGCTGGATAGATTTGCCATTGCTTGTCCATGAAACGCAGCATACGGACCCCTTGGGCCAAGCGCCTCAATGAATGCCGGATACCGAGTATGCGGAAACGCGTCGTCGGAACGATGAAGCGGTGGAACATCGGATCAAATCGACCTGACGTTCGTGCAAGGTCGGAGCGGTTCCGCTATGGAGGGTGGTCCCGTTGAGAAAGATGTATGCGTCAGACGTCGCCATTCCCGTGCTCCGTCCGGAGCGACAAGGCATCGAGCAGCGTCAGCCGCATGTCAAAGGGCGCGAGCCGGTCGATGATGTCCCGCAAGCGACGAAGGCGGCGACGCTCCCCGTAGAGCTGGTCGATGAGACTCAGGACGATCGGTAGCACATCCTCTTTCAGCCCGAGGTCATGTCGGAGTTCGCGTATGAGGTGCAGCCGCGCCACGTCGATCTCACGGAAGAGCCAGGTGCCCCGGCTGCCGTCCGGCTGTACCCAGTTCTCGTCGATCCAATGTTCGACCTCCGCGCGATCAAGCCCGGCAACTTCGATGATCAGCGCGTCGATGGTGATCATATCGATTCCTCCAGTCCCTTCCGCGGATCCCAGGCGGGCGGATCCTTCCGATCGCGGAGAAACGCGGCCAAACCCTCGTCAGGGGGACCGAGCACGATCCTCAGCGTCACATAGGCATCCCCCGCCGGATGGCCCGCGGATGCGGGAACCCCCTTGCCCCGCAGGCGGAGCTTGGTTCCGGACTCGGAGTGGACGGGAATCGTCATGGTGACCGGACCGGCGATCGTGGGCACCGACACGGGACCACCCAGCACGGCCTCGGCAACGGTCACCGGCAGTGCCAAATGGATATCCCGTCCCTCCCTCGTGAAAAGCGGGTGCTCTGCGACTTCGACTTCGATCAAGGCGTTGCCGGGCGGATCACCGGGGGCACCCTTGCCACGCAGTCGCAGCACCTGCCCGCTTTCTAAACCCGGCGAGATCCTGACTTCGAGGCTACCGCCCTCGGGCAGAACCAGGCGCTGCGTCGTCCCCCGCGCCGCATCCAGGAACGGGACCGAAAGGGAATAACGGCGGTCCGCGCCGCCTCTTGGGGCTTCCTGCCGACCCCGTGCGCCGAACATGCCCGACAGAATGTCGCCCAGGTCGTCGTCTCCACCGCCAAAACCCGCTCCGTAGCGCCTGCCGGCGGGGCCTTCGGCGTGGTCGCGATACGTTCGTTGCCGCTGCGTCGGTCCCTGCGGTGGCCGTTCTTGTCCAGCCCCGTCGATCTCCCCGCGATCGAAGCGCGCGCGACGCTCGGGGTCGGTGAGGAGGTCATTGGCGGCATTTGCCGCCTTGAAACGCTCCTCCGCCTTGGCGTCACCGGGATGGAGATCCGGATGGGACGTCTTGGCCAGCTTCAGGAACGCGCTGCGGATCTCCTTGTCCGTCGCGTTGCTGGCGACTCCTAGGATTTTGTATGGATCGTCGGCCATAAAGTCTCCGCGAATTTTACAACGATGGCCGCGCTTGCTCCGACACGTCCGACCCGGGCGGATCACTCCGGACGAAGCGCGCACCCTGACGCCGGACCATGAAGTCGTCTATCCTGGATGATCCTGGGACGCGCGAAGCGACAACGAAGACCGGGTATTCGGAAACGCATCTCATCGCGGCCGATTTGGGCGACTGTGGTTCGCCGATGACCTGGCAAACGGTGGGTGAAAAGCTGCGCCTCGCCGAACTCACCTAGTGAACTGCCATCCACGATCGAGGTTCGGTGCGACGCCCGTTCGTATTCGCATACTCGATGCGCAAAATAGGCGCCCGACGCGCTTCAAGTCGTTTGCTACCGTTCGGGGGACATGATGCGTCCGATCACGGGGCTGGCGATCGCTGATCCGCTTCGGGCATTCTCGAACCGAAGACTTCGGCAAGATGCCGTGGGAGCAATGGGCGATGGCCGAGGTGGTGCCTATTGCATCCGACAAATAGCGGAGGAATGGGAAATGAAGGATTTGGACGCTGGAAAGGCCGGCACGTTCAGGATCGGCGGTAATATCTCGGTGAACCGCCTGGGCTTTGGCGCCATGCGGTTGACGGGCAAAGGGATCTGGGGCGATCCTGCCGACCGTGCTGAATGCCTGCGCGCGCTACGATGCCTGCCGGAGCTCGGGATCAACTTCATCGACACGGCCGATTCGTATGGTCCGGACGTCTCCGAACACCTGATCCGCGAAGCGCTCCACCCCTATGGCGACATCGTCGTTGCCACGAAGGCCGGATTGGTGCGGACCGGACCCGAGCAGTGGCACCCGGTCGGGCGGCCGGAATACCTGCGGCAGCAGGCGCTCATGAGTCTCAGATTTCTTGGCGTGAGCCAGATCGGCCTCTGGCAGCTGCATCGCATCGATCCGAAAGTGCCGCGCGACGAGCAGTTCGGCGCCATCAAGTCCCTTCTCGACGACGGCCTCATTCGACATGCCGGGCTAAGCGAGGTCTCGGTCGAGGAGATCGAGGCCGCCGAAAAGGTATTCCCCGTTTCAACGGTGCAGAACCGCTTCAACCTGATCGACCGGACGAGCGAGGCCGTCCTCGGTCATTGCGAGTCGAATGGCATCGGCTTCATCCCGTGGTTCCCGCTGGCCTCGGGCGACCTCGCAAAACCGGGTTCCATGCTGGACAGCATTGCCAAACGCCACAACGCTGTCCCGAGCCAGATCGCCCTGGCTTGGGTGCTCAAGCGCAGTCCCGTGCTTCTCCCTATCCCGGGCACGTCGCGTGC
Source organism: Lichenifustis flavocetrariae (assembly GCF_026130545.1). GTDB lineage: Bacteria > Pseudomonadota > Alphaproteobacteria > Rhizobiales > Beijerinckiaceae > Lichenihabitans > Lichenihabitans flavocetrariae. Next base: position 4,329 of record NZ_JAMOIM010000048.1, on the reverse strand, counting down.
CCGGCATCTTGAGGAGAATGTCGGTGCCGTGAATATCGTTCTGTCCGACGAGGAGTTCTTCGCGTTGGACAAAGAGGGCCGCGCAGCATTCCAGCACGCCTGAGGCCCCCGAAAAGGGCGCCCGGGTATGAATCGGCCTCACCTTCAAAATATGCAAGGCAGATTGTGAAATCGCGGCCAACAATGCCCCGACCATGTTGCGCGACCGGGGTCAACGGATTGTTGGTGGGGAGTTCCGTCCCTGGCGAACCTGCCGCCACGGCGTTCTCGCCGCGATGCGTCGGACCCCCGACGACTTTATCGGGAGAGGTGACTTGAATAAATCAGACGCTTGGCTAGCGGCGCGATAGTGCTCGGCACGTTTGACGAATTCGACGACGTGCGTCGCGGCGCGGTCGCGAGCCCGGATATCCTCAGCGGCTCACCCTAACATTAGGTATCTTCGGCGGCGCAGGCGATATTGGCCGCTGCAGACCAGTAGGCGCTGGACAGGCCCTCTCGCCGGATTTGCGAGCTTGGCGTCTGCGTTCAAGCCGGAAGCCCTCAACTCAACTGCCGGGAGGTATGCGGAGGAGCTCCCGGCGTCTGATGCTGCGTCAGCCGCTAAGCGATGTCATCGTTTGTGTCGTCCGCCCCACGACAAGCTCGTCGATTTCTAATCGCTCGATCCTGAGCACCTTGACCGAGCCACGTCGCAAGGTGAGCCGTCCGATCACCAATCGGCCGATCACAACGGCGCCAATCGCTGCCGCACCGAGCGCGCACGCGCCGACAGCCATGGCGCTCAGCGAGCCTGCGCCGAAAGCGCGTGCGCCAACGGCCTCAATGCCACGCGCGTGAACGGGGCTCGCCGAAGGCGCCTTGGTGCGCTGTTCCGCGCTCAGGTCTTGGACGCTCATGATGCTCTCCCGTCGATCGGTTGCGAACTGCTGTCGCGGCGGTCTCTGTCGGAAGAATCGGGTTTTCTCGCCTTCGCTACCGCGCCCCTCATCGCAAGAAATAGATCGCCAGTAGGATCAGAACGATGCCGCCGAGTCCGATGCCTCCGAAGGCCCCAGCGCCGTACATTCCGGAATTCATGCCGTAATAGCCACCACCTCCGAACAGGAGAAAGAGGACGACGATGATGATGATCAAGTTCATGACGGGGCTTCCATTCAGAATATTCGATCGTGATGTGTTTGATTGGTGTCGTCGTCATCGCTTGTGCGGTTTCGAACCTATGGTCGAATCGACACATTCCAAGAGCCTTGTTCGGGATGCTTCAGCTTTCCGGCCCGCTGTCGCGGGCGCAGATATCCTGTTTCAGGACCGCACGAATGATCCGCGTCGTCCACAAACCGCATCCCAACACACAAAACAATGTCCGACGTTGTAGGCGGTTCCCAACCGTTTTTGGATACTCAGTATTCGTGATTGCAGGCTATCCTAAACCAATATCGCGTCTTAATACCCAAATAAACATGAAGATCCGCAATTTTTTCTTAGATCTGATCTGGTCAATCGATTCTAGTATTACCACCGCTCGATTATTTTACGATACGACAAAGTCAAACTCTGTAATTTTCGAAACAAGTCGTGGGGAAAGTCTGCCGACGGGTTTGATGTCATCAAGTGATGCCGGCCGCGAGTGACCTGTGCCGCACATCCCTGGGAAGAAAGCGCCACAAGGGCCTGCGCCCAAGAGCGGCGATTGTTGGAACGGGTTGGGTGACAGGACTCTCATGATGCAAAAGGCAGACGCCAGCTCAACATCGCCGACCTCGGAGAATCGTGAGGACCGCAGGCGGCTCCCCGTCTTCATGTCCGAGAACATCAAGCCCATTGTAATCGAATGGGAGAACTTCGCGCGAACGTTGACGCCGACAGCCGACGGCATGACCCCGTTGGGGTTGCGGGACCACATCCATCTGATCCTGCAATTCATCGTCGACGACATCCAGTCGGAACAGTCGCCCAAGGAAGAGACCATCAAGTCCAGGGGGAAAAAGGCCCGCAATCGGGCTATCACGGCTGCGGAAACCCACGCGGCACTGCGCCTTTCGGGTGGCTTCAACATCGGCCAGATGACCTCCGAGTACCGGGCCTTACGCGCCAGCGTGATCAAGCTCTGGAGGAGAACGAACCCCTTCATGGACGAGAAGGACTTCGAGGACCTGACGAGGTTCAACGAGGCGATCGATCAGGAACTGATGGAGTCGGTGACCTACTACACCCACGAGGTACTAAGATCCAAGGACCTGTTCATCGGCATCCTGGGGCATGACCTTCGGAGTCCGGTCCAGGCGATCATGCTCTCGGCCGAACTCATGCCGCGCATGGGACCGATCAACGAGCGGCAGGCGATGCTCGCGGGAAACATGTCCGAATGTGCGGAACGCATCAGCGGACTGATCGACACTCTCACGGACGTCACGCGTGCGCGGTTCGGCGCTTCGCTCCCAATCATCCGATCCCAGATGGATTTCGGCTACGTCGCCCATCAACTCGTCGACGAGACCAGGGCCGCGCACCCGGGGCGAAACATCAACCTCGATGTCGCCCCCGGGAACCTGAAGGGTGAATGGGACAAGGCCCGTATCGGGCAGGTCTTCTCGAACCTGCTCGGTAACGCCATACAATATGGCTTTCAGGACTCCTCGATTGATGTCGGAATCGCAAGCGACAAGGACTCGGTCACGTTGACGGTCCGCAACCGCGGTGTCCCGATCCCGGCCAACAAGTTGAGCACGATCTTCGATCCTTTAACCCGCGCGACGGCCACGACAGGTCGGCATGCGTCCACGAATCTGGGGCTGGGCCTCTACATCACTCAGGAAATTGTCGTAGCTCACGGTGGGACGATCCATGTCACCTCGTCCGAGGAACAAGGAACCACTTTCACCTCCTGTTTTCCTCGCTCCAGGCCAAAACCAGCGCTACACGTGGCTTGAGCCAAGATCGACAAGGGCCGCTCCGTCCTGAAACGCTGGGGTCTGGCGCACTTTGCGTGCAAATTGGGATGAATCCGGAATGACTCCAGGGGCGTAGACGGTCAGGCCGACGGAGGATCAGATTGTGGATCGGCGCGAGGTCCTGACGCCGATAGGCGCAGTAACTACCTGGATTATCGAAAATCCGGCAGGGTCCCTTGCCAATGCTGTTTCACATCGGACGGCTCGAGCATAGAAGTGGCTCCGGTTGTCTGAACAGCACGGTGTGGCGAGTTAAGTGGAATTCCGCCGGGTTCAAGCTGCCGCGGGTTGCGGCAATTGGTTGAAGTAGGCCTGATCCGGTGTCTTCCGGTCAAGGCTCGAATGGGGTCTGCGGCCCGTTGTACAACTCCCCTCCACAAGACCCACGGTACGGCCATTGGGGGTGAGACCACGGTCATTTACGTGTGGCATCCCTGGTCCGGACGGACGATCCGTCTGCATGAGGTGATTGAGAGGACCGCTGGCGCGTCGGCACGCTGCAGCCTCGTGGATGCACCCGCCGTGCGGGTTCAGGAACTCCCGGTCTGGATGTTGGACACCGCGGTCTGCCGCTTGATGCGTTCGGCAGCGGAGCCGATCGCGGGGCTGGACGCGCTCACGACCCTGGCGGGTCTGCTGCGAGACGCGATGCAGCGCACGGCGGCCGACGCGGTGGCGAACGCGAGGGTAGCCTCTCCCGAGTCTCGAGGAGAGCGCCATGTCACGACCCCATCGTCGGTCCCGAAGGCCGCATCGACAACTGGACCTGCTTTTGGCGGCTCCGGCGACGCCGGATGTGGCGCCCCGTTGGAGCAGCTTGCCGGCTCCGACCCGCCAGGCGCTGAGCGGCCTTCTCATACGACTGATGGAGGCGCACGCCGCCAACGCCGGTCTGCCGCTTCCGCGGGGCGGCGCCGATGAGCAGTGACAAGATCGGCCCGCAGCATCGGGCCCGCAAGGCAGTCCTCTATGTCCGCCAGTCCTCGGCGCATCAGGTCCAGCATAATCGCGAGAGCCAGTTGCTCCAGTATGCCATGCGCGACCGCCTCGTGCTTCTTGGCTGGTCCGAGATCGAGGTCGTCGACGAGGACCTCGGCTGTTCGGCGGCCGGCGGGACGACGCGCGCCGGCTTCGAGCGCATGGTCGCTGAGGTCTGCCTGGGCAAGGTCGGCGCGGTGGCAGCGCGCGAGGTGTCGCGTTTCGCGCGCAACAGCCAAGACTGGCAGCAGCTCGTCGAGATGTGCCGCGTCGTCGACACGCTGCTCATCGATCAGGAAGCGATCTACGCACCTCGGCAGGGCAATGACCGCCTGCTCCTTGGGCTCAAAGGCAGCCTCAACGAATACGAACTCGATCTCCTGCGGCAGCGCTCGCT
>NZ_JAMOIM010000047.1 GCF_026130545.1 Lichenifustis flavocetrariae | reverse complement strand
CATGAAATGTCCCGCCTTTTTGAACGCTTCCACCGCATCGAAGGTCAGCGGAGCCGCAGTTTCGAGGGGAGCGGCATTGGTCTCGCCCTGGTTCACGACCTCGTGCGGCTGCATGGCGGGACGATCGAAGCAAGCAGCGAACCCAGTGTCGGGACGGTCTTCACCGTCAAAATCCCTTTCCGGGTCGCGCAGATCTCGCAGAGCATAGGTGACGTATGAACAACGACACGCCCAAAATTCCACGTGCTCACGCCTTCGTCGAGGAGGCGTTGCGTTGGTTACCCAGCAAAACCGTGGAACCCGTCGAGACGCTTCCTCCGGCCAGTTGTTCTCCGCGCTCGAGCGTGTTGCTGGCCGAGGACAATGCGGACATGCGCGACTACGTCGAGGGATTGCTCAAGGAGGACTACGACGTTACCACCGTCGCGAACGGACTCTCAGCGCTTGATGCCATCCACCGGTTTCGACCGGACCTGGTGTTGGCGGACGTGATGATGCCTGGGCTGGACGGTCTCGAGCTTCTGACAGCGATCAGGGGTAACACAACCCTCAGGGACATTCCGGTGATCCTTCTCTCCGCGCGAGCGCGAGACGCGGACCGTGTCGAAGGGCTGGATCTCGGGGCTGACGACTACGTGACCAAACCGTTCTCGGCGCAGGAACTGCAGGCGCGCGTCCGTGCGAACCTGTCGCTCGCCCAGATGCGACGAGAGGCGTTCCTGGCGATGGTCGAGAGCGACGAGAAAATGCGCCGATTGAACGAGCTTCTCGAAGAGCGTATTCAGGCGGAAGTGCAGATCCACAAGGCCGCGCTCATGCGACTGGCCCAGGCCGAAAAAATGGCTGCGCTCGGCCAGCTGGCCGGCGGCATGGCGCACGACTTCAACAACATTCTCCAGGTCATCTCGGTCTATGCGGGCTTCATTCAGCAGAAAGCAGGTGATGTCCCGGCTGTCATACGCATGGCCCGGGTCATGGAGGAAGCGGCCCAACGTGGCCATTCGGTAACCCAACGCCTTCTCGCTTTTGCTCGCCAAGATGGATTGCAGCCCGAGCCGATCGACGTCCGAGCCTTGCTCGACGGGATGCGGGAGGTGATCACGCATACGCTCGGAGGACAGGTCAGCTTGGTCATTGACCTCGTGGAGGGGCTTCCCTCGGTGCTGGTCGACCGGAGTAAGTTGGAAACGGTGCTGATCAACATCGCGACCAACGCTGGCGATGCGATGCCCGACGGCGGGACCCTCACGTTCTCGGCGCGTCCTGAGCCTATGACCGACAGTGACATCCAGTCTGGCCGTCTCGCCGAGACCTATGTCCGCATCTCGGTTCACGACACGGGCGCAGGCATGGATGCGACCACGCTGGTTCGCGTCACGGAGCCCTTCTTCACGACGAAGCCAGTGGGGAAGGGCACCGGCCTGGGCCTCGCCATGGCGAACAGTTTTGCCGAACAGTCCGGTGGGGCTTTGACGATCATCAGCGCGCCTGGGGAGGGCACGACAGTGACACTGCTGCTTCCGTCGACAGGCGTTCGGGAGCTGGCAGTCGCGCCGACGCGCGACGAGGCCACGACCGCAATCAATGCCAGGAGATCGTCCATCCTGCTGGTCGATGACCAAGCGCTGGTGCGGAACGTCATTGCCGACCTGCTTGAGGATTCCGGCTATGATGTGATCCAGGCCGGTGATGCGGCGGAAGCACTCGATGTTCTCATGGCAGGCAAGACGGTTGACATCCTGGTGTCGGACCTTTCGATGCCAGGGCTCGACGGAATTTCTCTGATCCGCGCCGCGCAGGCCCAGAGGCCCGGTTTACCTGCGGTCCTGCTGACCGGCTATGTCGGCGATGCACCTTTGCTGACCCTCGGTGGCTCCTTCAGCCTTCTGCGTAAACCGGTCAACCGGAACCAGCTTGTTGATCAGGTGGAGGCGTTATTGGCCAAGGCCGATGCAGCTTGTGAAAAAAGCCTGGAACAATGATTTCAGTATCGACAAAACTTGCGCTGTTTAACGAACGCGTCCGGCGGGGCCTCTAGGCGATAGACAGATTATCCCGCAAGAAAAGGGTGTCTGGTGCCCTCGTCCCGAAGAATAGGTCCCTTGAAATGTTGGATTGGCATTGGCCGACTGATCAAATATCCCTGAGCCTGTGTGCAACCCAAATCAAGAAGCAAATCAAATTGTCCGGATGTCTCAACACCTTCGGCAACAATCTCCATTCCGAGGCTCTTACCCAAAAAAATAACCGCTTTGACAATTGCGATAGCCTCACAACTACCTATCATGTCCGTGATGAACGATCGGTCTATTTTGACTTTATCAAAGGGAAAATGGCGGAGATAACCAAGGCTGGAGAATCCTGTCCCGAAGTCATCCAGAACGACTTTCACTCCGAGCGCCTGAATGCGCTTCAACAGAGCCAAGGTTCCATTCGCGTCGTCGATCAAAACACCTTCGGTGATCTCCAGCTCAAGGCGAGTGGCATCAAGCCCACTATCCTCAAGCGCCCTTTCAATCACGCCCACCAGATCACCCTGCACGAACTGTAGTGGCGAAACGTTTACCGAAAGCCGAAGAGGCGGATCCCAATGAGCCGCATCAAGGCATGCATTTCTGAGAACCCGCTCGCCAAGCGCCGTGATGAGGCCACTGGCTTCCGCGACAGGTATGAAGTCTTGTGGCATCACCATGCCACGCGTTGGATGTCTCCAACGCGCGAGAGCTTCGAAGCCGATCACTTCACCCGACTGAATCACTACGAGAGGCTGATAATAGACCTCGATCCCAGTTCCGTCGGCCAGTGCGTCGCGCAAGTCTGCTTCGGTCGACCTTCTGTGCTTGAACCTGCGATCGAGTTCATCCGTGTAGATACACCAACATCCGCGGCCATCATCCTTGGCCTGGTAAAGGGCCACGTCCGCGCGGCGCTGCATTTCGATCTGCTCAACAGGTCCATGTTGCGTGAGCGCAACACCGATCGAGGCCGTTACTCGGACGTGGACGCCGGACAAAATAAAGACCTGTGACGCGGCTGCCAAGATGCGCTGGCAAACAGTCTCGATGCTTGATCCCTCAACTAAATTCGTCAAAACGATTGAGAACTCATCGCCCCCCAAACGTGCTACCGTGTCGGAGGCACGAACTACGCCTGTTAATCTTTGGGCGAATTGGATGATGAGTTCATCCCCAATAGGATGTCCGTGACTATCATTCACCTCTTTGAAGCGATCCAGATCGATATAAAGCAGAGCGCACCGGCTGGACCCCGTCGAAAAAACTTGTTCCATACACTCCTTGAAGAATGACCGGTTTGGAAGCCCGGTGAGAACATCGTGGGAGGCCAAGTACCGGCTGTGCGCTTCAGCCTCTCTGTATGCAGTGACGTCGGACACCACAGCGACAAGATGGCTTACGCCGTTCAGCACCACGAGTTGTTTACGGGTGATGACATGCCGTGTTGCGCCGAGCCCGTTGGTCACCTGCTCTTCACGTTCATCCATGACGCCGCTTTGAAACACGCGATCGTCCGCTTCATGGAAACCTTTCACCTGGTCGGCCGGAAAAAGATCCTCATCGCGGTTGGAAAGTAGTATCTCGCTTGATCGTCCGAGAAATTCGCACGCAGGCTTGTTCAAAAGAACGATGCGATTAGCACGATCTTTGACCACAACAGGATTTGGAATAACATCTACTAGCGCTTGGAGATCAGCCAAGCTGCCCGGGAACTGCATGCACAAGCTCACAATTATCGGTGGCTGCGCAGCGATGCCTCGCGTAAGGCTTCGTCCACAGAATATGACTTTAAACTCAAAAGACTAAGAACGCAAAAGTTTAAGAATTATGTGGTAGGTCCAGGTCATAACGCCAAGGCGGCATACTTACGGCCGCATCTGGCTGGGTGCGACGACCAATCCAAAAAAAACTCTCGTAGACCCTATGATTGCTGGGCCTGAAGGTGGCCCGTCATCCGATATGCGACGGTACGAGGGTTAAGCCGGCGTGCCGGCACAGAGTCTCACGCAGAGGAGACGGGCCACATGGACGATACCCGATTTATTGGCTTGAATGTTCACAAGGAACGGATCGCGATCGCGGTCGTCGAGAGAGCGGGCGGTCTGGCGCTGTCGAATACCTCGGCGAGATCGACAACGACCCTGATGCGATCCGGAAGTTGTGCGAGCGGCCCGGGGCGTCCGGGCAAGCCGTTGGCGTTTTGCACCGAGGCGGGACCCTGCGGTTACGGCGTTCATCGCCAACTCACGAGCCTGGGTCATCGCTGTGAGGTGGTTGCGCCGTCGCTTATTCCGATGAAGCCGGGCGATCGCGTGAAGACAGACCGCCGTGACGCCACCCTGTTGGCCCGCCTTCATCGCGCCGGAAAGCTGACGCCGATCTGGGTGCCTGACGCGGATCACTAGGCCATGCGAGACCTGGTCCGGCTCCGCAGCGTCGTCCGACAGGTCGTCACCCGGGCGCGTTAACATCTTCAAGGTGTCCTGCTGCGCCACGGCCGCAAGCACGGGCGGGGAACAGCCTGGCGCCTTGCTTACCGGCGATTGCAGCGCGACAATCAGGGTGCGAGGCTAGTTTGTCATGTCGCCTGACACAGCGTCGCGCCGTGTCCACTGCAACGGCATGGGGATGGGCTCCAAGCCGGTTGTGGAGACCCGCCGGTCCAACGGGCGGACAGGACTGTGACGGGATGAACGGCCTCAAGCTCCTATGAGGTCACATCCCGCTCGACCGGCAGGTGCTGCCTGGACTCGCCACCCTGTGCGGTGACGGTTTTCAGGTCGGTCGATAACCGCCGCCTACCTGCCGATTTGATCTGTCTCATGCAATCCGCGTCGGTGTGGATGATCTCGCGTGTGTCTCACCAATTATGCGCTCACTTCCAGAAAACGTGCGTGAGAAATGGCCCTTGATTGCGCGTCGGCCACATTTCGATTGCGGGCCGCTCCACATAGCGAGTGTCGCCAGCGAACCGTCCTTCAACCGGGCAGTTTCCGCGACCGTGTCTGGCGCGCGACACGCCGGTCGGCCTCGTTCCGCTTGACGAGCGCAGAGGCCAGATCGTCGTAGCTGACGCCACTCTTCTTGAGCGCACGCCGGGCATCGTCGATGTCGAAGCCCAGCAATTCGAGGACGCTCAGATTGAGGCTCGACGCGATCCGATCGAGCGTCTTGAGGGTCGGATTCCCGATCCCGCGCAGCACCTGATAGTAGGTGCCGCGCGCCAGTCCCGTCTTCGGCAGGAAGGCCTCCATCCCCCCATTCTCGATCTCGAGCTGCTGCAGCCGGATGGCGAGCATTTCGTTCAGGATGGAATTGTCGATGGGCTTGGGTTTTCGAACGGGCGGCATCAGTGGCGCAAGGCTGGAGTGGCACGCGACCCTACGTCGGCGTCGACATCTTGTATATTGAATGTCTGACTTTCGCGTGACCCCTTCCGGCAGTTGTCCGGTCGCGGGAGCGACCGCAGAGAAGCGGAGCAGCACCGGAGCCGTCCCGCGCTTCCAAATGGCGCGGTAGGGACGGCGGAGGCGCTTTGGTCAGGTGCGGTCTGGAGGTGGAAGACGGCCTGATCGCTTCAGGTGCTCATAGAGGATGCGATCGACGACGCGCAGCGGATGGGTCCGCTCCTCGGCCGCGATCTGGCGCAGAACAAGGTCGATGGCGTCGGGCAGGCGAAGCGCGTAGGGGCGCGACGAGGTGCGCTCCCCGTAACCTTCGAAGGGATTCCTGGCGGAAGCGGCCTTCGACTTCATGCGTTGTTTCGGGGGGGCGCCTTGGTCATGTTCCGATCCGCGCTGATCCGTGTCTACGAGATCCGTCTCCTTTTTGGGGTTCAGGTCGCCGTAGTCCGGCGTGACGACGACCGGTACGGCCGGTGCCGACGTGGCGCGCTGATGCCGAAACGTGTCCCGGGGCAGGGCAGGGCGCTCAGCCTTAGGATCCTCTGTCGTACCGCTCATGCCGTGGCCTCGGCCGTGGTCGTACCCTGGCTGGCCGCGAGGAGCTCGCGCACGACCTGGTCGGCATTGTAGCGTGCCTTGCGCACGGACTCGTCCTTGTCGCTCATCTGGTAGAGCGTCCCATGTCCGCTCGTCATGGTGCGGTAGGTCACGCGCCGGTAGAGCGCATTGGCACAGACCGGGATGCGTTCGCCATCGAGGTAGGCGACAACCTCGCGCAGCGGTCGCGTATTGCGGTCGAGGCTGTCATACTCGTTGAACAGGACCCTGTGCTGGATCATCGGAAGCTTCGCGTCTTCCGCGTGGCGCTCTAGGTTTCGGAGGGTGCGGACCACCTGCGACGCATCGAAGGTGTGGACCTTGCAGGGCAGGACCAGAAGGTCGGCACGCAGGGCCGACTGGATCAAGGCCTCGCCGTAATAGCCGGGCGTGTCGATGACGACCACGTCGTAGGCGTCGAGACGCTCGATGACTTTGTCCAAGGCCTTCTCGTCGGGTGCGCGGATGAGGTCGATACCGTTGGGGCTGACGCCGCGGGCGACCGAGGAGGCGTGCCATTGGTAGGATGACCCTTGCGGGTCGGCATCGACGATGGCGACGGAATATCCGTGTTTGGCGAACTCACCGGAGAGGATGATGGCGACGGTCGCCTTGCCACTCCCGCCCTTGGGGTTGGCGACCGCGAATATACTCGGCATGAGGGGTTCTCGGGTGAAGGCCGGACTCAGTGATCCGTGGAACTCGCACATACATTATATTAGATGTGAGGTAATGCCAAAGGAATGGAATACGGCGTTTCGTTGCACGTGCGTTGCCGCATCACGGGAGTGCCGGAAAGCGCCACTGCCCGATGTCGATAGTGACGGAAGAGTGGACGCCCGCACTGCGGGATTTCGATGATGCGGTGTCTCGGTGATGCATGATGTGTGGATCGCGCGAATGCGGACAACCTGCAATTCCGTAGATCGCGAAGCGTGGAAGGAGCAAATGCCCGAATGCGGTATTCCGGTGGTGCGGGAATGTTCGACTGCAGTGCCGTGAAGCGCTTCGCGCAATGCGGCCATGGCTTTTGATCGGTCTGGTTCCGTAGGCTGAGGAGCTCCTACTTTCCCAGGCTTCCTGTAAGTCTATTGTAGTGTATATTATTTGACAACATACCGGTTTGTGGGCCAAACCCTGGGCGGCTGCTCAACGCAGCCGAGGCGCTTTGCGCCAAGATGGCCGACCTCAGGTCGGATTACGGCAATGTGGTGCCGAGAAGGGGAGGCGAGGTGGTGGGCACGGCTGACACTCCCCGACGCAAACCGCGACTTCGCACCGAGCTCTCGGAAGCGGATGAGCTGCGTCTGCAGCAGGCCGTGGCCCTGTTCGGCCTGCCGAAGGCCGAGGTCGTGCGGCGTCTGATCCGGGCGTCGGTGCAGGCCGGACCGGCGCTATCGGCCGAGAACACGCAGGCGGTCATCCTGCTCGCGGGGCAGGTCCGGATGGTCGGCCGCAATCTCATGCAGGTGCTGAAAGCGATCCATCGCGGGCAGGCCGTACGCATTGAAGACACGGAACCGGTGTGGCGCGGGCTCCATCAGATGGTGGTGGCGATCGACGACGAGCTGACCGAAATGACCGTCGCCTATGGATCGAAGCTGCGCCGTGCGGCAGGCCTTTCCGTCCCGGCTGAGCCGGAGCAGGACGGGCTCGCGTCGTGAGTCGTTCGGATCGGATCGATTGGTGGTTGGCAGAGACCCAGTCCGCCGTGCGAACTGTCGCGGCGGCGCGTGAAGCCCGGCGCCCCAGTGCCCTCGAAGAGGAGCATCGATCGCGGGCAGGGCGGGTCGAGGTCGCGCGGTCTCAACCCTCTTCGCATCGCGTGCTGCGCGGTACGACCATCACGGGCGGCGTGGATGAAGAGCGACGTCGGTCTCTGCCGCTGTCAAAGGGAGGCGGCGGAGCGGCTCGGGCAGGGCTCGGTGGTCCCGCGCTACGCGATCTGCCCGTGGAAGGAGGGTTCTCCGGCGGTGCAGGGCAGGGTGGGGCGCTCGGCCGGGCCCGCAAGCTCGCAGCAGGGTATCAGCCCGCGGTGATCAAGGTCGTGTCCTATGCCCGCGGCGTCGCGCGGGCGACCGCAACCGGCCAGTACATCCAGCGCGAAGAGGTCGCGCTTGAAACCCATGACGGGCGGATGCTCGAGGACCGGGAGGCGGTCGCCGAGGAGATGAAGGCCTGGTCGACCGGTTTCGCCAAACGCGCCGAAAGTCAGGACGTCGTCGCGCTGCGGCTCAGGCTCGCGGGAGCCCGCGATACGCTTGAGGGTCGTGAGTTGATGGGCACGGCTCTCGCGGCCGGGTTCAGCGGACATCGCTATGCGGCCCGCATCGACGTCATGCCATCAGGGGAGCTCGAAGCCTGTGCCGTCGTGGCCATGGCGGGAGGCGGCAAGGAACGGTTTCGGGTTCGGGAAGAGCGTGTTGAGGATGACGAGGCCAGCACCATGCGGCGGCGCTTTGACATGGCCTCGACCGCAGCCATCACGACACGGATCGAGGCGGCGACGGGGCAGGGGGCTGACGCCGTCGTCCTCACGCCCGGGGGAACGAGCCACGGACGCGATGGCGTAACCTACCGGCTGAACAAGCTGGTCGAGTCGGGAGCAGCGATCGACGACCGCGGGAGGCCGGTCGCGAATGTCGCCGACACGCGATCCGCGGCACGGGAGTGGGGTCGGTCACTGCGGTCGCAATCCTCGCGCGACACCATGCACCTGATCATTTCTGCAAAGGCGGGGACGGATGTCGCCGCGCTCACCTCCGCCGCACGGGCGTTCCTGCACGACCGCTTTGCGGACCACAAGTTCATGTTCGGTGTGCACACCGATAAGGAAGCCGACGGGCATATCCATGCCCATGCGGTCGTCACCGTGAAGAACGAAGCGGGTCAAAAGATCCACCCCAGTCGGGACACCTTCCGGGACTGGCGAGAGGCCTATGCCGAACACGCCCAGGAGCAAGGGTTGAAGATCGTCGCGACTTCGGCCCGGGAGCGGGCTTCGTCACAGAGCTACGGGCCGCGCGACAAGGCCATCGTCGATGTTGCGGAGCGACCGCGACCGGCCCGGGAAGCGCGCGATCGGGGATACGCGTCGCACCCCGACAACCGGCGCTTGATCGAGAATGCACGGCACCGCATCAGCACCGCTCGCGACAATCCGATTCGGCTGCCGGCGTCTGAGGCGGCGCGGCAGGCTGTCGACGAGGGCGTCGCGTCGTGGCGCGCGGTCGTCCGGGAGCAACCCGACAATGACGTCGCCGAGGGAATGCTGGCACGTCTCACCATGGCGCAGACGGTCGGCGCCATCCTGCACAAGATCGGCACAAGGGTGGATCACCTCATGAAGGAGCGAAACGACATGGCGATCACGTCGGAGAAGATGGTGAAGGACCTGCGCCTGATGAACGAGGCGGTGTCCCGAACCAGCGACCTGTTGGAAGGCCAGACCAAGCGGCAGTTCCAGGAGGCGTCCGCTCGATATCTGGAGACGCTCGCCAATCGAGTCGACCTGCAACGTTTGCAGGAGAGCGGTGTGGAAACGATGACGCGCGCGGAGATCCAGGCGATCGCCGGCCCGAATGCCGACCGGCTCATCGCTCATGCCCAGCAGATCCAGGGTCGGGAGATCCGCGAGGCGGCAACCGCCGAGCGGCTTACCGACCGGACGGTCGAGACCGAACGTCGGCAAGAGGCGAGGGCAGGGGCCGATCCTGACTCGGTCCACGAACTGCGGGCCGAGCGGGCGATGGTGTCGGCCTCAGAGCAGTCGGCGGCACGCGAAAGCCGCGAGGCTGTGGCCGCGTCGGATGTCGTCCGGGCACTTACAACTCATCCGGGGCGGCCGTTGCCTGTGGACCTTGGGCAGACCGAAGCTCTTGCCAAGCTTCGTGCCGAGCAGGAGCGGGTTATCCAGGAGATCGAGGCGGAAGCTGCGGACCCGGAGTCTGCAAAACCACAACGCATGTCTTGACCGGCGTAAAAGCCGATCGGGCGGAAAACCTCCCGACCAGGATGGCCATCGCGTTCAGATCGTTTCCGCTATCAAGCGGGGGCATCCGCCCGTCCCGGCGCCAATGATTGGTCCTACCTACAGCACCGATCCCGGTTTGGGTGGGCGTCTCGAGGCAATGACCGTGCCGGACAAGACGAGCCGCCCGTCAGGCAGGCTCAACTCCTGCAGGCCGGAAAGGAGCGCCTCGGCGTCCAGTTCGGCGGCTTGCGCAACAAGCAGCTTCCGGGCACCGGCGCGCTGCACATCGCTTAAGGGATCGTTGATATTGTCGGGCTCGCGAAGCGGGGCGGATCACCGAGCGCGTGGTTGCGGTCTATGAGGCGGGCTAGTCGGGGTTCTGGCTTGCGCGATGGCTCGAACGTCGCGGGATTGAATTCCATGTGATCCAGCCGGCAAGCGTTCCGGTCGATCGGCGCACGCGCCGGGCCAAGTCCGACGGCATCGACGCCGAATTGCTCCTGCGGACGCTGCTGGCGTGGCTTCGTGGCGAGCCACGCGTATGTTCGATGGCTCCGGTTCCGGCTGAAGCCGATGACGACGCGCGTCGGTTCATTCGCGAGCGAACCGAACTCGTCGCGGAGCGGGTCAGCCTCGTCAATTGCATCGGTGCCGTTTTAGCCACTTTAGCACCATGGAACGGACGGCAGAGCTTCCAAGACATACCTGACGACTTCCAGGCCGTCCGTGGTGCCCTCAAGCTTGAGATCCGTGAAGATGCAGGCCACCTGATCGAGGTTGTCGCGCACGAATTCGATGGCCTCCTCGCCCGGCGCGAAGGCCTGAACAGCCAAGCCTGCAAGTTCGAAGAGTTCACTCGCCTGCATCCGCAGCACGGTGTCATCTTCGATCACTGCGACAATTCGTTCGCTCATTGCCCCTCCCGATGAGTGTGAGAGGTAGAGCAGCCCCCGCCGAAAAGCAGGTCTGGCTGAGAGGGAATACCTGCACGCGCCTCTCGATGGCGCCCGACAACCATGGCGTAAAAGGCTAAACCATGACCACCGCAACCACATCCGAAACCGCCACGGCATTGACGGTCTCAGCTGCCGCTTCAGCCCCCTCCCTCACCGACCAAATCCACGCCATCAGGCAGGTCCAGCTAACCTACGCCGGCAAGATCGGAACCCAGTGCTTCGGCTTCACGTCAAAGGGCACCGCGATCGTCGTGAGCGACCTCGCCTTGAACACGGAGATCCTAGCCGGGCTCGACATCGCGCGCGGGCTGCTTGAACAGAGCGTGGCGGCGGCAATCTGAGGCCGACGGGACCCTTGAACGGCAGGCGTTGCTGGCGATGCTCCACTACTGATCGAAGGGCATCGTGGCGGTCTCAAGCAGCCGCAAAGTGGATCGTGGAGGTGATAGCCGCTGCAGGCGCCGTGAGCGTGCCGTCGTCCCCCCGCACCACGAGGCCTATCTCTTCGAGCGCGATGATGTCAGCGTGCACATTCTTCACATCACGTCCGAGCGATCGCGCAAGAGCGCGCACGCCAGCCGCCGGTGTGGCGTGCAGCGCGCGGAGCATCTCGTACCGCTTGGGGGTGAGTACGCTGCAGAGCGCATCCCAATCCTGAAACACGATCTTGCGCGAGATATCGACGGGCTTGCCGGCCACCGCCGCTTTCCAGCGGGCGCCGACATCAGCCGTGAACGACCGGAGATCGCCCCCGACTTCGATCGTCGTCTTAGCTTCGTCCATTGCGCTGCCTCCATTGCTCGATTGCTGCTGCGAAATCATTCAGGAGCACGTCCACGGATTGGAAGGTGTAAGGCCGCTCTTCTCCTCCAGCGTGCTGGTGGTCGCCTTTGCCGCGCTCGTTGTCGAAGCCGATCACTCGTACGCCGTTCACGATGTAGACGAGCCGATACTTGAAGTCGTGCTGCGACTGAGGGACTGGCGAAGGAACTTTCCAGACCTTGAACTCGGCGAAGGTCTTGTCGGCGTAGACAAAGCGGTCGGCAATTATCAGGGCGGCCTTCATGTTGGTAAATTATGCCAACAGTGCCGTTGGTGTCAAGCGCCAGCACAGCACCAAGAGCCCAGCCATGCCCTCTTTCGCGACGAATTTCGCTACGGGCAGCTTTGCGCTGCTCACCTTCGATAGGGCAGCTAATCCAGATGGGTGCGTCCACGAGATCCGTGACGGCGCTCTTCGGCTGGCGGTCCGGCGCGGCGCCTACGAGGCGGCCATTCGCGGCGAACCGGACCGTTCCGATCGCTGTGAGGTCCGCGAGCCCGGCAAGGTGCCGCTGGCCGTCTGGGTGCGCCACACCTTCACGCTGCGGATCCTGGCCGACTTCCCGCGCACCACGCTCCGCTTCGTGGCCGCGCAGCTGAAGCTGAATGGCGGCGGGTCGCCCATCTTTGCCCTCAGAGTTACCCAAGGACGCCTCTTCGCCGACTGGCGGCTTTCCAGCCTGTCGGTGGAGCACTATGACCGCCTACCGGCCTGTGCGGCAGCCTGGACGCGCTTTGATCTGATCTCGGGCAGGACGGAGCCGAGCTATTCGTCAACGGGGCCCGCATTACGCGGTTGCGAGCCGATGTTGGGGCGCCCGAGCTGACGCGTTACCTGAAGATAGGTCCGTATCGGGACAAGGATGCGGGTTGGGGTGAGGGGCCGGCGGCGGTCGAGGTGATGAACCTGACGCGAGCCATTTAAAGCGAGTCGACCTCGTCCTCGACCTCCTCGTCCTTGCCGACGATCAGACCGACATCGTTGGCCATGACAGCAAAGAGTGGGCCGGCCTGGATCAGGATGAGCGGCCTATACGCTGGGTGGTTGCCTGCAACTGTCGCGATCTCGCCGGGGGAAGTGACCGTTTCGGTCATCAGCCGCCTGAGATCCAGGAATTCGTCTTCGTCCATGTCTTTGCGCTGCACCGGCACCTCTCCACGCCTCTAACGGCCTGACTGCAACGCGTCACGGCCCTGGCAGGTCCCTCAATGTTGAAAACCGCTCTCCTGGTCGTGGCAGCTTGCGCCACGTGGCTGATGCTCGCCCTGAACTTCCACACTTGGCCGTGAGATCAGTCAGCCGAGTTGCACGCCGAGGTCCGCCAGCTTTCGGATGATCTCTCTCTGACGCGCGGTATTCGCGCTCAGCGCGCCTGCGCCCTGAACGTTCGAGGCCTGCTCTCGCAAGCGTCCGAGTTCGTCCTTCAGCGCCTTGATCTCGTCCTCGTGACTCATCGCCGGGCTCCTCGAGCTACGCGCCGACCATAGCACCTGCCGTCCTTCGGAGGCGGCTCTTTTCCCGGAGCTCGTCAAGACCACCGAAGCCGAATTCCGCACGTCCGTGCTGCCGTTCACGTTGCGCTACGAGGGCGGCCTATCCTTGGTGAAAGCGGATCCGGGCAATTGGTCCGGCGGCGCCGTCGGCAAAGGCGAGTTGCGCGGCACCAAATACGGGATCGCGGCCGCCAGCCACCCCCATCTCGACATCCGCAACCTGACGCTCGCGCAGGCGTCCGACATCTACTGGGCCGAATACTGCCGCGCGCCGGGGTTCGACCGACTGCCGCTGCCGCTCTGCCAGGTCGTGTTCGACGCCGGCGTGATGAGCGGGCCGGCACGAGCTGCGGCCTGGCTCGCCGACACCCGGCGCGAGGCAGCGGTCACCGGCCAGATTGCTGCCGTTTCGGCCGAGCGCCTCGCCTTCTGCAAGTCGAGGAAGACATGGCGGAGCTTCGGCGCAGGCTGGGGTGCGCGGATCGCCGCCTGCGAGAAACGCGGCCTGCTGCTCGCCGCAGCCGCGCCCGTCGCTCTCCCGGTCCACGCCTCGGCCGCAAGCCGCTCTGCTCACCCCCTTGCCCCCAAGCCCGCCTCGCAGCCGCAAGCCGGCCAAGACCAAGGAAGCGATGCTCACGGGCGCTGAGGCGGCCCTCGATCTTGTCGCACTGTTCTTCCCGCCAGCCATCGTCCTCGAAGACGTTCTGAAGCTGATCGGCGCCCTCATCGTACTGCGCGACGCCGGGCTCGTCCGAAGCGGCCAACGTGACGTTCCATGCGTCGTCGGGGCCATTGCTATTCAGCTGAAAGACGGTCGGATCACCGGGTTGCGAGCGCCCGAGGTTTCACTGAAGCCCGAAACGATCGGGGCCGTCGCACTGCGGTCTCGCAGGCCTGAAGGTCTCGGGCGAGGGCAAGGACCCGGGAGGCTTGCACGGATCTCAGATCGAGGCGATCGCTCAGACCATGGCGAGCAAAGATGCCGAGCGTTGCGGCTGTTCGCATCCAACTGACCATGGACCATTCAGCGAAACCGCGGACCTGGATTGAGGATTCGGCAAGAACGCGCATGTCGGAATGCCGTGGATCCTGGCGAATGCGATCGAGCAAGGCTGCAACGCCACTGCCGGGACCCTCGAGAGCTTGGTAGAAGAGCTGGCCATCGTTGATCAGGAATCCTGTGATGGATCGTTCGGCATTGCGCCGGTATGAGACCGCCTGGATTGCGCTCAGCATGGTGAGCTGGTCTCCCAGCGGGACGGCGCTTCTGCTGGCATAGACGACCTGGATCACACCGGACCTCGTGGAACCTTCGCTGTGGTGCCTTCTCAACGACGCGAAGCGCCACAGGTTCTCCCCGCCGTGTTTGGATCGATGGGCATGCTCTACAAGGGCTTAAGTGGATTCGACAGATGCCGCTGTAGCGCGACGATCGGGATGAGAGAGCGGCCTGCCCGGTCCGCGTTTACGATCGAGGGCGACACGGCGCCGGTAGCTCTCGACGTTCATTTCGAAAATGGTGGCGTGGTGGACGAGCCGATCGACGGCGGCGAGCGTCATGGCGGGATCGGGAAAGACCTTGCCCCAATCGCCGAAGGGTTGATTAGCGGTGATGAGCATGGATCTTCGCTCGTAGCGGGCGCTGATCAGCTCGAACAGCACGCTCGTTTCAGCCTGATCCTTGGTGACGTAGGCGAGATCGTCGAGGATCAGCAGATCGAAGCGGTCGAGCCGGGCGATGGCGGCTTCGAGGGCAAGTTCGCGTCGAGCGACTTGCAGCTTCTGGACGAGATCGGTGGTGCGGGTGAAGAGGACCTTCCACCCGTTCTCGATCAGGGCGAGGCCGAGGGCTGCGGCCAGCTGGCTCTTGCCTCCGCTGGGTGGGCCGAACAGCAGCAGGTTGGCGCCGGTGGAGAGCCAAGCATCGCCTGCGGCGACCGCCATGACCTGGGCTTTCGAGACCATGGGCACGGCGTCGAAGTCGAAGGTGTCGAGGCTCTTGCCGGGCGGCAGGCGTGCTTCGGTGAGGTGACGCTCCATACGCCGCCGATCCCGCTCGGCGAGTTCATGCTCGGCGAGGGCGGCAAGGAAGCGGGCCGCCGGCCAGCCCTCCTTGTCGGCGCGCGCGGCGAACTCCGGCCACACGGTCTTGATGGTCGGCAGGCGCAGGTCATTGAGCATGACCCCGAGCCGGGCGGTGTCGACGGCGGTCGTCGCCGGAGCGGTCATGCTGCGTCTCCCAGCAGGCTCTCATAGCTGGCCAGGGACGCCAGATGGACCGTCACATGAGGAATGCCGGCGGGGTCGGGCGCGAAGCGCGCGCGCAGCGCCACCATGTCCGGCAGGGTGCCTCTCCTCAGGTCGGCGGCGAGGCGGTCGGCCAGCTCGGCCTCACAGCCACGATCATGCGCAAGGGCCAGGAGATCCACGGCGATGCGACAGGCCTGTCGTTCGGGCATGGCTTCCCGAAGAGCCTCGAACGCGAGCCGGTAGGCTTCGCGCGGGAATAGCTGGTCCCGGTAGACGAGGCCGAGCAGCGCCATCGGCTTGCGCCGCAGGGCGTGGATGACGTGATGGTAGTTCACGACTTGGTCGTGTCGCCCGCTCGGAAGAGATCGGCCACGAGGGAGGGTCAGTAAGGGCGTGCCGCCGACGAAGACCTCGAGCCGGTCGTCATAGAGGCGAACCCGCAGCCGGTGGCCGATCAGGCGCGAGGGCACCGTGTAGAACACCTTGCGCAGGCGGAAGCCGCCGGCCGAGGTGACCCGCACGGCCACGTCCTCGTAGTCGCAGGTTCGGCGATCCGGAAGGCTCTGGAGGGTGGCACGCTCGCTCTCGATGCGCTTGGCGTTGCGGGCATTGCGCTGCGAGACGAGGGTGTCGATGAAGGCCCGATAGGCGACAAGATCGGGGAAGTCGGAGGAGGCGCGCATGAGGAGCGCATCGGCGATGGCGCGCTTCAGGTGGCCATGCGCGCTCTCAATGGCGCCGTTCTCGTGGGCGATGCCGGCATTGTTGCGGGTTGGTATCATTCGATAACGCGTGCAGAGCGCGTCGTAGCGCCGGGTCAGGGCTCGCCGTCTTGCCGCAGCAAGACGAACAGCCGACGGTAGCCGAACCGCTTCAGCTCGTTGGCGAGATCGCGCAACTGCGTCCGCAGTTCCGCGTCAGGTGGCCGGCACGAGCGATAGCGGATCATCTTGCGATCCGCGTTGATGATGGAGCAGGCCCGCCGTTCCGAAAGGCTCAGGACGGCCTGCAGATGCGCGACGCCGTCGCGCTTGGCGGCGGGCCCTACCATTTTTTTGCAAGCAACTCGCGGAGAGCGGCTGCGTCCAGCATCTGTTCGGCCAGCAGCTTCTTCAGCTTGGCGTTCTCGTCCTCGAGCTGCTTCAGCCGCTTGGCTTCGGAGACATCCATGCCCCCGTACTTGGACTTCCAGTTGTAGAGGGTCGCTTCCGAGACGCCGTGCTCGCGCGCTAAATCGGCGGTCTTCGCGCCAGCCTCGTGCTCCTTCAGCACCCCGATGATCTGCTCTTCCGTGAACCGTGCCCGTTTCATTTGTCCGTCCTTCGAAGGGCCGGACCCTAATTCCGCTTGGAGGAAAATTTCAGTGGCAGTTCAAATCCCGGCCTTAAAAAAACCCAAAGGTGTATGTCAGCCCAAGCATTGCGGAGCCGCTAGGAGCCGCTGTTCTACCGTTAGTAAGGGCCGTGTTAGAAACGATTTGCCCATTGAAGAAAACACTCACAGTATCCTGCGTATCATCATCTGTTTGCGCCCCGGGTAAACGCCGCTCAATTAACTTCCAACTAATCTGATTTCCGATGGCCAAGCCTGCGGTCGCAGCGGGATCTCGTGCCTTGAGATTTTTAGAAATCATCGCTTGCACAAAAGGGTTTGCAAGATCCAAAGTTCGTCCAAACAACTTCAACGTTTGATTAAATCCAAGTCCAATCTGGAGGAAACCCTGACCAGTCCATCGTCCATTCGCTTGGGGATTGCCGTCGTTTAAAGAAGCTTGTCCTCCTGCTGTGAATAAAAAATCCGGTTTTCCTTCATTTTTGGCAAGAACGACAACTTGTGCTGCCATCGAAAAAGGCGAAAACGACCAGGGATTGACTGCTGCAGAGCTGCCCTGCTGCAGCTGAATAAAATGAAATGTGCGCGGCGATACGGGTGGACTCGGTGACGGATTTGGAGTTGGCCCCGGTGGGTCGCCTACCGCAGAAGTCTTGCCTCCAAACCGACTTCGGAGATTCGGATCGGTGCGAAGGCGTTGTATAGGGCTGGTGCTTTCAACGGGGGTGAACGTAGGCGGATCTGAGGTCGGCGTCGCAATTGTCCGAGCATCTAAAAGCACATGCAGCGTATGCTGGCCGACGATGCCGTCGACCTTCAGAATACTTCGGAACTGACGCGCGTAATCTGCTGCGTAAGGCAGACACGGTGGAAGATATTTGTTTCGTTTCTGAAATTCGATTGTGCGCTCACGAGTAGCTGAGCCAAATTTTCCGTCGGCTACGAGCGGTGCAAGCTTTTGATCAAGGTGATAGTTAAGGAGATTCTGCAATGCTCTAACATCTTCACCGGCCATTCCAATTGATAGATCCCGAGGCATCGCCAACTCCCAATTGAGAATATAAATGGAAGGGAAATCGAGCACGCAAAATTTCGTCGGGACAATAACTCTAAAGCGACCGGCGGGTCGACGAATATTTGGCTTTGACGAAGCCCCCATGTGATTAAGGTCACGTGGACCCGTTGTGGAGCGTCGTGGGTCTTGACGCCGATCGGCACCCTAACGACTGAATTCTTAAAACCTGGCAGGGTCACCTGCCGGTGCTGATCGTCCCCCGAGTTTGCGGACACCTTGTTACGCTCCTGGCGGGCGAGACAGGTGTTCGATGGCGAAGACGAGACTGGAGTTTACCCCCGAGTTGGGACTTCCCATCCGCTTATGCCCATCTGTGGACGGCTCCCGCGGTGCGAGTGAAATGTGATGCTGCGCGATCGGTTTGCAGTCATCTGTCCGGCCTCACATGAGGGTTTGTCGGTCAACGCATTTTTCTTCACTCCTCGGTTAAACGATCAACAGCTTCCAAGGCGGAGCTCTCATTCTGCAGGCTTTCCCTGCGAACCTCACATCCGGCGGGACATGGTCCCGCCCACGGTCCCGCATTGGGGACGGGAGAGCTCCAGGAGGGCGCCGCCACTCTATGAGACGGCTTTTACACCAGGCCGGACAACGGCGGCGCCCCCTTGGATTGTTGACCCGAGCCGCTTGGTGGCTGGGCTTATCTGTGACGGCTACAAGCCGGGCTTCAGCACGGCGCCCTCCGGAACGACGCCATGGGTGGCAAAGCGCCATAGAGCAATCAGCAGCTTGCGGGCCATCGCGACCACCATCACCTTCCGCGCGCGCCGTCCGGCGGCACCGGCGCGTTCGCGGAACCAGCTCACCTGAACGGACCCCGGCTGATAGCGCTGCCATAGCCACGCCAACTCGACCATCACGGTTCGTAGCCGTCGATTGCCGGATTTGCTTATTCCTTGCTCGCGCTCAACACCGCCGCTGCTGTAGGGTGTTGCCGTTAGGCCGGCGTAGAACCCGAGCGCCCTGGCGTTGGAGAACTCGCGCACGAATGCCTCCCGAACAAGAACTGTTGCGCTCTGCACCCCGATGCCGCGCAGCTTGGCCAAGTGCTGGATCATCGCTGCCGCCTTATCCGGCTTCTCTTCGTCGAGATGTGAATCGGCATCGAAGTATGCCCGTGTCTGAATGTGGCACAACATCCTGGCATTGTTCATTAAAACCAGTTGAGGAGGGGGTCTCAATCGGCGCCGATTGGGACCCCTCCCACTTCATGAATATTCAAGTATTTTCAATGGGGCCGCCGCAATTTCCAACGGGTTTCCGCTTCGCCGCTTATTCACAGCCTGCCGACACCGCCGACCTCTTGTGTTACCCGCATACGGCAATCGGCGGCGAGGAGACCCGCCTCAATCTGCAGCGCTGGCCGTGGAAGCCGCGCCTGCTGGGAATGCCGGGATCCGAGGTTGCATACTGAAGCGCATCATGTTCGTCGAACATGATGCGCTTGCGGTTCACGTAGTCCCTCGGCCGCATGTGATCGGTCAAGTGACAAGAATGGTTATTCAAATAGACGTTTGCGAAACGCGATGGCAATCGCATGAGTCTTGTTCAGAGCTCCGAGCTTTTCGCGCGCCGCGGCAATGTGCTTGGTGACGGTCGAGCGCGAAATGCCAAGGAGGACGGAGATGTCCCAATCCGTCTTGCCCTCACTCGCCCAATGAAGGCACTCCCATTCTCGAACAGTGAGCGACGCGGCTGTGGATCCCGATGGCGCTTGAAGCTTGAGGAACTGCCCAACTGCAAGCGTGACGGCAAAACCGAGGGCTGTGGCATCGTCTGGGCTCAGGTCGACGTGGCCGCCGCCGAACGAGACAGCAGCGAGCCTGTGATCCAAAGTGTTCACCGGAACGACGTAGCCATCGCGCAATCCGAACTCCGCCGCACCACCACCGACAAGCTTCGCATCGCTTTCGACCGGGCAGGAGGCATAGGCCTCCTGCCATTGAAACGGGTTGAGATCGGACCGCAGCCGGTGCAGCACGGGATCACGAAACAGGTAATCGCATTCGTTGTACCGCTTGGCCCATTCCGCCGGAAAGTGCTGCACCATCACGAGCGATCGCACGTCCGCCTTTCCTGGGCGCGACCGCCGGTTTGGGATCAATCCACCGAACACCGACGTGAAACCGTATTGCTTGGCAATCTTGACCAGAACGGCTGTGATCGCATTGCCGTCGCGTGCTGCTTCAATTGCTCTGATAAACTGCCAAGACTTCGGTAGCGTGATCACTCAAGTACTCGGATGAAAGAATGGCTGCTGGGCGCTCTTTGGATTGCGCATTGTCAGATTATCATTGCAATCTATGAAAGTAGAGAACGGATACGCGTAATATCGTTGCCCGTCATTCACTAACCTGAATATTCAAGGTTAAAGCGTATGATGTCGGCAAGGCTTAAGTGGGCGTTTCCTGTGTTAGCCACGGACGGAGGATCCGAGCGACGATCCGCGCTCACAAATCTGAACACTTGTAGCAAGATCGATTACTGCCAATGCGGTTGTACATAGCAGCGTTGCTTCGGACGGCCGGCCCACCGTGTGCTTGCATGGCACCGAGCAATGAAAGGCTTTTTCAAGCTCTCTCGGCGAGGGTCCCCGGTGGAGACCCGTCATGCGCTCTACGGCCTGCCTTCTCGTTGCACTTACTGTCGCCGCGACCTATTCTGCGGCGCGAGCCGGCGACCAGACCAACAGTGCCAACATCGACATTCCCATCACCCAGAGCAGGATTCGCGACGGATCCATTCGGTATGGTGTTTGGGTCAAGGTGGGCGAGAGGTCAGTTGAAGCCATGCTCGACACCGGATCAACCGGTCTGCGCATTCTGCCCAGCCTGTTTCGCGGCGACCCCGAGGGTATCCCGACCGAAGCTGCATTCGCGTCGGGAGCGTCCCTCCGCGGCGTGGCCGTCAGGATGCCTATCACGATCGGACCGAAGAGCGGGATGGCGGTGGTCGAGGTCGTGCAAAACGTTGGCTGCGTCAAGGAGAAGCCGGACTGCGATGTCGAAAGGTTGGGAGGCGAGTCCTATCGTATCGGCGGCGACGGTTTCTCATCGGAAGGTTACTCGGCCATTCTCGGCATCGGCCTGCCTTTTCGCGGGACCGACGTCGGCAATCCGCTCTCGGCCCTCGGCGTCAAGCGCTGGATCGTCGACCTGCCGCGTCCCTACGCGTTTCCCGACGGGCATCTGATCCTTGATCCCGATGCTGTAGCGCAAGGCGGATTCGTCAATCTGAGCCGAAGCGGCTTTGCGGACGGCGATGGCTGTCTTCGAAGCGCTTCGCTCTCAGAGCCAAAATGCGGGTCGGTTTTGTTCGATACAGGCGCCCCCGGCGTTGAAGTCTCGTTCGAGGGAATTCAGGCTCCGTCCGGCTGGGAGAGTGGGACCCCCGGCACCCTCAGCTTCAAGTCTGGCACCAAGACGTTGGATCTTAATTTCCGGGCAGGGGAGACTGGCGGGCTGCGCGGCGTTAGCGTGACACCGCCCGAGCCAAAGGATCCACCAGGGCCTTTCATTCTGGCCGGCGTTGAGCCCTATTTCACCTACGACGTTCTCTACGATGAGGCGGCCCATCTCGTTGGCCTGAAGAAACGGGACGCCCCGTTCAAGATCCCCGATCCAGATAAAGCAGAGCCTGTGCAATAGGGGAGATGCAGGCTTCGAGTCGATCGGCAAGAACTGGTGAAATCCTACCGGGACCCTTTTGGCACATGCGAGCGGCCGGATGTGCGATTTGCCTGTTTGCTGTCGTAGACGGGCGGGCTGTCCTGACAGCCATTCTCATGACCACTGATCGACCAGTGTGCATCTTGTTCTGATCGTCAGCTCGCGGGCCGCAGTGGCTGTTGGTCGGTTCGATCAGCAGCTTGTCACCGAGTGGCGACCTCTTTTGCCGTCAGGAGGGCAGGGGAGCGAGGATTGGCGGTGAGAGGTGAGGTGTCGACTGCATGTCCGAACGAACATAGAGTCCAACATCTTTCAACGATTAGCATTATGGAACACAAAGACCATAACGCATTGTTCTGTTGCAATTACGCTATTCGCATAACAAACATTATGGAACTTATCGGCGCAACGCGCCCGGCGGTGGTTCTTTGAGCGCCGGTGGGCGACGGAGCCAGGTCGATTCTCGCCAGCCCGCGGACCAGCCCGTCAAGGCGCTTCAACATTCGAGGCGGCGGCGTGATGTTCACACGCTCGACGGTGCATTAGCGGCGCAGGATCAACGCTGACCTCGCAAAAGTACAGCGGGTGGATGCGACCAAGGCAACGCCAAGATCGTCCTCCAAACAATGATGTGAGTTGGGTGGCTCGAATGCCACAATACGCGATGTAAGCTGGGGATCCGGTCAAAGCTCATCCGGCAGCACCGAAGTCGCGAAACAGCCCCCCTGCCCCGCATCGCGTGCAATAAGAAGCCGGAGTCAGGAAGCGCTTGGCCGCTCGCGGTTGTGCTGAGATCTGAAACTGGCCGTCAGCGGGCTGGCGGCTTTCGGATGGGCGCGATGTGAAGCAGACCTTCCTCGGTCGAGTCTGACGGTTTTTCTTGTCGATCGCCTACCGAACCGTCGTCTAAATGCATCGATTAGCGATGCCACCAAGCTATTTGCGCAGATCGAGTGCGCGCAATGATAGGAGATCAAGCAGCAGCGCCAAATTTTAGGCGACATTTGCCAACGTTATCTCTGCATAACGCCTTCTCATTTCATTGATCAAGACAAGCATCATACCAAGGCCCAGCAGGCGGATTGAAAAATACCATTCCCTTCGCCTTCGAAGTATTAGGAAGGATAGCGGCATGCTAGTACTTAATAGGAATTTTTTCTTATCCCTTATCGCCAGCACCGCGGTCTTTTCTGCTAGCGCAGCCGTTGCCGATCCCACGCTTTCGATTATGAGCTTCGGAGGTGCGTACCAGAGTGCGCAGCGCAAGGCGGTCTTCGATGCCTTCACGGCCAAGACCGGAGACAAGGTGGTGGAACAGGAATACGGCGGCGAGATCGCGAAGATCAAGGCGATGGTCGACTCCGGCAACACGACGCTGGATGTGATCGACGTCGACGCGCCCACGCTGCAGCAGGGTTGCGACGAGGGCATCTTCGAGACGCTCGACTGGTCCAAGATCGGTTCGCAATCGGAATGGCTGCCGGGCACATCGAGCGAGTGCGGGGTCGGCACTGTCGTCTACGCCACCGTGCTCGCGTATGATGCTGCCAAGACGAAAGATGGCCCGACAAAGATCACGGACCTGTTCGATACGCAGAAATTCCCCGGGAAACGCGGGTTGTGGAAGAACCCGGCCACCAACCTCGAATTTGCGCTCATGGCCGACGGCGTCGCGCCAGCTGATGTCTACAAGGTTTTGGAAACGCCCGCGGGTGTCGACCGCGCCTTCAAAAAGCTCGACACCATCAAGAAGGACATCGTTTGGTGGGAGGCCGGCGCCCAGGCCCCGCAAGTTCTTGCCTCGGGCGAAGTCGCCATGACGACCGCCTGGAACGGCCGCATCTTCAACGCCAACAAGGAAGGGCGGCAGTTCAAGATCGTGTGGGATCACGAGATCCTTGACAGCGACCTGTGGGTCATCCCGAAGGGCGCCAAGCATGTCGATGCCTCGCTTGCCTTCATCAAGTTCGCGGTAGAACCGCAGACGCTAGCCGATATGACGAAGTTCATTCCGTACGGGCCCGTGCGAACGACCGCCGCAGCCTTCGTCCAGCCCGATATCGCAACCAGCCTGCCGACGAGCCCACAGAACATGACCGGCGCGATCACGCTCAACAATGCCTTCTGGGGCGACAAGGGCGACGAGATCCGCAAGCGGTTTACAACTTGGCTCGCGCAGTAGCGCTTCTGTCCCCACCTGACGATGCGGCAGCCTGGAGGTCCCGATGAACGCTCCCCACACGCTGCCGGCGCCGCCGAAACCGGGTAGCCCCGAGGCGATCGCGGATGCGACCTCCTTCGTTCGTTTCGAACGGGTCCGGAAGTCATACGACGGGATTCATTTCGTCGTCGAAGACCTTAACCTCGCTGTACGGAAAGGCGAGTTCCTGACCATGCTGGGGCCGTCAGGCTCCGGCAAAACGACCTCGCTCATGATGCTCGGCGGCTTCGAAGAGCCGACCTTCGGCCACATCTTTCTCGGCGACGAGCCGGTCGAGCGGTTGGCACCCGAAAAGCGCAACATCGGCTTCGTGTTTCAGAGCTACGCGCTCTTCCCGCACATGACGGTGGCCGAGAACGTCGCTTTCCCCCTGCGCTATCGCGGAATCAAAGGGACTGCCGCAGCCGACAAGGTCGCAAAGGCTCTTGGCATGGTCCATCTCGGCCATCTCGCGGCCCGTAAGCCATGCCAGATGTCGGGCGGCCAGCAGCAGCGCGTGGCGCTCGCCCGGGCTCTCGTCTTTGACCCGACCCTCGTGCTGATGGACGAGCCGCTCGGTGCGCTCGACAAGCAGTTGCGTGAGCACATGCAGGTCGAGATCAAGCAGCTTCAACGGATGCTCGGCATCACCATGGTCTACGTCACTCACGACCAATCCGAGGCGCTGACCATGTCGGATCGCATCGCCGTGTTCAACGACGGCCGTGTCCAGCAGCTCGCGGCCCCCGAGATGCTTTATGAGCAGCCCGCCAACAGCTTCGTGGCCGGCTTCATCGGCGAGAACAACCTGATGCCCGCGACGGTCGATGCGACGGAGGGAGGCATCGCCACCCTGACGATGGGCGACGGCTCTCGCCTCCAAGCGCCGAATCCGGCCGGGGTCGCCGTCGGCGCAAAGGCCCGACTTGCAATCCGCCCCGAACGGTTCTTCATCCAGGTTGGCGATGCCCGCGGACCGCTTAACATCCTGCGCGGACCGATCACCGACATGTTCTACCTCGGCGACCATGTCCGGCTCTCAGTCGCCGTTGGCGGCGACAAGCCGGTCGTCGCGCGGATCCCCGTCTCGCAGCGCCGGCCCTTCGCCCGAGGCGAGACCGTCACGCTCGGCTGCGCGGTCACCGATTGCCGCCTGCTGGAGGGCTGACCCAATGACCCTCGCGTTGCCTCACGCCGGCACTGCGCCGTCCGTCAAGCGCGCTGTCCGGCGGGCCGACCGCCCGGCGCGCCGCGCGGCCTTCCTGCTCTCGCTGCCGCTGCTTGCCTTCCTCGCCATCGCTTTCGTCGTGCCGATCGCGGCCCTGTTCACGACCGCTGTGGACAATCCCGAGACGCGTAGCGTCCTGCCTGACACGCTGCGGGCGCTGGCCGCCGAGCCTAGCGCGGCGGTTCCGGGCGAGCCTGTCTTTGCCGAGTTGGCCCACGATCTCGCCCGCGCCGGAAAGGCGCGAACGGCCGCTCTGCTCGGCAAGAGGCTGAACTACGAGATTCCCGGGATGCGCAGTATCGTCATGGCAGGCTCGCGTCTCGCAGCCGCATCTTCGCAAGGGCCCTGGCGCCAGAAGTTTTGCGACAGCGATCCGGCATGGGGCGACCCTGCGCTATGGGCGGCCATCCGGCGCAACGGCGCGCGCCTCACCCCGTACTATATGCTGACGGCAGTCGACCTGCAGCAGACGCCGAGCGGCGGCCTCGCTCCGGTCGCGCCCGAGCAGCGCATTTTTCTAGACATTCTCGGTCGCACGCTGCTGGTCGCCGCCACTGTGACGCTCCTGACGTTGTTCCTCGGCTATCCCGTCGCCTACGCGCTGACGCTCGCCCCGCCGCTGCTTGGGGCCATCATGATGCTGTGCATCCTGCTGCCGCTTTGGACCTCGTTGCTGGTGCGCACGACGGCCTGGGTTGTGCTTCTGCAGTCGAACGGCATCATCAACGATCTTTTGATCGGCATGGGACTTATCTCCAAGCGCTTGCAACTCATCTTCACCCGCTTCGGCACGGTGGCGGCGATGACCCATATCCAACTGCCGTTCACGATCCTGCCGATCGCAAGCGTCATGCGCACGATTCCGGTTGCCCAGCTCCGGGCCGCGCGTTCGCTCGGGGCGCCACCGATGTCAGCGTTCTGGCGGATCTACGTGCCCCAGACATTGCCGGGGGTAATGGCTGGCTGCCTCATCACCTTCATCCTGTCGCTCGGCTATTACATAACGCCGGCGTTGGTCGGTGGACCGACCGACCAGATGGTCTCCAATTTTATCTCCGTCTACATCAACCGCGACCTGAACTGGGGCCTCGCAAGCGCGCTCGGTGTGGTGCTGCTGGCGGTGACGCTGCTGATCTACGGCCTGTTCCTCAGGATCGTGGGCGCCGACAAACTCAGGCTCGGGTGACCGCCATGACCGTGCTCGGCCTTTCCCCATATGCCGAACCGCAGGAGCGCCTCGCGCGCTTCGGCCTCATCGTCTTTGTGACACTTGTGCTCTTGTTCCTGGTTGCGCCGCTCCTCGTCGTTGTCCCGCTCTCCTTTTCGGACGACCCGTTTTTCTCGTTCCCAGTGAAAGCGTACTCGCTTCGCTGGTTCCGCGACTTCTTCGGTGACGACCGCTGGATGGCGAGCCTGAGTAACAGCGCGATCACGGCCGTGTTCACGACGATCCTGGCGACGACGCTCGGCACGATGGCGGCGCTTGGGCTCTCGCGACCCTCCTTTCCTTTCCGGCGCACGGTCAACGCGATCCTAATCGCGCCGATGATCGTGCCGGTCGTGATTGTGGCGGTCGGCGACTACCTGCTCTATGGCCATGCCGGGCTCACCAACACCCGCACCGGGCTTGTGTTAGCCCATACCGTGCTGGCGTCGCCCTTCGTCGTGATCACCGTGACTGCGACGCTCGCCACCTATGACACGACGCTGACGCAGGCGGCCCGCTCACTTGGAGCCTCATCTCTTTCGGCATTCCTGCGTGTCACGCTACCTGTGATTTTGCCGGGGGTCGTCGCCGGTGCGGTCTTCGCTATCGCCACCTCTTTTGACGAAGTGGTGGTCGCCCTGTTCATGACCAGTGCCGAGCAGCGGACGCTCCCCGTCCAAATGTTTTCGGGCATCCGCGACCAGATCAATCCGACGATCATGGCCGCTGCCACGATGCTGCTGTGCGTATCGACGATCCTGTTCGTCGTTGTCGCCTGGCTCGGAGCGCGTGGACGGAATTTATAAGGCTTTATCTAAGACGAGGCCTCCCCTTTACGCGGCTACAGTCTCTGTTCGCCCCACGAACATGTCTGCAAACCGCGCCGCCAGACTCTGCGCCACAACCGAACGGTTTCTGGCCTCTTTCAGATAGATGCCGACGACCACATCGGTCAGGCGCGGCAGGCCGGCGTCGGGCCCCAGTTCGCGCAGGCTACGCGGTAGGACGCGGGTCGCGATCGCGGTCACGCCAAAACCGGAGGTCACGGCCGCTTCTATGCCGGTCTGGCTTGGGGTGGCATATACGAGGTCGAATGCCCGGCCCTCCCGCTGCAGCGCAGACAGCATCGCACGGCGATAGAGGCAGCCCTCCGGGTAGGAGACCAGGCGCACCGGGTCGGTCTCGCTGAAAGGCGGCGCCATAGGACCGCCAGCCCACGTCAGACTCTCGCGCCATGTCATGAATGCTCCCTCCGCGGGACCGTCGGGCGTCATGGCCACGACCATGTCGTAGCGGCCGTCGCGGAGGCCTTTCAGCAGTTCGAAGGAGAGGTCGCAGGTTACGTCGAAGGTCACGCCGATGCCGTCAGCCGTGAGTCCTGCCAGCAGGCTGGGCAGAAAGTGGTCGGCATAGTCGTTGGTGATGCCGAGTCGCAGCTTGCCGCGCGTGTCGCGCTTCGACAGGCGCAAAATCATGTCGTCGTTAAGCGCGAGGATCTGGCGCGCGTAGCCGGCGACAACCTCTCCCGCCTCCGTCAGGCTGTTTCCGCCGCCGTCCTTGTCGAACAGCGGCGTGCCGACGAGTTCCTGCAGCTTCTTCATCTGCAGGCTGATCGCCGGCTGCGTGCGTCCGAGCCGCTCGCCTGCGCGAGTATAGCCCTTGAGGTCGATGATCGTAACAAAGGCGCGCAGAAGGTCGGTCGGTATGCTGCGCATCGATGGTCTCCCGAACAGAGGCGTCCCCGCTGCCCGAGCCGGCCGCCGAGGATGATCAGTCCTGAAGACTAGCAGAAATCATGCCTCGACGATGTTGTGCTCCGGTCCGAACGGGAACCCGGTAATGTTTTCGGCGCCGTCCTCAGTCAGCACGAGGATGTCATGCTCGCGGTAGCCACCGGCACCCTGCATACCCTCGGGAAGGGTCAGCATCGGTTCCATCGACACCACCATGCCGGGCTTAAGAACCGTGTTGATGTCCTCGCGCAGTTCAACGCCCGCCTCGCGTCCATAGTAGTGCGACAGGACGCCGAATGAATGGCCGTAGCCGAAGGAGCGGTAGCCCAGCAGGCCCTCCGAACGATAGATCTCGTTCAGTTCGGCGGCGATGTCGCCGCAGCGGGCACCCGGTCGCAGGATCTCAAGGCCCCGGCGATGGACCTTCACGTTGACCTCCCAGACCCGTAGGCTCGCGTCGTCGATATGATCGAGAAACAGCGTGCGCTCTAGTGCCGTGTAGTAGCCGGCGATCATGGGGAAGCAGTTGAGCGATAGGATGTCACCTTTCCGGAGCCGCCGGGAGGTCACCGGATTATGGGCGCCATCCGTGTTGATGCCGGACTGGAACCAGACCCAGGTGTCCATCAGCTCCGCGTGCGGATAGGTTTTGGCGATATGGCGCACCATCGCCTGCGTGCCGGCCAATGCGATCTCGTACTCGCTCGCGCCTTCGCCAATTGCCGCGCGAATCGCCGCGCCCCCGAGATCGGCGGTGTGGGCCCCGCCACGGATCAGGGCGATCTCCTCATCGGACTTGATCGCGCGCATCCACATGGTGGCTTGTCCCACGTCGACGAACTCGACACCCGGGAAGCCATCCTGGAACTGCCGGAACAGGTCGAGGGGCACAGTGTCGAACTCGATGCCGACACGCCTGCACCCCTTGAGCTCCTGCTGCAACGCATGAAGATAGTTATCCTTGCGCCAGTCGGTGTAGGTGACGTTGTCGCCGATCGTGCGGCGCCAGGGCTGCCCGGCGTCGATCCCGGCCGACACGGAGACCGCACGCGAGGCAGTGACGACGAAGGCATAGCGTCGCCCAAAAGAGCAATAGAGGAAATCCGCGAAGTAATTGATATTGTGATACGATGTCAGGATTACCGCATCGAGCTTCATCTCACCGAGCATGCCGCGCAGTCCATCTTGACGTCGCGCCATCTCAGCCGCGGAAAAAGTCGGCTCCGCCTTCTCGCCGTTGTGCATGGTCTGGAGGCGCAGGAGGTCGTTGTGCATGGGGGCGGCGTTCTGGTTCACGGCGGTCGCTCTCGATACGGGGAGATTTTTGAGACGACACTAGGAGCTTGAGGGGACCGTTTCTAATCAGAAGCCAAAATGTGCCGATCAGCACTTCTAATGCGCAACGATGCTCATGCGGCGCTATCGTTTCGAACCGAATAGGAACCACGGAGGAAACATCTGATGGCCGGACACAGTTACGAGACCGGACGATTGGACCTCCCTTTCGTCGGTATAGCGACCTTCGGCAAGCGGCCCTATCAGCCGGATTGGAGCCGCATCGACGCCGACGTTGCGATCCTGGGCGCCCCTTTCGATTTTGGAACGCAATGGCGCGCGGGCGCGCGCTTCGGCCCGCGCTCCATCCGCGACGCCTCGACCCTCTTCTCGTTCGGTCATGCCGGCGCCTACGACCACGAGGATGACATCACCTATCTCGATGACATCAGAATCGTCGACCTCGGCGATGCCGACATCGTGCACACAGATACGATCAAGAGCCACACGAACATCGAATACGGCGTACGGTGCATTCTGGAGGCAGGGGCTCTCCCCGTCGTGCTCGGCGGCGACCATTCGGTGAATATCCCCTGCATCGCCGCCTTCGAGGGACGCGGGCCCCTTCATGTTGTTCAGATTGATGCGCATCTCGATTTCGTGGATGAGCGGCACGGCGTCCGTTTCGGACATGGCAGCCCAATGCGGCGCGCCGCCGAACGATCATGGGTGTCCGGCCTCACCCAGATCGGTATTCGCAACGTTTCCTCGACGGCAAAGGACGGCTACGAGGCGGCTCGCGCGATGGGATCGGACATCCTGTCCGTGCGCCGAGCCCGGAAGCTTGGGGCCGAAGCGATGGTCGCCCGTGTGCCGGTGGGTGTCCCGCTCTACATCACCATCGACATCGATGGCTTCGATCCATCCATAGCCCCTGGAACCGGCACACCTAGCCACGGCGGGTTCCTCTATTACGAGGTTCTCGAACTGCTCGACGGACTGGCACGAGGTCACAATATTGAGGGTATCGATCTCGTCGAGGTCGCTCCAGACTACGACCACACCGGCACAACTTCCATTCTCGCGGCTCAACTTCTGCTCAACCTGATTGGACGAGTACACTATCACGCTCGCCGCCGCGGCAATGAAGTTCTTTGATACGCGCCTAAGAGTAATGGCGTGACCCGTTGGATCAGATGTGACCTACCGGTCCAGATCATGACGGCTCCAGCAGAATGAACGACCGCTTTCAGCTATCCCACTGATGCTCAGAAGCGGCCACAATGGGCGCTAGGCAGCCCGGCTGTTGCACGCTTAAGCTGGTCGAATCCGTCGGACGGAATCAGGGGCTGGGGAAGGTGCCGTCGCGAAGTTGGTTGGAATTGCTTTTGGCGCGATCTCCAGCGTGACGAGGCTATCCGATCATGCGGCGAGGTCAATGCCCTGATCGGAGGGCTTTTCGGGAAGGGTTTTCCAGCCGTCGACCTTCCGCAGTGTGATCTGTCCTGACGCCATCAATGCCCAGAACAAC
>NZ_JAMOIM010000046.1 GCF_026130545.1 Lichenifustis flavocetrariae | reverse complement strand
TCCAGGCGTTGCGCCGGCACGTGCTGGCGGCCGAGCGCATCCATGCCGATGATACGACGGTGCCGGTGCTGGCGAAGCTCAAGACCGTCACCGGCCGGCTCTGGACCTATCTCCGGGATGACCGGCCGTTCGGCGGTACCAACCCGCCGGCCGCCATCTTCCACTAGTCCCGAAGCCGGCACGGTGACCATCCGCGCGCACACCTCGCCGGCTATGGCGGCATCATGCAGGCGGACGCCTTCGCGGGTTACAACGACCTCTACGCGCCCGGATGGAAACCGCGACCGATCATCGAGGCGGCGTGCTGGTCCCATGGGCGCCGCAAGCTCTTCGACCTCGCCAAACTCAGCAAGGCGCCGATCGCCATCGAGGCGGTGCGCCGCATCGACGAGATTTTCGCCATCGAACGGACGATCCTCGGTAAGACGCCGGCTGAGCGTGTCGCGGTGCGCCAGGCTTCCTCGAAGCCGCTCGTCACAGCGTTGGAGACCTTCCTGCGCGACAAGCGGGCGCTTCTCTCGGCCAAAAGCGAAACCGCCAAAGCCATCAACTACAGCCTGAACCACTGGCCGGCTTTCACGCGCTTCCTCGACGACGGCCGCATCTGCCTGAGCACGGATGGTGTTGAGAAGCCCCAATCGTCACCCGACTGCAGTTTTTTCCGGCTTCGGCTTCCAGACAGCGACCATGCGCTCGTAGGCCTGCTCGGCCCGCGCGATATATCCGGCTTCTCGATCCCTGATCTCTTTGATCCAGTAGTCTCGAGCCGAGCCCGCCTTGCCATAAGCCCTCGGCGCGCCCGCGGTCAGCTCCACCTTGCGCAGCTTCATCGCCGTGAACGACGGGCGGGCGTAGGCGTACTCCTTACCGCTCGACAGGACGTGCCAGATCATCACGGCGAGCTTGCGCGCCGTCGCGACCGCCGCGGCAGCTCCTCCACGCTTCTTCTGCACGCGATTGAAAAAGGCCCGCAGCGGTCCCGGCGCCGTCTTGGCCGACCAAGCCGCCTCGACCAGCATCTTGCGGGCATCGGCGTTGCCCTGCTTGGAGATGCGACCGTGGCGCGCCGGACGATCTCCTGATTGCCGGATCCTCGGCGTCAGACCAAAGTAGCTGCTGAGCTTGTCCGCGGATGGGAAGCGCGCGATGTCGCCGATGGAGGCCAGCACCACCGAGGCCACGACGGAACCGATACCGGGGATCGTCATCAGTTTGATGGCACGCTGGTCGGCGAGGGTCTGCTGGGCCAGCGTCTTGTCGATCTCCGCCAACTGAGCGGCCACGCGCTCCATCTCCGTCATCAGGCGTCGCAGCATCCCGCGCTCCTCGTCAGGGAGCGGCAGACCATCGAGCCATCGTTGCCCCGCCTTGCCGAAGAGATGTCCCTTATAGGGAGGGATCAGGTTGGCATGGAGGATGGCCTTCATGCGTCCCTTGATGCGGACCAACTGAGCCAGCACGCCCGCCCGCTCGGCCGCCTGGCGTCGGCGGTTGTAGGTGTCCTCGTCGGCGACCCAGACCTCCGGTACGAAGCCGGCCGCGTGCAACTTCGCCAGGGTCGCGGCGTCGATCTTGTCGGTCTTGACGCGGGCATAGGCGATCGCGCGCACCAGCCTCGGATTGGCGACGACGACGCGCTTCACGTGCGGGCGCATGAGGCGTTCGACGGCGGCACTGTTGCCCGTCACCTCAATCACAACCTCGTCTTCGAGGCTGAGCGTCTTGGCGAAGGCGACGAGCGGTTCGTGTGTGAGTTCGACCCGCACCTGTTTCGTGATCTTCCCGTCCTCAAGAATAGCGACCTGAGCGAAAGACCGGTGGATGTCCATGCCAATGATCTTCATGCCATGTTCTCCAGTTTTTTAGGAGCCAGTGGCTTGCACGACATCTACGGATCCGCGCTCGCAGCGCAGCCGGGCAAGTCGTAGGGGCGGCCAAGTAACAACGCGAGCTCGCAGCTCATGCTAAGGACGGCCTGCCACCGTTTCGTGCTCCCGACGCCCCTATCCCGGCCAAAGCAGACTACTCCTGAGGGAGCGGTCCGCGCCACCGAGCCGAGGCGCCGAAAGCAGCATGCCCTTTAACAATGCGGCGGAGCGCGCCTTGAGAGGCATCGCCATCGGAAGACGCAATTGGACCTTCTGCGGGTCGGATGCCGGAGGTCATCGGCCGGCGGCCATCTACACCTTGATCGAGACAGCCAAGCTCAACGACGTCGATCCTCAGGCTTGGCTTGCCTGGGTTCTTGCCAAGCTGCCCGATCACCCCGCCAAGCAAATCGACGAGATGCTGCCGTGGAACTGGAAGGCAGCCCGAACCGCCGAAGCCCTCCCCAAGGCGGCCTGATCCCGCCGTGCCCAGAAAACCCCAGGCCCGCGGTGCTGGCCGAATGCGTACCTCCTCCTTAACGGACCTGCGCCGAGACACAGGGCGTGCGGCCGCACGCGCCGCGATCGGCCCTCTGCAGACCGTGTCTTGGGCAGGGACGGCGCCATCCAACAGTTGTGTACTGAGGCGTTTGGGGAGGCTTTTCAACCCGAGATTTCGAAGGTCGCTAAAAGGAAAAGTCCCATGATAACTGCCACCACACCCTCCCTCACCTCGACCGTCACAGCCGCCACGACTGTCAAAACGCTCCAGAAGACCGCGGGCAGAGAGTACACGGCTGCGTCGGTGGCGGACGATCAGACAGACGCTCAGAAGCTCGGGCTTGTTAAGCAGAAGGACGGCAACTACGCAGCGGCATCCGCTAACGGTGTGACTTCGACCGGCACAGCGGCGACCACCAGCTCGTCGGCGGTGCAAGCCGCCCTGACCAGTCTCACGTTGGCGGGCTGAGCGCTCGCTCGCCATGATCGGTCTGATCCAAGTGTCCAAGGCGCAGACCGCTTTGTAGCCGATGCCTTGATCAACGGTCCGCCGCCCGCGACGGCGGTGTCAGTGCATAGGAGGCGGGCCGGCCTCGGGACGAGTCGAATGTCCGCAATAGCTCACACCTTGCCGGGGACCGGTCATTCCCCTTTCGGCCAACAGCCGGCGAAGAGCAGCCAGCCTGCAGTGCGCCCAGGTCGGTCGTTCAGTCCACCTCCGTGAAATCCGAAGAGCGGACAGTCGTTCAGATGTGCAGGGCCTCTGACCCCGGCTGGACAAGCTCCGCAGGTTTGCTAGCACAAGCTTACCCGTTTGCGATCCAGCGTGGATGGATCCTGGCTGTGCTCACGCGTCCGGCACCGAACCATGAAGAGCATAGTCGGCTGCGCCGAAACGATCCCGCGCAAAATTGTGTTGGTGCCAGTAGGGGTAGATCATCGGGATGGCACTGACCTCGTCGAGGCGCCGGATCTCTTCGGGTGTTAACGCGAGATCGACCGCGGCGAGATTGTCCTCAAACTGCGCAGCGTTGCGACCCCCCACCACGAGAGAGCTAACCGCAGGGCGCTGAAGCAGCCAAGCCAGCGCGATCTGTGCGGCCGACACGCCGCGCGTCTTACCAATCTCCACCAGGACATCGACGATGCTCCAAAGCTTTTCAGCGTCGCGGATCGGCGGCTCTGTCCAACCGGCGAACTGTCGGGACTCGGCAGGTGCCGCCTGATTGCGGCGGTGCTTGCCTGACAGGAGACCGGCCGCCAACGGGCTCCACACCAGCACGCCGAGGCCCTGATCGACCGAGATCGGAAGCAGTTCGTATTCCGCTTCGCGCGCCTCGAGCGTGTAGTGGATCTGCTGGGTAACGAAGCGTTGACGGCGCTCCATGTCGCTGACGCCGAGCGCCTTCATGACATGCCAGCCGGAGTAATTGGAACAGCCGATGTAGCGGATCTTGCCCTGCTTCACGAGCGAGTCAAGCGCTTCCAGCATTTCTTCGAGCGGTGTCGTGCCGTCCCATTCGTGCATGAAGTAGATGTCGATGACATCGGTCTTAAGCCGCTTCAGGCTCTTCTCGCATTCACGGATGAGGTGATAACGCGAGACGCCCTCGTCGTTGGGACCGTCGCCAATCCGCATCCGAGCCTTGGAGGAGATCAACACGTCCTGCCGGCGACCGACGAGCGCCTCGCCAAGGATTTCCTCGGAGCGGCCGTCTGAATACATGTTCGACGTGTCGAATAGGTTCACACCGCCCGCGACGCAGACGTCGATCAGCCGGCGAGCCTCCTCGACGCCCTGTGTGCCGACCATGGCGAAATTGCCTTTGCCACCGAACGTGAAGGTGCCCATGGTCAGCACCGATACTTTGAGGCCACTACGGCCGAGCGTGCGATATTTCATGTCATGATCTCACGGGTTTGAGGCTGGCAGGCGCGGACGGGGCCGCCCTCACCAGAGTTGCAGGCGCGCGCGCAGGTCCTCGACCTGGAGGGCGTCAGCGGATTAATGGGCTGGTTGCGCAGCAGCAGAAACAGCCGCGCCGTCTCTTCAAGATCCTCGGTGGCGTACATCGCGTTGTCGAGGCTGGTGTCAGCCACGACAGGTTCGTGATTGCCAGAAGCACGGCATGGTGTGCGCCGGCGAGCTTGTCCAACTCGAGGGCCAGGCTCTCGTCGTCCGGTGGGCAGTAGGGCACCACCGGCAGGCCGACCCGCATCACGTAATAGGCGGTCAGCGGCGGCAGGCAGTTGCAGCGGTCGAGCCCCCGTAGGCAGGAGACCTCGACCGAATGGGTCGAATGCAGATGGACCACGGCCTGGGCATCAGTTCGCCGCGCGTACATCACCCGGTCGAGGAAGGCCTCTTTAATGGGCTCGTTGCCTCCGGTCAGCGCTCCGGCGGCGTCGAGCCGCGACAGCCGGGCCGGGTCTAGCTCGCCCATCGAGGCGTTGGTGAGCGTCATCAGCCAGCCGCCGTCCGGGTGCGCACCGACATTTTGCCGGTCGACCCGAAGGTGAGGCCTCGGCGGAACAGCGATGCGTCCGCCGCGCAGATGCGCTCGCGCAGGACGGCGTCGCTCACGAGAGCTGCGCCCACGCCTTAAGGAAGAAGTCCGTCGTCCCAAAGTTGCCGGACTTCAGCGCCAGCGCCATGTCAGGTCCGTCGAGGGTTCGGGTCCACGGCACGCCAGGGTCGATCTCAGGGCCGATCGACAACGATCGCGCGCCGAGGCCCTGCACGACGGCGCCCGAGGTCTCGCCGCCTGCCACCAGCAAGCGCGTGAAGCCGCGCTCGAGCAGCCCGCGCGCCGTACCGGCCAGCATCTCCTCGATCATACGGCCAGCCGCATCGCGCCCGAGGCGGGCCTGCGTCTCGCGGACCAGATCGGGATCGGCGCTTGAATAGATCAGGATCGGCTCCACGCCGGTCTGCCGGTCGACCCAGCTGAGTACGTCGGCCACCGATTGGCTGACTTCGGCGAGACGTGCTGTGTCGAGCTGGAAAGTCGGCAGCCCGGCGGCAATGGCGGTGGCCACCTGCTGACGCGTGGCGGCCGAGCAGGAGCCCGCCAGGATGGCGGCGCGTCCCACCGGCGCGGCCATCACGCGCCGCGGCGGCGTCAGGCGCTCGATCAGCCCCGCTGCCAAATAGGCGGCCGGCAGGCCCATGGCGATGCCGGACCCGCCAGTAATGAGCGACAGGTGGGCGGTGGCGGCGCCGATGTCGCGCAGGTGGCGGTCCGTCAGCACGTCGATAATCGCGATGCGGCAGCCCGCCGCCTTCTCGCGGGCCAAGGCAGACCGCACGCCCTCGGGCCCAGCTTCGACGTCCTCATAGCCGACGAGGCCCACCGGCAGGCTGGTCTGGCGGCCGAGCACGCGGCGCAGGTCGCTGTCGTGCATCGGGTTCAGCGGATGATCCTTCATCGGGCTCTCGCTGAGCGGTACGCCGTTGACGAACAATTGGCCCGCATAGATCGTCCGCCCAGCTTGCGGGAAGGCCGGGCAGGCGATTGTCTCGCCGCCGACCAAGTCGAGCAGGGCCTCGGTTACCGGCCCGATGTTGCCCTTGTCCGTCGAGTCAAAGGTCGAGCAGTATTTGAAGAGCAGCCGCTGCGCCCCGAGCGCCTGCAGCGCATGGGCGGCCTCGATCGACTGTGTCACCGCCTCGCCGGCTTGGATGGAGCGTGACTTCAGCGCGATCACCAGGGCGTCAACCCCATCGAGGTTGAGGTCACGACCCGGCACGCCGGTCGACTGCACGGTGCGAAGCCCCTCCTTGGTGAGCATCAGCGACAGGTCGGTCGCGCCCGTCAGGTCATCGGCGATACATCCGAGCAGCATCATGCGTCCTTTTCGGTTGGTGTCGCCGCAGCCTCCGCTAGCACCCGGCGTTTGGCCGCGACAAAGGCGGCGAGGCAGCGGTCGCGCCACGATCGCCGCAGGGCCAGCCCTTCTGCGGGCGTCGCCTGCCGCCGCTCCGCTTCCACTGCGCCGACCAGCGACGCGCTCCAGGCACGCGGGTCAGCCTGCTCCTTTGCCAGTCCCTGATACATCGGGCCGAGGTTGCGGCAGTATTCGGCGATGCCGGTCGGGGCGTTGAGGTCGATGGTCTCAAACGGTCCCATGAAAAACCAGCGCAGCCCGAGCCCGTTGGATACCGCCGCGTCGACCTCGGCGGCGGTGCAGATGCCGTCCTCGACCAGCCGAAAGGCTTCGCCTAGCATCGCGCTCTGCAGCCGGTTCACGACGAAGCCGTTGATCTCGCGAGTCAGGCGGATCGGTGACTGGCCGATGCGGCGCATGAGGGTCGTGACCTCCTCCATCACGCTCGCGCCCGTCCAGGGCGAGGGGACGATCTCAACCAGCGGGATCAGGTGTGGCGGGTTGATCGGGTGGACGACGAGACAGCGGCGCGCGGTCGCGAGCCCCTCGGTGAAAGACGAGGCGGGCAGACCCGAGGTGGAACTACCGATTACCACATTGGGAGGCACCAACCGGTCGAGCGTCCGATACAGCTCGCGTTTGATCTCGACGCGCTCGGGCGCGCTTTCCTGCACATAGGTGGCCCCGGCGATCGCCTCTTCCAGACTTCCCGCCAGTGACAGTCGGCCGATGGTCTGCTCGACCGGATCGGGGCCAGCCATGCTCTGGTCCCGTAGATCGGCCAGCGCTGCGCGGACGAAGGCGGCGGCGTTCTCACGCGCGGCCGGGGCGGCATCAAACAGCACGACCTCGAAGCCCGCGCGAAGGAACACCAGCGCCCAGGATGAGCCGACGACACCACAGCCGACGATGGCGATACGGGACAAGGGGGATCTCCGCTATTCGGGGTGAGATGATGATCGCGTGGCCGACAATTAGCCATCGAGCGCCCTGGTGCATGTCAGGGCATCGGCGGTCGGTTCCGCCGCCTTGTACTCGCAACTGGTCCAGCCCGAATAGGTCAGGCGCCCGATGGCGGCGAACACCGCCCGGTAGTCGAGGTCGCCCCGGTCAGATTCGGCGCGGCTCGGCATGGCGGCGATCTGCACGGGGCGGACGATCGCCAGTAGACCTTCGAGCCTTGCGATCACGTCGCTGCCGACCCGGCCCACGTGGTAGCAGTCGAACAGCGGCTCAGGCAGTAGCGTGAGCCCGGCCCGCTCCGCGTCGGCCGAGGCGACCTTGAGGTTGCGCACGAAGACGTCGCGCGCGGACGCCCGATCGCCCGGCGGAACCATGCCCGCCGTGCAATTACCGGCGGTGCCGCCGGACGCCTAGTAAAAGGCCAGGGACTGCTCGACAGCTGGCTGGAACTCGTCCTTGCGCCCGGCGAGTGCGCAAGCCCGTTCTCGCCCACGGCAACATCGCCGCGGACCGAGTTGAGGCCGAGCAGCGCCAGCCCATTCGCCTCGCAGCGGGCACGTACCTGCTCGGCCAACACGTCATTAGGCCAGTGCAGCCCGATGGCCCGGAACCACGCCGCCGCCGCGTCGATCCTGTCGGGCAGGGGCCGGTCGGGCCACAGGGAGCCGAGGTTGGCGGAAAAGCGCAGCATGAGGGTTACTCTCTTGAGCGACAGCTACTTGCCGAGGTAGCTGCCGAAGAACGCCGCTATCTCGCCGAAGGCTTCCTTGGTCTCGGGCACGCGGTCGTCGAACTGGTACTGGGCGTGCGACTCGCCCTCGTACACGTTGAGATCGGCCACGACGCCGGCCCGGCGCAGCTTGCGGTGCACCCGCACGGTGTTGCTGAGCAGCTGGTCGCGCGTGCCGGTGGTCAGGATCGCGGGCGGAAAGCCCGTCATGTCGGCATAGACCGGCGAGAGAAGGGGATCTTTCATGTCGTGTCCATGGGCGTAGAAGGCGGCGGCATCGTCGCAGAAGCCGGTGGGCGACACCAACACGTTGTCGACGAACTCATTCGTGTAGAAGGAATCGCCGGTCTTGGTGACATCGGACATGGGCGTGCCGGGCGCGATGGCGCCTGGCATCGGTAGGCCGTCCTGCTTGGCCTTCACGACCATCTCGAGGGTTAGCGCGCCGCCGGCCGAGGTGCCGATGATGCCGACGTTCTTCGGCGCGGTGGTCTTCAGTACTGACTTGTAGACCGTCATGGCATCGTCGAGCGCGGCGGGGAAATAGGCTTCGGGCGGCATCCGATAGTCGACCGCGATCACCTTGTAATGGCCGAAGCCGGCCATCATGATGGCTTCCGTAGTGCCGGACGCGCCCGGGAAATAGACGTAGCAGCCGCCGTGCACATGCACGATCACCTTGTCGCGGTTCTGCTCCGGGATGTCATCCGGGGTCACAATGTTGACCCGCACGCCGTCGATCGTGCTGGACTCGACCTTGACGTGCATGCGCTCCTGCATGGCCGGCAGCCCCGGCACCACGCCCGCGGCGATCTTGTCCGCCATGGCGCGCCATTCCTCGCCGGTCTTCGGATGGAAGGTCCAGCCGGGGTTGAGCGGCGCGGCGATGAACTTCTGCATCTCCGGGCTGATGTCGGCGGTGGGCACCTGCAGCGTCTTGGCCGGCACCTGCAGGGGCGTCATTGCGGTATCGGCTGCCGAGGCCGCCTGGAGGCTTGCCGTGACCAGGGTCGCGGCAAGTAAGGTCAATGTCATAGGTCGCATGAATGGTCCTCCCGTTTCGTCGTTGGTTCTGTCTTCGATCGCTCGGCCGATCAGGGCGTGAGCGACGTGCCGTTCAGTTCCGCGACGATGT
Organism: Lichenifustis flavocetrariae; assembly: GCF_026130545.1. Classification (GTDB taxonomy): domain Bacteria; phylum Pseudomonadota; class Alphaproteobacteria; order Rhizobiales; family Beijerinckiaceae; genus Lichenihabitans; species Lichenihabitans flavocetrariae. The sequence continues at coordinate 27,101 of NZ_JAMOIM010000046.1, read as the reverse complement.
CCGACAGCATCGGCACGTAGTCGCCGCCGTGGCCGGTCCCAACCGCGACGGCGAAACTGTTGCGCACCGCCGCGCCGACCGGATTGGCGACCCCGAGCGCCTGGGCGAAGCCGGCCAGGTAGGTCACGTCCTTGTGGGCGTTGGCGATGGTGAACTTGTGGGCGTTGCGGTCCCGCTCAATGACGTATTGGCGGAACGTCTGGTAGAAGGGGCAGTCCATTCGGCCGCCCTGGATGACGCTGTCGAATACCGTCGTGGTCAGCCCCGCCTTGGCGCCGATCATCAAGGCCTCCGAATAAAGCGCCGCATAGCCCATGGACAGGAAGTTGTTCAGAAGCTTCATCGTGTGAGCGGTGCCGACCGGCCCAGTGGGGATCACGCGACCCGCAAAGGCCTCAAGAATGGGCCGGGCGCGGGCCAAGACGGCGTCTTCGCCCGCCACCATTACGTCGAGCGAGCCCTCCCAGGCGTCCTTCGGCGTGCGGCCGAGCGGCGCGTCGATGAGCGTGATTTCCTTGGGGGCCAGCAGGGCCGCGAGCCGCGTGGTCGAGGCGGGCTCGGCCGTCGAGCAGTCGATGACGAGCAGCGGCTTGCCGGCCGAGGCGAGACCATGTTCGCCGAGGATCACCTCCTCGACCTGCGGCGAACCGGTGACGCAGAGCAGAACCACGTCGGAGACCTCGGCCACCGCGCGCGGGGTCGCTGCCTCATGGGCGCCACGCCCCTTGAGGTCATCGATCGCCTCGCGCTTGCTGCGGGCCAGCACGGTCAAAGGCCAGCCCTTCTCGACGATGTTCTTGGCCATGCCATGGCCCATCAGGCCGACGCCGATGAAGCCGATTTTTTCCTTGCTCATGCACGGGTTCCCGGGGCCCGGTTCGCGGCCAAAGCGCTGCGCCAGTTGTGCTTCTCCTCGAAGCCAAGCATCTCGCGGGTCTTGCGGTTGGACAGCAGCGACTCGTATTCGCCGAGTTCGCCGCGCACCGGTACGTTGGGGTAGAAGCGCTTCAACAGCTCAGCTGTGGGCAGATCGGACGAGCAGTCGTTTTGCGCCGCGTTAAAGATTTGAAAGCCGAGCCCGTCGGTCTCGATGCCGAGCCGGATGATCTCGCCCAGGTCGCGCGCGTCGATGTAGCTCCACGCGATGCGTTTGCGGAACCCGGGGTCGGCAAAGAACTTGGGAAAGTCGGCGTATTCGTGCGGCTCTATGACGTTGCCGATGCGGATCGCGTAGATGTCGGACCCGGTGCGCTGTTGAAAGCCGTGCGCGGTCCGCTCGTTACAGATCTTCGACAGCGCGTAGCTGTCCATCGGATCGACCGGATACTGCTCATCGAGCGGGAAATAGGCCGGATCGCGCGGCTCGTTGGCGAAGACCAGGCCATAGGTGGTCTCCGACGAGGCGATGATGGTCTTGCGGATGCCGAGCTTTTCGGCCGCCTCAATGATGTTGTAGGTGCCCATCGTGTTGATGCGGAACACCTCGTTGTCGGGCACCAGCATGATGCGCGGGATGGCAGCGAAATGCACGATCGCGTCGATCTTTGGCGCGCGCAGCGAGGGCGCGAATTCATGCAGTTCCAGCGTGCTGGTGAGCGCGTTGAACACTTGCCCGCTGTCGGTGATGTCCGTGATCAGCGTACGGACTTTGGAATGGGCGAGCGGCTTGGTGTCGAGGTTCAACACATTGTAGCCGTGTTCGACGAGGTAATGCACGACGTGTTGGCCGGCCTTGCCGCTGCCACCCGTGAAGATGATATTCTTCTTCATTTGAGATCTCCTTGATTGAGCTGCGGCCTTAGGCGGTCGCCGCTTCCATGATGGTTTCCTGCGAAGCCTGCGCCCGCTCGAAGGTCTGGCTGATCCGGCCATCCTTGATGACGATCACCCGGTCGCTCACCGCCAGTACTTCGGGCAGGTCGGACGAGATGACGATAATGCCCATGCCGTCGCTGGCGAGGCGCGCCAGCAACGCGTGCACCTCGGCCTTGGCCCCAATGTCGATGCCGCGCGTCGGCTCGTCCACGATGAGGATCTTCGGCGAGCGGGCGACCCATTTGGCGATGACGATCTTCTGCTGATTGCCGCCGCTCAGGTTGACCACCCGTTGCTCGGTCGAGGGCGTTTTGATGCCGAGCGACTTGACGAAGTCGCGGCACCGCGCCGTCTCCTTTTGCCGATTCACGAAGAAATTGGGGGAATAGGCTTCGAGGTGGGTAAGGCTGAAGTTCTCGCGCACGTTCATGCCGAGCACCAGTCCCTGTCCCTTACGGTCCTCGGTGACGAAGCCGATGCCGTGCGCAATGGCGTCTGAGGGTTCGTGGATCGCGACCTGTCTCCCGTCTATCGCGATGGTGCCGGTCGAGGCGCGCATGCCGAAAATCATTTCCATGATCTCGGTCCGGCCAGCGCCGATGAGCCCAAAGAAGCCCAGCACCTCGCCCCTGTACAGGCTGAAATCGATGTTCTTCACCTTGGCTTGGTGCGGCCGGGGCTGGTCGAGCGTTAGCCCCTTCACGTCGAGCAGCACCTCGCTCGTCGCGTGGCAGACGTGCTTGCCGTAAAGCTGGCTCAACTCGCGGTCCACCATCTTGCGGACCAGGATGTCGCGCGTGACCTCCGCGATTGGCAGCGAATCGACGGTGCTGCCGTCGCGCAGGATAGTCACCCGGTCGGCGATTTCGAAAATCTCGTCGAGCCGGTGCGTGATGTAGACGATGCCGATGCCCTGTTGGCGTAACCGGCGGATCTGCCCCATCAGGGTTACGGCCTCATGGTGGCTGAGCGAAGCGGTCGGCTCGTCCATGATGATGATCTTTGATCGGTAGGAGATCGCCTTGGCGATCTCGATCATCTGCTTCTGGCCCATGCTGAGTTGGGCGACCGGCGTCACGGGCGACACATCCATTTGCAGGGTGGCCAGCACCTCGGCTGCCTCACGGTTCATGCGGGCCTTGTCGAGGAACCCGCTGGCCCGCAACGGCTCCCGGGCTAGAAAAATGTTCTCAGCGACCGTCAGGTTCTCCACCATCGAGAGCTCCTGGTAGATGATGCTGATGCCGAGCGCGCGGGCGTGCACGGCATCGCGGATCACGATGGGCTCGCCCTCGATCAGGATGCGGCCTCCCGGATCGGCCGTGTAGACGCCCGTCATGATCTTCATGAGAGTGCTCTTGCCGGCGCCGTTCTCGCCCGCGAGGGCATGGACCTCGCCAAGCCGGACCTCGAGGTCGACTTTGTTCAGCGCCCGGACCCCTGGAAAGGTCTTGGACACGTCACGCATTTCGAGAAAGAGCGACATGGGCTGAAGGCCTCGGCACGAGGACCGGGGGAAGCGCTGCCGCTTCCCCCGGTTTTGCGAGATCGCGACTACTTGGTGTAGCCGTTGAGGTTCGAGGCATCGACGACCGTCACACCGGTGTCGACATCGGCCGAGGTCGTCTCCGTGCCGTTGATCTGCGCCAACAGGTGGTCGACCGACAACTTACCCATGGTGACAGGACGCTGGACCATGATGCCTTGGATGAAGCCCTCCTTGACGCCCTTGACGGTGTCGGGGAGGTCGTCGAAGGCGAACACCTTGACGGTGTCTTTCTTGGCACCAAACTCCTTGGTGGCCAGGACCTTGGCGACGGAGGGCCCGCCTACCTGGCTGACGCCAAAGATGCCCTTCAGGTTCGGATGACCGCGGAACAGCGCTTCGTCGACTGAGACCGCCTTGGCGAGATCGTCCTCGGTGCCCTCAGTGGCGACGAGCTTGATGTCGGGATACTTGGCCAGCGCCTTCTTGATGCCGGCAATACGCTCGTTGAGGTTCACCGCGCCGAGCTGACCGGTGACGATCGCCACCTCGCCTTTGCCATCGATCGCCTTGGCCATGGATTCGCCCATGGTCTGGCCAGCAGCGCCGTTGCTGGTGCCGATATACATGCTGCGGCCGCTCTTTGGCGAGTCGCTGTCGAAGGTCAGCACCTTGATACCGCTCGCCATGGCTTTCTTGATGATCGCCTCGACCGACTTCGGTTCATTGACCGAGATGGCGATGCCATCGACCTTCTTGCTGATCAGATCCTCGAGGATCTTGACCTGCGTCGAGCCTTGCGTGTTCTGCGGCACGACCCATTGATACTGCACACCGTCAGTCTTGGCGGCAGTGGCCGCACCGGTGTTGCAGTCGTCGAAGAACGGGACGGCGACCTTCGGGATTACCGCGATCACAATGTCCTTGGCATCTTTGGCGAAGGCGGCGGTCGTGGCGCCCAGCGGCAGGGCGGAGAGTAGGGCGATGAGCGAAATCTGTGTAAGTGTCTTCATGATACGTTTCCTTGTCCCGGATTTCTATTGATCGCGATGGGGGGCTCGCAGGCCCTGGGCTGATTATCCCTCGGTTGGCTCAGGCTCCCTTGCTGCGACTCCGCCAGACATCCAAGCTGACCGCGATCAAGATGACCGCGCCCGTAATGGCTTGCTGGGCGTAAGTGTTGATGTTCATGAGCACGACGCCGTTGGCGATGATGCCGGCGAGCGCCGCCCCGATGATCGCGCCCTCGACGCTGCCGACGCCGCCCGCGAGGCTCGCGCCGCCGATAGCCGCCGCCGCGATCACGTCGAGTTCGGCACCGAAGCCCGAGGCCGGTTCCGCCGAGAGATAGCGGGAGAAGCTGACGATGCCGGCAAGCCCGGCGATGAGACCGGACAGCATGTAGACCAGCAGCTTGACCCGGCCCGTCTTAACGCCGCTCAACCGCGCCGCCATCTCGTTTCCACCGGTCGCATAGACGTGGCGGCCGAATCGCGTCTTGCGCATGACGACTGAGAACACAATCGTCATGGCCAGCATGATGACGACGGGCACGGGCACCAGCCCGACATAGCCCTGTCCAATCTCCGCGAAGACGTCGGGTGTGTCCGGAGTCAGCGGCACGCCATGGGTGATGATATACATGAGCCCGCGGCCGATGCTGAGTGACCCGAGCGTGGCGATGAAGGGCGGCAGGCGGATCACGGTGATGAGCACGCCGTTGAACAGGCCGAACAACAGCCCCGTGGCGAGCCCGCCGAGGATGCATACGGCCGTCGGCAGGCCCGATTGAAAGCCGAGGGCCGTGACGAGCGACGAGAGCCCCATGACGGAGCCGACCGACAGGTCGATGCCGCCGGTGATGATCACCATCACCATGCCGATCGACATGATGGCGATCAGCGAGAAGGAGCGGAACACCCCCATCAGGTTGTCGGTCGTCAGGAAGTAAGGCGTCGAGAAGCTGATGAGCGCCACGACGACGAGCAAGGCCGTGAGCACGTTGAGCTCGCGCACCTGCAGCAGGGCCGACACACGGCCGCCGACGGCTGTGTGACGGGGGCGTAGGACGGCCGTTGCCGGACTGTCGCGCACGATCATGATCCTCCCTCGTGCCGCCGCCGCCCAGGGTGGTCGACGGTTCTTTTTTCACTTGGCTTTGGCGCCGCCCGGAAGGTCGAGCCCGGTCATCTGGGCGAAGAGGCGCGCCACCGAGGCGTCGTCGTCGCGCCCCATGCCGGCCGCCGATGTCATCAGGAAAAGCTGCAAGGCACTGGCCGCGACCGGCGTCGGGAATTTCGCCGCGAGCCCCATGTTGGCCACGATGCCGAGATCTTTGACGAAAATGTCCACAGCGCTGGCGGGAGAATAATCGCCCTTGAGCACATGCGGGACACGGTTTTCAAACATCCAGGAATTGCCGGCCGAGGCCGTGATGACCTCGAACACCTTGTTTATGTCGAGCCCTAGACGCTTTGCGAAGGTGATGGCCTCGCATGCCGCCGCGATATGAACCCCGGCCAGCAATTGGTTGACCATCTTGAACGATGCGCCGATCCCTGGCTTGTCGCCGAGTCGGTAGACTGTGGTCGCCATGATCGCGAGGATCGGATCGGCAAGCGCGAAGGCGGCAGGGCTGCCGGACGCCATGACGGTCAACTCGCCGCTGGCCGCCCGCGCCATACCGCCGCTCATCGGCGCATCGAGATAATCGACACCGGCGGCCTCGCAACGTTCCGCCAGTCGCCGGACGTCGTCGGGCGCCATCGTGGCGGAGGAGAGCACGACGCCGCCCCTCCGCATGGTCGCGACGGCACCCTCATGGCTGTCTGTGCCGAAGAGCACTGCCTCCGTCTGGGCCGCGGTGACGACGACGATGACAACGACTGACGCATCCCGGCTGGCCGCGGCGGGATCTGTCGCGAGCCGTCCGCCAGCCTCCTCGAATTTCGCGCAGGCCTCCGGCACCGGATCGTAACCCGAAACGGTGCGGCCGGCACGAAGCAGCGTGCTCGCGACGCCGAGACCCATGGACCCAAGGCCGATCACGGCAATCTGGCTCGTTTCCGCCGGTTTCATTTCCGCCCACCCCTCATGGCCATTCGGCCTTGCTGCACGATACAACATATAATGACAGCGCTGTCATGCACGAATGTTACCGCTGTCATTTTGTCGCAAATAAATTGTGCCGCCCGACTAGACGCGAACTGGTGCATAGTCCCGGTCAGAACATCGACGGGACATCCATGGGGCCGGAGAAGAACAAGGTGAGGAAACAACGCCGCGTGGCAGAGACGCCCGCCGCCTTGACCCTTGCGGACGTGGCGCGTGCCGCCGACGTGAGCGAAATCACGGTATCGCGCATCTTAAGAAACGTTGGTCCAATCTCCGAGACCACCCGCCGCCGCGTGCTCGACGCGGTTGACCAGACCGGCTACGTGCGCAACCAGATCGCCGGCACCCTGGCCTCGGCCACCTCCAACCTCATCGGCGTGGTCATCCCGTCGCTCTCGAACATCGTGTTTGCGGACGTGCTGCGGGGCATCGACGCCGGCCTCGAACCGTCGGGCTTCCGGCCGGTCGTCGGCATCACGGACTACAAGGCGGATGCCGAGGAAAAGCTGGTCACCTCGCTGCTGGCCTGGAAGCCCGCCGCAATAATCATCGTGGGCTTCGACCATACCGACATCACACGCCGCCGCCTCAAACAGAGCCGCATCCGGGTGGTGGAACTGATGGACATCGACTCGGAGCCCATCGACCTCGCCGTGGGCATGTCCCATCGCGCGGCCGGTCTGGCGACGGGCCGGCACCTCATCGGGCGGGGTTATCGCCGCTTCGGTTACGTGGGGCACGACTGGACGACGGACAGGCGCGCGCGCCTCCGGTGGGACGGTCTCGTGCAGGCCCTGGAGGAGGCGGGCCTCGAGCTGGTCGACCAGCGCCTCCATGGTGGGCCCAGTTCGACGCAGGCCGGGCGCGAGGCCCTGGCGACGCTCCTACAGGGTGCGAAGCATCCCGATGTCGTTGTCTTCTCCAACGACGACATGGCGGTCGGCGGCGTCTTTCACTGCATTGCCGAAGGCATTGTCTTGAAACGCGACCTGGCGCTGTTCGGGTTCAACGGACTCGATGTCGGGCAGGCTCTTCCGAAGCCGCTGTCGACGGTGCGATCCAATCGGTTCCGCATCGGCAAGATCGCGGTCGAGCAGATCCTGTTGCGACCCGAACGCAACGGCACACCTGAGACGATCAATACAGGCTTCGAAATCGTGCCCGGCGAGACGGCCTGATCACGCTTCGATCGGAGGCGACACACCCATCGCATCGATTGAGTGTGTCCGCTCGCATGATCCGCTTGCCCGAAGCTGCCATTCCGGTTTCGGCCATTTGCAGCATAGAGCAGCCGGGGAGAGCGACGCATCGAGCCTTTTGGTGAAAAGGGACATCCTTACGGCTCCCCGCCATCACAATGCGGGTCGGCGTTCGTCCAAGCCACCTTTGCGATCGAGCATCGCGCCGAGTCGCAGCAGCGTCGCCTCGTCCAGCCACTTGCCGACGAGCTGGATGCCGATGGGTAGGTGCTCCGAGCTGAAAGCGTAAGGCACCGAAAGCGCCGGTAGGCCGGTCAGATTGAAGGGCGACGTCGCCGCCATGACGTGGGTCCACGGCACCGTCTTGCCGTCGACGACAAGCTCCTGCGCCCCGTGCGGCGTGGCTGTCATCGGGTTGACCGGCGTCAGCAGCACATCATACCGCTCGAAGAAGCCGGCGAAGGCAGACCGCAGCGCTTCGCCCTGCGCCTCGGCTTCCAAGTAAGCGGCGAAGGTCGGGTCTGGCGTGGCGACGATCCCCGCCCCGATCGCGTGGAGATCGCCTTCGCGACCCGCAGCCAAAGCCTTGATCGTAGGAACGATCTCGCCGAAGACGAGGGTCATCAGCGCCCCGAGTGGATTGCCGAGGAACGGCAGGTCCACGGGCTCGACGTCGTGGCCAAGATCGGCAAGGCGGGCGGCGGCCGAGGCAACGGCGGCGGCGATCTCGGGATCGACAGGGCCGAAGGCGGCCTCCGCGACCCAGCCGATGCGAAGCCGGCCGGGAATGTGATCGGCCCCGGCGTCCGCTTCACGAGGATGGACCGCGTAACCGTCGATGCCGTCGGGCCCCTTCAGGATCGAATAGCCCAGCGCCACATCGCCGACGCTGCGCGCCATCGCGCCGACATGCCACCAGCGCTTGGTGACCGCGGGATAGTGGCCCGTGAAAGGAACGCGCCCCTGCGTCGCCTTGAGGGCTGCGATGCCGGTGAAGGCGGCTGGACCACGCACCGAGATCGCGACGTCGCTTCCGATGCCGATCGGCGACATGCCGGCGGCGATCGCGGCGGACTCGCCGCCCGACGATCCACCGGGCGTGCGGTCAAGGTTCCATGGATTGTTGGTACGACCGGTGACGAGGTTGTCGGTCTCCGTCCAGGCCGAGAACTCGGGCAGGTTGCTCTTCATCAGTGCGATGCCACCCGCTGCCTTGAAGCGGGCAACGGCGGTGGCATCGGCGGTCGGGATCCGGCCGGCGAACAGCTTCGAGCCACGCTGGGTCGGCACGCCCGCCGTGTCGAGGGCATCCTTGATCGAGAAGGGAACGCCATGCAGGGGACCGAGCACGGCGCCTTGAGCGACGGCTTTGTCGGCCGCGTCGGCTGCCCTCAGCGCATCCTCAGCCATAAGCGTGACGACGGCATTGATCTTCGGGTTCACCGCGGCGATGCGGTCGAGATGTGCTTGCACGACCTCCCGGGATGATACCTCCTTCTTACGGATCAGCGCCGCGAGCGTCGTCGCATCTTGATAATGAATTGGGTCCGCTCGGCTGAGTGTTGCGTCGGTCATGATCGTGCTCTCTTTGGGGTGTTGGGGCTTGGAGGTCTGCGACAGGGCGCCAGGTGCAGGAAGCGATCCTTGCGTTCCTCGCGCTTCGATGGCTCGACAGTTGCGAGCTAGAGGTTCGGGTGTAGGTCGCGCACGGGGCTCGCCGCCTCCAGCAGAGAGGCGAGGTGCAAAAGCGTCGATTCAGCCTGCCAGCTGGAGACAAGCTGCACGCCGATCGGCATGCCGTCACCGCTGGTGCCGAACCTGATCGTCAGGCCAGGCAAACCGGTCACGTTGAGGGGAACCGTCGAGCCTTGCAGATAGGTGGCATCCACCGTCTGGCCGTGGATGACGAAGGCCGAGACGCCATGCTTCTGGGCCGGGATCGGCTGAACGGGGGTGAGCAGCGCGTCGTAGCGCTGGAAATAGTCGGCGAAACCGTCCCTCAGCCGCTCGGCCGCCTGCTCGGCGTCGACATAGTCCTTCATAGACGTGTCGGGTAAGGCCAGCATGGTCTTGGCCATCATGTAGAGCTCGTCATCGCGGCGACCGGCCGTTGCCTCTGCAAAGGCAGGCTGCATCTCCATCACGTGAAGGCGATTGAACACGTCGAGCGCGAGATCCTGCTCGAGCGCCGGAATGCGGACCGGCTCCACGGCGCAACCCGCGCTCATGAGCGCCTCGGCCGCCGCCTGAACAATCGCAGCAACCTTGGGATCGATTGGCCCGAAGCCAGGCTCCACGAGCCATCCCACGCGCAGCGGCCGATCGAGGGAAGGACCGACACCGGCATCGTAGAGGACGGTGCTGGTCGCGAAGGCATCCATCCCGTCCGGCCCGGCCAGGATGGAATAGGCGAGCGCGAGGTCGCGGACGCTTCGCGCCATCGGACCGACATGCCAGAAGCGACGCGGGGCCCGCGGCCAGATGCCCGTCATCGGCACGCGGCCATGCTTTGCCTTGAGCGAGGTGATGCCCGTCTGGGCCGCCGGCCCGCGCAACGAGATCGCAAGATCGGTGCCGAGGCCGAGTGGCGACATGCCTGCCGCGATCGCGGCGGATTCGCCGCCGCTCGACCCGCCCGGCGTGCGCTCCAGGTTCCACGGGTTGTTCGTTCGACCGGAGAGCAGGTTGTCGCTTTCGATCCAGTAGGAGAATTCCGGCAGGTTCGTCTTGGCGAGCAGGATCGCCCCGGCGCCCTTCAGGCGCGCGACGCTGGTGGCGTCTGTGCCGGGCATGCGCCCCTTGAAGATCGGCGAACCCCGCTGGGTCGCGACCCCGGCGGTGTCGATCGAATCCTTTGCCGTGAAGGGCACTCCGTGCAGCGGGCCAAGTGGTTCACCTGCCAGAACCGCTGCCTCGGCCTTTGCCGCGGCTTCCATCGCGCCGCCTGCCAAAGTGACGATCGCGTTGACCTTGGGGTCGACAGCTTCGATGCGGTCGAGATGCGCTTTCATGACCTCGACTGGTGAGATCTGCCGGGTGCGGATCAGCGCCGCTAGTTCGGTGGCGTCCGCGTAAATGACTGCAGCGTTCATAAGGTACCTGCCTGCCAGTTGGTAGCCTTACAAGAGCGCTTTCAATTTTGCTTGTCAATGGCTATCTATCGGTTGGTAGGCGACCGGATCGAGGCGGAGATCAGGATGAGCACGAACGCGAAGGAAGCCATTCTTGCGGCTGCCCGTCGCACTGCGCAGGCGCATGGCTACGGAGGGCTGAACTTCCGGGAGCTGGCTGCAGAGGTCGGCATCAAGGCTGCAAGCATCTACCACCACTTCCCGAGCAAGGCCGACCTGGGCGCCGCAGTCGCAAGACGCTACTGGGAGGATACGGCGACCGGTCTCGAGGCCTTATCCGCCGAAACGCCCGACCCAGCTCGCCGCATCCGCCAATATCCAGGGATCTTTCGGACATCCCTCGAGAACAACAATCGCATGTGCCTGTGCAGCTTCATGGCTGCCGAATACGACGATCTGCCAGAACCGGTGCAGAAAGAGGTTCAGGCCTTTACCGACGTCAATGTGGCGTGGCTCAGCAAGGAATTGGTGGCATCGGCCGTTGTCAGTGCTGAGGACAGTCAAAGCCGAGCTAGCGCCATCTTCGCTGCAGTCGCCGGTGCTCAACTTATTGCGCGAAGCCGGTCGAATGTCGCAGTGTACGACGGCCTGATCGATAGCTATCGCGCTGCTGGTCTCCTCCCCGCATAGTCCGGCTTCGACCATGGCAGCGGATTGCTGCATGCTGGGACGCGCGACAACCTACATCCTATGACTGTCTGCGAGCGCTCGTGTTCACTCACTGAGCGGACATTCCGCTTTCGGCCAACTCGTCCTATCCGCAAGCGCTGATCTCCCAGTGCCATATCGGCCGTGGGAGAACAGTGATGGTGACGATGATTGGAAGGCCGCCCACGCTGCGCAGGCGTCCGAGGCCCACGCCGGGTCGGCTCCGCTCACGGCGGGATCGGCCGCGTGATGGCAGCGTCGTTCCTGGCCTACGTGCTGGTCGTCGGCGCAGTGGTCTGCGCCTGCACGTTGCGCTTCCTTCCTGCGCGAGCGGGAGGATGGGTCACCGCCGAGCTGTCGGCTTGGCTCCTCTACGTCGGAACTCTTGGCCTCATGGGAGTGCTTCGCAATCCTGACATGCGACCGCCCGGCAGTGCCTTCGTGCTGCTGCCGGTCGCGGCATTCATCGTCGTCGTCGCCTGGTCCCTTAGCGGACGGCGTGTTGCCACGTTCGTCCCGCTTGCGCTGCTACTGGCGCGCAGTGCTTCCGGATCGGCGCTGTGACGCCGATCTGCAGACCGGATCGTGTGCCGATCCGGTCTCCGGTCATTTCGAGTTCCCACTGTCGGTGCGATTTTGATCACGATCCATTGCCGCGGCCAATCGGATGATTTTTTCGCTCTGCTCTTGATCGACCTCAAGGTTGAACTTCTGCCGGTTTCTACCCAGCATTGCTACTGCAGCATCCGGGTCGCCCATGGCATCTGAGATCCACCGAGCAATTTTTTCGGATTGGGCCGCACCGACAATGGATGCTGCCATATCCAGCGCGTAAGCAAGCGGGATCGTCGCCTTCCCATTATGGACGTGGGCTCCATAGATTGATTCCGTCAATTTGATGGTCAGCGAGACCGCCTCGGCAGGGCTGAGGCCTAGTTCTAGGTTATTCATGATCAGCCTGCTCTGTAACTCCGTCGTTCTTCTGCGTCGAAGCATCGCTGGGCACCACCGATGAGGTGCTTGCAGGGCCCGGTTGGTTTGCCAACCAGCTGAAAAACTTGGCCTCGTGTTGTATAAAGGACTTCATCTTCTGGGAAGCCGCGCGGGCAAGCTTCGCGTTATCCTGCGCCTTTTTTATCCGATCCCGCTCGGTAGCCAGCTCGCGATCGTACTCTTCCTGAAATGGACCAGGCGGAATTTTTTGATCGGCCATAGCTAGAAGAACGTCAGACCGAGTAGCTTCATTTAGGGTCTCTCCAAGCACTGACCAGCACAAGGATGTCTGCGTTTTTTCACGACAGGCGAGAACGGCGTGACCTATAGCCATGGCTGCCGCATCGCGGCGCTCAAGCTCGATACGCCGGTGTTTACTGCCTTTATTCATATTCTCTCCTGTGCAGGTGATGGTTCTTGCATGACCACAGATATCGCCTGCGATTCACCTGTGACGTAGCTCTAGGGTAATCACGATTCGCGAAAAGCAAAGCGTGAAAAAACGATACAGATTAGCCGTTGAGGACATTTCTTGTTGACATGCAATGAGCCCGGCGCGCAGTGATTCGTGCAGCGCCTGTTGCATATAGCGGAGTCGATGACCTCTACGGTCTTGATTTTAGCCAGCGGCATTGCAAAAATCGCATCGTGAAAACTCACTTTGAATCCTCGCTGCCAACTCAAATGGCCCGCTTAAGCAATTTTTTTAACGAAAAATTGCCGTGAGAACGGCTGCGCGGGTCGCTTCACCACCGGCTGATCCGCAGGGCGGACCATCCGGTGCAGCGCGAAGCCGAACCGGCTTTTTCCATTTCAATTTAACCTGGATCGGCTGCGATCCCGGGCGAATAACGTCCCTCGCGGTCGCGAATTATATCAATGGCGGCGCAATCGAGACCCGTGACCTTTCCATGGCGACCCACGCCTTGCTGTCATCGCACCTCGGTCCTGCTGACGCCGAGAGGCTTTCCGAGTATTTGAATCGTAGCGGCCGAAAGAAGGCTGAAGCGGACCTCGGGGCCCATGTGCTCTGCAAGAGAGGCCTGGATGTCGAGACCGGCGCACAGATGGCAAGGGCGTTGGACGCAAGGGAGCGGAAGCCAGATCGCTCATACCGGCGCTATGGAGGACGCTTGCCGCGGGTTGCAGTCCACTGCATCGGCTCCTTGCGGTGGGGGATTACGCACGAGCAGTCGGCTAAGATGCTGACCGACTTTGTGACGAGATTGTCAGATCAGTTGCAGGTAACGGCCGAAGGCCGCGTTCATATCGTAGATGGTCGGCCTGACCATGTGCACATCTGGCTGGGCACGCGAACGGTTGTGAACGGCCGCATCGGCAAGAAACAACGGAAACTCGATGCCGTTTCAAAAAAAGCTGACGGAAACGGCATCGACGTTGGCGGTCGGCAAATCGGCCCGACATGCGAGTGGATGCGGGCGGAGTGGGCTCAGCTGAACCGTGAAATGAGCGGCGATCACGAGGTCGATCATCGAAGCTTCGCCCGACGCGGGCTCGCGATCCGGCCCGTCAGCAATGTGCCTCGTGCAGACATCGAGCTCGAACGGCGCCGCGGAACGGCAACATGGCGGACCCGGCGAGCGCACGAACTCGGCGAGCGCGCGGTGCGGCCGGTCCCATCTGACGATGTTTTGGCAGAGCCAGAAAGCAACCGCACAATTATCGATGGATTTACCGGTTTGCCATCTGTCGACCAGCGAGACCGCTCTCCGAGCGAAGAGCTCGAGTGTGCATCAGGCGGCGGAACTCAACGAGCGGGTGGCGATAGCAGTTCTGAACACGGGCATAGTCCCGCAGTGGCCCAACACAGGCGTGAGGCCTTTCTGCAGGCTGTTGGCGAGCGTGCTCACGGGCTTGCGCAAGCCCTGGGCCTTCTCCCGGGGAAGGTCGAAACTGGTGCAGCGGACTTTGGCTTCAATCAGTCACAGATCGATGCCCTGGCACAGGTCCTGGCCCGACAAAGAGCGGAAACAGAGTCGCTCCCAACAACTCACACCGCGACCGATCGCCGAAAATCGGCGCCCAAAACCATCCCTGGGACGTCAAGTGTCGCTGCGACCTCAAAGACTCTCGTGCCGCCCGATCGGGAACACGACACCGATCGTCGTCGTCAACACTCCACGTTTGCGCCAGAGGTCGAGCACGCGATCACGCTGGCTCAGATTTTCGATCGCCGCCGCCGCTTGTCTAAGGTGCGAATTGCCGAGGTCGCCACCATCGTCGGAGTTGAGGTAGAGATTTTCGAAGCTGTCCTGACGACGGCGAATGTTCGCCAGAGGAGCACATCGCAACAAACGGCTGACTGGTCGGCATCCCTGCGAAGTCTCGATAACAAGTGGAAGATGGAGGACAACGAAGCTCGGCGCGACCGGCGGCGGAAGCGGGATCCCCAGCAACGGGGTAACCCTGGCATTCGCAAAGGCGACGTTGTTGCACAATCGGCTCAGAGTGGCGGGGCGATAGACGTGGATCCCAGCGCCGGTACGGCGAGTGACACCAGACATCCCAGCGAGGGTCAGCAGCCTGACACCACTTGCGGTCCCCGTGTGGTGCGAGCCATCACGGTGAGCGAGTCGCAAGGGGTGCTGAAACCCGATGTCGCGCGGCCAATGCAGCCCGACGACCCCGAAACTGAATTCAGCCTGCGACAGGCTCGATTCGAGGCCCATAAGTCGGATCTCGAACTACTCGCGCAACGCACAGGGAAGCCTTGGAAAACAGACGCCGGCCTTGAGCGCGCGGTTGCATGCAGGCTTCGAGCCGCAGGGCATGACAGGGCAGAAGTCGAGCGTGTGTTGGACGCCTGCGCGGCTCCGGGTGACCCGCGCGATCGAAAGAAACGGATTTCGGTCACGGTCAGTCATGCCTTCTCAGAGGAAGCAGCGAAGAGGTTCCTGAGCATTCCCAATTTTGTTATTCGAGTGCGGCAGACAGAAGCGAAGGCCGAAGCAAGGTTGTATCGCAGGCTTCGCCGCGAGGCGATGAGCCAGATCGAACAAGACCTTAAAGCCCTCTGGCTTGAGCGCCGCCTGCGCGCCGAAGAGGTGACTGAGCGGCGGACCGCGCGGCTTCGGATTTTAGCTGAGGTTCGCCGGCGTGTGCGGAGGGTCGGCCGCCATGACCTAATCCTTCGCATTTTGTCCCTTACGGTCGAGCTTGCGGTAATCCGCCCGCTCGTCAACCGGGAAAAGAGAGAAGCAAATCGACAGCTAGCAGACCTGTACAACGCCGCCGTGCAAAAATCGGCGGACCTGCGATCGCTGAAGGCGGAACTGCGCTTAGTTGCCAAAGGAAAGGATGTGGCGCCGCAGACAACTGCGGGGCCTGTGTTACGAGAGGAGCGCAATCCGCGTCAGGACCATCCGGAACGTTCTGGTGACGGTGAGCGACCGGCGCAGGAGGGCCCGTCAGGCGAGCGCCAAAATCCAGAGCCGATCAACGGCGAGGATGCCGGGAACCAAGCCGAGAGCCTGGATCATACCGCACGCTTGCGCCTTGTTGCCGACGTCGCCCTCGTTCTGATCGCTAAAAACTTTCCATGGCACGACGTTGCAAAGCCCCTGTGCAGGCTCGCCGAAGTCGATGGTAGCCGCTTGTGGAAGGAGGCTCATAACTCATGCCAACGCCAGTTCAATCATCGCCGGCCTCGATCCGTGGCGGGCGCCGACATCAACAATGTGTGGCGTCAAGCGCTTGCAACAGCCAGGCATGCCAATTGGCATGAGCTCGGCAGGGTGGTGACGGAGTTCAGCGCAGGGAGAGGTGGTCGCGGGATCGATTGAAGTATTGCTCTCAGTCGCCTGCCGCGGAAGAGAAGAAGGGAGGAGCTGTGCCGACTAAGATAAAACCGTCGGGCCCGGATTGGCATTGAAGTTGCCGTTGGGCTTTGAGATGTGTGCGTTGAGTTTCGGCTTGGTGAGCCGCTCGTTCCATTTCTCGCTCGACAGATTGTTTCGATCCGCGCCCCCATGAAGGGGCGACATCCGAGCAAGGGCGCCGAGCAACGGCACTCACGTTTCGATCCGCGCCCCCGTGAAGGGGCGACGACGCTGCGCAAGCAGCTTGCCGATGTGCATGA
Organism: Lichenifustis flavocetrariae; assembly: GCF_026130545.1. GTDB lineage: Bacteria > Pseudomonadota > Alphaproteobacteria > Rhizobiales > Beijerinckiaceae > Lichenihabitans > Lichenihabitans flavocetrariae. The sequence goes on along the minus strand of NZ_JAMOIM010000046.1, from coordinate 10,616 downwards.
GTTTCGATCCGCGCCCCGTGAAGGGGCGACACGCTGTCTCATCCACATTGCTGTCGGCGTAGATGTTTCGATCCGCGCCCCCGTGAAGGGGCGACCAGCCGACCTCGACCGTCACGGCACGGGAGGTGCTGTTTCGATCCGCGCCCCCGTGAAGGGGCGACCGGGTGGGTATATCAGATTGATTGCCCGACGAATTCTACTTTCATTGCGCGAACACGGCGCCCCATACCGTCTCTTGGCAGAAATATTTAAGTCTGCCCACGAATTGCTAAACGAGACGAGACATTTAAGGGTTTCGCGAAGCATCGACGGACTGCATGGGCGCTTGTGGTTCGCGCGGAGCTAAAAGACAAGCGGTCCGTCGAGGTTTAGGGATGGTTTTGCGCCGACATGCTCGACGCGGCGGCGGCCATCGGCGCCGAGGCGATAGAAGCGGAGGCTGTCTCGATCCGGGTCGATAAGGCCGATGAGCCGCGCCCGCAAAGCCGTCCATTGCGCCGGCCCCACTTCGCATTCGAAAACGGAATTTTGCACGCGCTGGCCGAAGTCGAGGCAGGCGCGGGCAACGCGGCGTAGACGCGTCCGGCAGGTCGGGCTTTCGGTGTTCACGTCATAGGCGACAAGCATCAGCAAGGGTCATTTCCAGACGAAGGCGGGATAGCCGTCGAGGTCGCCGCGAAGGTGGCGGGCGAGCATCTGGGCCTGCGCATGGGCCACAAGGCCGAAGGGCATCGCCTCGTCGAGAAACGGGTGACGCAACTCGTCGCGCTTGCGCTCCTGCCAGGCCACAAGGACCCGGCCGCGCGCCTCGTCGGTCAGGCGGACGCCACCGGTTACCTCCATCACGAAATCGTCGGCCGCGAGCTGACGGCGATTGACCAGGCTGAGCGCAAGCCGGTCGGCCAGAACGGGTCGCAGTTCTTCCATGAGGTCGAGCGCGAGGCTCGCACGTCCTGGCTTGTCGGCATGCAGGAACCCGACTTGAGGGTCGAGACCGTGGGATTCGAGCGCCGCGCGGCAGTCGTGGCCGAGCATGGCATAGAGGAAGGAGAGCAGCGCGTTGATCCGGTCGAGCGGCGGCCGGCGTGAGCGCCCGCCGAAGCGAAACGCGAGATCGTCGAGGCGGATCAGAACGGGAAAGACGGCGAAGTAGGTGGCGGCAGCCTCGCCCTCGATACCGCGTAGGCCATCGACGTCGGTCACCTTCAAGGTCCGGCGTATGATGTCTGTGAGGCGGGCCTCGGCGGCCGCGAGCATCGCCAGGGCGTCCGGCTGCAGGCTGTCGGAATGGTCGCGCATGGCCCGGCGCAATACGGTCCGCTGGTTCGCGGCCTTGGCAGCCACGATGCCGCGCACGATCACAGCGCTGCGCGCTGAATCGCCCGCCGCTGCAAACTGGGCGCGGCGCAGCAGCACGTTGCCGGTGCGAGGCCCTTCCACGCGCGCCAGGAAGCGGCCATTCGGGTCGAGGAACGACAGGGCGATGCCGTTCTCGGCGCAGGCCACCATCAGGGCCGGCGAGGCCCCGGGACGCCCAAAGGTGACGACGCCCTCCAGCATGTGCAGCGGCACGCGGCCGCGCTCGGCGCCCTCCACCTCGACCACCAGATTGGCACCGTCCTTGCGCAGCCAGGCGCCCTCGCTGGTGACATAGACGGTGTTGCGCAACCGGCGCATCAGCTCTCCACCTGGCCAGCGAGCCACGGCCGGCGGCTTTTCTAACCGGGCTGGCTGGCAGAGGGTTTCAAGCGAGCAGCGGCGGCAGGCGGGCATGCGCTTCGGCGACGGGGTGGTGCGGCTCGCCAGGGTGGCCCGGGTAGCGACCGCGACGTCGGCCGTCAACGCTCGCAACGCCGCGTCGAAGATCACAGCGGTGCGCCGGCGCGGCTCGCCGTAAAACAGCGCCCCCTCCGGAACCGCTGTGCCGAACATTTCTTCAAGGCAGATCGCCTGAGCGCAGAGCTGAACCTCGTCGGCCCGATGCGCCTTGGGCTTGCCCCGCTTGTACTCGACCGGAAAGGGCCGCGGCGGCTTTCCGCGGAACTCCACCGCATCGGCCTTGCCCGTGACGCCGAGAGCAAGCGAGCGGAGCGCGAGGCCCCGCGCCAAAGTCACGGCCGGCCGACTCTCGCGCCCGCCAGCATCCACCGTCTCGTGCAGTACCCGCCCTTCCGCGGTCGCCGCATCCTCAGCCCAGAGCTGCTCGATGTGGATCAGCGCGCATTGCCGCGGGCAGAACAGGTGGTGCTGCAGCGCCTAGAGCGGGATGAGGGCGTCCTCGGCGGCGGGCTCGAGAACCGCCGATGCCATATCAGCCCACGTCGATGGTGGTGACGAGCTGCCGCAAGGGGGCGCCGTCGAGCCGCACGACATAGTCATCGAAACTGCGCGCCGGCGGCCAGTTGTCCGTTTCCGTGGCCCCGATCGGATGCTGCCGGCCCTGATGGGCCCGGTGGACATCGACGCGCTTGAAGAGATCCTGCGCCGCCGCATTGCCCAGCGCGGTCGTGTGCCTGAACACCACGAGCGCGCGCGTGGCCATCTCGCCCCGCGCCGCCGAACGGTCGTGGTCGAACATGGCTGTCAGCGCCTCGAACAGCAGCGCCAAATCAGCGTCGGAGAAGCCCGTGCCCTTGGTCGGATGCGAGGCAAGCGGCGCGGAGACGAAGCCGTGGGCGCGATAAAGACCGTAGGGCACGATGTGCTTGCGCCCCATTGTGCGACCACCCTTGGCCTCGGCGTCGGCCTCCGTGGTGGCCGCCATGCGCGTGATGGAGATTTCCAGCGGCAGCACAGGCTCGACCGAGCGGCCGAAGGCGAGTTGCACGGGGCCGCGCACCTGGCCCGCGTTGACGCCCGTGGTCATCACGGCCCCAAAGGTGCGGATGTCCCAAAAATTGGCGCACATCCAGCGCGTCAGCTCGCGCGCCTTCGCCTCCTCTTTGGGCAGCCGCTTCATCTCCTCGGGCTTCGTCACCTCGGGCATCACGGCCGTCCAGCCGCGTTTGTGTTCGAGGTTGAGGGTCGCGCCCTCGCGCATGTAGATTTCATGGCCCTTTGCGTCGGGGCGGGCCAGCGCCACGTAGTTGCGGATCTTGCGCTTGAGCGCGACATCGGAGACGAGCCCCTGGTTTGTCTCGGGATCGAGCCGTGGCAGGTTGCCTGCGTCTGGGTCGCCGTTCGGGTTGCCGTTGCTGACGTCGAAGAACAAGACGAACTCGTGACGCCGCGTGACGCCGCTTGTCTCAGACGTTGTCATTCGTTTCCCCTTCCTCGGGCTCGATGTCCTGAGTATCGAGCGTCGCGGCGACGTCCGGCCGCTTGGCGAACTGCGCCTGCCGCTGGTGATAGAAGCCGATGGCGAAGCGCCCCTGCGCCTCGAGCTTCAGGCTGCGCGGCAGCGCAGCTGGCAGGCGGTCGACGATCTCGCCGATCTCGCGCTCGATCCACCCGTCCTTATGGTCCTTGCGCAGCTTGCCGATGTGGTTCTGCACGCCGCGCAGCAGCAGTGGGAAGACGATGGCGGGCGTCGCCGAGGCGGCGCCGAAGTAGCGGTCGCGGATCGTCGCGTTGACGCGGCCGAGCGCGAGGCGCTGCGCGGTCTCGAGCGCGGCGAAGAGCCGGCCGAGCTGGTAGGCGGGGTCATCGAAGTCCTTGGCGAGGCTCACGGGAATCTCCTGGGTGCGTTCGGCATCGGGGCTGCGGCGCCGGTCGCGTTCAAGCACGGCGCGGATCGCGGCCGCGTGCCAGCCGGTGGACGGGTCGTCGCCGGCCCGCAGGCGGATCAGGGCGGCCCCGAGCCAGGTGCGCGGATAGCGAGTACCGCCGAGCACGGCGCGCATCACCTCGCCGGCGAGCAGTGGCGGGATGTTATCGAACTTCTCCTGCAGGGCCATGGTCTTGGCGAGCAGGCGGCTGACCGACGGCGTCTTGCGGCCCCAGCCCTTTGGTGGCGGCTCGAGGCACAAGTCCCGTTGATGGTCGAGCAGCCGCTGCGCGAAGGCCTCGAACGTGTCGTCGAGCCAATAACGGACCGACAGGCGCGCGGCATTCGGCGACAGGCCGAGCACGTGGAAGCGCGTGCCCGGCCGCAGGGCCGGTCGGGCCTCTTGCGGCCGGCCGGCCGCGACCTTGGAGAGAGCGTCGCCGAGTTTTGCGGTTTCCTGGGCATCGTCGTCGGTCGGCTGCGGTTCGACGATTTCAAAGAACAGGGCTTCGGCCGCGACTGCCGCTTCCTCGCTCACGGTCGCCGACGTGTCGGCCCAGAACGCGACCGTGGCGTCGCCGATGGGCCGGGACAGGCGGTTGCGGCTGCTGCGGTCGAGCATGCGGTTCAGTGCAGCGCCATACTGAAAGGCGGCCGTTTCCGAGGTCGGCGCATTCGCACCCTGCTCCTTGCCGAGGGACGTGAAGGCGTCGCGGTTGAAGGACACGAGCGCTGCCCCGGAGCTTTGCGCGCCCTGGACACCCTTGATGCTCGGATGCAGGCGCTGGACGGCGCCGCGCGTGCCCGTGACGAGGCAGATCTCGCCCTCCGCCCTGCTCGTGGTGTCGGCTGCCGCGAGAAGGGTGCGGGCCGCCTCGCGCTCGTGGACGAAGCCGGGCTCGCCTTCAAGCCGGAACACGATATTGGCGTCAAGCATCTCAGAACGGAAGGGGGCCGCATCGAAAGCGGAGGGCTGCCACTGCCCAAGGAACCGCAGCAGCGCCACAAGACCCTCGTCGGTGGCGCCTGCGAGAAGGTCGCGATGGAGCGCCTTGAAAGCGGCGTGCTCTCGCGAAGTGCGATGATCGGGTCCGGCGGTGCGACCAAGAACGTATGCGGTCTTGTCCCAAAAGCGGTTCGCCAGGATATTGGAAGCTCGCTTCACGGCGGCCGGCACTTCGCGCAGCACCGGCTGCAGCTTCTTGCCGCTGGGCGCGCGAATGTCGAGCACGTCGAGCGGCGTGCCGTCCCCCGAGAGCACGACTACGAAGCTGATCTTCTCGCGCGAGAAGCCGGGCCGCTCGGCCTCGCCGCGCGCCGCCATGCGCCCATAATAGCCGTCGAGCGACTGGAGAATGGTCATGCGACCGTGCCTTCCGCGAGGCAGCGCTGCACGTCGAGCACGCCGTCGTCGAGGCGGGCGTGAAAGAAGCGGGAGGTGCGCTCGGGCCAGGCGATGTCGTGCAGCATCCAGCCGAAGTCACGGCCGCGCTGGTCCGCCGGCAGCCGCGAGGGCGGCAGCGCGGCCTCGGGCGCCAGTATCGCGAAATCCGCCGTGAACTCGCGCGTGCCGAGGCAGGGCCGGTGGAAGCATTGGCCGGTTTCGGCGCGGCGATTGAAGATGCTGATGTATTTGGCGGCGCTGTCGGCCGGCCCGGCCTTGTCGGTCAGCGCAAAATGCGCCTCGATCACGTAGTCTACGTCGACCAGCATCGTCGTGGCACGCTGTTGGCGGTTGTCCTCCACGACGAGGCCGAGCCCCGCGGTCGTGCCGGCCCGCATGGCGCGCTCGGCCATCGTGGCCGAAGCCTTCGCCCCGACCTCGTTGCGACGAAAGGACTGGAAGCGAATTGGGTTGAGCACGTGGATGCGGTCCACCACCCAGCGCATCTGCGGCTTCCACAGGATGGCTTCGAGGATGCCCCGGGCGGCCGAGGGGGTCATCATGTCATATGAGACCCTTTCAACTTTCATCTCCGGGCGCGTAAAACAGGCGCGCTCGCCCCAGACCCGCAGGCGGATGCCATAGCTCATGCAAAGCCCTCCCAGGAATACTCTATTCAAAGACTACAAAATCGAAGCAGTTCAATAGAGTTACACACAGGAGAACTTGATCACCGGAAGAGAGTACCCCGGATGATTGGAATCAGGGGTACTCCTGTCAGGCTAGCCTCACGCAACGCTGCAGTGTTTCGATCCGCGCCCAATTGAGAAGCGACCTATTATGGGTTCAATGATCAAAACCACCTTTCCATCGGCATCGACCGTAACGGTAATCCTTGGCAGGCGTCGTGACATCGCAGTTCCTCCACGATGCCAATCTGGAGCGGCAAAGGCTTCCTGTGAACGCTGTCGCATCTAGGCTCAAAGTAACGATGCAGTGAATTTACAAGACGTTGCTCCAAACCCCCCGCTCCAGCGGCGCCCTCAGGCGAACGCCGGTGTCCTCGTCGTAGTGTTCCAATCCCTCGAAACGGAGCAGCGCGTCGCCGAGCGCCGGATGGACCGGCCGAAGCACGCCGAGGGCCAGCCATTCTGACCGGACCTTGCGCGGGATGGCGACGACATAGCGTTGCAGCCTCCGCAGGTCCGGGCCAAGCGGCTTGTCCATGGCTGCGACGCGCCGCAGGATGGTTTCGCACGTGTCATCGCCCGGCGCGGCCCGCCAGGGGACGATCACCGGCTCCATCACCTCCTCGATCACGCGAAACGCCTGCCCGATGGAGGCGAAGGGAAAGGCGAGCAGCGGGTCCTTCTCTCCATTTTGCGGTGCGCGCTCGGCGATCTTTTGCAGGATCGGATAGGTCTCGCCCTCGAGGCGGGCGGCGTCGAGCGCCTCGGGCCCTTTTTGCCAATAGACCTCGCCGAAATAGGACCGTATGGCGGCAGGGGCGAGCGGGTCGCCGCTCCCGCGGAGAACGGCGCGGGCCGCCTGCCAAGCGTGTTCGAACTCCGGCGACAGGACCGCTTCGGCCGGTTCGAACACCACCACGCGCCCGAGCTCTTTGCGCTTGCCCTCGCGGTTGCAGCGCCCGGCCGCCTGCGCGATTGAATCGAGGCCGGCCGCGGCACGCCAGACCTCCGGCAGATCGATGTCGACGCCTGCCTCGATAAGCGAGGTCGAGACGATGCGGACGGGCGCTCCGGCCTTAAGGCGCCGCCGTGCCTCGGCTAGCACGATGCGGCGATGGGCCGGGCACATGAGGGTGGATAGGTGCATGGCCCCCGGTAGCTCGCGGATGGCGCCGAACAGCGCCTGGGCGTGACCGCGTGAATTGACGATGCAGAGCATCTGCACCTGCGCCGCGAAGCGGGCTGCGATTTCGGCGTCGGTGATCGGTTGTTCGAGCCGCTCGATCGCAACGCGCTTCAGGCGCGCCGCAAGGCCTTCCGGATCGGGCGCGAGTTCTCGGTCTGACGGGATGTTTAGCGCGCTGGAGACGTGGCCTGGCTTGGCTTTGTCGAACCCGTCCTGCACCCGCAGGGCTGGTTGGGTCGCGGTGCAGAGGACCACGCTTGCCCCGTAATTGCGCTGGAGTTCATCGAGAGCCGCCAGGCAGGGGCGCAGCAGGGGCAGCGGCAGGGTCTGGGCCTCGTCGAGCACGATGACGCTTTTCGCGAGGTTATGCAGCTTGCGGCAGCGGCTCGTTCGGTTGGCGAAGAGGCTCTCGAAGAACTGCACGGCTGTGGTCACGACGACGGGCGCCTCCCAGTTCTCGGCGCCGCGGCGCAGCCGGTCGGCCGGGTCGCTGCCACGACCGTCTTCGACGGCGAGGCGGGTCGCTGCCTCCCAGTCGAAGTTCGCATGGTGCTCGAGGATGTCGTCCTGGTTCTCCCCGCCCGGTTCGAGCGCGAGAGCGCTGCGGAAAACGCTCGCGACCTGCTCGATCACCGATGTAAACGGGATGACGTAGATGACGCGCCGTAGCTCGTGGCGGCGCGCATGCTCCAGTGCGAAGGAAAGCGATACTAGGGTCTTGCCGCCTCCGGTCGGGACCGTAAGGGTGAAAAGGCCGGGGGCAAGCGGGGCCTTGCCGATAGCGTGGTCGAGGATGGTGGCACGAAGGGTGTTGACCGCGGTCGCCTCGGCGCTCGCCCGCATGGCGGCCATGAAGCGCTGCAGCCGCTCGTGGAGCACGGGAAGCGGCGTGAAGCCTTCGCGCTCGACGTGCTGCCCGGCCACCTTCGCGTAGAACCTCTCCGTCTCGACGAAATCGGCGTCGACGAGGCACGAGAACAGCATGCGGATGAGGAAGGCGAGCGAGAAGCCGCGGTGCGGGCTCGATCCGCGCAGGCGCGCGCCGCAAACCCCTGCCGGCGGCAGCGGACCCACTTCGGCTTCCCAGCCCGCATAGGTCGGCAGATTCTTTTCAAGCCGGATTCCGAGATCCGGCCCATCCGCGAGCCCGGCATGGTGGCCCGCGATCACAAAGGCTAGCATGCGTCCGATCGGGCCTGGATAGAGGCGCAGCGCCTCGACCGCACCTGCAGTCGAGTGGTCCGGGCCTTGTCCGGTGTCGCTCTCGATGTAGGTCCGAAACGCGGTCGAACATTTCCCGATGTCATGCAACATGCCGGCAGCGCGCGCTAGGGGCGCGACACCGATTGGACTGGCTCGCATCTCACTACTTTCAGCCACGGCTACCGCATGCTCGGCCAGAGTCTCCCAGCATGTCTGCGGGAGATGCGGTACCGAATGGGCGAACACCGCAGTCATGATCGTTGCACTTTCCTGGAGAGCAACTGGCGTTGCAATATTACCGAGGCTCTGGCGCAAAAAAATGCAAGGATGGACCGACACATAGCCGACAAAAACGTATCTGGAAGCCTCTCACCCAAGCAAAAGCGCAGACAAAAATAGTTACTTTGTAACGTAAGTTACGAGCTCACCCATTGTTCAAGGCTCGGGTACTACCTCGATTCCACCTGGTTGACTCTGTCCGACTTCGAACGACCGTCGTCCAACAGAAGACCGCCGCCCCGTTCGCTTCGAGCTGACCGACCCGATACGCGAAGCGCTCGTGGTGTGGTTGAAGAAACGCGTTCTACGCTCGGGCGACTGGCTGTCCCGAGCCGAAGCCATGTCGGCGGCCATGTCACGACGCGGCAGTACCGCCGACTGGTGGACGATTGGGTCACGCTGGCGGGCCATCATTCGGCCGTCTGGTGCAGTCCAAGCAGACTTACTACTGATGAAAACTGGGGCGGCCAACCGGCGCCGCGACCCCCCGAGTTTAGTAGAAAGTTGCAATTGGATCCACGGTTGGCACCGAATGTTCGTGATCGGCCATCAGCTGGCAACGCGTACCGCCAGAAAATCGACTGCCGCGTAGTCGCTGATCAGCCCGCCACTATCAAACCGCTGGTACTTTGTTCAAGCCGACAAAATGTATCCGCTCGGCGATGTGCCGGCGACGGTCGTCTTGACGGTCTCGGCCGACAGGATGGCGATGTTTAGCATCATGTGCGCGCTGCATGTGCTGCCTTCCCGATCGGCAAGGGTTTCGGTGTCCAGCGCAGTGCCATCCGCAAGCTCGCACTACCTCGACCTCGCATTTGCATGAAACTCCTCATCAGGGCGCCCATGAGGCACCCCGAGTCGGCCTGTCGGCAGGTATCACCCGAACTCGGCTGACGATCTCTCGCCGCGATCAATGACGATGACCAGACAGCACTCGATTCTGGCCGGTTCCGGCCGTCGATAGCCTCACTCGGTGAGATCATCTTTTGTTGAAGGGCCGTGCAGCCCCGCACGTACGTCGTGCGACTTCGGACTGGCCCGTGATGAGCTGCAGATCCGTCAGCCGGATCCGTCGCGAGATCTCCCCAAGAGCTTGGGATCGATTTGGGATTTCAATTTTGATTTCCCCCTTCTCAAGTTCAACAAGGATAACACGTCATGGTCAACAATAAGCATACGCTCTCGCCAACGCCTGCACTGAACAACGATCTCCTAGCGGACATCCGTCAACTCTTCACACCTGACGAGATCGAAGTCATCGCGATCGCCGTGGCGGGATCTCCTCCGACGGAGGTGATGATCTTCGGAGAGATGTTCCGCCGGAGGCTTCGCGCGAGCAGCCTTCTTCAGTCGATGGTGCGCCGCTGGTATCTCGATGTCGGTACGCTGGTCGACAAGTTGGAACGTGCGACGCCCGAGATGCGCATCGCATTGGGGAGGGCGGTCGAGGCCTGGTACGACATCTGCCTTCGGGAAGGTCTCTACCCTTGGGGCAGATCCTCGAAGGTCGTCTTGTCGCGGGTTGGCTTACACGCGGTCACCGGACCGGCGGCCTGGGGCTTCGCGGTTGCGATCCATCAGTCCACGTCGACCGAGTTCGTCCTGCGGGACAGCCCGGATGCAATGGACTTCGACCCCATGCCGGATGTCGCGTCACTGGCCCAGGCGGTGCTGGAGCAACACCGGGACTGGATGATGGATCCTGAAGTCGCGTCTCGGCTCGTCACCCAACTCGCGAAGCTGACCGGGCACCGGTACTTCCGCCTTGATGGCCGCCCGGGGCATCCCATCCTGACGGCGATCACCACATCGGCTCTGGCGCACGACTTGGCCGATGGCAGCCTTCGGCACCTGTGGCTGCAAGGCGTCAACGCACCTCGAAGCGGGACGTAAGGCAACCTACGCCAGCTGGGATTGAGCACCTGCCGGTCCCGGAGCGGGAGAAATCCCGCTCCCGGAGATCGGGGGCGCGTGAGCTCGCAACCCGGACCGTGTCTCGGAACAACCCTGCCGTCGCGCGGCCCACCGTTGCGCTCCACCGATCAATGCCCCGTCGGGCCTTCGCGCCAGAGCGAAAGCGGATGACACGGGACGCGTCACTGCTGCTGCGGCGGTGATTGGCATTTCTCTCAAGTCACTCAGTTCTTTTGGGATTTCGATTTGATTTCC
>NZ_JAMOIM010000045.1 GCF_026130545.1 Lichenifustis flavocetrariae | reverse complement strand
GAGCCCGATCGCGGCGGTGTAGTCGGCAATCGCCCGATCAAGGTCGCCTTTCTGACCGTAGGCCGCACCCCGATTGTTGAAGGCACCGGCAATGCCGGGATCGAGCCCGATCGCGGCGGTGTAGTCGGCAATCGCCCGATCAAGGTCGCCTTTCTGACCGTAGGCCGCACCCCGATTGTAGAAGGTGACAGCATGACTGGGATCGAGCCCGATCGCGGCGTCGAAGTCGGTAACGGCTTGGTCAAAATCGCCTTTGTTGCCATAGGCCACGCCTCGATTGTTGAAGGCGACAGCATAGCTGGGATAGAGCCCGATCGTGGCGTCGAAGTCAGCAATGGCCCGATCGAGGTCGCCCTTCCGGTTATAGATGTTGCCCCGATTGTAGTGGGCGCCGGCATGGCTGGGGTCGAGCCCAATCGCAGCCTCGAAGTCGGCAAACGCCCGGTCAAAGTCGCCTTTGTTGCCATAGGCCGCGCCCCGACTGTTGAAGGCACCGGCATGGCCGGGATCGAGCCTGATCGCGGCGTCGAAGTCAGCAATGGCCCGATCGAGGTCGCCCTTCCGGTTATAGATGTTGCCCCGATTGTAGTAGGCGACAGCGTAGTTGGGATCGAGCCTGATCGCGGCGTCGAAGTCAGCAATGGCCCGATCGAGGTCGCCTTTCTGACCGTAGGCCGCACCCCGATTGTGGAAGGTGACAGCATGACTGGGGTCGAGCCCGATCGCGGCGTCGTAGTCGGCAATCGCCCGGTCAAGGTCGCCTTTCCGGTAATAGGCCGCGCCCCGATTATTGAAGGCAACAGCATCGCTGGGATCAAGCCCGATCGCAGCCTCGAAGTCGGCAAACGCCCGGTCAAAGTCGCCTTTCTGGTTATAGGCCGCGCCCCGATTGTTGAAGGCACCGGCATGGCCGGGATCGAGCCCGATCGCGGCGTTGTAGTCGGCAATGGCCCGGTCGAGGTCACCTTTGTTGCCATAGGCCACGCCCCGATTATAGAAGGCGCCAGCATGGCTGGGATCGAGCTCGATCGCGGCGTCGAAGCCGGCAATGGCCCGGTCAAGGTCGCCTTTCTGGTTATAGGCAATGCCCCGATTGTTGATGGCGACAGCATTGCCGGGGCCGAGCCCGATCGCGGCGTCGAAGTTGGCGATCGCCCGGTCGAACTCGCCTTTCTGGTCGTAGGCGTTGCCCCGATTGTTGAAGGCATCGGCATCGCCTGGGTCAAGCCCGATCGCAGCCCCGAAGTCGGCAATGGCTAGGTAGAAGTCGCCCTTCCTTGCGTATATGTTGCTTCGATTGAAAAAAGCTCTAAAATCATCGGCCTTAGGCTCGATCAAAGTGTCAGATTTGGTGATATCTTGTTCAATATCACCAATATTAGTATAATCCTCTGGTAGACGTGTCGCTTCCTGCGGGTCCATCACAAAAGAGCGGCAGATATAAATCGGAATAATTGTAGCGACTGGCGAAGAAAACGCTATTTTTGCCACGAGAAGTTCTGCTTTTTTACCTCTTAGTAAATTGGTATACATAGAGTCGCGTGGTATCAGTTCCGATCTGACTTTCTGCGCCGTCTGACTCATCTTTACGCCTGCCTCGTCCATCGCCGGAATGCTGAGCTGCGCACAGAAACTGACAATTGCCAGCGTCCACAGCAAAGCCTGCCAAATATGCCTTACGTCTTTGAAAAGGCCGGTGCGGGCCGCTCGCGTTCCCGCTCCGGCTCCTTACGGGTCACTTCCATATCACGCACCCGCTCCATGACGCGCGCCTGGCGCTCGATCTGAAGCGGCCGGTCGGTCATCTGCCGATCCTGAAGCTTGGTCCGGTCGGCGTGATGCCCGGTCATCATATCCTTGCGCTCTTTCGCCTGTTCCAGCCGGGCCGTCTGGGCGACGTTGAACTGCCGTTCCTTCAATGCCTCAAGGTCCCGGTGCTTGGTCAGCCGCTCCGCCTCGAAGCCACGGGCGAGGTCAGCCCGTAGCCGGTCGTTTTCCTGACGGCGACCGGGAATGCGCTCGCCCAGCCAGCCGGTCAAGCCCGCCCGCCGCCCGTCGAAGTCAGCCAGGGTGCGGCGTTCGCGCTCATCGATGCCTTTAACGGCATGATGATGCCGCTCCAGCGCCATGTCCTCATTGCTGCGCAAGGATCGGGTCTCAGCCTGATGCCGGGACCGTATTTGCGAGGTCTGGCGGCGATGCTCGGCCTGCTGGTCGGAAAGCTGGCGTTTATGGCGCTGCTCGATCTCCTTGCCGGCGGCGCGGCGCAGGTCCCGTTCGCGCTGCGCCTCGACGCCGGCCTTGAACTCGACCTCGCGGCGGCGGGTGTGGTCGCGGCGGCGGTCGGCCTCGCGGTTGAAATCGCGCCGGGTTTCTTCCCGCTTGCGCGTGTCGCGCTGCCGGTCGGCGCGCTGCCGCTGATCCTGGGCGCGCTTGAGAGCCGCCTGCGTGTCACGCTGCTTGCGCTCGTGCTGGGCGCGGCGCGCTTCATCGCGGCGGCGTTCGACCGTCTTGGTAAAGCCGGCGCGCGTCTGCTCCTTGAGACGGTCCATGCGTCGCTTCGCCGTCCGTTCGTCGGCGCGCTCCGTGCGCGCGCGGGCCTGTTCGCGCGAGGTCGCCTTGCGCGCGTCGCGCTGCTGCCCGTCCTTACGGGTGGCGCGCGCCTGGGCGGCTTCGCGCTTACGCGTCTGCGCGGTGCGCTCGCGCTCCGGCTTGCGTTCGGAGTTATCCCGGTCGGCTGAGCGCCCGTCCTGGCCATTGCGGCGCAACCGCTCGGCCCGTCCGAACGAGGCACGGATTTTAGCGTTGCGGGTGCGTGATCGGTCCACCATGGCGCGACCTTGTGGAGCTGCCGGCCGCGATTGTCGGGCCGCTGCCGCGAACTGCAACGCGGAAAGCCGTCAATGTCAACGCGGCCAGTCTTGGCTAACTTAAGGCGGGAAGAGGGGGCGCTTGCGCGCCCGCCTCCCTGGCCGGGTCACTCCCCGGACGGTTCCGCCTGCTCCTTCGGCTTCCGCTTGCGGAGGACGATATCGCCGGGGCTGTTCGGCAGAAGGTCGAGGCGGATCGAGAAGCCTTCCTCGTCGTTGTGCGCCCACGCCGCGCCGATGGGGGTCCAGTAGGGGTTTTCCCGGTCCGGCACGAAATACACGGTCATGTCGGGGCGCTTTTTCGATGCAGTGTCAGTCATTGGTCGTTTCCTTCTTGGTGTTGGGCCGGCTTGATCGCCTGCCATGACATCGCTCCTTGTCCGGGCGGGCGGGACGGGTTCAAGATCGATGCGGGGGGAGGGGTATCTCCCAGGATTTCCGGCTTCGGAAATTTTGGGGACACCCCCGCATCGCCCCGCAGGGGTTGGCTTGAACCCGGCCTGGCTGTCCGGCCAAGATGTCAAATGGCTGGTGATCTCTAAGCTGGCCCGGCAACACCTTTGAAACGGCCTTCGACGCTGCATCGAAAAAGCGCCCCGCCTCGCGCCGCATTTCGCGCGTGGCGGGCCTAACGGATGTTGCCCCTAGGAAATGTGGTCAAAACCGGAGGCTATCAGGCGGGCTTCTTTTGGCGCTGCTGCCGCAGCATGGGCTGGGGCACCGCCCCGCAACGCCGCCTCAAAAGGTGGGTCCGGTATTTTCGCCCAAGGCGAAAATCTTCCGGTCCCGGCTAAAGCCGCTTTTGACGCTCTGCCCCCCGTCTTCGCCAGACGGGCAGTGCCGCCGAAAGATCGGCGGAACTGCTCGGACGGGCAGGGGTCAGTGCTTCAGGTCGCCAAAGCGGCCGGAAGCCAGGGCCTCGCGCAAGACCTGTTCGACGCGGGCATTGTAGCCTTTGCCGGTCGCCTTGATGCCGTCCACCACGTCGGCCGCCATGCGAAACCCGACATGAACCTTGGGGGTGTCGGCCTGGCTCGGCCGTCCGACCCGTTTCTTGAAGCGCTGCATGGCCTCGATCATGCCGGGGGCCGCCTCGGCGATCGGTCGGGCGTGCTCGAAGTCTGCGGCGGTCAGTTCGCGAACTTCGCCGTCTTTATCGGTCAGCGGTTGCTTCGGCATAGGCTTTCTCCTCTCGTTTGTTGGCTTTCCTGAAACTGATAATCCGGCGGACGTCGCCCTGGTCCACGAAGCAGACGACGTGCAGCCGTCCGTGGCGCGGCGCGACGGCGATCAGCCGCTCCTCGCCGTAATCGTGCCGGTCGTCCACGAAAACGAGGGCGCGTTGCCAGTCCAGTTCGGCGGCAAGCGCGAAGGGGAGGCCGCGCTCGGCCTCGTTCTTCGCGCTTTTCTCCGGATCGAACTCAATCTCCATGGAATATTGTAGCAACAAAATGCCTGAAAGGGTTGAAGTTTTGTAGCAACAAAATTGCGTATTCTGAAAGGCTGCGCGGTCTTGCCGGAAGGCAGTTCCGCCGAAGGATCGGCGGAACTGCTGCGGTTAGGTCGGCTTTCGAACTGCGTATTTCGCTGCGCCAGCAAGGCGAGTGCGGGCATGGGCGCAATAATCGGCTTCCAATTCGACCCCGACATAGGAGCGGCCACAAAGGGCGGCGGCTACGGCTGTGCTGCCTGATCCGCTGAATGGATCCAGCACGATAGCGCCGGGGCGTGAGAAAGATCGGATGATGGGTTGCAGGATACTGACGGCCTTTTCGGTCGGGTGGGCGCGGTTGCCACTGTAGGCCCATGGCTGCACGTCCTCGATGGGCTTAGCCGGAAGCTGCGGGTTGCCCTTCGCCAGCACATAGGCCTGTTCATGCCGGTACTGCACAAAGGCGGCCTTTGAGGTGTAGTCCTTCTTCCAAACGATATGCGCCACGGGCCGAAAACCCGCTTCCCGCCAAGCCTTGAAAAACTCATCGGCCCGGTTCCAGCCGTAAAACGACACGCAAATGCTGTTTGGCTTCAACACCCGGTACATATCGGAGAATGCCGAGAGGATTCCGGTTTCGCCCCCATCGTTCTTTACCGTCCTGCCGCTGCGGTCGCGGTAATTCACCAAATAGGGCGGATCGGTCACGACCAGATCAACCGACAGGCTGGGAAAGGTCTGCAAAACCTGCCTGCAATCGCCTTGTATGATGCTGTTTAAAAACTCCATTTTCTGCCTCTCTTAATTGTTTAAAGGGTTGCGCATGCAACCCTGCTAGCCCCGCGGCGATAAGCGGGAGGAGGCTGTCATCACCGGCCGGCGGGTGGGGTAGCTCCCGGTCTGGCAGGCCCGTCCTTCACGGGCCGAAGACTGGGGAGGGACCCGCCGGACGCGGGCTCTCGCCCGTTCTTCAGTGATTGACGGCCGGGACCGGCACGGTCCGCTTGCTTTCTGTCCTGCTGTCTTCGCGTCAGCGATCGTCACGCGCATGCGCGGAGACTCGGCGCTTCACGAGGCTCCGGCCCCTTGGCTAGAGCGCGGCCCGCAGGGAGACGCCACACCGTCCGTCAATCTTTGACCGGTAGAACCTGCCAGGCTGATGCGCTGTGCCGCGTTCCCCTGTGTTCCTGGGTGAGGTGCGGCGCATCGGTCCGTTAACGGGTTTTAAGACCTCGCCTGCTACACTGACCCTGTGAAATCGCCTGGAGGCAGTAAGGGACGGCCGCGCCGTCCCACCCCGAATGTCGATCCCGAGACGGCGCTGCGCCAGTACGCGGTGAAGCTGTTCGACAAGGGAGACGGCCGCGCGGTCGATTGGCCGACGGTGGCCGCGACAGCGTTCAAGGTGGCGTTCGCCTGCCTCGATGAGGTGAAGGGCGACGATCGCGCCGCCAAGGTGATGCGGAAGGCCGAAGGCGGGCTGTACAACCGCCTGGTCGGCAATCCTGATGACGGCACCCCGTACACGTCCGCGCCGGCACCGCGCCCGGATGTCGGGCAGGGACCGGCCCCGCATCTCGATCACGATCTGCACCGCTAATCGTATCGTCCCGAACTTATTTCCTTGCCGGATGTTCCTGTTTTGTTCAGTATCCGTAACGGATATTGAGGGGCAGGGCATGGGTCGATACAGCGTCAGCCGCAAAGGCATGGGCGGCCGGCAACCGGGCGAGGCGACCAAGGTGGTACGCCTGCCGCTGCGGGTGGCGACGATCGCCAGGCGCATCGCGGAAGGATCGCTCAGGCCGGGCGACCTGAACGCCTTCTTCAACGTCGAGGCGCGAAGCAACGTGACGGTGCCGCTGATGGCCTCGCCGGCCGCCTGCGGGTTTCCCAGCCCGGCCGACGACTATCTGGACCGTCCGCTTGACTTCAACGAGCTGCTGATTTCAAACCCGTCCGCGACGTTCGCGGTGCGGATTTCAGGCGACAGCATGAATGGGGCCGGCCTGTTTCCGGGGGACATCGCGATCGTCGACCGCTCCCTGTCGCCCTTCAACGGCTGCGTGGTGCTGGCGCTGATCGACGGCGAATTCACCATCAAGCGGTATCGCGTCAAGGCGGGCGGCATCGTCCTCCAGGCCGAGAATAAGGCCTTCAAGGACATCGTCATTCCCGAGGATTCCGCCTTCGAGGTGTGGGGTGTCGTGAAACACGCCATCCGCATGTTTTAGGGACCGTGACCGCCCCTATCGCATTGGTGGACTGCAATAATTTCTATGCGAGCTGCGAGCGGCTGTTTCAGCCGAAGCTGCGGGGCCAGCCCGTGGTCGTGTTGTCCAATAACGATGGCTGCGTCATCGCCCGCTCGAACGAGGCCAAGGCTCTGGGCATCGAGATGGGCGAACCCTGGCACATCTGCCGCAAGCGGGTCGATACGCAGGGCATCATCGTCCGGTCGAGCAATTACACCCTGTACGGCGATATGAGCGCGCGTGTCATGCGAGTGCTGGAAGGCTTCTCGCCCGATCTGGAAGTGTATTCGATCGACGAAGCGTTCCTCGGCCTGGCGGGCTTCGAAAGCCGTCTGGACGCGCATGCACGGGAGATGCGGGCGACGGTGCTGCAATGGACGGGCATCCCCGTGTCGGTCGGCATCGCGCCGACCAAGACGCTCGCCAAGCTGGCGAACCGCACGGCGAAGAAGACGCCCGAAAGCGGGGGCGTTCTGGTGCTTTTGACCTCGGCAGAGCAGGAAGCGGCCCTCGAACGGGTCGAATTGACCGATCTGTGGGGGGTCGCGCACCGGATGGCGGAGCGTTTGCAGGCGATCGGCATCAAAAACCCGCTCGATCTACGCCAGGCGGACGCAAAATTCGTGCGGATGCATACGAGCGTAGTCATGGAAAGGATGGTGCTCGAGCTGCAAGGCATCCCCTGCATCAGCCTCGAGGAGGCTCCGCCCGATCGCAAGATGATCTTGGCCTCGCGGTCGTTCGGCCGTCGTGTCACCACGCGGCGCGAGCTGGAGGAGGCGGTCACGACGCACACGGCGCGGGCGGCCGAGAAGCTGCGCCGGCAGAACCTCGCCTGCGGCCGTCTGACGGTGTTCGTCACGACGGACAAGCACAGGCCGCAAGACCGGCAATATGCGGCCGAGCGGTCGGTGACGCTGCCCGTGGCGTCGGCCGACACCGGCAAGCTGAACCATGCCGCGATGCGGGCGCTCGATGCGCTCTGGCGGTCCGGCCTCGAATACAAGAAGGCGGGGGTGATGCTGCTGAACCTGGTCGCGGCCGATACTGTGCAGGGAGGCCTGTTCGATCGGCCTGACGATCCGAAGGCGATGGCCCGGATGCGGGCGCTCGACGCGCTCAATGCCAAATACGGGCGGGGAACGGTGACATTCGCCGCCATGGGGCGGAAGCCCGGCTGGAAGCTGCGGAGCGATTTCATCTCGCCGCGCTACACGACGGCCTGGGAAGACCTGCTGACGGTGTAGCGGGGCAGGTGCCCCGCTCCGTGTCTTTCCTTAACCGGGCAGGTCTGATGGATCCATTGACCAGCCTGGGATAGGCGGGGTCCGGTCCGAACCGTCCTCCTCGAAATCGAGGAAAGCGCAGAACACCTCTTCCTGAAAATCATCCCATGCTTTCGCCTTGGGGTTCAGGGCATAGCCGGCCTCACGGTAGAGCCGTGTGGCTTCGGCATTGACGGAGAAGGGCTGCGGCACGGGCTGGATGTGTTGCCACTGTGCGAGAGCATCGGCTGCTGTCTCTGCCGTTCCGAAGCGTTCGATCAGACGCGCCATGAAGACGGCTTTGAAGATATCCGGCTGCGGGCAGCTTGCCGGGATGGCGATCGTAGCGGTTCCGAGGTTTATGGTGTTGGCAGTGCTCATGTTTTCTTCTCCTAGCTTATAATTTAAAGGGTTGCATATGCAACCCTGCTAGCCACGCGGCGATAAGCGGGAGGAGGCAGTCATCACCGGCCGGCGGGTGGGGGAGCTCCCGGTCTGGCAGGCCCGTCCTTCACGGGCCGAAGACTGGGGAGGGACCCGCCGGACGCGGGCTCTTGCCCGTTCTTCAGTGATTGACGGCCGGGACCGGCACGGTCCGCTTTCTTTCTGTCTTGCTGGCTTCGCGTCAGCGATCGTCACGCGCATGCGCGGAGACTCGACGCTTCACGAGGCTCCGGCCCCTTGGCTAGAGCGCGGTCCCGTCTTCGGGGCGACGCCCGGACGATGACAGAGACATCAAAAGTGTGACGATCGGTGACGTTCGCCGCCATGGGGCGGAAACCGGGCTGGAAGCTGCAAGGACCTGTTGAAGGTGTAGGCCCTGCCGGGCAGACTCAGGATCGCAGCGGGTGATTTGCGGGCAGGGTGTGCGCGAGAGGGGCAGCGTCATGAATCATGTTCTCTACGTGAAGGATGACGAAATGCTGCGGAACCTGGCCTGGGGGATACTGACGGCCATGGGCCACACCGTCGAGACGGTCGGCACGGCGGAAGAGGCGCTAGCCTGGTGCAGCGATGCCGCCAACGAAATCGGCTCGGTCATCATCGACCTGAACAGTTCGCGGATCGGGCATGGCATCGAACTGGCCGGGCAGATCGCGTGCATTCGGCCCGATGCTGCGATCACGGCCTTGTCGGGAGGCATAAGGTCATTGCCTGCCGGCATGCCGGCCACGGTGAGGCTGCTGCCGAAGCCCATGTCGGTACAACGCCTTCACGAGGCGGCGCAGGCGACCGCTGCAAGCGCGATCGAGAACCCGTGCCGGGCATGGTGAGGACAGGAATATCCACGAAGGGAAACCGCGTCGCGGCCATGGGCTGCGGTGCAGGGCCGCTTTGACGGGCAGGCCCGTCCCTTCATGGTGGAAAAACTCTGTAAAGGCATATGAGTGCGGCTTGGTGCTGGAGCCAGCCTGCATTATATCTCACATTACATGCTATCAAATCACATTCCATCAATCCTCGACTCAATAATAGCCACGTTCATTGTTTTTATATCTGTATCTATTTATTCTGGCATAAGATTTGTATTTACGCCTCCTAAACATATCTGGATATTTGGCAAATGGTATCATCACTCAATAGAATACAAGGACAATACATATGTATTAAATATAAGAAAGGTTTATATTTCATGTGGTATTAGACGCGTAATGTATTTTAAGAGATGGTTTGTTCGACAGCCAACCGACGATTTGTCTTATGATGAGTCTTCAGATTATGACTGCTCTATAGAGATTGAAAACGGTCTAATGTATATGAAATCTCGATCTACAAAGACTAACGAACAAGTATTCGAAATATTTCAAACGACAGCACCACCTGAAAACAAAATTATGATCGGGCTTAATTTTTCTCGTGATCAACGCAATAGAGCTTCAACTAGAGCTACTGTACTATCTCGTGATATCAAGACTTTTGAAGCTATCACGGCGCTGCTCAATGAGCAGATTGGAATTGATGCGAAGTTTTTTGCTATTGCTGTGAGTGTCTAAATTTTGCGAGTTTTCTATTGGTTCGCATTTATTATTTTCTAATTTTGTATTATGCATTTCGTTTAAAATAGATGTGATCCCCGATGCAGCTGCTGCAACAAGAAAATATTTTGCTATGATTGACATACAGATATAATAGTCGATTTTAATCTATAAGTATACGTAAATATATCCTCTTAGCTGGCATCTTGATACATCGCGTCGCGGCCATGGGCTGCGATGCAGGGCCGCTTCGACGGGCTGGGCCGTCCCTTCATGGTAGATTAGGCGAACTCGGGTTCGGGCGGGGCATTTGCGACCATCTCGCCAGGCTCGAACCCGTCCGGATCGAAAGACGCTTCGCGGTTGAGGCTCGTATCGTGAAAGAAGCGCAGAAGGCCGTTCACTTGGCCCTGCCAGTCGGGAAACTCGGCCCGCATCCATGCCACCACGTCGGCGTCGAGCGTGAGGGTCACGGTCTCGCGCCGATCGGCGGGCGCGGCCGAGGCCCGAAAATCATCGGGCAGGCTGGCGGTGTCCGGTGCCGGGGTGTCCATGACGTCAGTATAGCGGGCCAGTTTTAAGATAAGATAAATCCGGTCTGGCGTCTGTCGTTGCGCTGCCTGTATAATCATCCCTATGAAACTCCGCCTCGATGTATTGCTGATGCTGTTGCCGCTATCGGCGCAAGCGTTTCCCGCCTATGTCACCAAGATTGCGGACGGCGATACGTTCACGGTGATGGTGGATGGCGAGAAGCAGCGGGTACGCATCTTCGGGATGGACGCGCCCGAACACGATCAACCTTATGGCGGCAAATCGACGGCCGATCTGACGGCGATGATATTTCACAAGACGGTCGATATCGAGCCGCCGCCGCATCATGGGCGGTTTCCGACCAGCTATGACCGCATCGTCGGCGTGGTGACGATCAGCGGGACGGATGTCGGATGGACGATGATTTCGCTCGGCGATGCCTGGGCCTATGATGAATTTCATCCGCCCGCGTCGTATGATCTGGCTGCCGCACAGGCGATCAAGGCGCATGCTGGGCTATGGGCGGACGCCGATCCGGTGCCGCCGTGGGTCTGGCGGCATTCCAAGCCGCACTATCGGCGGCACTGAAAGGGCAGGGCATGTGCGGACGGTTCACGCAGCATTATAGCTGGGCCGAGATCCACGGTTTCCTCGACGTGTTCGGCGCGGCCCGCAATCTGCGGGCGCGGTACAACATCGCCCCGACGACGGACATCGACGTGCTGCGCCTCGATGCCGAGGGCAGGCGCGATCTGGTGCGGATGCGGTGGGGCCTGGTGCCGTTCTTCTGGAAGAAGACGTTGAAGGAGCTGCCTGCGACGTTCAACGCCAGGGCTGAAACAGTCGGCGAAAAGCCGATGTTTCGGAGCGCATTCAAGACGCGCCGCTGCATCATCCCTGCCTCGGGTTTCTATGAATGGACAGGCGAGAAGGGCGGGAAGGTGCCGCATCTGTTCACGGCTGCGGACGGTTCGCCCGTGCTGGGCTTCGCCGGGCTCTGGGAGAAATGGCACGATCCGGTGACGGGCGAGGATGTGCTGTCGGCGACCATCATCGTGTCGGGCGCATCCGAATGGATGCAGCCCTATCACGACCGCATGCCGGTGCTGCTCGGCCCTGACCAGTTCGCCGCTTGGCTGGACGGGTCGGCCGGTGCGGACGTGCTGCGCCCCGCTGCTGAGGCGGCGCTGCGGGAATGGATTGTCACGACGCGGCTGAACCGGACGGGACAGGGCGATGAGGATGCGACAATGATCGAGCAGGCCGCGTGATGCAGCGCAAGGAAATCGACCGCGACGAATACGAGGCGATCCGTGGCGAACTCACTGGCGTGACGGAGACAATCGGTTCGGTCACGACGATCGAGGGGCGGCACGAGGATCTCGGCGAAACCGTCCTGATCCGTCAGGCGGGCCGCTTCTTCGTCGATGCCGATGAGGTATCGTTCGTCAGGGCGAAAGGCGAGCCGCTGCCTGAAACGGACTGACCGCGCCTATCGAAGGGATGACGCCTGCCGAGCGCGAAAGGGCAAGGCAGGCGTGAGAGGATGCTACCGGTTTTGCGGCATGATTCAAGCCGCCGCGATACGAAGGACATTTGCACCGGTCATAATGGCCGTTATCACCCTAGCCACTCCAG
The DNA here is from genome assembly GCF_026130545.1 of Lichenifustis flavocetrariae. Lineage (GTDB taxonomy): Bacteria > Pseudomonadota > Alphaproteobacteria > Rhizobiales > Beijerinckiaceae > Lichenihabitans > Lichenihabitans flavocetrariae. Next base: position 24,493 of record NZ_JAMOIM010000045.1, on the reverse strand, counting down.
TGGTTCGGCCGGGGATTCAGGCTGTGGTAGCATGAGGCTATGAAAGCACCCATAGCCGAGACCGGCCTGCGCCGGGTTGTCCGCCTCGTCGCCCTGCTCAATCTAGGCTATTTCGGGATCGAGTTCGCGGTTGCCCTCACCATTGGCTCGGTGTCACTATTCGCGGATAGCGTCGATTTTCTGGAAGACGCCTCGATCAATTTCCTGATCCTAGCCGCGCTCGGGTGGACAGCGAAGCACCGGGCGAGGGTCGGCATGGCTCTGGCGGTCATCCTCCTAGTTCCTGGCTTTGCCACGCTCTGGACGGCATGGGAGAAATTCAACGTGCCGGTTCCGCCCGCGCCCCTACCGCTTTCGCTGGCCGGGGCCGGGGCGCTCATCGTCAACCTGTCGTGCGCGTTCATGCTGGCTCGCTACCGGGCGCATGGTGGTAGCCTGACTCGCGCCGCCTTCCTGTCGTCGCGTAATGACGCTTTCGCCAACGTCGCTATTATCGCGGCGGGGCTGGTGACTGCTTTCCTATGGCAGTCCGCATGGCCTGATTTGCTCGTCGGCCTTGGGATCGCGGTCATGAATATGGATGCCGCTCGTGAAGTTTGGACGGCGGCACGAGAGGAACACGCAGCCTCTTGAATATATCGAGAGTTACGGCCTGAGCGGCGGGATTGAAAACGCCCGCAGCAAAAGTTGCGGGCGCGGTCGTCGAGAATATTGTTTGAGGATCAGGCGATTGAAGCGGCCTTAGCCTTCCGCTTTACGCCGTAGCCAACAGCGCCAAGGCCAAGAAGGGCTGCTCCGAACATCGGCAATGCCGGAGGCAGCGGAACAGTGCTAGGGATCACGACCGAGTAGTTGACGGACAAATCTTCGCCTAAATAATAGTTTTGACCTGTAAAAGCGAGCTGGCCCGTGTGATTTCCATTTACGTCAAAGATTTGGACTGACCCTCCGCTGAAAACGTCATCAGTATAAAAATGCGTTCCGTCGAAGGCAATCCCAGTAGAACTGCCCGTCGGGCTTGTAATAAAGTCACTTTGTATTAGGTTCCCACTGAGATCGTATTTGTCGTAAACATTGCCACCATCAGATCGATTCTCTATCAGAGACCCGTTCGCATATTCCAGACCATCACAAAACCCTGTGCAGTTTGCAAGATGGAGGGTTTGCTGAAGAGTTCCACCCAGCGAATACTTATAAACTGCGTTTGTGCCGGTGTAGTCGCCCACATACAAGCTATGACCATCGTAGGCGATAGTCGAGAGGCCAGAGGACCCAGGTATCGTAAAAACAGTTCCTAGATCAGTATTTGTGACATAATTGTATTCAAATACGCTTCCAGTATTAGCACTTGTATAGTAGAGATCGTCTCCAATCTGGACAATACCTCGTCCGTTATTTCCTTGAGGAGCAGTAATTTGGTCGAGCAATGCTCCTGTCGTCAGATTGTATTCCTGAATGATCGGCGGCCCGTTCGTAGCGTTATCGACCCAAATCGTATTGACGCTGGCGGCATGAGAAATCGTGGATCCGCATATGATGGACAACGCTGAGGCGGTGAACAAGTGAAGAAGTGACTTCATGGATAATCTCCAGGCACACGAAAGAACTGACTTTCAAGAAAGGAGCGGGGAACAAAAAGTTGGAAGCTAAAATAATTTTGGCCGTTTCCGGCTTAAACACACCCCCGCTAGTTAGGGAGGCCACCATTGCCATAAGTTAATAAACTGTCAATATCTCGTGTTGATCAAGCGAGGCCTCGGGTACTGATCCATAGAAGCCGGCCATCTGCACCTATCCGTGCGAAATTCAAGACATTTGACAGGGGTACCATGCCATTGAAATAGCTGGGCTTTTTCGGTGCATATGTTTGGTGCGAAAGTCGCTTGAACAGACTACGCGGCGGTCGCTGCGGACCACGGATTGATGACCTCAATCCCGCATCGCTCAAAACCGCCTACGTCGCGCGTGGCAACTGCGGTTCCGGCCGCCACGTACAATTTCACGATCTCGAATGGAAACATCATTGTAGGCGGCGCGATGCTACCCGACATAGATTTCACTGTCCCTGATGGAGGTGGCTTTCTGACAGCGGCAACTGGAGCGATCAATGGAATAGGGCTGGCCGGCTTCTTGAATGACAGCACTTACTTTCCTGGCTTCGGTCTCCAGGCTGAGTTTGTCATCCCCGGCGAAGAATTTAGATTTGGCGCCGTCAGAAATTTTTACACTGGCTCGGCGGGTGATGCCGGCACGCGCATCTTCACTATAACCGCAGTCTCTGCCGTGCCGCTGCCGGCCGGGCTGCCGATGTTCGGCGCGGCACTCCTCAGGCTTGGCGCTGTTGGCTACGGCCTGAAACGAAACCGCAAGGCCGCTCTGCCAGCCTGATCGGCGAAGACCCCGCCTTGATGCCCGTCAGCTTGCCGCTGGCGGGCTTTTTCATGCCAGGCATTGGGAAGAAGGAGGGGAGCCTGACACCGCACCCATAACCCCATGACAGGCGAGGCGTGAAGCCCTGCGGCAGGGCTGCTGCCGTAGGGGAAACCTCGCACGGGGTAACGGCCCGAGTCCAGATGACTAGACTCCTGTTTCGAACCAAGCGGACAGACCGTTCAATTTGCCTCTGACATGCGTTTTAACGGCGCGGGCTTTTGTCCATCCGGTAGGATTTCCTGTAGATGCCCATGCACAGTGTCGGCACTGAAAGGCTTGGCAATAAAATGCGCTCCCTCTGGCAGCTCGCCAGGTGCGGGTTTGACATTGCCTGACGCCACAACGATGGCAATATGCGTCCAGCATCGGGCCGTCTCTCGTGCAAGGGCAAACCCGTTTTTGCCAGGCATCTGAACGTCGGTGAAGAGCAGCACGATATCGGCGTGGTGCTGCTTCAACAGCTCGATCGCCTCACCGCTGTTGGCTGCCTCGAGGGTCCTGAAACCGACATTGTCCAGCAGCTCGGCGATGTCCATGCGCAGAAGCGCGTCATCATCGACGATCAGCGTATAGGGGGCAGGGTCGCTTTCCATCCGAGCTAACCCTCGACGTGGTTGAAAGTTCAAACGATCTGCTAGAGACTTCCAGGCACCGTGACGCGGTCTTTTGTACTCGGGTAGCGCCGCGCGCATTCCGGCGCGCGCGGAAAGTTGGCCCCTTGCTTCCCGGCAAGCCATGCATCTGCAGCGACACAATAAGCCTGGATCTCGGTCTTGGATCTCGCCTTGATCCCCGGCGCAAAAGCGCGATCCGCGTTTTCACCCTGGTGACTGAACTTGCCAATTTCGACCGGATCAGCGCCTCTCGTTCATCGCTGGGAAGCCGGCCATCCATCAAAACGCCCTTGCCGGTAAGCGAATGATCACCCGCCCGTGATCCCAGAGCTCAACAGCTCGACCGTCGAGGAGCAGACGCATTCGCCGCAGTGCCTCACCATCATCTTGCGCCTCGATTAGCACCGGCGCTGTCTCTCGTTTCCCGCGAGCAGATATGAAGAAGACGCGATAGTTCGGGGCAAACGTTGAATGAATTGGAGGTCCATGGTCGTGACTCGCCTTGGGCGAAAGCTCACGTCTCTCTCGGTTGCCGTAAGCCTGAAAAAGCCGGCAATGGTGCAACCATGCGCCTTATGCGGAAAGAGCGCCAGCGAGGACCAACGGTTACAGGTGACACGCTTGGTGCCGCAGAATGTCATAGATCAGCAAATGTCTTCACATTTGCCGCGGCCGAGGCTTCGACCGCTCGCTAAAAAGACTGATATCTCAGTTGACTAAAAACCCTCAGTATCCGAGGTTGCCGCCCCTACACACATGGGTCAATTGTTGCGGTCATCGGCTACGCACCCCTCGACGCAGGAGGATGGATCGCTGGAAGCAAAGAGGCGCAAACTGCTCTCACTGACCGAAGGTCCTTCAGAAGATCAAGACAACGCCGCTCCTGAGCAGAATGCGTAGTCGCGTGCCGTCACCTGATCTACCCAGCGAGATTAAGTCCGACGATCTCCATTCAGAACTGGCCGATTTGCGCCGGCAGGTCGAAGAGCTGCGGATCGCGGTGCAGGCCCGGGATGATTTCATCGCCATTGCGGCCCACGAGCTGCGCAACCCCATGACACCGATCCTCGGCCTGACTGAACTCGCCCTGAAAGCTGCCCGCAAGGCTGACAGCCCAAGTTCGCCGCGCGTCACACTCCTGCTGGAACGCATGCAGGCTGCGGTGCAGGAATTTACGAAGCGGGCGACCGGTTTGCTTGACGTCAGCCGCATCGAAGCCGGCAATCTGCGTCTGGAGCCCTCGGCGGTCGATCTCGCGACAATCGTAGTGCCGATCGCCCAGAGATACGAAACTCAGGCCACGCGTGGCGGAAGCCCGCTCGAATTGCACGTCGCTGAAGGCGTGATCGCCACCGTGGACCCGCTGGCGTTCGAGCAGGTGGTCGAAAACCTGCTCTCCAATGCCCTCAAATTCGGGATCGGTCAGCCCGTCACTCTCCGGCTGCGAACGGAGGAACAATCAGCACGTCTCGACGTCCAGGATCGAGGGGTCGGCATGCAGCCCGAACATCAGGCCCGCATCTTTGAGCGGTTCGAACAGGTCATGACACAGCATCGCAGCGGCGGCTTCGGTATCGGCCTTTGGGTGGCCAGTCGCCTGGTTGCGGCCATGGGTGGCCGAATTGCGGTGTCGAGCACCCTTGGGGCAGGTTCGACGTTTACCGTGAGCTTGCCCCTCGCCACCCTGTCTTCAGGATCAAACCCCGCATGACGCAACCTGAAGCCGCCGACAATCGTGACAAAGGCACGATCGAGCGCGTCAGCAGCTTCGTGCCGGGCCTGGATGTGATCCTTGGGGGCGGCTTCCTGCGTGGCGGCCTCTACATGATCAAAGGGACGCCCGGGATGGGTAAGACAATCCTGGCCAGTCAGATCATCTACTCTCAGGAGGCCGGGCAGAGCCGCACCCTTTTCGTCACGGTCCTGGGCGAGAACCACGGTCGCATGATGATGCATCTGCGTTCGATGCGGTTCTTCGATGAAGCCCGCATCCCCGATCAGGTCTTCTACATCAGCGCCTATGGCGCACTCGAAGACGAAGGCCTCAAGGGTCTTGTCGCGCTGATCCGCAGGGAGGTTGTAGCTAGGGGGGCGACGATGCTGGTGCTCGATGGCTTGAGTGCCGTCGAGGCCAAGGCCGGGGCCGAATACGAGATGAAACGGTTCACCCACGACCTGCAGACGCTGGCCTCCGCCACCGATTGCACGATGTTCCTGCTCACGACTGCATCAGGTACGCTGGCGGCGCCGGAACACACGATGGTGGACGGGCTGATCGAGCTGCGGCATCGCTCATTTGGGTCCCGGGCCGAACGTCGACTGCTGGTGCACAAGATAAGGGGCACCGGCTACTTGGAAGGCGAGCACGCGTTTGGCATCTCGGACGCCGGCGTCACCGTGTTTCCCCGGATCGAAGCCTTGTTGGCGATGCCGTCCTTGCGTGCTCCGCCACCGACAGCTCGCTTGTCGTCGGGAGTCGCTTCTCTCGACGAGATGTTCGGCGGCGGCATCCCCGCTGCCACCTTGACCGGATTGGTCGGCCCCTCCGGCTCGGGCAAGACCACGCTCGGCCTGCATTTCTTGTCAGGATCCAGCGCCAGCGAACCGGGCTTGCTGTTTGGCTGCTACGAGCCGCCCGAGCGGCTGCGCTACAAGGCCACGACCATGGGGTTCGATCTGGCCGCGGCCGAGCAGCGGGGCGATGTCGAGATCCTCTGGTATCCCGTCGGCGAGCATATCCTGGACGAGCTGGCGCACGCTCTGCTCGACGCCGTCCGGCGGCGTGGCGTCAAGCGCCTGGTCATCGACGGTCTCTCCGGCTTTCAGCAGGCTGCGCTTGAGCCGGAGCGCATTGTCCGCTTCTGGTCCGCCCTTTCGAACGAACTGCGGGCCCGCGACGTCACCACGCTGCATACCCTCGAATTGCAGGAACTCGCAGGTCCTGAAATCCGCATCCCGATCAGCGGGATCGCCTCGCTCGCCGAGGTCATGGTTCTCGTGCGCTATGTCGAACTTCGGTCCCGGCTCTACCGCCTGATCTCCATGTCCAAGGTACGTGAGGGTGCGTTCGACCCCACCATTCGCGAGTTTGAAATCACCGATGCGGGCGTCGTTGTCGGCAAGCCGTTCGAGGGCGTGGAAGCGGTCCTGAGCGGGATGGCCCGGGCGGTATCGGCCAATGCGTACGTGGCGTCGTCAGAGGCCAGTCTCACAGTGCCGCCCGACGCGGGCACTGGACGGACGGAATGACCCAAATCGCCACGGTTCTGATCGTCGAGGACGAATTTGCCATCGCAGACCTGCTGGAGATGGTATTGGTCGACGAAGGCTACCGGGTGGTTGTCGCGGGCAATGGGCGACAGGGACTGGAGCGTCTCGCGGAGGGCTCAGCTCCTGACCTGGTGATTTCGGACTTCATGATGCCCATCATGGACGGTGTCACCATGATCCAGGCAATGCGGAAAGTCGAAAGGCTACGGAACGTTCCCTGCCTCATCATCAGCTCCATGCCAGAGGCCAATGTGCGCGAACGCGTCGACGGCTATGCCGCATTCGTCCGCAAGCCTTTCAAGATCGCCGCTCTTGTTCAGCTTATTGAGACTGTCATACGCGAGGCCAGGTCAGAAACCTGAGATTTTGCCGCTGCTGCGATCAGCGCTGCCCCACTGGCCATGATCCCCGTCATCAAGCTCCCCAAGGACTTTCATCACAGCCTCGTATCCCCGAAGCCACTCGGAGCCAGCCTCGGTGCTGGAAGCATAGGGATTGTCATTCCGCGTTCGATTGGATTTGGCGGCGACAACTCCTTCTTGGAACGCTGCGCTCGCCACTCTCAAATCCCGTGTTCCGGAAAGGCGACCACGATTTGTCGAAAGTCGTGCCTCGACACCCCACCATGCACTGTTTTCTTTAAACTGTGATCGCTCATCTTCCCGATTATTCAGGCGCCGTGAGTGGTTTTCGATTCATTTGCCGTGGCCGTTGACGATGCGCCCGTTGAATGCCGTTTCCAGACGGTTGAGTGTCCGGCCAGGCCGAGATCGTTGAGCTGAAGGATGTCGGAGACGCCCAATTCTAGCAGCGTGATGGCCAGCTCGCCGGCCGTCGCCTCGCTGATCGGCGCATCGGCATCGTCGCCGCCGATCAGCACATAGTCGAAGCGTTCGCGCAGGGTGAACAGCTCGTCCTCGACATCGAAGACAATGTGCTGCATGCGGCCGTGGGTGACCTCCAGGATGCGGCGAATGGCATAGGTCTTCCCCGCCCCGGACGCGCCCTGGATGATGGCGCGGGAACCGATCAGCTCCTCGGGGTGCGGGATGTCTTTCGATATGGGGCATTCATGCGTTCTCTCTTTTCATGGCCGGTAGGGGCCCAAAAACAGGTCTCCAATGGCTTTGCGCATGCGCAAGGTCAGCCGCCGCTGCCGGCGATGCTCCTCGCGGTCGTGCATCATATGGCAGCGCTGGCAGAGCGCTTTCAGATTACGTGACCGGTTGTTGCTGGGATCGTGGTCGAGATGGGCGGTCGCCAGCACGACCTTGGTCAGGCGGATCGTGTCGCTGTCCACGGCGATCAGGCGCGGCAGGCCTCTCCCCTTCCCGCAGCGCCACGTTTGAAGCTCCTCGTCGAACCATCTGCCGTCGCCGAGATGCCGGACCTGCTGGCCGTGCGGACGGCCGCAATGCTCACACCGGCCTTTGGCCCGCTCGAACCGGATCACGGCCGAAAGCTGGGGCCAGTCGAGCGGATACAGCCATTTGAACTGCGGCCGGATCGGCATCAGGACCCTCCTGCCTGGCGGCGCGCGGCCGGAAAATACTGGTAAAAGGTCTGTCGCGTGATGCCGAGCCGCTTGGCGATATCGGCGACGGAGATTGTCTGCTCTTTCAGCATGGCCCGCGCGGCGGCAAGGTCGGCGTCCGTCAGCTTCTTGCGCCTGCCGCCCTTCTTGCCGCGCGCCAGGGCCGCTTTCAGGCCCTCCATGGTGCGTTCGCGGTTGAGGTCGAGGAAATACTCGGCCATGGCACCGTGCATCTGCAAGGCGAAGCGGCCGTGCGCGGTGTCGCTGTCAAAATGCTCGGTCAGGCTCTGGAACCGCACCCCGTCCTTCCGCAAGGTGTCGAGAGTGCGCATCATCTCGACGAGGGAGCGGCCGAGGCGGTCCAGTTTCCACACGACGAGAATGTCCTCGGGCCGCAGGAAGGCGAGCGCCGCGTCGAACTCCGGCCGGGTGGTGCTGGCCTTGCCGGATTTCTTTTCCTCGAAAATGCGTTCGCATCCGGCCTTACGGAGCGCGTCGCGCTGAAGGTCGAGGTTCTGGTCGGCGGTCGAAACGCGGGCGTAACCGATGAGCATGTCAGGATTGTATAAAATGATCCTTTGTCTTACAATAGATTTGTTGACACGTTTTCCTGACATCAATAGGCCGAAACGACGATTTCCGGCAGACCCGTTTCAGAGTGTCAGGAAAAGGATCGTTATTTGGACAGGTATTGCAATCAGTTTGAATTTACGCTCTGTGTAGACAAGTTAGTCGAAAGTCGATATAGGGTATGTCATAATTTGAGATAGTTCATGGTTGAAAAAGTACGCCTCTCCGCACCGACTCTGAAGGTGCTAAAATTCCTTCTAGAAAGGCCAGCCAACGGCCAGTCAGGTGCCGAGATATCCAAGTTCGCGGGTGTTGGCTCTGGGACGATGTACCCTCTGCTTGCGCGCCTAGAGGCGGCGGGCTGGTGTGAAAGCGTGTGGGAACCCATTGACCCGAGCGAAGCCGGGCGACCAAGACGCCGCCTTTACACGCTTACAGTTGCTGGTAGAGCGAGAGCACGCGCTGCCTTTGCCGAGTTCTCCGTAGCACCGGACGGAGACCTCGCGTGGCATTCCTGATTTGCGCCTGCTGGTTCTTCGCTGCGACCGTGGGCGGTCTAATCCTCAATATTCTCGCAACTGATGTGTACGAGCGATGCCCATGGATCGCAGCGTGGATTTTAGAGCGCGCCGTAAAACGACTGCCAGATGACAAGCGGGCTAGATATAGAGAGGAGTGGGCTTCGCATCTCGCGGACTGTACAACAAAACTAGACCAGATTTGGCACGCGGCCGGTTCGTGGTGGAGCGTCGGCAGCATTCTACGGCGCGCCCCGCACGTAACGCGTCGTTACCGACTTGATCTACTCATCACCGGATCGGCGCTCGTAATGGTTGCATCAACCGGTGAAGCGGTCGTCCGGCTCCTAGCAGGAATGCCGTTTTGGTTCCTGATCCCTTCCGCATTCCAGATTGTCCCCGCTGGGGTCGTCGTGGTCTTAGGTATTAGACTACGTTGGGAAAAAGGAAATATCGTCGAACTCTGACAAGAGGCGCATTCTTCCACTAGCAAAGTGGCAGCAGAAATGCAGAAATCTGTCTTTGATGCGTGGGAGTCGAGTGGAGTGCAATTCTTTGTTTCTGGGCAAGCTAGCATTCCTTTTGAGCTACGGCCGTACCTCAACTTGCGCCGAGATGGGCGGGGACAGCGTGACAATTTCGCTCTCCTTCTAGATAGCCAAAGTAGCGCGGAAGTACGGGTTCACATCTTCAGAGAGGGGTATGCCCTTCTCCCATTTCGGTTCCCTCGAACAAAGTCCGCAGCGAGACTAGGTTCGCTACGGAACGCAGCGGGCTCTGTAGTGTCCGTCACGCTTCGGGTCTATGGCCTCGATCAATCAAGCATCCTTCATATCGCAACTTTGAACGAACGCTCTATTGAGGTTCAAGTGCATTCAAGCACGTCGTTATCGGCTAAACCCTGTCAAGTAAGGTGCCAGGACGGAACAATGGGGAGCCCATGCGTCGTTTGCACAAAAAACGGTCGCAGCGTCCGGTTCTGTTGTTGATGCACAGGCAAATCAACATCTACATACGGGACAAAGAGCGCAACCCGCTTCCTGGCTCGAGTGTCGATGTCACGATCGACGAGGAACATTTTGGCACCGTCCAGAACACGGAAGGCCATTTGACCGTCACGATACCCGACCCCGTGCAGGTCGTAACTTTGACCGCAAAATATAAGGGAGTGAAAGAGCAGGTTGCAAAACTTGGGCCGGATACAGACGTATATACTTTTTATTTCGACGTCATGGGATCCTATTCAAATATGACGAAACAGATCATCGCTACAATCGTGGCACTGGTCGCAATCTTTGCAGTTGTAGGGTTTGCTTTCTATCTTGGGCTATTGGCCGGTGCCATACCTCTCGTCTTGGGGCTCTTCCTGATGATCGTCACCCTCGCTCTGGCTTTCATGTACAAAGAACCTACGCTTCTGCAGGCGCAATTGATCAGGTCGACATTTGCCTTGGGAGCAGGATGTCTTGCATCGCAAATTCCCGGGTTGCTCAACCTGAGCATAAGTGCCGGCCAAACCGGGACAATCACCGCAGCAGGCGCGCTTGCGGTCTATGTGATAGTCTTCTTTTTTACACCTGCGAAAGATAATTGAGAGCGATAAGCACTTTGTCGTTGGCAGCAGTGAGGCGACGTTCGAGCTCCCCTTAAGCGGACATGATGATGCGCCACGGCGCAGTTTGCCCCTTGTAGTATAGATGCAGGCCGCCAGCCTCGTCGGCATCCCGCTCCTAGAGCAGTCTGACCAACTCATCGCGCCGCATACTGCCGTAATTACGGTCGACCATCATACTCTCAAGTTTCAGTGCCCCGACATCACGCTGTTTTTACAGCAATATTTACACCCATCCTAGGCGAATGAGGCCTCTATAGGAAGACAAACCGAGCGTGATCCGGCCCTGATCACTCAGCGCGATAATCTTCAAGGCCGTCGCTTGAATGTCCCCCTTCTCGTCGCTGGTCATATCAGGGACGGCTGTGCGGGCTGGGGCGGCGTATTGGAGCGGACCGGCAGAGCGTTGATCTCGTCGCCGGCCTGTTGCTCGGCCAGGCGCAATTCATAGGCTGTTTGCAGGTTCAGCCAGAACTGGGCCGAGTTGCCGAACCAATGGCCGAGGCGGAGCGCGGTGTCGCCCGTGATGCCCCGCTTGCCCTGGATGATCTGCGACAGGCGGTTCTGCGGCACCTTGATCTGGCGGGCCAGTTCGGTCGCGCTGATGCCGATTTCCTTCAACTCGTCGCCGAGGATATCGCCGGGGTGAATGGGTGGCCTGCTCATGATCGTCTCTCCCTCCTTGGAGATGGTGTGTTTCAATCGTGGTAGTCGCAAATCTCGACGTTGGACGGTCCGGGGTCGCCTTTGGGCCAGGTGAAGCAAATCCGCCATTGCTCGTTGATGCGGATACTGAACTGGCCGGCCCGGTCGCGTTTCAGCGCCTCAAGGTGATTGCTGGGCAGCGTTCCGAGTTCGGGCAGGCTGGTGGCGGCTTCGAGGATTTCGAGGCGCTTCCAGCCCTGTTTTTCGAACCCCTGGAACGCGCGGACAAACTCGCCGTCTGCAAACTCTCTGGTCCGCTTATCGCGGTATCCCATGATCACATAAGCAGCGTAGCAGGTAAGATGCTATACGTCTAGCGTCTTCTCTCTTCCCCGCTGGCCCCTTTACACTGGTGCCGCCTCCCTGCTCTCGTCGGCATGTTCCTTTGTTCGGTCCCCCGCCGGAGGCGGGACTTGGATCATTCCTTCGTCCCGATCGCCAATGGGCGCACCGTCGGGGGAGCGGAGGCGAAAAGCGGCCGTTAGGCCGGGACCGGAAGATTTTGCCTTTGTCAAAATACCGGCCCCACCTTTTCACCGAGAGTGAGCCCGATGGTAAGCTGATGGCGTGAGGGTGAAAGAGTTATCGGCGAAGCCGATTCCGCATGGCGCGAAGCGCTCCCTTTTCGCCGCGTAGCGACGTTGTGGTGTCGGCCGTAGGCCGTCCGCTTTTTTGCGTTGTCGATCGTTATCATATGATCGAGATCGTCTGGTCTGGTCTGGTCTGGTCTGGTTACAGGGTGCGGCTAGGGCGTGACTTGTAAGGTGATGTCGGAGTTATCCACAGCGTCTCCCTACTCTTTTTTGGTTTAAAGAGTTAATAGATTCTAGTTTAAGAAGTTAAGGGAAAAAAATTGTCTTTTTCGTCTTGTTTTTCAATAACTTACCGAACATGGGCGTTCCTAATGTCCCGATGATTTGTTCCTAATGTCCCGAAGCTTTTGTTCCTAATGTCCCGATGATTTGTTCCTAATGTCCCGAAGGATCGATTTTCACAAGGCGTTCCTAATGTCCCGAAGCCGGGTAGCGTAGAGCGTTCCTAATATCCCGAAAGATGCCTTCTTGCCGCTGTAGCGTTATGCAAATCAGCCGTTAGGAGGCGAAATCGCGTGGAAGCGGGTGTTTTTCGCTTGGAAATGAGCCAATCCCCGCATAACGCGCCATCAGCGGGAAATGATTCGGGACATTAGGAACGCCCCGGACGGAGGTATGGCCTAAGGTGTCAACGGTTGCGCGCATGCCATTTGCGCGCAAAGCCATAGAACGCTTTTTGATAGTCTTCTGGCTGGACTTTGTTGCCGTCCACTATCCAAAGGTCGAAATCCGACTTGATGGCGTAAATATCCCAGCCTGGAAAATCACGCTTCACGAGCTGGATGGTCTGCTCGGTAAGCACCGGCTGGCCGCGCTGCGGCGCAGCCGCAGGTCGTTTACCCGCCTGGCCGTCCGCATCTGACGCATTGGTCGGCCTTGGCAGGCTGCGCCGCTCTTGGCGGATCATCCGCAAGGCGGGATCGCCGCTCGATCCCGTCTCGACCAGAATGTCATAGCCTGGGATAGGACCGTCTTCACCGTGGCAACGCGCGGCTAGCGCCAGCATCTCGAACTTGAAGCGGCGATACGTGCCTTCTGCGCCCGATTTCTCGAACAAGGTGCGCATGGAGATGGCAAAGCCCTCCTCCCCTGCCCCGCCGGCATGCTTGCGGGCGACGCGGTAAAGCCAGCGTTCACGGCCCCCCACAATCGAAAAATAGGCCGGATCGAGCGCCAGCAAATTTTTCTCAAGCAGGATACCCTCGTAAAACCATTCGGAAACGGTCAGGGTCATCCCCTGACTGCTACCGGTCGTGTCGTTGGTCACGTCAGACCAGCTCTCAATCCAACTGAACTGGCGATCCTTCTTTTTGCCCTTCGGGCGGATATTGGTGATGATCGTGGTTGATTGCAGTCGGCCAAGGGCGTCGCGCAACAGGTGGTATTCGCGCCCTCCCGTCTCGCGGCCGATCGTGCGCAATAGGTCGTAGCCTTGAAAATGCAGGGTGCGCGGGATGTCGTTCGAGCCGGCCTTGCGGTGTGCGTTGAGGATCGACGCGGCCCATATCAGAATATCGGCGTCCCAAATGGTCGCCATGCCGAACTCGGGGGTCGCCAGCACCTTGACGTAAACGCTGCCGTCCGGGCTCGTGTACTCAATCGGCTTCAGCCGCTTGCGCTTGCCAAGGCTGAAAAACGGCCGTTCCATCGTTTCCTGCGTGTCTCTAAACGCGAGGTCGGCGGTATACGGGATAAAGAGATCGAACTGCGGATCATGCTGAGCGCCCGACTTCATACGACACATCCTGGCGTATGAAAACACACAAGCATACGTTCATACATACATACATGTTTGAACTTATCCACGTTGTAAGCTGCCTTTCCCCTTCTTGATGAACAGCAGCTCAAGCGCCTCCTCCAAAAGCGCCTGGGTCGTGGTTTCCTCCTCAGCCGCCAAAAGACGGAGCTGCTTAGCGACGTTCGGTGTGAAGTGCCCGCCGACGAACTTTTTCCCCTCTCTTACCGGCCTTACAAATTTGGTCGCCTGGGAAGCATAGTCGGCCGCCTCGGGCGGCGCGGGCTGGCTTGGCTGCGTATCGGTATTCGCGGCCTTCTGGCGATCCAGCACCGCCTGCAATGAGTTTTTGCTGGTCATGGCTCTATCCTCCTGTTCATATGTTCATACATGTATATTCGTATAACTGTTGGATCTCCTGGGCGGCTTTGCCGTCCGGCTCGAATTCTTGAGCCGTCTGACCGGTCTGCTGAGCGCGGGGATAGGATACGCGGGTATGGATGCGGACGGGGGCAAGCGTCGCGCCTAGGGCTTTGACGGTATCTTCCGCGTCCGCGATCTCGCGCCCGCCCTGTGTCGGGCAGAAAGTCAGCACGACGGCTGCTGGCTTGGCGTAGTGCTTCACCAGTTCAAGGGTCTTGGTCATCGCCATCACATCCAGCACGGCGGGCCTGGTAGGGATGAGGATGAAGTCGGCCCGCTGCGCAGCCTCGAAGGCAATGTCCTTGGCGAATGGCGGCGCGTCGATGATGGCGAGCTGGCAACCGCCTTCTTCGGCCGCTTTCAGCATATGACCGAGCCTAGACGCCGCCACGGAAGCAACAGCCGGAGCTTCAGCTGCGCGCATGTCCTTCCAGAAGGTCGCTGACGCCTGCGGGTCGAGGTCGAACACGGCGCTCTGGCGACCATGCGCCTCGGAGGCGACGGCAAGAGCTGTGGCGAGGGTCGTTTTACCGACTCCGCCCTTCTGGCTGATGATGGCAACAATTTTCATGCGGAAAATCTTATGTATGGATTCAAACGTGAATACGTTCATACACGTTGTCACGTATAGGGTTATGGGTCAACGGCTCCTTATCGCGCCCTGCCGTCGCCGCCGAGCAATCCGGTCGGGCATTTCATCGATTTCTGCCGCAAGCGGGCCAAGGCGCTCGCCTAACGCCGCGCCGTGCCGTAGCCTGCATGAACAGGCGCGGTCGCCGCATGCTAAGGCGCCGATCCTGATGCAGGAGACCAGCCATGGCCGAGCATCAGCCACCTTCCCACGATGAATTGCAGCGCCAGGCGCGGCAAGGCACGGACCATCACCTCGGCGCGAAGTTCCCCGACCATGACCCGCAGCGGGAGCATCAGCGGGCAGAGCAGGCCGCCCATGCCGGCCGGCTGCGGCGGGAAGAGGCGTTTGTCCGGACCACGCCCGTGGCCGGCCATGACTTCAGACATGAACACGAGCGGGGGCGAGGCCGCTAAAGCGGGCGCGGACCGGAAGGCGGCGCCCGATCGGCAACGTTATCGTTGACGCTCACCGGATGGCCCGCTTGCCGGGGTTCGGCCGTTGTGCCCGCCACGTTGAACGAGGCGGTGGTGCTGCCCCGCGAGGTCAGGCATCGCCAATTCGCCGCCGCCTGCCGTTGCAGGGTGGCGCGGCCGGTGTGGCAGGCCGCGCGCTGATCCGCGTGGCGGGCGTCCATCTCGCTTAACAGCCGCAAGGTTTCGGCGTCGTGCGCCGCTATGGCGGCACGTCGCGCGGCCGGGGTGAGGCGGTCGATCGCCGGCGCGGCGGGCAAGGGCGCGGGCAGGATCCGTCGCGCCCATTGCCGCAAGATGCTCTGCCGGTGCCGGAACAAGCGCGCGCGCCCAAGCGCGTCCAGGGCCAGCCGGGCCACTTGGAAGGGGCTGGCGCTGGAGGGAAGAATGCTGCGGGCGTTCGCCATGCGGCCCTCGCGCGTCTTTTCCCGCGCGGCGAAGGCGGCGGCGCGGCGGTGAACCCGGTCGCGCATGGCCTCGGCCGCTTCGTGCCGCGCTGCGTGCTCGCGTTCCCGGTCTTCCGCATAATCGAGACTGGTGTCTTTTAAATTTGCGCGAGACAGGATCGCCGCGAGCCTCGTCCGGTCTGGGATGCTGTCGCGCGACCAGTGCAGGTCGAGCCGGTCGCGGTGCCGCGTCATCGCGACATAGGCCGCGTGGCGGTCGAGGTTCGGGCTGCAATACAGATGCGCCCGGTCTACCGTTGCGCCCTGGCTCTTGTGGATCGTCGCGGCGTAACCGTGCGCCACATGACCATAAGCGTCCAGGCTGAACGTCACACTGTTTCCGGACTGGCCGTCCAGGCGGACGGTCAGGGTGCGGCCGTGCATGGCCTCGATCGTGCCGAGGCTGCCGTTCCGCACGCCGAGCTTGGTGTCGTTGCGCAGGAAGGCAAGACGGTCGCCCTGGGCGAAGGCCTGCGGCCCGCCTGCCGTGGTCAACGTCACGTCTGCGCCTAAGGCTCCGTCCTGCCGCATGCAGGCGCGGGCGAGCGCGTTCAGCGCGGCGACGTCGCGGCGAAGGAAGGCCATGACGATTTGCGACCGGTCCGGATGGGCGCGGCGCTCCGCGTTCCACGCCGCGATCAGGGCCGCCCTGGCGTCCTCGCCGGTGGCATGGGAGTGGACCATGCCAGCCGCCTCGTAGCGGTCGAGCGCGGCGGCGGTGCGGCCGGCCGCGAGGTCGGCGGTCGCGTCGCGCTGCCAGTCTACCTTCTGCCGCCGGACCGTCCTGAGCGTCACGTCGCCGACACGATCGGCGATGGCGCGGAACGCGCCGCCGGCCTCGATTGCCTGGAGCTGCTGGGCGTCGCCGACCAGCACGACCTTGGCACCCGCCTTCCGCGCGAAATGCAACAGCCGCTCCATCTGGCGCGATCCGACCATGCCGGCTTCGTCCACCACGATAACGTCGTTCGGGCCGGGCAGGCAGCGTCCCTGTTCCCAGAGATACAGGCGGGAATGAATGGTGCCGGCGGTCTTGATGCCGGCACCGGTCTGAAGGCCGTGTGCCGCCTCGGCCGCGAGGGCCATGCCCTGCACCCGGAAGCCGGCCGCTTCCCAGGACTGCCGGGCGGCGTCGAGCATGGTGCTCTTGCCGGAGCCGGCGATGCCGGCGACGCAAGCCAAGCGGTTGCCGGTCAGGACGTGATGCAGCGCCTCCAGCTGATCGGCGCACAGAGACCGGCCCTTGAACCGCGCTGCCACATCGCCCTTTGCCTGAGCTGCGCGGGCGAGGGCGTCGGCCGAATCAGCCATGCGCCGCTCAAGGGCCTGGTGGGCCTGCGTGGTGAAGCGGTCCCGGCCGCGCGTGTCGCGCCCGGTCCGCACCAGCTCGGGCGCGGCGTCGAGTTTCGCCATGGCGGTCGCGAAGCCGGCCGCGTCCGGGGTATGCCGGCCCACGAAGCGCACCAACTCGGCCCGCGTGAAGGTCGAGCGGTCGCGGGTGAGAACGTGGAGCGCGTCGGCCGGCCGGTCGCCAGCCAGGAGGGCCGCCACGCGCGCGGCTTCGTCGGCCTGGCCGGGGTGGCCAGCCAGCTCGGCCTGGTGATGCAGGCGGTCGGCCGCCGCCTTGCGGATGGCGCGCTGCCCGGCACGGAAGGCGCGAACCTCGTCCGTCCGCTGCTGCCATGCCTGCTGTTCCTGCCCGGCCTGTGCGCTGAAAAGTTCCGCGTGATGCCGGCGCAGCGCGGCAGCATGCCGTTTCGATCCGCTGGCTTCGTGCTCGCGCCGATGCGCGCGCGGGGTTCGGTTGTCGGCCGCCCGGCCGGGGCTGACGCCGGCACGGCGGGCGTTGTTCTCGACGCGGGCGCGACAGAACACACGGCCGTGCCGCTCCTCATAGGCTTGCGCCCATTGGGACAGAGCCAGCTTTGATTTCGCGAGAGGGGCAGCCTTGCCGGTCATCGGATGCACCCGGTTGACCAGTACGTGGACATGCGGGTGTGGCTCGTCCGTATGGCATATGACGATCGCCTGATGACCGTCGAGGCAGAGTGCCAGCAGGCTTTCCTGCGCAGCCGCAAGCTGGTCTGCCTTGGTCGGACGCTCGTCAGGATGCCAGGACAGGGAATAGGCCAGGACCGGTTTTTCGAGCTTGCGTCCAGTTGCCTTCACCCCGGCGACCGTTTTCAGGGTCCGCTGGGCGAGGGCAGTGTGCGCCATCATCCGCCAGGCCCGGTCCGGATCGTCGGTCGGCAGGTTGAAGGTGGCGGTCCAGGCGACGCGATCAACGGTGCCGGGCGAGTCCAGTGTGGCGACTTTATCGCTGAAGTAGTAGGCCGCTGCGCCCTTGAAGCTACGCCCCAGCTCCGTCAGGGCCGGGATCATAGAGCTGATCCAGGCATTCGTTGATGCGGGCGATCAGGGCGTCCAGCTCGGCATGGGGCGCGGCACGCCCGGCGTTCATATGATGCGCGATCTGGTTGAGATTGACGCCAAGGCGTAGCAGGGCGGTTGCTAGTAGCGCTTCGCTGTGGGCCAGGGCGACGGTCGAGGGCAGGCGATGATTGAGGCCGCGCCGCCGCAGATAATCGGCCCGGCTGAGGCCATAGGCCGAGGCGGCGGCGTCGATCTTCGCCTCCTCGGCCAGGTTGAGCCGGATGCCGGTGGGATGGCCCCGCCGATCCTCGGGTGCCAGTCGCGGTCGTGCCATGCCGATCCTTCCTGACCGGCTCCCGCGTGGCTGGGGCGGTCGCCTGGGGTGTTCCAAGAGGGGCCGGCGCCCCTCTTGGCCAGAGTTTTTGAGCAACAAAAACACATCTGGCTACGCCCATTCCATAATATAGGACAACATACCCTAATAAACGGAAAAGACGTGATAATATATCCGGTGAATGGAATGATTTATAGCCATGTATTGAGGAGTTGAACTGCAACGACCCTGTTCATAGTTCGGCGGCTGAGTTGCTACGGCCGATGCCCGCGCTCGTGTTCGTCACGCGCATGCGTCCGGTCATGGTCTCGGCCGGCCGAATGTCCCTGCCGTTCCTGCACCTCCTGCACGCGGTCACGATCGGCGCGGGCGAGGGCGGCGCGATCGAGCTGCCGATCTTCCGACCGGTGCCGGTCGTCGAGGGCCTTCGCGTCGCGCTGATGGTCCGCTGTCATGCGCTCGCGTTCGGCCTGGTAGGTCGCCCGCACGTCGCGCTCGAGATCGACGCGGGCGGGGGCGGTTGGTTCGTGCTGCCGATCGGCCCGGCCGGTTATCGCGCGCACTAGGCGTTTCAGGCGTCCCGGCTGCGGCTGTGTGGTCGTCGTCTCCGGTGTCGTCCTGGCCTGCTCGATCGCCTGCGCTTCTCGCTGGTCGATATCGCGGCTTCGCGACACGCCGCGCGCGGCGCGGTCGCGGGTCTGGCTGGCACGCTCCTGGTCATGCCGCGCGGCCTGGTCGTGGCGATGCTGGCGCTCCCATGCCGATCGCTCGCGCGCCTGCCGCTTGCGACCGGCATTCGTTTTGCCTGGTCCCATGTGCTTCGTCGGCATCCGGCCGATGCCGCGCGCCTTTAAGCTGCGATGCTCGACATGGACCGTGGTGACGCCCTCGCCGGCAAGAGCCTCGTTCATCATCGCGGCCAGGGTCGCGCGGATCGCCGCGACGGTCCGGCCGCCGCCTTCCCGGCTGTTCCATTCGCGGGTTTTGGCGGCAAGGCCGGTCGCGGTCATGCGGCGGGTGGTGAACATCATGTGGCAATGGTGGTTGCGCTGATCGCCCATCTTGCCCGGTGCGTGGATGGCCCAATCGACCGCGACGCCATGCGCGTCGACCAGATGCCGCGCGATCCGGTCCACGAGCGCGACGCGGCCGGTCGGTGACAGCTCGGCCGGAAACCCGAAGAGGATTTCACGGGCCACCATGGCCTCATGCTTCCAGGCCCCGGCATTGGTACCGCGCGCTCCGTTGCGTTCGCGCAGCTCGGCGGCGTTCCACAACCGTGCGCGGTCCGAAGCCCATGCCGGTGCTACGGCTGGCAGAACGATTCCGGTCGCTTCCAACCCGGCCTTGCCCCGGTAGTCATGAACGCGGCTTTCCCGTTCGCAGGCGATCCGGGCGCACGCTCGATAGGCGGCGGCGGCAGTCGCGGACCGGCCCTCTGCCCGGCTGAAATGCTGAACATGGGCGGTCAATTCGAGGATGCGCACTGCCGCCTCCTCAACTGATATGTGCGTCTCCTTCGGACGCGCATCGCTGCGACTTCGCAGCCGCCGGCCATAGTCGGCCCACCCCCGCAGGGCGCGCAGTGACGAAGGAACGGCCAGAATTGCATCGGGAGCAAGTTCGGCCATCTTGGACGACCTTGCAGGGCATGACCTTCCATGACCGGCCCCGATGTAATTCTGGTTAAGTGCGCCATTGCTGGTTTCTCGCGTGCGCGAGGGACAGGCGCTGCGGCGCCGGCTACAATGACGGCGCCAGCCGGCATAGCCCGCAGGGCGGCACCCCCGGCCGGGGCAGGGGAGGCAGGCCAATGGCATGGTGGACCGGCAAGCGCGGCAGCGCAGCGCCAGCGGCCCCGGCGGTCGCGGATACGCGGCCCCGGCACGAGCGCGATGCAACTGAAGGTTTTCCGCGCGGCCTGCCGGATGGCGACCGGCACAAGCCGAGCGCCTTGGGCCGTTGGCCGTCTGCCGACGAAATGGCGGAGTTTCAGAGCCGGCCGGACGGCCCAAAATTCGGCGAGTGGAAGCCGGGAATGTTCCTTGTCGGCCGCGACCATAAGGGCCGTTATTACGGCCACGACGATGACCGGCACGTCCTGACCGTCGCGGGAAGCCGCGCCGGCAAGGGCGTCTCGCTGATCGTGCCAAACCTGCTGTTCTGGCCTGGAAGCGCCTTGGTCATCGATCCCAAGGGGGAACTGGCGACGCTGACGGCATCGCGCCGATCGGCCGGCGGGTCGGACTGGTCGGTGCCGCTGACACCGGGCGAGGGCGAGGTGTACGCGCTCGATCCGTTCAGCCGGGTGACAGGCGACGCGCGGCAACATGCCTTTGCCGGCTTCAACCCCCTGGCCGATCTCGATCCCGCGACGGGCGAGGGCGCCGATCTCGCCTATCAGCTCGCGGACGCGCTCATCATCCAATCGGACGGCGACGGGGCGCATTGGACGCAAGCCGCGCGGGCATTGCTGACGGTGCTTGTCATGTGGGTCGCGGCTACAGAGCCGCCGGCCAGTAAAAACCTCGTCACGGTGCGTCGCATCGTGACGAAGGGCGAGGCGGCGCTGAATGCGCTGTGGGTTGCCATGGCGGAACACGGCATCGACCTGATCGGCCGGACCGGCGAGGCGATGCAGGGGACGCAGGCGAAGGAGTTGAACTCGATCATCTCGACGATCGCCACGCAGACCGCGTTCTTGGAAGGCGAGCAGATGGCCCGCGTCCTGTCGGCGTCGTCGTTCCGGCTGGAAGACCTGAAAGCGAAGCGCATCACGGTCTATCTGTGCCTGCCGGCGACACGCCTGGCGACGCATGGGCGATGGCTCCGGATGTTCGTCACGCTCGCCATGGACGCCATGGAACGGACAGGGCCGCTGCGCGACGGGCAGCACCGCGTGCTGTTCTGTCTCGATGAGTTCGCCGCACTCGGCACCATGGAGACAGTCGAGAAGGCGGCCGGGCAGATTGCCAGTTTCGGCGTGAAGCTGTGGCCCATCATTCAGGACCTCACTCAGCTTAAGCGCGACTATAAGGACGGTTGGGAAACTTTCATGGGCAATGCCGGGTTGCTGACCTTCTTTGGCAACACCGACCTGACCACGACGGATCACATCGCCGCCCGCCTCGGCGAAACCGAAGTCGTGCGGATCGTCGAGAGCGCCAACGAGACCTGGCAGGACGCGGTTGGCGGATCGCGCGGCGACCCGATGATGGCGCTCGTCGGCGGCCAGTCGAATAACACCGAGTCCACCAACCAAAGCAAAGGCGGCGGCCAATCGAAAGGCGAACAAATCCAGCGTGTGCCGCTGATGCATGCCAGCGAGATCGTTCAGGCGTTCAGCCGGGAGCGCGGCAACATCCTGGTGATGATCCCCGACAAGCCGCCTTGCGCCTTGCATCGTTGCGTCCATCACAGCGAGGAGGATGACGGCTTATTTGGTGGCCTTTTTGGTACCATCGAAGGCCAAAAGCCGCCCCGCACGAAACGCGCGGAGCGGGAAGAGCGGGAGAGCGTCGGCAAGCGGGCTTAGGTTTCGGGATGTGCGTCACGATAATCGGCAACCCGGTCGTACCATTCCGGCGTCAGGCCATAGTGAACGGTGTCGATCCCCTCCACGAACTGCTGCAGAACAGCGTTCGATTGACGCTCGGCATATGCCTTGAGTTGGCGGTGCTCCTCCACGGTCAGCACCCGGTGCGCAACGGTCGGGATCGGCGAAGGCGACGCAGTGGGAGCAATGGGCGTTGAGACCGTCCGCACCGCGCCGTCGTTCATCGGCGCGCCGCGTTCGGCCGCTGCTTGGCGGATGACGTCGAGCTGGCTGCGCGTGATGTCCTGGCGGAGTGCATTACCCATGCCGCACGTCGCCGCGCCGGTCTTCTGCGCCGCGTAATAGAAATCGTCCGAGGCGTTACGGCCCCAACCTTGCGGCTGGGTCAGGCTGGAAACGATCCGCGCGCCAATGCAGGCGACGTCGGCCAAGGTCGCCATGTCGGTTTCACCCGCAAGATCGGCGGTGCGCTCGTTGGCGGCGACCTGGATGGCGATGAGGTCCGCCTGGGCCTTGGCGTTTGCCTGAGCGGTGGCGTCCGCAATGCGCCGCTCCATGTCGATCTTGGCCTCTTTCATGGCTTCGATCTCATGGCGGACCGTATCGCCAGCCGCGTCGCCCGCGACGCTCGACGGCCGCCAACCGTCGGGTAATCCGACTTGGAGGGCATAGAAGGTCACGGCGGCGGCGACACCGCCACCGGCGATAACCTTCACCCAGGGGGCGAGGTGGCGAAGGCCGGACGGGCCGGGCGGCTGTGCGCCGAAACTCTTGAATTGTGAGGGGTTGGACTGCTCGTTCATGGCGGGGCCTCTGTCTCGATGTTGAAAGTAGGGACGGCAGGGCCGCCGTCCCTAAGCGATGGCGTAGCTCAACGGCGCGCGGTGTTTTTGGGCTCAAGCTGGAGGCGCGGCGCGTTGTTGACGTGGTTGAATCCGGCGTCGCGCTGCTGCTGGTTGAATTCAGGGCAGGGATTCATCTGCAAAACTCCTTTTGACCGAAAAGAAGGACGCAGGAATGATTGATCGCCTCGCGATTGAGGCGGTCAGCGGGGTGTTGTGTTCGCCAGTTACGGGACGGGTCGCCGATCGTCTGTTTGATCGAAATACTCGTCGCATTCTTCTTCTTCGCCGACTGAGTCATCGAGGGGATGCCAGCCAATGTGAGAAGTAGGCGGTTGACCTTCGTAGAGATCGCGTCTGCTAAAAGGGCACACGCCTTTCGGACGAAGTAGGCGGCAAAGCTCCCAGCGTTTGCAGGGAGGAGCATCAAGTTTCATTGACATGGACGAGCCTCCTCCGCTGTCGATCAGCTAAGACCAGGGGCGGCGTATGCCGCCGTCCCTGGACGGTGCTGTTTCAGCGCGTCTTGGTGGCAGGAGGCGGCGGCGGTGGGTTCCTCACGCGGTTAAATGCGGCATCTGCTTGGTTCTGCTGCTGATGTGTCGGAAAGCGCGGCGCTGCGACGCCGCCGTTTGCAGCTGCAGAAGCACCTGCTTTGGATGCGTTTGACATGGCTGGATGTCTCCACTCGCTAGTCCGAAATGGACTTAGCGAGTGACACCTTCACAGCAGACTGAGATGTCGTCAATCAAAGATATGTTTGATTGTCACCGGGGCTGATGCGACATTTTGTCAGCTTTGAGCTTCTCTCGATATCGTTGATTGGCCTCACGAGTGCTTTGGCGACGCCGTTCGATCGCTTCTGCTGGATCATCAATCCGTGGCAGGCCGGGGTTCCTGCCGCCAGACGCAAATGTCAACGCCTCGTCGGGATGGCGACCAATCCAGGTCGCATAGGCTGCATAGAGTTCAGGATCGCGTTTCAAATCCGAACGTGTCAGACCGGCATGGTGCCATTCGTCATCGCGCATCTGCCCATAGTTGGCTTGGATGAACTCAATCGGAGTGGACGCATTATCTTTCGATCTATTTTTCCAAAGCTTCGGCGCAACGGTCGTTGTTAGTTCTGAGACTTCAACTGCTCTGTCATAGCCCGGCATGCCCGATTCAAAGGCACCTTCGCTTCCGGCCGACGCATGCCTCGCGAAAACCGTTCTAACCGCATCATACCCAATTACTTTAGCGTAATTCTCATAGATGCGGGTAAGTTCTTCCTCTAGGGCGTCGCAAATATTGTCACTATCCAATCCAAAATATTGCTTTAATGTTTGATAATTTTCAATATAAATCGGATTTAATGAAACGGCTCTACTAAATGCATCAATCGATAAATTTATAATTTTGTTCTTAGCTAGCAATTCTGCCATTACAAACAGAGCTTTAGCATCGTATTTATTTATTACAATAGCGGCTCTGTAATCTAGCAGAGATTGATCATTCTGACCCTTTTCGTAATAGGCAATAGATCGATTTGTTAAGACGCCGGCATTGCCGGGATCGAGCCCAATCGCGGTGTCAAAGTCGGCAATCGCCCGGTTGAGGTCGCCTTTGTTGCCATAGGCCGCGCCCCGATTATAGAAGGCGTTAGCATGGCCAGGGTTGAGCCCGATCGCGGCGCTGTAGTCGGCAATCGCCCGGTCAAAGTCGCCTTTTTGAACATAGGCCGCGCCCCGATTATAGTAGGCGTCAGCATGGCCGGGATCGAGCCCGATCGCGGCGGTGTAGTCGGCAATCGCCCGATCAAGGTCGCCTTTCTGACCGTAGGCCGCAC
>NZ_JAMOIM010000044.1 GCF_026130545.1 Lichenifustis flavocetrariae | reverse complement strand
CAGATCACGCTCAAGCCGCGCCCCAGCGCGACCGACATCTCGGCCGACATCAAGCGCGCCCTGCACCGGTCGTGGTCCTCCTACCAGGACAACGTGTCGGTGAGCGCGACGGGCGGCTCGGTCCGGCTTACCGGAACCGTGCCCACCTTCGACGACAAGTGGGTCGCGGACGATACCGCATGGCGCGCACCCGGCGTGACGGGCGTCGAGAACGACATCGCCGTCGTCTGATCGCCTGCCGCCGGAGAGCGATCCTTCGGCGGCAGTCCTTGGGTAACCAAAGTTCAACGTCGCATGCCCACCTGGCGGCCACGTCGACCGGCTGGTTGCGGCAATGCGATCGCCAGGTCGGATGCCCGGCGCCATGGAGATGAGCCCCGCCAGCCGAGGTGAGCCAAGTCTTTATGCCGGATCACTGCGCCGAGACCGGCGAGAAGGTGGACCAGGAGCCTGTGAACCGACAGGTGGCGGGCAGGTCCCGTGACTGGTCGATCCAGGCGTCCCGGCGGGATGGAGCGTCCGGTCGCTACGCGCATCGAAAGTCACGCTCGCGGAGGCTGATGCGATGGGACCATGGGAAATGATCGTTGCCTTGGCGGTGGGCGTGGTGTTTGTCGCACCCGCGTGGGCCACTGGAAGGCAAACTTCCCTCCCGTCACCGCAGAGCATGACATGCAGGGACAGGGGCGCTCAATGCGATGACGTCTGTCGACACGCCTTTCTCGATCGAAGGATGACCAACGTGAAATGGGTCGCCACCTGCGTCTTCGTTTGCCTTTCGGTGGATGGAAGTTGCAGAGCCGACGCCCTGGAGGTGAGAGGCTACGGTGCAAAACCTCCATCGACCGCCGGAATCACGACGGCGATACGGGGTTCATCCCGCATCCAAGGCTCGGTCGATCCGGCTCGGGAATGATCCGGGCAAGAGGCACGGCCCGCACGCAAGGTTCACGGCATGAGCGACGCGAAAGACGAGATCATCGCTTGGAGGTTCCACGTGGCCCGGAACGCGATGGGAGGTGAGACCTTCACGGCTTACGTCAACCGTGCCGACAAGGCACAGGCATGGCGCATCGTAAGACTGAAGCTGCCCCATGCCGACCTCCTGCGCGAGGCCGGGATGTCGGCAGCGGAGATGTCCTGGGACAATCAGAGCCCATTCGAAACGGGTGAGGAATTGCGCTTCGCCTGACCCGCCCCAACGCCTCTTCCATGTTTCACCCGACACGTTCCGCCGGGATCGGGCCATGCCGCCGTTCGCCGCCGGGCGCCCGGAGAGTGCTCGCTTCCACACTCCACGCCTGCCTCCGGCGGACCCATGTTGAGGGCCTCGGAGGCGTCCCCCCAGAATGACCGAGGCGGAAGCCCGGAAAGATGCACGTCATGACCAGACTGAAGGGAAAGACCGCCGTGATCACCGGCGGCGCCACCGGCATCGGCCTCGCCGCAGCAAAGCGCTTCGTCGAAGAGGGCGCCTTCGTCTTCCTCTTCGGCCGCCGGCAGGAAGCGCTTGACGCTGCTTTGGCCGAGCTTGGGCCAAATGCTCGCGCGGTGAAGGGCTCGATCTCGAATGAGGCCAACCTCGACCGACTCTACGCAGCGGTGAAGGCCGAGCGCAAAACCCTCGACATCGTCTTCGCCAACGCCGGGGTGGGAAGCCAGCTCAAGCTTGGCGAGATCACCGCTAAGCACATTGACGAAACCTTCGACACCAATGTGAAGGGTACAATCTTCACGGTCCAGAAGGCGCTGCCGCTGATGCGTCAGGGCGGTTCGATCATCCTCACCGGATCGAGCGCCGGCACCACGGGCGCCCCGGCGTTCACTGCCTACAGCGCGAGCAAGGCAGCAGTGCGCAACCTCGCGCGGACCTGGGTAGAGGACCTGAAGGGCACAGGCATCCGGGTGAACGTGCTGTCGCCCGGGGCGATAGCGACCGAACTCGCGACGGAAGCGCTGGGCGAGGCGGGCCTGAAGGCCTACGGCTCGATGACCGGGTTCCAGCGCATGGGCGATCCGGCGGAACTCGGGGCGGCGGCTGCCTTTCTCGCGTCGTCGGACAGCAGCTTCATGACCGGCAGCGAGCTTGCCGTCGACGGCGGCCTAGCGCAGATCTGACGCGCTCCGCCCGGCCGGCACTAACAGAAAAAGCGACGGAGTAAATTGTATACTAACCGTCATAAGGAAAAGGGAGATTACAATGAGTATCGAAAACAATGTCCAGACTGTGTAGGACTTTTTTGCAGCAATGGGCCGCGGCGATAAGCAAGGGCTGCTCGCGTTGTCTGCCGAAGATATTGAGTGGATCATTCCGGGAAAGGACTGGCCACTGGCCGGAACGCATCGCGGGCACGGGGGACTGACGGATTTTCTTAGAAAGGCTGCCGAAACGGTTGAAACCTCAACAGAGCCCTCCGAATACGTAGCGCAGGGAGACCGGGTTCTGGTCGTCGGCGTCGCTAAGGGGAATATCAAAGCCACGCATAAGACGTTCGACGACGATTGGATTTTCGCCATTACAGTTCGAAATGGCAAAGTTGCAAAGATCCGTGAGTATATCGACACACAAGCACTGGCGAGGGCCTCCGAAATGGATGCGAGTCCAGGCCCTACCACATCGAAACCGCAGCCACGAAACCATTCGTAAAGTCAGATGATGCGTTGAGCAGCGGCAACGCGTTGCTAAAGCACCAAATAGCAGCAACCGACTCCAGAAAGTATCTGTTATGCTTGATCATGAAACGTTTATCAGAAAACTGTACACCCATGCAGAGGGGCACGGATTAGATACGGAGAAATTTGTCTCCATGTTCTCTGATGAAGGGTACATGTTGGATATGGCTTCCGGCACGAAGTTTCGAGGGAAGGCCATTGGTGACTCCATTGCCGGCTTAGTGACTGCGTTCCCCGACCTCCATCGTGAGTTACTGAGCATCTACGTCGCGGAAGACGTCGTCATTGTCGAAATCGCGATCCGGGGAACACATAAAGGTGACCTGGCCCTTGCTTCCGGAACTCTTGCTCCAACTGGCAAGACAATAGATGCCCCAGTTTGCGATATCTATCACCTTGAGGGTGGGAAGGTTATTTCTTTTCATTGCTACAACCTGCCTTCCGCAATGCTGCATCAACTTGGTGAAAAGAATATGAGGTTGTCATGATCACCAAACCCCATATCGCAATCGTGGTTGGCTCGACTCGGCCCGGTCGGTACGCCGACAAGCCCGCTGGCTGGATGCTGAAACAGACCCAGGCCCGTGACGACATCGAGGCGGAGCTTGTCGACCTTCGCGACCATCCAATGCCCTTCTTCGATGAGAAGGGGCCGCTTACGTCGACGCCCAGCGAGAACCCCGAGGCGTTGCGCTGGCAGAAAACGCTCGCCCGATACGATGGCTTCGTTTTCGTGGTGGCCGAATACAACAGCTCGATCACGGGTGTGCTGAAGAACGCGCTCGATCAAGCCTATAAGGAGTGGGGACGGAAGCCGTTCACTGCCATTGGTTACGGCGGGGCCGGAGCGGCGCGGGCGATCGAGCATCTCCGCCAGATAACGAGTGCGCTGCAAATGGTTTCGACCGCAGCCACCGTCAACATTGGCGGCGCCGATTTCATGTCGACCTCCCCGATGGGTGCAAACAAACCCATCGAAGACGTCGAGGCACACCTTCAGGGCAAGGCGAAGTCGGCTTTGGATGAACTCGTCTGGTGGGCCCACGCGACGATGGCGGCGAAAGCCGCTGAAGCTTCACAGCGGCGCGGCCCGAACGAGCTGGCGGCGTAGCGCTGGCCATCTGCCCATCGGGTTGGGAGGTAGATGGTGGATCAGCCATGCATCGCCCCCTTGCACGCTGCGCGTTCATCGAATGCCCAACCGCAAAGGAAATCTCGATGTACAACCAATCCAAGCTATCCGAGTTGATCCGGTTCGCACGCGTGACAGCGGGCTCCACCGTCATCGACGTTTACCCAGGCGACGGCGACTGGACGCGCCTGTTCTCGGACGTCGTAGGACGCGAAGGACGGGTCTACAGCTTTGTCCCGACCGAAATCGCAGACCTAAAACCCGATCAGCTCGGCCACATGCGGAAGCTGGCGGAAGAAACGGGCCGAGAGAATGTCGAAGCCGTCTCGGCGGACCTCGTGGCGATGCCGGAGATCACGCAACCCGCTGATGTCCTGTGGCTGCACCTGTTCTACCACGATCTCCACACCAAGCTGATCCAATCCAAGGGCGCGACAGCGGCTGATTTCAATCGAGCCGTCTACAACAAGCTGAAGCCCGGTGGGTTTTATGTCATCGTCGACCATGCCGCCTCCGCAGGGTCGGGCACGAGTGACACCCAGACGCTGCATCGGATCGACCCTGCGTCCGTCCGCGAGGAGGTGGAGGCGGCCGGCTTCGTGCTGGATGCGCAAAGCACCATACTCGCGAACAAGGACGATCGGCACTTGATCAAGGTGTTCGATCCCACAATCAAGGGCCAGACCGATCGTTTCGCCTACCGCTTCGTGAAGCCCTGACGGGCCGATGACGGGCTCATGGGGAAATGAGCATCGCGCGGGCACCGAACGGACGGCAGTTTTTAAAAAGACGCTCTCTGATCGGCGAGCGACCTGAAGGGCGCGCAATCACCGCGTCCACTTTCCTACCTTGACCGCTCCGAAGCGGACGTGTCTCCGGGCAGCTTGAGCCGAAGAGCGGCTGGGCTGCATCACCAACCGAGTCGTTCAGGAGCGCGATGTCGGCACCCGACAGCAGTCGTTCGCAAGTTTCATCAGCCCCCCTGATCCGATCCTGCCCCCAAGATTAAACAGCCAAGCCGAGCAACGAGGCCTATGCTCGACTCTGGCGCAAGGGGCGCCGTGCTCCAGAGGCGTCCGACGATGAACCCGCTGCCTCACTCAGCGACAACCGCCGTCCTCGCTCCGCCTCTGGATGCGCTTCCGCTGAAGCCGGACGGATTCTTGAAGAAACTCGGACCGGGTCTCGTCACCGGTGCGGCCGATGACGACCCGAGCGGCATCGCCACATACAGCCAGGTCGGCGCGCAATTCGGGTACGGACTCGCCTGGACGATGCTGTTCAGCTTGCCGCTGATGGCGGCCTTCCAGGCTGTCTGCGCGCGCATCGGCGCGGTGACCGGCGCCGGCATCGCCCACAATCTCCGGCGGCATTATCCCGCGTGGCTGCTTCGGGTGGTCGTCGTTCTTCTGCTCGTCGCCAACGTCATCAATCTCGGTGCCGATCTCGGTGCGATGGGAGCCGCCGCACAGCTGCTCGTCGGAGGGTCTGGGCGCCTCTATACGGTCGTGTTCGGTATCGTCTGCATCCTCCTCGAAACGTTCTTGACCTACGCACGCTACGCCGCCGCGCTGAAATGGTTGACGCTGTCCTTGTTCGCCTACGTCGCGGTGGTGTTCGCGGCGCACGTTTCGTGGGAGGCCGCCCTGCGAGGCACGCTGGTGCCGCATCTGGTGTTCGATGCGCCGCATGCCATGGCGCTCGTCGCCGTGCTTGGCACGACCATAAGCCCCTACCTCTTCTTCTGGCAGAGTTCGCAGGAGGTCGAGGAGGCCCATAGGCGGCATGTCCGGCCTCTGCGCCTCGCGCCGCGCGAGGCGGCGTCGGAACTCGCGCGCATCCGGACCGACACGATCGCCGGCATGGGGATCTCGAACCTGATCGCGTTGTTCATCATCCTCGCGACGGCGGCGACGCTCAACGCCAGCGGCGTGACCGAAATCCAGACCTCTTCGCAGGCCGCCGAGGCGCTACGCCCCGTCGCGGGGCCGTTCGCCTTCGCCCTGTTCGCCGCTGGTATCGTCGGAACCGGCCTGCTGGCCGTGCCCGTCCTCGCCGGGTCAGCCGCCTATGCGACCAGCGAGGTCTTCCAGTGGGTCGGAAGCCTGGACAGTAGCCCACGCGGGGCCAAGGCCTTCTACGCGACCATCGCTTTGGCAACCCTCGGCGGCGTCGCCCTGAACTTCAGCCCGCTGGACCCGATCAAGGCGCTCTACTGGAGCGCCGTCGTCAACGGGGTGCTCGCGGCTCCCCTCATGGCGGTGATCATGATGATCGCCGCGAACCCGCGCATCATGGGCCGGCTGACCCTGCCCTTTCCGATGAAGGTCATGGGATGGCTGGCGACACTGGTGATGGCCGTGGTCACGGTCGGATTTTTCGTGATCTGAGCCTGAAAGGGGTTCATCCCGCGCGCCGTGGTTTCTCCAGGGAGGCGGGCACCATGCACATCGCGTTTATCGCCGCGACCTGTCCCGGATCGGTGGTCGGCGACATCCTGGGGGGTTTCGACTGGGGCAAAATGGTTGTGTACCCCGGCAGGCTCGCAGGTCGCCTCGGCACGTTGGGTGCCCGGTTTTGCCCCAGAACGTGATCCTGCGCCTTGCCGTCGGCGTGACGAAAAGGCTGAACCAAAGATAGCGCACCAAGAGGGACCACGATGCTGGCGAAGAACGAGAGGGGCAAACTACGAGTAGGCGGCACGGCGGTGGGCGCGGTCGCCGTCGGGGCGGTCGCCTTGGGGGCGGCGGCGATCGGCGCGCTCGCGGTGGGGGCCATGACAGTGAGGCGCCTGAAGGTCTTGGAAGCACGCATCGAGAAACTCTCGATCGGTTCGCTGACGGTCGATCACCTGCATGTCCGGTCGCGATCGGAAGACGGGGGCTAGTCGCCCGTCAAGACCACGTGATTTCCGCGTCGGCAACCGCACCTGTTGAGGCTCCCTTGCCAGGGCGCCGGCCTTCCCGTCAGTCCCATCGAAAAGGCTCTGGAACGCCCGGTGACGCTCATGTCAATCTCCTCCCTTGTGCTTGAGTCCGCGTCCATCGCGGCCTCGATGGCGATCCAGGTGCCGGGGGTGATCGACGCCGCATCGAGGGGACCGCAGCGTTGACGGACGAGCTTCTTGCCGCGCGAGGGTTGCGGAACGCGGGGGATGAAGGTCGGACGGAGCCGTTGCGGCCGGCGAGCGAGGTGTAGCCGTCCTTCGGTTAAGTCAGCCAGTCGAAGAGGCCCGTGAGGCGTGGTCGATGATCGGAGGCAGGGGTAGGTCTGTAGCGGCTTGGCTTTCGATAGAGGCAAGGCAAGTCGAACTGGCGTGGATGTCGTTAACCTTCGGTTGTGATCGAGGCCGCATAAAGGTTGTCTGAAAAGGATGACGCCACATGCGTGTGCTGTTGATCGAAGATGACGCAAGCGTGTCGCGAAGCATCGAACTGATGCTGGGTTCAGAGAAGTTCAACGTCTATACGACGGATCTCGGCGAGGAAGGCATCGACCTCGGAAAGCTCTACGACTACGACATCATCCTGCTGGACCTCAATCTTCCGGACATGTCGGGCTATGAGGTGCTTCGGACGCTTAGGGGAGCCAAGGTTAGGACGCCCGTACTCATCCTGTCCGGTCTCGCCGGGATCGAAGACAAGGTGAAGGGTCTGGGCGTCGGTGCCGACGACTACCTGACCAAGCCGTTCCACAAGGACGAACTGGTTGCCCGGATTCAGGCCATCGTCCGTCGCTCGAAGGGGCATGCCCAATCGGTCATCACGACGGCCGACATGATCCTTAACCTCGACGAGAAGACCGTGTCGATATCCGGGTCGCGAGTGAACCTGACCGGCAAGGAGTACCAGATGCTGGAACTCCTCTCGCTTCGGAAAGGCAGTACCATGACCAAGGAGATGTTCCTCAATCATCTCTACGGCGGCATGGACGAACCCGACCTGAAGATCGTCGACGTCTTCATCTGCAAGCTTCGGAAAAAGCTCAGCAACGCCAGTCAGGGCCGAAATTACATCGAGACGATCTGGGGCCGTGGCTACGTGCTGCACGACAACGTCGGGCTCGCTCCGGCCGTCGCCAGCTAAAAGTCACACCTCATTTCGAGTCATGGCTGTCCCTCCCTCCCGGCGCACCATCGCCGTGATGTGACGTTTGATTAAACGAGCACTCATATCTTTGAACAACTAAGGTAGGGCGAGAACTGGTTGCGGTCTTGGGCGTCGTTTTGCGGCCCCAGGAGATAAGGCTGTGCGCCGTAGCGCGGAGCCGTGCGACATGAATATGTGCAGCCCGTTTGGTCGCAAATGTTCGCGATACGGATCGGCTCGTTCACGGTCCGGCCGGCCATGCTGTCCATGAGGTGGCCGTCAAGGAGGCTTCTGACCGATCGAGACAGCCTCGGCCCAGAAAGGCCATGCCCACACCAGCGGGACGATCTTTCCGCTCGTGAATGGTGCAGACGGTCTCGATCCGTGGACGAGCCTCAAGTCGTGTCTTCACCATCTCACTCCGGCGGCCAGCCCACGCTATGGATGGAGCCTGATCCTCGATCCCCTTCCGGTGCCGGCATTGGTCGATCACGCAGCCCTTTCCAAGAGGGCCGGGAACCGGGGCTTGTTCATGCTCATCAAGCTGCGATCTGCATACCCTCGGACGGCAATATTGCATCGAACGAGAGCAAACTGAGCATGCGCCCATCGAGGGGGAGAATGCCTTGCACGAAGCTCTTTGCCATGTGTGACACGATATCTGGGGCCGACTGGATCGCATCCTGATTGATCGTGAGGATCTCGGAAACGCCCTCGACCAGAAGCCCGACCATCTGTGAGCCGATCTCCACCACCAGGACAGCATGCCGGCTCGTCGGGGTCGTGGGGGAGAGGCCCAGCCGCACTGCGAGATCGATGATGGGCAGAACGGCGCCCCGAAGATTGATGACGCCGTACATGAATGCAGGCGCGTGTGCGACGGGGGTGGCCTGAGTCCATACCCTGATTTCGCGCACTCCCATGACGTCCACGCAAAACTCCTGGCTCCCGACCAGAAAGGCGATCAATTCCCGCGTTCCCGCGCCATTCGCTTCGTGCATCACTGTCTGTCTCACTGATAGATCGGTTTGATAGCTGCACCCGGAAATTGGCTTGGCCGTGGAGAACGGCCAAGCTGTCTAGAACTCTTCCCAGCTTTGTGCGGCCGCCTCTGGCTTGCGGGTCGCTCCGCCGGTGCCCGTCGTCTTCAGGGCAGTGACAGTTTTGCGGGCCGGCCTCGCCTGGAGCCGCGCAGCGATCGGGCGCTGGTTCGTTTCGATCTGGAACTGTCCGATCAAGCGCGCAAGCTCCTCGGTCTCCTGCGCCAGGTTCTTGCTGGCTGCCGTCGATTCTTCGACCATGGCGGCATTCTGTTGCGTCACCTGATCCATCTGGTTGATGGCAGTGTTGACCTCCTGCAAGGCCGTCGCCTGTTCCTGCGTGCTTGTCGCAATATCGGAGACGACCGCGTTGATTTCGGCCACCTGAGTGACAATGCGCTTCAGAGCGCCGCCCGTCTCGTTGACAAGATCGACGCCCGCTTCGACCTGCTGGCTTGAGGTCGAGATCAGCGCCTTGATTTCCTTGGCGGCCTCGGCCGATCGCTGCGCCAGGGCCCGCACCTCCGAGGCCACGACCGCGAAGCCACGGCCCGCTTCGCCCGCTCGTGCCGCCTCGACACCGGCGTTCAGCGCCAGCAGGTTGGTCTGGAAAGCGATCTCGTCGATCACCCCGATGATCTGGCTGATCTTATGCGCCGATTGCTCGATCGCGCTCATGGCCTCGACGGCCTGACTGACCACGATGCCCGAACGTTCCGCATCGGACTTGGCGCTGCCGACGACCTTCTGGGCATGGCGAGAGCCATCGGAGGTCTTCTTCACCGTGGCGGTGATTTCATCGAGCGCCGCCGCCGTTTCCTCCAGGCTCGCAGCTTGCTGTTCCGTGCGGCGGGACAGGTCGTCCGAGGCGGTCGAGATCTCGGCCGTGCCCAACCGGATCGCTGAGGATGACCCCGAAATCACAGTCATGGTCTCTTGCAGCTTGCCAACGGCGCTGTTGAAATCCTCTTTCAGCTGTGTGGCTTTGGCGGCAAAGGCAGACTCGATGCGATGCGTGAGATTTCCATCCGAAAGAGCGCGTAGGCCGGTCCCGAGTTCCGTGATGATGTGCAGATCGTCGGCTGCATCGCGGGCCTGAGCGGCTTCACGCTCCTGACGCTCGCGTTCGAGGACCTCACGGCCGACACTTGCCTGGGCTTCCGCCCGTAACTTGTGGGCTGCTTCGCCGAACGCGGAGGCCGTTCGTGTAAGGTCACCAACCTCGTCGGTGCGCTCGGTTCGCTCAATGATGGCGTCGGCCTCTCCCTGTGTGATGCGATCCATCGCCCGGGTGAGCCGCGCAATCGGCATCGTCACGCTGCGCGAAAAGATGACGCCCATCAGCGTCGCCAGGGCGATGCTGGCGAGACCTCCAATGAGAAGAGCCCATTGGGCAACGCTGTGCATCTGGTCGGCAAGGCGCCCGCGTTCCACCAACAAAGCCGCCTCGGCTCCGCTGATCTCGGCCGCCTTGGCCCGGATCGCATCCATCGATTGCTTGCCGAAACCTGAGGCCTCACGGGTGCGCGCCTGATCCTGGGTAGCGACATCCGTCATCAGCTTGATCGAGGGCTTGGCGGCCTCGTCCCGCCATTGCGCCACGAGTCGGCGAAGATCCGCGATACGCGTCTGCTGCGCAGGATTGTCAGCAGTCAGAGATTGCAGTTGATCCATAGCCTGATCGCCCGCGGCCTCGCCGGCATTGTAGGGCTCAAGGAAGCTGTCCTTGCCTCCAATGAGGTAGCCGCGCAGACCAGTTTCCTGATTGACCATGCTGGTGATGACCCCCTCGATTTTCGCGAGGACCTCATAGGTGTGATCATTCCATTGGGCAGCTTGTCGAAGAGAAATAAGAACAAAGAAGAGAACCGCCGATAGCACAAGTGTTCCCGCGATCTGAAGAGCGAAAGCGAGGCCGAGTTTCTTGGAAATCTTGAGGTTATCCCACATCATTAACTCCGCGACGATCCATGGCGCTGACAAACCAGACCTGATCCGCGCCGGTCGCGACGCTCGACCGAAAGGGTCAATGAACACTTACAATACCCGATCAGCGCCCATTACAGGCCGATATACTGAATCGTTTGGAGCGCGCGGTTCTGCATCTGTCTTCGTCGATTTGGCTTCCGTAGATCTCCAAGCCTGCGCCACCTCCGCGAGATGATAGGAGCGCCAGTCCGATATTCGTGGCCACGTCGTCGTCGGCACGCTGCTGTAAAAGCTGCTCATCATTCCGCTTGGACCGACTTGATGACGATGTGGTCTGAGGTGGCTCCACTGCCATCCCTTCAACATGCTGAGATAGATTCCATGCCCGATCCTTCGCGATCGGAGCCGATGCCGCATCTCACTCCTACCGGGTAATTTGCCACACCTGGCAGGCAGCGAACCTGACGATACCTGCGGGCGTCTGGCCAGCTTTTACACGGAGACGATTTATCACCAACGCAGCAATAATTAAGAGTAGGGTCGCCCCGGGTCCTCCTTGAAGCGGGTCGCGCTTCCAAAGCCCAGTGTCTTTTGTTCGCATGAACTCCGCGAACAATTGGGAAGAGGACAAGATCCGGCGTCAGTGTTGCTAGGCGAGATCGTCAGATATGATCGCCCCGATTGCTGCGGCCACGGCGGCGGACCTTGAGTCCTGCGCCAGTGAGCCGATCCAGATCCCGGGCGCGATCCAACCTCACGGCGTCCTGATCGCAGCCAGAGCGACGGATCACCGCGTCACCCATGTCAGCGCCAACTTCGCGGCGTCGACGGGAATTCCCCTCAAGTCGGCCATCGGTTCACCGCTTGCGAGCCTGATCGGGCCTGACCCGATGGCGGCGGTGTCCGGTGCCCTGGCCAGCGAACGCTATGCACCTGCCAACGTTCTGACGCTCACATTTCCGTTCCAACGCGATCCGGACCGCAACGTGGTCGTTCATAGGCACGCGGGCCACATCTTCCTGGAGTTTGAGCCTGCGTCTGTCTCCCACCAGGGCCCTCTTGTCGCTCGCCTTCACGCCATCATGGCGGCTCTTCGAGAGATCACGTCGATCGCCGAGCTTTGCGAACACGTGACACAGGCCTTCCGTGCCCTGACAGGATATGACCGGGTGATGGTCTACCGCTTCGACGCGAAGGGAAATGGCCAAATCATCGCCGAGGACTGTCGGCCCGAGATGGAGCCCTATCTCAACCTCCGGTATCCGGCTTCCGACATTCCCGTTCAAGCACGGCGGCTTTACCTGAAGCAACGCGTGCGTGTGATCGTCGATGTCGGCTATCGACCGGTTGCACTTCTGGCCGACGATCGTGGCTTGGACAGTGAACCGCTGGATATGTCCTACTGTGGGCTGCGCAGCGTGTCCGCCCTTCACGTCGAATACTTGCAAAACATGGGTGTGGGCGCGACCCTGGCTGTCTCGCTGGTCCAAGACGATCACTTATGGGGCATGATCGTCTGCCATCATCTGACGCCGCGCTCCGTCCCGGCCGATGTGAAGGCCCTCTGCGACGTTCTCGGCCAATTGGTCATGCTGCTGATCGACAAGGCGAGCGAACACGAAGCAATTGAAAGCTTCCTCTACCGGCAGAACGCGCTGGCGGCCATCAAGCAATCCGTCGAGCGCACGGCGTCGGTCTCCGCCGGTCTCATTGAGGCATCTGACGCGCTGCTCGGTCTTGTGTCCGCCACGGGTGCCGCAATCCGCTTGAACGGACGGGTTCGATCTTTCGGGGTAACACCGCCGATCGAGGAGACGGAAGCCGTCATAACGCAGTTGCAAGGCATCGCCGACGATGACGTCGTCATGCTGGAGTCGTTAGAGGCGAGGTTCCCGCAATTCGCGACGCTGGCGTCGACCGCAAGTGGGGCTCTGTTCCTGCCAATCCTCAACAACCCTGGCGACGCGATCGTCTGGTTTCGACCGGAACTTCCCCAGACGGTCGTGTGGGCCGGAGATCCAAACAAGGCCGTACAGGTTGAAGATGGGACGAACCGACTTTCACCCCGCAAATCGTTCGCCGCTTGGCGGGAGCTTCTGCGGGGGACATCGGCGCCCTGGACGAATGGGGAGGCCGGTGCCGCGCAAGATCTTCGTCGTATCGTCACCGTCGGGCTGTTGCATCATGCAGAAGCCCGATTGATGCGGCTGTCCAAGGAGGAAGAAGAGGAACGCCTCAAGGCCATGGCCAAGATCGACCGTGCCAAGAGCCTCTTCTTCGCGAACGTGTCCCATGAGTTCCGCACGCCGCTGACGCTCATGCTCGCCCCGTTGGGCGACGCGCTTAACGACCCCTCCGCGCCATCGCTGCCGCCTCCACAGCGACAACGCATCGAGGTCGCACATCGCAACAGCCTGCGCTTACTTCGACTTGTGAATACCCTGCTCGATTTTTCAGAGATGGAGACGGGGCATGTCGCGGCGAGCTTTCAACCCACAGACCTCGCGACGCTGACCGTTGACCTTGCCGAAAGCTTTCGGCCGGCCGTCGATCGAGCGGGATTGTCGCTCGACATCGACTGCTCCGCGCTGCGCCAACGTCTCTACGTGGACCGCGACATCTGGGAAAAGGTGGTTCTCAACCTCCTGTCGAACGCCTTCAAATTCACCTTCGAGGGCGGGATTTCCCTCCATCTGAGAACCGACGGGCCGAACACCGAACTGACCATTCGCGACACCGGCGTTGGCATTCCTTCGCATGAAATGTCCCGCCTTTTTGAACGCTTCCACCGCATCGAAGGTCAGCGGAGCCGCAGTTTCGAGGGGAGCGGCATCGGCCTTGCCCTGGTTCACGACCTTGTGCGGCTGCATGGCGGGACGATCGAAGCGAGCAGCGAACCCAATGTCGGGACGGTCTTCACCGTCAGGATCCCGTTTCGGATCGCGCAGATCTCGCAGAGCACAGGTGACGAATGAACAACCAAGCGCCCACCATTCCGCGTGCTCACGCCTTCGTCGAGGAGGCGTTGCGTTGGTTACCCAGCAAAACTGTGGACCCCATCGATACGCTTCCTCCGGCCAGTTGTTCTCCGCGCCCGAGTGTGTTGCTGGCCGAGGACAATGCGGACATGCGCGACTACGTCGAGGGATTGCTCAAGGAGGACTACGACGTCACCGCCGTTGCGAACGGACTCTCAGCGCTTGATGCCATCCACCGGTTTCGACCGGACCTGGTGCTCGCGGACGTGATGATGCCTGGCCTCGACGGCCTTGAACTTCTGACAGCGATCAGGGGTGACCCAACCCTCAGGGACATCCCGGTGATCCTGCTCTCCGCGCGAGCGCGAGACGCGGACCGCATCGAAGGGCTGGATCTCGGGGTTGACGACTACGTGACCAAACCGTTCTCGGCCCAGGAACTGCAGGCGCGTGTCCGTGCGAACCTGTCGCTTGCCCGGATGCGACGAGAGGCGCTCCTGGCGATGGTCGAGAGCGACGAGAAACTGCGCCGCCTGAACGAGCATCTCGAAGAGCGTATTCAGGCGGAAGTGCAGACCCACAAGGCCGCGCTCATGCGACTGGCCCAGGCCGAAAAAATGGCTGCGCTCGGCCAGCTGGCCGGCGGCATGGCGCACGACTTCAACAACATTCTCCAGGTCATCTCGGTCTATGCGGGCTTCATTCAGCAGAAATCAGGTGATGTCCCGGCTGTCATACGCATGGCCCGGGTCATGGAGGAAGCGGCCCGACGTGGCCATTCGGTAACCCAACGCCTTCTCGCATTCGCGCGCCAGGATGGATTGCAGCCCGAGCCGATCGACGTCCGAGCCTTGCTCGACGGGATGCGGGAGGTGATCACGCATACGCTCGGAAGACAGGTCAGCTTGGTCATCGACCTCGCGGAGGAGCTGCCGTCGGTGCTGGTCGACCGGAGTAAGTTGGAAACGGTGCTGATCAACATCGCGACCAATGCTGGCGACGCGATGCCCGACGGCGGGACCCTCACGTTCTCGGCACGTCCTGAGCCTATGACCGACAGTGACATCCAGTTTGGCCGTCTCGCCGAGACCTATGTCCGCATCTCGGTTCACGACACGGGAGCCGGCATGGATGCGACCACGCTCGTTCGCGTCACGGAGCCCTTCTTCACGACGAAGCCAGTGGGGAAGGGCACCGGCCTGGGCCTCGCCATGGCGAACAGCTTTGCCGAACAGTCCGGTGGAGCTTTGACGATCATCAGCGCGCTTGGGGAGGGCACGACAGTGACACTGCTGCTTCCGTCGACGGGCGTTCGGGAGCTGGCAGTCGCGCCGACGCGCGACGAGTCCACGACCGCCATCAATGCCAGGAGATCGTCCGTCCTGCTGGTCGATGACCAAGCGCTGGTGCGGAACGTCATTGCCGACCTGCTTGAGGATTCCGGCTATGACGTGATCCAGGCTGGTGATGCGGCGGAAGCACTCGATGTTCTCATGACAGGCAAGACGGTTGACATCCTGGTCTCGGACCTTTCGATGCCAGGACTCGATGGAATTTCTCTCATCCGCGCCGCGCAGACCCAGAGGCCCGGTTTACCTGCGGTCCTGCTGACCGGCTATGTCGGCGACGCACCTTTAATGACGCTTGGCGGCTCCTTCAGCCTTCTGCGGAAGCCGGTCAACCGGAACCAGCTGATTGATCAGGTGAAGTCGTTGTTGGCGGAGGGCGACGAAGCTGACTGATCCCAACACCAAGACGGATTCGAAACCCGATCTCCGGCTTCGCGTAAGTCCCGATGTGGCGCTGGCTCACCGGGGTGCATTCATCATGGTTCGAGATAAGATCGAGAAGCTTTACGAACGGCTTGTAGACGAACGGCGGCGCCTTGTTGGCGTGGCCGCCGAAAGCGCGACGGTGCCCCCATCAAGCCTCCTGACGCAGATCGCCGCCCTCGATGGTTCGATCTCCGGAACAGAGGCTGTGCTCGATGAGATCAGCATGGCGCGGCGGGCTCATGCTACAAAAGCTTCGCCGAATTAATTCATGCCGCATCGCTATAGCCCTATGACGGCCAGCGGCGCGGAGAACGCGAAGGACTTCGCCCATGATATTGATTGAGTGGCATTTAGGGGTGCCCTCCCTTGGAGGCGTGTTCGAGATGGCGCCGGATGCCATGGATCACTGTCTTGCGGTCTCGTTTTAGGAGCGCTCCAATTTTGCCGATGCTGAAACCGAACGAGGCTCGCAGACGCGCCATCAATTCCTGACGGGCCAGATTGACCTCTTTGTGTCGTGCCGGGCTTAGAATCGCTTTCACGATGACGCCATGCGTGTAGGCCGTGTCGAGAAGCGCCGCCTTCATGCGCGGTGACCACCCCTCCAGGACGGCCATGTTGCGGTAGGAGAAGACATGGAAATCGTGCTGGCGGCCGAAGTCGCGCCCCTTCAGCCGGACAATGGCGCGTGGACGCCAGGCCTCTGGGTCACGCCCGATGTTCCGAACGAGCGCATTTATCTGGATTGGCGTCACATTTAGACCTCTCCAGGGTTAGCCAATTGCGCCGTCCATGGGCATCTACATCTACGCTGATCGGCAGTCTGACCTTTGATCCTCGCCGCTCACCGCTTCGCAGATGGCAAATGCGATGTCGGATGGGTTCCCGATCCGGTCGATCGGGCCGTCATAGTTGATCGCATTCTCAGGCATACCACAGTCCGGCGGCTCGGTTGGCGTGAGAACCATGGAAAGCCCACCAGCCTCATGAAGTGCCGCCAATCCACGGGCCCCGTCGTCCAGCGCTCCTGAGAGCACCACGCCAATCATGCGATTGCCGCCATGCGCGGCAACGGAGCGAAACAGCAGATCGATCGTGCGGTTGCGGTGTCTTCGAAAAGGATCACACACCAGCACACCGAAGCTTCCGGCGGCAAGTGTCAGGTGATCGCCAGGCTCTCCGATATAGGCATTGCCGATCTCCAACCTACTGCCGTTGGCCGCAATGCGAACCGGCATTTGGGAGGCGCCCCCTAGAACTCCCGCCAAATGACTGAGGTGGTCCCAAGGACGATGCAGCACGATGAGGACAACAGCTTCGAGGGATCTCGGCAGCAGGCTCAAGATCGCCTGAACGTCAGAGAGGCCTTTGCCGCCCGATGCACCGATGGCGACGAACCAGGGTGCAGAATAGTCTTCCATTCCCAAAAACCAACTCAGCTGAAAGCGCGGAACCGTTAAAGCCAATTCTGGATGTCAGCCTGGACCGCGAGCGGATCCGGCTGCTGGCATTCGGCTTCAAATTGCCCATGACAAAGCCTGAAGGCGGAACCGCTTGCGTCCCCTATGTGACTTACGCCAAGAGGTGCGACAGGCCCTCTGGTTTTGCCATTCTAAACCAGCCGGCGTCATGTAGTTTGATGATATTCGAATCGGAATCCGATAAATTCATAAGAGAGTGATTGAGGGAGAACTTTGTCCCTGGATGGGCGTCTGCCACCGTGATGCGAGCGTTCAACTGCTTGGCGATCGCCTCAATGATGCTTGAGCCAAGCCCAGCCTCGATCTTATCGCCCGCAGACGGCATTCCAACCCCGTTATCGTCGACGCTCAGCGTCCAATCGGGTCCATGAGACTGGTAGTTGATTCGTATCCGACCGTGACGCCCAGAGGGGAAGGCGTGCTTGATCGCGTTGATGATGAGCTCAGTGACAACCAGTCCGAGCCGCACAGACGTATCGTCATCTACGATGCTATCGTCGACGAGGACATTTATGGAGATTTGATCTGAATTTTCTATCATGGATGCCGAGATGCTTTGGGCAAGCTGTGTAAAGTACTGCCGAAGCTTGACCGTATCATTCCCGGACGCTGCCAAATGTTGTTGGACGGCCGCGATGGAGATGACCCGGTCATGTGCGGCCTGCAAGTGTCCCCGCGTTTCATCGGACTGCACCTTCCGCGCATTATTCATGATCAGACTTGCAATAATTTGGAGGCTGTTGGCAATCCGATGCTGCATTTCGCGGACAAGATTTTCTTTGTCATGCATCAAATTGTTTTTGACCCTTTCGGCTTCGTGGAGTTCGGTCACGTCGTTGATGCTAAGCAGAAGTCGCACATTGTCTTTGTCGAAGTAATCGAGCCTGTTGGCGTTCAGGACCAAACGACGCGTGCCCTGCTGCTTGCTCCGAAGATCCATTTCATAATCATCGACTTTCAGCCCCGACGTAAGAGTCTCGGTCAGCAACGAGCGAAGACGCGGTTCATTCCATTCGCCGTCTCCTATTGTTAAAACGGACTGGCCAGAAACACCCGCCGGATCGACGCGGAATGCGTGGCAAAAAGACGTGCTGACAGCGACGATCTTCAATTCGTTGTCGAGGATCATGACTGGATTGGTCGAGGCAACGATCACTGCGGTCGCGAGGTCGAAGCCAAGATGCGCCTGCGAATGTGTTTGCCTTGTCATCGTCGCCTCATGGGGGAAACTGGAGGCTCGCGGAGCCAAGCCTTCCGTCGTGCGCACGCTGAAAAGTTGTACTCTAATGTGAACATAATGTTATGAATTGCATTCATCTGCAAGAGTATTCGTGCAGGCCAACTGTCAGAATGCGCGCTTGATTATAACCAATTCACGAATAATTTCAGCTGTCTACTAGGCGGCATTAATATGAACTATGCAAAAACGCATACCCCAAATTCAGTTCTGCATCTACTTTCCTAGCAAATGCACAATCCGGTTGACGCTGTCGTCTTGCAGCACTGTCCACATTGTGCTGGTAGCCTCCATCTTTTGAACGACTTGACCAGAAATCCCTGGCCTAACCGGCATCAGACACGCGCCCCCACCCTGACGTTGGTACGGTTCGAGGCACCGGCAAAAGAAGCGCCTCGGTTCGCTTGCGACCTCACCGGGCCTCGATGCCCGACGCCGCTCGAACCTTGTCCTCGAACTCCCTAAGGAGGAACAGGCTCACGTCGTCCAGCGACATCCGGCCCTTGCGGAAGGGCTGCTCCAAGGTGTCGATGAGGTACAGGGCGTAGGTAAACATGTAGCTGATCGCGCCGAAGATCAGGGCGCTCTCGGGCGACCCTTCGGTCCTCAGGAAAAGCAAAAGCAGGATGATCGCCACTACCAGGGTCTGCACCAGGATGTGGACGGACGGGACGAACTGGATGCGCTGCATGTGGTAGATCCGGAAGACGCAGCGCCTGATGACGCCTGCTCGGCGCGGAGTCGGACCACGTAGTTGGGCGGCATCCCCATCGCCGCGAGGTCGGCGATCCGATCCGTCAAGGCGTCGACATGTTCGATCACCGGCCGGAACTCAAGCTGCCGCCCGCCGGGCTCCAGCGCCTCGCGAAGCGAGACGAGAATCGACAGCAAGGTACCGGCGACGGCGCGGTCGTCGAAAGCGTCGAGGTCACGGCCGAACACGCGGCTGTCGTCGTGGACGGCCTCCATGGCGACCCGGAGATCCTTGGGGAGCCTCTCGGCTTCCTTGTAGTCGGCGAGCACGCTCGACAGCAAGAACCCGATGATGAACACCGCCGCTGCGATGGCGCTGGTGAACAGGGCGTTGAGCGTCAGGAACTCCAGCCCCGTCCAATGGATCACGGTTTTAAGGAGACTGAGCGCGACGACGACCACGATGACCGAGGCGAACAGGCGAAAGCGCTTGCGCAAGGTCAACTGCGGCGTGAGGGGATCGTCCGCGCCGGCACTCACAAGAACATGCTTCCAGGGACTTGCCCCCAGCGCCACACGAGCGCCAGTGCCGTCCTCAGCAGGATACTGAGCAGGGCGAGTGTCACAACCAGGATCACGCCGCGCCGGCGAAGGACGCGACGAAACGCAGGTTTGAGCAGGCCGCGTCCCTTGGACAATTCAGTGCCCCCACGCCAGCAGGAGCCGCATCGCGTTCGCCGTGACCAGCACGGTCGCGCCGGTATCGGCGAGGATGGCGGGCCAGAGGCCCGTGATGCCGGCGATGGTCGTCACCAGGAACACGGCCTTTAGGCCGAGCGCGATGGTGATGTTCTGTCGGATGTTGCCCATCGTGCGGCGCGACAGGTCCACCATGCGGGCGAGGTCCAAGACGCGACCGTGAAGGACCGCCGCGTCGGCGGTCTCCAAGGCCACGTCCGTCCCCCCGCCCATCGCGATCCCGACGTCGGCGGCAGCGAGCGCGGGGGCGTCGTTGATCCCGTCCCCGACCTTGGCGACCTTCTTGCCTGCCGCCTGCATCTCGCGGACGATCCGCTGCTTGTCCTGCGGCAGGAGTTCGGCCCGCACTTCCATGCCCAGGCTCTTGCCGATGGCCTCGGCGGTCCGCCGGTTGTCGCCCGTCAGCATGATCGGGGTGATGCCCATGGCCTTCAGGGCGTCGATGCCGGCCTTGGCATCGGCGCGGGGCTCGTCCCGGATGGCGAATACGCCGACGAGGTCCGCGCCTGCCATCAGCACCGAAACGGACTTGCCCTCATCGTTGAAGGCGGCGATGCGTGCCGCCTCATCAGCCGAAATCATGCCGCGTTCCGCAGCCGCCGCCGGCGACCCCAGGAACAGGTCCAAGCGGCCGACGCGACCCACGATGCCCTTGCCCGAGAT
The DNA here is from genome assembly GCF_026130545.1 of Lichenifustis flavocetrariae. GTDB lineage: Bacteria > Pseudomonadota > Alphaproteobacteria > Rhizobiales > Beijerinckiaceae > Lichenihabitans > Lichenihabitans flavocetrariae. Next base: position 19,085 of record NZ_JAMOIM010000044.1, on the reverse strand, counting down.
GGCGGACGCGTCGGCCGCCGGGGGAACCGGAACGGCTTCGGCCTTCGCTCTGGCGAGGATCGCCACCGCCAGGGGATGGCTCGATCCGGTCTCCAGGGAGGCGGCCATCGACAGGACGTCGCGCTCGTCGCGGCCGATCGCGACCACGTCGGTGACCTTGGGCTTGCCCTCGGTCAGCGTGCCGGTCTTGTCCATGGCGATGGCCGTGATCGATCCGACCGACTCCAAGATCGCGCCGCCCTTGATCAGCATCCCCCGCCGGGCCCCGGCCGACAGGGACGCGGCGATGGCCGCCGGTGTCGAGATCACCAGGGCGCAGGGACAGCCGATCAGCAGGATGGCGAGGCCCTTGTAGACCCATTCCCCCCAGGGCTGGCCCATGAGCAGGGGCGGGAGCACCGCGACCAGTGCCGCCACCACGACGACGGCGGGCGTGTAGTAGGTCGAAACGCGGTCGATGAAGCGCTCGGTCGGGGCCTTGCTCTCCTGCGCCTCCTCGACCAGCTTGACGATGCGGGCGATGGTGTTGTCGGAGGCCGCGGCGGTGACCTTGATCCGGAGGACGCCGTCCGCGTTGATGGTGCCGGCAAAGACGGTGTCACCCTTCCCCTTGCGCTTGGGCACGCTCTCGCCCGTGACCGGCGCCTCGTCGATGGCGCTGTTCCCATCCACGATCTCGCCATCGGCCGCGATGCGGTCGCCGGGGCGCACCAGGATGACCGAACCGAGCTTCACGCCGTCGGCCGGAACCTCGCGCGTCTGCCCACCCTCCTCTACGAGGGCGGTCTTGGGTACCAGCGCCGTCAGGCCTTGGATGCTCGCACGCGCCTTGGTGGCCGCGACGCCCTCCAGCAGTTCGCCGACGAGGAACAGGAACACGACCGCCGCCGCTTCCTCCGTGGCGCCGATGACGACGGCCCCCACCGCCGCGATGGTCATCAGCATTTCGATTGTGAAGGGCGAGCCGGCGAAGCCCGCCACCACGGCACGCCGGGCGATCGGGACCAAGCCGATCAGCATGGCGGCGATAAACGCGTAAGCGGCCAACTGCGGATACGCCTTGCCGATCGCGTAGGCGACGACGAACCCGACGCCGCTCGCGATCGTCAGCTGCCCCTTGCGGCTGCGGTACCAGGCCCCGCCGGTCGACGGGCCGTGGTCATGGCCATGCGAGCCTGCCGAAACCGCGTGCGAGTGGCCCGCATGGTCATGGGCGTGGCCGTGTCCCTCATGCGTCCCGTGGTCGTGACCGTGGTTGTCGTTCCCCGGCTTCGCCTTGGCGTCGGCGCGTGTCGCCGTGTAGCCGCCGAGGTCGTTGACCTGACGCAGGATGGCCGGTTCGAGGCTCGCGGATTCCGCGTGCCGCACGGTCATCGTGCCTGCCGTGACCGAGACGGAGACGTCTTCCACGCCCGGCACGCGCCGGACGGCATTGGTGATCTTCGACGCGCAGGCGGCGCAGTCCATCCCGTCGATGCGGAATCGGGTCTGTGCGGCTGAATCGGTCATGGAATCCCTCGTCATGACCACACCGTAGTTCCTCTAGTCGCTGGAGGAGCAAGCGCAATCTTCACGACGATCAAGGGCGGGTCAGCCAACGACTTGATCCAGGATCAGCACCGCCAGGAAGCCGACGAAGAAGGTCGCGGTGATCAGCGGACTGTCCGGCTTTACGTGGGCCTCGACCAGAAGCTCCTCGGTGACGAGGTACAGTAGCGCCATCAGCCCGAAGGCCAGGAACCCGGCGACGACCGGCCCGGGGAGGCTCGCGACCGGGGCTGCCAGCACGCCGCCCAACGGCAGGAGCAGCATGAGCGCGCCAGTGATCGCGACGATGCGGACCTTCGACATGCGGCGGTCGCCGAGTTCATTGGCGATGGCCAGCCCCAGGAACAGCACCTCCAGGGTCAGGGCGACGGTCAGGAGGAAGCCGGCCTTGGCGCCCGCCGTGAAGGCGATCCCGAGCACCAGGCCGTCAACCAGCAAGTCCACGCCCGTGGCCGCGAGCAGCCCGACCGGCCCCTTCAGCCACGTCTTCATCTGCATCAGGAGCAGCATCAGGGCCACACCCACGGCACCCCCGACGAGGGTCGCGACCGGCGAGCCATAATGCATGAGGTCGGGCAGAACCTCGGCCGCCGCTGCCGCGAAGACGACGCCGGCCGCGAAGTGCTGCACCGCGCTGACCAGGGAGGAACCCGGGCGCGTGTTGACCGCGACGGCTGCGCCGAGGATCGCGGCGGCGACCGGGACGAGCGTGAGCCAGAAAGCCATCATGACGTCATCGCCTAGACGCGGTTTTTCGCCGGCATTCGGCAAGGACGGGCTATCGCGGAATTGCAGGGACGTTGACGGTGATCGTTCGACATCGAGGTCTTTCCTGGCGCGAGCGTTCCGCCTACATCCTCTAGCGGCTAGAGGAGCAAGGGACGCCATGCAGGAATTCTCGATCGGCGAGGCTGCGAAGCGCAGCGGCGTGAAGATCCCCACGGTCCGTTACTACGAACAGATCGGGCTGTTGCCCGCCCCGCCCCGCAGCGAGGGTAACCGGCGTCGCTTCGACGAAGGCGACCTGCGTCGCCTCGCCTTCATCCGGCACGCCCGGGAACTCGGCTTCGAGGTCGACGCGATCCGCACGCTGCTTTCGTTGCAGGATCGGCCGGATCAATCCTGCGCGGCCGCGGACGAGATCGCCCGCGCGCGCCTTCAGGACGTCAGGCAGCGCATCGACAGCCTGACGGCCCTGGGCGCCGAGCTTGAACGCATGGTGGCGAGTTGCGCGCACGGTAGCGTCGACCAGTGCCGCGTCATCGAGGTCCTCGCGGACCACGGGCAGTGTCGGCACCACGACAAGGGGCAGGCCGTGGACCGGCGGCTCGGTCGATGACCCTATCGCACACCGATCCGGGCTTGCGCAGGGTCGTTCGCCTCGTCGGCTTCCTCAACCTCGGCTATTTCGGCGTCGAGTTCGCCGTGGCCCTCGCCATAGGCTCGGTGTCGCTCTTCGCAGACTCTATCGATTTTCTTGAGGACGCATCGGTCAACTTCCTGATCCTCGCCGCGCTCAGCTGGAGCGCCAGCCACCGCGCCCGCGTCGGGATGGCCTTAGCGGGGATCCTGCTCGTTCCGGGGCTGGCGACGCTCTGGATGGCGTGGGACAAGTTCAACGTTCCGGTTCCGCCAGCCCCGGTTCCGCTCTCGCTAGCCGGCACGGGGGCGCTGGTCGTCAACCTTTCCTGCGCCTTCATGCTCGCACGGTACCGGGCGCGCGGGGGGAGCCTCACCCGCGCCGCGTTCCTCTCGTCCCGCAACGACGCCTTGGCCAATGTCGCCATCGTCTCAGCCGGATTGTTTACGGCGTTCGTCTGGCCGTCCGCCTGGCCGGACCTCATCGTCGGCCTCGGCATCGCGGTCCTGAACGTGGATGCCGCCCGGGAGGTCTGGACGGCGGCGCGGGAGGAGCACGCGTCGGCGGGGGCATGATCCTCAACCTGCTTCTTCGCGCGCGCACTCGATCCTGAGCGCCTCGGCCACGTGGCCGATCAGGATCATCGCCGAAGCGGTGGACGCAGCAGGACGATCAGCCCTCCCGCAACAAGCACGTTCAAGAGGGCCAGCGCCGTGATCGCGGCCATGCTCCAGGCCGGTCCGGCCCCTTCCAGCAGGAGGGAGCCCGCCCAGGGCGCGACGGCCTGCGCGAGGAGGTTGGCATCGCGATCCTTCCCATCAGGGCCGGGTAACGCTCCGGACCGTAGATCGCGAGCGGAAGCGTTCGCCGCACGATGCTCTCAGCCCAACGCCGGCCCCATACAGCAACAGGGACGGCAGGATCAGGATACCTCCCCACCAAAGCGCCCCAAGCCCCGACGCGACCAGCGCCGTGGCGACCACATTGGTCAGGGCGGGATGATGTCGCTTGGCGACGGCCAGTTCGATCGCTCGCGCGCCGACCTGGGCGGGTCCGACCAGTGCGCCCAGGGTCACGGCCGTCTCCAGGCCGACCCCCTTGCCTTGCAACACCGTCAGCAGGTGCACCGAGATGATCGTCGAGATCACCGAGGCGAGCGTGACCGTCGTCGCGAGCGCCGGGAACACTCGGCCGACTGACGCCTGAACGGTCGTAGTGTCCAAGGGGACCGGCGTTTCCCGCACCGGAGGGGGTTTCTTCGGCAGGGCGAAGACGTAGATCGGAAGGGACATGCCGACCTGAATGGCGGCGTAGGTTAGGCATGCGCCGCGCCATCCGAGATGCGCCTCCAGGTAGGCCGAGAGCGGCCAGCATACGGTGCTGGCGAAGCCGCCGAACAAGGTCAGGGCGGTGATCGCCGGCCGGGCGTCCCGGCCGTACAGGCGGCCGAGGGTGGCGAAGGCGGGATCGTAGAGGCCGGCCCCCATGCCGAGGCCGATGACAAGCCATGCCACCAGGAACGTCGGAAGCGTGTGGGCCGTCGACAAACCGAGCAGACCGGCCCCGAGCAGGACCGCGCCGGTGGCCAGGACCGGCCGACCGCCCTTGAGCGCGATGGCCCGGCCGACGAGCGGGGACGCCGCCCCGGCGGTCAGGAGGCCGCAGGATAGACCCCCGATCTCCCCAGCGAGCGACCAGCCGGTGTCGCGCACGATGAGCCCGGCGAGGACCGCCAGGAGATAGTAGCTCGATCCCCAAGCCAAAATTTGCCCGACGCCCAGGGCGGCGATGACGAGCGGGCGAGAGGCATGTTTCACAAGCTAGCCGAGCGGGGAGCCTCCCCCCTCATAGCGCCTTGTCCAGCGAGAGCCGGGCCTCGACCTTGGCGGCCTCCTCCTTCCGCTCGGAATAGCTGTCGGTGAATTGGTCGACGTGAGGGCGCAGCAGCACCGTAAAGCGGACCAGTTCCTCCATCACGTCGACGATCCGATCGTAGTAGGGCGAGGGCCTCATGCGGCCGTTCTCGAACTCCTTAAAAGCCATGGCCACGCTGCTCTGATTCGGGATCGTGACCATGCGCATCCAGCGACCGAGTAGGCGCAAGGTATTGACGGAGCTGAACGATTGGCTCCCGCCCGACACCTGCATCACCGCCAGCGTCCGCCCCTGGGTCGGCCGCCTGGCGCCGATGCTCAGGGGGAGGTGGTCGACCTCGACCTTCATGAGGCCGGTGACCTGGCCGTGGCGCTCGGGGCTGCACCAGACCTGGCCCTCCGACCAGAGGGAAAGCTCGCGAAGCTCATGGACGGCCGGGTGGTCGTCGCCCTTCACCTGTTCCGGGAACGGCAGGTCGGACGGGTCGAAGATCCTCGGCTCCGCTCCGAAGCAGCGGAGCAGGCGCGCGGCCTCCTCGGTCGCCAGCCGGGAATAAGACGTCTCGCGCAAGGAGCCGTAGAGCAGCAGGATCCTGGGAGGATGATCTGCGGGCCCGAGGCCGAGCGCCGGCCGCTCCACGGCGTAACGACGGTCCAAGGCCGGCAGGTGGTCAGGGTCGGCAAGGGTGCGAATGCGGGACATGGCGGCGCTCATGGGCGGGACCGATCAAGGGCAGCCAGGCGGCGAGCGCCAGAAGCGTGACGAGGAGCACGGGCGGGGTGATGACGAGGCCGACCAACATGCATTGGCCCCACGTTATGCGCTGGCCCTTGGTGCCCAGCACATGCAGCCAGAGCAGCGTCGCGAGGCTGCCGATGGGCGTGAACTTGGGTCCAAGGTCGCAGCCGATCACGTTGGCGTAGACCATGAGTTCCCGCGTCATCGGCGACAGGTCGGGGGCCTGCTGGATCGACAGCGCGCCGACCAGCACGCTCGGCATGTTGTTCATGAAGGACGACAGGATCGCGGCGGCGAAGCCCGTCCCGACCGTGGCGACCCACGGCCCCCGCCCACCGAGCCAGGTCAGTCCCTGGGCGAGGTGGTCGGTGAGGCCAGCGTTCCTCAGCCCGTAGACGACGAGGTACATGCCGAGGCTGAACAGCACGATCTGCCAGGGCGCCCCGACCAGCACCTTTCGGATGGGGATGACGCCGCCCCGGCGGGCGAGCGCCAGGAGCGCCAGGGCCCCGGCGCAGGTCACGGCCGACACGGGCACGGAGAACGGCGCCGTGACGAAGTAGGCCAGCAGCAGGACGCCCAGCAGCGGGAATGCCGCCTTGAACACCAACGGGTCGCGGACGGCCTGGGCGGGCGGCTCCAGGCGGTCGACATCGTAGGAGGCCAGCACGTCCCGGCGGTAGTAGCCCCACAGCACGACAAGCGTGGCGATAAGGGCCACGACGTCGACGGGCACCATCACCGCCGCGTAGCGCCCGAAGCCGATGCCGAAATAGTTGCTGCTGACGATGTTGACGAGGTTCGATATCACCAGCGGCAGGGACGTCGAGTCGGCCACGAACCCGCAGGCGACGATGAAGGCGAGCGCCGCCGCCGGCTTGAATTCCAGCCGCAGCAGGATGGTCAGGACAATAGGGGTGAGGAGCAGCGCGGCCCCGTCGTTGGCGAAGACCGCCGCGATGGCGGCCCCGAGCAGGACGACGAGCGGGAACAGCAGGCGCCCTCGGCCTCCGCCCCAGCGCGCGACGTGCAGGGCCGCCCAATTGAAGAACCCGGCCTCGTCGAGCAGCAGCGATATGACGATCAGGGCCACGAATGTCCCGGTCGCGTCCCACACGATGTGCCACACGACGGGGATGTCACCGGGGTGGATCACGCCCAGGACGAAGGCCACGGCCGCGCCGATCAGGGCGCTCCAGCCGATGCCGAAGCCCCTCGGCTGCCAGATGACGAAGACGAGCGTGACGACGAAGATGGCGAACGCTAGCACGGGCACGGGCGGTTTCTTCTTGTCGGGCGACGCGTCGCCTAAAGAGTGATGCGACGCGTCAGCAGCGTGGCCGATGATGGGCACAGGCCGGCGGCTTGCCGGGTCGCCGCGATGGAGGCCGGGGCATTGGCGCGATCGAGCGGCCTGAAGCCGATCCGTTCGAAGAAGGGGGCCGCCGTGGTCGTCAGGGCGTAGGCTTGCCGCCCGCCCTCGTCGAAGGCGCGGCTCATGAGCAGCAAGGCCATGTTGCGGCCGATGCCCTTGCCTCGATGCTCGGGCCCGACCGCCATCGAGCGCAAGAGGACGTCCCTGCCGTAAAGCTCGAAGCCGCCGTAGCCGATCACGTCGCCACCGAGCAGCCGGAAGCGGAAGAAGGTGCGATCGGCGCCCTGTAGGTCGTCGACCAGGAGGTGGGTCGCCATGAGTGCGTCGACCAACTCGGGACCGGGCTCGATGCGTTCGTCGGTCAGGAACGCCGTGCCGTCGTCCTTGTGGAAGTCGCCGGGCGGCACGCTCGACAGCAGGTCGAGCACGGTCTCGGACGGGCGGCAGAGCTTCACCCGGTCGGGCGTGACGACGATCGGCCTGTTGATCAGGATCGGGTGCACCATCATGGCGTCGAGCAGGTCGTCGTCGGTCAGGGTGGCGTCGTCGAGGCCGAGGTCCTTGAAAGGCGTTCCCCTTTCCCGCATGGCGTCGCGGACGGTCATCCCCATTCGGGCGATGAGGTCCTGGAGGACCCCCTTGGTCGGCGGCGTTTTCAGGTATTCGATCACCTGAGGTTCGACGCCGGCGTGCCGGATCAGGGCCAACGTGTTGCGGGACGTGCCGCAGTCGGGGTTGTGGTAGAAGGTGACGTCAAGCATGCGCCGTCTCCTTGGGCGGGCAGCAGGCGAGGTCGGCCATGAGCGGGGCACACAATTCCGCCCGCCCGCCGCAGCAGTCCTTGACGAGGAACGTCATCAGAGCGCGCAGGCGATCAAGATCGGCCCGGTAGATGATCGAGCGACTGCGACGCTCGGACCTCACCAGGCCGGCGCGCGCCAGGATGTTGAGGTGGGTCGACATGGTGTTGTGCGGCACTGCCAGCTCGCGGGCGACCTCGCCGGCGGGAAGACCGTCCGGCTCGTGCCTCACCAGCAGCCGGAACGTGTCGAGGCGGGTCGACTGCGCCAGCGCCGCCAAGGCGAGGATCGTTTCTTCATTGTCCATATGTCGAGACTAACAGACAAATCACGTTGCCTCAAGCCTACCTCGTAGACCTCCGCGACGGAGCCGCTGACTCGAATCGAGTCGGTGCCGAAGCTCGAACGGTACCCGCATCCCGGCACCGGACGCCTTCCCTCCTTCGCCGCGAGCCCAAGTTGCCGCCCATTCCCGTCCGGCTTTCCTCCCGCTAGCCCGAGGCTGCCGCGATCCTCGGCCTCTCGGTCATGGCGTTGCAGGACCTATGCACCAAGGGGAAAGGCCCGATCCAGGTTCGCATCGGCAGGCGTGTCCTGTTCTTTTATCGGGACCTGAACGCCTGGGCCGCCGTCCATCGACCCGAAAAGGGCGTCTCGCTGCCCGATCCGGCATCGGTGCGGACAGGCATCCGCGAGGCAGCTTCCGCTCGCCCTCTCCGGTTGAGGAAGACCGTCCTCGAAGCGAGCTTCGAGACGTTCATCGAGCCGGCTCGGCCGCCGTTCGAGGGCGCCCCGCTATCCGGCGAGGCGCCCTCCTGTCAGTTTTGCTCGCGCCGCTTGCCACGAAACCACAGCAAGCTGTGGTCCTTGCCGTTCTCGTCGGCCAGCAAGCGGGCTTAGACCGGCGCCAGGAGGCTCGGGTCGTCAGCCGAACCCGGACTGCACCGTGGTCAGGGCCCCTACGGCGTTGACCAGAAGTCCGATCAAGACGGGCATGGAGAAAGCCGGCGGGTTGGGGAAGTGCTGGGAGGCGAACTGTCCGGGTTGATTGCCCACCCGCCGGGTGTCGAAACCGACAATTCCGATCGAAACGTAGTCTCCCGAACGAAAGGAGCCGCCCCGAGGGGCGGCCCAAGTCTAGGGAGGAAACGCCCAAGGAGGGCATGCAACCAAGAAGTTGCGAAGTGACCGTGCGGCTTGTTTCGCGTATTCGCAACCTTAATACCGGATATTAACCCCTCCAAAAACGAAAACCAGAAAGTCGATCTAAGATTCGAACTATTCCAATCGTCTTCGATTGCCCTCGCGCAGCGCGTCGCTGTACGCGAGGGCTCCCATGTTGTTTCCTTAGCACGAGTCGATGATGCTGGCGATCGAGTCGAATGGCGTCATCGCGCTTCGCCTGACCACGATGGCCTTCGGCGGGAGCGCCGCCCGGCACGAAGTGCTGCTCATGGTGCCGGAGAAGGTCGCCGCCTCCATCGAGGCGGCCACGACGCTCCTGACAGGCGGTTCGGCGCGGAGCGTGGTCGACCGCTATCGAGAGCACGTGCAGGCCAACTCGGCTCGCCTGTTGGCCGGCTGACGCTCTACCAACCGCCGTTCGTCCCCTCCCGGATGAGCGGCAAGCCCGGATTCCGTCAAAACCGCAATTGGATTTGTGTCGAATCTGAAACGGACCTCGTGACCGGCTTGCCGGCCCTGTGTCGCCGGTCGCCTAGTCACTCCGCCGGGGACAACCTCGGCGCCTGGGCCCGGATGCCCTGGGCAATGAGCGTGAGAACCGCCGTGATCCGCGCGTTGCGACGGTTGTCCTTGTGGGCGACCAGCCAGATGCCGGTGTCCGGCACTGGGGATGGCGTAACGACACGTATCAAGCCCGCTTCAGGATCGGCCCGAAACCGGGCAAGTCACGCCAGTCCGGCCCCGTAGAGGGCCCCGACCACCGCCGCTTCATGACCGGCGGTCTGCAAGGAGATGCGGGATCGCGGGGCGAGGGAGGCGAGCCAGTTTGTCTGGTCGGAGTCCTGGAGATCGTCGAGCTGCGCCACGATGTGGTGCCCCGGACATCCCGCTTCAAAGTCCATCTCGCCGTGCTGCTTGAGGTAGCCGGGGCTGGCATACAGGCCGAAGGCCATGCTGCCGATCCTACGAACGACGAGGTCGTGCTGGGTCGACGGCTTGAGCCGGACCGAGACGTCCGCCTCCCGCATCGGCAGGCTCAGCTCCCTCGCGGCCGGGATCAACTCCACCATGATGTCGGGGTGCTTGACGTGCATTTAGGCCAGGCACTCGGCGAGGACGTGGTTGGCGACGCTCTCGGCGCAGGTGACGCGGACGGAGCCTACCAGCCGCGTGTCACGCCCGCCCACCTCGCGTTCGAGCGCCAACGATCCGGTCTCGACACGTTCCGCTTCCGTCCGGACCCGCTCCCCGGCTGTGGTGGCGACGTAGCCGTCAGGTGTTCGGTTGAGGAGCCGGACGCCCAGGCTCGACTCCAGCGATGCCAAGCGTCGGCCGACTGTGGACTGGGCGACACCAAGCTCCTTCGCGGCGGCGACGAGGTTTCCGTGCCGCGCGACGGACAGGAAGAAGCGCAGATCGTCCCAGTCGAGCATCGCCGTCCCATCGAGTTCTTCAGCGTCCGGGTCGGCGGGTTTTCTGGCCCGCCGCTCCTCGGCACCCCCGTTTCGGAGGTGGCGTCAAAGGCGCGGCCGAAAGTATCGCGACCGCACGGCCGGATCAAAACGATCGGACGAGGGCGAACGTCCGAATTCCATGGAAAGGCTTCTCCGCACGGCGGTGCTGATCCGCGTGGGAGCACCGCGGACTCCCCCATCGCGGCACTTGCCGAAGCGGCTGAACCGACGACGGGCATTCACGTTCCGAATGCAAAAACGCGTTTCGAGTATCCAGATATTTGCGCTTTATTCGGGAAACCTGCCTTGTAACAGTAGTTGGCACAGGTCTTTTTGATCCTCGACGGGGCTAATCGATGCCGACGCGCAAGACCATGAACGTGTCCATGACGCCCGAGCTGGAGCGCTCCGTCGCGGCGCGCATCGCCGCCGGCCGCTACCGCACGGCGAGCGAGGTCGTCCGCGCCGCGTTGCGGCTCCTGGACAGGGAGGAGCCCATCGACGGTGTCCGTTCCCCGTCCGAACGCGAGGGGAGCGACGGCCATGTCTCACCAGCCCGGTAAATCAGGCGAGCAGAAGCACGCGGAATCCGAAATCGAAGGTTTCCGTGACGATCTCGGGCCGTTCGTCGTCGCCGCCGAGACGACACGGATGCCGATGGTGTTCTGCGACGCCCAGGCGCCGGGCAAGCCGATCGTCTTCGTCAACCAGGCCTTCCTCGACCTGACGGGCTACGGCGAACAGGAGGTGCTCGGCCAAAAATTCGACTTCCTGTTCCAAAGCGGCACCGACCCCGAGGCGCTGGCGGAAATCCAAACGGCCTTCGAGGGCGGACGAGGCCTGGATACGCCGGTCCGCTTCAATCGCAAGGACGGCGGCACGGTCTGGGTTTCCATCTTCATCAGCCCGGTCCGGGACGACAGCGGCACCGTGGTCCAGCACTTCGCCTCCTTCGTGGACATCACCAGGCGCGAGCAGGAACACGAACGCCTGCGGTCGCTCCTCGACGAACTCACCCATCGCACGCAGAACACGCTCGCCACGGTCCTGGCCATCGCCGGACAGACCTTGCGCGGCATGGCGGACGAGCAGGCCATCGACGCATTCGAGGGGCGCATCCTGGCGCTTTCGAAGACCCACTGCCTGCTCGGCGCGGAGAACTGGGACGAGGTCGGCCTGAGCGAGGTCCTCGAACAGACGCTGGAGCCCTTGGGCCTTCTCGAACGCGTCTCGATCGAGGGCGGCGAGGTTCCCCTCCATCCGAAGGAGGCGTTGACCCTTACGCTGGCCTTCCATGAGCTGGCCAGCAACGCCGTCTCACACGGCGCGCTGTCGACCCCTTTTGGAGGTAAGGTCGATGTCTCCTGGTTGCTCGAAGAAGCTCCAAAGGGCGATCGCATCCGGTTGCGTTGGCGCGAGAGCGGCGGGCCTCCGGTGTCCCCACCGTTGTCCAAGGGGTTCGGCAGGCGGCTGATCGAGGGAGGCCTGGCCCAGGACCTGAACGCCGACGTGCGCCTTGGCTTCGAACCGACCGGGGTCGTCTGCGAGATCGTGATGCCCGCTTCCGAAGGGACGGGCGGGTGAGCGCGGCGAACGGGCTGGATGGCCTGCGCATCCTCGTCGTCGAGGACGAGGTGATGGTGTCATGGATGCTGGAGGACATGCTTGGCCAACTGGGCTGCGCGGTCGTCGGCCCAGCCGCGCGTCGATCAGGCGCTCGCGATCATCGGCGCCGAGGATTTTGACGCGGCCATCCTCGACGTCAACCTGAACGGCGAGAAGAGCTACCCCGTGGCCGACGCGCTGGCGACACAGGGCGTGCCGTTCGTCTTCTCGACCGGCTACGGGCGGAAGGGCGTCGAGGATGCCTACCTTGCCTTTCCGATGCTGCGAAAGCCTTATAAGCGTTCCACGCTGGGCGATGCGCTTTCGATGTTGCTGATCCGTAGAGAGGGCGAGGCGCCGCAGACGAAAACATGGCCGGCGGTGTAGGACGCCAAACGCCTGCGGATCGCCACGGATGCGGTGGGTTTCGCGCTCTGGTCCTGGAACGTCGATACCGACGCGATCTTCATGGACGAGCGCGCGCACGACTCGTGGGAGGTCCGGTTGGGCCGGTCACGTTCCGAGACCTGTCCGCCCACATCCATCCCGAGGATCCCGACTGGATTCGGCCGCGTTCGCGTCGACGAGCGAAGTGCTGGGCGCCTACGAGGTCGACTTCCGCATCCTGGGGAACAAGGTTTGTTGGGTCTCTGCCCGGCCGGGGAGACGAGCAGGGTATCGTCGGTCGCCTCATGTTCGGGGTCTTCCTCGACGTCACCGAGCGCAAGATGGCGGAGGAGGCGCGCGAGATGATCGCGGGCGAGATGGGGCACCGGGTCAAGAACCTGTTCACGATCGCGTCCGCCCTGACCGTGATCTCCGAACGCTCGACGTCGACGACGAAGGAGATTTCGAAGGATCTCAGGCTGAGGCTGGCCGCCCTCAACCGCGCCCACGATTTCGTCCGGCCGGTCCTGGGCGATCCGAAAAGGGCCGCCCAACTCGGCGACCTGCTCGCGGTGCTGCTGGCCCCCTATGCCGGCGGCGGGCTCGACGGGGAGCGCGTCCGTATCGACGTACCGGAGTTGCTCGTCGGCGAAGCCTCGGCCACGACGCTGGCCCTCGTCGTCCACGAACTGGCGACGAACTCGATCAAGTACGGATCCCTTTCGACCGCGACCGGGACGCTCGACGTTTCCTGCGTCGGCGACGACCACGGGGCGGTGGTTACCTGGAGGGAACGGGGCGGCCCCGAAGTGTCGCCTCCGAACGAGCAAGCCGGCTTCGGCAGCCGGCTAATGATCAATGCCGTGGTGGGCCAACTCGGCGGCACCATCGTCTTCGAATGGTTTTCCGAGGGCGTCACGGTCGTCCTGAGGACCAGCAGGGCCAGGCTCGGAGGGTGACGGTTCGCGGCGCCTGCAACCTTCTCTTCGTGGACGTCGTATCCGATGTGGGACGGACGTGCTTCGATCGACCAAGACGAATGGGGTCGGCGCTCGACGTTCCGTTCCCACGCAAAACCCGGAAACCATCGATGACGAAGAACATTCCGATCGCCGCGATCGGGGCCTGCCTGCTGCTTTCGTTTCATTCCCCCGCGCAGGCCGCCGCGAAAAAGCATCAGGTGACGGATGCGGAGCAGGCCGCGTGCGGTCCCGACGTCACCAGCCTCTGCGGCAATGCCGGGGAAGACGAGGACAAGATACTGACTTGCATGAAGGCCAATCGAGCCAGCCTGACGGCAACCTGCCGGCCCGTGTTCGAGGAAGGAATGCGTCGCCGAGGGCTGCGGTGATTCGTTTCAAAGCGGCGGCATGACGGGCATGCTCAACGTGTTTCGCGCCGCGCCCGGCGACATCGCCCGAACGGTCGTTGAGTTTGCGGTTGGCGGGCCTGGTGCAATTCGTGGCTTGCGGGAACAACGATGAACGACAACGGCCGCCTGCTGCGTTGGGCACCCTGGCTGACGGGCTCCATTCTGGTGGCGTCCCTGGCCGTCGCGGTATGGGCCTACCTGCGCGACCAAGGCCATCGGCAAGCGCTCGAACACGACCGGTCGCTGATCGTCACCACGGAACGCCTCCTGTCTGCCCTGAAGGACGTCGAGACGGGAGAACGGGGCTTCGTCATCACGGGGCGCGAAAACTACCTGGAACCTTACGGTTCGGGCGTCGCCGCCGTGCCGCCGGACAGGGCCAAGGTCGCGGCGTTGGTCGGCCCGGACGCCGACAAGCTCTCCGGCATCGTCGCCGATCGCCTGAAAGAGGCGGCCGACACGATCTCCACCTATCGTCAGCAGGGCCCGGCGGCCGGGGCGGCCAGCATCGATTCGGGGCGGGGCAAGACCCTGATGGACCAGGTGCGCGTCGAGGTCGCGCGCTTCCAGCACGATGCGGAAGACCGCGTAGCAGCCATCGCCATCGAGCTACGTCGCGATGACGTCCCGCGCAAGCCGCCGGTTAGAGCCCGTGAGCGTTCCGCGTGGTGTGCGACTTGATAGACCATGATCGTATCGGTCAGCGCTGCGACACCATCCGTAAGCTGGACCTGCCGCGAGCCGTGTTTCGGAGGACAGCCCGTTGCCGGGGCAGCCCAGGACGGAAAGGCTCCGTCAAACCTGCAATCAATCGGCCTTCCATTTCACAAGGGCGTCGCACGTCTTCGCTTGTCATGGCTCTTGCAGCCAAGGCAAACTTCGCATGCTAGCGTCCGGGGCCTGCTCAGGAGAGCTGACAACAGGGGTCCGCGTGCGGCCTCATGGATGGGACATGAACGAGTACCAGGAAAGCATAGCGGACACACCGGAGCGTACGGCTTCCGAGCGTCACATCGAGTCCGTTCGTGCGGAGGGTGGCTTCTTCGTCGAGGCCGTCCGGGTGACCCGAATGCCGATGATGGTGACCGACGCCCGGCTCCCCGGAAACCCGATCGTGTTCGCCAACGCCGCGTTCACCAAGCTGTCGGGTTACACGGTGGAGGAACTCATCGGCCAAGATCCCCACTTCATGAACGGGGCGAAGACCGATCCCGAGGCCATCCGACAGTACAAGGCCGCAATCGCCCAGGATCGCGACGAGACATTGGAGATCGTACAGTACCGAAAGGATGGCTCGCCGTTCTGGGCCATGCTGTTCGCAAGCCCCCTCCACGATGGACAAGGTACGGTTAGCCAACATTTCCTGTCCTACCTGGACGTCACCCGGCGGCATGACGCGGAGACGGATCTTCGGGCCTTGACGGCGAGCCTGGAAGCGCGTGTCGCCGAGCGCACCCGGGAGCTTGAGGCGGCCAACGAACGCCTGACCAAGCTCGCGGCCGAGCGAGAGATGCTCATGGTTGAGGTCAACCATCGGGCGAAGAACAGCCTCGCGATCGCCGCCTCCCTTGTGGCGCTCCAGGGACGTCGGCAGCCCGACAAGGACGTCAGGGCGCTGTTCGATGCCACCCAGGACCGCCTCAACGCGATGGCCCGGGTTCACGACCTGCTCAGCAAGTCCGAGCACGCCCAACACGTCGATCTTGCGACCTACGTGCGTGACCTTTGCGAGTCCCTGAAGTTGATCATGGAGGACGATGGTCGCATACGGCTGGAGACGCATGCGGAAGACGGTCTTCTCGTCGAGGCCGACACGGCGGTTCCCCTCGGCATCGTGCTCACCGAACTCGTCCTCAACGCGGTGAAGTATGCGTTCCCGGCACCCGCGTCGGGCACGATCGTGACCTATGCCCAGCGCAAGGGTCCGGGGGTGGCGGAGATCGTCGTCCAGGACGACGGTGCCGGGATGGAAACTGTCAGGGAGGGCTCGCTTGGCTTTGGCCTGGTGAAATCTCTCGTGCAGCAGATCAATGGCCAACTGGACATCGACACCGATGCGGGGGTGAGGGTGGCGATCTCGTTCCCCACCACGATCTAGGTTCGCTGCGGCGTGGAAGAAGGCCGCGTGTGAAGCAGTCGAATGAGTCGACCTTTCGGCGCCGGGAGGGCGTTGGACTGGATGACCGGAAACAACTCACGGCCCCTCGACGCCTCCACGCTCACATTTAACTGGAACGCCCTGTCGCTTGGTAGTGCCGATGCCACGCGCCCGGGAGAGCGATCCGATATGGAACGCGTCACGTCCAGCAGAGCATTCGACGCAGTTGAGTTGTCAATCGCATGATCCAGGGCAGACCGGAGTTAGGGTGGCTTTCCGGCCCGAGTGAGATGGTATCGCTCATCCGCTCCCACCCCTGGGCGACGACGTCGCTCGGAGCGGTAGAGGGCTGGCCGAAAGGCCTCACCGCCATACTCGGCATGATGGTGTCGGGCGGCTTTCCCGCGATCGCCCTTTGGGGTCCGGACCTGATCCAAATCTACAACGACGGCTATCGCGAGTTGATGGGGCACCGCCATCCCGCCGGCCTGGGGCAGCCGACCCTGCAATGCTGGCCCGAAGTCGCCCACATCAACGAGCCGATCTACGCCCGCGTTCTAGCGGGTGAGGCGCTGAATTTCGAGGACGCGCTTTACCCCATTCGCCGGAACGGGCGTATCGAGGACGCCTACTTCACGCTGTCGTACAGCCCCCTGCGGGAGGATGAGGGCAAGGTCGCGGGCGTGCTCGTCACGGTTGTCGAGACGACGGCGCGCGTGACTGCCGAGGCGAAGCTGCGCGACAGCGAACATCGGCTCAGTCAGATGTTCGAGCAGGCACCGACATTCATGGCGCTCCTGCGGGAACCGAACCACACGTTCGAGCGCGTCAACCCCGGATATACGAAGCTGATCGGCGGGCGCGAAGTCGTTGGCCTGTCGGTGGCTGAGGCGCTCCCGGAAGCGGCTGGACAAGGGTATATCGACCTCCTGGATCAGGTCTACCGAAGCGGCGAGCCGTTCGCGGCCAGAGGGGCGAAGATCGCCATCGTTGCGGAGCCGGGCGGCCCGGTGGTGGATCACTATGTCGACTTCGTGTACCAGCCGATCAAGACGGCGGCGGGCGAGGTCACGGGCATCTTCGTCGAGGGCGCGGACGTCACCGACAGGACGCTCGCCGAGGCGGCCTTGCGGGAGAGCGAGGCGCGTTTCCGGGTCATGGCGGACTCGGTTCCGCAGATGATCTGGATCACCGACCCTGAAGGACGAGTCGAATTCTTCAATCGCCAGTGGACATCGTACACTGGCGTGGCATTCGAGCCGGTCACCGCGGCGGAGGTCGCGAAAGACCTCGTCCACCCCGAAGACGCCGCCGCCACCATGGACGCCTTCGACCAGGCGCGGCGAACGGGCGGGGTCTTCGCCGTCGAGAACCGCATACGTTCCGCCACGGGCGAATACCGGTGGTTCCTGGCCCGCGCGGAACCCTACCGGGACGTGCAATTCGGCGAGGTGACCCGTTGGTTCGGAACGTCCGTCGATATCCATGACCGCGTCGTCGCCGAAGGCCGAATGCGCGATCTGAACGCCAGGCTGGAGCGCAGCGTCGAGGAACGTACGGCGGAACGCGACCTGCTGGCCAACGTGGTCCAGGCGACGGACGTCATGATCATGGTCATCGACCTCGACTACAAGATCCTCGCCATCAACAAGGCCAACGCCGATGAATTCCAACGCATCTACGGAGTGCTCCCGGTCGTCGGCGACAACATGCTCGACCTCCTTGCCGACCAGCCCGAGCATCGGGAACAGGTCAGGGTCGGCTGGGAGCGCGGGCTTGCCGGCGAAGAGATCACCTTCATCGAGGAGTTCGGCGATCCGGATCGCGTTCGCCCCTATTACGAGGTCAAGTTCCGGACGCTCCGGAACGAGCACGGCGAACGGGTTGGCTGCTACCAGTTCGCTACCGACGTGACCGAACGCCTCCGCAAGCAGGCGGATTTGGCGGAGGCACAGGAGACCGTTCGGCAGGCCCAGAAAATGGAAGCGGTCGGCCAACTCACCGGCGGCGTGGCGCACGACTTCAACAATCTGCTCACCATCATTCGGTCGTCCGTGGACCTGCTGCGCCGGCCCGGCTTGGCCGAAGAGCGGCGCCGCCGCTACGTCGATGCCGTCTCCGACACCGTGGACCGTGCCGCCAAGCTGACGGGGCAACTCCTCGCCTTCGCCCGACGCCAGGCGCTGACCCCCGAGGTGTTCGAGGTCGGCGCGCGACTGCGCTCCATCGCCGACCTTCTCGACAACGTCACTGGCGCGCGCATCCTCATCCTGATCGAAACTGTTGGGCGACCTTGTTACGTCCGGGCCGACGTCAGCCAGTTCGAGACGGCGCTGGTCAACCTGGCCGTGAACGCCCGCGACGCCATGGATGGCGAGGGAACCGTCACCCTGCGGGTCGATGGCGGCGGGCCCATGCCGCCCATTCGCGGGCACGCCGGTGCGAAGGGGTCATTCGTCACGATCTCGCTGGCGGACACGGGCCCGGGAATTCGCGGCGAGGACCTGGCCCGCATCTTCGAGCCGTTCTTCACGACCAAGAAGGTCGGAAAGGGAACCGGACTCGACCTGTCCCAGGTGTTCGGTTTCACTAAGCAATCCGGCGGCGACGTCGCGGTTGAGAGCGCACCGGGACAAGGGGCGACCTTCACGCTGTACCTGCCAGAAGTCACTCCGCCAATCGAAGTCATCGACACGATCGGTTCGCGTGACCTCGCTCCCTCCCCGGACGGTGGCGGCAGGCGGGTGCTGGTTGTCGAGGACAACGTGGAGGTCGGACGGTTCTCGACGCAGATCCTCCAGGACCTAGGCTACGTGACGACCTGGGTCGGGACGGGCGAGGAAGCCCTCGATGTGATCGGCCGCGAGGGCGCCGGGTTCGACGTCGTTTTCTCGGACGTCGTCATGCCCGGCATGGGAGGCGTGGAACTAGCCAAGGTCCTGCGCGATCGGTATCCGAAGCTGCCTATCCTCCTCACCAGCGGCTACAGTCACGTGTTGGCGCAGGAGGGACCGCACGGGTTCGAGCTGCTGCACAAGCCGTACTCGGCCGACCAACTCTCCCGAATGCTCCAGCGGGTGTCACGCACCGGCACGCCCCCTAAGTAGAAGCCTTGGGCCGTATCGGCTTGCTACCACTCGACACGGTTCTCACCGGACCGTGACCTTTCGGACGTGGCGGTGCGTTGGCCTGCATGACACAGTCTCATCCGCCCATCCTCGACGCCTCCGCCGTGATCTTCGACGTCGACGGGACCCTAGTCGACAGCGTCGACTTCCACGCCGAGGC
>NZ_JAMOIM010000043.1 GCF_026130545.1 Lichenifustis flavocetrariae | reverse complement strand
GGCAACATCGATCACAGCCCCCATCTACAAAGTAAAGACGCAGCAGGGAATCCCTCAAAAATCCTCGTCGCGATTCAGAAATTTATCGACGCTTCCTAAGCGGGATCATGGCGTCGACTTTCAGGAGGCAGCCACAACGACTGAAAAAACGGTCGCGGCGGATGCCGCAACAGCCAACCCCACATATGCAGGGACACCAAGCCGCCCGCCATCAGCACCGCCGCGAGGGTGAACGTCTGCATGGGATCGCCGATACGGGAGGGGATTATTGGCACCTCGCAAGCCGAGGATCGGGGCACCACCGGCAGTGATGCTCCCGGCGCCCCTTCGAACGACGGCAAGGCGGCGTGCCACACCACGCGGCAGATCTCGCCATGGGGCTGCTGGAAGGTGAGAACGACGTCGCGGGCCAAGCCGCTGCTTTTGCCGACGCTCGTGGGCTCGATGGAGACGATGGTCGCCGGCACGGTCGCGTGCCCGGCCACGAAGGCGCGATCGTGCATTTGTCCGAACGCAAGCGTTACGTTCCAGAGCGACAGCAGCAGGGCAACGATGCCGAACCCTGCGTAGAAGTCATTTGCCCGGCCGTAGGAAATGTCACGGCGTCTTCTGGCGGGATCCAAGCCGGCGTGCCGGCGAGGTTGTGTCGCCGGTGACAGGATCGGGACCGGCTTTCGACAAAGGTCGAGGTCTTCCGAGGATTGAACGGCGATCCATCGGACGAGGTCCACGACATCCTTCGGCCAGTAGAGAACGCCGACCTGCGCCAGCAGCGCTTCGCGTCGGGGGATGAAGTGCCGCGTGGCGAGACCCTGTTCAGTCACGGCGCGCAAGCCTGCGAACACGGCCGGATCGATGGTCTCCGCTTCCCGAGCGAGCCGCTCGAAGAGCGCCATGATCTTGAGATCCTCGCCGCTCCCACTGCCGCCGCATAGCGACGCCCGGCGGGCGTTGGCACACCCGGTCAAAATCCCCGAAAAATCCCGCCGGAAGACGTCGAGGTCGGACATACCGGTTCCTCAGAACATGAGTTTCAACGGCTCGGTTGACAGTTCGATGGAACCCGGGCGATGCCCCGTCTCGAAGTCGACGAAGTGAAGCGCGTCCTCTCGGCTCTTGAAGATGCCGCCGCCAAGGTTGCGGGTCTCGATTGCCAGCCAGCAGCCGCTGGCGTCCTGACCGACCACGAAGCGCGGCTCGGCGCGCGTGGTCTTGGCCTCAGCAGGTTCGCATGCAAGTCGCAACATCGAGGTAATCCAGCGCCGCCGTGGCGTTCGCTGACTATGCATCGCTTCGGCGTTACCAATCGAGACGTGAGAACGACCTGCCGCATAGACAATTCATAACAAAACCAAGAAATCGGAAGTTCATCAGTTTCCGATTGCAGTCGCTTTGGTGGGCTCACGCTTTTCTTTATGCATTGTTTACATCGGAGCGCCGCATTGCGTATCGAACGTTCACGCGATTTCGAGCGATAAACCAGCTTCGCCCGCTCGGGCCGCTCGGACCACGCTCATGCTCGATCTTGTCTTCATCGTCCTTGGCATCGCCCTTTTCGGAACGACGGTCGCCTACGCCTCCGCCTGCGACCGGATGTGAGGCCGCCATGCTCGAACCTTTCGCAGGACTGGTCGTGGCCGCCGCGCTCGGCCTCTACCTCCTTTACACGCTGATCCACCCCGAACGCTTCTGAAGGACGCGAGACCGGCGACGGTTCGCGAAGGTGATGCCATGACCGTATTAGGTTGGCTGCAGATTCTATTGGTGCTCGTCGCGGTCGTGGCCGCGGCCATTCCGCTTGGGCGCTACATCGCCAAGGTCATGTCGGGCGAGCGGACGTTCATGACTCCGGTGATCGCGCCCGTCGAGAGGGTCTTCTATGCCTTGTCAGGCGTGGATGCGAAGCGCGAGCAAGGCTGGCGCAGCTACACGCTGGCCATGCTGGCTTTCAGCGCCGCCGGCCTGTTCAGCCTCTACGCGCTGCAACGCCTGCAAGGTTATCTGCCGCTCAATCCGCAGGGCTTTGACGGCGTCGATCCCGCCCTCGCCTTCAATTCCGCCGTCAGCTTCATCACCAACACGAACTGGCAGAACTACGGCGGCGAGACCACGATGAGCCATCTGACCCAGATGGCCGGTCTCACCGTCCACAACTTCGTATCGGCCGCGACCGGCCTTGCCATGGCGTTCGCGCTGATCCGTGCCTTCACCCGCTCGGAAGCCAAGACGATCGGTAACTTCTGGGTCGATCTCACGCGGGGCGTTCTCTATTTGCTGCTTCCCCTGTCGATCGTGCTTGCGCTGGTCATGGTGGCAGGCGGTATTCCCCAGACGCTGCTGGCCTCCGTGGAGGCCACGACCCTCGAAGGCGCCAAGCAGGTGATTTCGGTCGGGCCCGTGGCCAGCCAGGAAGCGATCAAGGAACTCGGAACCAACGGCGGTGGGTTCTTCAACGCGAACTCGGCTCATCCTTTCGAAGGTCCGAGCGCCTGGGTCGTGATGTTGGAGGCGTTCAGCTTGCTGCTCGTCCCGGTGGCATCCGTCATCGCCTTCGGTCGTCTGGTCGGGAACTGGAGAGAGGGGCGTTCCCTTCTCGCCACGATGGGCATTGTGCTCATTCTCGGCGTCACCGTCCTCTACGCCGCGGAGACCTTCGGAAATCCGATCCTCACGGCGCTTGGCGTGGATGGCGCGGCCGGCAACCTCGAAGGCAAGGAGCTGCGTTTCGGTCAGGCTCTGACAGCCTTGTTCAGCGTCGGCACGACGGGGACCAGCACAGGCTCTGTCGTCGCCATGCACGACAGTTTTACCCCGCTTGGGGGGCTGGTGCCGCTGTTCAACATGCTCATGGGCTGCATCACGCCGGGCGGCGTCGGTGCCGGCATCTACGGCATCCTGGTGCTCGCCGTGATCACAGTGTTCGTGGCCGGGCTAATGGTGGGCCGCACGCCGGAATATCTCGGCAAGAAGATCGAGACCCGCGAGATGAAGCTCGCGATGCTCGCGATCCTGATCTACCCGCTGCTGGTGCTCGGCTTTACCGGCGTGTCGGTGATGCTGAAGACGGGGCTGGACAGCCTGAACAACAGTGGCCCGCACGGATTGAGTGAGATCCTCTACGCCTTCGCGTCGACCACCGCCAATAACGGCTCGGCTTTCGGCGGTCTCACCGGAAATACGCTCTGGTACAACACGACCCTCGGCCTCGCGATGTTCTTCGGCCGCTTCGCCTACGTCGTGCCGGTCCTGGCCTTGGCGGGATCGGTGGCCGTTAAGCGGAAGGCGCCCGCTTCGGTCGGCACCTTTCCGACCGACGGCCCGCTTTTCGTGGGCCTGCTGCTCGGCATCATCGTGATCCTCTACCTGCTCCAGTATTTCCCCGTCCTCGCTCTTGGTCCGATCGTCGAGCATTTCGCGATGCTGGCCGGCAAAGCCTACTGAAAGCGTCCTTCATGGCATCCCGTTCAGCCACAAGCCTGTTCGACCCGGCCATCGCGCGCCGAGCCGCGATCGAGGCTTTCCGCAAGCTCAATCCAAGAACCCTCGCCAAGAACCCGGTCATCTTCGTCACCGAGGTGGTCTCACTGGGCGTCACGATCCTGTTCTTACGCGACCTCATCACCGGTAACGGCGAAGCGCTGTTCTCGGGCCAAATCGCGGCATGGCTCTGGTTCACGGTGCTGTTCGCCAACTTCGCCGAAGCCGTCGCGGAAGGGCGCGGCAAGGCGCAGGCAGATGCCATGCGCAGGACCCGCAGCGACACGCGGGCCAAGCGTCTCGTTGACCACAAGCACCTCGACGGGGCCTTCGAGGAGGTCAATGCCCTCGACCTCAAGGTCGGCGACATCGTCCTGGTCGAGCCCGGCGATTTGATCCCTTCCGACGGAGAGGTCGTGGCCGGCATCGCCTCGGTCAACGAATCCGCGATCACCGGTGAGTCCGCGCCAGTGATCCGAGAGTCGGGCGGCGATCGCTCGGCTGTCACCGGCGGCACCATGGTGCTGTCCGACGGCATCAAGGTGCGGGTCACCGCCGCGGCCGGCTCGACCTTCCTCGATCGCATGATCGCTCTGGTCGAGGGCGCAGAACGGCAGAAGACGCCGAACGAACTCGCCCTGTCGATCCTGCTCTCGGGGCTTACGATCATCTTCCTGATCGTTTGCGTTTCGCTGTGGCCGGTTGCGCTCTACTCGGGTGCCACGCTTTCGGTGACCGTGCTTGTGGCGCTGCTGGTCTGTCTGATCCCGACCACCATCGGTGGCCTGTTGTCGGCCATCGGCATCGCCGGCATGGACCGCCTGATCCGCTTCAACGTGGTGGCGACATCGGGCCGTGCCGTCGAGGCGGCCGGCGACGTCGACACGTTGCTGCTCGACAAGACCGGCACGATCACGTTCGGCAATCGCATGCCGAGCGAATTCATTGCCGTGAGCGGCGTGCCCGAGCAGGCGCTGGCCGAAGCCGTGCTGTTGTCGAGCCTCGCCGACGAGACGCCGGAAGGTCGTTCCATCGTGGCGCTCGCCAAGAGCCGCTACGGCCTGACCGAAATGGATCTGTCCCAAGCGGGCGCGACCATCGTGCCCTTCACGGCTCAGACTCGCATGTCCGGCATCGACCTGAAAGGCCGCTCGCTTCGCAAGGGCGCGGTGGATTCAGTGCTGGCCAGCGTGGGTTTGGGGGACGGCGGGGGCCCCCCCGACTTCCGCGCCGCGGTTGACAAGATCGCCCGCACGGGTGGCACGCCGCTGGCGGTCGCCGAGAACCAGCGCCTGCTCGGCGTCGTCCACCTCAAGGACACGGTGAAGCCCGACATCAAGGAGCGCTTCGCCGCCCTGCGCGCCATGGGCATCAAGACCGTCATGGTGACAGGCGACAACCCGGTAACGGCGGCCGCCATCGCGTCCGAGGCGGGCGTGGATGACTTCCTCGCCAAGGCAACTCCCGAAGACAAGCTGGCCTATATCCGTAAGGAGCAGCAGGGTGGACGCCTCATCGCCATGTGCGGCGATGGCACCAACGACGCGCCGGCGCTGGCTCAGGCCGACGTGGGAGTCGCCATGCAGACCGGCACCCAAGCGGCGCGCGAGGCCGGAAACATGGTCGATCTGGACAGCGATCCAACCAAGCTCATCGAGGTGGTCGGTATCGGCAAGCAACTGCTGATGACGCGCGGCTCGCTGACGACCTTCTCGATCGCCAACGACGTCGCAAAATACTTCGCGATCATTCCAGCCCTGTTCCTCGCCACCTATCCCGAGCTTGGCGCGCTCAACGTCATGGGGCTTCACTCGCCGCGTTCGGCCATCCTCTCGGCCGTGATCTTCAATGCGCTGATCATCATCGCACTGATCCCGCTCGCGCTGAAAGGCGTGCCCTACAAACCGATCGGCGCGGCTGCGCTGCTGCGACGCAACCTCCTCCTCTACGGGCTCGGCGGCATCGTCGTCCCATTCATCGGCATCAAGATCATCGATCTTGCCGTCTCAACGCTGCATCTGGCCTGAGGTCGCTCCATGCTCTCCCAGCTTCGCCCCGCGATCGCGATGATCGTGCTGTTCACAGCCCTCACCGGGATCGCCTATCCTCTCGCCATCACCGGCATCGCCCAGGTCGCGATGAAGGGACCTGCAGATGGCAGCATGATCACCCGCAACGGTACAGTGGTCGGCTCCGCGCTGATCGGCGAGAACTTCGCCACCGATCGGTTCTTCCAGGGACGCCCATCCGCCACCAGCGCCCCCGACCCGAAGGACGCGACCAAGACGGTGGACGCGCCCTACAATGCCGCGAACTCCTCTGGTTCCAACCTCGGTCCGACCTCTCAGAAGCTGGTCGATCGGGTGAAGGCCTCCGTGGCGGCTCTCGGCGGCAGTCCGGCCAAGTCCGTCGCGGCGGATGCCGTGACCACATCGGCCTCGGGGCTCGATCCGGATATCTCCCCGGCCTATGCGGCGATGCAAATCGGCCGCGTCGCGTCGGCCCGGAAGCTGGACGCGGCCAAGATCCAGGCCCTCGTCGCGAACAATACCGTCGGTTCCGCCCTCTTCGGCAATAGTCGGGTCCAGGTCCTCCAGCTGAACGTCGCCCTCGAAGACCTCGACCCGACGCCCGCGGCGGCGGCTCCAGCGGCGTCTTCCACCACTAAGCCAGCAGACAACGCCAATGCAGCGGCGGCTCCAGCCGCACAATGAACGGTCGCTTTCGCCCTCTCCCCTAGGCCTAGCCCGCTCACAACCTGGCGAGCATCATGACGCCCGCAAGCCACACGCGGCCAAACCCCGATTCCCTGCTGGCTGCCGCGCGCCAGGAGGGTCGGGGCCGCCTCAAGGTGTTCCTCGGCGCGGCACCCGGCGTTGGGAAGACCTACGCCATGCTGTCAGGCGCCCGCCGCCTCCAAGCCGCTCGTTTCGACGTCGTGGTCGGCGTCGTCGAAACCCATGGCAGAGTCGAGACCGAGGCCGTATTGGACGGGCTCGAAGTTCTGCCCCGCCAGAGCGTCGCCTACAAAGGAACGCAGCTCAGCGAGTTCGATCTTGACGCCGCCCTGGCGCGGCGTCCGGCCCTGCTGATCGTCGACGAACTCGCGCATACCAACGCTGAGGAATGTCGGCATCCCAAACGGTACCTCGACGTCGAGGAGCTTCTGGCCGCCGGTATCGATGTCTGGACAGCGGTCAATATCCAGCATCTCGAGAGCCTGTCCGATGTCGTGTCTCGCATCACCGGCGTGCTGGTCCGGGAGACGGTGCCAGACACGGTCATCGACAAGGCCGACGAGGTGGTGGTCGTCGACATTACTCCGGCCGAGCTCATCACGCGGCTGAGCGAGGGACGGATCTACCTGCCGGAGAACGCCAAGCGCGCTGCCGGCGGCTTCTTCAAGCCCGGCAACCTTACGGCGCTACGCGAACTCGCCCTCCGCCGCACGGCAGAAAGCGTCGACCACCAGATGGTGGATCACCTGCGCCGCAACGCGATTGAAGGCGCATGGCCGACCGCGGAACGCATCCTGGTCTGCGTGGGGTCCGACCCCTCATCCGAGCGGGTCGTCCGCGCTGCCAGCCGGCTCGCCAACGGCCTGAATGCGGCGTGGGTCGCCGTCACTCTGGAAAGATCCGATTTCGAAATGACGGACGCCGTTGCGCTCGGTCGGATCGACGAAGCGATGCGGCTTGCCGAGCGCTTGGGAGCGGACACAGCCCGCCTCTCGGGTCCCGATCTCCCGGACGAGATCCTTCGCTTCGCCCGGCGGGAGAACATAACCCAGATCGTGATCGGTCGATCGAGCCCAACCTTCTGGGCGCGCGTGAGAGGCCGATCGCTGTCCGGCATGCTGCTGCGGCGCGCGTCCGACATCGCGGTGCACGTCGTGGTCGGTGAGAGAACCGCTAAGGTTGCAAGGCGACGGTTGTGGCCCGCCCGGAACACGCTGGCGATCGGGCTGACAGCGGCGCTGGGCTCGGTCGGCGCGGCCGTCCTGGTTGGCATGCTTGCCTCGCGCTATCTGTCGCTGCCGAACCTCTCGATGATCTTCCTCGCAGCCGTGCTCGGCTGCGCCGTCACGGTGGGCCAGTGGCCGGCCATAGCAGCCGCCATCCTGTCGTTCCTGGCCTACAACTTCTTTTTCATCCCTCCGATCTTCAGCTTTTCGATCGCGACGCCGTACGAATTCTTCACGCTCATCATCTTCCTGCTCGTCGGCATGGTCACGGGCGGGCTCGCCGGACGGGTGCGCGATCAGGCGAATGCCGCTCGTGCGCGCATGAAAACCATGCAGTCGCTCTACGACGTCTCCCGCAAGCTGTCGGCCACGGTGAGCATGGAGGATGTTCTGTGGGTCCTGGCCCGTCAGACCGCCGGCGCCATTCGAGGCCAGGTCGTCATGCTGCTGTGCGAGAGCGACGGACCGGAGGCCGGCGAACTGACCATCAAGGCGGCATTTCCGCCCGAGGACACCCTTCAGCCAAGCGAGTGGGCGGCCGCGCGCTGGGCGTTCAGCCGGACGGAGGTCGCGGGCTGGCGCACCGGCACCCTCCCCAATGCTTTCTACCAATTCCATCCGATCCGCACATCATCCGGTACGATCGGCACGATCGGCATTTCTCCGTCCGATCGGGGCAAGCCGTTATCGGCCGAGGAGGAGCGGGCGTTCGCGGCTCTGCTCGATCAGGGCGCATTGGCGATCGAACGGGCCATTCTGGTCGTCGACGCGCGGCGAGGCGAGGCGCTCGCCGAGCGGGAGCGATTGCAGACGACCCTGCTGTCCTCCATCAGCCACGACCTGCGCACACCGCTATCCTCGATCCTCGGATCCGCTACGAGCCTGCGTGAATACGGCGGCCGGATGGAGCAGGCCGACCGCGACGACCTCGTCCTGACCATCGTGGAGGAAGCCCGTCGCCTAACCCGCTTCGTTGCCAACCTGCTCGACATGACGCGCGTCGAATCTGGTAGTTTGGCATTGCGTCGGGACTGGATCGAGACGGCCGATGTGATCATGGCCGCCGTCACGCGCAGCAGGAAGTCCTTCCCGTCTCGGATCGTGGA
The DNA here is from genome assembly GCF_026130545.1 of Lichenifustis flavocetrariae. Lineage (GTDB taxonomy): Bacteria > Pseudomonadota > Alphaproteobacteria > Rhizobiales > Beijerinckiaceae > Lichenihabitans > Lichenihabitans flavocetrariae. Next base: position 32,551 of record NZ_JAMOIM010000043.1, on the reverse strand, counting down.
GACGCGGGTGCCGGCAACGGAATTGCCGGTCGGAGGCGATCCGATGCTGTTCGAACAGGTTCTTTTTAACATCCTCGACAATGCCGACAAGTATGCCGAACCCGGCACACCGACCGTCGTCGTGGCAGAAGCCAGGGCCGAGCGTGTTATCGTCACGATCGAGGACGAGGGTCGAGGCATTCCGGCGGCCGATCTCGACCGCGTCTTCGAAAAGTTCACGCGCCTCGGTTCCGGCGACGGACGTCCGGCCGGCACCGGCCTGGGTCTCGCCATCGCCAAGGGCGTCGTCGAGGCCATGGGTGGCACCATCCGGGCCGAGAGCCCCGCGCGGGCCGGCCGAGGCACGCGGATCACCATCGCCCTTCCCGTCGCTGAACCCAGTGCAGCCAAATTCCCGGCTGCCGAAGAGGAGCAAGCCCTTGCCGGCGTCGCGTTACATTCTCGTCGTTGACGATGAGCCGCAGATTCACCGCTTCCTCCGGCCGACGCTTGTCGCGGCGGGGTTCACCGTCGCGTCGGCCTTCACGGGCGCCGAAGCCTTGGAGAAGATCCGTGTGTCGCCACCCGAATTAATCGTCCTCGATCTCGGACTGACCGACATGGATGGTTCTGACGTGCTGGCCGCGATCCGCCAGACGTCCAGCGTTCCCGTCGTCATCCTGTCGGCCCGAGACAACGAGGCCGAGAAGGTCGCGCTCCTGAACGCCGGCGCGGATGATTACGTCAGCAAACCGTTTGGGGTCGATGAATTGATCGCGCGCATCAACACTGCGCTTCGGCATGCGGTCACTTCGGCCGGCGCCACCGTGGTCTTCGAGACCGGCGACCTGAGGGTGGACACCCTCGCCCATCGCGTCACGCTCAAGGGCGAGCCTATCAAGCTCACGCCACGGGAATACGACCTGCTGCACCTGCTCGCCCGTCATGCCGGGCGCATGCTGACCCATCAGCACATCCTCCACGAAGTCTGGGGCCCAACCCACGGCGCGCACGCTCAATATCTCCGGGTCTTCGTCAGCCGCCTTCGCCAGAAGATCGAGGTCGATGCCGCCCAGCCGCGCCTTCTGCTGACTGAAGCCGGCGTCGGCTACCGGCTTGCCGCCCCCGCCAACCTTGCCACCCACACCTGAGCCGCTCTACGAAAGCTATCGCCATGAACGTCATTCCGTCGAACGAGCAGCAGCCCTGGGGCGCTCCTCAACAGGGCAAGCCGAAACTGACCCTTCCCCCCGTGCCGATGGGCGGAGTCGCGGTCCTCGTCGCTGTCGGCGCCCTGATCGCTGCCTCTTTCGGAAGCTTTTACACGGTCCAGCCGACCGAGATGGCCGGCGTGCGCCGCCTCGGCACCATCGTGACTGCCGAACCAGTCGGCCCCGGCCTGCACTACAAGGTGCCGTTCATCGACACTGTCGACACGATCCAGACGAGCCTCGACACGTTTCAACTCAGCAATCTGACCGTTTATACAGTCGACAACCAAGCCGTGAACGTCGGCGTCGGGCTCTCCTACAAGATACCTGCCGCCGCCGTCCTGAAACTCCTCTACAGCGTAGGCCGTAGCGGCAACGTCGACATCTCGGAGAACATCCGCCCGGTTCTCGCCGACCGCGTCCTCCGCGTGTTCTCCACCCAGAACACGGTGAGCATCTCGGCCAATCGCGAGCAGATTGCCGGCGAGATCCGCAAGGGGGTGAGCGAAGCGCTCGGCGGCATCTTCGGCATCGAGCTCGTTGATCTCCAACTGAGCAGCATCGCCTATAGTCCCAGCTTTCAAGCTTCTGTGGAGGCGGCCGTACAGGCGAAGAACGATGCCATCCGCGCTGAGAACACCGTCGTGAAGGTCCGCTACGAAGGCGAGCAGCAGAAGGTGCAGGCCGACGCGCAAGCGGCGGTCCGCATCGCCCAGGCAAATGGCGAGGCGCAGGCGACCATTGCGCAGGCGCGCTCGCAGCGTGAGGCCTCGATCCTCAGGGCCGAGGGGGACGCGCAAGCCGCAAGCTTGGTCGGCGAAGCGCAAGCGAGGGTCATCCAGCAAGTCGGCGCGGCCGTGAATGGCAATGCCGTCGTTGTGTCCTACGAGACCGCCCATCGCTGGAACGGACAAATGCCCTCGACCGTGCTCGGGAGCTCTACCAGCCCGCTCGCGATGTTGAACCTGCCCCCGGCGCAAAAATAATGAGAGCGGATGAGGGAGGGGGGTCCCGGATGTTCCAAAGAACCGATAAAGAGTGCCGGCCATGGATATAAAGGATCTTCTCTGCCCTGAGGCCGTGTTTGAATTGCGGGAAGCCGACAAGGGACGCGTCCTAAAGGAATTGGCTCGTCGGGCGGCGGCCCTTCTGGAGTTCGATTATGAGATGATCGCAAAGGCGCTCATCAAGCGCGAGGATCTGGGTTCGACGGGACTGGGCGGCGGCATCGCCCTGCCACACGCACGGATCGGCAACATTGCGAAGCCTTTCGGGCTTTTTGCGTTGCTCAAACCGGCCGTCCAGTTCGATGCCATCGACGAGCGGCCCGTCGATCTCGTGTTCCTCCTCCTGCTTCCGGAACAGCTCCCGGAGGGGCAACTCAAATCGATGGCCTGCGTCGCCCGGTGTCTTCGTGATCCCGTGCTCGCGGGTCGGCTTCGTGCCACACGGGGGGCCGTGTCGCTCCATAAATTGCTGACCGAAACCTGAAGGTTGCCGGGCAACCTGATTCCATGCCTGAGGACAAAACACGAAGAGAACGCGGTTGATGATGCTGACACTTTCTGGGTCGTTCAGGCCCGCAAAGCGGTAACCTTCTAAAAATTGGGTTGGCTTGGCCTCGAGGTCACCAAGCCTAATTGAGTGCAAGATTGATCTACCCCAATCCGGGGGCGATTCATCTCGCGTCCACCAGAATCCAGGATTGTCACCCGGTCGACGCGCCGCCGCATTCCTCAGATAACGAATGGTGGCGCGTCGGAACGCACTCTCCTAGACTAACACCAAAGCCCGGCGTCGAGCAGCCGAAAGGCAGGTTTGTTCAAGGGCATTCAGGAATTCGGCATGTCTATCCCAATCGCGGAGTAGGGGTTAAGAGATCGGCAACCCCCGGCTCTACTTCTCCAATGCTTTCCTCACCCATGAACGCACGCCAGCGAGCGTTCGAAACTCGTCAAGGCTTCGCGCCTGAACTTCAGGGTGTGCGCCGACGATGATATCAGCAAGGCCTCTTCCTGGACCGAGCTCGAGGAACACGGTGGAACCTGCCTCAATGCAGGAAGACATGCAATCTGACCAGAGTATTGTTCTTGAGACCTGGGCAGCAAGCTTTCTGGTCCCGGCGTGAAGGTCAGTCACACGGCTGCCGTCGATACCACTGAGAAGCTCTGTGTCCGGCCGGATGAACCCCAGGCGCTCGGCGTCGAGCGCTGCCTGGAACTCGACCGATGCCGGGGCCAACCTCGACGTGTGAGACGGGACATGGACGGGAAGCAGCCCCACTCGGCTTGCTCCGCCCAGGCGCGCTTGTTCGCAGAGGGCTTCGAGGCTCTGTCGTTCTCCGCCGAGCACATAGGCTTCACCTGGGTTGATGATTGATACCTCGGCGTCAAATCTGGCGCAAAGTGCATCGACGAAAGTGCGCCGCAGCCCGCGCACGAACGCAAGCCCGAAGCCCGGGCCTGTAGCCCGGTCCATTTCGACGGCGCGCCGACGGGCGAGGCGGAGCGTCGCCTCGACCGACAGAACGCCGGCGCAACCCCAAGCGGCAAGTTCACCGACGCTATAGCCGGCGATCGTCAGCGGCCCCTCAATCAAGTCGCCGAGGACCGCGCAAGCCGCCAACGCCTGAGTGCAGCACAGGATTTGGGCAACCCAATTGGCCTCGGTGGCCCCGGCTCCGTTGCGGAAGAGGCCTCTCGGATCCTGTCCATCTAGGGCTGCTGCTGCGGCGGCGAACACGGGCGCGGCTTCAGAGGCTGGTCCTGTAAGGGCAAACATGGCTGCGTGTTGACGGCCTTGGCCCGAGCACAAAAGGGTGAGCCTCATACCGCGACCTGCAGCCTTCCCTCGACCGAGCAGACGAACAGAGCCATAGCTAGGACGTCCGCCGCTCCGCCGGGACTGAGATGGCGCTCCACGAAAGCGCGATGGGTTTGTGCTGCCCGGTCGCGCCAACCTGCCAGCCCGACGCCGCCGCTCTCGAGAAAGTGTCGGGCCTCCCGCCGCGCAAACGCCAGTCCGTCGGAGCCGCCCCGATGCAACAGGTTGGTGTCATCAAGAACGGCGATCAACGCGAAGCAGGCCTGCACCCGGGCGGCCTCTGCATCCCCGCCGCTTAGGGCAAGACCCGCTCTGAGGGCCGGTAGCCCCACCTCATACACACTAGGAAAGCCGGAAGCCGCTTCGAGTCGAGCGCCACGTGCTCCGTAGCGTCTGACAGCAACTGCACCGTGGCTCGTGCAATCAACGGGCATATGGCGGATGGCCGCGCCCCAGCGGCTGCGCACGATGTTGCCCAAACGAGCGGCCTTCGGCTCTAGGCCATTCGCGGTCGCGCCACAGGCCGCGCAGAGCAACCCCAGCCCGAAGATCGCGCCTCGATGCGTGTTCACTCCGCGGGTGGCGCGCAGCATTGCGGCTTCGGCCGCAATGCCGATCCTGCGTAAGGTGGCCATATCCGCCTCCGCCGCGCCGGCCTCGGCAAGGTTGATCAGAAAAGGCTCGAGAACCGCGATACTCCGGAGCAGCATGGCCGCGTCCATGTCGTCGTGGCTGCCGCAGTCGAAAGGGCTGACGAGACCGGGTTTTGGCCAGGTATCGAGTTCCAGGCTAAGCGCTCGCGCCGCGGCGCCGCCGATCTGTAGTCCGGCGGCGGCTGGATCCATGAAGGCAAGCGGCGCATTCATTCGGCGACCCGCAAACGAAGAAAGTCGCTAGGCGCCACTAGCGCAATCGACAACAGTCCCTTCGCCAGCACTTCAGATCGATCGGATGCCAATTCTTGCCATTGCACTCCACGACCGTCGCCATCGATGATTTCGCCGTCGACCCGCATAGGCGATGTAGACGCGATGCGGGCGAGCCCATCGAGAAGAGCGGCCGCGTTCGCTCCGACGTTCAGTGGCCAAAGCAGGTCAAGGTCGGAGGTTGGGACGACATAGTCGAGCCGCGTGAGGATCGACCAAGCAAGGCTACCAAACACGAGCGGCTCAATTTGAACCTCCGCCGCCAGTACCAACAAAGCCTTAATCGACGGAAGCCAACGGACCGGGGCCGATACTTGCGCGGCGCGTAGGGTGGGAAAGTGCCCGGCGGACAGTGCGCCGGCAGGATCAAGCGACACAGCTACGCGCCGCTTTCCATACGCCGGCGGTAGCGGCAGACCGAGCGCCAAATCCCCGTCTGGATCGTCGGCGCTCCGCCGCCGGACGACCAACGGACGACCGGCATCAGCCCATTCCACGACGAGATCGACAGCGCGCAACTCGGGATAATCGCACAGCCGGGCTGCCCAGACGTCCGGATCGACAAACACGAGGTCGTGCCGGCGCAGTCGCTCAAGCATACGAACGGGCCAGCGCCTCTACTCGGCTGGCGATCTCTGCCGCCTTGGGACGGCCGTTACGCTCCCGCCCAAGGATATCGCGTCGGTCGCCGCCTGGATCGAGCTGCATCAGAAGCTCCTGCAACTGCGCGGACAAGCTTTCCGAGGGATTCCAGGTTTTGTGCACGGCCCCGGTCTGGGCCAAGTTGGCCAGCCCCGGCGCGAAGACCGGAGTGTCGCGTGCCTTGTCCTGCAACACCGCGAGCGGCAGCTTGGTAATGCGTGCCATGGACGGAAGGTCCATAACTTCGGGCTCGGCGTCGGGCAGGGCCACAAGGATGCGGGTCGCAAGTGCAGTGGCGATAAAGGCGCCCGCCGCGGTATGGCCGTAGAGCACGCCTATGGTGGGAATGCCATTCAGGTCCGCCAGGATCAGGGCCTTGGCCAGATGCGCCAGAAATTCGTTGAGACCAAGCAATTCATCGCGCTTGCTCATCCTTTGGCTGTCGCTGTCCAGCAAAACCAGGATTGGCCCTTCCGGGGAGCGACCTAGAATTTCTAGCAACCGGCCGGCAAGTGCCAGTGCGCCCTCCACCCCGAGCGCGGTTCGTTTCGCGAGTCCCACCACCTCAGCCAGTCGCTCAGCGGCGAAGAAGCCCGAGCCGAGGATCAGGCCATCATCGGCGACCACCACGTCATGGCCGAAAGGAAACAGGGAAACGAGGATGTCATCGAGCCCCACGGTGTGCCTCCTGCTTCGAGTTCGCGAGGGTGATAAAATCATCTGTGACCATAGCCGGCACCAACTCTGGCCGCTCGATACCAAGGGCCGCCCACACCTCGGTCGCGTCCGTGCAGGCACCAAATCGGGAGAGGCGCTCCTTCAACCGCGCCTGCTCAGCTGCGAGAACGTCCTGGCTGAAAGGTTCGGCCCGCTGGATTGCCGTGATCGCAGCCGCCCTGAAGCTGTCAACCGAGTCGCCCGCGAAAAGGTCGGCACCACCGATCAAGCGCCGATGTTTGCCGCCCATGGTGCGCCACACAAGGGCACGGTCACGGGCGTCGAATTCCTCGACGCCCCTATTGGTCTCAATGACTTCCGGTCCCGAAACGCTGATGCGCCCCTGTTCGGAAACGACCAGGACCGAGCAGCAGCCCGCGATGAGGCCGCCGCCGCCGTAGCATCCGGCCCGCCCGCCGATGAGGCCCACGACGCGGGTGCCCGCGCGGCGCGCCTCAATCATAGCCCGCATGATCTCGGCGATAGCGAGCTCGCCCGCATTGGCCTCCTGCAGGCGGACGCCGCCGGTATCGAACAGTATCAGAACCGTGACGCCCGGAATGTCGCGGGCAGCGCGCAGCAGGCCGGTGAGTTTGGCGCCATGTACCTCCCCAAAAGCTCCACCCATGAAACGACCCTCCTGGGCGGCTACGAGCACGGGGCACCCGTCCAGCAGGCCACGCCCCACGATCATGCCGTCATCAAACTGCTCTGGCAGGTCGAAGATCGGCAAGTGCGGGCTGACCTCGCGCTGATCCGGGCCAAGAAATTCGTCGAACGAAGGCGGGTCAAGCAGCGCCGCGAGACGCTGCCGCGCAGTCGCCTCGTACCAGCTGATCAGCGAGGGGGCACCGGCGAGCGGGGGGCTGAGAGTGGCCTCGGTCACAACGTGTCAATCTCGATGGTCCGGGCGCCTTGCGCGAGCCGCAGCGCCACGGTGTCAGGACGTGCCCCGCCGTCGTTGATCGAGAATTTCAGGCCGCCGGGCGAACGTCGCTCGACGAAGTCGGCGACAACAGCCCTCCAGACTTCCCCAAAACCGTGCGCGGTGGTGGCGATTTCGACGACGCACTCGGTGCTTGGCAGCACGCGCTCGACCAATACTTCGAGATTACCGGAGGCCACCACACCGACGATCGCCATCGGTCTGCGGCCCCCCGCGCGCCGCTCGGCCTTGTGCAAAAAGCTCAAGCGCTCCATGCGGCTTCTCCCTTACCAGTTGCGGAACTGCGAAGGCGGACGATAGAGCCCGCCCGACCATTGAACCAGCTCTTTGATGGACCGAGCGGCCAGCATGCTCCGGTCCGCGTCGAGCGGATCGATGTCGAGGTCCTCGGGCCGACGAATAACCCCGCGCTCGCGCAGGCGGCGCACCATTCCGGCATCGCGTCCACGGCCGACGTCGGTGTAGCCAGCGACACCACGGATCGCCTGCTCGCGCTCGTCGCGGCTCCGGCATAGTAGCAGGTTGGCGATGCCTTCCTCAGTGACGATGTGTGTCACGTCGTCGGCGTAGACCATGACCGGGGCGAGGTCGAGATCGAGCTTTTCGGCCAGCGCCAGCGCGTCGAGCTGCTCGACGAACAACGGTACGTTTTTCTCGCCGAAGGTCTCGCCAATCTGCACCACCAGCTTGCGGCCGCGCCGCAAGGCCGGCGCCCTGTCGGGATCGGCTTCCCGCCCGGCCTGCAGCCATGCAGCCGAGGGGTGCCGACGCCCGCGCGCGTCGCTTCCCATGTTGGGAGCGCCGCCAAAGCCGGCGATGCGCGAAGTCGTGACAGTGGAGGAATGACCCTCCAAGTCGATCTGGAGAGTCGAGCCGATGAACATGTCACAGGCATAAAGGCCGGCCGTTTGGCAGAAGGCGCGGTTCGAACGCAGCGAGCCGTCGGGGCCGGTAAAGAAGATATCGGAACGAGCTCGAATATAGTCGTCCATGCCCACTTCGGAGCCAAAGCAATGGATTTGCTGGACCCAGCCCGATTCGATCGCCGGGATCAAGGTGGGATGTGGGTTCAAAGCCCAACGCGTGGCGATCTTACCTTTAAGTCCTAAGCGCTCACCATAGGTAGGCAGTAGCAGCTCGATCGCTGCTGTGTTGAATCCGATGCCGTGGTTAAGCCTCTGGACGCCGTATTCGGCGTAAATCCCGCGAATTGCCAGCATCGCGGTCAGAATCTGGGTCTCGGTGATGGCGCCGGGATCGCGCGTGAACAGCGGCTCGACGTAGAACGGCTTGCGGGCATCAACTACAAAGTGCACGCGGTCGCCGGGGATATCGACCCGCGGCACGCGGTCGACGATCTCGTTGACCTGCGCCACGACTAAGCCGTTCTTGAAAGTCGTGGCCTCGACGACTGTTGGCGTATCTTCGGTGTTCGGCCCCGTATAGAGGTTGCCTTCTCGGTCGGCACTCACTGCAGCGATCAGCGCGACCTGCGGGGTTAGGTCGACAAAATAGCGTGCGAAGAGTTCGAGGTAGGTGTGGACCGCGCCGAGGGCGATCTGTCCACCGAACAGCATCTTGGCGATTCGACCCGCCTGTGGACCGGAATAGGCGTAGTCGAGCCGGCGCGCGATTTTGCGATCGAACACGTCGAGATGCGCCGGCAGCACGATCCCGGACTGCACCATGTGGAGATCGTGCACCTTATCCGGATCGACGCGGGCCAGCGCCTCTGCCAGCAGGTCGGCCTGTTTCTGATTGTCGCCCTCAAGACAAACCCGGTCGCCGGGTCTGATAATCACTTCGAGCAGCGCCTTGGCAGACTCCCTCGCCACCACCTTACCGTCCGCAAAAGCTCTGCCAGCGGCAATGCGCGCATCCCGGGCCTCTCTCTCCCGTGTCCAGTCGGTCATTGCCGCCCCGCCGTTTATTAACGCAGCGGCTGACGCTGCCGCCCCGTACCATCCAACGCCTACGCGGCTAGATCAATCCCATTCCGCATAACTGAAAGGCCTAATTCTGCGTCTTTGGATACACAGTTGCTAGTTTGCGAGGCGCGTGCATACTGAAGTTAGCCGCCACAAGAGCGTGCGACCGGGCCTTGGCGTTAATGCCGAGGGCACGGAACGACAGGGGAGGGACAATGTCGAGGCTCGACGCCACCAAGGCGGCTGCAGGCCATTTCAATGGGCGCGTACGCACGCCACTCAACCGTCAGCAGATCTTCGGATTCTGGGCTGCCTGGGCCGGCTGGCTCTTGGATGGGATGGACTCCGTGATCTATGCGCTGGTGCTCGGTCCGGCTTTGACGGAACTGCTCCCACATTCGGGCATCGAGGCGACGCCGGGCAACGTGGGCTATGCTGGGTCCATCTTGTTCGCGCTGTTCCTGGTGGGATGGGGCTTGTCTTTCATTTGGGGTCCAATCGGTGACCGCTTCGGCCGCACGCGGACGTTGGCGGCCACGGTGCTGATCTACTCGGTGTTCACGGGCGCCGCCGCCCTGTCGCAAAACGTCTACGAGCTTGCCATCTTCCGCCTACTCGCCGGCATCGGCATCGGCGGCGAATGGGCAATGGCTGGCACCTATGTTGCCGAGGCCTGGCCTGAGGACAGGCGCAAGATGGGCGCCGGATACCTTCAAAGCGGGTATTATTTTGGCTTCTTCGTTGCCGCAGCGCTCAATGCAACAGTCGGGGCCACCTTCGGCTGGCGGGCCATGTTCTTGTGCGGCCTCGCGCCGGTGATCGTATCAATCGCAACGTTGATGAAGGTTAAGGAGCCGGAGCGCTGGGAGCGGGTTCAGGCCCACGTTACTCGGCAGGTCAGCCCATTGCGCCAGATCTTCGCGCCACCCTATGGAAGACGCACCCTCGTCATGTCGGCGCTACTGACTGTGGCCATCATTGGGCTCTGGGCGGGCAGTGTTTACGAACCCACCGCGATCATCACGCTTGCTAAGAACAGTGGTTACCAGCAGGCCGACGCCGTGCGCATGGCCTCCTATGGCACCGGCCTGCTCTCCATCGGCACGGTTGTGGGCTGCCTCGTCCTTCCCTTGCTCGCTGAACGGATTGGCCGCCGACCGACGCTGGCGCTCTACTTTGCAGGCATGATGGTGTGCATAATGCTCGCCTTCGGCTGGGCGTTCTATCTGCCTGCCGATCGCGCTTTGCCGACATTCATGACGATCTTGTTCTTCCTCGGATTCTCTGGCGCCAACTTCGCCATGTTCAGTCTGTGGCTGCCCGAGCTGTTCGGCACGCAGGTCCGTGCCACGGCCTTCGCGTTCTGTACCTCGATTGGCCGCTTTATCGGCGCGGGTGTCAATTTTGGGCTCGGTATCGCGGTGCACGGGATGGGCACGCTTGGTACCCCGGTCGCCTTGACGGCCATCGCGTTCGGGCTTGGGCTGCTAATCATCCCCTTTGCAACCGAGACCAGAGGCCAAGTTCTGCCAGGATGATAAGTGTGCCGGTGCAGCCATTCGCTTGGCGGTCCCTGGCGCAGGTTCTCAGATAACAAGATCTAGAGGAGGAGATGATCGTGATGATGCGCTTGATTCAGATCCTGGTAACGGGAACAGCAGTGCTATCCTCTAGCATGGCCTGCGCGGATGGCCCCTTTGCGCGAGTTACGGGACGCCGCGATCCCCGTGTCATCGTAATCGACATTGCAAAGGCGCTTGACCCTGCCAATGATGGGACCCAGAAGGCGATCATCAGTCGGATACGTATCACGCCCGATGTTCCCGCGATTGACCCCTCGCGCTTGGATGCAAAATACATTGGCGTCAACCATGTGCCAGGTGACGCTCTATCCAACAACATTGTCATCTCGGCCGGCGGGAAGGCCTATGTGGTTGACCATGCCGGGATCTCTCGTCCAGTTGACGTAGAATCGGGAATGCCGCACGGCTACCCTGGTGCTGTGACTGTGCTTTATGTTAAGAAAGCGCTCGGTCTATCCAACAACGACACAATCGTTGCGATCGAAGCCATTCTGAATTGTGGATCTCCTGCAGAAAGTCCTTATTGCCCCGGTGACTGGGGTCGGCAACCAGCCCTATTCCCCTGCCATAATGACAAATCTTGACCGAGGATGAACCACCAGCGCCCTGGGCACATCATCGACGATGGCGTTCTTCTGTCGGGGCAAATTCGAAACGCGCTCGCCGATGAGATCGCCTCGGGCCGTCTCGCAGCCGGAACCGCGCTCGACGAGCAGCAACTCGCCGACCGCTTCGGCGCCTCCCGCACACCGGTGCGCGAAGCGCTACGCCAGCTTGCAGCAAGTGGCCTCGTCGACATGCGGCCACGGCGTGGCGTCGTGGTTACGCGGCTCACGCCCGAGGGCGTCATGGACATGTTCGAGACCACGGCCGAGGTCGAGGCCATGTGCGTGCGCCTTGCCACCTTTCGGATCACTCCGCTTGAGCGCAGCCACCTGCTCGACCTGCATGATGCCTCGCTGGCGATGGTGGAGGCTCAGGACGTTGACGCTTACGATGCCTTCAACCGGAACTTTCACGAGTCGATCTACGCGGCCACTCACAATGGCTTCATGGCCGAGCAAGTCCTCGCGATCCGCACACGTTTAAGCGCCTTTCGTCGGACGCAGCTCATGCAATCCAACCGGATCCACTCATCGCGCGCCGAGCACGCTGGCATCTTGGCCGCCATGGCGGAGGGCGATGGCGATCTCGCGGCGCGACGGATGCGCGCACACATGCTGAACGCGGCCAGCGCGCTGGGCCGCTACATTGCCGAACACGCCGGCTCCTGAAAGGCAGGATTACCCTCATGCACCCTCGCCTTGCAGGATCCGAAAGGGTCGCGGCTAGGAACCGATCGGGCCAAGCTCGCCATGGAGGCCGTCGCTCGGCACGAAGTAGCACTCGGCCTTGGCCAGATCAGCGAAGCGGCGCCTGTAAAGGGGCTGTTGCTCGCTCCGCTGCCCGACGCAGCGCAGTTGAAGACCACCTATTCGGGTGCGCTTGCCGCGCATTCTACCCATCCAGAAGCCGCTCGTCGTCTTCTCGATACGCAGCCCAGTGGACCGGTTCAGGCTGCGTTCAAAGCCAACGGGTTCGATATACCGCGTTAGCGGCGGGGCTGTGCCGTCGCAACTTTTACAACAAACGCAACTAAGGGAGGACTAGATGATAGATCGGACAATGCGGCTCGCCTTGCTGGCCGGCGCAGCGATTGGACTGGCGGGCGTCGCCCACGCGACGGAGCTTAAACAAATCGGGACGATCGACGTCCCGGGAACCAAGCTTTCGAACTTCGATATAAGCTACATCGATCCAACGACCGGCCTCTACTATCTGGCAGACCGATCCAACAAGGCCATCGACATCTTCGACACCTCCAAGGATGCCTATGTGGGCCGTGTCGGAAGCTTCGTCGGTGCCGTCGTGAAGGATGGCAAGGTTGACAACGACACATCAGGTCCCGACGGCGTTTTGGTGGTGGGACCTGAGATCTGGGCAGGCGACGGAGATAGCACCGTAAAGGTGATCGACTCAGCGTCCGGTAAAACCACTGCAGCCTTGAGCTCGGGCGGCAAGACACGGGTCGACGAGATGGCCTACGATCCCAAAGATCAAGCCTTCATCGCGGTGAACAATGCCGAGGATCCACCTTTTGCCACTGTCACTTCGACCAAAGCCGACCATGCGGTGATCGGCAAGGTTGTCTTCGCCGACGCGGGCGATGGCGCCGAGCAACCCGCCTACAACAAAGAAGACGGGATGTTCTACATGTCGATCCCACAGGTCGGCAAAGACCCGAAGAAGGGTGCAGTTGCGGTGATTGATCCAAAGTCCGGCAAGCTCGTCAAAATGCTGCCGGTGGACGGTTGCCATCCCGCCGGCCTCGCATTCGGACCGGACGGCAATTTTGTGCTTGGATGCAACGCAAATGGTAAAACCATACCGGCCCAAACTGTCGTGATGAATGCCGAGAGCGGGGCTGTCGTGGCTACGGTGGCAGGGATCGGCGGCGCCGACATGGTCAATTACAATGCACGCAACAATCAGTACTATACCGGCTCGCGCGACAATCCCGGCGGCCCCGCATTGGGCGTCATCGACGCGACGACTAACAAGCTGGTCCAGACCATTCCTCTGAAGGGCGGAAATCCGCATTCCGTCACATCGAGCGAGGCGAACGGGCACGTCTACGTGCCGGTCGGTGCAGTGGGCGGCGGAGATGGAACCATCCATGTCTTCGCGCCGAACTAGCGGCCTATAATCATGATTCTGAGGTTCTAAGTGCTTGGCGCGCTGCTCGTCCTGCATGTCTTTGGCACTTTGAACTCTTCCGACAAGTGGGCAGCATCAGAGGAGAAGTCGTCAATTTGCGACAAGGAGCCACTTCGTCAACCAGGCTCCATCCAGCCGCATGCGGCGGGTTCGGCCGGGCGATAAGCGGATCACGCCTTGGGAGCATTATAAGTCCGTCTGATCACCCGTCCAAAGCAAGACAGCTGCGTTTGATGGTGCACAGTTGTTTAGCATGTCGCCATAATCGAAATCCTGACAAGAGATCCTCTTTGAGCCTAATGTGAGACGTTTCAGCCTTTTATGAAGCTGCCGAACGTTATCAGCCCATCATCGCGGGCCAGCCTTAAGCCGCTTCTGCGAGTGGTGGCAGGATCGCTTCGAGCGCGATCAGACTGATCATTCGCACCTCGACAGCCACAATGCCGCTGACGAAGTCCTTCGCGCTCTGCAACGCGACGTCTGGGAGAGGCTGGATCAGGTTTGGCGGGACGGTGAGGATCTCTGACACCCCTTCGACCAGCAGGCCGACGATTTGAGAACCGATTTCAACGACCAGAATCGCATGTCGCGATGAGGGTGTTGTGAGTTGCAAGCCCAGCCGTGCGCCGAAGTCGATGATGGGTAGGACAGACCCGCGGAGATTGATGACGCCGCATATGAAGTCCGGAGCATGCGCAACCGGGGTCGCCGGCGTCCACACCCGGATTTCCCGCACCACCATCACGTCCACACAAAATTCCTGGGCGTCGAATCGAAAGGTGATCAGCTCCCGGTGTTCTGTCTCTTTTGAAGCGTTCGACGTCATTAGACAATGCCCATTGTTGCAAGACCGAAGCAGCTCGCAATCCCGTTCACAAACCACCGGTTTCGCCTTCAGAACTCTTCCCATGCGCCACTGCCGCTTTCGAGCGGGGCGCCATTGACCACCTTGGTCTGGGACGTCGCAGCAGATTGTGGGTTGCTACGGCTCGCGATGCCTCTCGCTGCTCTCTTTGCAGGTCCAGCGTCGCGACTCGGCTTCATTCCCGTTGCGGTCGATCGAAAGGCGTGAGGTACAGCCTTCTGAAGCGCGCTCCGGATCGATGGTTCGCCTTCTGGTCGGCCGATCTGAAACTCTGCCAGCAGGCCTGATAGTCGCATCGCCTCTTGAGAGAGAGAATGGCTTGCCGCCGTGGTTTCCTCGACCATGGCTGCATTCTGCTGTGTCACCTGATCCATCTGATTGACCGCGATATTGACCTCAGCGAGCCCTGCTGACTGTTCCTTGGCGCCTGAGGCGATCTCGTCCATGACGCCGTTGATCTCGGTGACCTGGCCCAGGATGCGGTCGAGCGACTTGCCGGTCTCTGCGACCAGCTTGACCCCGGTGTCGACTTGCGTGGAGGATGCTGAGATCAGGCTTTTGATCTCCTTGGCGGCCTCGGCTGAGCGCTGGGCCAAGGCCCGCACTTCGGAGGCGACAACCGCAAAGCCGCGACCCGCATCGCCTGCGCGTGCCGCCTCGACGCCGGCATTGAGCGCCAGGAGATTGGTCTGGAAGGCGATCTCGTCGATCACACCGATGATCTGGCTGATCTGACGCGCGGAGGTTGCGATCGCGTCCATGGCTTCGACCGCCTGACGAACAACGATGGCGCTGGTCTTTGCATCACGGTCGGCCGCGCTCACGACATCACGGGCGTGAGTGGCCCCATCCGCTGACTTCTTGAGCGTTGCGGTGATCTGATCGAGCGCCGCTGCGGTTTCTTCAAGGCTTGCAGCCTGTTGCTCCGTTCGGTGAGACAGGTCGTCGGCTGCGGTCGAAATCTGAAGAGCCCCGGCATGAATGGCCGTCGTACCGTCGGCAATATGCAGGAGAGCCTGTTGCAGCTTGTCATGGGCGATATTGAAGTCGACCCGAAGCTTCTCGAAGGTTGGCGAAAAGGCCTTGTCGATGCGCTGATCGATCTTGTTATCCGCCAATCGGGCCAAGCCCGCACCGATCTCCGTGAGATCGGTGATATCATTGGCGAACTTTACCACCTTGGTGACCTTGCCGTTCATGTCGAAGATTGGATTGTAGGAGGCCTGGATCCAGACTTCCTTGCCGCCTTTGCCGATGCGTTTGAAGGAGGCGGAGATAGCCTCGCCACTGTTCAGCTTACGCCAGAACGCCTCGTAGTCGGGTGACTGCCCCTCGCTCGGCGCGACGAACATCCGATGGTGCTGACCCTTGATCTCGTCGAGCTGGTAGCCGAGCAGTGCCAGAAAATTCGCATTGGCGGTGATGATCTCACCGCCGGGGCTAAATTCGATGACGGCTTGCACACGAGAGATCGCGTTGAGCTTGCTTTCGAACTCGGCGTTCTTGAGTTTCTCGGCCGTAATATTGGTTGCGACCTTGACCACCTTGTTCACGACGCCCTTGGCGTTCATCACGGGGTTATAGGAGGCTTGGATCCAGACTTCGCGACCGCCTTTAGCGCTGCGTTTGTACTCGCACGCATGGAATTCGCCGCGAGCGAGCTTGCTCCAAAACGCCTTGTAGCCCCCGCCGTTCGCCTCGGCAGGATCGACAAAGATCCTGTGATGCTGACCTTTGATCTCGGCGAGATCGTAACCCAGGGTCTTACAAAAATTCTCGTTGGCGGTGAGGATGGTCCCACTAGGATCGAATTCGATGATGGCCAGCGAGCAGCCCAGAGCTTTGAGCACAGCTTTTTCGTCGGTGGCCCAAGCGGCGAGAGAAGCGAACACGAAAGACCTTTCTTCAAGCGAAGATCGCCTGAGACTGCAATCGACAGATCCCGATCCACGACAGGTAAAGCTGGGTCGAGCCTTTGATTTCGGAGCAAAAGGAGAAGCGTCGAAATGATCACGAGATTGTGAGCGCCGCGTCTTAAGATATCGTTTGAAAGTGCATCAAACCGCGTCCGGGAACACCGGTATTTTGAGGACGATTATTTAAGCGAACAGCGATTAGACCAGTAGCGTTCTGGCAGGCTATGATGACCTAGTCTTACTGCGTCATAAAATGAGATGATGGGGTGTGTTGGGTCGATTGCAGCACGGACATCCGGAGAGGCGCTGGACGAGGGCGAGGGTGAGCCGCCGCCGCATGGTCGTTATGGAGTTGGGCACGTGGCGCTCGGGCCGGACCGGGGGAGCCGCGGGGTCGGCGACCACTGGGAAGGTGAGGCATCGGGCCGCCCTTGGTGCGGGCTGAAGCTGAGGGGGGAATCATCCCGCGAAGGGCGGTCAAGAATCCATAGGCAGCGATGCAGAGGCTCGCATGATGGTGGTAGCCGCGCCACCCTCGACCCTCGTAGTGGCCCAATCCAAGGTCTTGCTTGAGGTCCTGATAGTCTCGTTCGATACGCCAGCGCATCTTGGTTGTCTGGACTAAGTCGTCGATCGATGTCTCTACGGGCATGGTCGAGAGCCAATACTTAATCGGATCGGCGTCACTGTTGGGCCATCCGCCCTGTGGGTTGGGGCGCTCAGAGATTTATGAGAATGATATCTCGTGGACCGCGCAAATCTGCACCCTCCCGTTGGTCGCTGTTTTGAGCCTGCAGCCGCAGCCATGAGACACAATCTGGCTGGCGATCGAGATGCGGTTTGGCAGTTTGCGGTGGTGACGCATGCGCCTGACCTCGACCTCGGTCAGACCGAGCTTGTGGTCCTCGCGCAGGGCGTTGCGGACGAAGGTGGGCATAGCACCGGTACAATCACCGAGTCGGTGATCAAGCGAGGAGTTTTCGCAGGCGCGCGATACCTCCCGGCAGGCCGCGAACGTTCAGGACTCGGCCGGTCGCATCGAAGTCCTCCGAAAGCACGCGCGCGTTCTCGTAAACATCGCCGAGGAAGCCCTGCTTGGCGTACGGCAACGTAAGCTGCTCCTCCACCATCGCCGACTCGAAGAAGGCGACGATTGTCTCGCGCAGCGCCGCCACGTCCTCGGCGGACTTCGCCGAGAGGAAGATCGCCTCGGGGTGCTTCGCCAGGAGCGCTGCGCGATCAACCTCGCCTACGCGGTCGATCTTGTTGAGGAGCAGGCGCGAGGAGACGACGTCCGCTCCGATCTCGCCCAGAACGGACCTTGTGACTTCGAGCTGCGCCTCATAGGTCGGATCGGAGGCGTCGACGACAAACAGCAAGAGCGACGCGTCGAGCGCTTCAGCCAAGGTCGACCGGAACGAGGCAACGAGGTCGTGTGGGAGCTTCTTGATGAAACCCACCGTGTCCGAGACGAGAACCCGCGGCGTCGTTTCCGGCCGCATCACCCGCACCGTCGTGTCGAGCGTCGCGAAGAGTTGGTCAGCGACCAAGACTTCGCTGCCCGTAAGAGCCCGCATGAGCGAGGACTTTCCGGCGTTGGTGTAGACGACCAGCGCAACTCGGAGCTGATCCCTGCGCGCGGACCGGCGCTGGTCGTCGCCTCGTTGAATTTCGTCCAGTTGCCCCTTCAGTTCCGCGCGGCGGTCCCGGATCTTGCGACGGTCGAGATCGATGTCGGACTCACCGGCGCCGACGCCGCGCTGCCGTCCAATGCCCGCCGAGGATTCCCGCAGGCGGGGAAAGACATATTGTAGCCTCGCCATCTCGACCTGAAGCCGCGCCTCGCGGCTGCGGGCGTGACGATGGAAGATTTCCACGATCACGCCAGTCCGATCAAGCACTTCCGCCCCGGTCGCTCGCTCCAGGTTGCGGGCCTGGCTCGGGGAGATCTCGTGGTCAACGACGACGAAATCCGCCCTCGGCAGCGCATCCGGCTCAGGCTCGATCTGAACAGAGGCCGGCTTGCCCTTGCCCTCCTCGAAGCGCTCGCGAGCCTTCGATTTTGGCGCGGTGGCCATGGTTCCGACCATGCCCGTACCGCCGGTGATGGCCGCGAGTTCGTGAAGCCGTCCCTTGCCGAGTACGGTGGCACTATCGAGGGCGTCGCGCTTCTGAGACAAGGTGCCTCCGACCTCGTAGCCGAGCGTCGTCACGAGACGGCCCAGTTCCTCGATGCTCGCGGCATGGGTCACGTCGTCGACGCCAGGAAGCTGGATCCCGACGAGGATCGCACGCAGGACAAGCGGTTTAGTTTCCATGTCTCACCCTAGCACGTGTGCCGCCTCAGCAAGGCGAGTAGAATGCCTTGAGCATTGACCGGTTTGCGTTCTGCGAACAGCGTTGAACGCCATCTTGACGAAGCCGTCCTGCCGCGGAGGGGAGCGAGTGGATGGGTGCCCCTCGTGAGGACGAGTTCCTGCCCGATGCCACGATACAGATTCCGTCTTTGACAACGGCAGCCGCAGGTCGGACGATCTGTCGAACCAGCAAGTCGGCCTTTTTCAATCTGTCCGCTCTCAGCCATTCACCGTCACGCTTGCAGCACGACCGCCGTAGAATGCAGCTTTGAAGGCGCTGCCCGGCGATCAATGACGTTTTCTAATTCACCTCTGCGAGGAAGCTTGGCGTCGGAAGCATTCCGATGAGTGCCTGCTTCGAAGACTGACGGGTCACTGCAGGTGTGCTGGAGGCTTCGACTTGGACCGCCGATGGGTTGCGCGTAACCTGCGCCGAGTATTCCCCTTGGATCGTCGTGTTCACCCGGGTCGTTGCGGTGAAGCCGTCCACCTGCGCCCGCCGCGACCGGCTGGTGACCGTCCACGTCAGATTGGGCGTGTTGGGAACATCCAATGGCATTACCGTCGGATACCCGTTCATGGTCGGTGTACGGCCGAACTGCTCGGACGAGAACTCCCAACCTTCCGGCGATTTCGCCGACCCATCGATGAGCCCGTAGAAGTTGTAAACAGTCATGAAGTCCGCGCTCGCCTTGTCGCCCGGTGTCAGTGTCTCGTCCGGCCCCAGTTTGATGGCGAAATAGAAAGTATGTGAGCCATCCTGATTTTTATGGATCTGAGAAACTAAGGTCTCAAAAGCGAAAGCAGGAGCGGCGGTGAGTGTTGCGGCCGCGACCAGAAAAGCTACTCCAATTTTCTTGAACAATGACATCTCCTATGCGGTGGCGCGAAGGCGTGTGAAATGTCACGCGGAGATAGAACGACAGTTTCAACATAAATTATCAATTTTTTTACTTGTTCTGATCAATTCATATCAATTTATATAGATCGGACTGTCGTCGCGTTTATGTTGGCATCTGAATCTTTTACGATGACTCCCGCTCGTTCTGTCCAGTATGCTATCGAGCCTTTGCAGTCAGCGAAGATCAATCAAGTTACCGTCTCGGCAAGCGAGAGATAGAGCGCAAACAGAAAGCCGGCGACGGTCGGCAGCACCACCAGAGACCCGCCTTCGTGGATAGCCTCCGGGATCATGGCGTGGGCGACCAGTGCAAGCACGGCACCCCCGGCAATGGCTTGACAGAAGACCGCAGCAAGCGAGTGCGGGTTGCCGATGAACAACTTGCCGGCGACTGCCGCCAGAAGCCCGGCAACCAGCACGGTTGACCACAGCCCAAAGATCTTCCTGGGCTTGTATCCCGCCCGCGCGAGTATCGCGGCGCTCGCTGCCGCTTCCGGTATGCCGCCGAAAAACATCCCCAGCATCAGGGTCAGCGAGAGGCTGGCGAAGCCGTGGAACTTCGCGCCTATGACCAGGCAGCCCGGAATGGTGTCGAGAATGTTTCCGAAGATGATCGCCATGCCGGCGCCATCACCCGTCTTGGTCAGCAGCTTGGCGACTTCGCCGCGGCTGAGGTTGTGCAGATTGCTTCGTGCCACCCTTGCCCATCTGCCGGGATTGGGGCCGCCCGTGGCAAGGTTCTTGATTGCCCGCTCGTGGCTGAGGCGTTGCGCGGCGCTCGCGAGCTGATGGTCCGCCTCGATCATGTCTTCGAAATCGTCGCGATCAATCCTGAGCAGATCCGTGGCGCCTTTTGCCCGCACAGTCGCAGTGCGCAAGCCTCCGCTCAGAAGCGCCATTTCGCCAAAGGCTTGCCCCGCTCCAAGGCTGGCCAGAGGGCTTCCCGTCTCCGAGGTTATCTCCACCGACCCATCAGCGACGATGAACAGAGCATCGCCCGGATCGCCAACATGAAACAACTCTTCGCCCGCTGGCAGCCGGACGGTTTTCACCGTGCGCAGGATTCCCTCGATCCCTTCAGCCGGGAGATGGCGAAGCAGATCGCAGGTGGAGAGCAGCTTGATCAGCGCCCGGCTGTTCTTCCTTTTCTGGCCGAGTGCATATTCTTCGAACCGGGTCGGAAAGCGAACGGCCGCTCCCCGCTTCTCGAGGTAGAGAGAGGCGAGGTAGTAGACAATCGCGCCGATTGCGAAGCCTCCGCCCACGAAGCCCCACGCTGAGCGGCTGGAAAAGTTCGCGTGCCGGAGCTCAACGGCGCCTCCGTACCCGAGGTCGATGGCAAGCGCACTGATTAACGCACCGGCGGCGAAAGCCAGGATGCACGCCAGCAGCCGCTTGGAGATCGGCAGGTAGAGACCGATCGCCGCCCCTGCCATTGACGATGAGGTGGTGCCCAGGCCGACAAGCGCGACAGCTAGCATTTCACCGATGCCGGTCATGCTTGTCGCCCCTCGTCATTGTCTGCATGGACTTAAACAAAAGAGAAGGCTTTGCCATGGTGATCCCGTTCAACCCGCTACTCGCGGACGAGCGCGTCTTGGGAGCGCCGGTGCGCCTCGCCACGCTGAGCTTCCACGAACACGCGGGTTACTTCCGGATGGTTGGCCTTGATCCGCTGCTTAACGCGCGAGACCGCGGCCTCGACCTCTGCGGCAGGGCAATCCTGCTGGAATTCAAGGCTCAGCGCAGCCAACACGTCGCGCGGGCCGAAATGCATGGTCAAGATGTCGTTGGGGCGGGCAACGGCGGCGGCTTCGCCGACGATCTGGCGAATGCCTCTGCGGACCTCGGGCGCAGCGGCCTCGCCGGTCATAAGCGACTGACATTCCCAAGCCAGGAAGGCCGCTGTTCCAGCCAAGATCAAGCCGATGATGAGCGAGGCGACCCCGTCGAGGACGGGCATGCCTAATGCCTGGCTGCACCAGATTCCTATGAGCGCCGTGACCAGGCCGAGAAGAGCCGCACTGTCCTCGAACAGTACGGTGAAGACGGTTGGGTCGTTGCTGAAGCGTACCGCCTCGATCCAGCCGCGGTCGCCTTTGACCTTTCTAAAAGCACGCACCGCGACAAGCCAGGTGACTCCCCCGAAAAGCAGACCGAGCGCGATGACGACGTAGCTGGCCCAGGGATGCTCGACCGGCTGCGGCGACCAGATCTTTCCGATCCCTTCGAGCGCGGGCACACCCGCGCCGATATCGAAGACCAGCACCGCCACGACGAAGGTCCAGAAGTAGAGCTGCAGACCATGTCCGAAGGGGTGAGTCACGCTGGCCGGTCGGGCAGCCCGATGCACCCCGAGCAGCATGAGGAGTTGATTGCCGCAATCCACGGCGGAATGCACCGCCTCGCTCAGCATGGCGGAACTCCCGGTGAAGCTGGCCGCGACACACTTCATGACGGTGACAAGGATGTTACCGGCCAGTGCAGCGTAAATAACGATCTTGGATGAAGACTCGGCCACAGGAGGTCCAAAAAGGCTTGGGCGCGGACGACGAAGGCCTGCTTGGCTAACTGGCTCTGTTGAAGTCCGAGCGACGCTTATCGTTCCAGTGTGAAACTGGTGAACGTCCCGGATCGGGAGATGATCTCGACGGGAAGCTCCATCGTTTGAATCTGGCGTTTGCGCCAGGACGTCCGCACATCCTGCTCCTGCTCACGGACGCTTTCTTTGGTACTGGCCGCGAGCACCAGCCGGGAACACTGCAATGTCGCTGCCGCCGCCAAAAGGGCGGAGTAGCCATCGGCCGCGGCAAGCCCGATCAACGAGATCGGCTTTCCCTCCTTCTCGGCAACAGCAACTGCGCGGGAGAACACACGGGTCTCCCAGGCATCGACAATCTTCTGTGCGGCTTGATCGTCCGGGACGTTGTCCCCCGGTCCGCTTTCACTTGCAGAAATCGCGACGACATCTGCTTCGCTGGGGTCGTGGTGGGCGAGAGCCTTTTGCAGGTGATCCAGTTGATCCGCGTCATGAACGGCGACAAGAATGGAACCGGGACGAACTCCGAGGGCTTCGGGCGACAGGTTCCTTCGGCACTCCAGGCGAAACCGGTCGAGGGTATTATCCGCCGTATTGCCTTCTTCGCCTCCGCGCTTGTGATAGTGCTCGGACACGGTGAACAGGACGAAAAAGACAACCGTGAACGCGACCCCGCCGACGGTGGCGGCTTCCTTGGTGAATAGGTTCAAGCCAGCGAGGATGAACAGCATCGTCGTGATGATGATCAGTCCTAGCGGCAGCTCGGTCGTGCCCAGCTTGATGTTGAGCGGAACACGCCAGCGCTCGGCGTCCGGCCGGGTGAAGCGCAAGACGGTGACCCCGAGCGCCTTCATGGCAAAGCTCCAAGCCACGCCGAACGCGTAGGCTTCGCCCAGAAGCGTCACGTCACCGCGACTGAGCACAACGGTTGCGATCTGCAGCGCCGCGACGATGGCGATGAGCCGGTGGCTTGTACCGTAGGTTTTATGTGGCTGACAAACCCAGTCCGGCAACACCCCATCCTCGGCGACGCGATTTAGGACTCCATTCGATCCGATGAGCGACGTGTTGACCGCGGCGGACAGGATCAGCACCCCGACGAGAACGACAAAGCACTGGAAGGCCAGCTTCAGCCAGTGCCGCCCGATTAGGACCATTGCGATTCCGCTGATAAGGTTGTCCTGGACTTGCTGCCGCTGATCGTCGGGGATCAGCATGACGGCGAAGAACGAGACGAGGGCCGTGAACACCAGGCTGTAGCCGAAGATGATCAGGCCCGTGCGAATGAGGTTCTTGCGTTTTGGCGCCTCGATCTCGCGATAGACCTGGGCCAGACTTTCTTCGCCGCTCATGGCCAGAAGCGAATGACCGAGGCCGATGCCGATCGCGATCACAGCGACGCCAGGAAAGGGCGTCCCCTTCAACCATCCCAGCGCATCGTCGCTGAATTTGAGGTTGGCCAGGGTCGGCGCCGGGACTGGCTGATAACCCTTCATCGCGATCGTCAGGAGGCACCAGGAGACCAGGATGACGACCATCACGGTCGTGATCTGCATGACCCTGAGAGCTCGGGTGCTCGAAAACGGAATGCCGACCGTGTTGGTCCACCAGAAATATGAAATCACCAAGATGGCGAAGGCGGCCGCTATCAAAGGCGGCGATAGGGGAAGCTGCGGCATTCCGAAAGCGCCGGCGAGTTGGTTGAGCAGGCTGGCGAGATAGAGCCCCGCGCTGACCGCGCTGATGGGGCCAGTCAGCACGTAGTCGAACATCAGGGCGCTGACGGAGAACTTCGCCGCCGTTCCGCCCATCGCCTCGCGAACGACCTTGTAGACTCCGCCTCGCGTGAACATGCTGCAGCTCTCGATATACACCGCACGCACGGCGTAGGAGAACAGCATGATGCCGAGCACAAACCACGGAGCGGCCTTGCCGACCTTCTGCTCGGCGATGCCGCCGACGTAATAGGCGGACGACCCGAGATCGCTCAGCACGATCGCGGACGCGCGCCAGAAGGAAACGAACGAAAGCATGATGGTCGCGGGAACGACAAACCGACCCAATGCGGGCGTTTCGCCCGGCTGCCGGAGGCGCAGGTCGCTCATGAGTTCACTCTAATCTCATCCGAAATTGGTCGGGCGCCTTCGGACGATCGCGATCCACTCTCTCCGCTTAGCAAGGGTCGCATCGTTCAATCGCTCAATTCAACCTCAGAATTGGCTTGGGGGCATATGTTCTCCATGAGCGTTGATCGGTTTTTTCATAAACATGTCGTAAATAGATGAGGGGTGTTAGGATCTGATGGCGCTGGGGGCGCGCGCAACGCGATTGAGCTCTCAACCTGGAGATCGTCGTCGGCGCCGCAAACTTCTCGGCCGAGCAGCCGCTGATGACGCAGGGAATGGTCCGGCGCTTCAATAGGTGAGTGTCATATCGCCAGCGTCGTTCCGACCGTTCAAGGCAAGCCTCGACTGGTGTCTTAACTCTCGGGTGTTACGCTCTTGGTTCGCACCATTCCACCGGTCATCGACGACGAGCCGACCGCCTCCACGTTCGGGGCGACCTATCGAGACGCTCGCTCCAACACGGCAGTCGTCACCGCCCGGAGCACGGTCCTTCGCGGAGGATCTCGCCAGTCCGAAAGGCTCGGCGTTCGTGAAAATCCTCCACCCGATCATGAGGGCAGAACGGTCTAGATCGAAAGCTCGAAAGGTTGCTGCCTTTGGCCGGGCATCGGCCGGGCTCGGTCTACGTCTTCGCCAATTCTGTACCATTGCCGGATGGCAAATGAATGTAAAGAAGGTCGCGCCCGAGGCCGCGTGGTAGGGGGCGTGTCGAATGAATCGCAGGTATAAAAGATGGCCAAAGGCTCGCGGCCAATGCCCCTGCCGGGTATTGTCGGCACTCAGGGCCCCGCCGTGGCCTGCGGTCGACGCCGAAGAGGCCGGTGCGCGGCTGGATCTGCTGGCCGTCGATCAGAGTGGTCAGATTTCAGCCATGGTTTTTCAATTAAAAGGCGGAGTCGCGCTTAAGTTGAGTTCCTTCGCGATTGCTGATGTTCCCGCGCGCCGCGCCGCGGCATGGCGGCGGCACAGAGGCGGGACCCGCTACTTCGCGGGTACCGTCGTTACGCGCATCCCGTCGGTCGCGAGCCGCGGAGGGTTGAGAATCAGTTCGTCTCCCTCCTTCAACCCTGCCTTGGCCTCCAGCTCGGCGCCATTGTCGACCAGCACGTCGAGGTGACGCAGCCGCAGCACGCCGTTGTCGAATACCGCCGCGCTGAGGCCATCCTTGTCGAAGATCACGGCCTCCGAAGGGACAAGTGCTACTGGCGTCGTGCGGGGCACGTCGAGGTGGACGATCCCAAACAGCCCTGCCGTCAGCGCGCCGTCATGATTGTCGAGGTCGACCTCGACGAGGAGCGTTCGGGTCCCGGATTGAAGCGCGCTCGCGTTGCGCGTAACCTTTCCATGGAACTCCCGCCCAGGCAGCTCGGGCACGGTGACGGTCGCGTCCTGGCCGTCCTTGACCCCAAAATAGTCTTCCTGCGGCACGTAAATCTGGACGCGCAGCACATCCGTGCTGGCGATCGAGAACATTTGGGTGCCCGTCTGATTGTTGGCCACGACGAGGTTGCCGACGTCGATGTCGCGGACCGTGATCACCCCGTCGAACGGCGCCATGACCTGCTCGTATCCCACAAGTTCAGTCAGCTGGCCAACGTTGGCCTTATCTGCCTTGATCGTGGCCTTCGCCACGTCGACATTGGCGTTGTTGGAAGCGAGGTTAGCGGAATCGGTGTCGCCCTGCTGCCGCGTGGCCCAGCCTTTCTCGACGAGATCGGCCGTGCGGCCTTCCGTGGCCCCAGCCAGCTTTCGATTGGCCATCGCCTGCGTATGAGAGTTGCTGGCTTGGTCCAGCTGCGCTTGGGCCTGGGCCAACTGCTTGTCGAGGTCTGGCGCCGCGATCACCGCCAGCACGTCACCTTGGCGGACCTTGCTGCCGATATCCACGGAGCGCGTCTTGATATAGCCGGTGGCTCTCGCGTAGATCGTCGCGGCATTGAAGGGCTGCATGTCTCCCGGAAGGTCGATGCGGCGCGAGCCGGGCAGCATCTTGACGGCCGCGATCCGCACCTGCGGCACCGCATCGTGCAACTGGCCGAGTGCCTCCTGCGCAGTCGCGTCGGTCAGCGCGTGACCTCTTACGCCCCAGGCCACCAGCCCGGCCACCAGGATCACCATGGCGACGCCGAGACTGACCGCAATCCGGAAACGGCCGCGCTCCTGCTGGGGATCCGGCCTATCCCCGTCGCCTGAAGATAGCTTAGCAGGCTTCTCAGGCGAAGAGCCAGGGTTTGGCCGCTGGTCCTGCCGTGCGTTTGCGACGTCGGTGTCCGGGGTCGGAACGTGCTCATTCATGCGGCTTGACCTTCTTGGGGGGTGCGAGCTGGCTCCGATGCCGTCGCGCGCTTGACGCCGCCGAAGACGGAGTAGAGGTACGGCACAAAGAGCAGCGTCGCGATCGTGCCGACCAGCATGCCGCCGATCACGGCCCGGGCCAGCACCGCGTTTTGCTCCTCGCCGGGACCGCCGATCGCCATCGGCAGCATCCCGACCATCATCGCGGCCGCCGTCATCAGCACGGGACGCAGCCGGGTGATCCCGGCCGCCTGCGCCGCTTCGGCGGCGGACATGCCCTTCTCGCGCTGCTCGCGCGCGAAGGTGACCAGCAGGATCGAGTTCGCCGAGGCCACGCCGACCGACATGATCGCGCCCATCAGCGACGGCACGCTGAAAGTCGTGCCTGTGACGTAGAGCATCAGGATGATGCCACACCCGGCGCCGGGGAGCGCCAGCACCACCGCGAGCGGATCGACGAAACTCTGGTAGTTGACGACCATCAGCATGTAGACGAACACCGCGGCGAAGAGCAGCCCCAGGGTCAGGTTCGCGAAGGCGCCGTTCATGCTCTGGATCTGACCGGCGACCACGGTCTGATTGCCGCCCTGCATCTTCGCCTGGACCTCGTCGACCACCTTCTTGATGTCCTTCGAAACGGCCCCGAGGTCGCGATCCTGCACGCTGCCGTAGACGTCGTAGACCGACTGGATGTTGGTCTGGTTGAAGACCGACTGGACGGCCACCCGCTTGAAGCTGGCGACGTTGCCGAACAGGCCGGGGATGGGCGCGGTGCTTCCAATCGCACTGGTGACCGGGGTCTCGTTGACGTCGTTGACGTTCCGGATGCGGTACTCGGGGGTCTGCACGGCGAGGAAATAGGGAATGCCGTTCTTGGGATCGGTCCAGAAGTTCGGGGTGACCTGCTTGGACGAACTCAGGCTGATGTTGAGGTTGTTGGTCACCTGGCCCACCGTTAGCCCAAGTTCCTGCGCACGCGTACGGTCGACCGTGTAGAAGAGCTGCGGCGCATCCAGCTCCTGCTGGACATGGACGTCGACGAGGCCGGGGATCGCGGCGAGCCGGCGATTGATCTCTGCCGCCGCCTTCTGGTTGCCGGGCCGATCCCTGCCGACGACGCGGACGTCGACCTGCGACGCCACGCCGAAGTTCAGGATCTGCGTCACCTGATCGGCCGGCTGAAAGTAGAACAACATCTCGGGGAAGGCGATCGGCAGCTCGCGGCGCAAGGCGCTGACGTAGGTCGCCGTTTCGCGGTGACCCTCGTTGAGCTGAAGCATGATCTCGCCGTCGTTCACGCCGATGGTCGTGCCGTCCCCGAAGGCCATGTTGTAGACGATGGCGGGCAAGCCGATATCGTCCAGCACCAGGCCGAGATCCTTGGCCGGGATGATCTCGCGGATGCGGTCCTCGATCGCGGCGAAGTCCTTGCTGGTCCGCTCGATGCGGGTCCGCGCCGGCGCCCGGACGTGGAGCTGGATCAGACCGGCATCGACAGGCGGAAAGAAGTCCGAGCCAACCCGAAGGCTCAAGACTCCGGCGAAGCCGACCAGCACCAAAGCCACGATTGGCGTGACGATGCGGCGGCGCAGGATCGTGGCGAGCAGGTAGCCGTAGAAACCCCGGAAGCGGTCGAAGCCGCGATTGAAGACGGCATGCCATCGTGCGAACCAGCCCGGCGCCTTGCCCCCGTCAGGACCCGTGTACTGCGAACGCTCCATCAGCTGGATGACGATTGGCGTGAGCGTGCGGGAAAGGCCGTAGGAGGTCAGCATGGCGAACACCACGGCCATGGCCATCGGCGTGAACAGGTAACGGGCGGCGCCTTGCAGGAAGAAGACCGCGACGAACACGCAGCAGATCGCCAGAGTCGAGATCAGGGTCGGGATCGCGATGGTGGCGGATCCTTCCAGCACCGCCTCGTCGAAGGGGACCTTGTCGTCGAGAAGCCTGTGCGTGTTCTCGATCGTCACTGTAGAATCGTCCACCAGGATGCCGACCGCCAGGGCGAGGCCCCCCAGCGTCATGGTGTTGAGGGTCTGCCCTAAGGCCGAGAGCACGGCGATCGAGGTGAGGATCGATAGCGGGATGGAGACCATCACGACAACGGTGGAGCGCCAGGAGCCGAGGAAGACCAGGATCATCAGCGCGGCCAAGCCGGCGGCGATCGCGCCCTCGCGCAGCACGCCCGTGATGGCGTTCTTCACGAAGATCGACTGGTCGAACAGCAGGCTGACTTTCATGCCCTCCGGCGCAGCCTTCTGGATCGCCGGGATGGCCGCCTTGACGGCATTGACGACGGACAGGGTCGAGGCGTCACCATTCTTGATGATGGTCAGCAGCACAGAAGCGTGGCCGTTATCGTGCACAACGTTCTGCTGCACCGCCCAACCGTCGCGCACATGCGCCACGTCGCTCAACAGGACGGTTACGCCACCCACCTGGCGTATTGGAACCTCGTTCAGCGACTCGATCGATTTCGCGGAGGAGTTGAGGCTGACGATCATCTGCTTGTCGCCCATCTTGGCGTCGCCGGAGGGCAGCGTCAGGCTCTGGGCGTTGACTGCGTTGACGACGTCGGTCGGGGCCACGCCCTTGGCCCGCATGGCGTCGGGATCGAGGTCGACCATGATCTGGCGATACTGTCCGCCATAGGGGGTCGGGAGAGTCAGGCCGGGGATCGGCGCCAAGGCCTGACGGATCTGGTAGAGGCCGTAATCGTAGAGCTGCTGCTGGTTGAGCTTGTCGGACGTCAGGCTGATCTGGAGGACGGGCACGCTGGACGCATTGTACTGGACGATAATCGGAGGTTCGATGCCGGTTGGCATCAGGGCGCGGATCGCGTTGGTTGCCGACACGATCTGGCTGATCGCCAGGCTCACGTTCACGTTGGGTTGGAAGTAGACCCTCTCGACTGATAGTCCCTCCAGTGTCTGGCTTTCGATATTCTTGATGTCGCTGACGTTCGAACTCATCGAATATTCGCTGTAGGTGCTGACCCGCTGCTCCATTTCCTCCGGCGTCAGCCCGGTGTACTGCCAGATGACGGTGACGACCGGAACGTCGATGACTGGAAAGATGTCTTTCGGCGTGACGATGATGGCACTTACGCCCAAGAACACCATCAGCGCTGCGAGGACATATAACGTATAGGGATACCGTAGGGCGAATTTGACAAGACTCATGTAGTCTCCCGGCGCCTTATCATGCGCGTACTAAAGCCGCCGCCTATCGGTCGGCAACAAAGCGCCGAGTGTTCCGAACTATTTTGGAAATTAGAAACGCGTGCGAGAACTTCTATGCTGAGCGAAAATAGTCGTCCATCTGTCTTGAAGGAAGCTCTACTGGCTAAACATTAGCTTTGCGCCGATTGACATTGATATAAGTTTCACCAGACACCCGAACCACTAAATGGCAAGTGCTCCGACTGGAAACGCATGCCATCGTCTTTGGCTGCCTTGCAAATGCGCATAGGCGCTATTGACGTTTAGTCCACATGCCCTGGTAGGCCGATCGGCTCGCGCATCATCCTCTGACAACGGCTAAGCGACCGGCCGGCCCACCCGCAGCTGCACCATCGTGTCGACGATCGGCCGACGCCGCACCTTGCCGGCGTCGCCTGCAAGGACGGAGATCGCGACGTCCGCCCCGCTGCCCTCGATGCGGATCTCGAAGGTCTCCGCACCAATGCGCAGATCCTTCAGCGTCAGGTCGGGCAGCCACGACGGCAGCCAGGGGTCGCGGTACAGCAACCCGTCCTCAGCCCGCGTTTGAAACCCGACGATCGCCTGCAGGAGGAAAAAGACGCTGCCGGCAGCCCAGGCCTGGGGCACGTTCGCCCCCGCGTATTGGACCGGGAAGTTGGCGCCGTTCCGTACCCATCCGCCGTGGGCCGCCTTGTGAGCTGATGGTTTCGGCAGGACACTGTGAGTATGGCTATCCATACGTAATTACCCAGTGCGCCGGGAGACTGGCGAGGAATAGATGGTGAAAGTCCGTCACGATGAAGCATTAGCGAACCGCATCGGCCCCGAGCCGTGCGCAGGCGTCCGCGAGGTCGTCGGCGAAGCGTCGGCAGGGGAGCGTACAGGCCAGCCATTGAGCCGCGAAAGTTACATATCCCGGGCGCCGACGGCGTTGAGTAGTCGGAAGGCGAGACGGACAGGCGCGTCAACGCGAGCGCCTGGCTGGCCCGGCGTGGTCGAATACCCTGGCATGTGCGGACGTTCCTTGTACGGGAACCGGGAGATCTCCCGATCGGCCGACGACCGTTCTGGTCGGTCAGTCCGTGGCGAGAAGGCGAGGAGCCGTAGCCGCCAATGAACGATCGGGAGAAGGCTGATCCCGGCATAGTAGCTGCGAAGCCGACGAACAAACCCGGGCAACCGGAGGCGGAGCCGGCGGAGCCAAGGCCGGGAACCAAGGGGAACGCAAACTGGCAAAGCACGCACCGGACCCAGGGCCGGGCTCGCGTGACACAGGCGCTGGGGCGCGTACGGCAAGCAGCGAGGCAAGGGAAGACGGAGCGGTTCTAGCCGATACACAGCCTCCACCAGCGCCTCGCGCGTCGCAAAATGGCGGTAAAGCGTGCCGATGCCGACCCCGGCCGCCTTGGCAATCATGTCCAGAGTCACCAGCCCGCCGAGGCGGGAGAACAGCGCGTCGGCCTCGGCCACAAGCCGCTCGCGGTTCTTGAGCGCATCGACTCTACGAGGCCCGGCAGTTGACAATTGGGGATGTCTCTTCACCTCAGGGAACAGCCGGAGCCTCCTCCGGTTTCACTCCCATCACAGGAGCAAGTCCAATGACCTCACCGACTCCGTTAGCAGCTGCGCGCGCAGGTACCTATAAGCTGGGTGAGCGATCTGTCGCGCGGATGGGCTACGGCGCGATGCAGTTACGCAAGCTCGCGTCCGAACCGGCGAAGGCCACGTCTCTGCTTGAGCGCGCCGTCGCGTTGGGTGTCGACCATTTCGACACCGCGCAGTTCTACGGCGACGGCGCGATCAATGCCCTGATCGGGCGCGTGGCTCGATCGAATGTGGGTGTCACCGTCGCGAGCAAGATTGGGGCCGATCCCAACCCCGGCGGCAAGGTGCCGATGCGGCCCGCGCAGAGACCTGAGCAGCTGCGAGCCAGCGTCGAGGACAATCTGCGCAGCCTCGGGCTGGACCATATCCCGGTGGTGAACCTGCGGCGGCTCGACGTTGGACCCGGCCTGCGCGCGGAGGGCGATCAGGTGGTCGATGTCGACGACCAGCTCGCGGCGATGATCGCGCTTCGCAGCGAGGGCAAGATTGGCGCGATCGGGCTCAGTGCGGTGAGCCTGGCGACTGTCCAGCGGGCGATCCCGGCCCGCATCGCCTGCGTCCAGAACGCCTACAGCCTGGTGAACCAGGAATTCGAGGACGTGCTGGCGCTATGTCGCCGCGAGAATATCGCCTGGGTCCCCTTCTTCCCGCTTGGCGGAGCGTATCCAGGGATGCCCAAGGTGGTCGAACAGCCCGAGATCGTCGCGATCGCCGGAGAGCTCGGAGTCACGCCCACCCAACTCGGGCTGATCTGGCTGCTGGCTCACGCGCCCAACATCCTTCTCATCCCCGGCACCGCCGACCGCGGGCACCTGGAGGAGAACATCGCAGCGGCCGCGATGGACCTTCCCCCTGACGTACTTGCTAAACTCGACGCCTTTGATCCGCCCCCGCCAGGCGACATTGCCGTTTAGCGGAGTCGATCTGCGCAAACGCAACAGGTGCCGTCGCGAAGTTGGTTGGAATTGCTTTTTGGCGCGATCTCCAGCGTGACGAGGCTTATCCGATCATGCGGCGAGGTCAATGAGCTGATCGAATGGCTTTTCGGCGAGGGTTTTCGAGCCGTCGACCTTCCGCATGGTGATCTGTCCTGACGCCATCAATGCTCAGAACAACATGGCGGCGGTCTCGGCGGCCGGCAGCACGGTTTGCGTCTTGATCCGTCGCTTGAACTCCTCATGCAGCCGTTCGATCGCATTCGAGGTGCGGATCGACTTCCACTGGCTTTG
>NZ_JAMOIM010000042.1 GCF_026130545.1 Lichenifustis flavocetrariae | reverse complement strand
AAGAACGTGACCATTCAAGGCCCGAAGCTCTGGGGCGAGGCCATAGAGCCGCATCAATTTGCCCAGGCGCGGACCCGGCTCGCAGACCACGATGAAGCTTTGCGCGAGGTGCATGCGCCCCTGTCGGGTCACCAGCCGGCGGGCCCCCAACGCGGCGAGCACGAGCGCTGGCGCCTGCTCGATATAGTCGATGGCGAAGGGATGAAGCGCCGCGAGAAACGCGGCCGCCCGTTGCAGTTCGGGATCGGAGAAGCATTGGGCCGCCCGATCACCCGCGATCGGCACCCACTCCTTGTTCTTGACCAGACCGTCCCGGACCAGATCCGGTGCGATCTGCTGAAATGGTGTCATGACCTGTCTCCGTTCGAGAGAAGCCGCCAGCACCGGGCGGCAGCCCGGCGCGGCGATCATCTCTGAGGACGGAGGGTCGCGAGGTTTTGGGAGACGCGGAGGTCATTCCAGCCGCTCTCCATATTCGGACCATTCTCGCGTGCGGCATTCCACGGCGTGCTCATCCACATTGAGAGAGGAGACACCCGTGTCCAAAGACCCTTGCCGCTTCATACTCGCGGTTCTCGTGGTGGCCGTGTGTGCGGCGAGCGCCGATGCCCGCGCCACGGAGGCGAGCATCGGAACGGCGCAGATGGCGTCGGACGGCACCCTCACGTTTTTCCTGATCGCACGGGATCCGGCGAGGGGTATCACCGGCCACGGATTCTTCACCTACAAGCGAGGCGATCCGAAGTACGGGGAGATGCTTCGCCACGTCGGGGGCTTGCGGCCGGGCCAGACGAAATCGGTCCCGCCCTGGCCGAGCGCCGCGAAATAGACCGCACGCGGGGACCTCCAGATCCCCGCATAGGTTGGTGGCCCGCGCCTCGGGATCCTGACCATGCTGGATTTCGAGACGCTGCTCGGAAAGAAGTCTGACCCCTCATCCTGAGCAGGCCTCGCAGAGGCCGCGTCCAAGGATCGGCAGGTACCTCAGACGTGCTCGATGCTTCGACACGCCCGCTCTGCGGGCTGCTCAGCATAAGAGTGTAGAATGTTCAGTCAGGCTTGAGCAGCCCGCGGCTCGCTGGCGTCTCGAAAAATCAGCAAGAGCCTGGCCGATCCTTCGGGGCCGCCTTCCTGCTCTTCTTCTTAGATCAGGTCCCCATGAAGGCCCTCACGGCGTCCTGCATCGCCGCGTCGAACCCTTTCAGGTCCAGCGTCCAATGCACGTTGCCGTTGCCGACGTCGATCGTGACCGGCATCGTGTCCGACAGGTCGAGGGTGTCCGGCGCCATGTCGACAACCTCCACTTCGGTCGGCGACCGGGCGATGGCCGCCGCCGTGTAGTCGGTGCCGCCCACCCGCATGCGGACCGGCTGCCGATTGCCGACCGTCAAATCCCATTCGGGATTGGTGAGAATGAATTGCCCGGTCTTGCTGACCTGGAAGACCACCGTGCCGCCATGCGTCATTTCGGTGGCGACGCCGAAGACCGAATGGCCGTTGGCCGTCACAGCGAAGCCCCGCCAATAATCGTGCCGCGGGAAAACGGACGTGTCCGCCGAAGCGGGTGACGCGAGCGCGGACAATGTGACCACGCCAAAGATCATCGGGGCCGCGACGAGAGCCGGCAGGCTCCGGCGGCTGAACGGGAAAGGCTTGCGCATGGGACCGATGCTCCTTCGAGAGCCCCTCTGAATGATGGCTCATCGAGGGAGACGGAGGCCAATCGATTTTTCGCATCGGCTCGCTGGCCAAGCCACGGCGTCCGTATCGAACGAAGTCGGCCCGCGAAAGAATTTTGCTCCTCCGTCTCCTGGATCATGAGCCCGCGACCGGCGGCCTCGGTCCATGTCTTGAGGAGACCACGATGAAGAATATCGGCAAGATCGCGCTGTGCGTGCCCGTCGCCGTCGGCGTCTGGCTGGCGGCCATCCCCTATTTTGCGATCGCCTTCGTGGTGATCGACTGGTTTGCCAGTCGGCTTGGCGGCGCGGACTACGCCGAGGCTCTGGGTTATCGCGCCAGCGCGATCGGGGTCACGGCCGGTATTGGCTTCGCCGTCTACTGGCTGCTGCTCATCGCTTGCACCGCGGTCCGCAGCCACGGCGGCACCGATTGGATTTCACGCGGCCTAGCCTTGCTCCTCGTCGCCTTTCTGTTGCTCATCCTGCGCGGCACGGCCTGGGATTTCCTGACGACAATCACCCACTACAGCCGCTGGGGCGCCCTCGCCGCTCTACTCTTCGCTTCGATGACAAAGCGGGTCCTCGCCGGCGAATAGACATCGGGCAAAAGCACGTCGCTCCGCCTGCCCGACGGGTTGATGAAGGCCAGCCATGCGTCGCCGGTATCGGCCGGAGCGGCGCTGGTGGCCATCACATGCGTCATCGCAGTCGCCGCCGGTCTCCTGGTGCAAAGCCCGCTTCGCTAACGATGGGTCGGGGGCCTGTCGTCGGCTTCAAGCGTTCCGAAGCCATTCAATTCGACTACAGATCTACCTGGTCTGACCGTCTTTACAGGTCGCTGTCAGTGTTTCACGATCTGCAATACAGAGCGAACCGTCTTCTCACGGCCACTGCGAGCTGCAGAGCGGTCGGTCAGAAGTGCGCCCATCGAGATCGTTCAGCGGCACTGTGTCCCTTCTCAAAAGCGGCCGTTCGTGTAATCGCGGTTTGGAGGAAATTCGCACGGCGAACCGGACCCAATTGAATCAGG
Organism: Lichenifustis flavocetrariae; assembly: GCF_026130545.1. GTDB lineage: Bacteria > Pseudomonadota > Alphaproteobacteria > Rhizobiales > Beijerinckiaceae > Lichenihabitans > Lichenihabitans flavocetrariae. The sequence continues at coordinate 39,325 of NZ_JAMOIM010000042.1, read as the reverse complement.
CGCTTATGTTGTGCGAATCTCCGGTGCGAAATCGGAGCGACTCATGGCCCATGTCGGTTATGCCAGGGTGAGCACGGACGGGCAGTCTCTCGAAGCGCAGGTTGCCGAGTTGAAGGCCGCCGGCGCCGTGACGGTTCACCAGGAGAAAGTGTCCGGTGCGGTGACCGACCGCGCCGCGCTGACGCGGGCCGTCGCCTCCGTCCAGGCCGGCGACGTCCTGCTCGTGACCAGACTGGATCGCCTCGCCCGTAGCACGCAGGACCTGCTGAACATCCTGGACGAGGTCGCGAAGAGAGGCGCCGGGTTCCGTTCACTGCGGGACACCTGGGCCGACACCACGACGGCGCACGGCCGGCTGATGGTGACGATCCTGGCGGGTTGGCCGAGTTCGAGCGGGAACTGATCCTGGTCAGGACCGGAGAGGGACGCGAGCGCGCGAAGGCGCGCGGCGTTCGGCTCGGACGACGGCCGAAGCTGACCGCCCACCAGCGACGGGAAGCCCTGGACCGACGCTAGCGTGGCGAATCCATCACCGACATCGCTCGATCCTACGCTGTCCACCACACGACGATCGGTCGGCTCATCTAGCTCCCGCCGGCATCTTGAGGACGGTCCCGTGGCGTTGGCGACGACGGCGCGACGTCGCAGATCCATGGAGCGTACCCTCTGCACTCAGTCGATCCGAGCGGCTCGCTTGAAGCCTAGCCCGAGCCGGAGACGAAGAGTCGTAGGGCGACGGCGACACCGTCGGGGGCGCCGGAACGAGCCGGCCTTCATGCGACTTGCCGGCGGACTGGCATAGGCGTTGGAGGCTTGAGAAGCCGGCGGCTCGCGGTATCATCGGCGTCATGAAACAGACCGCGGATGTGCCCCCAATGACCTGCCAGTCTTCCGTGCCGACTGTCGCCTGACCGGATGACAAGCTCGCACCCTCGCGGGAATGACGAGTTCGGTATGGCGGCCCGCATTCGCGACCCTGACTGGTCGACCACGCCCCTGGGGCCAATCGACCGCTGGCCATCGGCGCTCCACGTCGCCGTCAACCTGATTGTCGACTCGCCCGAATCCATATACCTGGCATGGGGGCCGGAACTCGTCTTCCTGTTCAACGACGCATACCGTCCCATCCTCGGGCCCCGACTGCCGCACGCACTCGGGAAGACACTGCCCGAGCTTTGGCCGGACGCCTGGGAAGCCGTTCGCCCATGGGCCGAGAAGGCGTTGACGGGCGAAGCCAGCCTGCATGAGGACATGCCGGTCACCATGGCGCGCTACGGCGAGGACGAGAAGACGTGGTGGTCCTTCTCCTACTCGCCCGTCCGCGACCAGAACGGCGCCGTCGTCGGGCTCTTCTGCATAACCAACGAGACCACCGAACACGTGCTGCGCAAGGCGGCGCTCCAGGACGCGAACGAGCGGCTCCACTCGCTTGTCCAGGCGAGGACGGCCGAGCGAGACATTCTCGCGACCATCGTCGAGACGACCGACGTGATGATCATGGTCAGCGACCTCGACTACAACATCCTCGCCATCAACCAGGCCAACGCCGACGAGTTCGAGCGCGTCTACGGCGTCCGACCGAAGGTCGGCGACAACATGCTGGATCTCCTGGCCGACCAGCCCGAGCACCGCGAACAGGTCAGGATGGGCTGGGGACGAGGGTTAGCCGGGGACGAATTCACGTTCGTCGAGGACTATGGCGAGGCCGACCGCGTCCGTCCCTATTACGAAGTGAAGTTCCGGACCCTCAGGAACGCGAAGGGCGAGCGCATCGGCGCCTACCAGTTCGTGACCGACGTGACGGAGAGGCTGCGCGAGCAGGCCAAGCTCGCCAAGGCCGAGGAAGCCGTGCGGCAGTCCCAGAAAATGGAGGCCGTGGGACAGCTCACCGGCGGCGTGGCGCACGACTTCAACAACCTGCTCACCATCATCCGGTCGTCAGTGGATCTCCTTCGCCGACCGGACCTCGTCGAAGATCGCCGCAAGCGGTACATCGACGCCGTGTCCGACACGGTCGACCGCGCCGCCAAACTGACGAGCCAGCTCCTGGCTTTCGCGCGGCGCCAGACCCTCAAGCCCGAAGTCTTCGACGTCGGGGCGCGACTGCGCGGCGTGGCGGACCTGCTGGACACCGTGACGGGCGCCCGCATCCGCGTCGTGACCGAACTGCCCGATGATGCCTGCTTCGTCCGGGCGGACGTCAGCCAGTTCGAGACGGCCCTCGTCAACATGGCCGTCAACGCCCGCGACGCGATGGAGGGGGACGGCGTCCTGACGATGCGACTGCGTCGCGGGTCGACCATGCCGCCCATCAGGGGGCACGCGGGGGCGGCGGGACCGTTCGCGGCGATCTCGATGACCGATACCGGCGCCGGCATCGAGGAGGGGCAGATCGCGCGCATCTTCGAGCCGTTCTTCACGACCAAGGACGTCGGCAAGGGGACGGGTCTCGGCCTGTCGCAGGTGTTCGGCTTCACCAAGCAGTCGGGCGGCGACGTGGACGTGGAGAGCGCGCTGGGGCGCGGCACCACCTTCACCCTGTACCTGCCCGAGGTCGAGGTGGGTCCGGCGGAGCCTCATGTCGTTGGCCCCGCCCTGGTCGCGTCGCCGGGCGGGGCCGGCCGCCGGGTGCTGGTCGTCGAGGACAACGTGGAGGTCGGCCGCTTCTCGACCCAGGTCCTCCAGGACCTTGGATACGAGACGACATGGGCCGCCAACGCCGAGGAAGCCCTGGACAGGATCGGCGCGCGCGGCGCCGACTTCGACGTGGTGTTCTCGGACGTGGTCATGCCCGGCATGGGCGGCATCGAACTGGCCAAGGAACTTCGGCGTCGCCTGCCCGACCTGCCTGTCGTCCTCGCGAGCGGGTACAGCCACGTCCTTGCCGAGGAGGGCGCGCACGGCTTCGAGCTGCTGCACAAGCCCTATTCAGCCGAGCAGCTTTCCAGCACGCTTCGACGGGTGCCCAAGCGAAGCCGCTCATCCAGTGAATGACGTTCCCGCAGGTAGGCGGCCCCCAAGGGCATCGATGAGGCCCCGGCATCAAACTTCGGTCGGTCTCACCTTGGCGAAGGCCTCGCTGAGCCTGCCCGAGGTGAAGGGCTTGGACACGACCGGCACGTGGGGGAACTCCGCCTCCACGCCCATCGTGCCATAATCGGTTGCGAACACGAACGGGATGCCACGCTCGGCCAGGGCGGCGGCGATGGGGAAAGACCGTGCGCCGTTCAGGTTCACGTCCAGGACGGCGATGTCGATTGGCTCGCGCTCCGCAAGCCGCAAACCGTCGCTAAGCCGGTATGCCGGCCCGACGACGTCGAAGCCCATGTCGACGAGCATGTCCTCTACGAGCATGGCCACCATCATCTCGTCCTCGACGACGAGCACCCGCGTCGCCGTCGTCACGCCTGAAAGCCTTCGGTTTCGAATGGGAGCGGTGCCGTGATCGTGCAGACGAGCCCGGCAGGGCGAAAGTCCAGCCTCGCTCCCCGGCAAGCTCGCCGGCCAATCCACGCTCGATCAGGCGCGATCCGAAGCCCTTGCGGGTCCGCTCGACGACGTTTGGGCCGCCCCGCTCTGTCCAGATGAGCCTCAGCCGGTCCGCGTCGCCCGATCGCTCGACCGACCAATCCACGTCGACCTCGCCCGATGGGATGGACAGCGAGCCGTACTTCGTGGCGTTCGTCGCAAGTTCGTGGAACGCCATGGATAACGCGACCGCCGTCTTCGGCGTGAGGCGGATTGGAGGTCCCGAAAGGCGGCAGCGGCTTCGACCGCCAGCGTCCCGGTGCACCTCGGCTGCCTTGACGATCACAGCCCTGAGGTCGGCCCCATCCCAGCTTTCGGCCGTGAGGATGTCGTGGGCGTCGGCGAGCGCCATCAGGCGGGCCATGAACGCCTCGCGGACCTCGGGCGAGGTGTCCTCGCCACGGAGCGTCTGCATCGCGATCGACTGGATGATGGCGAGCGTGTTCTTCACGCGGTGGTTCAGCTCGTTGATCAGCAACTGTTGGTGACGCTGCGCTTCCTGGGTCTCGGCCAGGGATTTCCTGAGGGCCGCGCGATCGTCGCGTTCCTGCCGCAGGAGGATCAACTCGTCGTAGAGGCGCTGTCCGACTTCCGCGCGGGCGCCCCCGTCGGCGTCAGAAGCAGCGCGGCGAGGTCCTCGTGCATCCGCATGAGATCCTCCACGTCCCTTTCGAACGCGATCTCGGGATGGGTCTCGGTCCAATAATGGGCCGTCCTGATGAACGCGAGGAAGGCCGTCAGCAGTTCGTTCGTCGCGCCCCCGAGCGCGGTCCTGAGGGCGCCTCGCGCCCGGTCGGACTTGGTCGGGTGAAGGAAGAGGACGCTCGCAGCTGCGAAGATGTCGGCCTCTTCCTGCGTGGCCGGCTGGGGAATGGCCAGGGGCGAGTCGCAGGATTCGAGACGGGACAGGCTCGCGTCCAGGGATTTGACGCCCGGAATACTCGGCTGCCTCAGCAACGCCACGACCTCGCCGACACTTTGCGGCTTCGCCTCCGGATCGCCGGCGGGATGTCCCTGGCCGATGAGGAAGCCGACGTGGCGCACGATGCAATATCGGACCTCGCAGAAGCGCGATAGGTGGACGAACAGCCGTTCCTTGAAGAGTGGCGGCAGCGGGTTGTCGATGTAGGCGGACCTGGCGAATCCCCAAAGCTCGGCGATCAGCCCCGGCGCCTCGGACGCGCTCTGGAAGAAGTTGGGCAGGAGCCCGAACCTGCCCGCGACCTCCGTCTCGAAGGCCGCTTGTCTGGCCGCGGCGTCGTCGGTTTGGTGCATCGTGATGGCTCCCGCTTGGCCGCTTGCCGAACCCGGTCGGGGCGAGGGAGCAACGTTCGTCAATGCGTATCCCCCGTGATCGTGTCCCCCCTCGGTTAGGTCGCGAAGCGCTCGCCGAGGCAACTCCGTAATGCAGGGACCATTCATCGACTGTCATATAGCCGTCGACCAACGTCCAGTCGTGGAGCGACAGCCGAAACGTGACGTGAGCTTGGGTGTTTTCAGCTGCCTCAAATGCCTGCGCCCGACCCCGTCGACGTCGGAGCGCGACGGTTGTACGCTATGCCAGAATGCAATTGTCCGAGCGCGCCGACTTGGCCTGACTCCAAAAGCGAGTTCGCCCATGTCAAGCCAGCGCGAGATCCCCACCAAACCCCACGACTTCCAAGGCGACATCGACACGATCGGCCGTATCGATGCCGTGTCGACCATCCTGGACGTGGTCTGCCGCACGACCGGGATGGGCTTTGCCGCCGTCGCGCGCGTCACCGAGGAGCGTTGGATCGCCTGCCAGGTCCTCGACAACATCGACTTCGGCCTCGGTCCGGGCGGCGAGCTGAAGGTCGAGAGCACGATATGCCATGAGATCCGGCAGAACCGTGAGGCCGTCGTCATCAGCAACGTCGCCGACGATCCCGTCTACTGCTCGCATCACACTCCACTGGCCTACGGGTTCCAGAGCTACATCTCGATGCCGATCATGCTGAAGGACAAGACGTTCTTCGGAACGCTCTGCGCCATCGACCCGCGTCCGGCCCGGCTGAACAATCCCGAGACGATCGGCATGTTCAAGCTGTTCGCCGAGTTGATCGCCGCGCACATCGAGACCGACCGCCAACTCCGGACGTCGCAGGCCGCGCTCGTTCAGGAGCGGCAGCTTTCCGAATTGCGCGAGCAGTTCATCGCCGTGCTCGGCCACGACCTGCGCAACCCCGTCGCCTCCGTCGACTCGGGTGCCAGGCTCCTGTCGCGCCAGCCGCTCAACGACAAGGGTCGACAGATCCTCGCGATGATGCAAGGCAGCGTCACGCGGATGAGCGGGCTGATCGACAACGTGCTCGACTTCGCCCGCGCCCGCCTGGGGAACGGGCTGGACCTGGTCTTGGAGGGGGCCAAGCCGCTGCGGCCGGTCCTTGAACAGGTCGTGAACGAATTGGCGTCCGTCGACCCGTCTCGCGAGATCATGGCCCGTTTCGACTTCGACGCCGACCGAGCGATCGCCGTGGACCACGTGCGGATCGCGCAGTTGTTCTCCAACCTGCTTGGCAACGCCCTGACGCATGGCGAACCCGGCGCTCCCGTCAGGGTCGGCGCGGGCACGGAAGGCGACGCCTTCGTGCTCTGGGTCGCCAACGCGGGGACGCCGATCCCGCCGGCGACTTTGGACGACTTGTTCAGACCATTCTTCCGCGGGAAGGCGCGCCCGAGCCAACAAGGCCTCGGTCTGGGCCTCTACATCGCCAGCGAGATCGCCAAGGCGCATGGCGGCACGCTCGTCGCCACCTCGGATACGGACGAGACTCGCTTCACGTTCCGGATGCCGCTTGAGGCGAAACGTGGTCAAACGGCCGTTCGACCACTTGGGTAACGGCGCCTGGTGGGCGCCTTCGATCCGTCAATCCCGATCGCGTCGGGTGCCACGCGACCAGAGAAGTTTGTGGTCCATAGCCTCGTTGCCAGATGCCAGGCTGGCGTAGAACAATGCTGGATTCTCAATCGCCTTCCGCTTCGTAGCAAAAACGCATAGTCACTAAGCGAATCTCAGCGATCCGATAGAGGATCGGAAGCTTGTGCCAACGCTTGGCACAGCCCTTACTAGGCTCCTTGTGGAAGCCACCGCGATTCCAAAACGTAAAACCATGAACGTGTCCTTGATGCCGGAACTGGAACGTTCGGTCATCGCGTGGGTCGTCCCCGGCCGCGATCGCACGGCGAGCGAGATCTTTCGCGCGGCACTGCGGCTCCTCGACAGGGAGGAACCCCTCGACGCGTGCGGTCCTCCTTCAAAGGGCGCGGAGGGAGACGACCATGCCGGACCAGGCCGATAAGTCCGGCGAGCAGAAGATCGCCGGGTCCGACGTCGAAGGGTTTCGCGAAACCCTGGGTCCCTTCGTTGTCGCCGCCGAGACGACGCGAATGCCGATGGTGTTCTGCAACGCCAGGGCGCCGGACAATCCGATCGTCTTCGTCAACCAGGCCTTCCTCAACCTGACTGGTTACGACGAACAAGAGGTGCTTGGCCAGAAGTTCGACTTCCTCATCTTACAGGGTACCGACCCCGAGGCGTTGACGGAGATCCGGACGGCCTTCGAAGGCGGGCGCGATCTTGAAACGCCCGTCCGCTTCCGCCGCAAGGACGGCCACGCGATCTGGGTTTCCGTCTTCATCAGTCCAGTCCGCGACGAAGCCGGCGCCGTCGTGCAGCATTTCGCCTCGTTCGTGGACGTGACGTGGCACAAGCGGGAGGAGGAGCGGCTCCGGTTCCTGCTCGACGAACTCAACCACCGCACGCAAAACACGCTCGCGACCGTGCTGGCGATCGCCGGGCAGACGTTGCGCGGCATGACGGACGAGCGGACCATCGAAGCCTTCGAGGAACGCATCCTCGCCCTGTCGAAGACCCATGGACTGCTCGGCTCGGAAAACTGGGACAGGGTTGGCCTTCGGGAGGTCCTCGACCAGACGCTAGCGACCCTGGGGATTGAGACCCGTATCTCGATCGAGGGGAACGACGTTTCCCTCCGGCCGAAGGAGGCGTTGAGCCTCACGATGGCGTTCCATGAGCTGGCAACGAACGCCATGACCTACGGCGCGCTCTCGACCAGCGTTGGAACGGTCGACGTGTCGTGGCGGCTCGAACCCATGCCGAACGGCGATCGGGTCCGTTTGCATTGGAGCGAAAGCGGCGGCCCTCCCGTCATCCCACCGTCATTCAGGGGTTTCGGCCGGCGGCTGATTAAGGGTGGCTTGGCACAGGACCTGAACGGCGAGGTGCGGCTTGCCTTCGAGGCCACGGGAGTGACTTGCGAGATCGCGATGCCGAACCCGAAAGGGGATCGGTGGACGAGCCATGACTGAGCAGCTGTCCGGACGGCGCATCCTCGTCGTCCAGGACGAGGTGATGGTCTCGTGGATGTTGGAGGACATGCTGGGACAGCTCGGGTGCGCGGTCGTCGGTCCTGCCGCGCGGGTCGAACAAGCCCTGGCGATCATCGACGCCGAGGAGATCGACGCGGCGGTGCTCGACGTGAACCTCAACGGCGAGAAGAGTTATCCCGTGGCGGATGCGCTTGCGGCGCGGGGCGTGCCGTTCGTCTTCTCCACCGAGTACGGAACGAAAGGCATCGGGGAGGCCTACCGTCGACATCCCATGCTGCAAAAGCCATTCAAGAGCGTGACGCTGGGCGAAGCCCTCGGGACGTTGCTGAGCGCCGGGGATCGTGAAACGGCGCAAAAGGCTCCCCCTGCCGTCTGGGATGCGAACCGGCTGCGCATTGCCACCGACGCGGCGGGGGTCGCGTTGTGGTCCTGGAACGTCGACACCGACGCAATCTCGACGGACGAGCGTGCCCACGGCCTGTGGGGGGTCCCTGACGGGCCGGTCACATTCACCGATCTGTCCGCGAACATCCACACGGAGGACCTCGACAGGGTGCGGGCCGCGTTCGCCTCGACGCGGGAAGCCCTCGGCGCCTATGAGGTCGAGTTCCGCATCCTGTGCGGCAAGGAGTTGCGGTGGGTCTCGGCACGCGAACGGGGTGACGACCAGGACATCGTCGGCCGCATCATGTTCGGGGTCTTCCTCGACGTGACCGAGCGCAAGATGGCGGAGGACGCGCGCGAGATGATCGCCGGCGAGATGGCACATAGGGTCAATAACCTGTTCTCGATCGCTTCCGCCCTGGCGATGATTTCCGAACGGTCGACCGAGACTTCGAAGGAGATGTCCAAGGACTTCAGGCTGAGGTTGTCCGCCCTCAACCGCGCGCACGACCTCGTTCGTCCGGTGGTCGGCGATCCGGAAAAGGCGGCCCATCTCGCCGACCTGCTCGCGCTGCTGCTGGCTCCCTATGCCGGCGACGGACCCGGCGGTGACCGAGTCCTGGTCACCGTACCCGAGTTGGTCGTCGGCGAGGCCTCCGCCACGGCCCTGGCCCTCGTCGTTCACGAACTGGCGACGAATTCGATCAAGTACGGAGCCCTCTCGACCGCGACCAGGACGCTCGACGTTTCCTGTGTCGCCGACGACCGGGAGGCGGTGATCACCTGGAGGGAGCGAGGCGGGCCCGAGGTCATCGCGCCGAAGGGGAACGACGGATACGGGAGCCGCTTGGTCACCGGTGCCGTCGCGGGCCAGCTCGGCGGCTCGATCGACTTCGAATGGCTCTCGAAGGGCGTCACCATCGTCCTGCGTATCAGCAAGGCGCAGCTAAGGACGTGAGTCCCGCGTACCCGTTATCCAGCAACAAGACCTGAAGACGCTCCGCCGTGGACGACCGTTCGAAAGCCTCCATGTGGCCCGTCGAGTTGCGGTTCATGCTGCTTGTGGCAGAAGCAACTTGAATGTCGGCGAGACGATCGACACGCTGACACCGGTTTTCCCGCTCACGACATCCATGGTGGCTCCCAACTGCCGGATGAGCGAGTCGACGATCATCGTTCCCAATCCGCCGCACGACTTCCCGACTTGTGAAGCCTTTCCGACGCCGTTGTCGGAGATCGTGAGCTTCCAATCCGCTCCGTCCGCCTCATAGGTGACCAGTATCCGAGAGTCGTGCCCGCCGTTCGGAAACGCATATTTCACGACGTTGAGCACAAGCTCAATGCAGTCTTGGCCAAACCGGGTCCCGTCAGCAAGACGTAGCGGGCCGGGCCGATCGCCTCGACCACGGCATGCAGATAGTCCTTGTCCTCGGCGGCATGGCCGCTTCTGATCGAATTCGCCTTGTGGTGGATATGGATGTCGGGATTGGCGGGATGCAGGACACCTTGTCCATCTGATCGGCGTCGAAGTGGAAGACCTTGGCTTCGTGGTGATTATTTCATGCGACGGCGTGGGCGTGCTGCTTCACCGGTTCGACCTCATAAATGGTGGAGGCGTCGTGCTCGACGCCATGGAATCGCGTGGCGCTATCGACGCTGCGAACGAAGCGCCGTCATGCCGCCGGGGCAAGCTCGGGTTCGTCCTGCACGGGATTGAGTTCATCGCCGCGCTGGCGGACCCACTTCGTGATGTGATCGAGGGCGACTCGAATGCGGGGCGTTTCGCGATTGTCCTTGTGCACCACCTGCCAGATGCCCGTGCTCGGTATGAGGGACGGGAGTGGTGGGGTCTTGAGACGGACGAGTCCGGGTTCGCCGTCCGCGCAGAAGCGGACGAGGCTGGCCAAGCCTCCACCTTGCTTGGCGGCAGCAAGCGCGGCGGCGTGGCTGCTTGTCTGCATGCCAATACGCGCCCGGGGTGCGAGTTCGGCAAGCCAGTCCGTCTGCGTCGCGTCCTGGATGCCCTCCAATTGGGTGATCAGACGGTGCCCGGCGCAGCCAGCGTCGTAGTCGCATTCTCCGTGCCGTTCGAGGTAGCCGGGGCTGGCGTAGAGTCCGAAGGCGAGCGTGCCGATGCGGCGTACGACGAGATCGTGTTGGTCGGGTTGCCGCAGCCGAACTGAAATGTCCGCCTCGCGCATCGAGAGGCTGAGTTCTTTTGGGTTGGGAATTAGATCTATCATGATGTCGGGCTGCGTTTCGTGCAGTGTCCCAAGGCAGGGCGCAACGAGGTTGCAGGCGATCGTCTCGGCACAGGTGACTCGGACATGGCCCGCCATGCGAAGGTCGCGTCCCACCACTTGCCGCTCCAACGCGAGCGCCTCAGCCTCCACCCGTTCCGCCTGCCTAAGGACGTCGTCGCCCGCCAAGGTTGGCAAGTATCCCTCCGGAGTCCGGTTCAGGAGGCGGACGCCCAGGCTGCTTTCCAACGATGCAAGACGTCTCCCCACCGTCGATTGGGCCACGTGCAAATGCTTCGCAGCGCTCGAAAGGGTTCCGAGACGAGCGATTGCGAGGAAGAACCTCAGGTCATCCCAATCCAGCATAGTGTTTCCTCGACACGCGACGATCGCCTGAGTCGGACAGGTTCCGTTTTTGAACAGTCGCTACCCGGGATCGCTCGGTGCTTTTCAGGTTAGAGATAACTATTGAGATAAATCAGGGTCGATCACAGGAAAGGGACCGCACCGGGACGAAGCTGTTCATCGGGAGATGTCGGCTGGTTCAGCGATTCAACGTCTTCGCGTCGACGTCCGTCTCGTGCAATATTCGATACTTACTGTCCGAAAATACTTCTTCCGGTGAGGCCCGACATCGGGGCGGTGGATTTGGATGGGCACATCATGAACCATCTCTTCGTGGTCGCCTGTCGGTTGAACACAGGTTCACGATGGGGTTGTCGGACGCCTAACCGACGAACTTGCAGAGGTGATCGCGGCATCCGAGCCTGGGAGTTTTCGATCGCTGCGGATGCGCCGAGCGTTTTCGCATTCTCGGTCACCGACTTTGCTGATCACGTCGGGGTCGCAGACCCCGTACACTACGTATTCTCCGACGCGTATGTGGGCCGTGTGAAACTCGTCGGCGGGTCGGGCACGACGCCTGCGCTCGAACGAAGTCTTCCCCGCTGCAAGCGTCCCGCCCAACTGGCGGCGCGCCGCTTCGGCCCACATATCTGAACAATTGGAACTGACATGAACGAAGGTCCGGCGAAAGGTTGCGTGATCTCGGTTCGGGGCGCCGTCGTCGACGTGACCTTTGCCGGCGCGGCCCTCCCCGCGATCGATACCGCCCTCATCGTGCAGTGGGACCGTCCCGAACCGCTCGTCCTCGAAGTTCACAGTCACGTCGATCCCTCTACCGTGCGATGCATTGCCTTGCAGGCCACCGCAGGCCTCGCTCGCAGCACGCGGGTTCGCACGACCGGTGGTCCGATCTCGATCCCGGTCGGTGATGCCGTGCTCGGGCGGCTCCTCGACGTCGTCGGCACCGTCAGGGACCGAGGGCCGCCACTGCCGCCGGAGACGCCCCGACGCGGCATCCACAATTCGCCACCCTCCATGGAAGACGAGACGTCCAGCACCGCGGTGTTCGAGACGGGGATCAAGGTCATCGACCTGCTTGCGCCGCTTCTCCAGGGCGGCAAGGCCGCGATGTTCGGCGGCGCGGGCGTCGGCAAGACGGTGCTCGTCATGGAGCTGATCCACGCCATGGTCGAGAAGTACCAGGGTATTTCGGTCTTCGCCGGCGTCGGGGAGCGCTCGCGCGAAGGCCATGAGCTGCTGACCGACATGCAGGGATCGGGCGTGCTGGCCCGCACGGTGCTCGTCTACGGCCAGATGAACGAGCCGCCCGGCGCGCGCTGGCGGGTGCCGCTCACGGCGCTGACCATCGCCGAGTTCTTCCGCGACCAGAAGCACCAGAACGTGCTGCTGCTGATGGACAACGTCTTCCGCTTCGTCCAGGCCGGCGCCGAACTGTCGAGCCTGCTGGGGCGCCTGCCGTCCCGGATCGGCTACCAGCCCACGCTCGCGACCGAGGTCGCGGCCTTGCAGGAACGCATCGCGTCGGTCGCCGGCGCGGCGGTCACGGCCATCCAGGCCGTCTACGTCCCGGCCGACGACTTCACCGATCCGGCCGTGACCGCGATCTCCAGCCACATGGACAGCATGATCGTGCTCTCGCGCGACCTCGCGGCCGCGGGCTTCTACCCCGCCATCGATCCGCTCGCCTCCACGTCGGCGCTCCTGGATCCGATCCTCGTCGGGGAGGAGCACTACCGGGTCGCGGAGCGCGCCCGCGAGGCCCTGGCCCGCTTCAAGGACCTCCAGGATATCATCGCCCTGCTCGGCGTCGAGGAACTCGGTGCCGCTGATCGCGAGACCGTCAAGCGGGCCCGGAGGCTCCAACGCTTCCTCAGCCAGCCCTTTGCCGTGACGGAGGCTTTCACGGGAACTCCCGGCCGAAGCGTCCCCCGTGCGGAAACGATCGCCGGCTGTCGAGCCATCCTGGACGGCGAGACCGACGAATGGGCCGAAAGCTCGCTCTACATGGTCGGCAACCTGGACGAGGCACGGCAGAAGGAGACGGACGCGAAAAAGACGGATCGGCCGTCGTGAAGCTGCGCATCGACACGCCGCTTGCGACCGTCGTCGACGAGGAAAGCGTCCTCGCGTTCCGGGGAGAGGACGCGAGCGGCGCCTTCGGAATCCTGCCGCGGCACGCCGAATATCTCACCAGCCTGACGATCTCCGTCGTGAGTTGGACGGCAGCAGGGGGGAAGCAACGATGCTGCGCCGTGAGGCGCGGCGTCCTGACCGTCACGCCCGGACGCGACATCGCCATCGCCATCCGTGAGGCGATCGCGGGGGATGACATCGCGACGCTCGAAAAGACCGTCGTCAGCCGGTTCCGCGACGAGATCGAGGCGGAGCGGACTGAGCGGGTCGACAGCACCCGCCTGCAACTGCGCGCAATTCGCGAGATCGTGCGTCATCTCCAAGCGGGACGGACGCCGTCGGATACCTTCGGATGACGGCGCCGCTCCCCGACCAGGTCGATGATGACCAACTTCTCGCCGGCGTCAGGCTTCACGACGCGCGTCACCGGGCCTGGCTGCGCGACGGCGAACCCTCCGTCGCGAGGCGACTGGCCCAAATCGGCGTTCTGGGCTGGATCGTCGTGGTGCCCATGCTGATTGGCGTCTTCGCCGGACGGTGGCTCGACCGCACCTTCGACTCCGGTCTGTTCTGCACCGCTCCCCTGCTGATGCTCGGGGCCGCGCTCGGTTGCTGGTCGGCCTGGAAGTGGACGCAGACCGCATGAGCGCCTGGTCGTTCCATGGCTGGTCTTCCTGGTTCATCGCCCTGAGTCTCGCCTTCCATTGTGCCATGGGCCTCGTGCTTGGCGGCCTCCACTTCGGCGGTCTGTGGTGGAACACGCGCCTGTTCGCCGATGGGGGCCGGCTGACGCTGGCCATGGCCGCGATGCTCGGCCGGATCGTGGTTCTGGGGGGCGTGTTGACATTGGTCAGCTTTGAGGGCGCGCCACCGCTGCTCGCGACGGCCACCGGCGTGCTCCTGGCCCGCGCGGTCGTGACCCGCCGTACCCGCCGGAGGACGTGGTGACATCTCCCCTCGCCAGCCTCGCGCTTTTCCACGTCGGTCCGGTGACGATCACGGCGGCCGTGATCGTCACCTGGGCTATCATGGCGGTCCTGACCCTGGGCAGTGTCCTCGTCACGCGTCGACTGACCCTCGTCCCGTCGAGGACGCAGGCCGCCTTCGAACTTGTCGTCGACACGGTGGACGGCCAGATCCGGGATACCATGCAGCTGGAGCCGGGACCTTATCGTGCCTTCGTCGGCACGTTGTTCGTTTTCATCTTCGTGGCCAATTGGTCGTCGCTCGTTCCGGGAGTTGGACCGCCCACCGCCAAGCTCGAAACCGATGCCGCCCTCGCGCTCCTCGTTTTCGTCGCGGTGATCTGGTTCGGCATCCGCGCCGGCGGCCTGCGCGGTTACCTCGCGACCTTCGCCTCGCCCAATCCCGTCATGATCCCGCTCAACTTCATCGAGAGCCTGACGCGCACCTTCTCCCTCCTCGTGCGCCTGTTCGGCAACGTGATGAGCGGCGTCTTCGTGATCGGCATCGTCCTGTCGCTTGCCGGCTTCCTCGTCCCGATCCCGCTCATGGCGCTCGACCTGCTGACCGGGGCCGTCCAGGCCTACATCTTCGCGATCCTCGCGATGGTGTTCATCGCTGGCGCGGTCGGCCGCTCGACGCCAAGGGGCCGATCGCGGCGGATGGCAAGGAGCCGATCGAGCGACCGGCGCCGGCGATCATCGACCGGGACCTCGTCACCGAGCCCGTCCAGACGGGACTGATCGTGATCGACGCGCTCTTCGCGCTTGGCCGGGGCCAGCGTGAACTCATTATCGGGGACCGCGCCATCGGCAAGACGACGATCGCGATCGACACGATCATCAACCAAAAATCGAGCGACATGGTCTGCGTCTACGTCGCGGTGGGCCAGAAGAGTTCGAGCATCCGCCGCGCCATCGACGCCATCCACGCCGGCGGCGCCCCGGAGCGGTGCATCATCGTGTTCGCCGAGGCCGCGAGTTCCCCCGGTCTGCAATGGATCGCGCCGTTCGCCGCGATGACGATGGCCGAGTATTTCCGCGATCGCGGTCAGCACGCCCTGATCGTGATCGACGACTTGACCAAGCACGCCGCGACCCATCGCGAGATCGCGCTCCTGACGCGCCAGTCGCCCGGCCGCGAAGCCTATCCTGGCGACGTGTTCTACGTGCATGCGCGCTTGTTGGAGCGGGCCGCCAAGCTCTCGAAGGAAAAAGGCGGCGGGTCGCTCACGGCTCTCCCCATCGCGGAGACGGATGCGGGCAATCTCAGCGCCTACATTCCGACCAACCTGATCTCAATCACGGATGGCCAGATCGTGCTCGACGCCAAGCTGTTCCGCCAGGGCCAGAAGCCGGCGGTCGACGTCGGCACCAGCGTGAGCCGCGTCGGCGGCAAGACCCAGGCCCGTGCTCTTCGCGACGCGGCCAAGACGCTACGCCTCGACTACGCCCAGTTCCTCGAACTGGAAGCGTTCACCCGGTTCGGCGGCATGCCCGACACACGGGTCCAGAAGCAGCTCGCGCGGGGCGCCCGCATCCGTGCGATCCTCGAACAGCCGCAGCATTCGCCCCTGCGGTTGGCCGACGAAGTCGCCCTGGTGCTCGCAGTGCAGTTCGGCCTCCTCGATACGATCCCGTTGCCGACCGTGGACGCGGTCCGCAAAGGGTTGCGCGATGCGCTCGACAAGGACGCCGCTTTGGAGGTTCGAGAGATCGAAGACAAAGGTGTGCTCGACGACGCGACGAGGCATGCGCTAGGCGCCGTGATGGAGCGCTACGTGAAGACGTTGCTGCCGGCCACGACATCGGCCAAGCCGGCGTGACCGAGCGTCTCGCCGAGGTCGGCGCCCGGATCGACGGCATCCGGCAGCTCGGTGCGGTGGTGAATGCGATGCGCGGCATCGCGGCCGCCCGCGCCCAGCAGGCCCGAGGCCAGCTCGCCTCCGTCGACAGCTATGCGGCCGCGATCGCGGCGGCGATCGGACAGGCCCTATCCCTACCGCCTGCGATCCGTCCGAAAAACCCCGCACATCGGCAGACCGGCTCCGCGCTGGTCGTGTTCTGCGCCGAACAGGGTTTTGCCGGCGCCTTCAGCGAGCGCCTCCTCGATGCGGCCCGAGCGGATCTGGGCCACTGCAAGTTGTACCTCATAGGAACGCGTGGCGGGACGGTCGCTCGCGAGAGGGCCATCTCGCCTGAATGGTCAGGCGCCATGCCCTCCCATTCGGACGGCATTCCCAAGCTCGCGGACGTGATCGCCGAGGCGCTCTATCAACGCATCGCCGCCGGTGACATCGACCGTCTCGACGCGATGTTCAGCCGGTGGGAGCCCGGGCACGGCTGTCGCGTCGAACGCCGCCGCCTTTTCCCGATAGACCTGACCACCTTGACCAGCCCCAAGGGGAACGACCCCTTCGTGACGCTCGAACCGACCGTACTCATCGGCGAACTGACGGCGGCTTACGTCCACGCCGAACTCTGCACGGCGGCCCTCCACGCGTTCGCGGCGGAGAACGAAGCGCGCCTTCAATCGATGACATCCGCCCACAGCCAGATCGAGCGTCAGCTGGCTGAGCTGCAATCGGTCCAGAGAATCGTGCGGCAAAACGGGATCACGGAGGAAATCATCGAACTGGCAGCCGGCGAAACGGCCAGCCGAACTGCCGGCCGCAGGTGATGAACGGGATCGGAAAGCGCCGGGGTGCGGGAGGAACGTCGAAGCGATCATACGAGCGACGGACTCGCCTCCAGCCATTTGGCGCTGGCTGAACATGGAGTCCAATATGCGGACGAAGGCTCCGTAGCTGTTGAGCAGGCCGTGCAGGCCTGTCATCAGGTAGCCTTTGAGGAACCTGCCTTCCAACCGACGACGTGCGTTGCAGCACTGATGCGCTCCAGGTCCTCGGCCGATCGACAGTTCTCAGCGGCAGGCCGTCGCAGGCGGTGTTGGTCCCTGAGGCAGGACGCGATCACGCCTGCCCCAACCTAGGCGAACGCATTTGCGCATAGTCGCTCCGCGAACTCGGTTCACGCCTCGATCGAGCGATCCGGCTAGGTTCGGTGTCACGGTATCAGCCGCATCACACAGTGGCCGCGTTGCTTCGGCTTACCTCGGCATCTCCCTGACGGGAGGTGCCCATGGCGCCTGCGCGCCGATTATCTCCATAGGAGGAAACCTCATGAACAACGACAGTCAGCTCCAAAAGTCCGTGCAGGACGAACTCGCCTGGGAGCCGAGCGTGATCGCGGCCCATATCGGCGTCGCCGCCAAGGAGGGCGTCGTGACGCTCAGCGGCCACGTCCTGACCTACGCCGAAAAGTACGCCGCCGAGAAGGCGGCCGGGCGCGTGAAGGGCGTCAAGGCAGTCGCCGAGGAACTCGAAGTCCGCCTTCCCTTCGACACCAAGCGAACGGACGAGGAAATCGCGGCCGCCGCCGTCGAGCGACTGGCGTGGGACACCTCGGTCCCGCACGACGCCGTCAAGGTTAAGGTCGAGAAGGGTTGGCTCACCCTCACCGGACAGGTCGACTGGAAATATCAGAGGGACGCGGCGGAGCACGACCTGCGTCCCCTGTCCGGCGTGGTGGGGGTATCCGACCAGATCACGCTCAAGCCGCGCCCCAGCGCGACCGACATCTCGGCCGACATCAAGCGCGCCCTGCACCGGTCGTGGTCTTCCTACCAGGACAACGTGTCGGTGAGCGCGACGGGCGGCTCGGTCCGCCTTACCGGAACCGTGCCCACCTTCGACGACAAGTGGGTCGCGGACGATACAGCGTGGCGCGCCCCAGGCGTGACGGGCGTCGAGAACGACATCGCGGTCGTCTGATCGCCGGCCGCCGGAGGGCATCCTTCCGGCGGCAACCGGAACGCGAGAAGCAGATGCGACAGAACGCTCGGCGAAGTTGGTTCGAGCGAAGACCGATCGTCCCCGAAAAGCCCGATGAAGATCGGGTGGCACGTCCAAGCTCGGCTGCACGGCGATCGTGCGCTGCCCTTGATCCTGAGGCTGCGATAAAATTTCTGCTCCAGCCTGAGACAAACATTCCCGTCGTGCCGAAACCGAGTGGACTTCCACTGAAGTCGGTCGGATTCCTCAAGAAACTCGGACCGGGTCTCGTCACCGGTGCGGCCGATGACGACCCGAGCGGCATCGCCACCTACAGCCAAGTCGGCGCGAAATTCGAGTTCGGACTCGCCTGGACGATGCTGTTCAGCTTGCCGATGATGGTGGCCTTTCAGGCCGTCTGCGCGCGCATCGGCGCGGTCACCGGCGCCGGCATCGCTCACAACCTCCGGCGGCACTACCCCGCGTGGCTCCTCCGGGTTGTCGTCGTTCTTCTGCTCGTAGCCAACGTCATCAATCTCGGTGCCGATCTCGGAGCGATGGGAGCCGCCGCACAACTGCTCGTCGGAGGGTCAGGGCGCCTCTAAGCACCGCGACCGACCTTATCGACGGCGGTCTTCATGTTGTCGTAGATGCCGCGCTGCGGAACACCACCCAGGACCCGGAAGGCGTGGTTATGAGCGTCAAACAGCATCTCGTGGGTTTGCAGCGGATAGGCCCGGAGCGTAAAGGCGCGGCTGTAGGACAGTTTGACGTGGGCAATCTGCAGCTTGGTCCGCTCGCCGGCGAGGATCGCCCAGTCTTCTGACCAGTCGAACTGAAAGGCTTCGCCCGGCACAAACGCCAGGGGAACGAACGTGCCCCGACCACTGGTCTGTTGCTCGCGCTGTCGGGCGGCCTTCCAGTCACGGGCAAAGGCCGCAACCCGATTATACGAACCCCCATAGCCGAGCCCGACGAGATCGACGTGCAACTGCCTGATCGTGCGCTTTTGCTTGCGCGACTTCCCCGTCTCGACGCGAAGCATCGCCGACAGCTTCTCCGCATAGGGGTCGAGCTTGCTCGGACGGCCGGGGGTGTTGAACCGAGGCTCAAGGCTATCCTGGCGAAGGTACTTGCGAACCGTGTTTCTCGAAAGACCGGTGCGCCGGGCGATCTCTCGAAGGGAGAAATAGTCCCGGCAATGCCAGCGTCGGATGACGCTCAATAACTCCATGTCGATCACTCCGATGCCCCCCACGCAAACCGCGTGGAAGGAGGTGAAAACATGGGTCAATTCTCGATGGAAAAATCCGAGCCGCCTGGGTCACTTCTCAGCGGAAATCAACAGCCCCGTCCGACTCCAGACGAACGATACTAGATTAGACTGTGCCCTTGGCTAACCTTTTATGTTCATGATCGTATTTCATCTGTTGCGGGCTCACCGGCCGTTGTAGGGTTGGCCTGGATTTGCTCCGCCCCGTGGCCTGGATTTGGACCGCCCTTCACACCAGGACGAAGCCCGCGATGCTCACGCTTCGGCGCGCCCTCTTCAACCGCGCGCCGAGGATTCGGGTCGTAAACAGGGTTCTCGGCCTCAGAAAGCTTTACGGAGCCGATCACCCCTCAATCGTGACAAACCAGCTTCGCACTGTAAATCTCGCGGCTACCCATGTTCTGATTGCCTCCGATGCTCCGCCACGATAGCCGCCCTCACTGCATAAGACCGCCTCCGATCGCTAACTTTCAACCGGAGACGACCACGCATGGGCTCGGGTGCAGCGCCGATAAGGAACCCTCAGTGATCAAGAAGTTCGCTGAAGTCTCAATGATTGGTCGGTGTTTAGAGCAGGGGTCGGTTTTGGTGGCGCTTTTACAATCAAAGCCGCTATCACCAGCACCAGTCATGCCATGGGGGACAAGCACCTCCCCGCACCCTCTCCCAATTCGAATACAGACTCTACCGCGAACAGGATCTCTCCGCCATCATCAAACGACTGACTTAGGCCGGGATGGATCCAATCCGGAGGTTTTATCGAACCGTGAAATTGGCCGAGATTCATGCGTGATCAGGCAAAAAACTGACTTCGGACAGACTCTGAACGGCTTTTTTT
Source organism: Lichenifustis flavocetrariae (assembly GCF_026130545.1). Taxonomy (GTDB): domain Bacteria; phylum Pseudomonadota; class Alphaproteobacteria; order Rhizobiales; family Beijerinckiaceae; genus Lichenihabitans; species Lichenihabitans flavocetrariae. The sequence continues at coordinate 19,394 of NZ_JAMOIM010000042.1, read as the reverse complement.
GGTCGATCTTCGCCTTACTCATCCCGTCCTCAGCATGCGCTTAAGAAAGGCTTGTGTCCGAGGATGTCGAGGGTTGCGCAAGATGGAGCCGGGAGGGCCGTCTTCGATGATCCGACCCTGGTCCATATAGACGACGCGGTCTGCGACCTCTGCCGCAAAGGCCATCTCGTGGGTCACCACCACCATCGTCATACCGTCTTGCGCGAGTTGAAGCATGACCTTCAATACCTCGTCGACGAGCTCGGGGTCGAGGGCTGACGTCACCTCGTCGAAGAGCATGAGCCTCGGCTTCATGGCCAGCGCCCTGGCAATAGCCACCCGTTGCTGCTGCCCGCCCGACAATTGGCTGGGATAGGATGCCGCCTTGTCGTGCAGTCCAACCTGATCGAGTAGGGCTTGCGCCTGCATCCGCGCTTCCGCTTTGGTGGCCCGGCGGTGCGCCAGCGGCGCTTCTGTGATGTTTTCGAGTGCGGTGAGGTTCGGGAACAGGTTGAAGTGCTGGAACACCATGCCAATCTGGCTGCGCTGGCGTCGCAACGCTGCGCCTTGGAGCAGACGGGGCGGAGTGCTCCGGGCATCCTGGCCAATCAGCTCCCCGTCGAGCCAGATCTCGCTGCCGGGCTCTGGCACTTCGAGATAGTTTACGCAGCGCAGCAGCGTCGACTTGCCGGATCCGCTGGCCCCGATCAGGGCCACTACCCTGCCGGCTGGAATATCCAGGTCGACGCCGTGCAGAACGGTCTTCGGGCCGTAGCGTTTGACGAGCTTCTTGATTCGGAGCAGCGGCGCAACGTTGACGACGGCGCTCTCGTGCGCACCATGTTCGGAGAGGGCTGCCAATTCGATCATGGTCATCCCAGTTCGACTCGCGATATCTTCGCGGCACGGTCGCGCGTCATAGCGCGTGACCCACAGCGTGGCCTTCAAGGATAGCCGCCTCGACGTTGCGTGGTGTTTCCCCATCCCCGATCACGTGAACTTCCGTTGCAAGCCTACGTATCGCAGCCAGCAAGGCTTGGTCGGAACGTGGCGCCGCCGCCACCACAACCGTTGCGATGTTTAACAGAGTCGCCTCGGTCTCGCTCGGCAGGTGGACGAGGGTCGCGCCTTCCGGATCGAGTCGGACCACTCTGTGTTCCGTGAGCACCGTCACCCCCTTGCCATGCAGCACCTTGCTCAACCAGGTTCGGGTGGGCTTGACCAGCCGGTCTCCCAACCGCGACGCCTGCGTGACGAGCACGACCCGGTGACCGCGATCGCGCAGAAAGCTCGCAACGCCGATGCCGCTCGCCGAGTCCAGAAAATCGAGCACCATGACATCGCCTCGTGCCACTGCCGCACCGCTGAGAACCGCCCGTTCGGTGAGGATATTGGCATGCGCTCCGGGTAGGTCGGGTAACGCCGCCACCGCCCCGGTGGCCACGACAATCGCGTCGGGCTTTTCGACCCGGATTTGATCGAGGTCGACGCGCGTCGACAACCGCACGTCGACGCCGGTGGTCAGGAGACGCCGCGCCTGCGCGTCGATCAGGCGCTTCCAACCCGTCCGGTTCGGGGCCTGGGCCGCGATCCGCAGGGCGCCCCCGAGCGTCGCCTCGCCTTCGAACAGGATCACGACATGGCCGCGCGTGGCCGCGACCGCCGCCGCCTCCATGCCGGCCGGCCCGCCGCCCACCACGACCAGTTTCTTGCGCACTGCCGCCGGATGGATCTCGCCCCATTGAATCTCGCGGCCTGTCACGGGATTGCCGACGCAGGAGATCGGAAGGCCCGTTTCGAGATGGCCGATGCAGGCCTGATCGCAACCCACGCAGGGGGTGATGTCATCGGTTCGGCCGTCGCGCGCCTTGTTCGGCAGGTGCGGGTCGGCGATCAAGCCACGGCACATACCGGCGAAATCTGCGGCGCCGCTTTCGAGCAGTCTTTCGGCGACGTCCGGCCTGTCGATCCGGGTCCCGTGGATGATCGGGATCGCGACCTCATTTCTAATCGACTTTGCGACCCCCGCGTAAGGGGCTGACGGCATGTCCATCAGCGGCAGGTGCCGCATGGCGCTCATGTCGTCCGAATCGTTGCCCATGGAGACGTCGACGTAATCGATCGCCGCGGCCCGGATCATGCCCTGAACCACGATCGTCATCTCGTCGACCGTGAGACCACCCTTGATCAACTCCTCGCCGCTGATGCGAACTCCAAGCGGGATGTCGGGTCCGACGGCACGGCGCACGGCGACGAGAACCTCGAGCGGAAAGCGCATCCGGCTGTCGAGCGTGCCGCCGTAGGCGTCGTCCCGCTTGTTGGTCAGCGGCGACAGGAACTGGTTCAAAAGCAAGCCATGACCGGTGTGAACCTCAATACCATCGAGGCCAGCTTCGAGGTTTCTAAGGGCGGCCTTGGCGTGTGCGTCCACCAGTTCGGCGATCTCGTCCACGGACATGGCGTGCGCATGGCTTCCGAGCGTCTGGTTATAGAGGGCCGAAGGTGCCCATGGCGCCGCCGGAGTGGCGCCTGCGAAAGCCCCGAAATGCCCGATATAGCCGAACAGCTTGGCGCCATGGCGATGGACGGCCTCGGCGATGCCGGCGAGGCTGGGGATGATCGCATCGTCGTAGTTGCACAGCAGATGGCCGAGGCCGGGTGATGAGGGATGGACCTGCTGGGTACCGATCATCAGGAGGCCGACCCCGCCCTTGGCGCGCTCCGCGTAATAGGCGCGCATCATGGCCGTGGCCTCGCCATCCTTGACCATGCGGGTCCCATGGCCCGTCAGCACGACTCGATTGCGGATCGTTACACGGCCGATCGCCATCGGCGACCAGAGGCGAGGGTAGCGAGTCGTCATGGCAGCGCTACCTTGCGTTGAAGGATCACCTGAGCAAACGCCAGAACGGCGCTCAGCGTGAGGTAGGTGATGGCCGCGAAGGTGAGGAATTCGAGGGCGCGGTAGGTCTGGGTCAACAGCGCCATGCTTTCGCCCGTGACCTCGTTGACCGCCACGATCGAGGCCATGGAAGTCGCCTTCAGGGACACGATGGCGCGCGTGAAGTAGGGCCCGATCATCACCGGCAGTGCCTGCGGAACGATGATGCGTCGCGTGCGCCACCAATAGCCGAGCCCGAGAGCATCGGCGGCTTGGAACTGCCCGGGATCGATGGCGGTCAGGCCCGCGCGCAGGTCCTCGGCCAGATAGGCCACGGTGCCGATCGTGAGCCCAGTAAGGGCCGCGGTGAAAGGTGCGATCCGAAGCCCCAATTGAGGCAGGCCGTAGAAGGTGAAATAGAGGATTACGAGAACGGGAATGCACCGGATGCCATTTACGTAGCAGGCCGCGGCACAGCGCAGGCCCAGCATCGACGACACCCTGGCCAGCGCCACGAGAAGCGAGATCGGGGTGGCGATCAGCATCAGCAGCACGAAGAGCTCGATCGTCACGAGGACGCTCTGCAAAAGCTCCGGTAGCGCTTGGACGATCAGGTCAAGATCGAAGCTCATCGCTTGCCCTCACCGTCTCGCGTGGGGCGCCCACAGGCGCTCGGCCGCAGCCTGCAGCCCCATCAATCCCGCATCGACGATGCCGTAGAGCGCGGCAATGCCGAGGAGGATCTCGAAGGGCCGATTGGTCGCGAGGATGACCTGATTGGCACGCGTGACGAGTTCGAGCACGCCGATCGAGCCGGCGAGTGCGGTGCCCTTCACCATGTCGGTGCTGTAGGAAATGTAGGGCGGGATGATCGACGGCAGCGCCTGCGGCAGCAGCACCCTTCGATAGGCCCGGAACGGCGGAAGGCCCAGCGCCGCGATGGCCGCATGTTGACCGGGATCGACGGAGCGGAACCCCGCGACGATCAACTCGGCCACGACGAGTGTGTTGTAGGCCGTGAAGCCCGCGATGGCGGCGACGAGCGGCGTCAGGCTGATACCGAACTGAGGCACGACGAAATAGGCGACGAACAAGATCACGAGGGGCGGGATGCCACGCAAAATCCAGCTGATCGCCATCATTGGGTACAGGATCGCGCGATTGGTCGCGCCGAGGCCCAGCGCCGCGATCATCGCCAATGGCGTGCTGAGAAGCAGAACGATGACGACAATCTCGAGCGAGATCGCCGCTCCTTGCAAGAGATAAGGCCAGCGGGTCAGCCAGACCGAAAAATTCAGGTGCATGGCGAAGCGGATGTCGGAGACGTCGCGCGTGCCCTAGTAGCCGAGCTTGGCCAGATTCGCGGTCGTGTCAGGCATGTCCCATTTTTTGTTGATGCTTGCCATGGTGCCATCGACCGAATATTTGGCCAGCAGGACATTGACGGCCTGGGCCAAGTCACCCTCGTTCTTGTTGACGCAGAACCCGGACGCGTCGACTGCCGTCGGCTCTCCGAGGATCATGAACTTGTCGCCGTCCTCGCCCTTCAGCAGGGTTTGTGCAACCTGCATGCCGGTGCCGTAGACGTCATATTGTCCATTGAGAAGCGCGAGTCGAGCTTCGGGAACCCCCGGCAATTCGAGGCTGGCTGTCTTCGCCCCGGCTTTCGCCAGCAGATCCTTGAGTTCCTGCTCGCCTTTCACGCCGCCAAGGCGTTTCCCGGCCGCGTCCGACCACGTGGCGATGCCGGAACTCTTCAGCGCCACGCCGACGTTGATCGCCACTTCGAGCGGACGAGTCATGTAGAAGTCGGGAGAGGCCAGCCGTGCCTTTGTCCAAGAAGCGCCCTCGCAGGCGATGTCGAAACGGTTCGCGGCGAGCCCAGGGAGAACGCCGGGCCAGTCGATGACGACGAAATCGGGCTTGATGCCGAGATCGTCGGCCAGCTTGGTCCAGAGATCGATGCGGGCACCGGCGAGCTTGCCGCTCTCATCCACGAAGGTCACGCCCGCGCTCTTGCCGGTGGTGGCGATCGTCAGCGTGCCGGTGGCAACCAAATGGCGGAGGGGCCACGGCTTCGGGAGATCGATGGACACTTGGGGACCGGTGGCCGTTGCCGCGCTCTGCGCCTCCGCACCGCCCGCAAAGGCCAGAAGCGCCGCCAGGGGTGCCCATTTCACGCACGATGTCAGCATTGTCAGGTTTCCTTCGTCGGGCGCGTCGAGAGCAGCAAACCCGCCTCTAGGATACTCGGTGATATATCAGTGTCAATTTCCAATGCCTGATCATTGTGCTGAAACTTTACCGCCTCCTTTTTGGGCGGCTGCGCAAAGGGCGGGCGTTCGCGGTCAGAACCCTCGGACCGGTCGACCTAAACGGAGCAGCAATCCCTTGGAGCGAAGCGGGTCGGACAGGTGCTCGGCGACGAGCGCGCCCATCATCGACGCCATGGCGACTCCGCGTCCATTGCAGCCGATCGCCGAAAATAGGCCCGGCGCCGGCTCTTCGAAACGCGGCAGGAGATCGGCAGTATGCGCCGTGTCGCCGCCCCAGGTGTAGGCGATCTCGATCGATTGGCCGGGCGGCAAGAGGCCGGTGAGGCGGCGATGGGCGAGTTCGGGATCGCCGCCGGTCACGAGCCGACCATCACGAGTCGTGCGGAGCGCGAAGTTGGGATGGGGCGCCGTGTCGGAAAACGGCAGGCTTGGTCCCTTGTAGGGGCTCGTCGGGGGCAGGGGAGCGGTCGCGGTCTGCCGCATATGGGAAATGCGCAAGGGTGCGTGGCCGAGATTGATCAGACCATCGGTCGCGACATTCAGGGTCAGAACAACCTGTCCCGCGCGCAGATGGGCCAAAGGCGTTCGCACCACCCAATCCGGTCCCGACCGCTCGGTGCCGAGGACAGGCGATCGGGTGTAGAGGGCCACACCCAGGTCAATCGCAGCATTCGCCAGGCCCCGCACATAAGCCAGCGGATTTAACTGGCCGCCGCGGCGAAACATCATGCAGCCTCTGTAACGTGTGAAGCCGAGCAGCGCTGCAGTGGCATCCGCGTCGAGCAGTTCGATCGGAAAGCCATGGGCCTGCCACCCTTTGGCGATGCTTTCGAGGCCGTTCAGCATCTCGTCCGCATGGGCAGCCTGGGCCCAGCCGATCTGATCCTGCTCGCAGGCGATACCGAGGCGCTCGGTGAGACGGAACAGGAAATCGGCGGCACCGCCGACATTCGACACAAGCCATTCGCCAGCCTCGACCCCGAAGGCATCGATGGCCGCCGCAGGCCCGAGCGGGGAAGGAAAGTTCGGGATCACGAAGCCCGTGTTGCGTCCGGATGAACCCGCACCCGGCTCATGGGCCTCGACTACCGCCACCCTAGCTCCGCTTTCCGCGAGGTGGATCGCGGTCGACAATCCAAGAAGCCCGGCCCCGACCACCACCACGTCCACTGCAGCGTCCTCGCGCAGCGGTGTGGTGCTCGGCGCCGGTGGCGCGGTCAGCGCCCAAAATGGGCTGTCCACGTCGATCGCGATAGACCTGTCTGACCGCGGGGGTTGATGCGTCATGGGTTCCGATTTCCCTTTCCCGATGATATTTTTACTAATATATCTGAAGTCAAGTCGGCGATAGGCCGCTTGGGATCCATTGCGGTCGGGAGATGCGGTTTGGGTGAAATCCTCGTCATTAATCCAAACAGTTCGGTGGCCATGACGACTTCGATGGATGCTTGTCTCGGCATCGTCAGAACCGCGACCCAGCATCGGATCGCGTGCTCGACCTTGTCGCGATCGCCAGCCCTCATCTCGAGCGACGCGCATGTCGCCCAGGTCATTCCCAACATCTTGGACGAGATCGCACAACGACCTGCCGACGCCTATGTCGTGGCCTGCTTCTCCGACCCCGGCCTCACAGAGGCGCGTGCCGCGACCGGCAAGCCTGTGGTGGGCATCGCCGAAGCCGCCTACCTGACGGCACTCAGCCTCGGGCGGCGTTTTGGCGTCGTGTCGCTCGGACCCTCGTCGATCGCCCGTCATTTCCGCTACTTGAGGGCGCTCCAGTTTGACGCCCGGCTGGCCGGTGATCGATCAATCGACGCCAACCTCGACCATCTGGTGGGGCAAGGTATCGTCGATACGGTCGTCAGGGTTGGCCGGAAGCTGCGCGACCAGGATGGCGCCGACGTCATTATTCTGGGCTGCGCGGGGCTCGGTCTTCATCGCGAGGCTGTCGAGGCCGAGTTGGGCCTGGCCGTGGTCGACCCGGTGCAGGCCGGCGTCGCCATGGCGGCGACCATGCTGGACCTTCGGCTCACACCCAAAGCCGCCTGATGGATACCGTGATTTCAGGCACGATCGTCACCGGCCGAGAGGTGCTCCCCGGTGGCTGGCTGGCGATCCGCGACGGCCGAATCGCGGCGATCGGTTGTGGGGAAGCTCCGGCGGCGGCCTCGCACCATGACGCGGGGGACGCCCTCGTGCTGCCGGGTGTGATCGATGGCCAGACCCATGCGGGCAGCTTTCAGGGCCTGCCCGGGCTCGCGTCGACGACCCGCTCCGCCGTCGCAGGGGGCGTGACCACGATCGTCGACATGCCCTACGACAACCCCCATCCGCTCGATTCGATTGAGACCCTTCGGGAAAAAGTCGCGGCGATCGAGACCTGGGCGCACTGCAACGTGGCGCTCTATGCGACGGTCATGCCGGGGCAGGGGACCGACGCGGTCGACCGACTGATCGAAGGCGGGATCGTGGCTTTCAAGATCTCGAGTTTCGAAAGCAGCCCGACGCGCTTTCCGCGGATCCCGTCCGACTTGACGCTCGATCTGTTCGAGACACTGGCCGGGACCCACATTCCGCTCGGGCTGCACAACGAGGATCAGGAGATCGTGCGATCCCGCGTAGCCCGCCTCAAAGAGGCTGGACAAAACGGCATCGCGGCGCATTCCGGGAGCCGACCGCCGGCTGCTGAGGCTGCGGCGACGGCGCATTTTCTCGAACTCGGGGCTGCGGCAGGCGCCCATGCGCATATCGTCCACCTGACCACGAATCGGGGCTTTCAACTGGTCGAAAACTACAGGCGCGACGGTTTCCGTGCGACTGGCGAACTCTGCGTCCATTATCTTTGGTTCGATCCCGTCCGGGACGGTGCCGAGCTTGGCGCCCGGATGAAAGTCAATCCGCCGATCCGGCCCGGGCAATCCGACGCGCTCTGGGCGGAGATCGCGGCGGGACGTGTGGCTTTCGTCAGCTCGGACCATTCGAGCTGGCCCATCGACAACAAACTCACACCATCCATTTTCGATGCGGGGGCGGGAGTGCCAGGCCTTGAGACACTGCTGCCGGCCTTCTTCACCGGCGCGCGCAAGCAGGGGTTCGACGCTGCGCGCGCGACCGTGGAGCAATTGTGCGAGAGGCCAGCCAGATTCTTCGGTCTATGGCCGCAAAAGGGCGAGATCCGTGTAGGCGCCGACGCCGACCTCGCGATCTTCAGCCTTGGGCCGACACCATGGCGGGCCGCCGAGGCGCATGACGAGCTCAACTGGAGCCCGTTCGAGGATCGCATCTTCGACGGCCACGTGTCGCGGACCTATGTGGGCGGCAAACTCGCCTGGGACGGGAGTGTCATCACCAATCGCGAGGGGGATGGCCGCTTTTTGCCGCGCGGGTCCTCGCGGTGGTTCGACGGTCGGTCGGGCTAAACGATGGCCTCGGCCAAGCCCTGAAGGGTCTGGCGGACGATCTGACGGCTGCGCCAGATCACCATCTCTTTCCAGGACGACTCGTCCGGGTAGTAGGCGCGCCGGAACCGGGCCTTGATGGTGCGAGCCTCTTCGCTGTTCGGATCGAGCGCCGGCTCGTTGCCGAGCCAGTGTTCCGCTGACGTGGCTTCGTCCATTACCGCCGGCGGGTAGGTGCCGTATTCAAGGGCGATGAAGGTCAGCGCATCGGGCCCGAGTTCCCGGAGCCAGATATATTGCGAAAGGCCCGGGATCACGACCGAGGTCGATGTGCCCCGCATTGGTTCTGTCATGCTGTCGCCATACCAGCGTCGGCCCCGAGCGCTCCCGGGTTCGGAAGGTCGCGTGCCGCAGATCGGCTCGCCATAGCCATAGGGTCCGAGGCCGGTGTGATAGTCGACGACGGCCACCTGCTTGCGCGCGCGCAGGTCGTAATCCGCGACGATCGTCTCAAGTGTGCGGCGCGACCAGGTCGGCTCCCTGCCGCCGAAGAAGATGTTCTTGGGGTCGACGTACTGCCCGGAGTTGCGTGCCAGTTGGTAGGTGACCGGACCGACTGCGGCCTGAAAGGCGTTCAACCGCGCAGTCGCCGCCGCGGCCTCGGGACTGCCGGGCCTCCGGGGCGTGAAATCATGCCTGTACTGGTCGAAGCCGGGATTCTGAGGCAAGGCGGCGAAATCAACTCCGTTGCGATTGAGGTCGACCCCTTCCATGGTCACTCGCCTGAGCCAGGCGAAGCCAAACGGGTTGATGGCGTGGACCACGAGCAGGGCCACGCCTGGAGGGAGGCTGGCCGCCGGATCCCGTTCAAGAGTATCGCATTGGGCTCCGGCCCCGCAGAAGCCTTCCACCCCGTGGGTGGCCGAAACCAGGACGGCGACTGCCTCCGCCTCCTGTGGCCCGATCCACAGGACGTCGGTCGCCAGGGTCTCGCCTGCCGGCCCTTTCCCCGGTGCTTGATAGGTTCGAACGGGATGGCCGAGGCGCCGCGCCAAGGCGAGGATGCGCTCCCGCGATTGCGCATACGTCTCCGGAAACAAAGCATCGAACGATATCATGATTGTTCTCTGTAGCGCGACTGAACAGTCGGGAGGCGCGGTGTCTGAGGGGGCAAATGGCGAACGGGTCTTCAGCCGATTTCCGCCAAGCGGCGGACCTGCCGCTCGATGAGCCGTCCGACCTCGCCGATCTCGAGGTCAGCCAAGGCCTTGCCGGGCTTGCGCAGGGCCGAAGATGCGATAATGCCGCGCTTGGCCAGCACATGCTTGCGGACCGCGAGACCGGCGCCCGGTTGCTGCTCGTAGCGCGCCAGCGGGAGGTAGGCGTCGAACAGGTCGCTTGCACGCTCGCTCGCACCCGCTGCGAAGAGTCTGCACACCTCGACCATCATCTCGGGGTAGGCAAAGCCCGTCATAGCGCCATCGGCCCCTCGGGCGAGCTCCTCGGGCAGGAACACTCCGCCATTGCCGACCAGAATGCTGATCCGACGCACGTCGCCTTTCGCCATGGACTGGCGCAACGTGGTGATCTTGTTCAGTCCCGGCCAGTCCTCGTGCTTGAGCATTAGACAGGTAGGGATCGCGTGGATCAGTGAGGCGATCACGGATGGGGCGATCTGCACCCCGGTCGCGAGCGGGAAATCCTGCAGCACCCAGGGGATCGCGCCGAGCGTCTCGGCCACGCCGGAAAAATAATCGAGGATCTGGGTATCCGTCCGGACCGTCCCGGGCGGCGCCACCATGACGCCGGCTGCCCCGTCACCCATCACGCTTTCCGCGAGCGCCCCCATAGCCGCGAAGCCGGGGCTCGATACGCCGACGACGACGGGAACCCTTTCGCCGATCCGCCTCAGGACATGGCGCGTAAAGGTGCGGCTTTCATCGGCCGTCAACTTGGGGGCCTCGCCCATCATACCCAGGACCGTGATGCCCGTGACACCGCTTTCGAGGTAGAAATCGACCAGTCGGTCGGTGCTTTGCAGGTCGAGCGCACCCGCGTCGGTGAAGGGTGTGACCGAGATGATGTAGACGCCCTTGGCCTCGTCCAAACTTTGCATGCTGTTCTCCGATCAGCGCGGTGATCCTCGATCCGTTCGACTATCGCATCTCCGGGCGCCGGCTCGAAGCGCCGGCCGCAATGGTCGGAGATCTCTCTCGACACCGGTGCAGACAATGATTACTGCAATATCACACGATATATCTGTAGCAAGGTCGACGTGCATGACGATGCAGAGCGAGCAGCCCGCGACATTCAACGCGAGAGACCGGCCTGTCGGAGTGATTCTGTTCGGTCTAGGCGCCCTCGGGTCGCTGGTGATCGACTGTCTCGCCACCGGCTATCCCCTCATACATGTCGTCGGCGCGGTAGACCATGCGCCCGACAAGGTGGGCCGACGGCTCGCCGAACTCTACCCCGCCTTCGCCGAGGCAGGCGACGTCATAGTGCACGACAGCTTGTCGGCCTGCCTGGCGCCATGCGGATCGGAGGCCGAACTCCTCTACCATCTCACCGAATCGGCGCCGGACCACATCGAGGGGCAGTTGATCGAAGCCCTTGCGGCGAGGCTCAATGTTATCTCGGCCTCGGAAGCGATGTTTCACCCCGCCTTGCGTCATGCGGCTTTCGCGGATCGCCTCGATCAGGCCGCCAAGGCAGCCCGGGTGACGATCACGGGGGTCGGCATCAACCCTGGGTACAGCTTCGACAGCGTCCCGTTGCTACTGGCCCGCGCGACTTCGGGAGTGAAACGTGTGGCCATCACGCGAGCGATCGATGTCACGGGCACCGGCCCTGGCGACATCGACCATGTCGGCTACGCGTTGTGGCCGGACGAATTCGCCCAGAAGATCGCCTCGGGCCGCATCGTCGGCCACATGGGTGCGCCCGAGTCGATCGCCAAGATCGCCGAGCATCTCAGCCTCGACATCGACCGGATCGAGGAGGGCTGGAGCACGGAGGTGGCGGAGTTTCCTGTCGATTCGGGGACGCCCAGCCTCGGCATGATCGAGCCCGGCCGTGTCATCGGGATCACGCAGACCGCGACCGGACTGCGTGGGTCTGAGCCCGTCATCACCACGCGTCTCGTGATGTACTACCAGCCGGAACGGTTCGGCATCGAGGCTGCCGATACGATCGACATCGAGGGCGCACATCACATCCGGGCCGCCATCCGGCCAGCGGCTCTGTCGCTGTTCGGAGCGGCGAACACGATCGTGAACGCAACCCACGATGTCTGCGGTGCCGAACCGGGCCTGTTCAATTGCCTCGATGCCTCGATCGCGGGCGCACGGAGAGGCGGCTTTCGCTACGAACTCGATCCCGCCAGACCGAACCGGCCTGGCGAAGCCGTCGCGGTAAGAAAAAAGCCAGCGTGATGCAGCGCAGGCTGCGCCACGCCGCAGTCGCTACATGTCGCCATCTTCTTTGCTGGGATTGGCGCAGACCGCGATGACGAGCCCGGCGTCGCCAATGATATGGCGGTAGCGATAGGTCACGGGCAGGTACATGGCGTCGCCCTGCCGGAACATGCGCTCTTCGCCGGTCGCCTCGACGATCTGCCGCGACCATCCCTGCAGGCAGTAGAGGATCACCTCGTGGATGCCGTCGCCTTCCACCATCACGTCGAAATGAGGCATGTAGGTCGTGATGTGGAAGGACATCGACGAACCCTGCTTTTTCTGGGTGATCAGGCGATGGCTGAACTCCTGACCTTCATGTACCCACGTCTTGGTCGTGCCCTCCTGGCGCGCCCACATGATCTTGTCGCCCATTATCAACCATCCGATCTTCTGAGATATTGACTGATATTCTACGCAGTATTTAATGTCGAGATGGCTGTTGGCATCATCCTCGCTTCGATGTTGCCACCATGGTCGGCCGGAAGGACCAAAGGTGGTGGATTTCGAGACGATCGTGCAAGCGTGCCAGGAGAATATCGATGGGCTGACGGTCCGTTTGCGAGTGCCTCACCGCGCCGCGCGGGCTGGGTTGCTCCCGCCACCGGCGCCCGAGATGCGCGCCGACGCCCATGCGCGCCTCGTTGCGCTGACGCGCAGAGTGCACCACGACCTCGAGATCCTGATCTACCCGAAGGATGAGTGGGTGGTGCCGCGCCGCCATCCGGAGGGTCGCCATGTCTATGATGTGGTGATCGTCGGAGCCGGTCAGTGCGGGCTTGCTGTTGCCTTTGGTCTGCTCCGGGAGCGCGTCGGCAACATTCTCGTTCTGGATCGTGCGCCGAAGGGGCGCGAGGGTCCCTGGATCACCTATTCCCGCATGTGGACGCTGCGCTCGCCAAAACACGTCACCGGCCCGGACCTGGGGATTCCCTCTCTGGCGCCGCGGAGCTGGTTCGAGGCGGTGTTCGGGGAGGATGGGTGGGAGCAACTCGGAAAATGGCCGCGTCAGGCCTGGCAGGCCTATCTCGACTGGTATCGCGCGGCGCTCGATCTTCCGGTTTGCAACGATGTCGAGGTCCGTGGTTTCGAACAGGACCGCGACTTCGTACGCGTCCTCACCGACGGCATGACGCCTGTCTCGGCCCGCAAGGTCGTGCTGGCGACGGGCCTCGAAGGGGTGGGCGGTTGGCATGTTCCGGCCATGGTGCGCGACAAACTTCCATCGACTTCCTGGACCTTGTGTACCGACGATGTCGACAGCCTCGCCTGGAAAGGACAGAGGATCGCCGTCCTCGGGGCCGGCGCGACGGCCTGGGATCGCACGGCGGATCTGCTCGAACTCGGCGCCGCGCATGTCGCGATGTACATGCGGCGCCCCCAGATCCTGACCGCCAACCCGTTTCGCTACCTGGAGAAGGCCGGCTATCTCCGTCATTACGCGTCGATGGACGACGCGGACAAATGGCGGTGGATCCAGACAATCTTCGCCTTCGGTCAGCCGCCGACACAGGATGGTGTGGATCGCTGCGCTGCCTTCGAGACGTTCTCGCTCCATCCGGGCGCCGCCTGGAGCGACGTCGAACAGACGCACGACGGGATCCGCGTGTCCGCGAGCGACGGTTCGACGGCCCTCTACGATCATCTCTTCATCGGCTGTGGGTTTTCCATGGATCCCCGCAACCGGCGGGAACTCGCCGCGCTGGCTGACAATATCGCGACCTGGACCGACGTCTTCACAGCCCCCGAGGAGCAGCCCGACCCTTGGCTCGCGACCTACCCCTATCTGAACCGCGACCTCTCCTTGGTCGAGAAGGTGCCGGGACGGACCCCGGTCCTGGCCCACGTGCATTGTTTCAACTACGGCGCGACCGTCACCAACGCGCATTCGGGTGCGTCGCTGTCGGGTCTCCGTTACGGGATCGAACCGCTGATCCACGGCATCACGCATGCGCTCTGGAAGGCTGACGAACCGGAGCATTTCGCCAGGGTTTCGGCCTGGGCCGTAGTCGACACCGACCCCTCCTCGCTGAAGCGGCATCGGCGGCCGCCGAACCCCTGAGCGCGGGTCGCAATGAAATTCGGCGGGCTGCGTCGAAGAGTATTTACAAAGCCGCATGAAGTTCGACGGGTCGCCCTCGGCTGAAAATCGGGTTTTGACCTTCGCTCCCGCTTGTGGCGGCGGCGTTCACACATCTCAGTGGAGCTTCCTGAAATTTCCCTCTCCCTTGTGGAGAGGGGGGGAAACCGCACCATGTCTTCAGACGATATTTCAGTTCGAAAGCCCCTTGCGGGGGCGAAGGGCCACCAAGCCCGTTGAGGCTTTTGCAGGACGGTATCAGGTGATCAGAACCTTGCGTCCTGGCCGACGGGAGGGAGCGCCGCGTCGTAATCATCGAGGTCGAAGCTCTTCTTCGCCATGGCGTTCAGCGTGCCGTCTTTCCGGGCGTCCGAGATGATGGTGTCGACCGCGCTCTTCATTTCGGCAGAACCCTTGCTGAGCGGATATCCAACGAGATTGACCTTGTAAGGCTTTCCCACGATCTTGAATTGTCCCGGCCTGCTCTGCATGAAGCCTGCCGCCTGCTTGTCGCCGACGATCGCGACATCCACCCGCTTGGCCAGCATATCGGCAAAGAGTTCGGCGACGCCGGGGTAGACCCGCACGTCTTTGAAGCCGCCGATCTCGCGCACCACGTCCTCGCCGTCGGCCCCGATGCAGGCGCCGACCACCTTGCCGCCGAGATCGGTCGGCCCGCTGACGTTCGTGGTCGCAGCCGGCACCATCGCCACGATGGCGGTCCGCGAATAGGGGACCGTGAAGTCGAAGGCCTGCGCTCGGGCCTTGGTCATATTCACACCCGAACAGATCATGGCGGTGCGCCCTGAGCTGATCGAGGGCAGCAGGCCTTCCCAGGCCAGCACCTTGAGGTCCAGCTTCACCCCGAGCTTGGCGGCGATCATGTTGCACATGTCCACCTCGAAGCCCACGGGCTCTCCAGAGGCGTCCATATAGACGTTCGGCTTGTCGTTCCCGGTGGTCAAGGCCGGCAGGACGCCGTCCTTCTTGATTGTCGCGAGATCGGCCGCGAGAGTCGGCGCGAGGCCGGCGAGCAGCGCAACGAGAGACAGCACACCGGATCTGGTCATTGTCGGCATCGTCATGAGTCCTACCTGGAGAGAGCGTCAAAAAGTCCGCAAGTGGCCCGGCGCATCGAATGTCCGCTCCCTTTTAGCAGCAGACCGCCGGTGAGATGGCGACTGATATATCTGCAAGTTTTGTGCCGCCGATCAGCGCAGGATGGCCTCGAGGAACCGGACGCTGCGCTCCCGCTGCGGGCGCTCGAAGAAATCTTCGGCGCGCGCATCCTCGACGATTGTGCCCTGGTCCATAAACAGGATCCTGTCGGCTACTTTTCGGGCAAAGCCCATCTCATGGGTGGCGACGAGCATCGTCATGCCGCTCGCCGCCACGTCTTCGATGACCTGAAGAACCTCGCCGACGAGTTCCGGGTCAAGCGCCGACGTCGGTTCGTCGAACAGCATGATGTCCGGACGCATTGCGAGCGCCCTGGCGATCGCGACGCGCTGGCGTTGACCGCCAGAGAGATGGTCCGGAAAGGTCGTCAGCTTGCCGCCGAGACCGACGCGGGTCAGCATCGCGGCAGCCGTCAGTCCCGCATGGCGCGTTGTCTCGTGGCGCACGCAGATCGGAGCTTCCGCGACATTCTCGATGGTCATCATGTGGGGCCATAGATTGAAATGCTGGAACACCATGCCGACGCTCGACCTGAGGCGGACCAGTTCTCGCGCCACGATGGCCGGGGCCAGGGCTCCGAACGTCAGATCGAAGCTGGCACTTGGCGTGTTGATGCCGATGCGCCCGGCGTCGGGCATTTCCAAAAGATTGATCGATCGGAGCAGGGTGCTCTTGCCCGAGCCGCTCGGCCCAAGCAGGCACACGACCTCGCCTTGTCTAATCGTAAGATTAATATCGGACAGCGCCTTCACGGCGCCGAAGCTCTTGTTCAGCGCGGCAATCTCAAGCACACGGCGTCCGGGATCGGGCGCTGAGCCCGGCAGGCTAGGTGCCGCGAAGACTTGACCGTCTCCCAACGTCGGATCGAGGCCGAGTTGCCGCAATCGTCGGGCTGAAGGGCGACGTCGCTCGAAGGCGAGGTGCCGCTCAAGCCTAATCTGGCCGACCGACAGCACTGTCGTCAGCGCGAGATAGATCGCGCCCGCCACGAGCAGCGCCTCCATGGCCCGGAAGGTGTTCGAGTAGATCAGTTGCGTCGTAAGCAGCAGCTCGCGCACCGTGACGACGGAGGCCAGCGACGTACCTTTCACGTGGTCGATGAAATTCGACATATACGGCGGTGCGACGATCCTCATCGCCTGCGGGAGAACGATCCGTCGAAGCGTGCCCCCGAAGGTCATGCCCACGGCACGGGCCGCTTCGGTCTGCCCGAAGGCCACGGATTGCAGACCGGCCCGGATGACCTCGGCATTGTAGGCGGCGGAGCTGAGCGAGAACGCCAGGATCGCCGCCGGCAGGGGCTCGAAAGCGATGCCAATAGTCGGCAGGCCGAAGTAGATGATGAAGAGGTGAACCAGCGCGGGCGTCCCTCGAACGATCCAGATGTATACAAAGGCCGGATAGGAAAGCAGGCGATAGGAGGACAGGCGGGCCAGCGCGAGCAGGAAGCCTCCGATGGTGCCCAGCGCCTGCGACGAGACGGCAAGAAAGATCGTCATCATCGTTGCCTTGAACAGCAACGGTGCGAAGGGGAGGATCGGCGAGAATTCTAGCATTGCGACCCAATCCGAACGAGTTGTCCTGACCAAGCAAACGCCGTGCTACCCGCCGTCCTGTAGCTCCGTCAGGCCGATGCGAGATAGCCGAGCTGAGGACCGAGACCGGCCTGCAAACTGGATCATCTCCGCCCTATGGCAACACGCTTCGATTCTCTGGCTATTTTTATATCAAAAATATTCTTTTGATATATCTATTAGCAGTCCTCAGACGCTGAGCGGGCGCATGTTCCTTGTCACATCGACCTATCTGGCCTCCAGTGAGGCGATCCAGCATCGTCTCCCGGAGCACCGCGCGTGGATCGACACGCACTACGCGAATGGGACCTTCTTCCTTTCGGGCCGGCTTGTACCGCCGACGGGCGGCTTCATGTTGGTGCGTGGGATTAGCCGTGATGACCTCGAGGGGCTTCTTGCCACGGACCCGTTCCGCCTCAACGGACTGCTCGCTCACACCATCGTCGAGCTCGCTCCGACACGCGCGGCGCTTGGACTGAACCTTGAGGACTTGGGCCCATGAGACCTGCCATTCTGTGGGGCTTCGGCAGCCTCGGTCGCGCTCTCGCCACCGCGATCGGCGTGTCGCGACGTTTCGACATCGTGGCGGTGATCGATACCGACCCGAGCCTCGTCGGTCGAACCGTCTCCGACCTCGTTCCCGCCAGCCGCTGCGATGCCCGCGTGCTGGCCACCCTCGACGACTATACGGACCCTCGCCCGGTCACGCTATTTCATGCCACCACGTCAGACCCGTCGCTCGTCACCACGCAGATCCTCGCCGCCCTCGCAAAGGGCCATTCGGTCATCACGGCGGCCGAATGGATGTTCCATCCCTGGCTCCGCTATGGCGATGCCGCCGAGGCCTTGGACGCGGCGGCTCGCGCGCAGGCCACCCATGTCATTGGCTGCGGGATCAACCCCGGGTTCTGTTTCGAGGCGCTTCCCCTCCTGCTCTCCCGCACGGTGCATAACGTAGCGGCGGTGGACATTCTCCGGGTGGCCGATGTCAGCGGCATCGGGCCGTCTGATTTCGGTCACGTTGGATTGGGCCTCAATGAAGAGGCCTTTCGGACCCAGGTGGCGAGCCATGTGATCGAGGGCCATATGGGCTTCCCCGAGTCGATCGCAGCGGTGGCGGAATGCCTCGATCTCGCGGTCGACCGCATGACCGATCACCTTGTGCCGACTCTCGCGACGCGGCCCCTCCAGTTGTCGCACCGGGAAGTCAGTCTAGGCCAAGTGGTTGGCATCACGCAGACGGCGATCGGCTACGTGGCCGATGCACCCGTCCTTCGCATGACACTGGAGATGTTTCTCGATCCCGCCAGCTATGGGCGGAGTCCGCGGGAGGTCATCGACATCCGGGCGAGCCGGTCCTTCAATCTCACGGTGCAGCCTGCTGCGCCACCAGCCGAGGGCGCGGCAGCCATGATGGTTTATGCGGCCAAGATGCTACCGGCGATGCGGTCGGGTCTTGTCAGCCTGCTTGACCTGCCGATCGGCGAGAGCCGCGCGCGCCTGCGCGTGACCGACACGCACCGAAGCCCGCAGGGAACAGAGTTCGCGATCGGTGAAAGATCGTCGGCTCCGGCCTAAGAGGAGAGCCGCGTCTTCGTTCCGACCCTGTCGAAACGCGTCGTCAGAGCGTGATCTGTCCGATGCTGCGCGAAGATGCGAGCGCATGGAATAGTCCCTCGCGCGTGATGTCATTGTGCCGGATCATGATCTGCCGCGCGGCCTGCGGATCGCGCGTTTTGAGAACCTCAACAATCGCGTGATGGTCGCTCTGCGTCTGGGAGCTGACATCGCGCAGACGCGCTCCGAGGTAGAAGAAACGCTCCAGTTCATCGATCTGCCGCACGAGCAGAACATGAAGGCGTTCATTGCCGGAGGCTTTTGCGATCTCGGCGTGGAATTCCCGGTTTGCCCGAATGAAGCGCTTCAAACTCTTTTGTTCGGCGCGATCGTAGACGACATCCGCCAGCCTGTTCAGTTGGTCGATCTCGGCCGGCGTGATACGCGCGCAGGCAAGTTCTGCGGCGCCTGCTTCCAGAATGGTTCGCAAATCGAACAGTTCTGACATGTCGCCGAAGGTGATGGGAACGACCTGATAGCCCCGTCGCGGGAATGTCCGGACAAAGCCTTCTGATCTCAGTGTCGCGAGCGCCTCGCGCACCGGCGTCTTGCTGACGTCAAACCGGGTTGCGAGCTCGGCCTCCGACAATTCCCGGCCTGGTTCGAGTTCGCAGGTAAGAATTTCGGTCCGAATAAGCCCGTAGATCTTCTCGGTGAGCGAGAGGGTTTTCCCAACCTTCTTCTTTGCTGCGGGTTTCCCCTCGCTCTGCAAGCTTGGCGCGAGATCCTGCAAGGGTAGAGTCATGAGGCGTCCATATCGCGAATCCGAAGATCCGCGCGAGCCTTTAGTCACTATGGTGCGAATGTCAGGTGGGCAAGGTTGAATTTCCATCGGTGACAGGCGCTCACGCGTGTCTCCGCAATAAGGCTTCTCAAGGGTATCCGTCATGAGCCCCCCACTTGGTCCTCGATCGGGCGGAGCTAGGCGTGAGGTGGCGGTGTGGCGTGGGGGCCG
>NZ_JAMOIM010000041.1 GCF_026130545.1 Lichenifustis flavocetrariae | reverse complement strand
GCGCAAAATCGGACAAACGGCACGGTCCGGTAGAGAAAATCCACCTCAATGCTTATTGGCCTGCATAATCCGGGCTAAACGATCGAGCAGGTCGACCCCAACTTGCACGTGCTTGTTGCGCTGACCTATGCTTTCGCTCCCGAAATGGTCGCGGCGTGGCGTGGCGGGGTCATCAACCTCGCGTCGACGGCGGCTTTCCAGCCGCTTGCCGGCGCGACCCTCTATGCCGCTTCCAAGGCATCGTCCTGTTTTTCACCGAGGGGCTTGCCCTTGATCTGGAGAAGACCGGCGTGAAGGTCACCGCGGCTTGTCCCGGACCGATCGCGACGCGCCTCTTCGCACGCTGGTTGTCACGAGAGCGCCGATCTTGAGGAGCTTGAGGCGGATCGTGCCGCCTTGGCGTCGGCAAAGTGGGTGTGGGCGAGCCCGATCCAGCTCAGCGCATAAAGCAGGACATAGGCCATCGAAGCAAACCAGAGCCGCAGTTGGTTGGCGCGCATGGTGGCGCTCGAGGTGCGGTCGGCGAACAGGTCGCCCTGACATTCCTTGATGCGGTTTTCCATCTCTCCACGCGCGCAGTAGATCCGTTCATAGAGGAAGCGCGCCGACGCTTCGGCCCTGGTGAGCGAGGTGACGATGAAGTAGGGGTTCGCGTCACCGCCGGTCCATTCCGCGTTGGCGATGACCCGCTGCCGGCACGACCAACTGTCGAGTGTCGCGTAGCGAAGTCCTTGAAGCGGCGAGCCGGCTTGCCGGTTCGGACGGCCTCGTCCTCGGCCTGGATGAGATCGACCGCGATCGCCTCGACGAGCCGGCTGTTGCGTGCCAGGCCGAACACGTAGTCGACCCGGTTCTACTCGCATCAGGCCATCAGCCATCAGCGCCTCGCGCGCAATGCCCGAGTCGGCGCGCAGCAGGATGCGCACACGTGGCCGGCGCTGATGGATTTGGCTGACGAGCCGTGCCGTCTCCTCGACCGCGCCGACACTGGCATCGATGTTCGAGCGCCGCAGCTTGGCGCACAGCAGGTGGCGGCCGCAGAACACGTGGAGCGGCAGGTAGCAATAGCCGCCGTAATAGCCGTGGAAGAAGCGCCCCTCCTGATCGCCATGCAACGGGTCGTCGGTGGCGTCGAGATCGAGCGTGATCTGCTTCGGCACCGTGCGATGAGCCTACAGGAACAGCGTGACGCGTAGCGCTTAGACCGCCTGCGGATCGTGGCTGATCTTGTGGTAGCGGCTCGCCTGCGGCCGCGATAGTTCGAGCCGGTTTAGGGTCGACTTGCCGGCGACCGGCGGGCAATCGGATCGACGCGCCTCAAGCTTGCCCGCCAGCACCGCCATGATCGGATCGTGCCGCAGTTCGTCATGGTCATTGAGGTCCTCGTAGCCCAGCGCGAGGCCGAACACCAGTTGGCCGACCAGCGTCGTCACGGCATGCTCGATCATTTATGGGCGGTGGTCAGCATGGGCTGGGACGCGGGGGTTGCCAATGCGCCGGCGCTGAAGCGTTTGGCGAGGCCGGCCGTCACCCGCAGCACTGCGTCGTTGGTGGTGCCCACTTCCATGTGCGTCATCAAGATCGAATAGGTCACCGGCTCATCTCATTGAACGCCACCGGGCAATAGAAGTCGTCCAATTTGGGCATCCTCCAAGCATTGGGACGCAGACGCTCGTCGATGCGGGCGGTTAAACTGAAGTGCGCACCTCGAATGACATGGGTCGGCACACTTCCACCGCCGGCAGGATAGCCGCAAGACAAAATATGTTGTGCAACGAAAAAGGGCGAGAGTCAGTGCGAAAATGCATAGGCTTCGTAAGGTCGTTCCGGCCGGTAGAGATGTCGCCTACATCCGAAGGAACCGCTTCAGATTGAAAGCAATTCGCTCAAGTGAGAGCTGCCTACCAAATTGGAATACCTTAAGGCTTTGCGTAAATGCATAGTCGCTTCGCGAACTCAGTTCGTGTCGCATCCGCCCATAACATCTAAGGTCTGAAAAAGGCCAAGTCGCCGCTTTCCATAACGTTGACTGTGGCAATCTCCGTCATGTCATCTGGCGCTTGTCGTTGCACGAGTCGTCCGGCGTTCGCCTAGCCATCTTCCCGTTGGGGGACTTTTGAGTGAATCACGACATCGCTTTGAAGAAATCCGTTCTCGACGAATTGGCTTGGGAACCTCGCGTGGACGCAGCTCATCTCGGAGTGACCGCTCAAGACGGCGTGGTCTGCCTTATGGGCTACGTCGACGACTTTGGTCAGAAGCATGCTGCGGAGATTGCCGCCGGCAGAGTGAAGGGTGTCAAAGCCGTCGTTGAAGAGATCGAGGTTCGGTTGCCGGCCGATCACCTGTGGAATGACGACGAAATCGCGAAGCGGGCCGTCGACCGGTTGGCATGGCACGACGTCGATCCTGGCTACGACGTTCATATCAAGGTCGAGAAAGGGTGGATGACCCTCTCTGGGCACGTCACTTGGCACTTCCAGAAGGAAGCGGCTGAAGCCGATGTTCGACATGTTCTCGGCGTCGTTGGCCTCGACAACCAAATTTTGATCAAGCCCAAAGTCAGTGTGTCGAATGTGAGTGACGACATCACTCATGCCCTGCATCGCTCATGGTTCTTCGATCCAACGTCGATCACGTTGAGCGTGGACGCTGGAGCCGTTCGCCTCGATGGCACGGTCCACTCGCCCCATGAGAGACAGGTCGCAGCAGCCACGGCATGGGCTTCCCCAGGCGTTACCGCCGTCGAGAACAATCTTTCGATCATCTGACTGGGGGCTGAGGACGGTGCCGGCTCTGTCAGCTGAGATGCACGATCCCGCGCCATTGCAGGAAGGACCGACACGATGAACACTCACGCCCCGATGCCGGTAGCCGCCGGCCCACTTACGCCCGCCGAACTTGACCTGATGCATGCCTGGTGGCGTGCGGCCAACTATCTCTCGGTCGGTCAGATCTACCTGCTCGGCAACCCGATGCTGCGCGAGCCGCTCACGGTGGCGCACGTCAAGCCGCGCCTGCTCGGCCATTTCGGCACTACGCCTGGGCTCGATTTCATCTACCTGCACCTCAACCCCCTCATCAAAGCGCGGGACCTCTTGGTGCTCTTTGTCGCCGGACCTGGCGATGGCGCGCCGGGCGTCGTGGCCAGCACCTATCTCGAAGGGACCTACAGCGAGCTCTATCCCGAGGTTGGCCGGGACGAGAACGGGATGTGCAAGCTGTTCCGGCAGTTCTCCTTTCCAGGCGGTATTCCGAGCCACGCTGCACCGCAAACGCCGGGATCGATTCATGAGGGCGGCGAACTCGGCTATTCGCTGGCCCACGCATACGGGGCCGTGCTCGACAACCCCGGCCTGATCGTCGCCTGCGTGGTGGGCGATGGCGAAGCGGAGACGGGGCCGCTCGCGGCGGCGTGGCATTCCAACAAGTTCATCAACGCGGCGACCGACGGTGCGGTGCTGCCTATCCTGCATCTCAACGGCTTCAAGATCGCCAATCCCACCGTGCTGGCGCGCCTGTCCCACAGCGAACTGGAAAGCCTGCTTGTGCGCTATGGGCACACGCCCATCTTCGTCGAGGGGGACGACCCCGCTCTCACGCACCATGCCATGGCGGCCGCGCTCGACCGCGCGGTTGCGGCCATTCACGAACTCCAGGACGCAGCCCGGTGCGGCCGGGCGCATGAGCGGCCGCGCTGGCCGATGATCGTGCTGCGGAGCCCGAAGGGTTGGACGGGCCCGAAAACCGTGGACGGCCTCAAGACCGAGGGCTCATGGCGGTCCCATCAGGTGCCGATCAGCGACATGGAGAAGCCCGGCCATCTGCAAGCGCTCGAAGTTTGGATGCGCAGCTACCGGCCCGAAGAGCTTTTCGACGACAAGGGAACCCTGCGCCCGGACATCGCGGCCCTCGCACCCGTAGGCAATCGGCGCATGAGTGCCAACCCGCACGCCAACGGCGGCGCACTCATGCGGCCCCTGCACCTGCCCAATTTCGCGAGCCATGCGGTTCCGGTGGTGCGTCCCGGGGCAACGGACGGCGAGGCCACGGCGGTGATGGGCGGCTTCCTGCGCGACGTCATGCATCTGAATGCCGAGACCCGGAATTTTCGCGTCGTCGGTCCCGACGAGACTGCGTCCAACCGCTTGCAGGCGCTGTTCGAGGCAACGGGCCGCGATTGGAATGCGGCGACGACTCCGGACGACGACGAGCATTTGAGCCCCGATGGCCGCGTCATGGGAATCCTCTCAGAGCACACCTGCCGGGGGTGGCTCGAAGGCTATCTCCTCACCGGCCGGCACGGCCTGTTCTCATGCTACGAGGCCTTCATCCATATCGTGGATTCCATGGTCAACCAGCATGCCAAATGGCTGAAGACGAGCCGCGAGGTGGAATGGCGCCGGCCCATCGCCTCGCTGAACTACCTGCTCACCAGCCACGTTTGGCGGCAGGATCATAACGGGTCGAGCCACCAGGACCCCGGCTTCATGGACCACGTCGCGGACAAGAAGGCCGACACAGTGCGGATCTACTTGCCGCCGGACGCCAACACGCTGCTCTGGGTCACTGACCACTGCCTGCGCTCCTGGAACCGCATCAACGTCATCGTCGCCGGCAAGCAGCTCGAACCGCAATGGCTCGCCATGGATGCGGCGATCAAGCACTGCGAACGTGGCCTCGGCATCTGGGATTTCGCCAGCAACGACCGTGGCGGCGAGCCGGACGTCGTCATGGCCTGCGCCGGTGATGTCCCGACGCTCGAATGCATGGCAGCCGTCGACCTGCTGCATCAGCACCTACCCGGGCTCAAGGTGCGGGTGATCAACGTCGTCGACCTGATGACGTTGCAGCAGAAGACTCAGCACCCCCATGGCCTGCCGGCTGCTGATTTCGACGCGCTGTTCACGACCGACAAGCCGGTGATCTTTGCCTTCCATGGTTATCCGACACTGATCCACCGGCTCATCTACAACCGCACCAACAGCCGCAACTTTCACGTCCATGGCTTGCAGGACGAGGGCACGACCACGACGCCGTTCGACATGGTGGTCCTCAATAAGCTGGACCGCTTCCACCTCGTCATGGACGTCATCGACCGCCTGCCGCACCTCGGGCCAGAGGTGGCCTATGCCAAGCAGGCGATCTGCGACAAGCTGGCCGAGCATTGGCGCTACATCGACCAATACGGAATCGACATGCCGGAGGTGTTGCATTGGCGGTGGCCCTCTCAACGGTCCGGCGAGGCTTAAACCATGCACCTCGACCCGCTGGTCCTGTCTCGCCTCCCGTTCCTGCGGGTCATCTCGGGCATCGCCGTGCCCATTCGATTTGGCACGAACACGAGCTGCTGCCGCTGGGTCTTCCTTGGCAAGGTCCGAGTGGACCTCGGCTATTACTGAGTCAGGGGTCGCAGAGCCCATGAGATCCCTCACACGCCCGGGAGGGCTGCGTTGGTCCGTTCAGCCAGACGGAACGGCTGCCGCGGTCGCCGATGGCACATGGACGGTCGCGCACGCCGCGACCCTCGATCCCCTGATCGAAGCGGCAGGTGGAGTGCCCGGCACCGGATTAATAGCCCTGGACCTTCAGGGTGTCAGCGCGATCGACACGTTTGGCGCTTGTCTCCTCGACCGGCTCATCGGCGCCGCTAAGACGGCCGGCCGCACGGTCGCGGTCAGCGGCCCTCCTACGCGTTATCGGGCCTTGTTGGATGCGGTTGCCCTCGCCGATGACAGGCGACCGGTGTCACCGCGCCAGAGGCGCCCGCTGGCTGGCGTCGAGGCGCTCGGGCGCGGTGTCAGCGGCATTGGCGGTTCCTTTTTCGAATTCCTAGCCACGCTCGGCGCGGTCAGCGCGGCGGCTGGACGGGTCGTCGTCCAGCCGCGCCGATTCCGCTTCACCTCGATGGTCCACCAGCTCGATCGCGTCGGCTTCCAGGCCATCCCCATCATCGTGCTGATCACCTTGCTGATCGGCGCCATCATCGCCCAGCAGGGTATCTTCAACTTCCGCAAGTTCGGCGCCGAAAGCTACGTCGTGGATCTCGTCGGCATCCTGGTGCTGCGGGAACTCGGCGTGCTGGTCGTGGCCATCATGGTGGCGGGACGTTCGGGCAGCTCCTATACGGCGGAACTCGGCTCGATGAAGATGCGCGAGGAGATCGACGCGCTGCGCACCATGGGGCTCGACCCGGTCGAGGTGCTCATCCTGCCGCGCGTCATCGCGCTGGTCCTGGCGTTACCGATCCTCGCCTTCATCGGGTCGATGGCGGCCCTGACCGGTGGCGGCCTCGTGGTCTGGTTCTACGGGGGCACAGACCCGATCGTCTTTCTCGCGCAATTGCGGGACGCCGTGTCGGTGACCCATCTCGAGGTCGGGTTGCTCAAGGCACCGTTCATGGCGCTGGTGATCGGCATCGTCGCCTGTGCCGAAGGGCTCCGCGTGCAGGGCAGCGCCGAGTCGCTCGGGCTCCGCACGACCGCGTCCGTCGTGGAGTCCATCTTCCTCGTGATCGTGCTCGACGGCTTCTTCGCCATGATTTTCGCTGCGATCGGGATGTGAGCGATGGATCAGCCGCACGATTACGCAATCAGCGTGCATGGACTCGTCGTCAGCTTCGGCGCCCATCTGGTGATCGACAACCTCGACCTCGATGTGCGGCAGGGCGAAATCCTGGGGATCGTGGGCGCATCGGGCGGCGGCAAGTCCGTGTTGTTGCGGACGATCCTCGGCCTGCTGCCGAAGCGCTCCGGCAGCATTCGGGTCCTCGGAAACGACCCTGACGCCATCGGCATCGAGGCGATGCGCGACGTCGAACGACGCTGGGGCGTGTTGTTCCAGCAAGGTGCCCTTTTCTCCGCGCTGACCGTTCGCCAGAATGTCGAATTCCCGATGCGCGAGTATCTGGAACTGCCCGATGCGCTCCGGACCGAGGTCGCCGAGACCAAGCTGCGGATGGTAGGCCTCGCCCACGAGGACATGGAAAAATTTCCGGCGGAACTCTCCGGCGGGATGACGAAACGGGTCGCGCTGGCCCGCTCGCTCGCCCTCGAGCCCGACATCGTATTCCTCGATGAGCCGACCTCCGGGCTCGACCCGATCGCAGCCGGCGAGTTCGATGTCCTGATCAAGACGCTGCAGCGGACGCTCGGGCTGACGGTGTTCATGGTCACGCACGACCTCGACAGCCTGGAAGCGGTTTGCGACCGGATCGCGGCGCTTGCGGACGGGCGCATCGTCGCCGTCGGATCGATGACGACCATGTTGGCCTGCCAACATCCTTGGGTGAAGGCCTATTTCGGCGGCCCGCGCGCGCGGGCCGAGAGCAAAGCAGTGGCGCCGCCGCCGCAAAAGCCTTGAGGCCGCATTGATGGAAACCAACGCCCGCTATCTGACGATCGGTGGCTTCACGCTCGCTGCAATCCTGGCCTGCCTCGGCTTCGTGTTCTGGCTCAACCACAGCGGCGGGATGTCCAATCAGCAGATTATAAGAGTCCGCTTCGGTAACCAGGTCTCCGGACTGCAGCCCGGCGCCGCGGTGCTCTTCGACGGGATGCGGGTCGGGTCCGTTGCGGACCTCGCGGTCGATACTCACGATCCTCGGCGGGTCCTGGCAACCCTCGCGATTGCTGCCGGCACGCCGGTCCGTCAGGACACGCGGGCCGGCATCGCGAGCCAAGGCCTGATGGGAACAGTCGCGGTGTCCCTGGAGGGCGGGGATCCGAACGCGTTGCCGCTCGCGCCACAGGATGGCGCCCCCCCGATGCTGGTCGCTGATCCAGCCGCTGGCCGCAGTCTGACACAATCGGCGCAAGACACGCTCGGACACGTCGATGCGATCCTCGCCGACAATTCCGATGCGCTCAAGTCCACGATGGACAGTCTGAAGGTCTTTTCGGGTGCCCTGGCGAACAACGCGGGACGCGTCGACGCGGTCATGGCCGGTCTGGCGAAGATGGCCGGTGGCGGGCCGGCGCAGGCGGCGCCACCGGTCTATGACCTCGCCGTACCAAAGCTTGCTGGTCTACCCGCACCGTCGTTGGGGCAGATCGTGATCGGCACGCCGACGGCTGTCGTCGCCCTTCAGACCCAACACCTGCTGACCCGGTCGCCGGATGGGGAAATCAGCCCCATCGGAACGATGCAGTGGAGCGACGCGCTCCCGACGCTGCTCCAGCAGAAGGTCTCACAAAGCTTCGACGATGCGAAGCTGGTCACGACCTTGGTGGCGCCCATGGATTATGGCAAGGACGACCGGCAACTCCAACTCGACCTTCGCCGCTTCGACATCCTCACCGGTCCCGAAAGGGTGGCGGAGGTGGTTTTCTCGGCCAAGCTCCTGTCGGGGGATGGGCATGTGCTCGCGACCCGGCTGTTCGAAGCCAAGGCGCCAAGCGCCGACGCAGACGAGGTCGCCTCCGTGAAGGCCCTGAACGCCGCCTTCGGCGCGGCGGTCGCCGACCTCGGGACTTGGGTCGCCGCGCCGATCCTGAAGGATGCTGCCGTTCACCCGCCGGCCAATCTCTGAGGATAGTCTCCGTGAACGACAGGGTATGACATGAGCGATCACACCCTACTCGCTTTCAACCCGGAATCGTCGTCGATCAAGCTCGGCCTGTTCGCGATCGAACCGCGCGGCATGCGTGCCATCGGCGGGGGCGAGGTCGACCTGCCCGAAAAGCCTCTGACCCTGCGGGTCGACCGGGGGGGACGCGGATCGATATCCCGGTGAAGGCAAAGGTGACGGACGACCTCCACGCGGTGATCGAGCAGATCCTCGATTGGGTCGTCCATCAGTTCGCGGTGGCGGATCTGTCGGCAGTCGGACACCGGGTCGTCCACGGCGGAGACCGACCCAACGGGCCGACGGCGATCACGGATGAAACGCTCGCCGCCATCGAGGGCCTCGTGCCACTCGCACCCCTGCACCAGCAGCAAAGCATTCGGTTGATCCGTGCGGTGCGGCATCTCAGGCCCGACCTGCCGCAGGTCGCCTCCTTCGACACGGCGTACCACCGCAGCCAGACCGACCTCGTGCGCCGTTTCGCCCTGCCGCGTGCCTTGTTCGACGAGGGGATCAAGCGCTACGGCTTCCACGGCCTTTCGTTCAAGTTCATCGCCTCCCGTCTCCGTCAGGTCGCGCCGGAGGTGGCGGCGGGGCGCGTCGTCGTCGCGCATCTCGGCAGCGGCGCGAGCCTCTGCAGGATGGACGCAGGGTCAGCCGCGACACCAGCATGGGCTTTTCGACCCTCGACGGCATCCCGATGGCGACGCGTTCGGGCGCGCTGGATCCGGGCGTCCTGGTGCATCTCGTCAAGGTGCGCGGCATGACGATCGAGGCCGTCGAGGACATGCTCTACTATCGCGCGGGGCTCCTCGGGGTCTCACACCTCAGCGCCGACACGCGGGATCTCCTCGCCAGCCCCGAATCGGCCGCACGCGAGGCGCTCGACCTCTTCGCCTTCCGCATTGCCCGGGAAGTGGCCGCCACCGCCAACACCCTCGGCAGACTGGACGGCTTGGTCTTCACAGCCGGAATCGGCGAGCATCAGCCCGAGATCCGCGCCGCCATCTGCGCCCGCCTCGCCTGGCTCGACGTCGCGGTCGACGCCGACGCCAATGCGCGCAATCTCACACGGATCTAGGCCGCTCACGCGAAGGTCGCCATGCTCGTCGTCCCGACCGATGAAGAGCAGGTCATCGCGGACGAGACCCACGCGGTCTTGCGGGCCCAGGGACGCAGCCTATGACACCCGGATCCTCCCCCCTCCGCGACGGTGGGCGCCTTTTGGACGCGGACGCCGGAGGCGCTTTGCTCCGCGCTGGGATGCGGTACCGAAGGCCTAAATGCTGCGGAGGCCGCTCGTCGCCTCTCTAAGTATGGGCCTAACAGCGACGCTCCGACCAGGAAGGCAGGTCTTTTCCGCGCCGTCCTCAGGCGCCTGCTCGAGCCGCTGTCGCTCATCCTCCTGGCGGCCGGGATCGTCTCAGTCGCGACCGGTGACACCATCGGAGGATCGATCATCGTTGCGATCCTCGCGGTGTCGCTCGGTCTCGACACCTTCCAGGAAGGACATGCGGTCAAGGCCGCCGATATCCTGCGCCGCTCGGTTGCGCTGAAGGCGGAGGTCAAGCGCGACGGGGCTTTCGGGACATCGAGGTCGAAAGGGTGGTTCCAGGCGACGTCGTGCGCGTCCGTTCGGGCGACATCATTCCGGCCGATGTGCTGATCCTCGAAAGCACGGCCTTCATGGCCGGCGAGGCGGCCCTGACAGGAGAGCCCTATCCGGTCGAAAAGCACGCAGGCAAGGTGACCGCGACGACGGCCGGGGAGGCATCCAACGCCTTGTTCCGTGGTGCCGTCGCCCAGAGTGGAGAGGCGATCGCCCTCGTCGTCAACACCGGGAGCGCAACCGTCTTCGGCACCGCCGCGGCGGCCCTCGCCGAGGTTCAGGCTCCGTCCCCATTCCAGCGCGACATGCGCGAGTACGCTCTCGTGACGGCGCGGCTGACGATGGCGCTGGTCGTCGTGGTTCTGGCCGCGCGCGTCTTTCTCGGGCGGCCCGTGCTGGATTCGCTGCTTTTCGCCGTTGCGCTCGCGGTCGGCCTCACGCCCGAACTCCTCCCGATGATCATGACGGTCACGCTGTCGCGCGGCGCGGTTCGCATGGCCAAGCGCAAGGTCATCGTCAAGCGCCTCGCGTCCATTCACGATCTCGGCGCCATGACGGTCCTCTGCACGGACAAGACAGGCACGCTGACCTCGCCCGAGATCACGGTTGCCCGTAGCCTCGATCCTTCCGGCGCCGACGATGCCAAGGCTGCCAGGCTTGGAGCGATCGCGGCCAGCTTGAGCGGCGACCGAGGGGCGCTCGATGCGGCGTTGACCCGGGGCGACAAGGACGCTGCAAAAGGCTGGACCCTCGAGGGTCGGCATGCGTTCGACTTCACGCGGCGGCTCGGATCCGTCCTTGCGAAGGGTCCGGACGGCGTGCTCCTGATCGTCAAGGGCACGCCCGAGGCGGTCCTGGCGCTTTGTACCCTGCAACGGTCCGGCGATACCTCCAGCCCGATGGGCGAAGCGGAACGGAAGCAAGCGGCGAGCCGCGTCGTCGCCTTGGCTGAGGACGGCATGCGATCGGTTGCGGTCGCCTCCCGTCCATGGTCGGGGCCGACCCGTGATGTCGACGCCACCGATGAATGCGACCTTGTTCTCGAGGGCCTCTGCGCCTTTGCTGACCCTCCGAAGCCGACCGCCAAGGCGGCCATCGCTCGACTGGCGGCGGCGGGCATCAAGCTGAAGATCCTGTCGGGCGACGATCCGATCGTGGTTAAGCGGCTCGCCGGTCTTGTCGGCTTGCAGGCGGGGACCGTCCTTTCCGGCGCCGACGTTTCGGCGATGGGCGACGACGCATTGGCGGTTCAGGTCCGCACGGTCGCCGCCTTCGGTCGTCTGGCGCCGAACCAGAAATCCCGCATCGTCAAGGCGCTTCAGGCCGGAGGCGAGATTGTCGGCTATCTGGGCGACGGCATCAACGATGCCCCGGCTCTCAAGCTGGCCGACATCGGACTATCGGTCGATGGGGCGACCGGCGTGGCTCAGGCGGCCGCGGACATGATCCTTCTCGCCTCCGACCTCGCGGTTGTCGCGGACGGCGTCCAGGAAGGGCGCCGCACCTTCGCGAACATCCTCAAATACGTGCGCATGGGAGCCAGCTCGAATTTCGGCAACATGCTGTCAATGGCGATCGCCTCAATCGCGCTCCCGTTCCTACCGATGCTTCCGACACAAATCCTACTGAACAACTTGATCTATGTTCTTTCGGAAATCGGCATCCCCTTCGACGAGGTCCGTCCTGAGGCGACGGCGAAGCCGCAGGTCTGGGACCTGAAGGGCCTCATCAGGTTCGCCGCGATCACGGGCCCGATGTCCTCGGTCTTCGACTTCCTGACATTCGGCGCGCTGCTGTTCGTGTTTCAGGTCTCTCCCGCCGAGTTCCGGACGACATGGTTTCTCGAGTCGATGGTCACGCAGATCCTCGTCATCTTCATCATCCGCACGAACAGTCGCCCTTGGCGCAACCGCCCCAGTCTCGCCCTGGCTGCGTCCTCCTTGGTGGCGCTCGCCGCCGCCATGGCGCTGCCCTTTACGCCGGCCGGAGCTTGGTTCGGCTTCCAGGTACCGCCGCCCGCGACCCTGGCCGGCATCGGCGTTCTCGTGGTCGTCTACCTCGTCTCGGCCGAACTCCTAAAGCCATGGGCGATCGGCATGTTGCGCGAAGCTCGACCTTTCTGCCCCGAGGGAGGCTCACCTGCCGCGAAGGATGTCGCGATCCTGTCCCATGCGGCCGAACCCCTCGGCGGGTGAAGGGCCGATCATGGCGTCTTCGTGTTTGCAGCCGTTGGAGCGGTCACGAGGGGGGTTGCTCCGGATCCAAGATCTCGACCTCCTTCGGGAGCTGGTCCCGCCGGTGGTCCGAAATGAACCCAATCGACCTCTGCCTTCAGGAAGCGGTCCGTCCCCGCGGAAGTGAAGTCGCCGCGATCGGGGCGCCAGACCATCCGTTCGATCGCCACCTCGCGCTCGGCAATTCGGACCACGTTAAATGAATTCTCCTCGCCGCGTCGCCGCGTCGACGTCGCGGTACCTGCCTGGATCAGAAGCGCCGCATGAGCCGGCAGGGGGTAGCGCATGGTGGTCTGGCCGATGCCGCTGGCGTGCAAGTGACCGGATAGTATGATGTCGACGCCCACTCGGAGCAACCCGGCCATCGCCATGTCCGCCCGGCCGAGGACGGCCAGCCTCGCTTCATCGGCTGGATCTCCATCAGTCGCGTCGAATGGATGGTGCGTGACGACGATACGCATGACGTCCGGACCGCAGAGCGCCAGCCGTGCCACAGCGGCGCCGATCTGGCGCCGGTTGATGCGCCCGCTCTTAAAGGTCAGCGATCTGGCAGTGTTGACCCCCAGCACGGCGATTTCCGCATCGCCGTAGAATGGCGCGAGATCGCTCGCGATGTAGCGCCGATACCGGCCCAGTGGCGACAGCCAACGCCGCATTACGTCGTAGAGCGGCACGTCATGGTTGCCGGGTACCGAAAGGACCGGCACTGGCAGCGCCTCGACGAATCGAGCCGCCTCTTCGAACTCCCGCACGCGCGCCCGCTGCGTGAAGTCACCCGACATGACCACAAGGTGCGGCATCGCCGCCGACACCGCGCGGAGCAGCGCCGGCGGGATAGCCGGGTCGACGCGGCCGAAGTGAAGGTCGGAGAGATGTGCGATCGTGCGCAAGGAGATCCGGTTCCGTCGCGCTCAGGACGCCTGCGGCACGACCACGCGCAACGCGGCCGGGCGGATTCGATAGTGGAGTGGGGTCGGCATGAGGTTCACCTCGCCGTCGGTGGCGACTTCGACGAAGGCCCGATGCATTCGCACCGACGCCTGGACGCCGTCGAACGTCGCCAGATCTGAGTCGTGGACGCGTCCCATCAGTCCCCGCAAGGCCAAGCCGAGCAGCGTGAAACGATTGCTGCCCGGAGCCACGAAGATCCACAGCGAGCCGCTCCGAAGGGAGGCGCGGGACCCGAGGAACAGGCCTTCAATCGAATATCGATTGTTGCCGACGAACACGAGTGACGTCTCAGTGGAAAGCCACTGCCCCTGATCGACGTCGAGATCGACATGCAACATCGGAGATCGTCGGAGGAGCCGCGCCGCGGCGCGCGCGAGGGCGGACCAGCCGCGACCGCCGCGATGGCGTTCTAGGCTTCGCTCCCGCGCGATCTGCGGGTAGATGCCGATGCTGGAATTGTTGACGAAGACGCGCCCGTTCACCTCGGCGACGTCTACGCTGTCGATCCGGCCGGTGAACAGCGTCCGCACCGCCGCCTCGAGGCCGAGCGGGATGCCGAGATCCTTCGCGAAGTGGTTGCGGGTTCCCATCGGCAGGACCCCAAGGGCGACATTCGTGTCAACCAACGCCGCCGCGACCGTTCCGACGGTCCCGTCGCCGCCCCCAGCCGCCAGCAACGCGCCGTCCGCAAGCGCCTGCCCCGCGAGCATGGATAGCGTGGATCCGTCCGTGGAAAGAATAATGTGCGCCGTCCCTCCTTGTTCGGCCGCGATTCGGGTGATCAGCCGCCGAGCCTCGGCGGCGCGGTGCGACCCAGCCGACTCGTTGAGGATGCAGGTCACGACACGGCTCACGCCCCCGTTCCGAAAAGCATTCCGATCCCAGCCGTGATGGCCATGGCCAGGGCGCCCCAGAAGGTAACACGGAGCGCGGCTCGCGGCACGCCGGCGCCGCCGATCCTGGCTCCGACGGCTCCCAAGAACGCGAGGAACAGGAGCGAGGCGACCGATATGGACCCGACCACGAAGCCGGCCGGCGCGAGGAGCGCCATCGCAAGAGGAAGCGCCGCGCCGACCGCGAAGGATGCGGCCGAGGCCAGGGCCGCCTGCACTGGCCTCGCCGCATTCGCCGGGGAGATGCCGAGTTCGTCGCGGGTGTGTGCACCAAGGGCATCGCGGGCCATCAACTGCTCGGCGACCTGGGCGGCCAACCCGTTATCAAGACCCCTTCCGACATAGATCGCGGCGAGTTCCGCCACTTCGCCGCCGCAGTCGTCCCGCAGTTCCAGCGTTTCCCGGGCGATGTCGGCGTGCTCGGAATCGGCTTGAGAGCTGACCGAGACATATTCGCCGGCCGCCATCGACATTGCCCCCGCGATCAGGCCGGAGACGCCGGCGATCAGGATGTTGCGAGGTGTTCCCTGCGCGCTGGCGACGCCGATGATCAGGCTGGAGGTCGACAGGACGCCGTCGTTTGCGCCGAGGACCGCGGCGCGCAGCCAACCGAGGCGGCCAGTGACGTGTTTTTCGTCTCCCGCGAAACGCCTCCTGGGTTCCCTGGCCGCGGACCTGTCATCTCCTGAGCCTTTGGCCACGCATCAAGCTCGCTGGAACGCTGCACGGCCCTCTTTATCCAACGCGAAGAACTCCTCGTCGGACAGAACGATATTCACGGCACCGACATTCTCCTCGAGATGCCGGGCACGCGACGTGCCCGGGATAGGGAGAAGCACGGGACTGCGCTTGAGCACCCAAGCAAGGGCGATCTGGCTCGGGACAGCGGTGTGGCGTTTGGCAATGTTGTCCAGCATAGAACCCGGTTTTGCAAGGCTGCCCGAGGCCAGCGGGAACCACGGGATGAAGCCGATACCTTTTGACTCGCAATGATTGAGGACGGCCTCGCTCGTCCGGTCGATCAGGTTGAAGCGGTTCTGCACCGTTGCCACCGGGAATACCTTCTCGGCGGCCTCGATCTCCTCGACCGAGACCTCGCTTAGCCCGGCATGTCGAATGAGGCCGTCGTCGAGAAGGGACTTGATCGCGCCGAACTGCTCGTCGCGCGGCACTTTCGGATCGATGCGATGCAGCTGCCAGAGGCTGATCTGGCTCACGCCAAGAAATCTGAGACTCATGAGCGCCTGCTGCCGCAGGTATTCCGGCCGCCCGACCGGGTGCCACTGCTCGGGTCCGGTCCGCACCAATCCGGCCTTCGTGGCAACGACGATGTCGCCATAGGGGTGGAGCGCTTCGCGGATCAGGTGTTCGGAGACGTCCGGACCATACGAATCGGCCGTGTCGATGAAGTTGATCCCGAGCTCCGGCAGGCATCGTAGCGTGCGCAGGCATTCAGCACGGTCGGCCGGATCGCCCCAGATCCCTTTGCCCGTCAACCGCATGGCGCCAAAGCCCAGGCGGTTCACCGAGATATTACCGCCGATCCTGAACGTGCCGGCCTTTCCAGCGTCCAAACCCTTCATTTCTCATTCCTCCGCTATTTGTCGGATGCAATAGGCATCACCTCGGCCATCGCCCATTGCTCCCACGGCATCTTGCCGAAGTCTTCGGTTCGAGAATGCCCGAAGCGGATCAGCGATCGCCAGCCCGGTGATCGGACGCATCATGTCCCCCGAACGGTAGCAAACGACTTGAAGCGCGTCGGGCGCCTATTTTGCGCATCGAGTATGCGAATATGAGCAGGCGTCGCACCGAACCTCGATCGTGGATGGCAGTTCAATAGGTGAGTTCGGCGAGGCGCAACTTGTCCTCCACCATTTGCCAGGTCGTCGAACCACACACAGTGGTCCAAATCGGCCGCGATGAGATGCGTTCCCGAATAGCCGATCTTCGTTGTCGCTTCGCGCATCCCAGGATCATCCAGGATAGATGACTGCATGGTCCGGCGTCAGGGCGCGCGCTTCGTTCCGAGTCATCCGCCCGGGTCGGACGTGTCGGAGCAGGTGCGGCCATCGTTGTGGGATCGCGGAGACATCATGGCCGACGATCCATACAAAATCCTAGGAGTCGCCCGCGACGCGACGGACAAGGAGATCCGCAGCGCGTTCCTGAAGCTGGCCAAGACGTCCCATCCGGATCTCCATCCCGGTGACGCCAAGGCGGAGGAGCGTTTCAAGGCGGCGAATGCCGCCAATGACCTGCTTACCGACCCCGAGCGTCGCGCGCGCTTCGATCGCGGAGAGATCGACGGGGCTGGACAAGAACGGCCACCGCAGGGACCGACGCAACGGCAGCGAACGTATCGTGACCACGCCGAAGGCCCCGCCGGCAGGCGCTACGGAGCGGGTTTTGGCGGTGGAGACGACGATCTGGGCGACATCCTGTCGGGCATGTTCGGCGCACGGGGCCGGCAGGAAGCCCCAAGAGGTGGCGCGGACCGGCGTTATTCCCTTTCGGTCCCGTTCCTGGATGCGGCGCGGGGGACGACACAGCGCCTGGTTCTGCCCGAGGGCGGCAGCCTCGAAGTCAAAATCTTGCCGGGTTTAGAAAGCGGGCAGGTGCTGCGACTGCGTGGCAAGGGTGCCCCCGGTGATCCGCCCGGCAACGCCTTGATCGAAGTCGAAGTCGCAGAGCACCCGCTTTTCACGAGGGATGGACGGGATATCCACTTGGCACTGCCGGTGACAGTCGCCGAGGCCGTGCTGGGTGGTCCCGTGTCGGTGCCCACGATCGCCGGTCCGGTCACCATGACGATTCCCGTCCACTCCGACTCCGGAACCAAGCTCCGCCTGCGGGGCAAGGGGGTTCCCGCATCCGCGGGCCACCCGGCGGGGGATGCCTATGTGACGCTGAGGATCGTGCTCGGTCCCCCCGACGAGGGTTTGGCCGCGTTTCTCCGCGATCGGAAAGATCCGCCCGCTTGGGATCCACGGAAGGGACTGGAGGAATCGATATGATCACCTTCGACGCGCTGATCATCGAAGTTGCCGGGCTTGATCGCGCGGAGGTAGAGCATTGGATCGACGAGAACTGGGTACAGCCGGACGGCAGCCGGGGCACCTGGCTCTTCCGTGAGATCGACGTGGCGCGGCTGCGCCTCATACGGGAACTCCGACATGACCTCGGGCTGAAAGAGGACGTGCTGCCGATCGTCCTCAGTCTCATCGACCAGCTCTACGGGGAGCGTCGGCGTCTTCGTCGCTTGCGGGACATCGTCGACCGGCTTGCGCCCTTCGACATGCGGCTGACGCTGCTCGATGCCTTGTCGTCCCGGACGGAGAACGGGAATGGCGAAGTCTGACGGATACATCTTCCTCGACGGGACCACCGGTCATGGCGGAACCGCCCCGACCTTGCACGAAACTCACGTCGATTTGATCCAATGTTCCACCGCTTCATCGTTCCGACGACGCGTTTCCGCATACTCGGTATGCGGCATTCATTGAGGCGCTTGGCCCAAGGGGTCCGTATGCTGCGTTTCATGGACAAGCAATGGCAAATCTATCCAGCGTAAATCGATGATGTCGATCCTTTCATAGCGCCAGTCGATCGATCCTACTGAAGTAATTCGTCCGCAATGACCACGGCCCTGTCGACTCTGCGCCGGATTATCATCGATGGCGATGGAGCACGCGGCGATTTTCGCATTGACGGGCGAGTGCAATCTTGGTGCGCATGACTTGCCAATAAACTGACAAAAAGATTGGTCTTCAGGATAACCGCTGCGAGCGACGTTGCCGCGACCGAAATCAACGGTCTCGCCTTCACCGAACCCATTTCCGGATTGCCGCCAACTCGCGTTCCGGATGCTCGACCAAGGTTTGCAGGTGCCCAGCGTAAACGAAACCGGAATTGCCATCGAGGGTCAACCAGTCGCCTTCAGCCAAGGTCCGCGGCCCGATGCGGCAAGTGCGGTCTCCGAGATCGCTCGAAAGTTCAGAGCAGCCGACCAGGCAAACCTTTCCGAGCTGGCGGGCGACCACGGCTGCATGTGAGGTCCGCCCCCCCAAGGCGGTCAATATGCCGGCGGCATCGGCCATCCCAAGGATGTCGGCCGTCGTCGTCTCGCGCCGGACCAGGATCGCAGGGTCTCTCCCGGCGGCGTAGCGCTTCGCCGCGGCGGGATCGAGCGCGATCCGCCCAGCCGCGACGCCGATCCCCGCCACGGTCGCCGACGCCAGGGGCGGATCCTGCGTTCCCGACAGACGGTTCCGGACGACTCCGTCGAGATCGATCCCGTGCAGCCGCTCCAATGCATCGGCGGGCTTGACCAGCCCTTCCTCGACGAGATCCACTGCGATCCTGAGCGCGGCCCAAGGGGTGCGCTTGGCGGTGCGGGTCTGAAGCAAGTACAACTTCCCGTCCTGGACGGTGAACTCGAAATCCTGGACGTCGCCGAACATCGTTTCGAGCATGCCTCGGATCTCTTCGAGCCGATCCCAAATGGCGGGAAGCGCCGACCGAAGCCTTTCCGGGTCGCGGATTGCGATGCGCCCAGCGACGACGTCCTCCCCTTGGCCGTCGAATTGGAAGTCGATGTAGAGGACGTTCTCGCCGGTCGCAGGGTCGCGCGTGAAGCCGACGCCGGCCCCCGACCTGCCGCCGGCGTTCCCGAACACCATGGTCTGGATCGTGACGGCGGTACCTATTGCGTCGTCGATGTGGTTCAGACGCCGGTATTCGGCCGCCTTCGGCGCGTCCCAGGACCGAAAGACGGCATCCGTGGCGCGGGACAGCTGGTCGGTTGGGGATTGCGGGAAAGGCGTGCCCGCTAGATCCCGGAACCGCGCCAGCATGGCCTTGGCGAGCTGGCGCAGCGCAACGTGATCGAGGCCACGCTCATTCGCGCACAGCTCGGTGACGAGAGCTTCCTGGATGAGCCGGTCGAACGGCTCGACGGGCAAGGCTTGCACGACCTCGGCGAAACCCTGGATCAAACGCCGGTAACTGTCCCAGGCAAGGCGGGGATTGCCGGTCGTGCGGATCAGGCCCTCGACGCTCTCGTCGTTCAAGCCGACGTCGAGGACTGTTTCCATCATACCAGGCATCGAGATCGAGGCTCCGGACCGCACCGATACAAGCAGCGGCTTGCGGCCTGAGCCGAAAGTCTGGCCGGTTGCCCGCTCCAGGCGCGCGATCCCGTCGGCAAGCGCGTTCGTAAGCGCCGTCGCGCGTTCGTGTCCCGGCGGGCATCCCTCGCACCAATGCGTGGGAAGGACGAAAGCGGCGGGAACCGGCAGTCCGACGGAGGCCATGCACATCAGGTTGTAGGCCTTGTTGCCCACCTCCACGGCCTTGCCGGGCGGCAGAGCCTCGCCGGCAAGGACCATGTAGAAGGGCTGGCGCGGCCCCACGGGGCTAAGCTGCGAGAACATCGCCCACCACATGGTCACGGAGGATCAGGCTGGCCCGCTTCAACGAATCGGATGCGTCGCCGAGCCCGTGCCAGATCTTCGAAAGGACGTGTAGTGATCTGAAGTCTTTGGTTGTCTTCAGGATCGCGACGGTGACGTCGCGTTCCGCGGTGTCGGCGTCGTGCTCCAGCGCCACCAGACGATCGATTGCAACCAGAAAGTCGTCGGCGTCGTCCCGCAAGCCGTGACGTCGCACATGCCTGGCGTGGTTCAGAGCCTTGACCCATTCCTGCGCGGATTCGACGAGGACGGTGGCCATAGGCTGCAACGCCTCCAGCCCCTTGCGGTCGCCGTGGTCGTCTAACAGGCTTAGCAGAAACGTCGCTTCTTCCAGACTGTCGGTCGCGTCGTCGGCCGCCTGGATCAGTCTTAGCACCGGCTCCAGCTCCGGGCGGCGACGGATCGCTTCCGCGACGCCCGCGACGAGCAGGTCTGCCTCATGTTCCCAGTGCCGAGCCCGTTTCGTGAGGTCTTTCAGCTCGGCGGTATCGCCGCGAGGGTCAACGAGTTGATCGCGGATGGCCGTCGCGATCTCGAAAACATATCCGGCATGATCGGCCGCCGTCCCAAGCAGACGAGTGCCGGCCGTGTGCAGGAGGTTGAGCAGTTCGGCCCGCACACGATCCCGGATAAGGCTGTCCGATTGCCGCGCGCGCAGTCCCTCGCTGGCCGTGGTGAAGACGAATTGGACAAACGCGTAGGCACTCTCCGTTCCGAGCACGTCGCACAGGCGATCGCCGAGACGGACCGCGCTGACGGCAGCCGTCTCGACCGCGCTCCATATCAACCGGGCGCCGCCCATTTGCAGAAAACCCCGATGCCCGACGTCCGCATCGGCCGCCCAGCGAAGCAAGCGCGAGCGATCCTCCTTCACGAGAAAGCCGCGCAATTGCTTGCGGGCATGGTTCCAGTCGATCAGGAAGACGAGTCGCGAGCCGAGGTGATCGAGGTAGGCCAGGAGATCCTTGTTGTCCTTGACGTCGAAGGTTGCGGTTGAGAGGAAGAACGGCTGCCCGCCGGCCAGCGTCGGAACCTGGTTGCTGTTCGGATTCGACCACACGACGGCGAACGGCTCCAGCAGGCCCTGGAAGTATTGAAGCCGCTGGAGATGCACGTCGCTGTAGGTCAAGCTGACCTTGTTCGCCTCGACATGCACGACGATCACGTGGGCATCCGTGGTGCCGATGTCGTTCTGGATGATGAGCCGGGTTCCGGACCGGGTCGCTGTCGTCCCCAGCCCGGGGTGATCGAACTTGAGCGGCGCGGTCCGGTTCACGCCCTCCATGAAAGCACGGACCAGATCCTTGTCGCCCTCGCCGAGATGATACGCGGCCGCGCCGCCGATCTTCTCTTCCGCGAGCCCGACCTGCAAGGCATTGAGGACCTTGTGCAGGTCCATCACCAGCCGGTGCAGGCTGTCGCCGTGATCGTCGTCGGCTCGCGTGATCGTGTCGATGTCAGAACCGAGGACCTTGTCGTCGGCGGCGTGCGGTATGGCCTTCAGAAGGAGTGCTAAGCGCTCCTTCTTCTCCGCATCAGCCGGAGCGGCCATGATGCGCGCGTCGTCCATAATCGCGGACATCAGGTGACTGCACCCGGCAAACCGGTAGGATGCCCCGTCCTGCCTCGCCGCTGCCACCAGTTCATCAAGGCCGTTTTCGTGGATGCCCGCCGCGAGGCGCTCTCGCTTGAGCGAAGAAGACGGCCGATCAGGGTGATCGGCATGCGACCGGGCGACCTGAAGCAAAGAGAAATAGTATTTTAACCGATCATTGGCCGCGAGACCCGCCTCGATCTGCGCGGGCAGCGCGAGCCCGTCCTCGCCGAGGGTATCGAGCACCTGTGTTTTCATGACCGCCTCGATACCATGTTACGCCAGACGGGACGGCCCGTTGAGAATGCCGACACTGGCAGGCCTTGCAGAGATCGATGGCTTGACCGATTCGAACTCGGCTCTCACCGCCATTGATCATAGCGAGATCTTTGCGCCACGTTCGGCAGCAAGAACGCGTCTTTACTATGCGAAATCGGATCGAAGTTTTCACCGCAGTGTCATTTAACGGACGTCTCGAGCCGCTTTGGTACTGCAACACCTTTGGGCCTGTTGAAACACGTCACGCCCGAAGATGAGCGCCGCTTCCTGATCGAACAGA
Organism: Lichenifustis flavocetrariae; assembly: GCF_026130545.1. Taxonomy (GTDB): domain Bacteria; phylum Pseudomonadota; class Alphaproteobacteria; order Rhizobiales; family Beijerinckiaceae; genus Lichenihabitans; species Lichenihabitans flavocetrariae. The sequence continues at coordinate 20,346 of NZ_JAMOIM010000041.1, read as the reverse complement.
TATTGGTGAACCTTCGGGGGATCAAAGGAGAGAATGATATGACCTCCATTCCGCCCTTCAAATCTGACGTGACGGCGCTGGGTGAGTTGGCGCGCCGCCATCAGATGGCGCGTCTTGGGTGCATCGAAAGTGGGATCAAGATCTCGATTCAAAACCTCGATTTCTTCTATGGGACAACGCAGGCACTCAGGCACATCACCCTCGATATCGAGGACCGAAGTGTGACTGCGCTGGTTGGTCCTTCAGGATGCGGCAAAAGTACGTTGCTCCGCTGCTTGAACCGTCTCTACGATCTTTACCCTGGTCAACACGCGACCGGAGAAATCCTCATGGATGGGAAGAACATCCTCGATCCTGGAACGAACCTGGAACAATTGCGCGCCGACGTTAGCATGGTCTTCCAGGCGTCGACGGTGCTTCCCATGTCAATCTTTGACAATGTTGCCCTGCCGATCGGGGTCCTCTTCCAGGCCCCTCGCTCGGATCGAGAAAGGATGGTGGAAACCGCCCTTCGCGACGCAGCCATTTGGGACGAGGTCAAGGACATCCTGACCACACCGGCGGCTTCACTTTCGGGTGGTCAGCAGCAGCGCCTCTGCATCGCAAGGGCCATTGGGACCGGACCCGCGATCCTATTGTTCGACGAGCCCTGCTCGGCGCTCGACCCGATCTCGACGGCGCATATCGAGGCTCTCATCGGTGAGCTTGCAAAACGCTTTTGCGTGGTGATCGTCACACACAACATGCAGCAGGCCGCCCGCGTCGCGGACGTCACTGCCTTCATGTACCTCGGCGATCTCGTGGAGGTCGGCAAAACCGAACAGATTTTCAGCAATCCAAAGGACCCGCGCACGCGGGACTACGTGACCGGTCGCTTCGGATAAGAGCGCGCATGTTCTCAGCGACCTCCGACGGAACTTCGGCCGGCACACAGTCGTGTGATACACCCAGGCCGCGATGAAGAGGCGTGAGATCCTGATTGGCGTCGGGGCACTGACCGCGGTTGGTGGTGGCGGGACCTATGGAACGCTGCATCGTATGGGGTCGATGACGGACTACGACGCGGCCATGGCGACCACGCGGGCGGCGCTTTCGGCCCGGCCTGGAATGCTTGAGTTCATTCGTATGGCGACGCTCGCGCCAAGCGGGCACAACACGCAACCTTGGCGGTTCCGGATCGGAAAAGACCATATCGAGATTGTCCCCGACCTTTCGCGGATCACCCCGGTCGTCGACCCAGACAATCATCATCTCTACGTGGCCCTTGGCTGCGCCGCCGAGAACATTGTGCTTGCTGCGGGAGCCGGCGGTTACCGGGGGACGGTCGGCTTTTCTGCCGCGAACGATAGCGTCGTGACCGTCTCCCTGGAGGACGGGACGGCAGGGGACATGGCGCTGGCCGATGCGATCCCAAAACGTCAGTCGACGCGAACGGAATTCGACGGACAGCAGGTAAGCAATGCCGATCTTCAAGCGCTGTCGGACGCGGCCGGAATTCCCGGCGTCGACGTCGTTCTGATCACTGATCGGCTTCGCAAGGACAAGGTGTGCGAGCTGGTCATCGAAGGCAACACGACGCAGATGACCGACCCGGCCTTCATGCGTGAACTCAAGCATTGGCTGCGCTTCAATCCACGCGAGGCCTTAGAGACCGGCGATGGGCTGTTCAGCGTCCTAAGCGGCAATCCGATCCTTCCTACGTGGGCGGGACCGGGCCTGTTCGATTGCTTCGTCAGCGCGCAGTCGGAGAACGAGATCTACGCGAGCCAACTGCGATCCTCGTCCGGCATCGCCGTCTTCGTGTCGGAGGCGAGTGGCCCGGAGCACTGGATTCAGGTAGGCAGATCGTGTGAACGCTTTGCCTTGCAGGCGACGGCGCTTGGCCTAAAGCATGCCTTCGTCAACCAACCGGTCGAGGTTGCAGCACTGCGGCCGGCTCTGGCGGATCTCGTCGGTCTGGGTGGGCGCCGGCCCGACATCCTGATGCGCTTCGGCCACGCGGCGGAGCGACCGTTCTCGGCGCGCAGGTCGCCGCAGGCAGTAATACTGCCTTGACCGCAGAGTTCCAAATGTCGGAACTGCTCGCGTTCGGGAAGGGCAGCGCCCTGACAAAAAGGATATTTATTTACCAGCTGTACTGCGGCATGGACGTGCCCGAGCTGACAATCGTAAATATCTTGGCCTGCAAGCTTCGCAAGAAGCTTTTTTGCCGCAAGCCATGGGAGAATTACGTTGAGACAATCTGGGTCGTGGTTACGTGCTCCACGAATTTCGCGGAGTCCTGGGCGATAGCGATCTGAGGCGACAGGTCGGCTCGAATTCGCGACTGTCGTCTCGCATCAAGTGTCATCACGACAAACGGTCGATGGTTTGCAGGGAGCGGGTCGGTCACCTGGTCGGTGGCGCAGCCAACGCCAAGCGCGAGGCCCCCGTAGAGAGCGCCTCGATCATCGCGGCCAGATTCGCATCAAGCGCTGGGCAGAGATGATCGTGTAAAGATCCGATTGTGAGACGCGATCGCTAGGGGGCCGGGCCGCCGCCGCGTCAATGAATCCAAGCACTCACCATCCAAGAGTGGTTTTCGCAGTCCGAAAGGCGATGTGCGCAATGGGCCGGTGCTACGTTGTAAATAACGAAGGCTGAGGCCTTACGGGCAGCGTTCGACCCGAAGGAGGCGCTCGTTTCACCTTCGCTAAGCGTTTTCGAATAGCCGCTAATTGATCTGGATTATTTAGCTGACCCATCCAAAGCGTATTGTCCTTAGTCGCACCTATCAATTCGACACCAATCTACCAGGGCGATAACGCCAGGTTTAGACCCGTCAAACCGAATTGGTTAGGAAAGCCACTCCAATCCAGCGGGCTGACCCATTGCCCGAGAGGGCGACAGTCCGGGTCAGTTTCGCCCTTATCGATCGCAAATATCTCCCATGAACGATCGATAAGGCAAAGGAGACTAGAGAGATGTCGGAGCCTGGGAAACTCTTTGGGATACAGAAGGCCGCCGAAGCCGATATCGACGACTTCAGACAGGATCTTGGTCCGTTCGTGGTCGCTGCCGAGACGACCAGAATGCCGATGGTTTTCACGAATGCCAAAGTCGCCGGCAAGCCGATCGTCTTCGTCAACCAAGCTTTCTTGACTTTGACCGGGTTCGAGGAGGACGAAGTGCTAGGCCGCAGCTTCCTATCCTTAATTGAGCATGATTCCGACCCGGAGGCGCTTGCGGAAATTCAGACCGCGTTTGAGGGGGGACGAGATCTTCAAACACAGATTCGTTGTTGCAAGAAAGGTGGCAGCGTTCTCTGGGTTCTGATCTTCATAAATCCCGTCCGTGACAAGAACGGGGATTTGCTACAGCACTTCGCTTCGTTCCTGAATATCGATCGTGACAGGGAACTGGAGGACCACCTTCGGCTCGTGTTGGAGGAGTCGCACTATCGTGCTCAGCAGTCCCTGAAAGCCCTTACGGCGTTGGCGATCGGCGCGTTGCGAGGAGCCGTTGCCCAGAATGTCGTGGACGAGTTCGAACGTAGTGCCCGCATGATCATATCGGAAATCGCGAAAAACAGACCTGATACCGATGGAAGCCAAACACGAAACGCTCAGACGAGTGCCGAGATTTCGCATGCACCCCGAGGGTATGTCAGTCGTGAAGATGTTTAAGACTTTGGGATTGAACGGACACGCTGTCACGGAAGTTGCGCCCTTAGCGCGACGTGTCCTGTCTGTGAGGATTGTGGATGTTGACGCCCAATCCTTGATTCCGGAGCACCCCGATAGCCGAGATAAGCACTCTTCGCCGCCGCACGGATGAGAACATGACGTCCTCAACTTGTCGCCAGCGACACCACGATCGTACCTGCATGGTGTGACACAAGTCAGCCGATTTTGCTGTGCCCCCAACCGTCTCGGTCCGGAAGACGTGCGCGCCTTTCAGGTTTACCTCGTTTAGACCGGGCTCTCGTGGCCCGCGCTAAACCAGACAGTCTGCGCACTGCGCGTCTTCTACGGCATCACGCCGGGCCATAAAGCGATCCCGGAACGCAATCTCACAATGCCGGCAATGAGGATGATCGCCGAACGAGCGCGCTCGTCGTACTTCGAACGTGAAGGGTGTTGCGCCCGGGCACATCAAAAGCCGGGATCCTGATGAGGGCAATGTAGCCATTTGGCTTGCCGCTATTCCAAGCCGATGCCTCGTCGTCTCATCCGGCCAGCTGGCCTTCGTCCACCTCGCCTTTTCCTCGGTATTACGACTTCACCTCCGCACCCATCTCTCCGGCTACGGACCTCTGGAATACCATGGCGCGAACTTGGGTCCGTTTACGAGCCAAGATGCTCCTTGTTCCACCGGCGCTGGTTGATCGCTGACACGGCTGAATATCGGGCCGTCCGGGGAATGTAATTCAGCGATGGCGCGGACCACGATGCATCGCCCAGATCCGATGGACTTTACTCGTTGGGGGCAGCGGCACTGTCGCGAGTTCGGGCTCGCCAGGGTACATTGCAGGGCCCTAAGCTGAAGTCCGCTCCCGGTAACGGGACTCCGCGAGCCCCTTGCTTACGTCGATTCGAATTCCAGCACGACCCGGGACGGCACGTCTCCATGTTCGAGACGATCGAACACCGAATTGATCGCCGAAAGCGGCTGAACCTCGATATCGGCCTTGACCTTGCCGTCCGCCGCGAAGGCCAAGGCCTCGGCCATGTCCTCGCGGGTTCCCACGAACGAGCCGCGGATCGTGAGGCAGTTCGCGACGACATCGAAGAGCGGCACCGGGAACTCGCCGGGCGGCAGCCCGACAAGGACGCATGTGCCGCGCTTTCGCGCCATGCCGATGCCCTGCCTGAAGGCGCCAAGGGAGGGCGCCGTGATGAGGACGCCATGCGCGCCACCGCCGGTGCCCTTCCGTACCGCTTCCACCGCGCCTGCCGTTTTGGCATTGACCACGAGGTCCGCGCCCAGGCGGGTCGCGTGCGCCAGCTTGCCGTCGTCGATGTCGACCGCGCAGACCTGAAGGCCCATGACCTTGGCGTATTGGATCCCGAGGTGCCCCAGTCCACCCGCACCCGAGATGACGATCCACTCGCCGGGACGCACGTCAGCCTCCTTGATGCCCTTGTAGGTGGTGATCCCGGCGCAGATCAGTGGTGCGGCCTCCCTTGGGGAGAGGCCGTCCGGAATGTGGGCCACATAGTCGGGGTCGGCGAGGATGTATTCAGCAAAACCGCCATTTTTGGTATAGCCGCCGAACTGCGCCTCACCGCACACCGTCTCCCAAGCCGACAGGCAATGTTCGCAATGGCCACAGGCTGAGTACAGCCAGGGGACGCCGACGCGGTCTCCCTCCTTGACGATCGTGACGCCGGCGCCGACCGCTGCGACGCGCCCGATGCCTTCGTGACCTGGAATGAATGGGAGGGTCGGTTTCAGGGGCCAATCACCGTGCGCAGCATGCAGATCGGTGTGGCAGACGCCGCAGGCCTCCGTCTTGACCAGGATCTGGCCGGGACTGGGTGTTGGAATGGCCCATTCCTGGAAGACCAAGGGCTTGCCGAATTGTTCGACGACGGCGGCGTGCATCCGGGATGCCATGAAAACTCCGTGATTGATTGAGCGCGGAGGCAGGGGTGGCCCGTCGCGATAAGTAGGAAGGGCAAGGGTCAGACCGGCGCTTCGATCGCCGCGTAGCGGACCAGTTTCTTGTTCACGAATTCCTGGATTCCCATGTCGCCAAGTTCGCGCCCATAGCCCGAATCCTTGATGCCGCCGAAAGGCAGCTCGGCGTCCGACCAGGAGATGTTGTTGACGAACATCATCCCGGTCTCGACCCGGCTAGCCACGCGCTTGCCACGAGCGATATCCCTTGTGAACACCGAGCCGCCGAGGCCGAAGTCCGAATCGTTGGCGAGCGCGATGGCCTCATCTTCGTCGGCGACCCGGAAGAATAGCGCGACGGGGCCGAAGAACTCGTCGCGGAAGGCCGGGTTCTCGGGCCTGATGTCCGTCAAGATCGTCGGTTCCATATAGGAGCCCGGGCGCTGGATGCGCTTACCTCCGAGAATGACCTTCGCGCCCTTGGCGACCGCGAGGTCGACCTGCTCCAGCAGCTGGAGCAAGGCGGGTTCGGAAGACAGAGGTCCGAGCGTCGTCCTCTCGTCGAGGGGGTCGCCCGCCTGCAGGTCGCCGAGCGCGGTCTTGAACTTTTCGAGGAAAACGTCGGCGATGCGATCGACCACGATGAACCGTTTGGCCGCGCAGCACGTCTGCCCTCCATTGTACATCCGCCCCCACACCGCCCATTTCAGCGTATGTTCGAGATCTGCGTCTTCGAGGACAATGAAGGCGTCGCTGCCACCGAGTTCCATCGACGAGGGCTTGAGGTTGTAGCCCGCCCTTGCGGCGATGATCCGGCCCGCCGCGACGCTGCCGGTCAGGGCGATGCCCTTGACGCGGGGGTCGTCGATGACACGCGCTGATTGGTCATGCGAGATGATCAGGTTCGTATAGAGGCCCGCGGGCGCGCCGGCGTCGCGCCACAGGTCCTCGAACGCCATGCCACATTGCGGGACGCACTCGGCGTGCTTCACCAGCAGGACATTGCCCGCCATCAAGTGCGGGCCGGAGACCCGGGCGAGCTGATAGAAGGGGAAATTCCATGGTTCCACCCCAAAGATGATTCCGATCGGGGAGCTCTCCATGTGGGCCTCGCCGAGGATCGGATGAAGCTCCTGAGGGGCCAAGAAGCGCTCGGCGTTCTTCGCGTAATAGGCGAGGATGCTCGCGCTGAATTCGATCTCACCCCGCGCCTCCGCGATGCGTTTCCCCATTTCCAGCGTGATTGTGCGCGAAAGGACGTCGATACGCTCCCGCATGAGCGAGGACGCCCTGACGACGATGGCCGCGCGCTCACGATAGGTCTTTTCCCGCCAGGTCGCGAAGCAGGCAGAGGCGGCTTCAAGCTTGCTGTCGAGCTCCGCATCCGTCAGTTCCGTGAAGACACCGAAACTCACTCCGCTGAACGGGTTGACGCTCTCATATCCCATCATTGAATTCCATTGCACGCGGTCAGACGCAACGCGCGTTTGCCACACGGATTGAATAATCGAGGTCTTGACCGCCAACGATCAAGAGAATCAGACGGTCGCATGCGGTATTCGAAGACGTCGACGGCGAATGCCATGCGCATCGAGGTCGCATGTTCCAAACCGATCTTGGAGCTAAATGGCCGACGAGAGCGAGCGTCTGATTTCGGGTTCCGACTATGCGGATACGCATGCGGTCGAGACGCCAGGATCGCTCGGCGCCGGCCTTGGGGTGTGCGTTTCCGCATGGCCGCTAACTGACTTTGCTTCGTCACCCGTGCGCGTCAAAGCCTTACATGGGCAGTCAGGCATGTGCGCTTCTCAGAGGCTGACGACGGTGTCGACACCACGCGGCTCGACCGTTGCAGCGGCGTGCGGGCGTCACAGTTTTTCGAGGACTGCCACCACGATGGATGAAATCGGTTTCATCGCGCCCATTCCCCTCGCGGGCGCGGGGCTTCCCTGTTCGGATCGCGTTGCTGCGGTCGAGGAGCGACCTGAAAGATGAGGCCGCACACCACGCCTCGCTCTGAAGAACTCTACTCTGGACCTCGCACACTCGCCGACCGCACCGAGATCAAGCATCCGCACGTGCGGGAAAGTGGTCTTAATGACCGGGATTGAGGCTGCGATCTTTGACGTCGACGGCGTGCTCCTGTCATCCCCACATGAACGGGCCTGGCGTGAGGCGCTCGACGGTTTCGCGGATCCCAGCCGGTTCACGTCCACCATGTATCAGACGTTTGTCGCGGGGAAGCCCCGTCTGGTCGGCGCGCGTGCCGCTCTCGAGCAATTGGGCGTGCTCGACGCGAAGGCAAAGGCCTCGATCTATGCCGAAAGCAAGCAGGGGCGCCTGGAGGCCCTGATCGCATCCGGAAGCTTCAGGGCCTTTCCGGACGCACTTCGGTTCGTCTGGTCGCTCATCGGGCTTGGTTTCCGTCTGGCCGTCGCGTCCTCGTCGAAGAACGCCAACCAGATGTTGAAATTGATCCCGATGGACCGCGGCGGGACCCTTTTCGACGCCTTCCAGGTCAACGTTTGTGGGCGCGACTTGCCACGGGGAAAGCCAGATCCGGCGATCTTTCTCCTTGCGGCCTCCGAGTTGGGTTTCGCGCCTTCCCGATGCTTCGTCATTGAGGACGCCGCGGTCGGCATCAAGGCCGCGCATGCCGGCGGCATGGCTGGACTCGGCGTCGCACGCCTTCACGACGAAGCCATACTCCATGCGGTGTCCGCCGACCTGGTGGTCGACAGCCTCGATGATGTTGACGTCGATCGATTGACGGACGGCGTTCTCCTTCGCATCGCGGGTGAAACGGATCATGCCCATGCCTGAATTTATCCAGCCGACGGTCGACCCGGCATGGACCGTGCGCGAGCACGGTTACGATCCGCTGCGTGAACGGGGGATCGAGTCCCGCTTCGCGATCGGCAATGGATTTCTTGGCGTGCGCGGCGTGCCCTCGATCTCCGCGGACAAGGTCTGCGTGTCCTGGCCTCGAACCTATGTCTCGGGCTTGTTCGATACCCCGGCCAGCCTTCCGCACATCCTGTCCCTCGTATCCGTGCCCGACTGGGTCGCCGTTTCGATTTTGGTGGACGGCGTGCCCTTGCTGCGGGTGGCCGCCGACATGGATCTGCATAGCCGGACGCTCGATATGAAGCGGGGAATGCTGTTCTGCAGTTGGCGCTGCGCGATTGCGGGCAGTCCCATTGTCGCCGTGCGCTCAGTTCGTCTGGTGTCGCTCGCCGATCGTAGGATGGGCCTTGAACTCATCGAGATCGACTGCGGCGCTGAAGCCGACATCTCGCTGGAAGCCGCAGGGGCGTCGGCCGATCCCTGTCTCAAGCCGACGAAAGTCACGCGTGGTCAAGGGCGGTGGAGCATCGAGGAAACAGGCAAAGGAATTGCCATGGCGACAGAAGCTTCCCTTCGGCTCGACGGCGGCGAGCAGGCTCCAGCCACGCCTGATGGCGAAACCTGGCTTTGGCGCTGGAGGTCGGAGGCCGGCCAGGTCGCCACCCTCGAACGCATGGTCAGCTTCGCAAGGCGCGACGAGAAAGACGGCGATGCCCTTCCCAGGGCTCTCAAGGCTCAGGCGGCCGCGAGGGCTATCGGAAGCGACGGCATCATCGGGCGTCACGAGGCGGCTTGGCGGGAGCGGTGGCATTGTAGCGACGTCGCGATCGGCAGCGATCCCGTCGCCCAGCACGCGCTGCGATTCGCGATCTATCACCTGAACAGCGCCGCCAATCCCGAGGATGAGCAGGTCTCCATCGGAGCGCGAGCCCTGACAGGCGAGGACTACCACGGGCACGTTTTCTGGGACACGGAGATTTTCCTCCTGCCCTTCTACACGCTGACATGGCCGGCAGCGGCTCGCGCGTTGCTGATATATCGATACCACGGCCTCGACGGGGCTCGCGCGAAGGCGATCCGAATGGGGTGGCGCGGCGCCTTTTATGCCTGGGAATCGGCCAGCTCCGGCGATGAAACCACGCCGGATTACGGAATCAGCGCTGACGGGACCCTCGTCAAGATCCTCAGCGGTCAGGAGGAGGAGCACATCAGCGCCGATGTCGCCTATGCCGTGTGGCATTACTGGCAGGCGACCGGCGATGACGGCTTCCTTCGAGACGCCGGGGCCGAGATCCTGTTCGAGACGGCCCGCTTCTGGGCTAGCCGCGCCCAACTGGAGACAGACGGCAAAAGCCACATTCGTGGCGTCGAAGGCCCAGACGAATACCATGAGCATATCGACGACAACGCCTACACCAACGTGATGGCCCGATGGAACATTCGACGCGCCCTCGAAATCGTGGCTTTGCTGCGCTTGCGCTGGCCAGCCTGCTGGACGGCGCTCGCCAGACGGCTTACCCTCGTCGATGCGGAACTCGTCTCCTGGACGAAGGTGGCGGGCTCGATTGCGACGGGCCGTGAAGCAGCGTCCGGACTCGTCGAGCAATTTGCGGGCTACTTCGAGCTGAATGAGATCGACCTCGCCTCCTATGCGGGCCGGACGAGCGCGATGGACGTCCTGCTGGGGCGAGACCAGACACAGCGCTCCCAGGTGATCAAGCAGGCCGACGTCGTGGCCCTTCTCGCCTTGGTGCCAGAGGAATTCGACGAGAAGAGCCGCCTCGACAACTTCAACTACTATGAGCGCCGTTGCGATCACGGCAGCTCGCTCAGCCGCGCCATGCACGCGCAGGTCGCCGCACGGGTCGGCGAAACGACGCTCGCCATGCGCTATTTCAAGGAGGCGGCGTCGATCGACCTCGCGGACACTTCATGGCGCAGCGCCGGTGGCGTCCATATCGCGACATTGGGTGGTCTCTGGCAGGCCGCCGTGTTCGGTTTCGCCGGCATGTCCATCCAAGAACAGGGGGTCGCCTTCGATCCCCGTTTGCCCGAGAGTTGGAACTCTCTCCAGTTTCGCGTGCAATGGCGCGGACGTACCCTCGATATACGGATCGAGCAGGTCAGCCGGCGGCTCCTCGCGACTCTGGAAGATGGAGAGACTATGACGGTCATCGTCGCAGGCGTGTCGTACTCCGTTTTCCGCGGACCGGCGCTGAGCATCGAGCTGAGTTCCGTGGAGCCAGAAGACGTGCCGGGTCTGGCACCTTGCCGAACGGCATGAAGAATGGGCGCAGGGAGTCGAAAGCGTCGCCCGAAGCAACTGCGACGCCCGACGTCCGGCCCCACGCCCTTGGGGGACGTCGCAGCGCCGCTTTCGGCGCGCGTCGTCATCCGGCGTTCTATTGGTATTTGATCGGCGTTTTCCTTTCGGGATTGTCGCTCGCCATCGATTACGCGTTCGGCCCGACGACCTTCGGAATTGATGCGTCCTATGGTCCGCTTATCAATCACCTTCTGCTCGCCGTCCTGCTCAGCTCACTGATCTTGTCCAGCCAACGACTGGTGAGGGGATTCTTAAGCAAAAAGACCGTCGACGATAATGTCACGTTCTTCAATCTCAAGCTGGTCGTTCGGCTCGTCGCCACAATCCTCGTCTGCCTGATTTCTCTCTCTGCGATCTCACAGACTTGGTACACCGTCCCGATCGCGCTCGGCATGTTTTCAGTCGTGACCGGTTTCGCGCTGCAGACGCCGATGACGAGCTTCGTCGGCTGGGTCTATATCTTGTCTCGTAAACCCTATCGCGTGGGTGACCGGGTCAAGATCGGCGGTGCGACCGGGGACGTCATTGATGTAAGCTATTTCGACACGACACTTTGGGAATTCGGTGGTCATTATCTCTCCACAGATCACCCGAGCGGAAGGATCATAAAATTTCCGAATTCGATTGTTCTCACTGAACCGGTATATAACTACTCGTGGAAATTATTTCCCTATATGTGGGATGAGATCCGCTTCTACGTTGCCTATAACAGCGATCTCGATTTCGTGTCAGCGGTGATGCTGGCCGAAGCGAAGGACGAGATCGGGCTCGTCATGGCCGAACGGGTGCGCGCCTACCGAAGCATTCTCGACCGGACGCCGGTCGATCAGCTCGACGTGCGCGAAGAGCCGACCGTTTTCTTTCGGACCAACGAGGATGGATGGCTGGACGCGATCGTCCGATACTTGGTCGACCCTAAGGAAGCAGGGCGGGTCAAGACCATCCTGATCCGTAGGATTCTTGCGAAGCTGAATGCAGAACCTGACAGGACACTTTTCCCGAAGTGGAGGTAGCGCCGAGATGCAGGTACCTAATCTCGCCGGGCAAAGTCGGCAAGCTACGATCGCTGCGCGTCAGGGCACCAGGACAGCCGCACCTTCAAAGCGTCCGGCGCGAAGATCCGACAGGGCTTGGTTCGCCTGCATCAGGGGATAACGCGTCGTCTTGACGTCGATTCCCATGCGGGGAACGAGCGACAAGAAATCGAGCCCGTCCTGACGCGTGAGATTGGCGACGGAGACAAGCTGCCGCTCCTCCCACAGATCCCGGTATGGAAAGCGCGGCACATCGCTCATGTGAATGCCGGCGCAGACCACCCGACCGCCTTTGCGCACTGCCCGCAGCGCCAACGGAATGAGATCGCCGACGGTCGCGAAGATGATGGCGGCGTCGAGCGGCTCGGGCGGCATCGTGTCGGATCCCCCGGCCCAAATTGCCCCGATATTTCTGGCGAAGGTCTGGGTGGCGAGGTCGCCCGGCCGGGTGAATGCGTAGGTCGATCGGCCCTGATAGCGCATGACCTGCGCGACGATGTGGGCCGCGGCGCCGAAGCCGTAGAGGCCCACCCTCTTGCCCGCTCCGGCGATGGCCAGGGATCGCCAGCCGATCAGCCCGGCGCAGAGCAAGGGCGCGAGATCCACGGCTTCACCGCTTTCGCCGAGCGGAAAGGCGAAGCGGGCGTCGGCGGTGATCGACGTCGCGAACCCGCCATCACGCGTGTAGCCGGTGAACAGCGGGTCGTCGCATAGATTTTCCCGGTGCTCCCTGCAGTACAGGCAGGTCCTGCACGTATGCCCGAGCCAGGGAACCCCCACGCGCTCGCCGACCCGCAGGTCGACTACACCCGATCCGACGGCATCGATCCGGCCGACGATTTCGTGGCCGGGGATGATCGGGACCTTGGGATGGGGTAACTCGCCATCGACGACGTGCAAATCCGTTCTGCAGACCCCGCAGGCGGCGACCTTGACGCGGACCTCGCCCGGACCCGGGACACGATCGGGCAGCTCAGACCACTCCAGTGGTGCACGCAGGTGCTTCAATACCATCGCATGCATGATCGTTTCCGGGTTGCGGGATTGAGGAGCATTCACGGAACCGCGGTCGTGCCGATCGAAAGCCCGTCGCCAAGATCGCCGTGTGCTGGTTGCCGAAGCGGCACATTTCGAGGTCGGTCTATTGAGACACGAAGTAGTAACCAGAGGGATGCATCAGGAGATTGCGGCCAGGCGATAGGTTTCTTGGGACCGCGTTGTCGACAATAATCCGCCGCCTTACCTGACGAAGGGTCCGGTGACGGCACATTCTAATGTTCCATGAGAACCGGGATCTCGCTATTCTCCAAAACGTGGCGGGTCACACCCCCGAGAAGAAATTGCCGGATACGACTATGGGTATAGGCACCCATGAGCAGCATCGTCGCTTCGCCTTTCGACGCCCCGGCGAGGATCGCCTCCGGAACGCTATTGGATTCTGACACGGCCGATAGCGGATGTGCCCGAATCCCGTGCCACATCAGGTAGTTCGCCAAATCCCCAGGCGTTTCGGCGGCGCTGCCACTCCTATCGGCGGTGATGATCGAGACGCGGTCTGCCGCATGCAACAAATCCAGAGAATGTCCGATGAGGCGAGTCGCTTCCAGGCTGCCGTTCCAGGCGATCACGACGTGGCGCAGCACGTTGTCGGGAACCTTGGGAGACAGCACCAAGGTGGGTCGCCCCGTCGCGAAGACGGCTGCGTCGAAGATCAGTTCGGATGCCAGATTGGTGGCCGTCGGGCGATTGACGATGATCAGATCGCAGACCCTGCCCGCGAGGGCGACGCTGGGTTCGAGATCGCCGATCCTTTCGTCCCATTCGCCAAAAGTTGTACGCAGGTCGTCGAATTTCCCGTCGCTACGGATGCCGGCTTGCTCGCAGACGTGCGCGAACGCCGCCTTGCTTCGCTCGGCAGTGCGCTTTGCCTCGGCTTCAATGTCCGTGACTGTGACTCCCTTGTCGCGGATGACAACGGGCAGAGCGCGCATCGTCCGATCGAGGTCGGCGCGAAGGAAGAGTAGCCGAAGGTGGGCATCGAGGCTTCGACACAATGCGAGCCCTGTCCCTAAACGCTGCACGCAGTCATTTTCAGACGTTGAAGGAATTAGAATTCGGCGGATCGTCATGGTCGCTCCTCGGGCATCGACAGGTCATCCCTCGAAGGGGCGAATTTTTCTGGAAAGTCAGGGCGTCACGGTGGTATCCAGGCATCGAATGGGCATCGGTATTCCGCATAACTGGAACGTTGCCCTTTCTCATGGCCTTCCTGGAAGCACTCGGGCAGCTAGGGCGCGTTCTCCTGACGAAACGTCGTCGTTGCGTCAAAGACTAGTCGTGTTGGACCTTGAAAGCGCTGAGCGATCTTGGGTAGTGACTATTCGAAAATGTGTCCCGGCGGCCGGTCTCAATTCAGTTTACGGCATAACAAGCACTGCTTGACGTCCCATGTCGCAACCACCTCACAGCGATGACCCAGGCTCGTGAGTTGGCGATGAACGCCGCGACCGCACGGTCCCGCCTCGTCGCAAAACGCCAACGGCTTGCCCTGACGCGCGAGCCGCTCGCATAACTTCCGGACCGCATCAGGGCCGTTGTCGATCTCGCCGAGGTAGGTCACTCGGATTCGAGGCATCTCGCGATTGTCCTTGTGCACAATCAGCCAGGTGCCAGCGCTCGGAATCGAAGAGGGAAGAGGCGGCACCGTCAGGCGGACCAATTCGGGCTCGCGATTGGCAGGGAATCGGAGAAGGCTTGCCAAGCCGCCACCGTGGACCGTCGCCGCGAGCGCTGCGGCATGGCTGCTTGTCTGCATCGCAATGCGGGCGGGCGGCGCGAGTTCTTCGAGCCAATCGGTCTGCGTCGCATCCTGAATACCATCGAGCTTCGTGATCAGGTGGTGGCCGGGGGAGCCGTCGTCGAAATCGACATCGCCATGGCGCTTGAGATAGTCGCCGCTCGCATAAAGCCCGAAAGCGACGACGCCTTTTCGACCCACCACGAGATCATGCTGGTCGGGCTGCCGCAGCCGCACGGAGACGTTCGCCTCACGCTCGACAGGCTGAGCTCGCGTGGGTTGGGATCAGTTCGATCATAATATCGGGATCGGCACGTGCAGCGTGCCGAGACATGGCGCCATCAGATTGCTGGCAATTGTTTCGGAGCAGGTGACACGCACGAGCCCGGCGCATCGCGTGTCGCGACCGATGACCTGCCGCTCCAGCGCGAGCGCTTAGGCCCCAAGTCGCCGGCGAGCTCGCTGGCCGTGCCGATGGCTTCTCCCATGGCGGCATAGGCGGGCCCGCGTGAACCGGCGGCCACCAAAGCCGGTTTGCGGGAAATACGAAAACGCATGGGAGGGGGACAGCCAGGCGGGCGCACAAACGCATAGTCCCAACGCAAAAACGGGTGCTCCTGTCCAGCCATCCCACGCGTTCGAAGAGGGACCGCACCATTGCTGCGATGCCGGTCGCGACCTCGACGACGGGACTGACGACCTCAGCCGCAGCCGTCTTCTTAGCGCCCCGGGCTCGGACGCGACGAGGAGCAAATAACATCAGCTGCCGCCGCGCCCTACAACGCTGCGGAAGAGGAGATCATCAGTGCTTATCGCGATTTCAGTTCTCAAGGGATACGCCGTCGAGGCGAGCGACGCGGGGAGGATCGGCACGATCCACGACATTCTGTTCGACGATCGGACCTGGAAGATGAGATGGCTCGTGGTCGACGTCGGCTCCTGGCTGAACGACCGCAAGGTCTTGGTCCATCCCTCGGCCATCCGGGCGCCGGACTATGTCGGCGAGATCCTTTCCTTGGCCTTGACGAAAGCCCAGGTCGAAGCAAGTCCGTCGTCTCTGCTGCACGAACCAGTCTCCGCCCGGATGGAAACCCGTCTCTACGACTATTACGGATCAGGCCCGATCTGGGGCTCAGGCTATTTCGGCGCTGGCGCTTTCGGATCGCCCCTATCCGCCATGATCCCCACCGGTGGGAGCATGGCCGATTCGCCAATCGAGGATGAGCCGGCGGGAAAAAGCGGTGACCCGAACCTGCGCAGCTTCGCGGAGGTGATCGGCTACCACATGCACGCCACCGACGGCATGATCGGCCACGCCGCAAACTTCCTCATCGACGACGGTAGTTGGGACGTTCGGTACATCATCATCGACACGAAAGATTGGTGGCCCGGCGCCCGCGTCCTGATCTCACCCTACGCCGTCCAAGCGGTGCGCTGGACCGAGGGCGAGATCCGGCTCGACGTCGATCGCGAGACGGTCAAGACCAGTCCGCCTTGGGATCCGATCGCCATGATTGATCAGGTCTACGAAAAGAAACTGCATCGCCATTACGGGTGGCGCGGCTACGGCTTTTAACAGCCGGATCCCCGGGCCGCTGTCCAACGATAACGTTGGCTGACCGGTCTATCCTCCCGATTCACCACGATTACCGGGGCAACCTGTATCAGGTCAGGCCGCCAAGCCCTCGACTGCCATCGCCGCCTAAACCAGGGGTCCTCGGAGGTCGACACGCCGCTCAGCGGAAGGATTTTCCTTATGAACGAAGCTAGCCAGCCCTTCACCGAACCGGCACCACCTGCACCTGGCGCCGCGCGTCGATCGATCAAGGCCTATCTCGTGGGCGGCGGCATCGCCTCCATGGCGGCAGCAGCCTTCCTGATCCGCGACGGCGATCTCCTCGGCCATGACATCACCATCTTCGAGGAAACCGACAAGGTCGGCGGCAGCCTCGACGGGGCGGGCTCACCGAAGGTGGGTTACGTCCTGCGCGGCGGCCGCATGATCGAGCGCAAGTACCTCTGCACCTACGACCTGTTCTCCTCGATCCCCACCCTCGACGAGAGCAAGTCCGTGACGGACGAGATCTTCGCCTGGAACGAGACGATGAAGACCTCGTCCAAATCGCGCCTGATCCGCAACGGCCAGCGGCAAACCGCGCCTGATTTCGGATTGAGCGAGCGGCATATCCTGACGATCGAGCGCCTCGCAATCGAGCCCGAGGGACTGCTCGGCGCCTCGACCATAGCCGACCAGTTCGATCCCACGTTCTTCAAAACAAATTTCTGGTTCATGTGGTGCACCACCTTCGCGTTCCAGCCGTGGCACAGCGCGGTCGAATTCAAGCGCTATCTCGTGCGCTTCGCCCATATGGTCTCGGGGTTTGATCGGCTCGAAGGAATCATGCGGACGGTCTACAACCAGTACGATTCCATGGTGCGGCCGCTCCACAAATGGCTCGACGCGCGTGGCGTCGTCTTCGCGCGGGGAACCCGTGTGATAGACCTGCATTTCCGCACCGAGCCGGATGGGACGAGCGTGACGCGCATCGATACGGAGCGTGAGGGCTGGGGCGGTCAGGTTGAGGTTGCGTCGGGCGATCTGGTCCTCGTCACGCTTGGTTCGATGACCGAAGCCTCAAGCCTCGGGTCGATGAACCGGGCGCCTTCTGGCGGAGCGGAGACGGCCGGTACAAAGTCTGGCACTGGCGCCTGGGCGCTGTGGAAGAAGATCGCCGACGACCGGCCAGAATTCGGCAATCCGTCGGTTTTTTCCGACCATGTCGGACGATCGAAATGGGTGTCCTTCACCACGACCCTCTATGACCTCACCTTGCTGCGGGTCATGCGCGACCTCACAGGCAACGTGCCGGGCGAGGGCGGGCTGATTACGTTCCCCGAGTCGAGCTGGCTCATGTCGATCGTCATTCCGCATCAGCCCCACTTCATCGACCAGCCCGCCGACGTCGGCGTGTTCTGGGGGTACGGCCTCAAGGTCGACGATCCCGGCGATTTCGTGCGGAAGCCTATGGCGGCCTGTACGGGCCGCGAGATCATGACGGAGATGCTCGGCCACCTGCACGTGACCACCGATCTGTCGACGATCATCGAGACTTGCCTCTGCGTCCCCTGCATGATGCCCTTTATCACGAGCCAGTTCCTACCGCGGAACAAGGGTGACCGCCCGGATGTGATCCCCGCGGGCACGAAGGACATTGCCTGCATCGGCCAGTTTTGCGAGATGCCCGAGGACGTCGTGTTCACCGTCGAGTATTCGATCCGCTCGGCTCAGACCGCCGTCTACAAGTTGCTCGGCCTGAAGCGCGAGCCGCCGCCTGTCTATAAGGGGCGTTTTGACCCGCGCGTCTTATTCAATGCCTTTCTGGCCCTTCACGACATTCATGCGTGAGCCACGTCGCGCGGTGGTTCCGAGCCTATCCCCATGGCCCGACCCGTCGCGACCGCCGTCTTGTCACCGCCGGTACGAGATTTCCCCGGAGAGCCGGGCCCCTCCGGTACGAGGCTCCCGGCGACGAATGTTCCGTCTGTCACCCGACATCTACCGGGCCGCCGGCCCTCGGCCAACTCGAGGTGATGTGCACCTGGTGACGAGCTGGCAACTTGTGGCTATCGACCACCTCAATTTGCGCGATAATCCCGATGCTCCTGGTTCCATTTACCCTTCTTGGCCCCGATCCGTCGCGAGGTTTGGCTCCCAGGATGGGCTGTTCTTCACCTGTTGGCATCCGATGCCGAGGTGAATGTCCGCATCAGTGAACTGCGCGTTGACCTCGTGCGGAGACACGAGCACACGCCGTCCGGGCCACCAATTTCGGGTCGCTACGACAAGATGCCGGACGTCCCAATGAACGTCGTCCACCAGAAGGTCCGCGACATGTCCAATGGCGCCGTCGGTCGCGTGGACGTGGCAGCCCATCAGTGACGTGATGCTGTGCAGGTTCGGCTCCCCGCGCGATGTCCAGGGTCGCCCGGCACTTGTATCGCTGTCGTAGGTTCCGCCGACCAAGGGCGACGAGACCAGCGGCCCAGGCGGCCAGTTCTCGCCGGAACAGCAGTTGCCCCAATGGGGGTTGGATTTGTAGTGGCTGTGGATCAACCTGCTGGTTCCCCGCGGGACGGCTGCATCGATAGGGACGTGAGGGCTCGCCTCGATCTGAGCTCGTGTCAGCTTAACGACGATCGTCTTCGCTGCGCGTTCGATTTGTTCGATTTCGCCCGGACGAATCACCACCCGGCGTTGCGTCAGCCATGACCCAGTCTCGACGACCAGCCACCGAACCTTCCAGACCACGTCATCGACGAGAACGTCGACCACCGTCCCCACCTTCTCGTGCCTCGCAACCACGGCACAGCCTTTAAGGGGGCAGAGCGGTATATTCATAGTGCAAGACTCTTGAAGAGGCCCGACCGGGGGGACCCTGGCCTGGGTTCAGTCTCCTGAAGGGATAGAATTTGGTTTAAAAGTCGATTGCCGTGTCTGGCGCTACGACCCGAGCCTATAAACGCGGCGAGATCGATCTATGGTGGGGCGAACCATCCCTGGTCCCGTTTGGTGATCATAAAAATCGGTGGACGGTGCTTCTTGCACGACTTGACCGGACACTAGCATGATGGCCCTTGTCGACTGCCATAGCATGCTGGTCTCCTCTCGGGCAACGCGGTCCGAAGGCTTATCGCCGCGTCGGCGGTCTTCCTGATTGACGCGCTAAAGCGTCCAACCCACCATTCGGCTCCCGTCCCCTCGATTGGCCAAGATCAGCTTGCGCTCTCGCAGCCGGCGTGAACTGATCCCGCGTCCTGACCCGTCAAGCCAAGGTTCGGCGGGTGGCGTTGTCACTTCCTAGACTCGGGCCGCTTGACGCGGTCTCCTTTTACAACGCAAAATTTTTAGCCATTCTGCAAGCCAACGCCATCGCGGAGCGTTGATCGTTCGCCGTTCCGGATCCCAGAAGCGTCCGGGGTGCCCCCTCGCCAGCGGTCAGGCGGAACACCAGAAACCGGGTGGCCCCAGCGATTTGTTGTGTCACGAGTCGGAACGACTCGCTCTCGTAGACGATCGCCCCATCCGGCTCGGTGCTCCATCGCCCTGGCTCCAAAGACATTCGTGTTGCCCCGCAGCAATCCGCACTCAAGCCCTCAGCTTCATTACGTTTAGGCTTTCCCCCGCCGTTAGCTGCACCACCGAATAACGATAGTGACTATTCGGATTCGCTGGACCGCCCAAGGTGAACCGGAACAAAGGGAACGATGTCTTTTGATGCTTTGGGACCACAACGTTCCAGCGCTCCGGTCCTCATGCTGTGTCTCGGACGCCGGACGCGTGAGGAGCGCCAATCGCGTTTCTGGTCACATCCGGCCGGAGCCCCTGCCGCCTCCGGCCCGTCACAAGTCTCGCTTATGGTCTCCTTCCAAAGAGGTAAGAAATGCCACAACAGCAGACATCCTACGTCCATCGGGGGAACACGTTCTTCGGTGTCGTCGATGTCATCGGCAGCGGTCCGGATCGCGTCGTCCGGGTGCGTTACAACGGAGCTGAAAGGGAAGCCGGCCTGGACGGCTTGACGGTCGAGATCGTCGCGCGGATGCTCGTCACGGAACTCGTCCTCCTGGACGTCGCCTTGATTGGATGACCCACCACCTTCCCTAAGGGCCTTGCCGAAGATAACTGAATCGGCGTTGCCGGGGTAGATTCCGCGCTGGGGTGGCGTCCGCTACAGACGATG
>NZ_JAMOIM010000040.1 GCF_026130545.1 Lichenifustis flavocetrariae | reverse complement strand
AAACGCTCAAGATCGAATCGGCTCATTCGCTAAGGGAATCAGCGATTTCCTTGCGTGGCAAGGGCCTGGGTAATTACTAAAATTATGCTGGGTGATGCACCGGATACTGTTCCGAAAGGACATATTGGGCTTTTTGCGGCTTTCATTCTTTATTTTGAGCAGTCCGTCCCAAACTACCGCGCGCTGATCAGAGGCGCCACTGTGGACGATCGCAGGCGCGAACTGGGCCAGCGGAGCGGAAAGTATACCGAAAAGCTGGCTCAGGGTTACGAAGACGCGATCGACAAGGCTGCCGATGAATTCCGCGACGCTCTGCAAAGACAAGAAATAGCGGGCTTGATAAGAGAGCCGCGTAGCGGGGAATTGGAAATTTTATCCGCTCCGAGCTGGCAAATAGATCCGAAATCAGGCGCCGGCGCTAATTTTCTGTCTAATTTTGTTGGGCCTAACGATTTCACGGTCGGCTTCGGGCCCGAAACCAGAAAGGGCGGTCTGAGACAGCCGGTCTTTCTCGAAACAACAAACTTCGTGAGGTGGATGTCTCGGCGCTTTATTGGGTTCGTCTACGAAGACGGCTCGAACTCTGACCGTGCAATTGAAAGGGAAGAGAGCGGCGCTCCCAACGTCGCGGGTAAAAAACTCGGATTAACGGAGTCCGATAAGAACATCTCGGAGGCGATCGTCGCACTTGAAACGGAAGGAAAGAAACTGGTCGGGATACTGGTCAAAACCAGAGATGAACTCATTGTCAGTAAGCTAAAACAGATGGGGTATCTCGCCGTTCATCGCGAGACGATATCTCGATACCTAAAGAAGAAGCCTCTAGATCGAGGCCATCAACCGAAAGTTGCAGGAGCAAATGACCTGAACGACGCCGATTCAAGGTGACGCTTGCGATCGCGGAGAGTCGGCTCGTCAGTATAATGCCGTAATGATCATATCAGACACTCCTAGTCATCAATCTGAGCCGGTGCTGCCGTTCAGGACTTCGTCGATCCGGCCAGCGGCCGCATCATGCTGAGGTAAGCAAAGCAATGGATGTGTGCCCGCCAGGGGGGTGCCAATGAGTCCACATTTCCGCGTGCGGGGAAATGTTGGCAGATGTGGCGTGATCTTCTCGCCTGTTCGTGGGAATTCTCCGCCGTCCGCCGGTGTTCGGCGATGCGGAGACCACACTATGTTTCTTCCGTTTGAGGAAAGATTGACCTGCACGGTCCGGGACGCGCTGGAGGCGACCAGCATCGGACGCACGACACTGTACGGCCTGATCAAGCGCGGTCAAATCAAAACCGCCAAGCTCGGCACTCGCACTCTCATCGATGTCAAGTCCCTGAAAGAACTGACATCTAATTACCACCGCAAGTAACAAACCCCGCGCGAGTTGCACGGGGTTGTTGTTCTATTCGAGTGCCTAGCAGCGTCTGAATAGGACATTTCGGCCGGCGTGGCAACCGTGCTCTGCAACGGAAGCCGAAAATGATTTCCCGGACCAATCAGCTCGATATGTCGGGCGCCATCGCGGTGCCGCGGTCGTGAACCCGTCGATTTACGTGCGCGCCGACGAGATCAAGTCGGCTGTCATGCATCGAGAGACGGAGATCCTCTCCACCGCCGGGGTCAAGTGGAACGCAAAGCGTACCCACATCACATGCCCTTATCCGGATCATGGCGGCACCGCTGACTGGCGGTGGGACGACGAGAAGAAGCTGGCGTTCTGCACCTGCAACAAGCCCGGGACGGCGGACAACATCTTCGACGTCGTGATGAAGTGCGAGGGCCTTGCCGATTTCGAGGCCACCAAGATTCGCGTGGCCGAGCTGCTCGGACGGGCCGACCTCATCAAGAAGAAGGGGGGCAACGGCAAGGTCCGTCAGCGGCAGGGCGTCGAAGATCTGCTGTACCCGCCGGCCGATCAGCGTGACGACGGCCTCGCCCGCTCCTATCTCGCGTTCCGCCTGGGTGTAGACGCTGCCGACGTCCTCATGCCTGCCACGCCCACGACTGGGTTCAAAGCGCTCGGCTACTTCGACCCGCCGGCCGGCGACGGCAAGCCGGTGCGCGTCGGCGACTACCCATGCGTTATCTTCGGCCAGGTCGGCAGCGATGGTCGGCGCCATGCTCACCGGATCTATGTGGCGCCCGGCGGGGCTGGGAAGGCTGACCTCGGTAAGACGGCGGCCGGCTACGACCGTAACCCCAAGAAGTCGGCACGGGCCGCCGACGGCGACAACACGGCGGGCCGCGCGGTGCTATGGGGTGATCCCACCAAGGCCAAGCACATCATCCTGTGCGAGGGCATCGAAACCGGCGCGGCCATCGCAGTGGCGTTCCGGGCCGAGGTGGTTGGTGAAACTATTGCCGTCGCCGCGGGCGTGTCGGCCGTCGGGCTGGAGAGCTTCGTTCCTTACGACGTCACGAAGCAGGTGACGGTCGCCGCCGATCGTGACGAGAAGGCCAAGCCGTCGAAGCCGGAGGGGTCGCGCCGGGGCGAGAAGGCGGCGCGTGAATTCGGTTTGCGGAATTGCGAGGCAATATCGGTGGGCATCGCGATGCCAGGCAGTCCTGGTGATGGTGCCGACTGGCTCGACATCCTCAACGGTGCTGGCCTGGACGCCGTGCGGGCCGGCATCAAATCCGCCGCGCCGTTCCAGCCCACTCAGGCCGAGGTCGACACCTGGGCCGAGCGCCCGGACCGGATGGTCGATTTGGAACGGATCGCGGCGCAGTACCCACTCCCCAAGATGTTCGGCACCCAGATCGAATACGGCCGCTTCGGCGATGCCGTGTGGGCGCACAAGCGGGTGATGGTCGGCAAGGGCGAGGACATGCATGAGATCTTCGTCCCGATCTTCACGCCGTTCGGGGTGTCCGCGCGTTTGAAATATGTCGACCAGGCCGAGGCCTACGGACTGCGCCTGTCGGTGCAGGACATGGCGGGGCGCGTCCGCCTGATCGACGCCGAACGGTCCGACTTCGCCAAGCTCAACGCGGCCGAGGTGCGCTCGATGCTGTTCGCAGCCGGCATGCGCGTGTTGGACGACGGCGAGAAGGTCGCGGTCGAATGCATGAAGGCCGCGGGGCCGGAGCAAGAGATCCTGATCGTCCGCAAGCCGGGCTGGCACGAACTCGACGGGCTTGCCGACCCCGTGTTCGTCTGCCCCAACGGCACGATCCTGGGGCTGCCTTCCGGCCATTCCGTCGAATTGTCGGTTTCGGCGCGCCTCGCGGCGTCCGTGGCCCAGGGTGGCACATTGAAGGGGTGGAAGGACGCGGCCGCCGCGGCGATCGCGGAGACTGACTGCCCGCATTGGACGCTCGGCGTCATCGCGGCCTTCGCCGGCCCGCTGATCGGCCTCGCCGGCCTCGATACCTGCGGCATCAACTTCTCCGGCCTCTCGTCGTCGGGGAAGAGCACCGCACAGAAGCTGGCCGCATCGGCATGGTCGAAGGCGGTAGCGAACAAGGACAGCCTCTACCAGAGCGCCAAGGCCACGGTGAACTCGATCGAGCAGATGGCGTCGCGCTCGACCGGGACGGTGCTGGTGCTCGACGAGTTGGCGCACGTCAGCGGCAAGGAGGTCGGCAAGATCATCTACACGCTCGCCGGCAACGTCGGGAAGCGGCGCATGTCGTCGGCCGCCACGCTGAAGGAAAGCTACTCGTGGGCCACCTTCGCCGTTCTCTCGGCCGAGACGAGCCTCGAAGAGAAGATCCGCAAGGATGATGGGGAGTGGACCGCCGGACAGACCGTCCGGCTGCCCGACGTCGACGTCACCGGCATCAACCGCACGGTGAGCGCGGCCGCGCTGGAGCGGATCGACGGCATCAAGACGAACTTTGGCCACGCTGGCCCCGCCTTCGTGCAGGCCATGATCACCGAGGGGATGCACCGCGACCCCAACACCATCCGCGAGGGGATCAACGGCTTGGCCCGTCACATCGCTGGCATCGGCATGAAGGGTATCGCCCCAGACTCAGCCGTTATCCGCGCGGCCAACGTGTTCGCTATCCTCACGTTGGCCGGCACTTTGGGAAAGGAGTTCGGATTGTTGCCTGCAAGTGCCGACATCCAGAAGGTCATCGCCTGGGCATGGGCCAAGTTCAGGGGGTCGTCGGATGCCGTGGCACTCGACCCCGAGCAGCAGGCGATCGCCAATATCCAGACGTGGGTCGCCGAGCGATGGAATGTCACCCTGCACGATATCGACGCCGAGACCCGCACGAACCGCGAGGCCGTCGGCTGGTTCGACAACGAGGCCATCTACATTCCCGCGCACCGCCTGATCGAGGCGGCTGGCGGAACGCTGAAGGAAGCCGAGGTCGGCAAGGCGTTGAAGGCGCGGGAGTGCCTCGTCCGCACCAAGTCACCCAAGCACACCTTCGTCGACTACGTGCCGAAGGTCGGCAAGCTCAAGGCCTACGTCCTGTCGCGCAATGAGTTCGGCCGCGGGTCAGAGCGGACACCGCTCAAGGTGGTCAGCGGAGGCCGCCCGTGATCAACCTGAAGCGCCTCATCAGCGACGCCGCCGACGCGTTTGACCAGGTTTCCACCCTGGATTTCCCACTTTTGGTGGGAAATGGCGATGCTGGTGGGAATGAACAGTTAGTTGATAGTAGTGGTATTTCCCACCTTTCCCACTTTTCCCACCATGAATTATCACAATTCGAGACCGAAGATGATCTAGCACGAATACTGATCGAAAATCAGCGCGCGGGCGCACGCGCAATAGGGGATGCATCAAAAACGGTGGGAAAGGTGGGAGCGGTGGGAAATGCCAGCAAATGCAATGGCTTATTTTTCCCACTTATCATTTCGAAAGTGGGAAAGGTGGGAAAAGACGGGCTTGCGGGTAATGCTCTCTCCACGACCATTTTCGAACCCGTCGATGACGAATCAGACTGGATCCCTGACCATGCCGCCAGCCTGCACGATGCCGGTGTAGACGACGTCGCCCCTTACTCGGCTCCAGCGGTTACAGGCTCTTACGCGCGTGAGCCCGCCCGTCGCGTCGAAGCCCAAATGGTTTCCACCTTTCACGCGCGCGCGCGTGTCATGCTCCGAGAACGCACTAGCGTCGTCGGCTTGCCCGCCGATTGGATCGAGGGCGCGCTGACATTGTCGCCCGACATCATCCCGTGCCCAGGCTTTCGTGACGGCCAATGGACCCGCACCTACGGCTATATGCTAGACTTCCTGACCAGCCCGCTCGCCATCGCAGCCGCCGGCTACGAGTGGCCGACGGTGCTGTTGTTCGGCGTGCATCCCACCGTGGGCCTCGCGAATGTCTCAGGCTGCGGCGCCTGCGTCCTCGCCGACCGCGATCCCATTATCGAGGTCAAGTACCACGCGATCCTGTTCGAGCGGATGTCGTTCTATCGCCCGCCCGCCATCAATCCGTCGGTGCCCGTGTGGAGGTTCGGCCGATGACTGACGCACTCCGTAGGAATGCGGGCAGCCACGCCAGCGCCGGCGCGGTGGTCCTGGACCTCACGGAACTCCGCTTCGCGTCATCCCGGTGAGCAAGGCGCTCCGCCGCGCCGTGGATCCAGAGGATTTTTTTGGTCTCAAATTTCAGGTCATGCGGGACGCGTTCGACGAATCCCTCGCGGTCGAGCCCTGCGAAGTAGCTTGAGACCCTCTTTCATGCGGTCCCCGCCCAACCGGGGATTCCGTCAGCCGCAGAATTCGCCTAAACGCCAGCAACAGCGAGAGAGATCATGACTTACAACGATCCGGCGGCGTAGTCGCGCGACCGTTTATGTCGGTCAGGATCGAGCGACAGCTTCTCGGGACGACCTGATTTGCCGCCGCGAAGCGTGGTCGATTTCGATCGCGAGTTTCAGGCCATTGGCCACTAATCATGCTCCATGTGACCAGCTTCAGGGCCGCCTGGAACACTGAAAAAGTCAACGCACGTCAGCGTGGGTCACCGCGATCCACGGCGATCCACCGTGGATCATGGATGCCGAAAGCAGAGTCGTGGCAAAGCGCTGTGCCATGCCGTCCGATGCCATGAAACGCAAGCGTGCCGTGCGCAGGGATCCAGCACGGATGAGATTCAAAACGGCACGAAAAAGCATCAGTTCGATGGAGTAATGGGGGATGGCTTGGACGTCGCGCGGAGCAGGCGTGATATCGTCACGGCTTCGACCACGTGGCCGGACGACCGCAGCTTTTCCAGCGTCGCATCGATCAGCGGTCGCACCGTTTCGAGGCTGCCTGCCGCTCTATGGTCGGCGATGAACGCGCGGGCGGCATGGCCGATGGCAGTCGTGATCTGCGCTGTCGACGGCACCCGTTTTGTCTTGTCAGCCTGTCGTTTGCGTGCCGACCGCAGCGCGGCTTGATGCCGGTTGTAGGCGTCCGATTTCTTCTTCATGTCGACACTCCTCCCCATCGACTGGAGCCCTATTCGACGAAAACAACAAGCGTGATTTCGTCACGCAAAAATCTTCATCGAACTCGCGATTGAACTTCGAGGGAAACCTGACAGCAATCTTTTCGTGATTGCATCACGGAATGAAAAATCCAGTTCAAGCCTTCAACGAGGAGATGACTGGCCACGCTTTGGGCATCGGCGTCGCCATGGCCGCTGGCATCGAAGCCGCGCGCCGACACGGCCAAGACGTCGCCGCCGCCCGTGCTGTCGAGCGGCACAATGTGGCCGTCATGCAAGCCGCGACGACCAAGGCCAGGATCAAGGCGGCCAAGGCAGAATTGGCCGCCTTACGCGAATTGAACGATTTAAAAGCCCGTGATCGGCACAAATAGAAAAGGCGACCCTCAGGTCGCCTTGTTGTCTTTCTACCTGCCAGCGGTCAATTAAAGCTGCTCGATCTCTCCGAACGCCAGTCGGAAAGCTCGTCCGCAAGCGATTTGACCCGCGCACCCCGAAGACTGCCGCCCGAACCCTTGATCGTCTCCAAGACGAACACGTCCTCGGCTTCGGTCACGGGCTCCACCCGCCACCCGTCGCCGCCGACCTCCCAGTATTCCTGCGCCTCGGATTCCGTGCCGAACGCGAACGCGGAAACGTCTCCGGACGACGCGAGGACGCGGTACCAGCGCTCCGGATCCGGCATCGGTTGAGGAACCTGGACTGGCGCGGCGGCGGCGGGTGCCGTAACGGCGGCTCGGCGGTCGAGGGCGTCGGCCTTAAGCCGTTCGGCATCGATGGCCGCATGCAGGTCGGCCAAGGCGCGGTGGCCGACAGATTGCTCGGCGATGGCGTCAGCCGTCGCGGTGTCGAGCACCGTCGGCTGCGGGACGCCGAAAATAGCGTTGCGCACACCGGCGAAGAAGGCGTCGAAAATACCGAGGATGCTCAACAGCAGGCGGCGCAAGAAGCTCATCTTCCACTCCTTTGATCACGGGGTTATCAAGGTACAACGGCGGCAAGCAAAGCATCTCCTTCACTTTGAGATACTGGGTCTCGGCGAGTTTGTGCTTCCAGCCCGTGATCGACGGCGGCTGTTGCTTGGCCCTCGCTATGCACGTGTGACACGTCGAATAAGCGCGGATGCCGCTCCATTTTCGTCCCGCGCGCAGGTAGGCGCCGCAGAGCGCGACCTCGGTGGCGCTGTCGTCGAGCGGGCTCGTCGTGAGGCGGACGATGTGGGCGACGTCGCCGCCGTCGAATTTCCCGCGATCCGGTTTTGCGGTGAGCGGGCTGAAGATGCGGCGGGCGCGGCAATCCTCGCCCGCGCGGTTCGCGTAGAGCGCGGTCAGCAGCATCGCTTGCTTGCTGCCGCGCGTTCGGTCGAGACGGTTCGTGGCGTACCACTCTGCCTGCTCAAGGTTCTGCTGGACGCCCGGCGGCGGAGCGCCCGGCGCGGCGCCGGCAGGCTGGGGCATCGTGAAGTTCGGATCGTCGTCGTCGTCGTGATCAGGCGGCATTGTGACCTCGGCGCTGGAAAGGCGGCTGCCGGGCCCAGACGGCGTCGGCCAGGGCGTTGAGCACCGGGATCGGCAGTGGACGGCGCTCGGCTTCGACGAAATATCCGTCGCGCTTGTGGCCCCTGCCGTAAGTCGCGACGAACGTGACGCTCCGGTGCTGGGCGAGGAACGTCATCCCGGTCAAGTGGGAGACGATGACACCGTCATCGGGAACCGGCGGCTCGACGATCGGATAGTCACGGTGCACCACGTTGAGCGGGCCGGCCAGCGCCTTCGCCTTCTCCCGGTCGGCAAGGTCCCTAGTCATTTGCTGCTGTACGACGACCTGGCGGACGTCGTGTGGCAGGATGCGACCGGCGAAATCGACGGCGTTCCAAGACGTCGATCCATCCCTGTTTTGCACGTGCGTGACCGTCGCGATGTAGGGATCACCCAGCGCGTCGAGCGCGAAGAACGTCGTCCCGGCGACGTGTCGGACGAGCGGTGGCTCGTGCGTGCCGCTGATGATCACGCGCAGGCGCTGGGTCCGCGCTGCCGCGCTCACGGCCTCCGGGATCTCGAACCGCACCCGGCCGTCCTTCTCGACGGCACCGATCCAGGTTCGACCGTCGTGCTCGATCTCGACCGCGTTGCTGCCGCCAGGCAACCGGCGGACCGCTTTCACATCAGCCATCTCGTTCCTCCACACCGTTTCGATGAGATAAGGATCGCGTCCCAATCTGAAAGTGTCAACCCTCATGAATGGGCCTGTTGACATTTGATTAATGAGATACGATCCTTATCTCATGACCAAGCAAGCCGATTACCAGAAGCACGCCGACATGAAGACGGGAGCACTGCTCTTAGCGGCCGGCAAGGCTGCTTATGGCGACCTGTGGCGCCGCCGCCTGCCGTCGCGCTTGGGCGTCAGCCCGAGCTACATCCAGCACGTCATCGACGGGTCGCGGCCGATGTCGCCGAAGCTGCGGGCCGCGTTTCTCGATTTCCTTACGACCGAAGGCGATCGCATTCTGATCGAGGCCAACGCGGCCGTGCAGACGCTCGCCAGCATTCGTCTTGCCATGGGATGGAGCCGCCTGTGACTGACTGCCCGTACACCGACGAACAACTCGCGCAGCGCGAGGCCGCCCTCCACGCTGACCTCGCGCGCTACGCCGAGAGCGGCAGCCCCACGGCAGACGAGCTGCGCCGCGCGCCCATGCTCGACGACTACCGCATCACGTCGGTCGACGGCGTCGACCTCGCGCACGGCTGGTGCGTGGGTCACCCCCGGTTGCGCCCCGGCCGCATCACGACCGCCAAGATCGCCGCCGCCGGCGACGGCTGGCTTCGCACCGTGGGACGCCTCTACCGCCTCGGCGACCGTCTCGACCCCGAACCCGAGTTCGTCCCGTCGCCCGATGACGCCGAGGACCACCTCAACAACTGCGGACGCTGAAAATGGACTGGACCCCCGACGTCATCGACCGTGTCATCGAGCTTCGCACGAGCCGCAAATCCTGGCCGGCGATCGCGCAGGAACTCGACACTACACGCAGCTCGATCATGTGCGCACTCCAGCGCAGCGGCCGCACTCTGCCGGACGTCGGCACCATCATGCCCACTACCCGCAAGAGCCGCGTGCGTTGCGAGGCGGTGACACCCGCCGAGACTGTGGAGTCTCGCGATGCACCAGCCATCGCGCCAGCGAAGATTCGACCTTATATTCTAGATACTTGCGACTGGACGTGGTGGTTCCGTCAGCGCGGGGTTCGCGGGTGCGTCGTCGATCACTATGGCAAGCCCTGCGGCCGCACGCTGTTCGCGGAAACCGACCGGTGCTTGGGTCACACCGTCGACGCGTTCAAAGCCGAATTTGAGGACTGGAAATTGCGGCTTGCGCTGATCACCGAATCCTCGACGCCCAGACGACTCGCGGCCGCGATCCGACAGAGAATAGAGACACACCGCTGGACGCTGGCTGAGTGGTCGGAAGCCGTTGGGCTGCCGCAGAGCACCGCCTACAAAGCCCTCGCGTCACCTGATGATCACCCCAAAAGCTTCGCGAAAATCGCGAGCCACTTCGGCTTCGATTTCGACGCCGCGCTCGGTGTCTACCGCCGCCGGAGGAAAACGTCATGAGCGTCAGCCGCGACGAGCGCGAGCGTCGGAGACGCCTCACCACCCCCGCCGTCCTGGCCTCGATCCGGGCGCCCGAGCCAGAGCCGCGACCTGATCTCGCGGACGTCTACCGTGCGCTCGACGCCCTTGAGCGGGCGGGCGGCGACGGTACCGTGTGGCAAGATGGGACGCTCTATGCGGGCGGTCGCCACATCGATCTGCCCGCCGGCGCGTTTTTCGAATGTGTTGTGCGTGGCTGGGCGGAAATCGGATTCGGCCGTCACCTCCGGATCACGCCGCAAGGTCGCGGTGCCGTGGTGCGCTACCGCTGGGGCAAGGTCGAAGGCGTCGCGCCGCCGACCGTCGACGACGACGAAGCTTTCGAGGGACCACGGCCGTGACGCCCCCACGCCGCTTCGGCCGACCCGGCTACACTCATGCGCCCGCCGTGACGGCACCCGTCCGCGTCGCGACGCCCGCCGTTCCCGCGTCGACCGACGCCCCCGTCAACAGGATCACGCCGACCGGACCCGCGTCCACTCCGCGTCCGGTCGGCCGCCCGCTCGGACGTCCTGGTTTCCCGCGTCCCGCGCCCGTCGTCCCGATCGAGAAGCCCGATCCGCCGCCGCCGGTCGAGGACGACGAGCCCGAGCCGCCGCCGATCGACGAATTCGATCCCGAGCCGATGGTCATCACCGACACTGAGATCGACGACTCACCGCCCGTTCCCGCGCGCACGTCGTATCAGCGACCGGCTTTCGAGCCGAAGCCCCTGCCGCAAATCGACGGCGACATGACCCCCGAGCAGCGTGCACGGCTCCAGCGGCTGGCGGTGCTGCATCAGATCCTGACGACCGCCTCAGGCGGCGAATTCTTGCGCCGCATCGCAGAAAACGGCGATCCCGCCTGGGAATTGTTGAGCGAGGCTTGGTGCAACGACGTGCCTTTTTGACGAAGCACGAAAATTAACGATTTGGTCGGGCACGGGTAAACCGTGTTTTAACGCGTGTCGTCTACAAGTGTTCTCGTCGCCGGGCCTCGCATCATGCGAGTCGATTGCCCCTAGCCCGCGCCGACGTTCTACGTGCAAGTCGTAGTACGGGAATCCGAGCCTCGCGCGGCCGCCGACGAAGCATAAGCGCACCCCCACACACGTCTTAGACACCAAGGGTGCCCTATGCCCGACCAAAGCCCGCGATGGGTCGACGGACCCCGTTACACAACCGTCCCATTTACTTTTTCAGTGATCCAGGCGGCCATCGAGTGCCAGGAAGCCCGGCTCACGCTCGGTGACCTGCACGACGCGGCCCGCCCGGGCTCATGGTCGCCTCGCCTCCGCTGTTGGCGGATGGGCGAGCCCGCCGTGCCTCACACGACGCGATCCGAAGTGGCTGACTGGCTGCTGCGCCGCGCCGAGCACAGGATCGCGGAGCGGGCACGGTGGACATTCCAGCACAGCGGCGAGGCCGATCGCGACATCATG
Organism: Lichenifustis flavocetrariae; assembly: GCF_026130545.1. Lineage (GTDB taxonomy): Bacteria > Pseudomonadota > Alphaproteobacteria > Rhizobiales > Beijerinckiaceae > Lichenihabitans > Lichenihabitans flavocetrariae. The sequence goes on along the minus strand of NZ_JAMOIM010000040.1, from coordinate 31,607 downwards.
AGGATGGTCGCGTGAAGCAGCTCTACGAATTGGTCGTCGGCGTCATCGACCTCCTCGCCGTCGTTCCCGACGGCGACGAGGCGATGCTGACCCTAGAGCAAGCTTGCGCGCTGCCCGAACTCGCTGGGCATTTCACTCCGTCGATGCTCCGCCGCGCAATCGTTTCAGGCCTGCTGACAGCCGAGATCCACGGTCGGCAGGCCTACGTCACCCGCACCGCAATCCAACAATGGAGGGAGCGATGCCGCGCCCCGTCGAACCGCCGCGACTCTGGCTCCGCGAGGCCCGTACCCTCAAGTCCGGAAAGCAGCGCGCAGCAACATGGATCATCAAGGACAACGGACGGCAACACGCCACGGGCTGCGGCGCTGATGATCGCGCAGGAGCGGCTCGCGCGCTCGAAGCCTACCTGACACGCAAGCACGTCGAAGCCGGATTGCCGCAGCACGCGGCCGCCCGTGACCTGGACGTCGCAGATCTCGTCAGGGTCTACGCCGAAGACCGGGAGTCCAAGGTGAGCAAGCCGCGCGCGCTCTGGCAGCGTGCGATGAATCTGATCGCGTGGTGGGGTGGCAAGAGCGCGGACGAGGTGAACCGTCTGACGTGCGCGGCTTACGCCAAGTCGCGGACGACGCCGGCGGCCGCGCGCCGTGAGCTTGAGGACCTGAGCGCGGCCATCGGGTTCGCCCAGGAGAACGGGGTGTTGCGCGAGGAGGTCGTGGTCTCGTTGCCGCCGAAGCCGAAAGCCAGGGATCTGTGGATAACCCGCGACGAGATGGCGTCGTTTCTCATGTCGTGCTGGCGCTTCCGCGAGGAGCAGCCGGGCGGCAACCGCGTGCCGAAGCACGTCAGGCGGCACGTCGTGCATTTCACCCTGGCCGCGCTGTACACGGCCGGTCGTTCGAGCCGCATCTATCGCGCGAGCTATGTCAGGGAGGAGGGCAGGCCGTGGGTCGACCTGGAGCACGGCGTCTACTACCGGAAATGGGAAGGCGAGGTCGCCCGGGCCAACAAGCGGGCCCCGCCGATCAGAATCCCGCGCCGCCTGCTCGCGCACATGCGCAGGTGGGCCAAATACGACGAGGAGACCGGCGAGGTGCACGGGGATCGCTACGTGTGCCAATGGCAGGGACGGCCCGCAGATCCGAAGAAGGCCTACGCGCGTGCGATGGCCGACGCCGGATTGACGGCGACGCGTCACGCGCTGCGGCACACGGCGATCACGTGGTTGGCCAGGTCGGGCGTCCCCGTGGACCAAATCTGCGGATTTGCCGGGATCACCAGGGCCGTGTTCGAATCGACGTACAGCCACCATCATCCCGATTTCCAGCACGAAGTCGGGCAGGCCTTCACGTCGGGCAGGGCAGGGCGGTCCAAGCTGGCCGGGAAGCCCCGGGGCCACCGATTGCCACCGAAACCCCGTGAAATCGGGGCGATTCGGAACGAAATAGAAAGGTTCGTGAGCGATGATCCCCTCTAGGACCGCCGCCGGCACCCTCGTTTACACCGAGAGGGTCGGCGGTTCGAGCCCGTCACCGCCCACCATCGTCAAGCTTGGCTCGCTTGTGTCGCTAATGTAGAGGCAGCATCGCGGTGCGACGCTTGTGGTGGAAGGCGATAGCCTGACCCCGTCTGCCCGGTCCTCTTTCCGGGTGTCCGAACGAGTTCCCGGCTTGTAGAACCGAGTTCCCGCAAGAGCCATCGGGCCTATGTTCCTGAGGGCTCGTCACCGTTTTTTGGGATCGTTCCCCTTGCCCCGCCAGGAAGGCCTTATCGTTCAGAATATGGGCAGCGCGGTACGGGGCCCATTCTCCGTCTCGTTCGACCTCGGATCCTGCGCCGTCCTGCAAGGTCCTTCCGGCGTCGGCAAAAGCCTCTTCCTCCGCATGATCGCCGATCTCGACCCGAACACCGGCACCGTCACGCTCGATGGGACGGATCGAACCGCCATGCCGGCTCCCATGTGGCGGCGGCTCGTCACCTATGTGGCGGCTGAGTCCGGCTGGTGGGCCGAGACCGTGGCTGAACACATGCGTGACGTCGCCGCGGCCCGTGCGTTGATGCCCGATCTCGGACTCGACCCGGATCTGCTCGACGCGCCGGTGGCGCGTTTGTCGACGGGCGAACGGCAGCGGTCGGCTCTGGTGCGCGCCGTCGTCGGACGACCTCGCTTCCTGCTTCTCGACGAGCCGACGTCCGCTCTCGATGCTGCCTCGCGTGACAGAGTGGAAACGATGCTGGGCGGCCTGAAATCGACGGGCCTCGGCTTCGTAATAGTCTCGCATGACTCCAAGCAGGCAGAGCGTCTTGGCGACCGGCACTTCGTTATGGCGCAGGACAATCTCACCGAGATCTTGTCATGACGCCGGTCGCTCTTTCGCCCGCCGATCTCGCGGTCGCGGCTATGCTTGTCGTGGCGAGTGCCGCTCTATCTCTGGTCCTTTCGCTTGGCGTGCATCGGCCCCTGCTGGTCTCTGCCGGCCGGTTGGTGATCCAGCTCGTCCTGGTGGGCCTTGTGCTGCGGGTGATTTTTGCCTCCGCGTCGATGTGGGTCACCTTCGGCGTCATCGCCATCATGTTGGCGGCCGCAAGCCGCGAAATGGGAGCCCGCAGCCCCCGGCGCCTGAAAGGTCTTTGGCACCTCGGCATCGGAACGCTGTCGATCCTCGGCGCGACCTTGCCCGTGGCCCTCATCGTCCTACTCACCGCTCTCAAGCCGACGCCCTGGTACGACGCCCGCCACGCAATCCCGCTTGTGGGCATCATCCTCGGTACTGTGATGAACGGAGGCAGTCTCGCGTTGAACACCATCCTGTCGAGTGTGGCGCGTGATCGGCTCGCCATCGAGGCTCGCCTGGCGCTTGGCGCCACCCGACAGGAGGCATTCCGGCCGATCCTGCGGCAAGCCGTACGGACCGGCGTCACACCGACAGTCAATCAGATGGCCGCTGCCGGCATCATCACCCTGCCGGGGATCATGACCGGCCAGGTCCTCGCCGGCATGGACCCATTGGATGCGGCCAGATACCAGATCCTTCTCTTGCTCGTCCTGTCGACGGCTGGCTTTCTCGGCGCCGTCATCGCCTCCTATGCGGCGCTACATCGCCTGACCGACCATCGCCACCGATTGCGCCTCGACGCATTGGTTTAGTGTCGGAAAGCTCACTCCGTCTCAGAAGGCACTTGACCCGCTGCGGTGCCCTATGACCTTGCGAAAGCGTCCGAAGGTCGCGCGGTTCGCGCCGAGTTACCGGCATATCGGCCGATGTGCCCGGAAACATCTGCAAAAATTTCGCGGCGATCAGCAATCTGGTTGCGCCTTGCGACACGATCGCCATCATTGCGCCCATGACGCAAGAGCTTCCCGTGACCCCACGTACGGGGTGCCGCGTGCCCGAGATCGGGCCGCGCCGGCACGGATCATCCGCATCGGCGACATGAGTGCGAACATCGCGGAGGAATGAATTGGTTCCCGAAACTTTGGATATCGAGAGCCTTCGCGCGCTCTATGCGGCAGGTGAGTTGACCCCGGTCGATCTCGTCCAGGAGATCGTCGCCCGCCAGGAGGCGGCCTCGGATCCTGCCATCTTCATCACCCGCGCGGATCCCGCAGCCATGCGGGGTGCGGCCGAAGCCCTCCTGCAACGGGCGCCGCAGCCCAACTCGCTGCCGCTGTGGGGCGTCCCCTTCGCGGTCAAGGACAATATCGACGTTGCCGGTCTCCCCACCACGGCGGCCTGTCCGGCCTTCGCGTATCGGCCGGAGGTCTCGGCCAGGGTGGTCAGCCGGCTTGAGGACGCCGGTGCCATCGTGGTCGGCAAAACGAACCTCGACCAGTTCGCCACCGGGCTCAACGGCACGCGGTCGCCTTATGGGGCGCCCCGAAGCGTGTTCGACGTCAGCTATATCTCGGGCGGGTCGAGTTCAGGATCTGCGGTGGCGGTGGCGGCTGGCCTTGCTGCATTCGCGCTCGGCACCGATACGGCCGGCTCGGGACGTGTCCCGGCCTCCTTCAATAACCTGGTCGGCATCAAGCCGACGCCTGGGCTCCTCAGCACGACCGGCGTCCTGCCGGCCTGCCGCAGCCTCGACTGCGTCACGGTCTTCGCCAATTGTGTCGCCGATGGCGTCGCGGTCCGGCGCGTGGCAGAGGGCTTCGATAACGCCGATCCCTTTTCCCGTTCCGCGAAGCCGACCAGCCTCCCGTCGCGAGGGCTGCGTCTTGGCGTCCTGGCAGGGGCGGAGCGTAACTTCTGCGGAGATGCCGAGGCGGAACAGCTCTATGACGCCGCGATCGCCCGGGCCGGGAAGCTGGGCGCTTCGATCGTGCCGTTCGACTACGTGCCGTTTCGTGAGATCGCGGCGCTGCTCTACCAAGGTCCCTGGGTGGCGGAGCGCCTCGCGGCGATCCAGTCGTTCTTCGACGCCCATGAGGATGAGGTCGAGCCAAGCGTGCGGGCCATCATCGCTGGAGGGCGCCGCTATAGCGCCGTCGATGCCTTCGAAGGACTCTACCGCTTCAATGAACTGCGCCAGAAGACCGAAGCCATATGGGCGGAGGTCGATGGTCTGCTGCTGCCGACAGCCCCCACCACTTACACGGTCGAGGCCATGATGGCCGATCCGATCCGGCTCAATTCGAACCTCGGGCTCTACACCAATTTCGCGAACCTGCTCGGGTGCGCCGCCATCGCGGTTCCGGCCGGGTTCCGGCCGAATGGGCTGCCATTCGGAGTGACTTTGGTCGGCCGCGGCTTTCAGGACGATGCTCTCGCGCCTCTCGCCGATGCGCTCCACCGCGCCAGCGATGCCGGTATGGGCCGTGCGAGGACCGCCGTGCCGGACAGACCTGCGGAAGCGGCCCTGAGCGACGGCCGCTGCCGGCTTGTTGTGGTCGGCGCGCATTTGAGCGGCATGCCGTTGAACCGCGAGATCGTGGCGCTTGGCGGCAGGCTTGAGGCAACGTGCCGAACGGCCCCGGATTATCGCCTTTACGCACTGCCCGGCACGGTTCCGCCAAAGCCGGGCCTCGTCCGTGAACCGGGCTTCGCCGGGCCGGGGATCACGGTCGAAGTGTGGAGTCTTTCGGAGGCCGCTTTCGGACGCTTTGCCCAGGCGATCCCGGCGCCTCTCGGGATCGGCAAGATCGCGCTCGACAATGGCACGGCCGTCAGCGGATTTCTGTGCGAGGCCCATGCGGTCGCAGCCGCCCGCGAGGTAACGCAGTTCGGCGGCTGGCGGGCCTTTGTGGCCGAAGGAGCCGCGTCGTGAAAGGTCGCGGCGCGATGAGCTTACCGACGTGACCCAGGCTCCACTCGGTGCGACAATGCGCGTGCTCCACCCCGCACGCAACGTCATGGCCTTCTACGACGGCCGCATCGCTGGCGTCCGCGCCTGGTCTGAGGCGCCCAACTGGCTCGTTGATGGGGCCTTTGTGCTGGGGACCTGTTCCTATGCCGTCCTGGATGGCACGGACGCCCTCGTCTACGACACCCACATGTCGATCGCCCATGCGACGCTTATTCGCCAATCGCTGCAACAGGCCGGGGTGCGGACGATCCGCGTCGTGCTGAGCCACTGGCATGCCGATCACGTCGCCGGCAATGCGGCTTTCACCGATTGCCCGATCATCGCCAACGGGCTGACGGCACAGATCCTCGACGAGAAGAAAGCCGAACTCGAAAGCGGAACGCCGCCGATCTTGCCGCTGATCGGTCCGACCGAGACCTTCGACACGAGCCTCGATCTCCATGTCGGCGAGGTTCGTGTCGCACTGCGCCGCTTCGACATCCACAGCCGCGACGGGACAGTGCTGGTCTTGCCCGATGCCGGGATCCTGTTGGCGGGCGACACGCTGGAAGATCCGATCACCTATGTGACCGAGCGCGACCGGCTGGAGCACCACCTCGTCGACCTGGACCGGTTGTCCCGCGAGGCCTTCGACCGCATTCTTCCGAACCACGGTGCCCTGAGCGTGATCGAGAGTGGCGGCTATGACCGCGGGCTTCTCGATGCCACGCGGCGCTATGTCGAGAAGCTGTTGCGGTGCAAGACGCAGCCCGACCTCGCCCGTCAGGATCTCCGAAGCTTCATCGCTGAGGATTTGGCGGCCGGACGCGTCCACTATTTTCTGGCTTACGAGGCCGTCCACCGGGCCAATGTCGATCGTGTTCTCGCGCGAGAGGGGATGTCCTGACGAGCCAAAGTCGTTGCGAGACTGCGTCGCCGGGGCTCGGCTTTGGCCACAAAGGCCGCACGCGGATCGGGGAGCAAACTTCGAAGTTCCGGCGTTGCGCCACTAAGGGGATGCGTGAGCGTCCGAGTACCTGGAGTTGGTCATGAACGCGTCGGTTTCGCTGCTTGCTGTGCGGCTTTTGGCTGAAATCGATCGACGACGCCCAATGGGCCTCATCGTCGTGGTGGATGGCGAGCAGAAGGCCGAGGCTTTGAAGCGCCTGCTTGTGCAATTGGCGCCCGACCTAGTCGCGCATTATCTCCCGGCCTGGGATTGTCTGCCCTACGATCGCGCCGCGCCCTCACCCGACATCATGGGTCACCGGATGCGGGTTTTGTCCGAGCTGAAGAAGCATACGGGCATGGACATCATGGTCACGACGCCTGAAGCGCTGCTGCAGCGTCTGCCTCCGCTTGCTTCGCTCCCTAACCCGCTTGTGATCAAGCGGGGCGTGGCGTTTGATGTCGCCGCCTTCGGGCAGGCGTGCGGCCAAATGGGCTATACACATGCCGACCGGGTCGACGATCCCGGCCATGTGGCCATCCGGGGTGAGGTGGTGGATGTCTTCCCACCCGTGCGACGTCCCTATCGCATTGGCCTTTGCAACGGGAACGTCACGACGATCCACACCTACGATCCCGTATCGCAACGCAGCACCGGCGAGGTCGCGGCGATCCGGATCGACGCCGTGTCCGAAGTAATCCTCTCGGAGGAGGCGGCCGAGCGTTTTCCCGGCATGGAACACTGGCTCCCCGACTTTTACCCCGAGACCACGACGCTGCTTGAGATCTGCGGTGAAGCGAAACTGGTGGTCGAGCCGGCAGCGTCGGCCCGGCTGCATCAACTCTTCGGCCAAATCCATGATGCCCACCGGGACCGGGTGACGGTGGACAAGACGAACGCCACCGAGGCCCGGAATGCGCTTGCCCCTGAGCGGCTGTACTTGTCCGAGGAAGAGTGGAAGGCCGCGAAAACTCGAGTGCAGGATTTCCCGTCGCTGGAGCGGGCCGTCGAGGTTCCCCGCTTCTGCCTGGACGACAAGCCGGGTCATGCCTTTGTGTCCTATGTAAAGTCCTGTCGAGACGCTGGCCTCAGGATTGTACTGGGTGCCGCTCGGGAGCGCGATCTTGCCACTTTGGTGAAACAGGCGGAACGCGCGATCGGTGAGGCGCCGATCCGCCTCACGCAATGGGCCGACCTTCCCACGGATGCAGGCGCCGTTGGATTGCTGCGATTGTCAGCCGACCACGGCTTTGCCGACGAGGAAAGCGGCATCGTTCTCATTACCGCCGCGGACCTCATCGGCCATCATGCTCGCGTCCTTTCCGCTCACGCGGTGCCAACGCCCTGGCACCTCGGCGATGGCGACTTTGCGATCGGCGACGCCGTCATCCACCTCGATCATGGTGTCGGTGTGCTGAAGGGGCTCGAAACCATCGAAGCCGGGGAGACTTCGGGTGGGGACGCCGTGCGGCTCACCTATGCCAAGGAGACAGACCTCATCATCCCGGTGGAGGAAATGAGCCGGATCTGGCGCTATGGACCTGCCTCCGAGGATCTGGCTCTCGATAAGCTCGACACCCAAACCTGGCAGAAGCGGCGTGCCAAGATCGCGAAGGAAATCGAGGAAACGGCGCGGTCCCTGGTCGAGATGGCTCGGGAGCGGACAAAGATCCAAGCGCCGAAGATCGTGCCGCCGCGCCGCGACTACGAACGTTTCGTGGAGGGTTTTGCCTTCGCGCCGACGGCGGACCAGATGCACGCAATCGACGATTGCTTGCGTGATCTCGCAGCCTGTCGACCGATGGATCGTCTCGTCGTCGGCGATGTGGGTTTTGGCAAGACCGAAGTCGCGCTCCGGGCCGCCGCGGCAGCGGTTCTGGCGGGTTGGCAGGTTGCGATCGTGGCTCCTACCACTGTGCTGGTTCGTCAGCACCTTCACCAATTCAAGCAACGTTTCTCTGAGCTTGGCATCGGGGTCGCCGAGCTCTCGCGGTCGGTCGCACAGGGCGAAGCCGAGCAAGTGAAGGCCGGATTGGCGGACGGATCGATCCGGCTCGTCGTCGGCACACAGGCGCTGGCCGCGCCCGACATCGTCTTTCATAAACCAGGCCTCGTGATCGTCGATGAGGAGCAACGGTTCGGCACGGCCGACAAGGCTCGAATCCGCAGGCTGGGGCAGGGCGTCCACATGCTGACCCTCACCGCGACGCCGATCCCCCGCACGCTGCAAACCGCGCTCGTCGGCCTGCAGGATCTCAGCATCATCGCGACGCCTCCGGCCCGCAGGCGTCCTATCCGTACGCTGCTCGCCCCCTTCGATCCCGCCACGATCCATACGGCGCTCGTCAAGGAAAAGGCGCGGGGCGGGCAGAGCTTTGTGGTTGTGCCGCGGATCGAGGATCTTGAACCGCTCGCCGCGACGCTGTTGGGGTTGATGCCGGATTTCAAGATCCTGGTCGGGCATGGGCGCATGGACTCGCAGGATGTCGATGAGACCATGACGGCGTTTGCCGGTGGCGACGGCGACGTGCTGCTTGCAACCAGCATCATCGAGAGCGGGCTCGATGTTCCCCGGGCCAACACAATGGTGATCTGCGATGCGGACCGGTTCGGGCTCGCCGAGTTGCATCAGCTTCGTGGCCGGGTCGGACGCGGGCGGCAGCAAGGCGTCTGCTACCTCATGACACAAGGCGACCGCGCCATGAGCCCGGTGACGGAACGGCGGCTGTCCACCTTGGCCAGGCTCGATCGACTTGGGAGCGGCATGGCCATCAGCGCTCAGGACCTCGATGCGCGCGGCGCTGGCGACCTTCTCGGAGACGAGCAGGCCGGCCATGTGAACTTGATCGGCCTTGGCCTCTATCAGCACCTCCTGCAGCGAGCCATCCGGAACGTTGCAGGCGAAGCCGCAGATGAATGGACGCCCGACCTGCGCATGGGCGATGCGGGGAAGCTGCCGTCCGACTACATTCCGGAAGACGAGGTTCGCATCAACCTCTATGCGCGGATTGCCCGGGCTGTCGACGTCCATGAGGTCGATCTGCTTGCCGAGGAGGTCGAAGACCGATTTGGGCCGATGCCCGAAGCCACTTCGGCTCTCTTCGCGCAGGCGAGGTTGAAAAGCCTCTGCCGCAGTCATCGCATCGCGCGTGTCGATGCCGGACCGAAGGCAATCGCCTTTACGCCCTGTCCCGGCACAACGGCTGAAGCACTTCTCGAACAGACCTCATTGCACGAGCAGGCTACGTCGCGGGTGAAAGGCGGACGGCTTTTGTTCGATACGGCCTCAATCGGTATGGGAGAACGCATGCAGCGGTCCGCCGAAATTCTGCACGCAATGGCTTAAAGATGCCAAGATCAGACGAAGCCGCCCCCATGGATGACCCCTATCATCTCAATCGTTTCGTCTCGGCGCAGGATCCTGTGTACGACCGGGTGCGTACGGAGTTGCAGGCCGGTCGAAAGACCTCGCATTGGATGTGGTTTGTGTTCCCGCAAATCGCTGGGCTCGGGCATAGCCCCATGGCGCAGCGCTACGCGATCGGCTCGCTGGCCGAAGCAAAAGCCTTTCTTCAGCACCCTCTCCTGGGCCCGCGGCTCGAAACCTGCACCGGATTGGTGAACCATATCGTCGGGCGTTCTGCGCGGTCGATCTTTGGGACGCCGGACGATCTCAAGTTCCGCTCCAGCATGACCCTCTTCGCCGAAGTGGCGGACAAGTCAGCCTTGTTCAGCGAGGCTTTGACCCGCTTCTACGACGGAAAGCCTGATCCGGCTACGCTCGCGCGCTTGGCGGGTTTGGACCATGAAGCCTGAGATGTGCCGTTGGGCTGGACAGCTGGGCTGAGAAGGAGGGGTCTGCGTGTCGCAATATCATCCGCGTGAAGTCGAGATGAAGCTCTCGCTCGGACCTGCCGACTTGGCCGACATGCGCAGGCACATTGCGGCCGAACTTGGCCACGCCGGCATCACCTCCCGTCTCGTCTCTGTCTATTACGACACGCCCGACTATGAACTGCGTGCGCAAGGTGTCACCTTGCGCGTAAGGTCGGCACACGACCGGAAGGTGCAGACCACGAAGCTCGCCGGGCAGGCGGCGGTCGGGCTCTTCAGTCGAGGCGAATGGGAGACCCCGTTGGACGGGGATGTTCCCGACCTCAAGGCCTTCGCGAGAACGCCAGCCGGCGATATTATCGACGCCAAGCGGATCCGTGTCGAAGCTTTGTTCGAAACGATCGTCGATCGCACGCTGTGGATGGTCGAGCACCAGGGCACTCTGATCGAAATCGCTCTCGATGACGGCAAGGTGGTCACGGCGACACGAACCGAGCCCTTGGCTGAGCTGGAACTGGAACTCAAGCGCGGGAGCCCGCGCGAGCTGTTCGCTCTGGCGAGAAAGCTCAACCCACGCGGGCTCTTGCACCCGGGTGTTCGCGCCAAGTCGGAGGTCGGCTATCGCCTGCTCAGCGGTAAGGCGGCAAAGCCCGTGAAGGCCGATCCGGTGGTACTCGATAAGCACATGACATCGGCGGCGGCGTTCCAGGCCGTGATGCATGCCACGCTTCGGCATTTTTGCCTCAACGAACCCGTGGTGATCTCGCACCGGACGCCTGAATCCCTGCATCAAGCGCGTGTGGCCCTCCGTCGGATGCGCTCCGCCCTTTCGCTCTTCAAGGATTTCACACGCGACGGGCAATTGCCCGAGTTGAAACGGCGGCTGCAAATCGTCTCCCGAGACCTTGGCGAGGCTCGCAATCTCGATGTCTACATCGCCCACAGTGTCCGTCCCCTGGTCGAGCGGAATGGCGGGGAGACAGGTTTAAAGGCCTTGTTGACTGAGCTTGAGGCGCGCCGCGCCAAGGCCTTTGACCTGGCGGTGACGCAATTGCGTTCCGAGGATTTCGGCAAGCTGCTGCTCGATCTTCTCGAATGGATCGAGGCAGGCCCTTGGTTGAGTGATGAAGATCCGGCCCGGAAGGCAGCGCGCGAAAGGCCCGTGCGGGCCCTCGCGGCGGCCGTGCTGGAGAAGCAGCGCCGCAAGGTGAAACGCGCCGGCCGCAACCTTGACGAGATCGATCCGGCGGCCCGACATCGCGTTCGCATCGAGGCCAAGAAACTTCGCTACGCGGCTGAGTTTTTTACGAGCCTTGCTCGCAAAGGCAAAGCAAAGGAGCGGCACCTGGCGTTCGTCGCGGCCCTGGAGAAATTGCAAGAGCATCTGGGCGATCTGAACGACATCCACACCGGCCACGAGATCGTCCTGCGTCTGGCCGAAACCGCCCCCCTGGGCACGCCACCATCACGCGAAGCCGTAGGCGCGGCAGCACATGTGAGCGCGCTCGAGCATGCGCGCGTAGAAGACCGGATTGCCGCGGCGGCCGAGGCCTACACCGCTTTTGCACAGGCCAGACGGTTCTGGTCGAAATGGCCAGCCTGATGCCTCACTTGATCAAGGCCTGTCGCCGCGCGCGAGCCGTCCCTCAATCTCGAAAGCCACGGGGAGCAGATCGGCAACGCTGTCGATGACATAATGGGCGCCCGCCGCGTTGAGCCGCGCCACACCGATCGCCCGCTTGCGCTGGAACTCCTCGGGCGACAGGGCCTCGGTGTCCTCCTGGGACATTCCAAAGACGTTGCCGCTCACGGCGACACCGACCGTCCATGCGCCCCCGTTCAGTCCTTCGGCGATGCCCACTTCCGTATCGTCGATCTTGACCGCGCTCCAGGCCGGCCAGACGGCGAGATCGAGCAGTGTCTTGTAGAGCATGAAGGGCGTAGGCCGCCCATCGGGCGTATCGCCGGTACATACGAGGCTGTCGGGAGAGAAACCGTTCGCAGCGGCGCCCGGGGTGATCTCGGCCATGATGTCGCGCGTATAGCCCGTCGTCGAGCCGATCCGCAGGCCTTCGGATCGCAGGCTCGCTACCACCGTCGCGACACCGGGGATCACGCCGGAAAAGCGCGCCGCGACAGCCTTGTTCTTCGGGACGAACACGGCGTAGACCGCATCGATATCCTGTGCGGATGGAGTGTGCCCATGCCGTTCGAACCAGGCTTTTTCGACCCGAGGCAGCGCCATCAAGGCCGCGATATGCGGGCGCTTCGCCATGCCCATCGGGCCACGCGCCTCCTCGATCGAGATGGCAACGCCGAATTCCGCGAAGGTTTCCACAAAGGCGCCCATCGGGGCCAACGAGCCATGGTCGACGACGGTGCCGGCCCAATCGAAGATGGCGGCTTTCAGGTGTTTCATTCGGAACTCCCCACGTCAGCCGAACAGATCGGCGACCACCTCTTCGGCGATGGCAAAGGATGTGCTGGCGCCCGTGCCGCTCGTGATGATGACGATCCGCAGCGCATCAGACGGCGCATCGACCAGCATCAGCCGATCCGGCGCGGAAGCATAGGTGCCGATCCAACGCTCGCCGACGCTCGGCGGCGGTCCGTCGAACACCCGCGCATATTCGTCGAGAATCAGGTCGTCGACGCCGGTCGGGTTGAACGGATCCGGCGTCGGCGCGTAATGGTGGGAATCGCCCACAACCAACGAGCCGTCGGCGCTACGTACGACGATCAGGTGGACGCCGTTGTGGAGGTGCTCACCCTGTTCCGCTTCGAGGCGCTGCCGCAAGGCCTTTGCGGCGGGCTGTTCGGCATAGCCGAGATAGCGCACAAGCCCCAGGTCCGACATGATGGCCGGTAAGGCGGGATCGAAGCTGTCGGGCAGGAGGCGCATCATGTGCAGCTTGCAGCGGGTGAGCCCGTAGCCCGCGATTCGCTCGGGATGCAGCGTGAAGAAATCGTCGCCCGGGCACACGACAACGGTCTCGGCCTCGACTGAGCCGCGGCTCGTTTCCAGCCGCGGGGGCGCGGCGCTGTGCACGACGGTGTCACGTAAAAACGTCACACCATGCCGCTCGGCCAAATAGGCGGCGAGCTGTGGGATGGCATCGCGCGATTCGACCCGGACCTCGTGTGGGCTATAGAGAGCGCCGGCGAATTCCCTCCACCGCAACCCGGCGCCGAAGCCGGGTAGATCCGGCGGTTCCACGAGACGGCACTCTGCCCCCATGTCGGACTGCAGGAACTCTTCCAGCACGGCTCGCGCCTCAGGCCTGCGCGCAATCGTCAGGAGTCCACGCTGCTGGATAGGAATGCCAGCCGCCGCCGCGACTTCGATCCAGATGTCGCGGGACCGCATGGCGCGCTGCCAGCAGGCGCCGGCCTGCTGGCCCGTCACGGTGATGAACCCGAAATTGCGAATCGATGCGCCGTTGGCCTGTCGGTCGCGATCGACCACCACCACCCGCTTGCCTTTACGCGCTGCCGCAAGCGCATGCGCCAGGCCGCAGATACCGGCTCCCACAATGGCGAGATCGAACGCGGAGCCGTGAGGCATGAGGGGTGCATCTCCCTTGCGCAACCATGGCGCTCTTGCACACTGCCGTCGGACGGGCTGCCGGTGTCCAGCGAGGTCTATCGCCGACGTGCGCGACAGCGATATGACGGCAGGCGCACGAGCGCAATGCTATTGAAATCGCACCATGGCGGCTCGAACGTCGCCCATGAACCTCTGCCGTTGCCGGTCAGTTGCGACGTTCAGATGATAGAGCGCGTGATATTCGGCCTTGGCGCCGCCCGTCAGCCAGCGGATGTAGCGGGTGACGATTTTGCGGGGCGGATCCGCCATGTACCAGACCATCGTTCGCGGCCGCCCATAGGTGACGATCCCGGCGATCCTGCGAACGTTCCGCAATAAGGGCTGGACGTGCTGCGGATTGCTGATGTCGAAGGCCACGCCTGGCATCATCAGGCGGTCGAAGAACCCCTTGAGCATCGCGGGCGGACCGAAGCACCAGGTCGGGAACTGGAAGATCAGCGCTTCAGCGGCCTGCAAGCGCGCGATCAGCGGCTCGAGGCCCTGCTGGTTTCGGCCGGTGTCGTGGTAGTGGCGGCGGCCATCCTCATTCAGCACAGGGTCGAACCCCTCGGCGTAAAGGTCGAGCAGATCCACCGCGTGGCCGGCTTCCGCAAGACCCGCAAGGGCTTCGACCCGGAGCGCCGCGTGGAAGCTTTCGGGCAGGGGGTGACAATAGACGTAGAGAACCCTCATCCTTGGGGCGTGGCCGACACAGGGATGAAACTGCGCATCTTGCCCGGATTGAGCAGCCCCTTTGGATCAACCTCACGCTTGAAGCCGAGCTGATCGGCATCCGCGCGCTTGTGACGGCTGCCATCCTCCAGAGTCACCACGTGCGGGTTGGCCACCATGACGCCACCCGCCTCATGGATCGCGATAATCTCGTCGAGACGCTCGGGTGTCGTGTAGTGCAAGACCGGCAGGGCGCTCGCGGTGACACGGCCCCCGAAGCGGATGAACTCGCAATGACCATGGATTTCGCCCGGGAAGCGGTTCGTCATGGCCGCGACCTTGGCCAGCAGGTCGTCATGCGGAAACAGGCACTGCAGGTAGGTCACGCCCCGGTCGGTCTTGAGCATCTGCAGCGTCGTGTGGTTCCACGTGTATTCGTAGAGTGGCACCTGACCTGCCCGGTCGCTGCTCTGCCGCTCCAGCGTGATGGCGCCCCTGTGGCCGAGCAGAGCCTTGAACGATTCGAGCGATGGCGCCGCCACCATGGCGATCAGTACGGCTTGCCCCTCCGGGCAGGCATCGCGCATCTCGCCAAAGAAGGACGGCAGCGGCCATGCGATGGGACTCAGGAGCTTCTTCACGATGCCATCGGCGAGAGCGGCGTCGTAGCCGAACGCCATCGCTTCGCCGAAACTCTCGAAAGCCACGATCATTTCGATCCAGGGCCATGCCGGCGCCAGCGGAGGTTCGAGAGACGTGATGATGCCCGTGGTTCCGTAGGCCCGATTGATCTTCTGCGCGGCGTCGCCTCGCAATTCCAGCACGCGCGGTTCGTTCTCCAACGTGACGATACGGGCGGCCAAAATATTGCCGGGCTCACGGAGACCCCCGTAGCCGATCGAGCCGACGCCGCCCGAGCCGCCCGCGATGAAGCCGCCGATCGTGGCCTTGCGCTTGGTCGAGGGATGCATGCGTAATTCCCAGCCCTGCGGCTGCAATGCGGCATCGAGGTCGGCCATCACCGATCCGGGCTCGACCCTGACGACGCCCGGCTTGTGCCATTCGATTTTCGTCATCTCGGAGAGATCGAGGAGGACACCGCCGGCAAGCGGCACCGCCTGCCCGTAATTCCCCGTTCCGGCGCCGCGCGGCGTCAGCGGGATGCCAAAGCGCGCGCACGCCGCCGCAACCCGGATCACATCCGCTTCGTCGCGCGGGGTCACGAGAAGATCCGCGGTCTTGCCGGCAAGCTGCTGGTTGAGGATCGGGCTGTACCAGAAGAAATCCCGCGAGCGGCGTCGGACGATGCCGGGATCCGCAGTCAGCGGAATGTCGCCGATCGCGTCACGAAAATCGACGAGCTGCCCGTCTGTGACCGTCGATAGGCTTTGTGTCACGGATGAAGCGCGATGACTGAAGGCCACGGGAGCATCGGCCCATTCTCCTTGATGCTGCCGAAACCGTTCCGTGGGCGGATCGTATCGAGCCTGCGGTGAACCTGCGAATTGTTCGGGCCGATGCAACGCTTGTTCCACAATGGCGGGCTACCAAAGAGCCGCCCCAGTGACCACTGTCAGGATCCGCAGAAACCTCGCGGCGTGGTGCGGATCGCGGTCACATCGGCGCGGTTCCGGCCCGACCGAGGAACTACACACTCCTCCAGTATTGCGCGCGGCTCACGCCGCGCTAGCGACAGGCAGCCCAACGTTTCGCGACGCATTCCGACGCGCGATCGCCTCATCGTAAAGCGCCTGTTCGGCGGTCCGGTGAGTGACCGAGAAGCGCACGGAGATCGCACAGAGGGCGGTGACGAGGACGCAGCAGCCAAGTATGAAAAGGCTCTGCGGAACACCACCCACAGCCTTGAGAAGGAAACCCGCCGCGACCGCGCCGACATTGCCGCCCGCGCCCACGATACCGGTGACCCCGCCCAGGGCCTTGCGGTCGACGAATGGCACAAGCGCGTAGATGGCGCCGCACGACATGTGCGTGAACAGGCCGAAAGCCAGCATGGCCAGAATGGCGGGCGCCACGGAGGTCATGCCGGAGAACGCGAGCAGACCCAGACCTTCGCCGACCAGCAGCAAGACCAAAAGTGCCGTGCGGCCCTGGATCCCCCAGGTGCGCGCGACTCGGTCGGATGACAAACCGCCGAGCGCGCGGGCGAACAGGGCCAGCAGGCCAAAGCTGCCTGCTGCGAAACCAGCATTTCCAAGCGTCAGGCCGAACCGCTCGACATAGTAGCTGGCGGCAACATTGTGGATGAAGAGTTCGATGCCGAAGCTGCCGGCATAGCAAAGCGCCAGGATCCACACGCGGTAATTGCCGCTTGCTTGTCGGAAGATCTTCCAGCCGCCTTCCTTCCCGGTCTCGAAAGCCACGCCGCGTTTACGCAGATCGACGATGTCACCTTCCGGCGTGTCCTGGGTCAGCGTCCAATAGAGAGACGCGACGATCAGCATCATGACACCCGGCACGATCATCGCGAGCCGCCAGCCCATGCTCTGGCTCACGCCAAGGCTCACGAGGGCCGCAAGGAGAATTGGCATGACCGACTGGGTCACGCCGCCGCCCGCGTTTCCCCATCCCCCCACGGTTGCGTTGGCGGTGCCGACGACATTCGGCGCAAACATCACGGAGGTATGGAATTGCGTGATCACGAAACTGGCGCCGATCGCACCGATGGCGAGCCGAAAGAAGAGGAAGCCCTCGTAGGAATTTGCGAAGGCGATGCCGATGACCGGGATCGCACCCAGCACGAGAAGCGCCGTATAGGCCCGTCGCGGACCAAACCGGTCACACAGCGGCCCGACCACGAGGCGCACCAGGATCGTGATCCCCACCGCCGCGATGTTGATGTTGGCGATCTGATCTGCGGTGAGATGGAACTCTCCCTTGATCAGCGGCATGAGCGGCGCCACGGCGAACCAAGCGAAGAAACACACGAAGAACGCCATCCAACTCAGATGAAAGGCGCGCATCTGCGGTGTCGAGAAACTGAAAAGGTTGATGCTGGTTGCTTTTTGAGAAAGCATAAAACCATCCCGCTGAACGAAGAAGGGCAAGCCAGCGCGCCAGGATTGGCCGCAAGCGCTCTAAGCGGTCCGGCCACAATGCCCGACGCAAGAATGTCTAGGGGCTAGACCCCGAGGAGAAGTTCGCATGATCGGACCATCGATGATCCGTGCGGCGATGCGAGACGGGCATTCCTCTCACGTTATAACAATAGAAAAGGCTAGCGGGACCGCAAGACGAAAATATAGGCGGCCTCTGCCCAACTCATCATCAGTGTTGCTTCAGCTCAGCAAGGTACTGATCAAGGTGATCGGGATCGAACAAGCGCCCGTCGAAAAAGCCATCCGGGCCCAGGCTCATGGTGCCGAAGCGGGATGCAACCGGCGTCCTGTGTTGCAGCGCACCTTCGATCTTCGCGCTCGCGCGGGGGAGATCGGCATCGGTCGGCGCCAGAGCCCTGCGGTAAAGGTCTGGCCTGTAAGTTTGTCGTGCCGCGGCGGCGCGCTCGGGCGTGCCCGTGACATGGCCCCAACGGACCATCTGCGCATAGAACCACAGGGCATGGCTCTCCCAGGGGAAATTCGCCGCATGGCGATGGAATACAAGAAAGTCCGGCACCGTTTGAGGGGGGTGGCCCGTGACCCGCACCGGTCGGCCTTCGAGTGCGCGTTCGATGACCGCGACCGGCGCATCGAGATAGTCTGGCGCGGCCAGCATGGCTGCAAGTTCTGCCCTGTTTTCAGGCAGGTCGGCCCACTGACTGGACCGAAAAAGGCAACGGATCAGGGCGCCCATCTGATCCGGGTAGCGGTCGGCGTGATCCGCACGAAGTCCCAGCACCTTTTCCGGGCCTTGCCGCCAAAGCTCGGACTTGGTCACGGCCATGACGCCAACGCCGGCTTCGACCGCGAGGGAGTTCCATGGCTCACCGGCGCAGAAACCGTCGATCTGTCGCGCAGCCAGACCCTCCACCATTTGTGACGGTGGCAGAACGGTCAATCGCACGTCGACGTCAGGATCGAGCCCCGCCGCCGCCAGCCAGTAGCGGAGTTCATAATTATGGCCGGAGAACGGGTGCACGATGGCCAGCGTCGGTGGCTCGTGGCCTTGGCGGCGCCGATGGCCCAACACATGCGCCAAGGCCTGACCGGTCGCGGCGGGGTCGAATCGGCCGAAAGCCCCTGTCCGGCCAACGACCGTATCGGCCATGGCGCCGAATAGCTCCGCCGCGAGCGTGATCGCATTGCCGCCCAACCCGAGCGAGAAAGGCGCGATCATGGACACGGCAGGCCGACCCAGGCCGAGAGTGGCGGCGATCGGCATCGGCGCCAGCATGTGAGCTGCGTCGAAGTGACCGAGGGTCACACGATCACGAATGTTCGCCCAGGACGTCTCACGTCTGAGAGCAAGCTCAAGTCCCTCGGCTTGGGCGAAACCCTTGTGCCGCGCCACAACCAGTGGCGCGCAGTCGACAAGCGGAATGAAGCCGAGGGTCAGGAACCCAGAAGCGGCGTCGGAGATGCCAGGCGTGTCATCGGCGCGGGGCAGGGGTGACATGACGTTACCCCAGCAACTTCATGGCCATGATCAGGCTTTGCGCGACCTCTGCCATGCGACGGCTTTCCTTCATGGCAGTGCCCCGCAGCAGGCCATAGGCATCTTCCTCCGTAAGGTTCCGTGACTTCATCAGGATCCCCTTGGCCTTGTCGATGACCTTGCGATCCTCCAGAGCCTGCTTTGTGCGGTCGAGTTCTTCGCGCAGTCGGTTCAGCGCATTGAAGCGGCTGATCGCAAGGTCGAGAACCGTATTCACCCGCTCGCGGCGGAGGCCGTTGACCACCTAGGCCGAAACGCCGGCGTCGACGGCCGCTTCCATGGCGGCGCGGTCGGATTGGTCGACAAACATGGCGACTGGCCGCCGCACCGTTCGCGAGACTTGAAACATCTGGTCGAGCACGTCGCGGTTGGGATTGCCGAGATCGATAATGATCACATCCGGGTCCACGCTGACGATGCGGCGGAGCAGGTGCTGCATGTCGGTCACCAGGGTCACAAGTGTGTGGCCGGCATCACGTAACCCGTCCTCGATCATGGAGGCCCGCACGGCATCGTCGTCGATCACTAGAATGCGAAGGTCGCCGTCGCTCATATCCGTAGTGTCAGGCAGAGTCTCCGATGGTGCAACGCAGAAGATGCCGCATCGCGCATTCCGCGCATCTTGGCGCCTCGATGCCTAGATCATCATCGCGTGCTCAAAAACTATACTACGAAACTGTTCAAAACTTCGGCTTGAGCGATCCGTTTCGACTATGGTATCGAGCATTGATAGATCGTTGATCGCCCATGACTTATGGCTCATCTGATCTCGCCTGGGCCAACGAAGGCAGCAGCGTCTAACCCGGAAGAACGGGTTTCATCGATCGATCCTCGTAGCTTCGCTCGTTCGCTGAGGTGCAGCGCACGACGGGCGAATTTCCGTGAGTCTCGGTTGGCGTGACCCTTGCTCCCTTCATCCTGGCAAAGGTTTCGATGTTCTATTCCACTGTGAACAAGATGGCAGAAACGAGCCTTAGGCGCGCCTGCTTCCTGCGCTGGCCGCGCGGCTCCCGGATCAACAGCACGCTTACCACCCAGCCCCAAGAGGCCGCATTGGAGGTGGTCAATGGGTGACGCATTCTCTCCCGAACAACGTCGCTGGCTGGAGGGCTTTGCATCGGGCGCGGCCGCCGTCCGCGTGATTCCTCCCCCGAACAAGGACGCGGGACCCAGCGGACCCGAGGCCGCGCACTTCAAGGCGCAGGACCGAACTGTCGCGGCCGGCAAGAAGCTTGTCGACCAGGAAAAGTGGAAACGGACCGAGAACCCGTTCGAGGCCTACAATCGCCTCAAGAAAGAGGCGCTGGCCGGCACCAAACCGAAGCCGGACGATAATTTCCGCTGGCGCTACCACGGCCTGTTCTATGTGGCGCCCGCGCAGGACAGCTACATGTGCCGCCTGCGCATCCCGAATGGCATCCTCAAGCAATGGCAGTTTGCCGGCATCGCCGACATTGCCGAGCGGCTTGGGGGCGGGTTCACCCATGTCACCACCCGCGCCAATCTGCAGATCCGCGAGATCAAGCCCGAGAACGGGCCGGCGGTCGTGGAGGATCTGACCGATATCGGCATCGTGTCGCGCGGTTCGGGCGCCGACAACATACGCAACGTCACCGGCACCGCGACGGCCGGCATCGATCCGCACGAACTGCTCGATACCCGACCCCATGCGCGTGCGTGGCACCACCACATCCTCAACACGCGCGAGATGTACGGTCTGCCACGTAAGTTCAACGTGGCCTTCGATGGCGGTGGCGCGATCGCGACGCTGGAGGACACGAACGATATCGGATTCCAGGCCGTCATCGTGCCCGATGGCACCGCCGACCGGGCCGGAACGTCGCTCGAACCGGGTGTCTGGTATCGCCTGGCGCTTGGCGGCATCACCGGTCATCAGGATTTCGCGCGCGACACGGGCGTCATCCTGAAGCCCACCGAAGCCATAAGGGTGGCCGACGCGATCGTCCGCGTGTTCATCGACCACGGCGATCGCACGAACCGCAACAAGGCACGGCTGAAATACGTGCTGGATGCCTGGGGCTTCGACAAGTTCCTGGGGGAGGTGGAGACCGTCCTGGGCCACCCGCTGACCCGCGTCGACGCTTCGCTGTTGCCGCCCCGGCCCGGCTACGACCGGCTGGCCCATATCGGCGTGCATCCGCAGCGGCAGACTGGCCTCAATTGGATCGGCGTCGTCCTGCAAACCGGCCGCCTGAGCTGCGACCAGATGCGGGCGCTGGCCGATATCTCGCACACGCTCGGCGACGGTGATATCCGCCTGACGGTCTGGCAGAACCTGCTGGTCTCCGGTGTGCCGGATGACAAGATCGCGGAAGCCAAGCGCCGGATCGAGGCGATCGGACTCGACTGGCAAACGACGCCGATCCGGGCCGGCCTGATCGCATGCACGGGCAACCGCGGCTGCAAGTTCGCCGCCTCCGACACGAAGGGTCATGCGCTCGCCATCGCGGATCATTGCGAACCGCGCGTGACCCTCGACCAGCCGGTCAATATCCACGTGACCGGCTGCCACAATTCCTGCGCCCAGCATTATATCGGCGACATCGGTCTGATCGGCGCCAAGGTGACGATCAACGACGAGGGCGATCAAGTGGAGGGCTATCACCTCCATGTCGGCGGCGGGTATGGCACGGATGCCGCGATCGCTCAGCTGCTCTACTCCGAAGTCAAGGCCGACGAGGTGCCGGCGCGTGTCGAGGGTCTGCTCAAGGCCTATCTCGGCCATCGTGCCCATGCGGACGAGGGATTTGCGGCTTTCGCTCGCCGGCATGATGCCGACCAGCTTCGTACACTCGCGGCAGAGGCCCTCGCATGACGGTGCCGGTTCTCGTTCCACGTAGGGACCTCGTGCCAGAGACGGCGCCGTTCTCCGAGGAACAGCGGGTCTGGCTGTCCGGATTCTTCGCGGCTGCGCTCGGGCCTATCGCGTCGCCTGAGGCGCTCTCGAATGCGGCGCTGATCGGCCTCGGGGTCACGACGGGCGGGCCAGCACCGGGCGGTCCGGTGCTGGCCACGAACGACGAAGCGCCCTGGCACGATCCGGCTCTGCTGGCGCCCGATCGGATGAAGATGGCCGAGGGCCACCCGCTTGCACCACGCTTGATGGCCGCGATGGCCCAGCAGGATTGCGGCCAGTGCGGCTACAATTGCGCCGATTATGCGAATTCAATCTTCCTCAAGAATGAAAAGCGCCTGAACCTCTGCGCGCCCGGCGGCAAGGAAACCGCCCGGCTGGTCAAGGGACTTGCGGTCGAACTCGACGGCACCACCGAAGCGGCGCCGCCTGTCGAAGTGGCACTGCCGCCTGCCGAGCCGGGCTCGAAGCCGATCATCGCGATCGGGACGTCACGCGAGGCACCGGGCGAGGCGACCTTCCTGTCCCGCCGCAAGCTCAATGGTGAGGGTTCCGAAAAGGAAACCATGCACATCGAGTTCGATCTCGGGCCTGGGCTGCACTACGAGGTGGGCGACAGTTTCGGCATTTTTCCCAAAAACCATCTCGGCCACGTCGACCAGATCATCGCCATGCTGGGTGCATCACCACGGACCGAGATCCGAGGCCGCACCTTGCGGGATGTGTTGACCGACGAGGTCTCGCTCGGCATTGCGCCTGACAGCCTCTACGAACTCTTCTCCTACATTCTGGGCGGACCGGCACGGGAGACCGCGCGGGCGCTTGCGCGCGGTGAGGATCCACAGGGCGATGCCGCGACGCTTGACGTGCTGGCCGTGCTGCACAAGTTTCCCGCAGCCCGCCCTCATGCCGAAGCCTTCGTGGACGCGCTCGAACCGCTGCAGCCCCGGCTCTATTCGATTTCGTCTTCACCCAAGACCGAGCCGGGCCGCCTGACCCTCACGGTCGACGCGGTGCGCTATGTGATCGGCAAGCGGAAGCGCATCGGGGTCGCCTCGACTTATCTTGGGGAACGCGCCACTCCGGGCGACAAGCTCCGGGTCTATGTGCAGAAGGCTCACAATTTCGCACTGCCGTCCGACCCGAACACGCCGGTGATCATGGTGGGTCCTGGGACTGGCATCGCGCCCTTCCGGGCCTTCCTGCACGAACGCAAAGCGATCACGGCGCCTGGACCGAATTGGCTCTTTTTCGGACACCAACGGCAGACCACCGACTTCCTCTACCGGGAGGAGCTTCGGGCCATGCAGGCGTCGGGGTTCCTGACCCGCTTGTCGCTCGCCTGGTCGCGAGACAGTGGGCAGAAATTCTACGTCCAGGATCGCATGCGCGAGGTGGGGGCAACACTCTGGCAGTGGTTGGAGCAGGGCGCTCACTTCTACATCTGCGGCGATGCCAAGCGCATGGCGAAGGACGTCGAGGGGGCCATGATCGACATCGCGGCCCAATATGGCGGCCGAAGCCGGGAGGATGCGGTCGACTTCGTGTCCCATCTCAAGAAGGCGGGGCGATACCAGGCCGACGTCTACTGAGCTGACATCGAAGGTATCGGGCCGCACGATATCCGCTGCCAGTTGGAAAATTGGATGCCTCTGTCGAATATGAGCCGAATTTGACTGCTGAACTGTCGGCGTCTCCAGCTTGGCTATCGGATCTGCATGATCTGCTCGTGGATCTGATCCGAACGGCCCTGGCGCCGGAAGCGCCCGAGCATCGCGCCTGGGAGAGCCGTGTGCTCGTCACGCAGGCGCGGCTTTCACGCGGAGGCCCGATTCCTTCTTTGGATCAGGCGCGCCTCGATGCACTATTAGACGTCGGGCTTGCGCCGAAGCCGAAATCGCTGCATCGACGGTCCTGCTTTTCTTCGATGCAGGTGTGACTTTGCGCGAAACATTGTGGGTGGCCTTGGGCGGGGCGATCGGCACGACGGCGCGCTATTGGATCGCCCTCTGGGCCCTGCCGATCAGCCGCCAGTTGCCGCTCGGAACGATCCTCATCAACATCGTCGGCTCATGTGCCATCGGGTTCTTCGGAACCTTGACGCTGCCGAGCGGCCGCTATCCGGCGTCGGAGATGACCCGCCTCTTCTTCATGGTCGGGATCTGCGGGGGCTTCACGACCTTCTCGTCCTTCAGCTTGCAGACGCTCGATCTCATACGGGCCGGCGCCTTCAACCGAGCGATGCTGAATATCGCGGTCTCGGTGATCCTCTGTCTCATCGCCGTCTCGATCGGCCACGGATTGGCCTCCCGCTTCAACGGCGGCCTCGCCTTAATCGCCGCGACCGAGACTGAAGAAGAGGCCGGTTAAGGGCGCGCCGCGGCAAACATGCGTCAGGCTGGAGAAAGCCCGTAACCGCTGTTGAGAAAGCTCGCCGTCACCATTATAGGTGATCCGCGACTCGATGGGGCGTAGCCAAGTGGTAAGGCAGCGGATTTTGATTCCGCCATTCGGAGGTTCGAGTCCTCCCGCCCCAGCCAGTCCTCAGCCAACTTGTGGAAAACGCTTGTGAAATTCGGCTCTCGACGGCCGGAGAGTCGCAGCTGTGCACGGACCTGTACACCCGCCTGTACACATGGGGTGTCGAATGGGCATTGCGGCCAACGTGGCGCGACGCGGTGGTGTATATTGGTGGCGGGGTCGAATCGGTCCTGGGCGGCAGCGGTCGCGGGTCATCGCGAAGAGCCTGCGCACGCGTGATCCAGAGATCGCCCGTACGTTCGGCTCGCAGATCACCGGCATGGTGGCGCGGCTCCGGCAAAGCGTGAGGCTTGGGGCGATGACGGTTGACGAGGCGGAGAGCGAGATCAGTGCGTTTGTCGTTCAGTATCCGTTTGCTGCTGATCCCAAGCTGCTCGAGCGACTTGATGCGGAACGCAGAGGCCCGATCAACCGCGTTGCCTCGCAAGACCTCGATTACTCCGCCGAACAGGAAGTGAGGATGCTGGCCGACTTCGCGCGGCGCATGGGTCCGATCCTGGAGCGGGCGGCGGCCGAGGTGCGCACGCGTCCACCACTCGTGCTGAACGGCATCGCCGAAGACTGGGTTGCGGACGCGATCCGAAATGACCGCGTTCAGGCCGAGGTTTGCCGCCTTCTCGGTTTGTCGGGAACCTCGGCGCGTGTGCGGCCGGACGACCGCACAGAACTACTCGACGCCGGCTTTTCCACCGCGGAGATTGATGACATCGACAAGCAGGCTCAGCGACATGCATCGCGGGAGGCTGATCCGGACTGGCTGATCGGGCCGGAGAGGGATGTGCTTGTATTCCACTTGCAGGCGGTCGGGGCCATCCCGACGATAGAGAACGTCGGTCGGTTACGCCGCGCGACCCTCTTGGTGCTAGCGAACCTGCTTCATGCTCATGTTGGTCGCTACCGATCAGTTCCGAAGCATTATGCGGCGATCATCGCCGGTGCATCCGAGCAGGACGTTACGACCGGCGTTGAGCAGGTCCGCCCGACGGAAGCCTGGCCGGGCGTATCAACAATCGTTCCGCCTTCGGTTCCTGGACCTGTCTCCATGAGCGAAGCTGTTGCCGTCGCTCCCTGTAGCGCGTCCTTCCTGGCTATCGTCGAGCAGCTGGCACGCGGCAAAACCCAGAAGAGAAGCCGTGAGTGGGACGACAAAACCGCAGGGCAGCATCGGTCAATTGCCAAGCTGTTCGCCAAACTTGCGAAAACCGACAATCCAGCGCTGATGACGCAGGAGCATGTCGGGAGCTACCTCGATCTCTTGCGTATCATCCCCACCCATTATGGAAAAAGTTCCGCCGACGAGGAACGAACCATTGATGAGATTCTCGCCCGGAGCGAGGACCTCGATGAAGACGAGATCGGGCTTGCTCCTCCGACCATCAATCGTCATCGGGGGCAACTCGGCACGATACTCAAGTTCATGAAGCGCCATGGCTTCAACATAGGCGTGATCGATGAGGACTCACGGGCCAGGGACGCAAGAGCGCCCGGAGAGAAACGGGTCGCGTTTACCCATGACGACGGCATTCGGCTCATGCGAGTGGTTGATGAGCACAGCCAAAACCTCGGGCACATCGACACAGACGCACTTTTCTGGGTGCCACAATTGGCATGGTACCAGATGCTGAGACTAAGCGAAGGTGCTGGTCTTGCGCCCGACGACATCGATCTGACAACGGGCTTGATTCACATCAGGCCAAATGCTCTCAGGCGAACAAAGACACATTCCTCGGTTCGCGTCCTGCCCATCCACCCCGAGTTGGACAGACTGGGCTTTCGCCAGTTCGTTGCTTCTGCTCAGTCCCGCGGCTCAAAGCAGCTCTTTCCCGGCTTATTTACGAGGAACAGTGAATTTGCCGCTGTGTTCCATAAGATGTGGACGCCTGTTCTCGACGCAGCGCTACCGCTGGCGCGTCAACACAGAAAAACTCTTCACAGCACACGGAAAACCGGGAATTCCGCGATGCATGTTCCCGCAATCAAAGACAACACGAGACTTTATATTCTTGGTCATGCCAAGTTGGAAATAAATGGGAAGCACTATCTCAAGCCTCCCTCTCCGGCCGAGGTCTTAGAAGCCTTGAGTTACGTCTCCATTGTGACCGGTGATCTCGCGCCGCGGTCTTACCGTTGAAATGCTCTGCAGGGTCGCGCCCTCTTCAGTGCACCGTAACCTTCTTGATGGTTCAGCAACAACTTGTCGTAAGGCAAAGGTTTTCACGGCGACCGCTCGCACACTGCGGTCATACACATGGCTCTCGCGATTCCCCGTCCAACAATCCATATCGGTACGGGCGTTTTTACCTCAACGCCGCACGGGCTTTCGATGGCGGTGTCGGCCTCGATGCCGAGAAGCTGGCGCAGCGGCAGGTCGACGATGTTTACGCGAAGATCGGCCAGCTCACGGTCGAGCGCGATTTTTTAGCCAAGAGGTCCGGGCGATGAGCACTCCGGACCGTCGAGGGATGCTCGATCCAGCCGATGAGCGGCTTTCGGTCCGCCCGCAGTGCGAGCTTGTCGGCGTCGCGCGCTCCGGCGTCTCGAAAGTGTCCGCGTGTCTACGTTCTTGGCAAGGAATAGCATAGATAAAGCCGATAGTAAAATCATGTGAGCCGGATCTACAGTAGCTTGCGGGCCAGGTAAGCCAGTCGATTTGACGGCCTCGCGGCCTTGTCCGTTGGACATCTTACTTGGACTCAGCGCTTGGAGTCGCCGAGACCCCAGGCCAACGCAGAGTAGTGGCATCAGGACATATCAGAGACTTACGGGAGATATGGCTGGGGGACCTGGATTCTCAGCCATTTCGAACGCTGGTCGTCTTCCTTAGAACTCTGTCGCGCAAACAGTGTCTCACAGAGAGACGGTGGACCATGCTGGTGGACCTGCTGTCAACTGCGGCGGACACAGAGTTGAAATAACTCTCCGCCGGCGTTGACACGCCGGGGCAGATTACGCTGACTTCATGCTCCAACCACTCCCGCAGTGGAAATTTTCGGCGTTCCCCTAATGATGAAAAAATTAAATATCGTTTGTTATATCAGATGGTGAGTATTCGAGACAGCTGTTGAACATTAGGCTGAATGGCCTAATTTCACCGGCCGTGGTGGCGGGCGACTTATCTGATATCAGCGCCGATATCGTCATTTTGGCACGGCCAAGCAGCATTGACAGGTACTTTGCAGCCAAGTATGGGTCCGTTATATAAGTGTCGACCTCAAACGGGTCAAAGATCAACACGTCGGTCTCGCTACCCTGTATAGACGAGAGCCAGTATATTGAGAACATTTGGTCCAAATATTTCAATAACACCACGTCGTCTGAATAAATTGAACGCACAAGCCGCATCAACTCTCCATTTTGCGTTGCGAGCATCACGCGGCGTCCTTCAGCACAATGTCTGATTGCGGTGAGCACCACATTAATTGCCTTTGACAAAGTGTGCTGCGTGCATTTTATGATCTCTAAAGACGAACAACTAAGTTGATCGTCAAGTGCGACTCCAATACATTCTCCGTCATATCCAATATAGTTCATCAGGTCGAACAATATTCGACTTTTGATTCGATAAACAGGCCCGCCCTTTACGACACTTCCCCCAGATCGGGTTACGAAATCTGCAGCAAATGCATCAGACAAGGGGTACCCCAACTGACAAGGATCTCCCACCAATATGACCTGTGCAAACACTTCTGTTTGACTAAGAAACAATGGCCCAACCATCGTACACTCATCAACGACTAGTCCAGTTGGAAGACCGGTTTCTAAAATATTCGACTTGGCCGCCTCAAGAAGGTCGTTCCAACTCTTGTACTGCTCACTGCCACCAACTCTTTTGCGCAATTTGAACTGATAGGTTGCGGCATTTACGTATGCCACACCATGTGCACCGCCTAAACTCTCGATGATAGTTGACTTTCCTGAGCCAGCTGGCGATAGAATGAGGACATTCGATCCATTTTCGAATACCCACTTAATATTGGGTGGGAATTTCTTTAAACGATCTTCACGTAACGAGAAATACTTGCGCACCTTTTTATTCCGGTGCGATTTTGCTGCAGCGAGGTAAGGCGGCTTGGAATTGTTGCTATTATACTGGACCGGAGGTTTAAATTTTGCAAAGCCGTCCGGGTTTCTACGGAGATCGAACTGGTGTCTCTGCAAAACCGCTTCTTCGTAACGAGACAGGGCAGGTTCGTCTACAATCTTCTTACAAATAAGATCTTCAACTGCCGTTTCAGCGTCAGCGAAGAAGTTTTCGTAGTCAGCGGTCACGTCGATGCGTGCTAGGGTCGCGGCAGGTCGTGTGTAGCACACATCTTGAGGAAAGACTGCAATCTCCGTGGCATCATCCGCCGAAGCCACCATCGAGGCCGCGACAGCGAGGAGATAGCGGATCTCGGTCAGGAGCGGCGCCTCGCCGCGATAACCCCTCTCGGGAGCGGTAAGATGCTGAGGGGCGATCGTCGTGCCTTCTGGAGGACCCAGAGCACGGATAACCATCCGGTTCCAAATGTCACGAAGTACGCGCTCGCGCTCGCCTATCACGGCTGCGTCATGGGTGCGGACATAAGAAGGAGCATTCCCGCGTTGTACCCGGATCTCATCGCGCGGACCTTCAGTCCCCGTAGTTGGCGTATTGTTAATCTCCGAGACCTCTTGCGAAGATGTCGGCCGCCCTGATTCTAAAACGCCGGCCGCTTCCCCATTGCCTGTGGAAGAAATCTCCATTGTCGCAACAGCCATGCCCGTTGAATCGGGTGCGATAACAGCGGGCGATTGAAAAACGCTTGCTCTAGGACTGTCCTGTGTTGGAGCCTGCACAGAGCCTAACGTGGCCGCCAGAACTGTCGGTGTGACATGCGTCGGAGTGTCTGATGATTGCCAAGTAGCCGACGAGGGACCAAGGCGGGTCTCGGTTTGTAAAGTTCCTGGGCGGTTTCCATCGCCGGCGACGACGAACGGCGCCACTGCAATCTGCTGAGTCTCAGACGCACCATCTGCATTCTGCTGCTTTGGTGGTTGTCCCGTCCGCTGCGGACTCACGCCACCATCTCGCGCCTCTATCCGACGTAAAGGGGCGATCGTTAGAGGAAAGAAATGCGGCTCATCGAAAAGCAGCGTCGATCCGAAGACAATTTGGCTCAGCGAAGCCGCGATTTGGAGCAAGTCTTCGCCATGACGCCAAAGATACCTAACGGTTTGCTTCGTCTTCTCATTATCGTAGAGATCGATGCGCGCCCTTACCCGTTCGCCGATCGCCGCACTCAATTTGATCGTGTCAGGTTGCTGAATGCGGATTTTACGCCCCGGTGGTGGTCGAGTAATCACCTCAGGATCAAGTCCGTAGATCCTGATGATATCATCGGCAAGAGCAAAAATTCTCAGGACTACGTCGTTAATCTCGCGTGGCGCTACATCCTCCTTTGCGCATAACGCACGAAACTCAGCGCTGAGAATTTTTGCCTGCCGCAGGACGGTCTG
This sequence comes from Lichenifustis flavocetrariae, assembly GCF_026130545.1. Taxonomy (GTDB): domain Bacteria; phylum Pseudomonadota; class Alphaproteobacteria; order Rhizobiales; family Beijerinckiaceae; genus Lichenihabitans; species Lichenihabitans flavocetrariae. The sequence continues at coordinate 1,772 of NZ_JAMOIM010000040.1, read as the reverse complement.
CGGGCTCTTTTTAACAACCATCAACCGGCTCCTCCCGACAGTAGGGCAAAGCGTGCGGGAGTTAGACCCGAGCAACATAAGGCAGAGAGGCCACCCATATGTGTCCGATCGGAATGGGTCGCCCACCACTCCCGGGCGACGCAAATCATCACCGAACTGCATAGCTAGTGCGACCAGCCATCTAGGATGGTCTGGAGGCTTCTACCATGTGACTCAAGCCAAGTCAACCATTTAGCCTGCCTATCTGTAAAAAAAGACTCCAAAATTTACACAATCGAACCGATCTTTGGCACTGTTGAATCTCACCGGTGGCATCTGTAACGCATTTAGGTTCAACTCTACAGAGTCTGTAGAAAATAAGCCGATTAGCTACATATTGTTGACTTTCGTACTCGGGGCATCAGCGGTCGGAATCAAATTTGTAAAACTTTGCTCCAAACTCTACAGAGGCTTGAATGTAGTATGTTACGATCAAAGTTGTTTTCTACAGAAGATCCGTGGGGTCTACCGACTAACCGCACCTGTAAAAAAGACGCAATCGCAGTTACAGAAAAGGTGAGAGCACGATAACGCAAACTTGTACGCACCCTGCGGCCGCATACAAGTTTGCTCAACTTCTTGGAGAAGGCACGATACCGCAAGTCGGGATGCAAGCATCCTCGACCTTGCTCTTGCCCTGCCGGGAGGGACAAAACGAAAGATCGATCGACGTCATGAATCGATCAGTCTCGCTAACGCTCCACGATAAGCCCGGGCTCACATACCCCAGCCGACAGGGCGCTGTCGTTCGCTGCTATGTGGCGTAACGCTCCTCTGACGGGAAACTCGTCTCAAGCTCCTCGATTTGTCACCATCGCCCGCGGCGTTGGAATGTCCGAGCGCCCAATGATGGCCGCGCCGCCGGTCACCCGGCGTCTTCAGACGAACGAACAGGCTGCAAGCGCCTACCAGAACGCAATCGACGAAATCGATGACGCCCACGCTGAGACTGGATTCTCATCTTTCGCGGTTCGCAGGTTAAAGCGACCATCGAAAAGGAGTCCGCGAAGCTAAATGCTCCTTCAAAAGGCGGATAGGCGCCCAAGGACGAACCCGCTCTCGCGGGAGGGCTTCCTGAGAGGTAGAGCACGACTGGAGATCTGAGGGAGCGCTTGAGCGGGCTTCGCCAGCCTCGTGAGATGAAGGGTCAACGTTCATCTCACGAGGAACACTCGATGTCCCAGCAACAAACCTACGTCGCCGTAAGTCCGCTCCGCCGCCGCATGCTCGACGACATGGCGATGCGCGGTCTGCCGCTTCCGCGGGGCGGCGCCGATGAGCAGTGACAAGATCGGCCCGCAGCATCGGGCCCGCAAGGCAGTGCTCTATGTCCGCCAGTCCTCGACGCATCAGGTCCAGCATAATCGCGAGAGCCAGTTGCTCCAGTATGCCATGCGCGATCGCCTCGTGCTTCTCGGCTGGTCCGAGATCGAGGTCGTCGACGAGGATCTCGGCTGTTCGGCGGCCGGCGGGACGACGCGCGCCGGCTTCGAGCGCATGGTCGCCGAGGTCTGCCTGGGCAAGGTCGGCGCGGTGGCAGCGCGCGAGGTGTCGCGTTTTGCGCGCAACAGCCGAGACTGGCAGCAGCTCGTCGAGATGTGCCGCGTCGTCGACACGCTGCTCATCGATCAGGAAGCGGTCTACGCGCCCCGCCAAGGCAATGACCGCCTGCTCCTTGGGCTCAAAGGCAGCCTCAACGAATACGAACTCGATCTCCTGCGGCAGCGCTCGCT
>NZ_JAMOIM010000003.1:230351-406641 GCF_026130545.1 Lichenifustis flavocetrariae | reverse complement strand
CCTCACCCAGGTGAGCGCGCCGACGGATGCCGAGCTCGCATTCCGTAGGGCGGTCGACCTCCAGCCTGACCTTGCCCGCGGTCTATTCGGGAGAATTCATCCTCCCGCTCACGATCGAACGCCGTGACGGAAACGCAGGGGCGCACCTCGCGCTCGCGCTCGATTATGCGGTTTGCGGTAAGATCTGCGTCCCCGTCCATGCCGACCTGTCCGTGAGCGTACCGGCCGGAACCGGCGCGCCATCGGCCGAAGCGCTTGCGCTGGATGCCGCCCGGGCCCTTGTGCCGGAAGGTGCCTCTCGAGCAGGCTTCGTGATCGATACCATACGGACCGAGGCGGCTGAGAATGGTCGCAGGCTATCGCTGGTGGTCCGTAGCCCGGAAAAGCCCTTCGACCATCCGGACCTCTTCGTCGGGAGCGCGAGCCTGGGGCTCCCGGCGCCGCCCGCGGTCGTTCTCAGCGGTGACAAGAAAACCGCGGATCTCTCGCTGAGCCTGCCCGACGATGCCGGCCACCACGCCATGCTGACCCTTGTCGATGCCGGGAGGGCCGCAGAGATCCCCTTCGATCTCCCGATCACCGGCGGAACGACCGGATTCGCAGACCTCATCGTCATCATGGCCATCGGGCTCCTCGGGGGATTGATCCTCAACGTCATGCCCTGCGTCCTGCCGGTACTTGCCATCAAGCTGTCGAGCGTCCTCCGTCATGCGGACGAGCGGCGCTCCGACATCCGCGTCGGGTTCCTGGCTACGGCTGGCGGCGTGGTGACGTCGTTCCTCGCCCTTGCAGTCGGGCTCATCGGGTTGAAGGCGGCCGGGGCGCAGGTCGGCTGGGGCGTTCAGTTCCAGCAACCGTGGTTCCTGGCCACGCTCGCGGTCGTGACGACTTTGTTCGCGGTGAGTTTGTTCGACTGGCTCCCCATCGGCCTACCTCCGCTTCCGGGTCGGCTGCCGGGACCGATCGGCGATATGCGCATGTGCGAGCCTTTCTGGCCGACGTCACCTCCACGCTCCTCGCCACACCTTGCTCGGCGCCGTTCGTGGGGACGGCCGTCGGCTTCGCCCTGGCCAGGGGACCGTTGGACATCATGGCTGTCTTCTTCAGCCTCGGGATAGGCATGGCGCTGCCTTTCCTGCTTGTGGCCGCGGTACCCGGCATCGTCGCCTGGCTGCCTCGGCCCAGGGCCTGGATGCTCTACGTCCGTTACGCTTCGGGCGTCCTGCTCCTCGGCACGGCCGCGTGGCTATTGCTGCTGCTGAGCGCCGATCTGAGCCTGAAAGCTACCGGCTCCATCGGCCTCCTTCTCTCCGGCTTGGTACTGCTCCGCTTCCTCGTGGCGCGGCGTCCGATGTTCAAAAGGTCCGGAGCGATTGCGACGTCGGTGCTGGCATCGGGTGTGATGTTCATCGCCGGGATCGCACCCTCTCCACCCGGCCACGGAGGCACCGCCGATTGGGCGGTCTTCGATCCGGCCTCCATCAACGATGCGGTCGCGGCAGGGCGAACGGTTTTGGTCGACGTGACGGCGACCTGGTGCCTTACCTGCAAGCTCAATGAGCTTTCAACCCTGGATCGGAAGGTGGTGCAAAACCGCCCGACCGATTCCGGAACGCTGCTGATGCGCGCCGACTGGAGCCACCCCAATGCCGGGGTGACTGCCTATCTCAGGAGCTTCAGCCGGTTCGGCATCCCATTCGGCATCGTTTATGGCCCTGGGCGGCGGAACGGCATGCCGCTTCCCGAACTACTGACCCCCGGCCTCCTGATGGCGGCGCTGGATGACGCCCAACCATTGCGCGCAGCCCGCGATGCTGCCGCCAGACACGTCGAGCGTGAGCTCTCGCGGCATCGCGGCGATGAGCGGGCCGTACCTGTGCTCGCCGCCCAAGGCGAGTACAGGGATCGTCAGCGGGGTCTTCTTCCATTTGAGGGGCGTTGACCTGTTTGGTCGGGAAGGCGCGATACCGCTCCAAGCCGCCACGCGTGTTGCCGGGCTGAGCGAGGGCCCGCGCGAACACCTCCATGTCCTCGAAGGAATGCGCGCCGTGATCGAAGCCGTGATCGGCGATGGAGGTGGAAACGTAGTCGTATTCGCGGCCGAAGATCAGCCGTTCGGGCAGATCGCGTTTCAGGTGGAAGGCGAAATGCCAGTTCCGTGGATCGGCGAAGTTCGTGTCCCACTCGCTCCAACCCGGCATCGAGCAGTCGAGGAGGGTCAGGTGGGTGACAGCATCGCGCCGGGTGCAGGCGAGCGCCAGGGCGACCATGGCCCCGATGTCGTGGTCGCAGACGGCGTAATGTCGGAATCCGAGGCTCGTCATCGCGCCATGCACATCCGCCGCGAGTTTGGCCTTGTACCCACCTTGCGGGCTGTCGGAATGGCCGGCGCCGCGCAGGTCGACCGCGACCACGGTGTGGTGCCGTGCGAGCAACTGCATCATCTTACGCCACTCCCATCAGGTCTGCGGAAAGCCATGCAGCAGGACGAGCGGCGGCCCTTCGCCGCCGATCACCGCATGGATGTTGACGTCGTCGACACGCACCAAGCGGTGTCGGAACCCCTCAATGGTCTGGCTCATCTTGCGTCCTATCCTGTGTTCGTGATTGCTATGCGGGTCATGCCGTCGCCGGGGTGGATGGCTCGGCGAGAAAGTTTTGGATCGCGACCCCCAGTTCGGCCGGCCATTCCTCTGCCGGATAGTGCCCGCAGCGCTTGATCAGCACGTCGCGGACATCGCGCGCCACCCGGCGGATCGTGCTTGCCGAGGCGACAGCGTATCCGCCTGCCGCGCCGACCGCGAGGACCGGCACGGGGGAGCAGCGTCCGTCCCCAGGCGAGGGTGTCGTCGCGATCGACCGGAAGGGCGTGGTGATAGCCGAAGGAGCACCGCCGCACGCCGGGTCGCCAAGGCCTGGGCGGAATGCGCGATGTCGGCCGCGCTGACGGCGTCGGGATCGAACAGGCCGACCGTCTCGCGCCGCATAGGCATAGGCGATGTGTCCCTTGAGATCATGGCCGACCAGGGTGACACGGGGCAGGCCGACCGCCTTCACCAGACCCTGCAGACACCGGGCGACCGTCTTCTTGTCGAAGCCGCGCTCGGGCTTCGACGAATGACCGAAACCCGGCAGGTCGGGGGCCACGACGTCGAACGCCCGCGCGAGGAGGGGCGCGACAAGGCGTCACGCGAAGGAGGTCTGGGGCCAGGCGCGCCATGGCTTACCCGGGAGCCGGATTGAGAACTTGTCGGCAGGATGCCGCCCGTGACAGCTCGAATCGCTGGTATCCGCGGCTCAGTTCAGTACGGCACCGCCGTCGACGTAGATCTGCTGGCCGGTGATGAAGCTGCTCTCGTCGCTGGCCAGGAAAGCCACGATCCCGGTCAGGTCGTCGGGCACGCCGACACGGGGGATGAATTTGGTTCGCGCTTTCATCTCCAGGCGCTCGCGCGGAATGGCGCCGGTGTCCGTCTGGCCGGGATGCACCATGTTCACGGTCACACCGTCCTTGCCGAGTTCCTTGGCGACGCAGCGCATCAAGCCGGTCAGGGCGGCTTTGGAGGCCGCATAATGGGTGAAGTCGGCTAAGGCTTCCCCCGGGGCGGTCGAGCCGATGAAGATGATCCGGCCGCACTTCTGGCTCATCATGGGCGCCGCAACCGCCGACGCGCAGTTGAATGCGCCCTCAGCGTTTACCTGGAATGCCAGTTGCCAATCTTCGCTAGAAACGGACCAGAACGGGCCGCGTTCAAAATCCTTCCAGATGCCGGCGTTGTTGACCAGAATATCCACGCGTCCGAAGCGTGACAGGACGGCGGCGACCATGGCATCGACCGACGGGCGCTTCGTTACGTCCGCAACGAGGCCGACGCAGACGGCTGAAGGCTGTTGCGCCATAACGGACGAGACCGCTGCATCGAGGTCTTCGGATCGGAGATCCGTCAGCACCACGTGGGCGCCTGCCCGGCAAAGCCGCTCGGCGATGGCGAGACCGATTCCCCGCGCAGCCCCGGTAACGATCGCCACTCTGTCCGTAAGGTTCATGGAAGTCCTCTCCTACAATGGACCCGACAGCGGACCAGGCATGGCAAGCGGAAGCAACGGCGTTTCGTGCTTGCGTGATCGTGCAGCAATACCTCATCGCGGAAGCCCGTCACTGCGGCGGCGCGGGCGCGGCCCTCGCCTCGCCGCAGGACTTCGGCAAGCGACAAGCCTCTGCGACGGAATCGCACCCCCGGAGCGCTTGACTTCGGCTATAAACATACAGATTGTACATATATTGAAACGCTGTCCCGTCAAGGTCGATCGGCAAGAGAGAGCGATTGCGATGAACGTTCACCACATGATCCAGCCTGCAGAAGCGGCCGCCGATGACCGGCCTCTGCGGACCGGTGCGGAATTTCTCGACGGTCTCAAGCGCTCGAAACGGACCATTTTCGTGAATGGGGAGCGGGTGTCCGACCCGACGAGGCACCAGGCCTTCAGTGGCGCCGCCCGCTCGATCGCCAGGCTCTTCGACTATGCGGCGGCGCCGGAAAACCGTGAGGTCATGACCTTCACGGCACCCGAGACCGGAGCTCCCGTGTGGCGTTGCTGGCAAATCCCGCGAAGCCACGACGACCTTCGCGCGAAGCGGGTGGCCGCCGAGCGTTGGGCCGAGCAGACCTTCGGCTTGATGGGGCGCACGCCGGACCACGTGTCGAACTTTTTCGCGGGCTTCGCGGCCAAGCCGCAGCTTTTCGAGGCGGGCGGCAAGGGTTTCGGCGCGAACGTCACGAATTTCTACAAGTTCGCCCGCGACAACCACCTTTACCTCGCCTATGCGATCGTGCCGCCGCAGATCGATCGCAGCAAGCCGGCCCATCAGCAATCCGATCCAACGCTCTATGCCGGTGTGACCCGGGAGACCGATGCGGGGATCTACATTTCCGGTGGGCAGCAGCTCGCCACGGGCGCGGTCTTCGCCGACTACCTGCATCTCAGCTGCATCCATCCGTTGAAGCCAGGTGACGAGGCGCATGCCTTCAGCGCCGTGATCCCGATGGAGGCCGAAGGATTGAAGCTCTACAGCCGCCGCGCTTTTCCGATGGTGGCGAATTCTGCCGAGGACTATCCGCTGACCTCGCGCTTCGATGAGACCGATTCGTTCATCGTGCTTGAAGACGTATTCGTCCCTTGGGAACATGTCTTCGCCTACCGCAACCTCGCGGTGACGTTCGATCAGTGGTGGAAGACGCCGTCGCACAGTTACGGCAACCATCAGGCGCAGGTGCGCTTCGCGACCAAGCTGCGCTTCCTGTCCGGCATCGCCAAGCGATTGAACGAAGCGACAGGAAACGACAAGGCGCCGCCCGTGATGGTGGAGATGGGCGAACTCGCGGCCTATGCGTCGATCGTCGAAAATATGCTCTACGCCCACGAGATGGTGGGACCGATCGACGAGGACGGGATCGTCTGGCCGTCGAAGCCCGCGCTCTACAGCGTGATGGCGCTGCAATCCCAAATCAACCCGCACATGATCGACATCGTCCGCGAGCTGTCCGGCGCGGCCATGATCTCGCTCCCGTCCTCGACCGCCGATTTCGACAACCCTGAGACGGCAGCGGACATCGCACGCTACTTCCAGTCGCCCGAAATCGGCGCTCGTGATCGTGTCCGGCTGATGCGCCTGGCCTGGGATTTCATCGGGTCGGAATTCGGCAGCCGCCACCAGCAATATGAGAAGTTCTACGGCGGGGCGTCGTTTCTGGTTAAGATGAACATGTTCCGCTCCTACGACTTCAAACGGGCCACCACTATGGTGGACCAAGCCTTGTCCATCCTCCCGGCCTGACGCGGCATGGCGGGGTCTTCGCCGTTGCCCGGAGGTGGCAAGGTCCCGGCAGGCTGGCTCGCGGGCCTGAAGGCAGAGGGCGGCCGGGACGGCTGCCGCGCGACGGCGGCGTCGGCGCTCGGCGTGGGGGTCGGTCTGCTCGGTCTGCCGTTGCTCACCATCGGCCTCTTCATGGCGCCGCTGCACCAGGAGTTCGGCTGGTCGCGAGCGCAGATCGCCGGTGCCTCGACCTGCATCAACCTGGCGACGATTTGTGCCGCTCCGTTCGTCGGCCGGCTCTGCGACCGTGTTGGCGTGCGGCCGGTTGCCTTGGCGTCGCTGGCAGCGCTCACAATCGGCTATCTCGCGCTTGCGGCCATGAACGGCTCGCTGCTGGCCTACTACATCACGTGGCTTCTCATGGCGGGCGGTGGTGTGGGCACCAGCGGTATCGTCTGGACGCGCGCGGTCGGCACGTTCTTCGAGCGATATCGAGGCCGGGCGCTGGGTCTTGCCTTGACCGGGACAGCCTTCGCGGCGCTTCTGGCACCGCCCCTCATCGGCGCCATCATCGCGAGCCTTGGTTGGCGGGTCGGCTATGCCGCGCTCGGTGCCGTCACGCTTGCAACCATTCCGATCACCGTGCTGTTCTTCGGCGAGAGACGCGAAGTCGGCGTTCGGTTGGGGCGGTTGAATGGCCACTCCGGCGTCGAACTTGGCGAGGCTGTGCGAAGCCGCGCCTTCTGGGTCATCGGCATGAGCGTCTTCTTTGCCGTCCTGGGGATGGGGTCCTACCTGGTCCACTTCGTGCCGCTCGCGATCGACCTCGGCGTTTCGCCGGGAACGGCACGCGGCCTGTTCGCGGTGATCGGCCTGTCCATGCTCTTCGGGCGGGTGGCGGTTGGGACCCTGCTCGACCGATTGAACCCGACCCGCTTGTCGGCCGTCACGCTGGCGGTGCCCGCGCTGGCTAGCCTTCTGCTGGCGTCTCATGCGGTCCAGCCGCTGGGCGCGATGACGGTGGCGGCCATTATCCTGGGACTGTCGGCCGGGGCCGAGGTCGACATCCTTTCCTTCCTGGTAGCGCGGTACTTCGGCCTGCGGGCCTACGGCGCCATCTATGGCTGCGAATTGATGTTCTTCGCGGCAGGAAGCGGCATCGGCGGTTTGCTGACAGGCGCCGTCCGGGACGCCGTCGGTTCCTACGAGCCGGCCCTGATCGGAGGCGTGGCCGTTTTCACTCTTGCCGGACTCACGATCCTGCTGCTGGACGTCCTGGCGCAGCCTGTCCGGGCGGCTCGGGAAGCGTGACGCAGCCGATCGCGGCCCGGTTGTTGAGCCCTTGGCACCATCGGCAGCAATATGGTCGATCGGCAGCCTGAACAAGGGCGCACAATGCCCACTCTTTTTGCTTTTCAACACTGGAGGAATGCGATTAGCTACAACTTGTAACTAAGATCGCTGGCCGCGGACCCGACCGGGAGCGCGCCGATCCTTCCGCAACCCGTTGAGTCACCCGCGGAGGGTCGACGAGCCTTACCGGACACACGCCGGGTCGACAGCGGCCGCCCGCAGCACCGTCACAGGGGACTCAAGGATGGCTAGACAGGTCACGGCGCGCCACAGCCGGTTTTTAATGGCGTTCGTTTGCGGTTTCTTGGCTATCGCCCCCCTGGCGCACGCCGACGAGGTCACACCTCAGACCAAGGGCAAGAAAGTCGCGCTGATGATTGCGACTTTGCAGGATTACTACATGGCGCTGCTGAACAGGCTCGCCCTCGCACGCGCCAAGGACTTCGGGCTGGAGGTCACGACCTTTACGACACCTTACGACCCGGCCCTGCAGGCGACGCAGATCGATCAGGCGATCGCCCAGAAATTCGACATGATCGCCATTATCGCGATGTCCGAACATGCCGTCGTTCCCGCCCTGCAACGAGCGAAACAGGCCGGAATCCCGGTCGTCATGTTCGTGGCGCCGCCGAAGCCCGGCAGCGAGTCCCTTTTTGCCTCTTTCGTGGGCGAGGACAATGTCGCGATGGGCCGCCTGAGCGGGCAGGCGATCCTCGACGGCCTCAAGGCCGGAGGCAAAGACGGAGGCAAGGTGGCCCTCGTCACAGGGTTGTTGGCCGAAGGCCTCGCACCGCGCCGGGTCCAAGGCATCAAGGAGGTGCTGGCGACCAACAAGAACGTTCAGATCGTCGCGACAGAAGACGCCAAGTGGGATCCGGTGCTGACCGAGAAGATCGCCGGCCAGTTGTATGGCCGCTTCGCTGGCCAGGGTGGTCTCGATGCGATCTACGGCATGGCCGACAACATGGCGACGGCCGAGATTCAGGCCGCGGAGGCCGCGAACATTCCGGTGGGCGTCGGCCCCGGCAAGCTCCTGGTGGTCGGGGGCGACTGCTTCAAGGAAGGTATCGAGGCGATCAAGGCCGGCAAGATGTATGCGACCGCGACGCAGATCCCAACCTGGGAAGCAGCTCATACCATGGAAGTCGTGGCTGATTACTTCAATGGGAAGCCGCTTGCCAAATACGATTACTACCCGATCGAGTCTGTGACCAAGGACAACCTGGCCAAGTGGGAAGCTCGCTGCACCTTCTGACGCCACGGGTCGACACGCGGAAACAATAGTCCGTCCCCATGCGGTGGGACGGCCAGGCGCGGAAACGCCGAGGAGACTGACATGGCCGATACATCCAGCGAACCCCGCATCTGGGACGAATTTCTGACCGAACGCGACAAGCAGGTCTTCGCAGCGTCGGGCTACGGCGCGCGGGGCGGATTCGGCGAGCGCCCGGCGCTGCTGATCATCGACGTCAATTACGGCTTCGTCGGTGACAAGCCCGAGCCGATCCTCGAATCCGTCAAGCGCTGGATGAATTCCTGCGGCGACGAGGGTTGGGAAGCGGTAGCGGCCATCAAGACGCTGCTGACGGCTGCGCGGGCCAAGGGTGTCCCGGTGATCTACACCTCTGGCGTCCGGCGCAGCGACGCTTGGGATCAGGGGGCCTGGGCCTACAAGAACAGCCGAGTCAACAAGGACTATCTCGGCCTCGCGCCTGCCACCCTGCGTAGCAACATCATCGTTCCCGACATCGCGCCCGGCCCGCAGGACCTCGTGATCGGCAAGCAGAAGCCGAGCGCATTCCACGGCACGCCGCTGATGGACTATCTCGTCCATCTGAAATGCGACAGCGTGCTCGTGACCGGCACGACGACGTCTGGCTGCGTGCGCGCCACGGTCGTGGACGCCTTCAGCTCCAACTACCGGGTGACGGTGGTCGAGGACGGCTGCGCCGACCGCTCGCAGGCGTCCCATGCCGTCAATCTGTGCGACATGAATGCGAAATATGCCGATGTGGTGGCGAGCCCAGAGGTGATCGCCTACATCAACGGCCTTCCGAACGGCCTCTTCGATCTCCCCAAGGGGGATGCATCCGCCGGCCGCGTGTTCGCGCCGGATCAGCCTGCTTCCAAGATCGCGGCGGAGTAGAGGTATGGCCGACAGCGATATGGTGGGGCTGTTCCGCAAGGAACTCGAGCTCTGCAAGGTGAAAGCCGGCGAACGGATCGGCATCCTATCCGAGGATCAAATCCGGGCCGACTACGCCGCGGCCTTCCTGGTCGCGGCCGAGGAACTCGGCGCCGACCCGTTCCACGTCAACATCCGGAAGCGGCCCGGCAGCTTCTTCGGTCCGGGCAATTCGCTTCGGGGCCGGCAGGCCGCCATCGACGCGCTGAAGGGCGCCGACATGGTGATCGATCTCATCGGGCTGCTCTGGTCGAACGAGCAGACCGAGATCACGAACGCGGGCCCGCGCATGCTGCTGGTTCTCGAGCCGGTCGAGGTCTTGTCGCGGATGCTGCCCTCAGCGGAGAGCCGGCGTCGCGTGGAGGCGGCGAGCCGCGTGCTGAAAGGCGCCCGGAGCATGCATATCACCTCGCGGGGCGGCACGGACGTGACCTACCGGCTGGGCAACATGCGCACCATCAGCCAATACGGCTACACGGACGAGCCGGGCCGCTGGGACGCGTGGCCCGGCGCTTTCGTGTGGACGGGCGCGGACAACGACGGGGTGGACGGCACGGTGGTGATCGATGCCGGCGACATGCTGCTGCCGTTCCGCCGCTACGCGTCTTCGCCGATCGCCCTGACGATCAAGGCGGGCTACATCACCGACATTCAGGGCGGCGGGACCGAAGGCCTGATGATGCGCGACATCATGCGGAGTTTCAACGACCCGAAGGCCTATGCGGTGTCCCATATCGGGTGGGGGCTCGACGAGAAGGCCGACTGGAGCTTCATCGGCACGCATCCGGCTTCGCCGCTCAGTCAGGGGCAGGACGGACGGGCCTTCTACGGCAACGTCATGTTCTCGACAGGGCCGAATACCGAGATCGGCGGCACAAACCACACCGACTGCCACCTCGACATTCCTTTGCGCAATTGTTCGCTGTTCCTCGATGGCGAGCCGATCGTGAAGCATGGCGTGGTGCTGCCCGATGCGATGCGTGTCCCCGGCCGCTGACGGCGGACGGGCCGGGCGCCGGCCCATCGGATGGCGGGCCGGGACCGAAGGTCAGGACGAGAGCAGGAAGGGCTGCATGACCGCGAGAAAGTCCTCAAGATTGTCCCAGGGGATCATATGACCGGCCTCGACCGGGATCGCCTTGCCGTGGGGCAGCAGGGCCGCGATCTCGGCGGCCTCTTCGGCCGGCACGACCTTGGCCTTCGCGGCATGGACCAACAGGGTCGGGCATTCCAGGCGCGGAAAGTCGGGGAAGATGTCTTCCGTATGGAAGCTCCGGTGGCTCTCCGTGACGGCCTCGACCGTGCAGGTTGGCAGCCATTCGAGGCGCAGTGCGATCTGCTCGTCGGTCCAGGTCGGCGTGAAGGCTCGGAAGGCTTCGACGCTTGCGCCGCGGGACGCGGCCTCGATAGCGGTCAGGTAGGATTGCAGCGGTGTCGGATAGGGTGCGCGTCCAGGTCCGGACAGCGGGGGATCGACCAGCACCAGCTTGGACGCGAGACCCGGTTGCGTCGCGGCGAGCCGGGCGGCGATGCGGGCGCCCATGGAATGGCCGATCACGATGGGGTGTTCGATCGGGAGCGCGTTGATCAGGCCGTGGATGTCACGGGCGTAGTCGTTCAAACCGTACCCGAGGCCCGGCCGGTTTTCGGAGAGGCCACGCCCGCGGATGTCGGGCACCACGACGCGATGCGTCTGTGCGAGGCGCTCGGCCACGAAAGCCCAGGTCGCCGCCGGGCTCGTGATGCCGGGCAGGAGCACGATCGGGGCGCCGCGCAGGCCGGTGCTGAAATCGAGATAGTGCAACCGGATGCCGTTGGCGATGCAATGGGCGCTTCGTGGCTGCATGTTTTCACCGTGTCAGGGATAAATATATTTTTAGATAGTAGATCACATGTAATAAATGATCAAGCGTGATTTCCTGTTCAATTAGTCACAATATAGTATTTATACGGGAATGGTTGTGTTGTTTATATTGCATGTGCGTGAATTGGTGACGAGTATAGCATCTACAACCGCGATGAAGGTGTGAGTTGTCAGCGATCCTGTCCGTAGACCGCATCTCCAAAAGCTTCGGCGCCGTGGCGGCCTTGCAGGACGTGTCGCTGACGTTGCAGGCTGGCGAGATCCGCGCCTTGTGCGGGGAGAACGGCGCCGGCAAGAGCACCTTGGTCAAGATCCTGATGGGGATCGAGCGGCCCGACACCGGCAGCATCGCAATCGACGGCACGTCGGTCGCCATCCGCTCCCCATCGCAGGCCCAGGCTCTCGGGCTGGCCCAGGTCGCCCAGGAGCTCAGCGTCATCCCGAGCCTGTCGGTGCTGGACAATATCTGGCTGGGTAGCGCCCAGGTTCCGCTGCTTCACCGGCGTCGCGCTTTCCGCCAGCGCGCGCAGGACGCGCTCGCCCGGATCGGCGCCGGCCATTACGACCTCGACCGTCAGGCCGGTACCCTCAGCATCGGCGAATGCCAGATGGTCGAGATCGCGCGGCTGATGGTGCGAGACGCGCGGGTCCTCATCCTCGACGAGCCGACCGCGACCCTGTCCGACACCGAGATCGAGGCCATCTTCGCCGCCGTCCGGGCTCTCAAGGCCGAAGGGCGGTCGATCATCTACATCACGCACAGGATGGGCGAGGTCTTCAGCCTTTGCGACAGCGTCAGCGTGTTCAGGAACGGCCGTCACATCGTGACGAAGCCCGTCGATGACGTGGATCGTGCGGGCCTCATCGAAATGATGCTCGGCCGCTCCTTCGAGGACATGTATCTGTGTCGACAGCAGGGTGCCACCGGCCGCCCGGCGCTCGCCGTCGAAAACCTCGGCGTGCCCGGCGTCGTGCATGGATTCTCTATGACGGTGCCTCGCGGGCGCCTCGTCTGCATCGCCGGCCAGGTCGGCTCGGGCGCCCATACCGTGCTGCGCGCGCTGGCCGGCCTTGAGCTCGCGACGGGGCGGGTCTCGGTGGACGATCGGCCGTTGCGGCTCAACTCGGCTCCGCGCGCCCGTGCACAGGGGATCCACTTCATCTCGGAGAACCGCGCTGCGGAAGGGATCTTCGGTCGCATGAGCGTGGCCGACAACGTGATCGCGACGCGGCTTCCGGCCGCCTCGCGCCTCGGCCTGCTCTCCTGGCCCCGGCTTCGGCGAGAGGCGGCGCGGCTGATCCGGGACGCCGGGGTCGACGAGCGGCGGCTCGGGTCGATGATCGGCGATCTCAGCGGCGGCAACCAGCAGAAGATCCTGTTCGGCCGGGCGATCGGTCAGACCCCCGGCGTGCTGCTGATGAACGAGCCGACGCGTGGCGTCGACGTCGGTGCCCGGGCCGAGATCTACCGGCTGATGCGGTCCTTCTGCGAGCAGGGGTTCGGGCTCGTGATGACTTCGACCGACCTCGAGGAGATCGTCGGCGTGGCCGACATCGTCCTGACCATCTACCGCGGCCGATTGATCGGCCGCTACGAAAAGGAGGCGATCACCATGAACGCGATCCTCACCGACATCACCCATCCGCCGGCTCTTACACGCAACGGCATCAACGAGGCGGCCGCGGCGTCATGAGCCAGTCTGGCACCATCACGGCTCCCGCCGCCGCAGGCGGCACGCGGCCCGGCGTCCGTTGGGGAAGCCTCGCAATGCTGGTCCTGCGGAGCGTCTTCCTGGTCGCCCTGTTCGGCATCGCGCTCGCCTCGCCGGGCTTTCTCAGCACCGCGAACCTCATGGCGATGATGACCTCGGCCGCCTTCGTGGGCTGCGTCGCCATCGGGATGACGCTGATCACGGTGGGCGGCAACATCATGTCGTTCAGCTTGGGCGCGACAGTGTCGGCCACCACGCTTGTCTTCGTGGGGGCCTTGCTGGCGTGGGGCATCTTGCCGGCCATCCTGGTCTCGCTGCTGTTCGGCATGCTGGTGGCCCTGGCGCAGGGGCTCGTCATCGGCTGGTTCGGCGCCAACCCGATCGTGGTGAGCATCGCGGCCTTCGCGCTCATCATCGGCATCGCGCCCTGGAGCACGGCCGGCACCTCGCTGTTTCTGCCTGCCGGTGCGGGCCAGGAGGTGCTGCGCGGCAAGCTGCTTGGCCTGCCGATTGAGTTTATCCTCCTGATCGGGCTTGCCGTGCTGGGTCAGTTCCTCCTGTCCTTCACGGTGTTCGGGCGCAACCTGCTGATGGTGGGGAGCAGCCGCTGGGCCGCCGAGGCGGCAGGCATCCGGGCTTGGCGCACGGTCGCGGGGTCGTACCTGTGGGCCGGCCTCTTCGCGGCCGTGGCCGGCATGCTGCTCGCCTCCCGCTACAGCAAAGGCAACATGGATTATGGTGCGACCTTCGACTACGACGCCATTACGGCCGTGATCGTCGGCGGGACCGCGATCCAGGGCGGACGCGGCTCCATCCTCCGCACCATGATCGGCGTGCTGGTCATCGAGGTCACGCGCGTGGTCCTGCTCCTCAACGGCTTCCGGCAGGAATGGCAGTACCTCATCTCCGGGGTGATCATCCTGTCGGTGATCCTGCTGCAGACCACTGTCGCCCGGAAGTGAGCCGACCCATGCCGCTGTTGCATCTCCTCTCGCCCTATCGGCGCCCCGCGGCGGTGTTCGCGGCGGTTCTCGTCCTTCTGCTCATCCTGGACGGGGGCCGGGGCGATCTTCTGGGAAGCTCCCTTCTGTTCAGCCTATTCCAGATGTTTGGCACCGTCGGCCCCGTCGCGCTCGGGGTCGGGTTGACAATGCTGATCGGCGAGTTCGACCTGTCGGTGGCCGGCATGGTCGGCATGGCGGGGTGCATCGCGGTGATGACCGGCGGGGATAATCCCTGGCTCGGCCTCCTGATCGCGGTCGGGATTGGCCTCGCGGCCGGCGTGCTGCAAGGCTGGCTGATGACGCGCCTGAAGCTGTCCTCGATCGGCGTGACGCTCGGCGGCCTGCTGATTTTCTTCGGCATCTCCTATGCCCTGACCGAAAGCCGCTCCATCGAATATCCCAACCTCGATGTCGCCGACGTCCTGGGTCGGAAGCTGGTCGGCTTCCTTTCGATCCCGAGCCTCGTGGCGGTGGGACTCTATGTCGTCGTGGCGCTGGTGTTCGGCATGACGAAGCTCGGGCGCGATCTGATCGCGGTCGGGAGCGATCGACGCGCCGCCGTGTCGGCGGGCGTGCCGGCGAACGCACTGGTGATCGCAACCTTTGGCTTTTCCGGCGCCCTGGCGGCGCTTTGCGGCACGCTGCTCGGCTACAGCCTCGCCTCCGCGGCCCCGACGGGGCTTGCCAATGTGCTAGTGCCGGCGACCACGGCGGCCATCCTGGGTGGCGTGTCTCTCGCCGGGGGGACGGGGAGGCCCGGCGGCATCGCCCTCGGCGCTCTGACCATCTGTCTGCTCCAGGCGGGCCTGAATGCGCTTGGCATGTCGTCCTACGCCCATGAGATTCTCGTCGGGCTCGTGATGCTCACCATCGCGATCTTGGATGGATCGCGCTTCTCGATACGTATCGACGAGTTGCGGCTTTCCCTGCGCCGCAGCTGACCGTCATGCCTCTCGCAAGCAGTCCAATCCATCAGGAGACTTCGATGCCACTCGTTCAGGTCCAGCACGTGGCCGGCGCGTTCACGCGGGCGCAGCAGACCCAACTGATTCAGGAGATCACCGACGCCTTCGTCCGTGTCGGTGGGGAGGGGATCCGACCCAACGTACTCCTAACGATGACCGAGATCCAAAGCGGCTTCTGGGCCACGGGCGGTGTTCCGTTGACGATCGAGGACATCGAGCGCCGCCGCGCTGCGCGCCAGGCTACCCCGGCCTGACACCCTCGGTGGGACGGCTTACCAGCCGTGCAGCCACATCGCGGCATCCGGAAGCGGATCGCCGCCTTCCGCGGAGACAAGGCGATAGGCCCCGCCGAAGAACAGCAGCGGACGCCCGGCCGCCTCCCGGTTTCGCGCGGCCGACAGGACCCGCCCCAATACGGTGACATGGTCGCCGCCGGGCTGCCGTTCGTGGACCGCGCATTCGAGCCATCCGCATGCCCCCTCGATGAGGGGAAGGCCAGCAGCCTCGCCTTGGCGAACCGCGACACCTGACCATTTGTCGGCCAAGCTGCGGGCGAAGCGGGTCGAAAGGTCCCCTTGCGTGTCCGCCAAGATACTGACCCCGAAAGTGGTGACGCTCGTCCAGGCCTCCAGCGCTTTGGCGCTGAGGGCGACACTGAAAGAAACCAGTGGCGGCGCCAGCGACACCGTGGCGAAGGAGCTCACCGTCATGCCGACGCGTTCACCTCCGGAGATCGCCGTGATGATGGCGACCCCGGTCGGAAACAACGCGTAGGCGTCGCGCAACGATCGACCATCGTCGACAGCCAGCGGTTCGATGGAAGAGCCCCGTGCGGCCCGGAACGGGCTTTCAGGCATGGTCATCGCTGCGACCTCTCGAATCCAGCCCTCTTGCGAGCATTTTATATACATGTTGTATATAACGCATGTCTGTCAACTTTGTCGTGTTGGCCCCACCCTGTATCATCCGATGTCCTCGTGAGCCGGCTCCGCGCCGCCTCGCCAGATGACCCCGACACCCAAATGCCAGGACAACCATCGTGACGGATTCAGCGCAGCGGCGGCTCGTGGTCGGAATCAGCGGGGCATCCGGGCTGATCTTCGGGATCCGGTTGCTGACCAAGGCCCGCGATCTGGGGCTCGAGACACACCTCGTGATGTCGCGCTCCGCCAAGCTGACCGCTTCGCTCGAATGCGCCTTGACGGCGCGGGAGGTGGAAGACTTGGCCGACGTCGCCTATCCGAGCGGGGATATCGGGGCGTCGATCGCCAGCGGGTCGTTCAAAACCCTTGGTATGATCGTGGCGCCCTGCTCGATCAAGAGCCTGTCGGAAATTGCCTACGGCACGACGTCGAGCCTCCTGACCAGGGCCGCCGATGTAACCCTGAAAGAGCGCCGCCGGCTGGTCCTGATGGTTCGCGAGACGCCGCTGCACCTCGGCCACCTTCGCGCCATGACGGCGGCGACCGAGGCCGGTGCCATCATCATGCCGCCGGTTCCCGCCTTCTATGCTAAGCCGCAGAGCGTCGATGACATCGTGAACCACCTCGTGGGTCGTGCCCTCGACCTGTTCGGGCTCGACATGCCGGGCACGCCGCGGTGGACCGGAAGCGGCACCTGAGGCGTGAGCGCGCGCGACGGAGACGTCAGAGTTCGAGCACCAGGCGTGGCGAATGCGCGCGGCCGACGCAGACCATCATGATCCGTCCTTCCGCCTTCTCGGACTCGTTCAGGATCGTGTCGCGGTGGTCGGGTGTACCCTCGATCACAAGGCACTCGCAGCTGCCGCAATAGCCTTCCTGGCACGAGAAGGTGACCGGGATGTCGGCATCCTGCAGGACACTGCCGAGGCTGCGGTCGGCCGGAACCTGCAGGACCAGTCCTGAGAGCCGTAGCTCGACCTCGAACGGCCGGTCCATGTCATGGTGCGGCGTGATTTCCGGAGCGGCAAAGCGCTCGATATGGAGCCTCTCGGACAGGCCGAGGCTTGCGGCAGCGGCTTCGAGCGCGGTCAGCATCGCGCCCGGACCGCAGCCATACACGAGTGTTTGGTCGTCAAGCCCGGACAGCAGGGCGTGCAGGTCGGGTAGACCGCACTCATCCTGCGGAAGAAGATCCGTTTCGCCGCCCCGTCGCCCGCCGATGTCGGAAAGGAACCCCATCGTGGCGCGGGAGCGTCCGCCATAGACGAGGCGCCACGGCCGTCCGCCGCGTTCCGCGGCCCGGATCATCGGCAGCATGGGGGTGACCCCGATGCCGCCCGCCACGAACAGGTAGCACGGCGCCTCCACCAGCGCGAAATGGTTGCGCGGGCCGCGCGTCGCGACGCTGCTCCCCTGCATCGCCAAGTTGTGGATCTCGATCGAACCCCCGCGGCCTGCCGCCTCCCGCTGCACCGCGACCCTGTATCGACCACGATCCGCAGGGTCGCCACAGAGCGAATATTGCCGAACCAGCCCCGACGCGAGCACAAGGTCGATATGGGCGCCGGGGTCCCAGGCCGGGAGATCCGCTCCCGAGGCGGCAACGAGGTCGAGCACGAGGATGTCCGGCGTCTCGAAAACTGCATGCTCGACGAGCAGCGGCAGTTCGGCGTCTTGAGCCATCGCCCGGCCCATCAGCCCGGTCACGCGCTCTTCGGCGTCCATTCGGCCTTCATGTGGTTGAGGGTCGTCACGGTGATGGCGGGCAGGTAGTCGAGGGTTTGGCCGGGCGTCATCCGGATGTCGGGGATGCGCTTGAACAATTCTTCGAAGGCGGCTCGGGCTTCGAGCCGCGCCAACGGGTTGCCCAGGCAGGAGTGGCGACCATGCCCGAAGGCGAGGTGCTTCTCCTTGTTGGGCCGATGGATGTCGAACCGCTCCGCATCGGGGAAGCGCGTTTCGTCGAGCCCCCCCGCGATGTAGAGCAGCCAGACCAGCGATCCCTCCGGGATCGTGGCGCCGCCGATCTCCACATCCTTTTTCGTGATCCGGAACAGGCCCGGCGAGGTGCCGCGGCGGCGAAGCGTCTCCTCGACCACGTCGCGCAACAGGTCGGGGTTGGCGCGGACCTCGGCGTCCTGCTCCGGATTTTCGGCCAGGAACAGCAGCATCTGACCCATAAGATTGGCGGTGGTGTCATTGCCGGCCGCCACCAGTTCATTGATCTGGCGGATGATGCGCCGCGACGGCACCGCCTGCTTGCCGTTCGCGTCCTTGGTGAGCATGACGCTGATGAGGTCGTCCATGGGGCAGCGGGCGCGCTCCTCGACGAGTTCGCCGAAGAAGTCCTGGCCGGCTGCGAGCCGGGTCCAGCGTTCGCGGCGTTCCTCCTCGCTCATCGGCTTGCTCACAGCGTCCTTTGACTTCGGCGTCAGAACGGCGAACAGGTCCTCGGTCCAGATGCGATAATCGGCGGCACGCTCCGGCGGCACGCCGAGCAGCTCGATGATGACACCGAGGGACAGAGGGTAGCAGAACTCCTGCATGAAGTCGCACGAGCCCTTATCGATGAACGTGTTGATCAGCTCGTTGGCGATCCGCCGGATGTTGACCTCCTGCTTGGCAAGCTCCCGGGGCAGGAAGCTGCGCGCCACGGCGGTGCGATCGGATGTATGCTCGGGCGGATCGATCGCGATGTAGTGGTCGTCGACGAAGGTCTCAGGGATCTTGTGCTTCAGGTCGTCTGGAGGCGGCACCGTGCCCATGGCCTTGGACGAGAAGGTTTCCCAATCGCGGGCCGCCCGGCAGATGTCATCATAGGCGGTCAGCACCCACATCCTGAGCGGGGGATAATAGAAGGCCGGGGTCGTGGCCTGGGCCTTCCGGATCATCGGTGCCGGATCCGAGAGAAACGCCGGAGAGAACGGGTCAAAGCCTTCGAGGGTCGGAAAGGCGGCGGTGTCGGACATATCGTTTGTTCCCAGGCGCAAGAGTGCGAGCGTTTATCGCCTCGCGTTCGGAGCAGAGCGCAAGATCAGGCTCGATCCTCAGAGATTAGAAGGTGATGTTGACATTCTTAAGCTGCGTACAGTCATGCAACTCGTCGATCGATTCCTCGCGACCCAGCCCCGATTGCTTGTAGCCCCCGAATGGGGCGCCAAGAAAATGCGTGCTGCTGCCGTTGATCCAGACATAGCCTGCCTCGACACGCGCCGCGGCGCGATGCGCGGTCGACAGATCGCGGGTCCAGATCGAGGCGGTCAGACCCAGCTCGGAGCCGTTGACGGCCTCGAACATCTCGTCCTCGTCCCGCCAACGAATGATCGACATCACGGGACCGAAGATCTCCTCCCTGGCGATGCGCATGTGGGGGCGGACATCGACAAAGACCGTCGGCGGATAGAAGAACCCGTTGGCCGCAGCCGGGTCATCCGGACGCGTGCCGCCCGCCACGAGGGTCGCGCCATCCGCGAGGCCGTAGCCGACGTAACGCTCGGTCTTGTCGCGCTGCTCGGCGCTGACCAGGCAGCCCATGTCGGTCGCCGGATCGGTGGGCGGCCCGTAGACGGGCTTGCCGATGGCCGCGAGGATCCGTGGCACGACAGCGTCGTGGAGATCCTCATGCAGGAAGATCCGGGACGTCGACCCGCAGGATTGGCCGCACCAGGTGAAGTTCATGCCTTGCACGGCCCCGGCCGCGACCTTGGCGGGATCGGCGTCCGGAAAGGCGATCAGGGCGTTCTTGCCACCGAGTTCGAGGCTGACCTTCTTCAGCGTATCGGCGGCCGAGCGGGCGATGGCACGCCCGGTCTCCACCGAGCCGATCAACCCGACCTTTGCCACACCGAGATGGGCCACCAGCGCCTCCCCGCACTCCCTGCGCCCGGTCAGCACGTTGAACACGCCGGCCGGGAACAGGTGACCGATCAGCTCGGCCATGAGGAGCGTGGAGAGCGGCGCCTGCTCGGGCGGCTTGATGATGACGGCGTTGCCGGCCACCAGCGGTGCGGCAGCGCGTTGGGCCGCGAAGAGAAACGGATGGTTGAAGGCGTTGATGCGCACGACGACCCCGAGAGGCTCGCGCATCGTGTAGTTCAGCGATCCCGTGTCGAACGGGATTGTGCTGCCCTTCATCTCGGTCGCGAGGCCCGCGAAATATTCGAAGGTTGCCGCGCCGCCCTCGGCATCGCGGATCATGCGCTTGTAGGGGCCGCCGGAATCGGCCGAGTCGGTCAGCGTGATGCGCTCGGCGTTGGCCCGGAAAATCCGCGCGGCTTCCCGCAGGATCGCGGCGCGCTCCACCAGCTTGACGTGCCGCCATGTCTTGAACCCGGCGCGAGCCGCGGTGACTGCGGCATCCACATCTGCGGCACCCGCCACGGCCGCCGGCCCCAGACTCTCCTGCGAGGCGGGGTTGATGCTGTCGGCCTGGATGTGTCCGGCTGCCTCGTGCCACTCGCCCCCGTAAAAGAGGGTGCGCCGGGTCGGTAACGCCGCAGCATAAGAGGACATCGACATGCTCCAGAGCCGGACAAATCGCCCAATTGGCTGCCGCTCACGCGATAGGCGGCTGGAGCGGGCATAATCCGTACATGTTGTACATTCTCCGATGATGGTCGGGTGGTCAACAGCCTTGTATTGGGGTGCGACTGCCGCACTGTTGACGCTCGCCGGCCCATCCTTAAATGTGGGCCCTCGACCGAGCGATCGGAACGCCTTTGGGGGCTGTAATCAAACATGGACGTCGTTGACGAGCAGGACGCACCGAAGGCGTCGAAGGGGAGGAGCAAGGCTCAGTCCAAGGCTGCTTTTTCGCCGCCGCTCACTGTTTCCAGCGCTGATCTCCTGGTGGCCGGCAAGGACGACAACTTCCGTCAAGTCATCTATCTGTTCGTCAAAGTTCTGGGCCGACTTTCCATGTGCCGGGAGGCTTTTGGTCGGGCGATCGGCCTGACAGGGTCGCAGTTTGCAGTCCTGATCGGTGTCGCCTACCGGCAAGGCGACGAGGGCGTGACGGTCAAGGAGCTTGCCCGCTACGTGCAGCTGGCGCCGACGCATGTGACGACCGAGGTCGGCCGCCTCAGCCGCAAGGGTCTGCTGGACAAACGTCCGGGGAGCGAGGACAGGCGCAGCATCCTCGTGAGCCTCACCGCCGAGGGCGAAGAATCGGTGAAGAAGGTCGCTCCGTTCGTGCGGAAGATCAACGACCTGCTTTTTGTCGGCGTGTCGGCCGCCGACCTGTCAGCGGCCCATGCCACCTTTGCGAAACTCTCGCGCAACAGCGAATACGCGGTCGCCGAGCTCAAGCTCGCTGCCCGGAACGACCGATCGAAACGCTCAGGCGCGTAAGCCTTGGGCGGTATGACGCGGCGAAGGCGCGTGAAGGGCACGACCGTCCGTCAGGCCCACAACGCCGCCAGTCGGGGACTGATGACATCTTCGTAGCGCAGTTCCGCCTGGGCAATGTCCCGGTCCCGCGCGAACCGGCTCATGCTGGCCACCGTCTCCCGCGAGATGGCCGCGTTGTAGAAGGGCAGGTCGCGGCGGATCAGATCGGTGATCAGCGCCGCCTGTGCGTCCGGGAACAGGCTGCGCCCGACCTGACCCGCAAGCTCCACATCCTGATTGAGTGCAGCCTGGGTCTCGACGATGGCGCGCACGATTCCCTCGGCCTCCGTGGGATGATCGTCGATCCAGGATGAGCGGGCCGCGACCGACGCAAAGGTGTAGCCAAAGGCGCCGGACGGCCCGTCGCCCCGGCGCACGTCGAGAACGACCGTGCCGATCCCCCCACGCACCGCCACTTCCGCCGCCATGCCGTTGGCCCAGAAGCCGTCGATCAGGCCGTCCTGCAGGGCCTTGGCGGCATTCAGGCCGAAGTTGACGGTCTGGCCGGGCTGAGAGGGAACCGGCATGATCGTGACACCGTCCCGCTCCGCGTCGATCCCACCTTCGACGAGGAGCTGACGCAATCCCATATCGACCCAAGGCGCCGCGCCGATGCGCTTACCCTTGACGGCGGCGATATCTCCCCGCTCTGCCTTGAGGTCAGCGCGCATCACCAGGAACCAGTACATGCCCTGCGCCTGAGCGCAGAGCAGCTTGACGCCCTCAAAGCCGGGAAAGGCCGCCAGCGCCGAGTGAGCGGACCCTGCCACGATATCGACCTCGCCGTCCCGCAACATGCGGTAGGCGCGGTCGACTGGAAACACGAGGTCGAGCGAGACGTCGAGCCCGGCTCGCTTGAAGAAGCCAAGCTCGATCGCCGCTTCCGCGGGGAAGTAGGAATTGGAGATCAGGTCGGGAACGGCGAGCTTCAACATCGGGCGGGACTTCAGCTGAGTGACAGGTGATCGGGTCAGAAATAGTGGGTCTCGAGCAGCAGGCAGCCTGTGTCCGACTTAAACGGCCCGTGAAAGGCGCCCGGCGGGCGCACCGCGTAGGTATAGCCCTCGAACTTTGTGCCCCCCTGGCCTTGCTCGTCATTGCCGACGATCAGATCGCCCGAAAGCAGGAACACTTCCTCCCAGTAGACATGGACGAAGGGCGCGGTGGTGTAGACGCCGGGGTCGAAACGGAGGAGGCGTGTGCGGTTGCCCGTGCCGCCCGGCTCGTCGAGACTGCCCGAGATGATCTTCTCCTTGATACCGGCGGGGTAGCCCGGCGGCGTCTGCCAGCCATCCTCGAGGTCGAGCTTGTGGAATTCCTTGTGAAGCTTCGGGTTGGTCATGAGGTCAGCCTCTGTCGGGCAGGGAATGGATGGCGTAGGCGGCCGTCAGGGTCTGCCCGGTCTTGGGATCCTTGAGCTCGACGTCGAAGCGTTCGGCCGGACGGATGCCGCCGTGAACCGCAAGCGTGCCGCAGAACATGGCGGCGCCGTCGGGCATCGATTGGCGACCCGACAGATGCATCAGCTCCATTGGCGGCCGCATGCTGCGCAACGTGCCCTCCTGATAGAGGCTGCGCTGCCCATCGATCACCGCATAGGAGCGGAGTTCCAGGTCGTCCCAGCGGTCTGACACGTCGGCGTAGCGCCAGAGCTGGGCACTGACCGGCTTTGCGCAGAGCTGCTTCGACAGGGTCACGCCCAACGTCTCCGCCTTGCGGTCGGTATGGTCGGACCCAACCCCGACCCAGAGCTCCCCGTCGAGCGCGACCAGGACCGGTTCCGCCTCGCCGCTCGAGGCTTCGCCCAGTACTTCGATCGCGTCATCGGTGGTGAGCAGCTGCGCGGCGACGCGATAGAAGATCGGGGTCGAGGCGGGACGTCGGACGCCGAGGTCTTCGAGTTCGCGGATGTGCTTTTCCAGCGCTTCCTGGTTGCGTCCGGTCCATCCCGCAATGGTCAGATGGGTGACGGCGCTCGCGTCGAATGAGCGGACGTGGATCAAGAGAGATCACCTTTGGTTCGGCGCTTTGCGCCAGGGTGGATTTCGCCGGAGGCCGCGAAGCAGGCTTCCATCGCGCGCGCCACGGCCAGGACGCGGCGGTCCTCTCCCGAGCGCATCATCACGCTGAAGCCGATGCCCGGCGTGAGGGGCAGCGACACAGCCGGCAGATCAAAGAAATTCGCGACCGTGGTGTTACGGAGGAGCAGGAGGTTGCGGTCGTTGAAGCGCTCCGCGTCCTCGACCTCGGCCAGCGTTGGCGCCAGAATCGGAACGGTCGGCATCACCAGAACGTCGAAGGCGTTCAGCTCGCGCCCGAGGCTCTCCATCAAGGCGCCTCGGGTTGCGCGTGTCTCGGCCAGGTCTGCCGCCGCGATGGCCCGGGCCCGCTCCAGTCGCGCGCAGATAAATGGGTCGAAGGCCGCCCCGGCCTCGAACCGCGCCCCATGCACCACCAGCGCCTCGGCGGGCGTGATGGCGGCGCGGGCATTCAAGGTCCGCATGGCTTCGAACTGCGGGAGCGCCACCTCTGCAAGCGTCGCGCCTGCACGATCGAGCGCCACCAGCGCCGCGGCAAAAACCTGAGCGACCGCACTGTCGAGACCGTCCAGCACGAACCCCTGCACGACGCCGATGCGAAGTCCCGCCAGGGTCCCGGTCGAAAGGTCGGCGGGTTCCTCGCCCGAGAGCACGGCGTCGACGGCGGCGCAGGCTGCGACGTCTTTCGCGAGCGGTCCCACGGCATCGAGGGTCTTGGACAGGGGGAATGCGCCCGCCCGAGAAACCCGGGCCTGCGTCGGCTTGAAGCCGACCAGCCCGCAGAGAGCCGCGGGAATACGCACCGAGCCGCCGGTGTCGGAGCCGATCGCGACGTCGCAGAAGCCGTCTGCAACGGCGACGGCGGCGCCGGACGAAGATCCGCCGGGAACACGCATGCGATCCAGCGGGTTGGCTGGCGTGCCGTAATGGAGGTTCGTTCCGACCCCGGAAAAGGCCAACTCGCTCATGTTGGTCTTGGCCACGATGATGGCGCCGGCAGCACGGACACGGCGCACCACCTCGGCATCCCGAACCGCCACCCGGCCTTCCTGAGCAATCGCCTTGGAACCGGCGCGCGTGACCTCGCCCGCAATGTCGAACAGGTCCTTCACGGTCACGAGCCAGCCGTCGATGGGGCTGAGGCGCCGGTTGGCGGCGGCACGATCGTCGGCCTCGACTGCGGCATGTCGAGCGACTTCGGCGTAAACCGTGAGGCAGGCTCGGGCGCCTTCACCTGAGCTATCAGCGATGCGACCGAGAGCCAGTTCCAGCCGCGCCCGCGCCGATCCTTCAGGGTAGTCCATCGGCTTCTTTCGTAACGCCGCACAGTGACGGACATCGAATATAGCTTCATATTGTATATGATGTTGCAACGGGACTGTCCAGCCGTTGGGGCAACGCTTAAGCTGTTCGGGTGCGGACAAAGACCGGCGGCGGACAAGCATGAGCGTAGCGAGCGCAGACGAGTTCTGGACCTTTTCCTCCACGACCTATGGGAAGTCGGGCGTGCAGGCGGCCTGTCTGGCCCTGCAGGACCGGCTAGGCGCCGACATCAACCTGCTTCTCTTCTGCCTGTGGTGGAGCCTCTCCGGTGGACCCGCGCTCGACACCGATTGTTTCGCCGCCGTTCTGACAAAGGCGCGGGGATGGCAAGACGGCGTGGTGCGACCGATCCGGGCCGCCCGACGCACCGCGAAGCCAGGTGGCGCCATTGGAGAGGACGAGGGAGCAACCGCCTTCTACCAACGTGTTCTGGCCACGGAACTCGAGGCCGAGCGGATGGAGCAGAAGCTGATCGTCTCTACGGCCGCGGCGGAAGCGTCCAAGTTGCCCGCGCGACTCAGCACGATCGAGGCGGTCCTGCGGATCCACCTCGCGCAATACGTTGCCACCCTCGACACCCCGGTCCGGCAAGAGGATCGCGCCGATCTCGAGACGATCATCGCGGCCGGCTGCCAGGGCCTCTCAGCCGCAGGCATCGTCGAAGCCATCTGGCCCTGAGCATCGCCATTCTCAATTTGGCAAGTTATGTTCAAGATGTAATCATATGCTGATGTCGGGTCGGTCCCGACTCGACGAGGCAGGACACCAGTGACCCACGATCCCGCAAGCGCTGACGCAGACACGATCCGCCTGTACATCGACGGGGCATGGGTTGAGAGTGCCGACGGGAGCACCCGACCGGTCCTCAATCCGGCGACCGGAGATGCTGTCGGCACGGTCGCCTGGGGGACGCCGGCAGACGTCGCACGCGCTGCCGTTGCCGCGCGTGAAGCCTTCGGCCGATGGCGGGATGTGTCGCCCTACGAGCGCTCCAAGATCCTCCGTGCCGCGGCGTCCCTGCTCCGGGCGGGCGGCGCGGAGATCGCCCGCCGCATGACCCTGGAACAAGGCAAGCCGCTCGGCGAAGCCAAAGCGGAGGTCGGCGTCGCGGCCGACACGATCGACTGGTTCGCCGAGGAAGGTCGGCGCACCTATGGGCGCATCATTCCAGCGCGGGAGCCCGGAACCCAGCAGATGGTGGTGAAGGTGCCGGTGGGGCCGGTGGCCGTCCTCACGCCATGGAACTTCCCCTTGAACCAGGCGGCGCGCAAGATCGCGGCCGCTCTCGCGGCGGGCTGCACCGTCGTCGCAAAACCCTCGGAGGAGGCACCGGGCTGCGTCGCGGAACTCGTCAGGGTTTTTGTGGAAGCAGGCCTCCCGGCCGGCGTGCTGAACCTGCTGTTCGGCGATCCCGCCGCGATCTCAGGCGCACTGATCGCCCATCCGGCGATCCGCAAGGTGTCGTTCACTGGCTCCACCGCGGTCGGCAAGTCGTTGGCGGCTCTGGCGGGTCAGCACATGAAACGGGCCACGATGGAACTCGGCGGCCATGCACCTGTGCTGGTCTTCGCGGATGCCGATCTCGATGCTGCCGCCAAGGCCATGGCAGTGGCAAAATTCCGCAATGCCGGCCAGATCTGCATCGCCCCGACGCGGTTCGTGGTCGAGCAATCCGTCTACACCCCCTTCATGGATCGCTTCGTGGCTGAGGCCAGCACGCTGCGGCTCGGCAACGGGTTGGATCCCGCGACCACCATGGGCCCGCTCGCCAACGCACGGCGCCTGCAGGCGATGGAAGCGATGGTCGCGGACGCTGTGGACCAGGGCGCCTCGGTGCGGACCGGTGGGCGCCGTCACGGCAATGCGGGCTACTTCTTCGAGCCCACGGTCCTGGGCGAGGTGCCGCTGACGGCGCGGGCCATGAACGAGGAACCGTTCGGCCCGCTGGCTCTGATGCGTTCGTTCGAGAACCTCGACGAGGCGATCGGGGAAGCGAACCGGCTGCCCTATGGGCTGGCCGCCTTCGCGTTCACCCGGTCGAGCGACACGATCGCGCGGCTTGGTGCGCGGGTCGAGGCTGGTATGCTCAGCGTCAACGCCAACCTGCTGGCGCTTCCCGAAGTGCCGTTCGGCGGCGTCAAGGACTCGGGCTACGGGTCGGAAGGCGGTAGCGAGGCGATGGAAGCCTATATGGCGACCAAGCTCATCAAGGTGAGCGAGACAGTCACGCCTTGACGTCCAGGCTCAGGCCGGCGTCGCTTGGATGCGGTGTGACACTCACATGCGGCGCAGCTTGCTGCCGATCCGCTGGGCGCATGTCATCAGGTCCGGCCGGCGGCGGCGCAGCTCGGCCAGCGAGAGCCGGCTCGTTGGCGCCACGACACTGAGCGTGCCGACGAACGCCCCGTTCATGTCGCGGATCGACGTCGCCATGCCGCGCACGCCTTTCTGAAACGTCTGGTCCGACACGGCCGTCAGATCCTGGCGGGCGAGGTCGATCCGCTCGGCCAGCGACTCGGGAGTTTCGCCCGGCAGGTTTGGATTCGCGCGGACCGCGGCCTCCACCAAGGCGGCCCATTGCAGGTCCGGCATCTCAGACAGATGAAGCAGGCCCGGGGCGGTGAGGTGGATGGGCGAACGTTCGCCGAGGACGAAGCGGACGGTGAGCGGGTGCGACGCTTCGACGAACTGAACGCACACGACGTCATACCCTTCTCGCACGTGCAGGGCGACACTCTCGCCCAGATCATCGCGTAGCTGGGTCATGTCCTCCGTCGCAAGCTCGAGGAAGCCGAACGCCCGAAGCCGCACGGCCGCCAAACCCAGGACGGCGAGACCCAGGCGATATCGCTTCGTGGTGGCGTCCTGCTCCACCATGCCCCCTTCGGCCAGGGTTCGTAGCAGGCGGTGCACGGTGGCCTTGTCGAGATCGAGACGCCGCGCGAGTTCGCTGACGCCGAGTTCCGGCGCCGCGACGGAGAACTCGGTCAGAAGCCTGATCGTGGACTTGGCGGTCTTCATTGCAGCCCGTGGAAGGGGGAGGGTGCGACAGCTCTAGCCCATACCCTCGGGCAGAGCAGATACAAAGCGGCCGCCTGCCATGCAATCCGTGCCACCCACCTTCCGGCCTTCAATCAACTGGCAGGATCGCCGGACGCGGCTGCGAATGCTGCCTGGAGGGCCGCAACGATCTCGTCACACTCGTGCCGCTTGATCACGAGAGCCGGCGACAGGATGATGGTGTGGCCGAGAACGCGGACCAGCGCGCCAGCCTCATAGGTCGCCTTGGCGAGGGCCGCCATGTAGGTCTTGCCGGCCGGGGTCTTGACGGCCCGGTCGGACACCACCTCGATCGCCATCATCAGCCCCTTGCCTCGGACGTTGCCGATCGTCTCGAAGCGGTCTGCCATCCCCCTGAATGCCGCCAGGAGGTAGTCTCCCTCCCGACGGGCCGTGGTGACGACGTCGAGCGCTGCCGTTTCACGCAGGCACGCGAGGGCCGCCGCGCAGCCGACGGGGTGTCCCGAATAGGTATAGCCGTGGGAGATGGTGCCCATGGCCGAGTTGTCGGCCTTGAAGGCGCGCTCGACGCGCTCGCCGATTGCGACAGCGCCGAGCGGGAAATACCCGCAGGTGAGGGCCTTGGCGAGGCACATCAGGTCAGGCTGGACCCCCCATCCGCGGCAACCAAACCAGCTGCCGGTGCGACCGAACCCGGTGATGACCTCGTCGGCGATCAGAAGGATGCCATAGCGATCGAGCAACGCCTTGAGGCGCGGCCAGTAGTTCGGCGGCGGAACGATCACACCACCGGCGCCAAGCACAGGCTCGGCAATGAAGGCCGCGATCGTGTCGCCGCCCTGGAACTGGATCTCATCCTCAAGCGCCGCCAAACAAAGATCGGTGAGCCGTTCGGCGTCCGACACCCCGAAGACGTTGCGGTAATCGAACGGCACTGCAACGTGGAAACATCCGGGAAGCAGCGGCTCATAGGATCGGCGGAAGGTCGAATTGCCGTTGACCGAGGCGCCGCCGAAATGGGTGCCGTGATAGCCGCGCTTCAAGGACAGGAACTTGATGCGATCTCCCTGTCCCTGCAGCTTCCAGAACTGCCGGGCCAGCCTGAGGGCGGTCTCGACCGAATCTGAGCCGCCCGAGGTGAAGAAGAAGCGCTTGATGTTCTCGGGCTCGAGCCACTCGGCCAGCGTGTGGCTGAGTTCGATCAGGCGCTCGTTGGTCGAGCCCTTGAAGGCGGAGTAGTAGGGCAATTCCTCGAGCTGCGAGGCGATCGCCTCCTTGATGGCGTGATTGGAGTAGCCGAGGTTCACGTTCCAAAGGCCAGCCCCAGCATCGACGGTCTTGTGGCCCGCGTCATCGAAGACGTAGACGCCCTCGCCGCGTGAGATCACGCGCGGCGGCATCGCATCCATGTCGTTGGGATGCGCCATGGGATGGAACACGCGTTTCACGCTGTGCTCACGCGAAAGATTGGTTCGCGACAAAGTCTCGCTCATTGGCCGTCATCCTCACCGAAGGTGGCCTAAAATTCCAACGCCATTGCTAAAATGTCAACGCGACATTCAACGCGCGCTTGCGTCGGTCGTAATGAATTGACACAATGCTAAGGTACCATAGCATTGAGACACCCAACTGTTCGAGGTCGCGAATGGCTGAGCATTTTGTCTGCAAGTCCGACGAACTGCCCGACGGGCAGGTGCGGATCATGACCCACGGTAGCCTTGAGATCGGCGTGATCCGGCACGGCGATGCCTATTACGCCTACCGCAACCTGTGCCCGCACCAGGGCGGTCCCGCCTGCGAAGGCATTCGTCTTCCGCAGGTCGAGGACCGAATCGTCGGCGATCTGTTCGTCGGCCAGTGCTTCGACGAGAACGACATGCACATCGTCTGCCCGTGGCACGGCTACGAGTTCCACCTCAGCACGGGCGAGCATGTCATCGACTCCCGGCTGAAGCTGAGGAAGTTCGATGTGGTGGCCCGCGAGGGAGGCGTCTATGTCGACATCTGAGCTCGTGGCCGACCGCATCGAGAGCCTGGACGACCTTGGAGCGCGCTTCCTGCGAGGCTGCGCCGATGTCCTCGACGAGAGCCAGGCTGACGCAGTGCCCGAGCGCCTGATGGCGGACCTGATGATCACGGCCGCACGCCTGCTGGCCCTGCGGGCTCAGGCCGACCTGCCGACCGACCTGTCCGCCGGCAACAACCGCCTCGCCGCCACAGACGCCGTGATCGCCAGCACAGCCCTGCTCGAGGGCGCGGGGATCGAAGTCTTCGAGCTTGCGGCCTGGCAGGCGATGACCACGATGGGATCGAACAAGCGGCGCCAAGGCGCGCGAGATCAGGAGCGCATGGGATGACCTCGACCCAAGGGAGCCACCTCTTCCAGCCCTCGCGCGAGGGCTTCGACACCGAAGTTCACCTCGACCACGCGAGGCAGCAGGCCTTTGCGCGCAGCTATGAGGATTTTCTCATCGTCGACGTCGACTCCCATCATTACGAGACGGAGGCGTTCCAGGAGATCGCCGAATATATCGATGACCCCGTCCTGCGCCAGGAAGCCAAGTACCAGGGTATGTCGCGGGGCGGCGTCACTTCGATCGACGGCTCGTACCAGGAGATGACGGGCCGCGTGACCCGCTATCCCTTGCGCAAGCGTGAAACGGTGCCGGCCACGATCCATCGCGACATCACCCTAATGCGACGCTGGATGGATTCGATGGGCGTCGACATGGCCTGCATGTTCCCCACCCCGATGCTGAACATCGCCACCTGTCCGCGCGTGGAGGTCGAGACCGCGCTGGCCCGCGCCTACAACCGATGGCTTTGCGACAACGTGTTGGCCGAGGAGCCGCGCCTCACCTCGATGCTCTACCTTCCGTTCAACGATCCGGACGCCTGCCTCAAGGTCGTCGAGGAGTTCGGCAACCGCAAGGGCGTGATCGGCTTCATGGTCACCTCGACGCACTACAAGAGCGTGCACGACAACGCCTACATGAAAGTCTATGCCGCGCTGCAGGAGCGGAACTTGCCGCTCGGCTTCCACGCGGCCTACACGTGGGGCGACAAGTCCACGGCGCTGATGAACCGCTTCATCGCGGTTCATGCGCTGGGCTTCGTCTGGCACAACATGGTGCACATGACGAACTGGCTCGTGAACGGTATGCCGGAGCGTTTTCCGCGCCTGAAGACGGTGTGGATAGAGAGCGGCCTCGCCTGGGTGCCCTTCCTGATGCAACGCCTCGACAACGAGTTCATGATGCGCAGCTCCGACGCGCCGCTGCTGAAGCGAAAGCCGAGCGAATACATGCGCGAGATGTTCTACACCTCGCAACCGATGGAAATGGTCGACAATCGCGAGGCGCTTGAGCTCACCTTCAAGATGATTAAGGCCGAGAGCCAGTTGCTCTACTCGTCCGATTATCCGCATTGGGACATGGATCTGCCCAGCACGATCTATGACTTGCCCTTCGTGGGTGAAGCCGGGAAACGGGCGATCCTGGGCGGCAATGCGGAGAGGTTGTTCAAGCTCGATCCGCATTTCGCGCCCTGGAAGCTTGCCCGCCGGGCCGAAAAGCAGACCGCCTCCGCGGCATAAGTCGGCTGCGCGAAAGGGCGTCCGTGGGAACAGACTACGACATCGGGATCGGCAAGCGGCTGAGGCTGGCCCACATGGCCTTCAGTCGCGCGCTTCGCCTCGAACTCGCCCAGGAGGGCATTTCGTTCGGACAGTTCGTTCACCTCGATAGCCTGTGGGCCGAGGACGGGTTGACGCAGACCGAGTTGTCGCGACGTGTCGGCATCGAGACCGCATCCTCCACCACCATCCTGGACGAGCTCGAAAAGAAAACGCTCATCACGCGCGTGCGCAGCGCGGAGGACCGGCGCCGGGTGAATATCTTCCTAACGCCAGAAGGCACTGCGATGCGCGACGCGCTCTTGCGCCGCGCCGCAGCCGTGAACGCCACTGCGAAAAGCGGCGTGGCGCCGGCGGATCTGCATGCGCTGTTCGCGACGCTCGCGCGGCTGACCGACAGCCTCGTCGCCGCCTACCCACAAGCCGGGCGTCCGACCCGCAAGGAGCGGCTGGGACCCTAACGCCCCGGCATCTCCCGGGAGCTCCACCAGTATTTAGGAGGCACCATGGCTGTCGAATACGACGATCTTCGCGACTTCATCGAGCTTGTCGAGAAACGGGGCGACCTGCGCAAGATCGAAGGGGCGGCGCTGGAGCACGAGATCGGGGCTATCACGGAGGTCGCGGCCGGCAGCGAACATCGGCCGGCCCTGCTGTTCGACAAGATTCCCGGCTATCCCGCTGGCCACCGCATCTTCACCAACACGACGGTGAGCGCCTCGCGCGCAGCGCTCGCACTTGGCCTCGACGCCGACCTGTCGCCGCTGCAAGCCCTGCAAGCCTGGAAAAGCAAGAGAACCGAGATCAAGCCCATCGCGCCGGAGACGGTCGGCTCAGCCGCCTTTTTGGAAAACGCGATGGTCGGGG
Source organism: Lichenifustis flavocetrariae (assembly GCF_026130545.1). Lineage (GTDB taxonomy): Bacteria > Pseudomonadota > Alphaproteobacteria > Rhizobiales > Beijerinckiaceae > Lichenihabitans > Lichenihabitans flavocetrariae. The sequence continues at coordinate 374,548 of NZ_JAMOIM010000003.1, read as the reverse complement.
AGGCGGTCGATATCACCACGTTCCCGGCCCCGATCTGGCACCACGGGGACGGCGGGCCTTATATCGGCTCCGGAAGCGTCGTGCTGACACGCGACCCGGACACGGGGTGGGTCAACTGCTCGATCTATCGGGTGCAGGTCCACGGCCATAACCGCGTCACGGTGCAGTTCGATCACAACGGCCGGCACGGGGCCATGATCTCCCGCAAGTACTGGGATCGTGGCGAACCCTGTCCGATCGCGATCGTCCACGGCGAGGATCCGTCGCTGTTCGTCGCCGGCTTCGAATACCTCCCCGAGGGGGCCTCTGAACTGGATTTTGCCGGCGCGATCCGCGGGCGTCCGCTGCAGGTGCATCCGGGACCCCTCACCGGCTTGCCCATTCCGGCCAAGGCCGAGATCGTTTTCGAAGGGTATCTGCAGCCGTTCCCGGCCGTCAGCCTTCCCGAGGGTCCGTTCGGCGAGTTCACTGGCTACTATGCGGCCGACAAGCGGCCGGCTCCCGTGATGACCGTGGAAGCTGTTCACCATCGAAACGACCCGATCCTGCTCGGCTCGCCGCCACTGAAGCCGCCGCGCTTCCACTTCGGCCTGCCGCTGCGGGCCGCCGGGATCTGGGGCAACCTCGAGGCGGCCGGTGTCGCGGATATTGTCGGCGCCTGGCAGCACGTCTCGCAACTGATGACCGTGATCGCGCTGAAGCAGCGCTACGCCGGCCATGCCAAACGGGCGGGGCTCATCGCGGCCGCGAACAGCTACATGGGCCGCATCGTCGTGTTGGTGGACGACGATGTCGATCCCTCCAGCCTCGCCGACGTCATGTGGGCGGTGACCACCCGCGCTGAGCCCTCGGAAGATGTCGATATCATCCGGAACGCCTGGAGCTCATCGCTCGATCCGCGCATTCCCGCAGCCGCGCGCGACATCGGTCTTACGTCGAATTCGAAGATGATCATCGACGCCTGCATTCCTTTCCAGCACCTGGAAAGCTACCCGCGTGCTTCTGCGCTCACTCCGGGCCAGGCGGAGGAGGTTCGACGCAAGTGGGGGCACTTGCTCGGCCCGAACCGCTGATGCAATCCGGCCCATCCAGACCCACTCGGCGCTCTAATCAGGCACGATGCCTCACGACCGGGCGGCGTGCGGAATCTTTCCGCACTCCGGGAGCACCGGGATCCGGCTTGTTCTTGACAGCACTTTGACGCCGAAAGATTATGTACAAGATGTATGCTGTTTAATGTCCTGTGATCGTGTCCTGATTGACTAACGATCGACGGACGGTGGCGAAGGAAAGAGTGAGATGGTTGATCTGTGCACAAGAGGCCGAAACCGGATCGCAACAATCATCGCCGCGTTTCTCTTAGGCACCACGGCTCTCGCCGGTCGTGCCGCAGCGGCGGATCTGACGGTGTCGCTGCAGGGCGGTCCCCTGGGCGAAGCCATCAAGACCACCCTGGTGAAGCCGTTCCGCGAGGAGAGCAAGCTCGATGTCGTGTCCGATGATCGCGACTGGGGGATCGGCGCCGTTCGTGCCAAGGTGGAGGGCGGGGGCAACACCTGGGACGTCGTGAATGCCGAGGATATCGAGGTGATCCAAGGGTGCGACGAAGGCATCTTCGCGCATCTCGACACCGCGAAGATCTCGTCCTTCGACAAATTCGTGATCAAGAACGAGGACCGGCCGTGTGGCCTGCCCTCCGTGATCTACAACACGTCGCTTGCCTACAACAACGCGAAGATGACGACCAAGCCGACATCCTGGGCAGACTTCTGGGATACCAAGACCTGGCCGGGGCGCCGCTCGATGGTCAAGTCTCCGCAGGATGTCCTTGAGATCGCGTTGATGGCCGATGGGGTGCCGCGGGACGATGTCTACAAGGTGCTGGCGACACCCGCCGGTGTCGATCGTGCCTTCAAGAAGCTCGATGAGTTGAAGCCCAACATCATCTGGTGGACGAATCCGGGCCAATCCCGGCAGTTGCTGGCGTCGGGCGAGACCGTGATGTCGGCGACTTACGACAACGGTATCTATTTCTTCAATCGCACGCAGAAGACGGACTTCGGTACAACCCGCAAGGACGCCATCACGCATACCGACTACTGGGCGGTGCTGGCAGGGAGCAAGCACGAGGCCATTGCCTACAAGTTCCTGAACTACGCCTCCGATGCCAAACCAGCGGCGGTGTTGAGCGACGCGCTCGCGATCTCGGTTCCGAATAGCGAGGCTGTCGCCCTCGTGCCGGCGGAGCTGCGTCCCAACCTGTCGGCGTTGCCCAGTAACATGGCGCAGGCGGTGCGGTCGGACGCGCAGTTCTGGGTCAATCATTACGATGCTTTGAGCAAGCGCTTCGACGCCTGGGCCGCGCAGTGAACATGGCCGCGCCGGCATCCGCAGCGGTTTCCTTCGGGAGCGTGTCGGCGTCGGAACCTCATGATCGTCTGTGGCGCGACCTGAAGCGATCGCAGCGGGCCGCCCAGCTTCGCGCGATCGGCCTCATCCTCCCGCTCGTCGTCTTCCTCATCCTGGTTTTCATCGTCCCTATCGGCATGTTGCTGTCGCGCAGCGTGTCCGACCTCGCGGTCCCCCGCGCCTTGCCGGCGACCGTCGCGGCCCTGGCGGGTTGGACCCCGGCAAAGGAGATCCCGCCACAAGTCTATCCGGCCCTGGTCGAGGACATCGGCTCAGCGCCGCAGATGCTGTTCGGCGACGCGGCCGCGCGGCTTGAGACCGGAACGCCGGGCATGCGGGCCCTCATGATGAAAACCCGATCGCGGCTGCAGGGTGCCGCGCCAAGCGACGCGCGCAAAGCCCTGACCGGCATATCCCCCAAATGGGACACAATGGAGGGTTGGGTCGCGATCAAACAGGCTAGTGGCCCGCTGACCGATCATTACCTGTTGACGGCCCTGGATCTCCACCGCGACGAGCTGGGCAAGGTCACCCGCGTGGTTGCTTACGAGCGTGTTTTTCTCGCTGCGATCGGCCGCACATTCGGCATCGCGTTCACTGTGACCGCGCTGGCGCTTCTCCTGGGTTTTCCGTTCGCGTTTCTGGCCGCGACCTCATCTGATCGCGTCAGTCGCATCCTGCTCTTCACCGTCCTGCTGCCGTTCTGGACCGCCATGCTGGTGCGGGCGCTGTCGTGGTCGGTTCTCCTGCAGCGCACCGGCATCATCAATGACGCACTCCTGCGTCTGGGCCTTGTGCGGGAACCCTTGGACCTGATGTACAATCGCTTCGCGCTCTGCATCGCGCTGATTCACATCTTCCTGCCCTACATGGTGCTGCCGCTCTACAGCGTGATGAAGACGATCCCGCCGCAGCATATGCGCGCCGCGGCCTCGCTCGGTGCGCGGCCCTGGATGGCGTTCCGCCGCGTCTACCTGCCCCAGGTGGTTCCAGGCATCGGGGCCGGCGCGCTTCTAGTCTTCATCCAGTGCCTCGGCGTCTTCGTGGTGCCAGCCTTGCTCGGGGGCCCGAACGACCAAGGCCTCCCGTATTACATCGCGTTCTACGTCAACCGCGTGCTCAACTGGGGACTGGCCGCCGCACTCTCGGTCATCCTCCTCCTGTCCGTGGCTGTGCTCTATGCGCTCTACGTGCGGTTGTCCGGGAAGAGCGCCATGGTGTTGGGCTGACGCATGCGGATCTCCCCCTACGCCACGCTCCCGCAGAAGGTCGGCGTCTGGACCATTCGCCTCTTCGCGCTGTTGATGTGCTTGTATCTAGCCGGGCCCATCGTGGTCTTCATACCCCTGTCGTTCAGCGACAAGGCGCTGTTCCATTATCCCATCCAGAGCTTCAGCCTGCGCTGGTATCACCAGCTCGTTACGTCCCCCGAATGGTTGCGCGCCGTGCTCAACAGCCTCGCGGTTGCGACGAGCGCGTCCGTGCTGGCGACCATCCTCGGCGTCGCCGCGGCTTTCGGACTCTGGCGCGCGCGTTTTCGCGGCAAAGAGGCGGTCATGATGGTGATTATGACGCCGATGATCGTGCCAGCCGTAATCTCCGGGGTCAGCATGTATCTGGCTCTGGCGAAGGTTGGGCTCGGCAACACCCACCTGGGGCTGATCCTGGCCCATACGGCGCTTGCGGCTCCACTGGTGGTCATCACCGTGTCGGCGACCTTGTCCAAATTCGACACGACGCTCCTGCGCGCAGCCGCTAACCTCGGCGCCAATCCCCTGACGGCGTTTCGGCGCGTCTGCCTGCCGGTGATTGCCTCCGGGGTCTTCACCGGCGCGATCTTCGCCTTTGCGCTATCGTTCGACGACGTGGTCGTCGCCCTCTTCATCGCCGGCCCGGCACAGCGCACGCTGCCGGTGCAGATGTACATGCAGGCCAACGATCTCGTCGACCTCACTATCACGGCGGCCGCGACCGTGATGCTCGTCCTCTCGCTCGCGCTGATGGTCGGCGTCGAGTTCATGAAGAAACGCGAGGTCGCGACGGCGCGGTAACGCCCCGCCGACCGTCGACAGGAGAACCCGATGGACGCCATCGTCCGGTATTCCGACGTCTCCAAGACCTACGACGGGGTCACATCCGTGGTCCGGAACCTCAACCTCGACATCGAGGAAGGCGAGTTCCTGACGATGCTTGGTCCCTCGGGGTCGGGAAAGACGACGTCGCTCATGATGCTGGCCGGTTTCGAGGCGCCGACATCGGGCGAGATCCTTCTCGATGGCCGCTCGCTGGCCCGCGTGCCGCCCCACCGGCGCGACATCGGCATGGTGTTCCAGAACTACGCCCTGTTCCCGCACATGACGGTGAGCGAGAACATCGCCTTCCCGCTGCAGGTGCGCAAACGGCCCGCCGCCGAGATCGAGCAACGGGTGAAGCGGGCACTGGACATGGTTCACCTGTCGACCCTCGGCGGGCGGCGCCCCCTCCAGCTCTCCGGCGGGCAGCAGCAGCGGGTCGCGGTGGCGCGCGCGCTCGTATTCGAACCCAAGATCATTCTCATGGACGAGCCGCTGGGCGCCCTCGATCGACAACTGCGCGAAAGCATGCAGCTCGAGATCCGCTCGATCCACGAACGCCTGGGCGTGACCGCGGTCTATGTGACGCACGACCAGGGCGAAGCCCTGACGATGTCGGATCGCATCGCAATCTTCAGCAACGGTGCCATCGAACAACTGGGCTCACCCGAGGAGCTCTATTCCCGCCCGAGCAATGCCTTTGTGGCGCAGTTTATCGGTGAGAACAACCTGATGCCCTGTGCGGTCGCGCGCACGAGCGGGCTCGAGTGCGAAGCGGAACTTGCCGGGTCGGGGCCCGTGCGGGCGCGCTACGGCGACCTGTCTCCTGGCCAGACCGACGGCGTCGTGGCAGTGCGGCCCGAAAAGGTGCGGGTCAGGCCGAAAAGTGCGATGGACTCGAGCGAGAACAGTTTCAGTGCGGTCGTGGAAGCCGTCGTGTTCTTCGGTGACCACGTGAAGCTCGCGCTCAGGCTCGCTGGCGGACAGAAGCTTGTCAGCAGGTCGCTCCCCGAGGACACAGCGACGTTCGGCGTCGTGGGGCAGGAACTGACTGTTGGCTGGAACACGCAGGATTGTGCGATCTACGCGCCACGATCGCGCCCCGCCCCGCCCATCCCGGTCGCCTTCGCGAGTCAGGCCTGAGCAGACCACGTGCGGGCATACAGGTTTTTTGACCCCATTCCGTTATAACGGCGACGTCGTTTCGGACCAACTATCGTAAAGCGAATGAAGGAATCTTGAACCCTTTTGGATCGAGAAAGGATGGCAGGTCGCAACAGCGCATCGTTGCTGCCCTGCGTCTGCTTCGCTCGGGCGATGCGCCAAAACTGCCGTTCCGCTCACGTGAAGAGTTTCGGGCGCCGTGAGGCGTACGAAACTCTTCACGTGAGCAGACATTCTGATCCGCGCGGCAGATCAATTATGCCGCCCGGATGGCAGCTCTTTTGAATATACCTAACCGGGGTTCACGGGCGATGTAGCGCCGCACCTCCCGCGCCATCAGCGGTCCGCCGTGACCGACAAAGAACCGGCTTGCGCCCCGATCCAGCAATCCGGTCAAGCTCTGCCGCACGGCGCCGGGATCATCCTCGAAGGGGGGCTTCCTCGCATGCCCCAGGCGCGCGATGCCGCCGAGAAACGAGATGCCACCGATGACGAGGTCGCCGGCGAGGACGTCCCCGTTGGGGAAAAGCGCCGAGATCGAGCCCGGTGTATGCCCCGGGGTGTGCAGGACAACGCCGTCGCTTACGCCGTAGGGTGCAAGCGGGAGGTCACGATCGATCACGAGGTCGGGGGCGCACGGCGCGGCACGCTGTGATGGAAGGCCCGTGAGATCCAGCAGGCGCCCGCCCCAGCCGGTCGGGGGCCGCGTGCCGCCGTCGCCTTTTCTCAGCCACTCGGCATCGAGGGCATGCACGGCGACCGGCGCGCCCGTGGCGCGCTTGACCGCTGCCGCGCTGCCGATGTGGTCGACATGGCGATGGGTGATCAGGATCAGCGAGACGTCTCCCGGCGCGAACCCCTCGCGTGCGAGCGCTGCCAGCACCTTGGGCGCGCTTCCCGGCACGCCGGTGTCCACCACGACAGGCCGCTCCCCGATCAGGAGGAAGCTGTTCACCATACCCCTTGGCAGGATGGGAACGGTGACGATCCGATGTGGGCTCATGGCACTCTCCTGGTGTGACAGACGGCGGCAACGCGCTTTCGACCGCCTCAGTGGAGGCGAGCGAGGAGGCGCGCGCAGGCGGCCGCGACGGCCTGGGGCGCTTCCAGGGGAACGAGATGGCCGGCCACCGGGTCGGTCGTGATCGTCGCGCCGGGCAGGTGGTTTGAGAACAGCGGTCGCAGCACGGTTTCGCGCTCGACCTGGTCGTGTTCGGCGAGGACGATCTCGACGGGCAGATCGAGCCCGGCAAGCGCCCCGCTGATGTCGACCAACATGCCGCTTTCCGGCCAGGACCGTTTGGCGTCGGGATCGCCACGGAGCGTGTCCTCGATGACCTGCTCCCGCTGGGCATCGCCGAGCGTCGGACCCGCAAGAACCTTCAAGGCTGCGATCACGCCCTCGCGCGACTGGTAGGACGCCAGCATGCTGGTGCGGACGTCCGACGGGACCTGCATCGGCGTCGGGGGCGCCGGGGCAACCAGCACAAGCCCCAACAAGCCGCGGGCCCGACGCCCGGCCAGGATCTGGGCCACCTTGCCGCCCATGGAATGCCCGACCAGGACATACCGGCCGATCCCGAGTGTCTCGACGATGTCCATGACGTCGTCACCTAGCGCTTGGAGATCATACGCGCCATCGGTCGCCCGCGAGCCGCCCCAGCCGCGCTGGTTGATCGCGACCTTGCGGGCTCCATCGGGAAGCCTCGCGACCACGGGGCTCCAGGTGCGGGCCGAACCGCCCCAGTAATGGAGGAAGATCAGCGCCGGCTCAGCCTCGCCCGTGTCATCGAGGACGATCTCCGCGCCCCGCGTTTGTATCGTTCGTGTCGTCACCGTCGTCCTCCTTGTCTCAGGCATGCCAATGCGAGCCGCGGATGACCGCGCAGAAGTTGCCCCTGTGGAAATGCGGCTCCTTGTCGGCGATCACGTCGGCTTTGACGTTGCCGAAGGTGGTGTCCGGCTTGTGCTTGATGCCGTCGTAGAAGGCCTGGATGATGTCTTCCTTGAAGTGCTGCGTGCGCGGAAACGCGGCCACGACGGCTTCGCGCTGCGCGTCGGGATACCAGTCGTAGGTGAGACCCAGGACATCCATTTCGACGCCCGCCGTCGTGAGCGCGATCACCGGATGCATGAACTCCGGCACACCCGGCGTCGTATGCAGCGCGATGCCGGTCCAGACCTTCTCGATATCGGAAGGATCGACCTTGTGGCTCGTGAGGAAGTCCCGCGCCGCATTGGCGCCATCGACCTCGAAGCGCAGGTGTGGGCTGCTGTGCGCCGGCATTAGGCCGACATCGTGGAACATCGCGGCCGCGTAAAGCAGTTCGGGATCGAACGTCAGGTCGCGCTGCCGGCCGGCCAGGGCCCCGAACAGATAAACACGGCTCGAATGGTTGAAGAGCAGTTCGGTCTCGGTGTCGCGAATGAATTCGGTGATGGCGCGGCCGAGCTTGCTGTCAGGGATGGTGACGCCCTGCAGGCTGGCGGCAATGTGCGTTGCCATGAGAAATCTCCTGTCGGATATCAGATGCCGAACGGGTGTCGGCACGAATGCGCGGTGCTCCGTGCGAGCCCTGCGGAGTCAGCGTGGACCGACCCTCAGTCAGCATTGTTGAGGTCTTCTGCCGGGCGATCTGCGCTCCGTGCGGAGCCGCGCTCGTGTCGGCGTCATTGGTATCTCGCGATATGGATTCGGCAGCAATTGCGCTGACCGCCGAAAAACTGCCAAGCTGCGTTGGTAAGCTGCCCTTGCCGTGTCGCTGTACCGCCAAGGCCGGCCTGGCGCGGATTCGAGGCTGCGAGGGGAGGCATGGATGGCGAGGAAAGAGGTTGCCTTGCTGATCCACGACGGCGTGCAGGCGCTCGATGTGGCAGGGCCTCTCGATGTTTTTGCCGAGGCGAATGGCTTCCTGCCGGATGACCAGGGGTATGACCTCGTCCTGCTCGCGTCGGACCGTAGGTTGATCCGGGCCTCGAACGGCATGCCTCTGGCTGCGCATTTAACCTTTGGGGATGCGGCTCGCCGGTTCGACACGGTTCTGGTCGCTGGGGGACCTGCCTTGCCCGAAGCCGCCGAGGATATCGACATGTCCGCATGGCTGCAGCGCTGGGGTGTTGTTGCAGGTCTCTACGGATCCATCTGCACGGGAGCGTTCATTCTGGGCCATGCTGGTATTCTCGACGGGAGGACCGTCACCACGCATTGGCAGGCCGCCGCCCAGCTTGCCGCGATGTTCCCGGCCGCGCGCGTCGAATACGATCGCATCTTTGCCAGGGATGGCGCTCTGATCACATCGGCCGGTGTGACCGCGGGCATCGATCTGGCCCTGGAACTCGTCGCCGAGGATCACGGCCCGGCCGTTGCGCTCGCCTGTGCCAAGCGGTTACTCGTGGTGACCCAGCGCCAGGGAGGCCAGTCGCAGTTCAGCCCCCTCCTGCAGCGGCGCACCGGCGACAGCACGCCGCTTGGCAAGGTCCAGGATCACGTGATGGCGCATATTGGCGAGTCATTTCCGGTCGAACGGTTGGCCGAGATCGCTGGGACGAGCACCCGCAGCATCGCGCGGCTTTTCGTGAAGGAGTTGGGGCTGACCCCGCACGATTTCGTCGAGAACGTTCGGCTCGACCAGGCGCGCAACTTCCTCGAGGCGACCGACCTCGCCTTGAAGACGGTGGCCTTCGACTGCGGCTTCGCAGGCCCCGAGCAGATGCGGGCCGTCTTCCAGCGGCGCTTGGGCCTTAGCCCGCAGCGCTACCGGGAAAGCTTCCGGGCCGCTTCGCGGCCGTCCTCTACCTGCTCTGTGTCGAGCGACGACGGCCAGCGGCACCCCTCTCATACGTCCTGAAGTGCAGCGTGGGCGTTCTCAACGCCGATGTCCGCTTAGCTTTTCCACAGCCTCTGATGCCGGCCGACGGATTCGGCCAGCTTGAGCGTGGAACAGCCTGGCTGCCTGGCGCCCATCCCAGCATTGCGCCGTTTCATTGCACCTCGCAAAAGCGCACGTTTGATGCCGGGCTGCGTTGGGCAAGCCAGCAACATTCCGAGAAACAATGTTGGGTCAGCATAGCCGCGGGTTGTGTTCTATCCCATCGAGGTAGCCGAACACGGCTTGAAGGACTCGACGCTCCGGGTCAACGACGTCGAGGTATTAAAGAACAAAGACACGCACGGTGATGGCCGCGGTGAGTCATTCCTCAAAGCTCATCGGCCGATTGTCGCTGGTGCGATACGCGTTCGATCAGGCATCAGATGCTCTAAGAAGACACATAGTCCAGCATGAGACACAAAAATATCCAGATATATAATTTGACCGTAGAATAATTATATATCTGGCATTTCCATAGATATCGATGGTCATATGATGATGAGTTATACTATGACTTTAGCTTGGATTCTGAGATTAGACAAACCACTAATTGAAAACGAATTCGTTCTTTTTTGTCTGCAGTTCTGACAATGTCATAACAGGGATGTGGCAGAGGATCTCGTGCCCCTCTCCAGTGTCGCGAAGCGGAGGCGGGATCGTGTCGCAGATATCGCCGATGCGGCGCGGGCAGCGGGACGCGAAGCGGCAGCCGGGCGGCACGTCGATTGGGCTCGGGATGTCGCCCTTGAGGCGGATGCGGCTCTGCACAGCGTCCGGGTCCGCGACCGGGATCGCCGAGAGTAGGGCTTCGGTATAGGGATGGAAGGGCGGCGCGAACAGGCGTCCAACGGGACCCTGTTCCATCACCTTGCCCAGGTACATGACGACCACGTGATCGGCGAGATGATGGACCAGCGCCAGGTCGTGGCTGATGAACAGGATCGTGGTGCGCTTGTCGGCCTGGATCTGCAGCAGCAGGTTGACGATGGCGGCCTGCACCGAGACGTCGAGGGCCGAGACGGGTTCGTCGGCCACGAGGATCTGCGGTTGTGCCGCAAAGGCGCGCGCGATGGCCACGCGTTGCTTCTGGCCGCCGGACAGGCGCGATGGCCGCTGCCGGCGCAGACCGCGCGGCAGGCGCACGAGATCGAACAGGCGGTCGACCTCGGCCGAGATGGCGCGCTCGCCCTTGGCGAGGCCGAACTTCTTCAGCACGCGCCGCAGCGGGAATTCGGTGCTGTGCGAGGGATTGAGCGTCGCGTCCGGGTTCTGGAACACCATCTGGATCGCGGCGAGTTCTGCGGCCGTGCGCTGTGTCACGTCGCGGCGGCCAACATCCACGCCGCCGAACGCCAGGGTGCCGTCGCTCGACGGGTAAAGCCCGGACAAGACACGCGCGAAGGAGGATTTTCCCGAGCCCGATTCACCCACGATGGCCAGCACGCCACCCTTGTGGGCCTCGAAGCTGAGACCCGCATTGGCCAGCAACCGCACCTTTCTAGCCCGGAATCCGCTGCCCGCGAAGGTGTAGACCGTCGACATGTCGGCCGCCTTCAGCACGACCTCGTCATCGGGAAGGCTCGGCGCGAGGGGGGCCGCCGATGCGGCCAGGGTGGCGCCGGGCTCGGCCCATCGGATGCAACGCACCCGGTGATCCGCTTCGGTCGTCTCGTCCGGCACGGGGTGGTCGCAGCGACCGGGCGCGAAACCGTCGCAGCGCGGGCCGAACGGGCATCCGGGCGGGCGGCGCGCCAGGCTCGGCGGCTGCCCCGGGATGGGCAGGAAGCTCGTCGAATGTTTGGTCGAGCCGAGATGCGGCACGCAGGCCATCAGGCGCCGCGTGTAGGGGTGCTTCGGTGTGGCGAACAGCGCACGCACGGGTGCTTCCTCGACGAGGTCGCCGAGATACATGACGCCGACGCGGTCGCACACCTGCGCTACCACGCCGAGGTTGTGGGTGATATAGATCAGGGCCGTGTTGTGCCGCGCCCGCAGCTCGGAGATCAGGTCGAGGATCGCGGCCTCGACGGTCGCGTCGAGGCCCGTGGTCGGTTCGTCGAGCAGCAGCAGTTTGGGATTGGCCAAGAGCGCCATGGCGATCACCACGCGCTGCTTCTGGCCACCGGACATCTGGTGGGGATAGCGCGCCATCACGCGCTCGGGATTGGGAAGCTGCACATCTGCCAGGATCTGCCGGGCGCGATCCAGGGCCTCGCGCTTGCCGACGCCGGGGACCAGCATCGGCACTTCGGCCAGTTGCGAGCCGATCGTCATGGTCGGGTTGAGGGCGGCGTTGGGGTCTTGGTACACCATGGCGATGCCGCGCCGCGTCGCAGCCGTCAGGTCGGCGCCGTCGAACAGAATGCGGCCACCCGCGATGCGCCCGGTTCGGCCGAGGTGCTGCATCAACGCCATCAGCAACGTCGACTTGCCGCAGCCGGATTCGCCCACGATGCCGTAGCTCTCGCCCGCCTGCACCGCGAAGCTCAGGTCCGGTATCGCGGTCACGGCTCCGGAGGCGCCATGGTATTCGACCCGCAGATTCTCGACCGACAGGAGCGGCGACGTCATCCGGCTCATTCCTTCAGCGCGAGTTCGCGCAGGCCGTCGGCCAACAGGTTGAAGCCGAGCACCAGCGTCACGATGGCGATGGCGGGGAACAGCGACACATAGGGGTGGACCGAGATCATCACGGTGCCCTCCTTGACCATCGTGCCCCAGTCGGGGTCGGGCGGCGGCAGGCCGAGGCCAAGGAAGCCCATGATGCCGATGGTGATGATCGTGTAGCCGATGCGCAGGCAGAAATCGGTGATGAGCGGCCCGCGGCAGTTCGGCAGCAGCTCGACCAGCATGATGAAGACGGCCGATTCACGCCGGAGCTGGGCCGCCGCCACATAGTCGAGATGGCGCTGCTCGAGCGTGAGGCCGCGCACGATGCGGGCGATGCCCGGGCTCGCGGCGATCACCACGGCCAGCACGATGTTGAGCACCGAGGGGCCGATGGTCGAGATCAGGATGACGTAGAGGATGATGATGGGGAACGACAGGATGACGTCGCAGAGGCGGCTGATCGCGGCATCGACCCAGCCGCCGTAATAGCCGGCCAGGAGCCCGAGCGGACAGCCGATCAGATAGGCCGCGATGGCGGCCGTCGGCGCCACCGTGAGGACCTGCCGGGCCCCGAAGACGATGCGGGCCAGGATGTCGCGGCCGCTCTTGTCGACCCCGAGCCAATGGGCCGCCGAGGGCGCGGAATGCGCCAAGGCGGCATAGAACGACTTGTTGGGCGGATCGAGCGGCAGCACCGGTGCCAGGATCGCGGCCAGGACCCAGACCAGGATAAGGGCCAGGCCGCACATCGCCACCCCCGATGTCGGCAGCCGACGCAGCAGGCCGGGCGCCCGCGTGACCGGCTCGGCGGGCAGGTGGTCGATCGCCGTCATCGCAGCCGGATCTGGGGGTTGAGGAGGGCGTAGCCGGCATCGCCGAGAAGCTGCGTGGTCACCGCGACGCAGAGCGCGATCAGGGTCGCGGCCTCGATGAGCGAGATGTCACCGAACAGCGAGGCGTCGAGGATCATGCGGCCAAAGCCGGGATAGGCGAAGACGAGTTCCGTCACCACGACACCGGAAATAAGGAAGTTGATCTGCAGGAGGATCACCGTGAAGGGGGCGATCATCGCATTGCGCAGGCCGTGCCGGAGCACAACCTGAGGAAAGCTGAGGCCCTTCAGCATCGCGGTTCGGATGAAGGGGCGGTTCATCACATCCACCATGGCGCCCCGCACCATGCGGACCAGATAGCCACTGTCGTAGAGCACCAGCACGCTGACGGGCAGGACCAGCTGGCTCCACACGGGCCAGCCGCCGCCTGTCGTCAGCGGGCTCGTGCCCGGCAGCCAGCCGAGCAGCACCACGAAGAGGGCCACCAGGAACACCCCGGAGGCGAATTCGGGCACGGAAGTGGCCACGATGCCGAAGACTGAGATCGTGCGATCGAGCAGGCCCCCCTCCCGCATCCCGGCCAGGATGCCCAGGGTGAGCGACAGCGGCACGATGATCGCGAAGGCAATGCCGGCCAGCATCGCGGTGGCGCCGAGCCGCGACCAGATCACGTCGTTGACCGGCGCCTTGTAGAGCGACGAATAGCCGAAGTTGCCGAAATAGCGCGCGCCGCGCGGATCGACGAAATTCAGTTTTAAAGCCGGGTCCTGCAGCGGGTCGGCCCTGAGGCCGAGCAGGATGCCGAGCCAGCGGCCGTAGCGCTCCACCAGCGGGTCCTTCAACCCGAGCTTCTGGTAGAGCAGGTCGACGCTCTCCTGCGGCGCGTAGGGGCCGAGCGTCTTGCGCGCCACGTTGCCGGGCGAGAACTCGCTGACCGCGAAGACCAGGAACGAGGCGAGCAGCAGCGTGAGGATCACGCTGAGCAATTTGCGCGCGATGAGGACAATCACCGGCAGGCGATCCCGCATGAAACGGGCGGAGCCGGATCGCGCCGGATCATCATACCGCTCAAGCCTTATCGAGCCCGATCATCCAGCCGAAGAAGTAGTTCGACGGATGGGCCGTATAGCCCTTCACCCGCTTGTCCTGGAACGAGAAGACGTTGCGGAAAACGGGCTGCACGAGCGGCCCGTCCTCTTCCATGATGGTTTCGAGCTTGGCCAGGATCTCCTTGCGCTTCGCGAGGTCGAGCGTGCCTTCGGCTTGCGTCAGCAGCGCGTCGAACTCCTTGTTGGACCAGCCGGATTCATTCCACGGTACGCCGGTGCGGTAGGCCAGCCCGAGCAGCATGGTGCAGAGCGGGCGGTGATACCAGATGGTGATGCCGAACGGCACCTTGGTCCACACGTCCCAGTAGGAGGCGCCCGGGATCGGCTTCAGGTTGATCTTGATGCCGGCTTCCGCCCACATCTGCTGGGACGCTTCCGCCATCGGCTGGAACCAGTCGATGTCGTTCGGCACCACGAGGTCGGCCTCGATGCCGTCGGGGTGGCCGGCCTCGGCCAGCAGCTTCTTGGCGGCCGCGACGTCGCGCGTGGGGATCGCCACCGTGCCGTAATCGGGCAGCACAGGCGAACAATGCGAATCCGCCCCAACGGAGCCGAGCCCGCGCAGGGCCACCTGCAGTAGGGCCTCGCGGTCGACCGCGAGACGCATGGCCTTGCGGACCCGCGCGTCGTTGAAGGGCGCGGTGTCTGTCTTCATCCGCATGACGCCGGTCTCGGCCGTCTTGACGTCGTAATATTGCAGGTGGGTCAAGGCCTTGAGGGCGTCGTACTGGGACGGATAGGCGCTCGCGAGCCCATCGATCTGCTTCGACGCCAGGGCCGCGATGGAGGCCGAGGGGTCGTCGCCGATGTCGATCTGCTCCATGCCGTCGATCGCCGCGTCACCGCCCCAATAGCCGGTGCGGCGCTTCAACACGGCTCGCTTGCCGAGGTCGAATTCGGTCAGTTCGAACGGGCCGGTACCCTGGGCCCCAATCCCGAACACGCCCTTGTCGTCCGGGTGGAGGATCGACATCGGGTAATGGAAGAGATGTTCGGGCACCGCGACCTGGGGCAGCTTGCAGTTGAGCCGCACCGTGTGGTCGTCGAGCTTCTCGATGGCGTTGGGGGCCCACAGTTCGGTGGTGGGCTTGCCGTCGGGGCCCGTCACCTCGTTGAGCAGGTAGGCCTTGACGAGGCCGATCATAGAGGACCCGACCGCCGGATCGAGGCAGCGCTTCAGGTTCCAGATGACGTGGTCGGCCGTCAGTTCGTCGCCCTTGGTCCATTTCACACCCTTGCGGATGTGGAACGTCCAGGTCTTCAGGTCGGGTGAGACATCCCAGCTCTCGGCCAGATAGGGCCGGGTGACGTTGTCGTCCCCCGTCATGGTCAGGTATTCGACGACCTGCCGGGCGACGTTCGACTGCTCGCCCCAGGAGAAGGTGTGCGGGCTCTTGATGTCCTTGATGCGCGTGCCGATCCGCCACGTGCCGCCCTTCGGCAGGGCCTCGGCGGCGGCCGGGGGCGCGAAGGGCTCGCCCGTGATCGTGCCCGCCAGCGCATAGGCGGCCGGGGCCGCCATGCCGACGAGCGCCGCGAAGCGCACGAACTCCCGCCGGCTGACCCGCTTCGCCTCCAGATCCGCCGTCAGGGTCCTGATGTGGTCGTCGTTGGCCATGGGATCTCGAGGGGTGCGGGGTGGGCGGAGCGGCGGGCGTGTCTGAAATGGGTTCAATGTGACAGTTTCGAGATTATGCCGGTGGCAGGGGGCGTCGATAGTGCATTTGGTCATGTTTGGCGGGCGATGCGACCCTCCCGTTGCTCACGCCTCAGCCTGTGTCCCTGCGCGCTCGAAGGCAAGCCGCAACGAACGGGCCAGGGCCGGTCCAAGCTCCAGCTTGTGGGTTGTCGCGAGATAGTGCTGGAAGTCGTAGATCGTGACGGCCGGGCAGGTCTCGAATTCGAAGAAGGTCGGGGCGCCGGCCGCGTCGATGCGGAAATCCATCGAGAAGTAATCCTGCAGCGGCAGCAGGCGGCGCAGGCGATCGGCATGGGTCAGGATCGTGGCGGTGGCGGCCTGCTCAAACGGCGTGGTGGCGACCCTGAGGTCGTCCATCTCGGGCGTGAAGGCGGCGCCGTGCTCCCGGCCGAAGGCGCCACGCGCGCCTTGCGTGTCGCGGGCGCCCGACAGGGTCTCGTTGTCCCGCATCGTCATGAAGGCGCCGCCGGTCTCGCTCGCGAGGTTCTTGCGCAGGCGGCCGATGCCGATCTGGCGCGGGAAGCCGCCGCCCGTGTCCATGTAGGAGACCCGCACGTCGTCGCCCTCGACATAGGTCTGCACCACGGCGCGGTCGGCATACCGGTCCCAGATGCGCTGCCCGAGCGCCTGGGCGGCCTCGAAGCCGGTGCAACGGCTGTCGGCGAAGATGCCGAGCTTCGCCCCGAGGGTGGCGGGCTTGACGAACAGGGTGGCGCGCTCCCAGTCGAGGTCCGCGTCGCGCAGGGCCGCTAGCGTGACGGCGCCTTCGAGGAGGCGCGTCGGCGGCACCGGCAGCCCGGCGCCCGCCGCCATGGCCAGCGATGCGAACTTGTCCTGGCAGAGGTGCTGCGTCGTCGGTGGCGAGCCGTAGCGCGGCAGCCCGAGCAGGCGGGCCAGGGTCGGGATCGACGATCCCCGGTAGAACCGGATGCCGTCGGTCTGGCACCACACGATCGTCCGCTGCGGATCGAGGCGCGGCAGGGAGGCTGCGGCCTCGGCAAGCGGCAGGAACGTGACGTCGAGCCCCTCCGCCCGCAGCGCCGTGCGGATCTCGTCGGCGAAGTCAGCGAGGTCGGTCGCCTGGGCCAGGTAGGTTGCGACCTCCCGGGCGATCTCGTCGGGATAGCCGTGCTTCACGAGGTGGTCGCGGCAGGCGGCCTCGGGTTCGAAGACGATGACAACTTGGTCGAGCTTTGGCATGGAGGATTCCTGCACCGGCACCGCGCGTCCATCGCGGGCGGACCTATCACGGAGCTTAGCAGCAATGAGCGGCGAGGACTGGTTCCGGGTTAGTGACTTTGGTCATGGGGTCTGGCGCATTCGCGAAAGCGGCCTGGGCCCGGCCCACGCGGCCAACATCTGGCTGGTGGCGGGGCGGGACAGGGCGCTGCTGATCGACGCCGGGGTGGGGGTCGCGCCGTTGCGACCGGTCGTAGAGGCCCTGGTGGACCGGCCGGTGATCTGCCTGCTGACCCACAGCCATTATGACCATATCGGCGGCGCTTGGGAGTTTGCCGAGCGCTGGGCGCATCCGGCCGAAGCCGCCATCCTGGCCGACCCGACACCGGACGCCACCATGTGGCAGGGCTGGCTGACCGATGCGGTGTTCTCCACGCAGCCTCGCCCTGGCTTCAGCATGGTCGATTACGCGATCAGGCCGGCGGCCCCGTCGCGGCTGGTGGACGAGGGCGACGCGATCGACCTCGGCGGGCGAGTGCTGACGCTGATCCACGTGCCGGGCCATTCGCCGGGTCTGCTGGCGGTCCACGACGCCGAAGCGGGCCTACTCTTTACCTCCGACGCCCTCTACGATGGCCGCATGTTCTTCGACCTGCCGGGGTCGGACCCGCGGGCGGGCGCCGACAGCATGGCCCGCCTCGCGAGGCTCCCGGTGCGGCTGGTGCATCCCGGGCACGGCGAGAGTTTCGGCCGCGACCGCCTCGACGAGGTGGCGCGCGAGCAGTCGCGCCTTCTGGGAGCGTGAAAGGTTTCCGGGGAATCGCCGTCTCGCCTAGAACCCAGTGACGGCGTAGACCTTGCCGGGGTACGGCGCCCCCGATTTGTCATCGACGGCCGTCACATACATCGTCTTGCCATCGGCCGAGAAGGCGACGTTGGGTGCTCCCGCGGACGGGACGTCGATCGTCTTGACGAGCTTCTTGGTCACCGGATCGACGATGAGGATGCGGCCGGCGCTGTATTCGCCGATGTAGAGGTTGCCATCGGGGCCGAGCTTGATGCCGTCGGGATAGGCCGAAGGCGGTTCGCCCAGCTCGTACAAGCGCAGGAACAGCCGCCGGTCGGAGAGCGCGCCATCGGGCGCGACCGCGAACTGGATCACGCGGTTCGCCTCGGATTCGTTGACGTAGAGCGTTCCGCCGTCCTTCGAGAGCACAAGGCCGTTCGCGTAATGGATATCCTTGGCCATGACGGTCGCGGTGCCGTCGGCCGTGACGTGCACGATCTTGCCGACGATCGGCCCGGGCTCCCAGGGGCCGGAGAGCGACACATAGGCTCCACCCTTGCCGTCGAGGGCGATGTCGTTCGGGCCGACCAGGGGGTTGCCTTCGGTGTCGTGGTCGATCACGCGCCTGGTTTTACCGGCCGCATCGGTCAGTACGATCGTGCCGTCGTCGTAACCCGCGATGATGAAGCCGTCGCCGAAGCGTTGCACCGCATTGGCGCCCGACCCCGCCTTGCTCCAGACGACGCTGCGGGTTTGCCCGTCCCACTTGTCGATCTCGCCGGCGCCATACTGGGCGTAGTACAGGATGCCGTTTTCGACGAACGGCCCCTCGGGGAACTTGGCGGCGCCGTCGATCACCTTGATCTCGGTCGCCTGGGCGGAGGCCGCGCCCACTAGCAGCGCGACGGCCACGAGAATGCGTCTCATGCTTGTTCCTCGCTCACGAACTGATGTGTCCGGGGAGGCCAATCCTACGGGTGACGCCGGGCACGTCGATGATGCCTTTGGTCATCTTCCAGATCCAGGCGCCGCAGGGCACCTATTGCTCGACGAGCTCGCGCTCCGCCATGCAGCTCAGGAACACCTCGCGCTCGGTGGTCACATCGAGCTTGTCGTAGATACGGCGTCGGTAGTTCTTCACGGTCCCCTGGGTCAGGCCGAGGCGTTCCGCGATCGTCTTGGTCGGGTAGCCACGCAGCATCAGTCCGACGATGTCCTGCTCTCGCCGGCTGAGCAAACGGCTCATGCTATCGGGGATCGCGAGTTCGCTCGGCGACACGGGCGGCAGGCCGAAGGATTCGATCGTCTCGACGATGCCCGAGGGTGCGAGATGGAACGTCGCCGGCAGAACCGTGCGGTGGAGCACGAGCGTGCAGCCGATCCGCACATCGCCCACGTCGGCGAGTTCGGCGAGCGCCTCGGCCAGGATCGTTTCGTGCTGCGCCTCGCAGGTGCTCCAGCCAACGTTGCGTGCGATCTCGTGCCGCTCTCTGTCGAGGACGCGGGTCGGTTTCGGGCCGGCCAACAGTGCCCCCGCATTGCCGCGGGCGATCTGTCCATCCCCGAACACGACCTCGACATGCGCGGCATGCAGCCCCGCGACAAGATCGTAGATCAGGCGTGCCCGGGCGAGGTCCAGTTCCGTGTAGGAACCCGCGCGGCGGTCCAGGAAGAGGGCCACGCTGCTTTGCCCGATCGGCGGCAGAAAAATGCCGATCTCGTCCGAGATGCTGACGTCGTGCAGGATCGCGCCGACGTAATGGCGGCGGTCGGCCTCGGTCGCCACCACATCGGCGAGCGACACCACGCCGGGCCGCGCCACGTCCCGCCAATAGCGGTAGAACGGATCGTACCGGTAAAGGTCCCGCGCATAGCTGCCCGTGAAATCGGGACCGTAATCCGTGCCGAGCAGCAGGTCCGGCTTGGAGAAAGCCGAATAGCGCATCACGGCCGAAAGATCGTGAGGGATGAAGCACCCGACGGCGGCGAGCAGCAGGCGGTAGAAGGGCTCGCGCCCGATGGCCGCCGCGGCTTGCCCCAGCGCGGCCGACGCGGTTCGATCGATCGTCAGGGCATCCCATTCCGGCATTGTCGAACCACTCCCCGCATCTGCGCGCGACACACGCGAAAGCCACTGGACCGGTGGCCGATGCATCCGCCCGGCAGGTCACGAAGACCCTGCAAGAGGAATGCCGACCGATCCATCCTCACCCCGTTCTCGGTCGCGGCTGCAAGCTCGCATGACCGTAATCGGCCGCGTCCGACACCGTGCCATGGAACCGCAACTTGCGGAGGTATTCCAGGGGATCCTTGGCTTCCACCAGGGCACCGGCCGGGACAGCGAGCCAGTCGATAAGCCGCGTGAGCAGGAAGCGCAGGGCAGCGCCGCGACAGAGGATCGGCAGGGCACGGAGTTCGGCGGCTTCGAGCGGCCGCACAATCTCGTAACCCACCAGCACGGCCCGGCCGCGATCGGGTGAGAAGCAGCCGTCCGGCTTGAAACACCAGGCGTTAAGACAGATCGCCAGATCGTAGGCGAACGCGTCGGTGCAGGCGAAGTAGAAGTCGATCACGCCGGGGATCGTTCGCCGCAGGCGCGCAACTGGCCCAGGTCGAAGTCGCGGAGCAGGCTGTCGAGTTCGCTTTTCGTCACATGCGTGTAAACCGCCAATGGCCTGTGTCCCTCCCCTGATGTTTCCAAATCCGGAGACGCCGTCAGGCGCGGTGCTTCGCCACCCGTCCGTGCCGCCGGATGAAGGTCTCGACCTCGGCCCGGCTATTCGGCAGCACGCTCACACGCTCCGGCCTGTCCAACAGGTCGGCGAGGTGAGGCGGCAGCTTGGGGCGGACACCCGAAGCGCGCTCCACCGCATCCGGGAACTTGGCCGCATGCGCGGTGGCGAGCGCCACCACCGGGGTGGTCGGGTTCTGGCGCAGCAGCGTGCGGGCCGCCCGCAGGCCGATGGCCGTATGCGGGTCGAGCGTATAGTCGTTGTCGCGCTGCACGGCGGCGATCTCGTCCGTCACCGCAGCGGCATCCACGGTCTCGGCGGCGAATTCTGACCGGATCCTGTCGAGGGCCTGCGGCGCGATGCGGAAAGCGCCCGTGCGGGACAGCTCGGCCATGGCATCGACCACGGTGGCGCTGTCCCGGTCCGAGGCCTCGAATAGCAGCCGCTCGAAGTTCGACGACACCTGGATGTCCATCGACGGCGAAGTGGTCGGTATGACGCCGCGCAATTGGTAGGTGCCGGTCGCGAGCGTCCGGGCCAGGATGTCGTTCTCGTTCGTGCCGATCATCAGCCGTTCGATCGGCAGGCCCATGCGCTTCGCCACCCAGCCGGCGAAGATGTCGCCGAAATTACCGGTCGGCACCGCGAAGGACACGGGCCGCCCCGGAGCGCCCAGGGCCACGGCGGCTGTGAAGTAATAGACCGTCTGGGCCGCGATGCGGGCCCAGTTGATGGAATTCACGACCGACAGCCCGATCTCCTCTCGAAACCCCGGACTGGCGAACAGCCCCTTCACCATGGCCTGACAGTCGTCGAACGTGCCCTCGATCGCGAGGGCATGCACGTTGGGCGCACGGCTGCCGGTCATCTGCCGACGCTGCACCTCGGACACCCGTCCATGCGGGTAGAGGATGAAGACGTCGACGTGGTCGAGGCCGCCGAAGGCGTCGATGGCGGCGCTGCCGGTATCGCCCGAGGTGGCGCCCACGATGGTGGCGCGCGCGGCGCGGGTCTTGGGCGCATGGTCGAGCAACTGCCCGAGCAGCCGCATCGCGACGTCCTTGAAGGCCAGGGTCGGGCCGTGGAAGAGTTCGAGCAGGAACAGGTTGTCGCCGGCCTGCACCAGGGGGCAGACGGCCTTGTGGCGGAACGGCGCGTAGGCGGCTTCGATCATCCGGTCGAGATCGGCGGATGCGATGGCGTCGCCCACCATGGCGCCGATCACCACCTTGGCGACGTCGGCATAACGCGCGCCCGCAAAGCCGGCGATCGTGTCTCGTGACAAGGTCGGCCACCGTTCGGGAACATAAAGGCCGCCATCGGGGGCAAGGCCCGTCAGCATGGCCTCGACGAAGTCGATTCCGGGCGCCTGACCGCGGGTGGACCCATAGAGCATCGCGGCCTCCTTCACGTCAGCGAGCGGGCGAGCCGCGCGGCTCACGCCGTCCAATCAAGCACGATCTTGCCGCACTCACCCTTCGTCATCAGGTCAAAGCCGCGGGCGAAATCCTGCACGGGCAACCGGTGGGTGATGACCTTGCGCACGTCGAGGCCGCTCTGCAGCATCGCCAGCATCTTGTGCCAGGTCTCGAACATCTCGCGTCCGTAGATGCCCTTGATGGTCAGCATCTTGAACACGACCTTGGTCCAGTCGACCGCGTAGGGCTTCGTCGGGATGCCCAGCATGGCGATCTTGCCGCCCATCACCAGGCGGTCGACCATTTCCTCGAAGGCGGCCGGCGCGCCGCTCATCTCGAGGCCGACGTCGAAGCCCTCCTTGAGTCCGAGGCGGTCCATCACCGCGACGAGATCCTCTTTCGAGATATCGACCGGGACGACGTCCGTGACCTGCGCGGCCAACGCCAGCCGGGTCGGGTTGACGTCGGTGATGACGACGTGGCGGGCGCCCACGTGCCGGGCCACCGCGGCGCTCATGATGCCGATCGGGCCCGCGCCGGTGATGAGCACGTCCTCGCCCACGAGGTCGAAGGACAGCGCCGTATGCACCGCATTGCCGAGCGGATCGAGGATGGCGCCCATCTCGTCGTCGACGTCGTCGGGCAGCGGCACCACGTTGAAGGCGGGGATCTTGACGAACTCCGCGAAGGCGCCGGGGATGTTCACGCCAATGCCGCGCGTCTTCGGGTCGAGGTGGAAACGACCGCCGCGCGCGGCCCGGCTCTGCATGCCGATGACATGGCCTTCGCCCGACACGCGGGTGCCAATTGCCAAGCCGCGCACCGCCGCCCCGACCTCGACGATCTCGCCCGCATATTCGTGGCCGACCACCATGGGCACGGGAATCGTCTTCCGGGCCCAGTCGTCCCAGCCGTAGATGTGGACGTCGGTGCCGCAGATGCCGGTCTTCCCGACGCGGATCAGCACCTCGTCGGGGCCGATGCTCGGGACCGGTTCGTCCTGCAGCCAGAGACCCGCCTCGTCCTTGGCCTTCACAAGCGCCTTCATGGTGCGGACCTTTTCTTGAAAGAAACCTCAGACGAGGCCGAGCGAACGGCCGGCGTCCGTGAAGGCGTCGATGGCGAAATCAACGTCCGCCTCGCTCAAGGCCGCCGACATCTGGGTGCGGATGCGTGCCGCGCCCTTCGGTACCACGGGGAAGAAGAAGGCCGCGACGTGAACGCCGCGCTCGTGCAGCGCCTTGGCCAGGCTCTGGGCCCGTCGCGCATCGTGCAGCATGACGGGGATGATGGGCGTCTCGCCCGGCACGAGGTCGAACCCCGTCGCACTCAGGCCCTGGCGGAAGCGCTTGGCATGGGCCGCGAGCCGCGCCCTGCGGTCATCCGCCCGTTCGGCGATGTCGATGGCCTCGAGCGACCCGGCCGCCACCGCGGGCGCGAGGCTGTTGGAAAACAGGTAGGGTCGCGCGCGCTGGCGCAGCAGGTCGACAATGGGCTGTGCCGCGGCCACGAAGCCGCCCATGGCGCCGCCCAGGCTCTTGCCGAACGTGCCCGTGACGATGTCGATGCGCCCATCGGTTCCGGTCAGGGCCGGCGTGCCGCGCCCCTGCGGGCCGAGATGCCCGGTGGCGTGGCAATCGTCCACCATGACGAGTGCGCCGTAGCGCTGCGCGAGCTCCGCGATGGCGGGCAGGTTGGCCACGTGGCCGTCCATGGAGAAGACGCCGTCGGTGACGATCAGCTTGAAGCGCGCCCCGTCGCGATCGGCCTCCTTCAACCGCGTCTCGAGCTCATTCATGTCGGCATTGGCGAAGCGGTAGCGCTTGGCCTTGCTCAATCGAACGCCATCGATGATGGAGGCGTGGTTCAGCGCATCCGAGATGATCGCATCCTCGGCGCCGAACAGCGGCTCGAAGACGCCGCCGTTGGCGTCGAAGCAGGCCGCGAACACGATGGCGTCGTCCTTGCCGAGATAGCGCGCGATCCGCTGCTCGAGCGCGCGGTGCAGGGTCTGGGTGCCGCAGATGAAGCGCACCGAGGCCATGCCGAAGCCGAATTCATCCAGCGCCGTCTTGGCGGCCGCGATGATGTCGGCATCGTCGGCGAGGCCGAGATAATTGTTGGCGCAGAGGTTGACCGCCTGATGCGTGACGCCGTCCGCCTCGATGGCGATCCGCCCGCCTTGCGGCCCCGCGATCACCCGCTCGACCTTGTAGAGGCCATCTTCGCGGATGCCGGCGAGCACGCTTTCGAGATGGTCAAGGAACCCCGACGACATCGCACCCTCCGCGCTCGCTTCGGCTGGCCCGGCCCGACGGTCGGTGTCGATCCCAGCACCCACTTCGCCTATAGACACAAGTGAACATGAATCTTGGCGTGATGCAAGTGCCGGAACTCGGAGCTGTCTTAGTATGGGCGGCAGCCTCGCCAGTGAGTACAAGGCACAGGCGTCCCGCACTCGCATCGGCACAGATCGGTTTTGGCTTCGTGCCGACCTCGGGATAGAAGACGTACGCCGCGAGGTTATGACCCATCGATCCGTGCCGGCGGGAGGTGAGATGCAGGACAATGCCGCCGAACAAGCACCTGCCACGGGTGAACGAGAAGGGCGCACGACCCGTGACGAATGGCTCGCGCTCGCCATCGCGGCGCTGATTGCGGACGGGATCGACCGGGTCAAGGTTCAGATTATCGCCAAGACGCTCGGGGTGTCCCGGTCGAGCTTCTACTTCTTCTTCGAGAGCACGAAGGACCTGCATGCGCAGATGCTCGATTTCTGGCTGCGCAAGAATACAGGGCCGATCATCGAGCGGGCGATGCGACCCTCGGACACCGTGACGCGCGGCATCCTCAACGTGTTCGAGTGCTGGCTGGACTTGAGTCTGTTCGATCCGCAACTGGACATCGCGGTGCGGCTTTGGGCGCGGCGATCGGCGACGGTCGCAGCGGTCGTGGCACAGGCCGACGAGCAACGCCTCGGCGCCCTGGCCAGAATGTTCACGCGACACGGCTTCGATGCCGAGGACGCCCTCATTCGCGCCCGGGTGCTCTACTTCACCCAGATCGGCCATTACACGCTCGACCTTCGCGAGGACGTGAAGGCCCGGTTCCAGAACTCGGCCGGCTACGTTCGCGCCTTCAGCGGCCAGGACGCGAGCGCGGCCGAAATGGAGACTTTCCGCCGCTTCGCCCGCCGCTTCCGACCGGACATCTAGGGTCGGGCCGACATCCAGAGGTCCGGATGTTCAGCTCCGCATGAGCGCGCCGGACGGATCATAGGGCGCATTGGCGATGATGCGGGCCCGGCGTTCCTGGCCGACGATATGCACCGTCAATTCCGTCCCGGCCGTGGCGATCGCGCGATCCACCAGCGCCAGGGCGATACTCGTCCCAAGCGTGTAGCCGAAGCCGCCCGAGGTGACGTGGCCCACCAGGGTGCCGTCGTTCCAAATCGGCTCGTAGCCGGTGGCGTCGGCATCGGTCGCATCCACCTCCAGCGTCACCAGTACCCTGGTGGCTCCACCGGCATTCTTCTCGGCCAGCGCCTTGTCGCGGCCGATGAAATCGCCCTTGTCGAAGGCGATGAAGCGGTCGAGGCCCGTCATGGCCGGCGTATAGCCTTGCGTGAACTCGCGTGACCAGATGCCGAAGCTCTTCTCCAGCCGCAGTGCGTTGACGGCTGCGTAGCCGATCTCCTTGAGGCCGAATTCCACCCCGGCTTCGAGAAGGATGCGGCGCAGCGTGGCGTGTTCGAAGGCCCGGCAATTGATCTCGTAGCCGAGTTCGCCGGTGATCGACAGGCGCGCCACCTTGGCGCGGATCAGCCCGACATCGAGCGTGCCGCAGCCCATGAACGGCAGTCCGGCCGAAGACACGTCCTGGTGGGTCAGCTTCTGCAGGATCTTGCGCGAGGCGGGGCCGGCCAGCTCGAAGCCGGTGATGTCGTCGGAAATGTCCTCGACCGTGACGTCCGCCGCGCCATGCGCCTCGAACCAGCGCATGTGCCACTCGCGCAGATAGTAGGATCCCATGATCCACCAACTGCCGTCGCCCCAGTTCAGCAGCGTGAGGTCGCCCTTGAGGCGTCCGGTCTCTGACAGCATCGGCGCCAGCTTGGCCCGGCCGGGCTTCGGGAGCCGGCAGGCCATGACCCTGTCGAGCCAGGCCTCGGCGCCCGGACCCGAGACGCGGTAACGCGAGAAGGCCGAGGTGTCGAGCAGGCCCGCCGCGCTTCGGACGGCCTGCGCCTCCGCGGCCAGGAACGGGTCGGCGTTGGAGCGCCGCAGCGTCGGGGTCTCGACGAAGCCGGGTTCGGCGAAATACAGGGGAAGCTCCAGGCCCCAGTTGTTGCCCCAGCGCGCGCCGGCCGCCGTCATGGCGTCATAGGCCGGCGCCGTCTTCAGCACGCGCCCGGCCGGAAGCTGCTCGTTGGGATAGCTCATGACGAAACGGCGCGAATAGAACTGCCCGGTCGTCTGCCGGATGTACTCGCGGTTCGACGCGAAATCGCCGAAGCGGGCGATGTCCATGCCGAAGACATCGGCCTCCGGCTCGCCATGCACCATCCATTCGGCCAGCGACTTGCCGACGCCGCCGCCCTGGAGGAAGCCGGCCATCACGCCGCACGCCACCCAATAATTGGCAACGCCGCGCACCGGGCCGACCAGCGGGTTGCCGTCCGGCGCGAAGGTGAAGGCACCGTTGACCCAGCGCTTGATGCCGGCATTCTGCAGGCAGGGGTAGCGCTCGAAGCCGAGCGACAGCTCGTCCGAGATGCGCTCGACATCCTCCTGGATCAGCTCGATGCCGTAATCCCAGGGCGCGCCCTCCATGTTCCAGTGCTTGAAGTTGCGCTCGTAGATGCCGAGCAGCATGCCCTTCTGTTCCTGGCGCATGTAGGTGAATCCCTCGAGGTCCACGATATGCGGCAGCTCGAAGCCGAGTTGCGCGATCTCGGGGATCGATTCGGTCACGAGGTAATGGTGTTCCATCGGCGTCACCGGCAGGTCGATGCCGACCATGCGGCCGACCTGCTTGGCCCAGAGGCCGCCCGCGTTCACCACATGCTCGGCCGTCACCGTGCCGCTCTCGGTCACGACCGTCCAGGTCCGGTCGGGGTTCTGCCGCAGCTCCAGCACGCGATTATGCTCGAGAATGTCGGCGCCTCGTAGCTTGGCGCTGCGCGCATAGGCATGGACGACCCCCGACGGATCGATGTGGCCCTCACGCTCGGAGTACATGCCGCCGTAGAGGCCCGCTGTTTCGATGACCGGACAGCGCTCCTTGATCTCGGCGGGGCCGATGAGGTGGACGTCGTCGATGCCCATGGTCTGCATGATGCGATAGTTCGCCTGCAGCCACTCCCACCGGTCAGGGGCTGCGGCGATGGAGATACCTCCGCTCATATGCATGCCAACATTCTGGCCCGATTCCCGTTCGATCTCGGACAGCAGGTCGATCGTGTAGGATTGTAGCGCCGCGATGTTCGGATCGGCGTTCAGGGCGTGGAAGCCGCCGGCGGCATGCCAGCTCGACCCGGCCGTCAGCACCTCGCGTTCGAACAATGCGACATCGGTCCAGCCGAGTTTCGCCAGATGGTAGGCCACCGAGGCCCCGACCACACCGCCGCCGATGATCGCGACGCGATAATGACTCCTCATCGACAGCCTCCTTCTTTCCTTGCGCGCACGGCCTCGGGATGTAATCAGACATTAGTGTACATAACAAGCGGGTTCGGTGTGACGCCAGCTTGGCAATCGGACTTCGGCCTCTCACATGCCCCATAAAGTCTGGGTGCAACAACGTGAGCAGATGCTGCAGTGCGATCGGGGCACCAAGCAATCCCGGACTGGACATGAGTGTACTTCGTGACTAGGTTTGGACCTCGCCAGCGGGTGCCGCTTGGGCTTCGTTCCTTTCCGAATGCGGTGATCGACCTTGAGGCTGTGCCATCCTCTCGATCCGTTGGGCACAGCTCAGGAGAACGGCGCGCAGCCGGTTTCACTCGCGTTCATGCTGGTTCCTCAGGTGTCGATGGTGACCGTCGTGTCGGCGCTGGAAACGCTGCGACTCGCCAACCGTGTATGCGGCTACGAAGCTTATCGCTGGCGCATCCTGTCATCCGACGGCCTGCCGGTCAGGGCTTCGAACGGCATCCCGATCCCTGCCGACGGCACCTTCGACGATGCGGCAGGGGTCGCCGCAGCCATCATTTGCGCCGACGCAGACGTTCAGAAGGTGGATGCGCATGAGTTGAGGGCGAAGCTGCGGAGTCTCGCCACACGGGGCATCGCGCTGGGTGCCCTTGGAACCGGCGCTTACATCCTGGCCCATGCGAGACTACTCGATGGCTATACCTGCACCATACACTGGGAATATCTAGACACTCTGCGCGAGCAGTTTCCCGAGCTTCGCCTGACCTGCAACCTGTTCGAAATCGATCGCAAACGTCTGACTTGCGCGGGCGGTACCGCCGGCATTGACATGATGCTGCATCTCATATCATGCCGGCACGGCGCCGAAGTCGTCGTTCCTCTGATCGACCAGCTCGTGCACCATCGCATTCGCGATGGACAGGACCGGCAACGCATGACGCTCCGCGCCCGGTTAAGCGTGGCGCACCCGAAGCTGATCGACGTCGTCGATCTGATGGAGCGAAATGTCGAAGAGCCATTGTCCTGTGCCGAACTCGCAGCCCAAGTCGCCGTCTCGACGCGGCAACTGGAACGTCTGTTCTCCAAATACTTCAATCAATCGCCAACGCGCTTCTACCTCGACATCCGGCTTCAGCGCGCAAGAGCCCTGATCCGCCAAACCTCGATCTCTATGGTCTCGGTCGGCCTCGCCTGCGGCTTCACCTCGGCTTCGCACTTCTCCAAGTGCTATTCCGAACGATTTAATCAAACGCCGACTCGGGAGCGTACGATCTCAAGGTTTGACTCCATCGACAGTCGCATTGCGTGAATTCTCACACACGAGGTGTAGCGATGTTGTTCATCATAGTCGTTAGGTTCTCTATCGTATCTCCTTGATGGTCGACATGCCATTTGTCATGATGGACCATAGAACGATTGGTCAGGCGTGCGCCCCGCACAGCTGTTTATGCGGCGAAACTAGCCGCTTCGGGCCGAAAACAAAGCCATTGGACCGATACAGTCGCCACGAGATGGAGTGCCTGTATTGGCTTCTTCTATGGCAGAGTGTTCGACCTCACGCTCATCGCTGGCCCGTGGCGTGACATGGCAGGAGCAGAAATGGTTCGGACCAAGCAGTCGTGCGGTCGATCAGGGGTAAGCGATGCCCCGAGCACACCTTCGTAGGCGCGGGTAGCTATGTTTATGCTGCTCGGGCGGTCGCCTTGAGCCCGGGAATGGTCGGATAGGTCCAAGGAAGCAGATCATCGATGCGGCTCTGGGGAATGCCATCGACGATGCGGGCGATGACGTCGGCCAGGTAGCCCTGCGGTTCGACGCCGTTCAGCTTGCAGGTTTCCACGAGCGAGGCGATCACCGCCCAATGTTCGCCGCCGCGATCAGAGCTGGCGAAGAGTGCGTTTTTTCGATTGAGGGCCAGGGGCCTGATTGAACGCTCGACCGTATTCGAGTCCATCTCGATGCGGCCGTCCTCGACGAAGAGCATCAGCCCGGTCCAGCGTGAGGTCGCGTAGCGGATGGCATCGGCGAGCGTGCTCTTCTGGCTGATGAGGGCCAGCTTGTCGCGCAGGAAGCGTTCCAGCGCGACCAGGAGCGGCCGGCTCCGCGCTTCTCGGGCCCGGCGGCGTGCCTCGGCGGATTGGCCGGCGATCTCGCCCTCGATGCGGCACAGGGCGGCAATGCGCTTCAGCACCTCGCTGGCAATCGGCGACGCGCCCTTGGCCACGAAGTCGAGGAACTGTCTCGGCGCATGGGCCCAGCTTGCGTTAGGGTAAGCCCTGGAGAGGAGGAAGGATGTGACCTGAAACCTTTCATCGTGACCCAGAGGGTTCGACGCCCTCCCGGCAAAGACGGAGCCCGTCAGCCGGAAGCGAGTCTTGCATGGGCGTCGGCAACGGCGTTCGTGAAGCGTAGACAGCGGGTACTGAAGCCCTGCGGATAGCCTCGAAATCATGCAAGCGCTGAAGCCTTCGCCGTGTTGGATCCGGGGGCAGCATCGGGTCACGTCCGTCAAGGTGGTGGAATTTAGCTGGGTGTTCCTTCGGGCCTTCTGGCGATCAGGCGGCGATTTGAGGAAGGGCGGCGGCGTGATCGTCGCCGCGCGTGGTCATGGTTTCGAGCGTCATGTATCGATGCTGGAGTTGCCATTCGTCATTCTGTTCGAGCAGCACAGCTCCGACAAGACGCCGGATTGAGGCCTCGTTTGGAAAGATGCCGACCACATCGGCGCGTCGCTTGACCTCCTTGTTTAATCGTTCGATCGGATTGGTCGAGTGGAGCTTGGGCCAGTGGGATTTTGAGAAGGCCATGAAGGCGATGACGTCGGCTTCAGCGTCGTCCATCAGTGCGGCCAGTTTTGGCAATCGAGGACGGAGTTGGTCTGCGACCTGGCGCCACGTCTTCGAGGCCGCGGCCTGGGTCTCCTGCATGAACACGGTCCTGATGGCGGCCGCCACCATCTGATGCTGGCCTTTGGGCGGAGCCTGCCAAGGCTCACGCGATGCGCAGCATCGTGGGATGGCAGGCGGAGGGACATAGGCCAAGGCATTGCGCATGAAGTGCACGCGGCACCTCTGCCAGCTTGCCTTGAAGACCTGGGTGACGGCGGCCTTCAATCCTTCGTGGGCGTCCGAGATGACGAGCTTTACCCCTTTGAGACCTCGCTTTTCCAGACCGCGCAGGAAGCCGAGCCAGAAGACGGTGGCCTCCGAGGGTCCTAGACCGAGGCCCAGGATCTCACGCCGGCCATCGGTATTGACCCCGGTGGCGATTATGGCGGCGATCGACACGATGCGGCCGTCTTCGCGCACCTTCAGGTATGTGGCGTCGAGCCACAGATAGGTCCAATCTCCCGTGATGGGCCTGTCGAGGAAGGAGTTTACGCGGACATCAATGCCCTTGCACAATTCGGACACCTGGCTCTTGGAAATACCATTGAGGCCCATTGCCTGGACGAGGTCGTCGACCTTGCGGGTTGAGACCCCCTGGATCCAGGCTTCCTGAATCACCGCCACGAGCGCCTGCTCGGTCGTGCGGCGTGGCTCCAAAAAGCCCGGAAAGTACGAACCCTTGCGCAGCTTGGGGATCTTGAGATCGAGCGTCCCCAGGCGCGTGTCGAAGGGGCGTTCGCGATAGCCGTTGCGCGTCGTTCGTTCGTCATTGCGCTCGTAGCGGCCCGCGCCGATACGCCCGTCGATGTCGTAGGCCATCAGCCGTTGCAGCACCTCTTCGGCCAAGTCCTTCATGAAATCACCGCCTCCGCGCTTCAGCAAAGCGTCCAGCAGTGGCATGGTGTCGTCGGTCATCGTGGTTCTCCGGTTCGTGTCGCGTGTCGCAACCCGACCTTACCAAGAGGCACGGTGGCCACCCAAGGGGCCGACGGGCTCCGCTATGTGCGGAGCTCCGCCCGTCGACCCCAAACCAAATTCTCCACCACTCCCCTGGACGCTACCTCTGGCCAACGGTAAAGGCGCACCTATCGGTGTCAGGCGAGCGACCTGGCCTGGCCGCAAGGAGAATGGCGGCTTCCGGTTTGTGGAAATCGCAAGCAGCCGTTCGATTGGTCCGGCCAAACGGCCCATAGCAGGTCGAAATGCGCATTCGGAGATCGCGCGATGTCTCCAGGCGATCACCCAGTGTACCCCGCGCTTAACGCTTGACCTTTCCCCTCCGTTCGCCACACAGTTGCCACAAAAGGGGTCGGGAGGAGAGATGTTCAAGCAATTGCTCACGCCGGTGGGCGACAGCCTGCTGGCGTCGTTCGTCGTGGCTGCCCTCCCCATCGCGATCGTGCTGGTGCTGCTCGGGGTGCTGCGGCGCCCCGCATGGCAGGCCTGTCTCGCCGGCCTCGCCGCCGCCATCGTGATGGCGACGGCCGTGTGGCAATTGCCGGTCGGACTGGCGCTCGACGCCGCCGCCAACGGCGGGATCTTCGCGCTCTGGCCGATCATGTGGATCGTCGTCAACGCGCTACTGCTCTACAACATCGCCGTCGTCTCCGGGCGCTTCGAGAGCCTGCGGCTCTGGCTCCTCGACAATCTGCCGAACGACCGGCGCATCGTCCTCATCGTGGTCGGCTTCTGCTTCGGCGCCCTCTTGGAAGGCATCGCCGGCTTTGGCACCCCCATCGCCATCACCAGCGCCATGCTGATCCTGGTCGGCTTCGCGCCGCTCGACGCGCTGACCTATACGCTGATCTTCGACACCGCCCCGGTCGCCTTCGGCGCGCTCGGGGTGCCCGTCACGGTACTGGGGCAGGTCACCCACCTGTCCGACATCACGCTCGGGCAGATGATCGGGCGGCAGCTGCCCTTCATCGCGCTGCTGCTGCCCTTCTACGTCATGGGCCTGTTCGGCGGGCGCCGCTCGCTCGCCGCATTGTGGCCCGTGCTGCTGGTCGCCGGCGGCTCCTTCGCCCTGATCCAGTTCGCGACCGCCAATCTCGTCGACTACAAGCTGACCGACGTCTTCTCCTCGCTCGGCTCGCTCGTGGTCACGCTGCTGTTCCTGCGCGTCTGGCAGCCGGCGGCCGATCCGGCCTATGCCATCGCCCTGCGGCGCGATCCGCGTGCGGCGGTCGCCACCCATGCCACCTGGGCGGGCTGGCTGCCGTGGCTCATCGTCTCGGCCGTCGTGGTCGTGTGGACGACGCTCAAGATCTTCGCCATCGGCGACACCAAGATCCAGTGGCCGGGGCTGCACAACGCGATCTCGATCACCCTCTACAAGGACGCGCCCTACGGTGCGATATGGGATTTCCAGCCGCTCGCGACCGGCACGGCGATCCTGCTCGCGGCGATCCTGACGGCGCTGCTGGTCCGCCTGCCGCCCGCGGTCTTCATCGCGCAGGTCGGCGTGGTGTGGCGGCAGGCCCGCATCGCCATCCTCACGGTGATGCTGATCCTCGCGCTCGCCTTCGTGATGAACTATTCCGGCATGGCCTATACGCTGGGCAGGGGCGTCGCCTCGGTGGGCGCCTTGTTCCCGTTGCTGTCGCCGTTCCTCGGATGGATCGCGGTCTTCATGTCGGGCAGCGACACCTCCGGCAACGCCCTGTTCGGCAACCTGCAGGTCGTGGCCGCCAACCAGCTCGGCCTCAACCCCGTACTGATCGCCGCCTCGAACTCGTCCGGCGGCGTCATGGGCAAGATGATCTCGCCGCAGAACATCGCTACGGGCGTGTCGGTCACCAACCTCAAGGGCCAGGAAGGGCTGGTCTTCGCCCGCACCTTCAAGCACAGCATCATCCTGACGTTCATCCTCGGGCTGCTCGTGCTGGTGCAGCAATACCTCACGCCATGGGTCATCCCGGGCTAGGACGGGGCGCGAGCGAGTGAGGCGAGGCCATCCAGGCTCTTGCGGCGGGGAACCCGGATTGTTGCACCGGGCTCGCAACCAGACGTTCTGGCCAAGACGAAAAAGTGAGAGTACAATTCACAGAGGCTGCGTATAGGCGTGGCCCCGAGCAGCACTTGGCTGCATTTCATGGAGGAAATCATGGCCTGGACCACCCCCGTCGTGACTGAAGTCTGCATCGGCATGGAAGTCACGAGCTACGAGTCCGCTTCGATCTGAAGCCGTCAGGCCGACGCCGGCAGCGGCGGCGGGACCTTCAAGTTGCGCATTCTCGTCCTCGGATCGGCAGCGGGCGGCGGCTTCCACAGTGGAACTGCAGGTGCTCCGTTTGTGCGCTGGCCTGGGACGGGAGAGATAGGGTTACGGCGCGCACGCAATCGAGCATCGCGGTGACAGGCGCTGGATGCCATTCAACGCGTCCCCCGATCACCGACAGCAGATCATTGCCAACCCTGCGCTGCATTCCGTGGGCAAGCGTGGTTCACCGATCGACGCGGTCTTCCTGACGAACGGCGATGTCGACCATGTCGCGGGGCTTCTGACGCTGCGGGAGAGCTAGGCCGTCACGCTCTACGGCACCGACGCGACGCCGGGGCTGGTCGCGCTCGACACGGTGTTCGGCGTCCTCGACCCCGTCTATGTCCGGCGCACACCGGTCTCCCTGAACCATCCGGTGCAGCCGGGCTCGGCTTCAGGGTGACGCCCTTCGCGGTGCCCGGCAAGGTCCCACTCTATCGCGAAGCCGGCGCGGTCGAAATTGGCACGTTGACCCAATTCACGATTGGCCTCGAGATCGCCACGACGGATAGCCGCATGGTTATTTCCCGGCTGCGCTCATCTGACCCCAAACC
This sequence comes from Lichenifustis flavocetrariae, assembly GCF_026130545.1. Lineage (GTDB taxonomy): Bacteria > Pseudomonadota > Alphaproteobacteria > Rhizobiales > Beijerinckiaceae > Lichenihabitans > Lichenihabitans flavocetrariae. Next base: position 340,309 of record NZ_JAMOIM010000003.1, on the reverse strand, counting down.
TGCCGGCACGGATCGCAGGCACCGACCTGTTGCTGTTCCACGAGACGACCTCAACGGACGACGAGATGGTGGCTCTTGGTCTGTCAACGAAGGCGGCTGGCCGCATGGGCCACCTGCAAATCGGGGGTGAGACCGGTTCGTTGCGCGGTTTTGCTGCTGTTCAATGTGCCCGCAAAGTCTATATTCACATCGACAACACCAACCCGGTCCTGATCGAACGATAGGCGGAACGGATGGGGGTGGAAGTGGCCGGTTGCCCACGATGGGATGGAGTTTGACTTATGACGCCGGAGATGCAGGGCCGATCGGATGATCGCCTTCTCGACCCGGCGGCGTTCGAGGCGGCGTTGCGGCGGATCGGCGCCGAGCGCTATCACAATCACCATCGCTTTCACAAGAAACTGCACGGCGGCCAGTGCAGTTTCGGCCAAGTCCAGGCCTGGGCGCTTAACCGTTACTTCTATCAGTCGATGATCCCCATCAAAGACGCCACCGTGCTGACCCGCATGGGCGATTCCGCCCTGCGGCGCGAATGGCGCAAGCGGATCGAGGATCATGACGGCATGGAAGATGGCCTTGGCGGCATCGAACGCTGGCTGCGGCTGACCGACAGCCTCGGCCTCTCACGCGACGACGTCATCTCCGCTCGCCACGTGCTGCCCGCGACACGCTTTGCCGTCGAAGCCTATGTCGAGTTCTGCCGCAGCCGCAGCCTGCTCGAGGCCATCGCTTCGTCCCTCACGGAACTATTCTCGCCCCAGATCATCAGCGAACGCTTGTCGGGCATGCTGGCCCACTATCCGTTCGTCAGCCGCGACACGCTCGCCTATTTCACCGCCCGGCCCGAACAGGCGCAGCGGGATAGCGATTTCGCGCTCGCTTACGTCATGCGCGAGGCGCGCACGCCGCAGGAACAGCACGCCGTGATGGCGGCGCTCGAATTCAAGTGCAACGTGCTGTGGCTGCAGTTGGACGGGCTGTGGACGGCCTATGTCGAGGGCGCCGCGCCACCGGGCACGTGGCAGCCCACCGAGGCGTCGACGGTCCGGGCCGCATGATCTCTCTGGCGCTTGACAGCAAACCGCGCCTGCCGCGCGGCGTCCGCCTCAAACACGATGCGGTCCGCAACGAGTGGACGCTGCTCGCACCCGAGCGCGTTCTGAAAGCCGATCTGGTCGCCGTGGAAATCCTGAAGCGCTGCACCGGCGATGCGACCATCACCGCTATCGTCGACGACCTCGCCAGCGCCTTCAAGGCGGACCGCACCCGCATCGAGAGCGACGTCCAGACCTTCCTGGCCGATCTCGCAGCCAAGCGGATGATCGACCTGTGACAGCGATCACCCCGCGTGACCTGCCGGCCCCCATCGGCCTTTTGGCCGAACTGACCCACCGCTGTCCCCTTGGCTGCCCCTATTGCTCGAACCCGATCGAGCTCGATGCGCGCGCCGGTGAACTCGATACGGCGACGTGGCAACGCGTGTTCGGCGAGGCCGCGGCGCTTGGCATCCTCCACGTTCACCTGTCCGGCGGCGAGCCGCTCACGCGACGGGATCTTGCGGATCTCGTGGCCCATTGCGCGCATGTCGGCCTCTACACCAATTTGATCACGTCGGGGGTCGGGTTGACGCGTCCGGTCATGACGCGGCTCGCGGAGGCTGGCCTCGACCACGTCCAATTGTCCATCCAGGACTCCGAGGCGACGTCGGCAGACCATATTGCCGGCTATCAGGGTGCGTTCGCACGTAAGAGGGAGGCGGCGGCGCTGGTGCAGGAGGCAGGCCTGCCCTTGACCGTCAATGCCGTCATCCACCGCGCCAACGTGGCCCGCGCGGGCGCGATGGTCGCGCTCGCCATTACGCTCGGCGCGCGCCGCGTCGAAATCGCCCACACGCAATATTACGGCTGGGGCCTGCGCAACCGAAGCGCGCTCATGCCATCCCGCGACGAGGCCAAGCGAGCCATCGCGGAGATCGAACGGCTGAAGGTGCTGCATGCCGGCACTATCGTCATTGACCACGTCGCACCGGACTATCATGCCCGCTATCCGAAGGCCTGCATGGGCGGCTGGGCGCGACGATCCTTGAACGTCACGCCGAGCGGGCGGGTCTTGCCCTGCCACGCGGCCGAAACCATCCCCGGCTTGGAGTTCTGGAGCGTCGCGACCCATGCCTTGAGTACGATCTGGGCTGATTCCCCAGCCTTTCAGGCCTATCGAGGCACCGATTGGATGCAGGAGCCCTGCCGATCCTGCGCGCGGAAAGAGATCGATTGGGGCGGGTGCCGTTGTCAGGCGCTGGCGCTCGCCGGCGACGCCGCCGCGACCGATCCGGTCTGCATGCTGTCGCCGAACCACGCGGTGGTGGCCGCGATTGCCGAGGCCGAGGGGGTGCAGCCCGTCGCCGAGGGTCCGATCGACTACGTCTACAGGCGCATGCCCGCACGCTCAGGGGCGAGCTCCGCGTCAGATTGAACCGGGCGCCTCAAGGCGCCGGCGGCTTCACCGTGATCTGAAGCGAGGCGTAGTAGGCGGTCAAGTCAGCGATATCCGCGTCCGTCAGTGGCTTGGCGACCGTGTTCATGATCTCGTTCTTGCGATCTTCGCTACGATAGGCGCCCAGAGCTGCGATCAAATAATCTTGCGCCTGTCCCGCAAGGTTGGGAGCACCCGGCAGTTTGGACAAGCCATCCTTGCCGTGGCAGCTCTGGCATTGCAGCGTCTTGATTTTCTGAGCGCCGGATTTTGCGTTGCCGTCGGCCCAGGCCGCATGGGCGGAGAGCGTCAAGATTGAAGCGATACAAACGAGGCGGATCATCGAGGCACCATGCGTGGGCGCCCTGGGCTTCGAAAAGCCCAAGGCGGTGTTATCGTCGGTTTCGCTAGTTGGCGCTGTAAGTAATGCGGTAGACCGCGCCAGCGAAATCGTCGGACACCAGCAACGAGCCATCACGCAGCTGCGCGACGGCGACGGGACGCCCGTCATATTCGCCATCGCCGTTCAGCCAACCCTCGGCGAACGGTTTGGATCCTTCCGGCGCCGTGCCGTCGTCCTTGATCTTGGTCACCATCACGCGGGCACCAACCGGCACGGTCCGGTTCCAGGACCCGTGCTGCGCCGAGAAGATCGCGCCTTGATATTCTTTCGGGAACATCTTGCCCGTATAGACCATCATGCCAAGGTCCGCCGCGTGGGCAGCCTCCTCGACGACTGGAAACACGAGGTCGGCGGGTGGCGTCTGATCTTTGTACTCGACCGTCCGGGTATGACCCCCACCGTACCAGGGGAAGCCGAAGTTCTGGCCCATCTTGGTCACGTGATTGAGCTCGCCGGGCGGGATGTCGTCGCCCATGCCGTCCACCTGGTTGTCCGTGAACCAGAGCGTCTTGTCCTTGGCGAAATCGAGCCCGACCGAATTGCGAAGGCCGTGCGCATAGATCTCACGCTCGGATCCATCCTGGTTCATGCGGATAATGGCGCCCATGCCTGCCTTGTAATACATGTCCTGCTTGCTTGGCGCGTAGACATTGTAGGGCTGTCCGACCGCGATGTAGAGCTTGTTGTCGGGACCGACCACGCAAACGCGGGCCGAGTGATTGAAGCTCTCTTCCGAGGCCGGGATCAGGTCGCCCTGCTTGACGATCGGGTTCACCGCGACGTCCGGGCTTTCGTAGAAGAATTCAGCCGCTGCGAACTGCAAAACGCGGTTCTGCTCGACGGTATAGAGGAACCCGTCCTTCGACAGGCAGATCCCGTTCGGGTTCTTGAACTCAACGGTCGGTGCGAACTCCTTGACCTCGGTGGCATGGCCGGACCGCGTGCGGTCGGTCAGCGCGTAGATCTTGTCCTTGCGGGTACTGACGAAGGTGACCACGCCCTGGGGCCCGACCGCGATCATACGGGCATCGGGGACCTGGGCGTAGAGGCTGATCTTGAAGCCCGGCGGCAGTTTGATATGGGCCAGGGTCTTCTCGATATCGGCCGCCTTTGCCGGGTCCTGCGGGATCGTCGGGATGGACTTGGCGCCCGTCGACTTGAAGTCTTCGAGCTTGTCCATCGCACCCGGTCCCGCAGCGCCAGGCGCGGTCGCAGGATCTGCATTCTGCGCGTGAGCGAGCTGCGTGGCAGCGAGCAAAGCTCCAGCCGCGACAGCCATTTTGAATGTGTCCCTCATCGTCTCCTCCGATTCCAGGCGTCTTCTGCGCTCTGACAGCGCAACCATAGCAGCTCTTGTGGTGGAGGCCAGTGCGGTTTGGGGCGGTTGGGCGTGGTCGGAATCGAGATAAAGGCAACGGTATTCAACACCCGTCGATGTCGACAGCCCCTGAATTGTCGGCGGCGGCCGATCGACCGGCCATCAAACGATGCAACGGCGGCGCCCACGGCACCGGTCGAAAAAGCGTGAGGTAGCGCGGGGCTGATAGGGAATCGACGCCAGACACAGCGCATCATCTATGGGTTTATTTCGCGGACGCGAACCGAAGGTGGTTGTCCATCCACCAGCTCATCGCTTCGACGCCTGCATTATCTTCGAGCACATCGAGGGACTCAGCCTTCAGGAGTCAGGTCTCACGCCCTGAAGAGCGCCCGATCACCCCTCATTCCGACGCATCGAAGAGCTTCATGCACGCGGGACTCACTTGTGTGCGCTTAGCCATCATGCAACCTTTTAATTGGTCCGCATCGGTTTTCACGGCGGCACAGAGCTTTTCGATCTCTGCGCCGCAAGCCTGCTCGAACTTCTGCTGCATGGTTCGCGCGGAAAGAGGAGTCGGGGTGATGCTGAGGTAATATACTACCGCGGAAGCCAGGTTTAACGCTGTCCTCATTCGAAGGCGCCTCTGTGAAACGCAGCCAACGCGGCCTGCGTCTTGTGGTCGATTGTTTATCAAACTGTTTCAAAGCCCAAGGAGGGATTCGCGATTGCGCAGAACGAAACGTCTCGGGCATTCTTGGCGATTGGATCATTCGCGGTCACGCGCATGAAACAGCCTGAGTTGGTCGGCGGTTTCAACGTTCGCTGGGCTGCAGCGGCCGAATAGCATGCCTGCGGCGTCCTTGGGTCCCGGCATCCACCTTGCGAAGCGCCGCTTTGAGCCCGGCGCACCGATTGGTCGGGGCAATGCGTCGCCCTGCCCATTACTTCGGACTATGGAATGATCGTCAGGGAGTGGTTCTGCATCACTTGATATGAACGAGGGCAAGGGCGCCGTGACGTGCGCCGCCTCAATGATGAGGGGAGACGAAGCGTGGCTCGGATCGTTGTCATCGGCCTCATCGGCTTTGCCCTTGCGGTCAGCGCTGCCCAGGCAGGGGATACAAAGGACGAGGTCGATTTCGTGACGAGAGCCTCGATTGGCAATCTCGTCACCATCGCGGAGTCGCGGCTCGCGCTCGATCGCTCCACGGATGCCGGGATCAAGGCTTTCGCACAGCATCTGGTCAAGGACCACGGGATCGCGGAGACGGCGCTTCAGGCTGCCGCCGACGGCTCCGGCGCGGCGGTCCCGACTGCACTCGATCCCGACCACCTCGCACGCTTGACGAGCCTGCAGGGCAAATCCGGTCCTGACTTCGACAAAGCCTATGTCGCCGATCAGGTCGAGGTCCACTCCAACGCCTTGACCCTCTATGCCGACTACATGCTGCTGGGAAGCAACGGGACACTCAAGGCTTTGGCGATCAAAATGATCCCGATCGCGGAAGCGCAGTTCAAGGCCGCCCAGGCCCTGTCCGGCCGATGATCTTCGGACCAGCGGCTCCGGTCGCGATGCATGATGTCTTGGCGCGGGAGTGCCACCATCCACGCACAGACACTCGGGCGCCTCAATCCGATCCAAGCGCCATCCTCGCATCGTTTTACCCAAACCGCCAATGGTCGCGCCGATTCCCTTGGTTCGGGCTGATCTTCGGACCGGACCAGCAGATCGTGGGGGTGATCATCGGGAAAGGCTGCTGCGCTTGATACCCGGAGCTCGGCAGCGGCCCCGCAGAAGACCGACGGGTGACCGGCGGGCGTTGCGGCTGCGCTAGACCTATCTTTCCCGGGCTCGAGGGTGGCCCGGCATCCGATATGTCCGACGGTATGATGATCTTTCGCGTTTGTGGTCACCTTTGATACGCTCGGTCGAGTGGGAAAGGTGTTCGAATGACCGAGAGGGGGCGGGAGTTCGTATTTAAGCAGAACGGTAACTGCTACTTTGGAGACCGCTTTTAACCCTCGGGTCGTCCGGGGTGGGCGCACCGCACGCTGGCTGCTCTTCGCCGGAAGTTGGCCGTGAGACGACGGTCCGCTTAGGATCTGGTGGCGTGACGAAGCGGGCGTCTGAGACCGGCTACGCTGACGCATTTCCAACTTTGTCCGCCTCTGCCACGGCTATAGCTGAGCCGCGGCGAATTCGACTTGGTCGGCGAGCGTCGGGCCGCTGAGTTCAATCCGTCAATCTACGTTTCGCTAGCGCTGGCATCACTCATGAACGCTGGGATATGCCGTCGATCCGGTACGGCAGGATCGCGCGTCGATGGGGATCGACCGTGATCGACGCGTCATAGGGCGGAAACGCCCGTTGGTGACATTCGAGCCGTTCGCAGATGCGGCAGCTCACGCCGATGCGTGCGATGTTGGAGCCGTCGCGAAGATCGATCCCGTCGGAATAAACGAGGTCGGCGGCGTGGCTGATGTCGCAACCAAACCCGATGGCATGGTGCCGCCGCGCCGATGCCGCTATCCTGGATTTCGCATGACCGACGGGCGCCGCCGGTGATGGCAGGCAGGACCGGCACCTTTCCCGATGCTTTCGGCGAGGCTGTTTGGCGCAACGCCGTGGACCGCGTGCTGAAGGGCGTCGCGTTCGACACGGTGATGACCGCCGTCACGAGCGACGGCATCTTGATCGAGCCGCTGTATCCGAAGGTCGGCGCGATGGTGCCGCAGCCGTGGCGCCGGGCGGGACGCGTCGGCGTGGTGCAGCGGGTCGACCATCCCGACTCGGCCGCCGCCAACGCACTCGCGCTCGCGGATATCGAGGGGGGCGAACGGGCTGGCGATCGTGCTGGAGGGGTCTGCGGGCCCCAACGGATTCGGGGTCCGAACTAGCGACGCCATGGCCCTCGACGAGGTGCTGGCCGGGATCGACCCGACCCTCGTCGCGCTCGCATTGGATGCTCCGCCCACCACGGCGGTCGCAATGGCCGAGGCCCTTGCGGCGGCGCTGCAGCGGCACGGGCACGACCCGGCGGCTCTGACCGTCGATTTCGGGCTCGGGGCCGCAGAAGCCGGCATGGCCCTCGCTCTGCGGCGGAGCGGCTTTGCCGGCCCCGCCCTTCGGGCCGACGGCCGGCGGGTCCACGAGGGCGGCGCCACCGAGGCGTAGGAGCTCGCTTTGCTGCTGGCGAGCGGCGCCGCGGGATTGCGCGAGCTCGAGGCCGCGGGCGCGACGGCCGCGGAGATGGGCGACGCCGTCTCCTTCGTGGCCGTCGCCGACACCGAGCTGTTCCTGACCATCGCCAAGCTGCGCACCCTGCGCCGCCTGTGGGCGTGCGTCGAGGCGGCTTGCGGGCTCGAGCCGCGACCGCTCCGCCTGCGGGCCGACACCGCCTGGCGGGCGATGACGCGCCAGGACCCGTGGACGAACCTACTGCGCGGCCTTCTTCATGAACCATTTCGTGCAGATCGGCGCCGAGAAGGGCGGCAACTACGGCGAGTTGTTCGACGCGGACATGAAGCCGGTGTTGTCATACGACACCGGCGTCGAGGCGCTGCAGCGCTACATCGACATCACCAAGTTCATGCCCGCCGACCTCGCCAAGGCCATGCCTTGGGACGTGGGACGTGGGACGTGGGACGTGGGACGTGGGACGTGGGACGGCAGGAGTTCGTCGAGGGGCGGGTCGCGCAAGCCAACGGGTGGACCGACATGCCGAAAGGCGCCTCCGATCCCGCCACCTCCAAGGTCGCCGGCAAGATCAAATGCGCGCCCAACTGGGGTGGCGTGACCATGCTGCCCTACGATCGGGCGATCGGCATCGCCAAGAACTCGACCAACTAGGCGGGCGCCTTCAAGGCGATCGCCTGGTTACAGCAGGCCAAGCAGGCCAATGCGTGGGTGGCCGAGACCTTCGCCCAGTCGCTCATGGACCCCTGGCGCATGAGCATGTTCAACGACCCGAAGGCGACGTTCCCGCTGCAGGCCCAGTCCGGCTTCGCCGGCAACTTCGCCAGCGTCTGCAAGGGGCAACTCACCAGCAAGAAGGTCTATCTCGACGTCTCGATCCCGGCCACAAACCGCTACCTCGCCTCGATGGTCCAGCACGTGCAGCAGGCGATCACCGGCCAGCAGACCCCGAAGGAAGCGCTCGACGCGATGACTGCGGAGTTCGAGGACGCGACCGAGACCTACGATCGCGATCGCAGATCAAGCGCTACGCCGAATACCGCGCCCGCATGGTCAAGGCCGGCTACTGGGCCTGAGCCGAGAGAGCGCATCCGCCATCGGCGCATGCGCTCCGCTTCCAGGCTGAATCACGCCACCCGCGAAGCCAGACCGCTTCGGGGGGAAGCTCCGTCGGCCTCTTCGTCCGCTTTCCTTCGCTGACCAGGTAGACGCATGACTGCGGTAGCCCTTGCCACCTCCCCTCCAGATGCGATCGGCGACCGCGCGTCGCGTGCCGAGCGGCGTTCCGCGTTCATCCTGCTCGCGCCCGCCCTCCTGTTCCTGTTGCCGCTTTCGATCTGGCCGTTCGTCTACCTTCTTTATGCGTCGTTAACGTCCTATCAGCTGGCCATTCCGATCCCGATGACCTTCGTGGGGTGGGGCAACTTCGTCGCGGTGCTGAAGAACGCGCGCTTCTGGCACAGCCTCGAGGTGACGGCCGCTTTCGCCCTGATCAGCGTGTTCCCCTACAGCTCATATGCGGGCTGGCGCTCGCGATGCTGCTGAACGGCTTGGTCCGCGGCCGCGAGTTCTACGCTTCCATCCTGTTGATCCCGATGATGCTGGCGTCCGTCGTCGTCGGCTTCTCGTGGAACCTGTTCCTCAATCCTGTCTACGGGCCGGTGAACGCCCTTCTGGCGGGACTGGGCTTCTCGCCTCCGGCCTGGGCGCAATCGCCCACCTGGGCGCTTCCGACCCTGGTCGTGGTCGACACCTGGCAATGGACGCCGCTCGTGATGGTGGTGCTGCTCGCCAGCCTTCGATCGATCCCACATCGAGTCTACGAGGCGGCGCGCGTCGACGGCTCGAGCTCCTGGCAGACCTTCGCGTACGTCGTCCTGCCGATGCTCGCCCCCTATATCACTGTCGCCTTCGTGCTGCGCTTCATCGACAGCTTCAAGGTCTTCGACATCATCTATACACTGACGCGCGGCGGCCCGGGCTCGATGACCCAGAACCTCGCCTACTACACCTACGATCTGGGTTTCGGTCGCTTTGAATTCGGGCGGGCCGGCGCGCTCAGCCTCGTGCAATTGTTGTTTCTCAGCCTGGGCACCACCGCGATCCTCAAGCTTTCGTCGTGGCGCGATCGTCCGGCCAAGGCGTCGATCCCCAAGGCGAGTGCCGCCACGGGCAGCACTGGAGCGCGCGCATGACCGCCCGCAACGTCGCGCTCGAACAGAACGGTCCGCCGCCCGAGATCCGTTTCGCCGACCTGCTGCCGCAGGTCATCCGCCACGCCGTGCTCATCCTCCTTGTCGTGTTGCTGCTGGCCCCCCTGGTCTGGCTGCTGATGACGGCGTTCAAGCCCTATCCGGAGCTGTTCCTGCGGCCTCCCGAGGTGTTGCCGAAGAACGGCACGCTCGTGAACTTCTCCGAAGGCTGGGCCATCGGCGGCGGCAAGGGCATCCAGGACAGCATCATCGTCTCGACCTTGTCGACGGTCCTGTGCCTCGTGCTCGGCTTCCCCGCAGCCTACGCGCTCGCCCGCCGGTTTCCGCCGCATGGGCAGCTCAGCTTCACCATCCTGTCGTTGCGCATGACGCCGCCCATCGTGCCGGTGATCGGAGTCTACATCCTGTTCCAACAGCTTTCGTTGTTCGGCATGAGCCGCTTCAACCTGTTGGCCGAAGGTCTCGCCTTTCCCGAGGGACCCGTCGTGTTGCCGGACGGCGACCTCGCCCTGGTGGAGATCAGCCGGGGAACGGTGACCCGTGCCGGCTCCGACGGCCGCACGCATGTCCTGGCCGAGCCGGGCGGCGGCCCCAACGGCGCGGCCCTCGGGCCGGACGGCGCGCTCTACATCTGCAACAACGGTGGCTTCTCATGGCAGCGGGACGACGGCTGGCGGCCGATCGGCAAGGCCCCGGACAACCGGGGCGGTCGGATCGAGCGCGTGGACATCGGGACCGGCAAGGTCGAGGTGCTCTACGATCGCGGCGGCGGGGAACCGCTCTGCGCTCCGAACGACATCGTGTTCGACCGGCACGGGGGGTTCTACTTCACCGATCACGGCCATCGGGATGGGCGCCGCGTCGACTTCGGCGCGGTGTTCTACGCCAGGGCGGACGGCAGCCTGATCCGCCAAGTCGCCTTTCCGATCGGTCCCAACGGGATCGGGCTTTCCCCGGATGGCGCGCGTCTTTACGTGGCTGAAACCTCGTCGGGCCGCCTGTGGGCCTACCCGGTGGTCGCGCCGGGCGCCCTGGGGGCGGTCGCCTGGCCCTCGCCCACGGGCAGCGACCTCGTGGCCGCCCTGCCGGGCTTCTGGCGGTTCGACTGCCTCGCGGTCGAGGAGGGCTTCGCCATCGCGATCGCCACCCTGCGGCTGGGCGGGATCGTGGCCGTGTCCCCGGCCGGTGCACTCGTCGAGCGGATCGCCATCGACGATTCCTACACCACCAACATCTGCTTCGGCGGCCCCGGCCGGCGCACAGCGTTCCTCACCCTGTCGAGCACCGGACGGCTCGTGTCCTGACCCTGGGCGCGGCCCGGCCTCACCCTCGTCTGACACCACACCTGGAGAATTCTGGCCACATGCCTGCCACCAACCACCCGGCCAGCCAGCCCGACATCATACGGCAAGGGCGAGGGCTACATCGCCCAGGGGCTCGGCATCGCCGACTGCCTCGCGGCCCTGTATTTCCACGAATTGCGCTACGATACGCCTACGCCGGATTGGCACGGCCGCGATCGCTTCCTGTTGTCCACCGGACACTACTCGATCGCCATGTATGCGGCGCTGGCCGAGGCCGGCTACCTCACCCATGAGGAGCTGCCGACCTATGGCCTGAACGGCTCCCGGCTCCCGGCTGCCGATATCGACCTTCGACGACATTCCCGGGGTCGAGATCGTCGGCGGCTCGCTCGGCCACCGGCTCGGCCAGGCCGTCGGCATGGCGATCGGGCTGCGGCTCGACGGCTCCGACGCCCGCGTCTTCAACGAGCTGTCCGATGGCGAACTGCAGGAGGGCTTGTGCCGACCCTGATGGCCCGAGAGCGCGCCCATTTCGTCCGCGTCGCCAACGACGAGTGGGACACCCTGATCGCCGAACTGGAGACTACCCATGGCTGAGGCCGCCACCCTGTCCCGGCCGCACGCGCGGCATGGGCGAGCTCATCGACGTCGCCGGCATCGTGGGCACGCCCTTCTACGTTATGGACCGGCTTGCGGGCCGGGTTTTTGACGATGCCGCGCTGCCCGGCATCCCCCCGGCCCACCGCCGCGCCTTGTACCTGAGCATGGCCGAGGCGCTCGCCGGCCTCCACGCGGTCGATCCGGTTGCCATCGGGCTCGGCGATTGCGGCCGGCCCGGCAACTACTTCGAGCGGCAGATCGCCCGGTGGTCGCGCCAATGAGCGGACTCCCCGACGGGCGACATCGCCGCCCTCGACGACCTCGTGGCCTGGCTGCCCGCCCACCTGCCGCCCGACGACGGCCACGTCGCCATCGCCCATGGCGATTTCCGCATCGGCAACCTAATCTTCCACCCGACGGAGCCCCACGTCGTCGGCATCCTCGATTGGGAGCTTTCCACGCTCGGCCATCCCCTAGCCGATGACAAGCCGCCGCCCGGCACGATCATATGATTGTGCGGGTGATGGGTAAGCGCCGACCCTCCAACTGCCACTCCATCTCAACTTCGCTGAGTGGGGCCTCTGGCAGGCTCCGCCCCAAGTGTGCGGCACGGCGGTGAGGCCGATGCGGGCTCCAAGATGCCTCGGGTCGGCCGCGATGGTGATCAGGGTGTCACCGGCATCATGTCAGGCCTTTGAGAGCGGCCTACCCATCGGCGGCTTCGGCAGGAACCGGGCCGCCTCCTGAGCCATGAAGTCGAAGGCCTTTTGCGCGGGCGGCAGCAGGATCTTGTCGGATCGGCGAATGGCGAACCATTGCTGAACGAGCGGCAGGCCCGCGATGTCGAGCGTGATCAGGCGCCCGTCTTCCAGTTCGGTCGCGACCGTGTGGGCCGAGATGAAGGCGATGCCAAGCCCCGCCATGATGCCTTGCTTGATGCTCTCGTTGCTGTCGAATTCCATGCCGATCGTGGGCGTCAGATTGGCCGTTGCGAAGAGGCGCTCCATGAGACTTCGGGTGCCGGATCCGAGTTCCCGCGTCAGGAAAACCTCGTGCGTGAGATCGTTCACCGCGAGACCTTCGTCATGCGCTAGCCAATGCCCGGCCGGCGCAATGATCACATGGGGGTGGTCGCCGATTAGGTGGCGTTGCACCGCCACGTCCGGCGGAGGGCGGCCCATAATGGCGAAATCGAGACTGTAGCCCCTGAGGGCGCCGATGATCGTCTCCCGGTTTCCGATCGACAGCATGACTTCGATGCCGGGGTTGGCGCGCGTGAAGGCCGCGATGGCGAAGGGCATGAAATACTTCGCCGTGCTGACGGCGCCGATCCGGACGCGCCCGCGGCTTTGTCCCGAAATCAGGGCCAGTGCCTGCTGGGAATCGGCGATCGCGGCCTCGATCCGCTGGGAGAGATGGAGCAATTCCAACCCGGCTTCGGTCAATTGCACGCCGCTGCCCACCCGTTGGATCAACGGCAAAGTGGCAAGATCCTGCATGGCGCGCAGTTGCAGCGTGATGGCCGGTTGCGTCAGGTGCAGCTTGCGCGCCGCGCCTGTCACGCTGCCGGACTCGGCCAGGGCGGCGAGCGCGCGGAGTTGGCGCAGCGTGATGTTCGCGAGACTGACGGCCATAAGAAAAACTTTGCGCTCATCAAAGGTTTTAAAATTTCGTTTATGGCCAGCCTTCGGTCAAGCTCCTCTCCATAAGGACGAGGCGACACGCTAGAAGGCGTCGGATCTCCCGCCACCGAGGAGAACGCCATGAGGTCTGGGCTGTCGCTGCATGATCACCTGACTGGGCTAGCGTCAGCAGGTGACACGCTACAGCACGCCACGGCGATCACGATCGAGACCATCGCGGCGACGGCGATCACCTTGGCCGATCTCATCGGGCGCGGCGCCCTCACGGGTCCGCTCGGCCACACCTGCGGGATGAGCTCCAGCGGCGATCTGCAGAAAGCGCTCGATGTCGAGGCCGACGGGCTCTTCAGAGAAGCGCTCAGGGACTGTCCGATCGCCGCTTTGGCATCGGAGGAAGCCGAGAAGGTCGAAATCCTCGACGCCGCCGGCGGCCTTTGCGTCGCGATCGACCCGATCGACGGGTCCGGCAACATCGATGTCAACATGCCGGTCGGGACGATCTTCTCGATCCTGCCCGCACCGGCGCCCCGGTCCGTAACGCGCGACGCCGAGGTCTTCTCCTGGCCGGCGGGAACCAGCCAGTTGGCAGCAGGCTTCGTGCTCTACGGCCCGCAGACGAGTCTTGTCCTGACCACCTGCGGTGGCGTCGACATCTTCACGCTCGACCGCAGCAGGCGCACGTTCCGGCTGACGGTCGCGGGCCTTACCATGCCGGCCGTCCCGCCCGACGAATATGCCATCAACGCGTCGAACTATCGGCATTGGGAAGAGCCCGTCCGTAGCTTCATCGACGAATGCACGGCCGGCCCAAGCGGCCCCTATGGGCGCGACTTCAACATGCGCTGGCACGGTGCCGTGGTGGCGGAAGCCTATCGCATCCTGATCCGGGGCGGCCTCTACCTCTACCCGGCCGACGCCCGAGAGGGTTATGCGGAAGGCCGGCTCCGGCTCGTCTACGAGGGTTTTCCGCTCGCCTTTCTGGTGGAGCGGGCTGGGGGCGCGGCCACCAACGGCCGGCGGCGCATCCTCGACATGAACCCCACGGCCTTGCATCAGCACGTGCCGCTCATCTTCGGCTCGAAGCCGAGGGTCGAGCATCTGACGGCGCTTCACAACAGGAGCGGCATCTGGCCCCAAACGACCGCGCCGCTCTTCGCGAGCCGCGGCCTTTTCAGAATTTGAGGGGTCACCATGTCCACGCGACACCCTATCATCTCAATCACCGGGTCCTCCGGCGCGGGCACGACGTCGGTCAAGCGCACCTTCGAGCAGATCTTTCGGCGTGAGAACGTCGCGGCCGCCTATGTGGAAGGCGATTCCTTTCATCGCTACGACCGCGCCGAGATGCGCGAGCGGATGGCCGAGGAGGCTGCGAAAGGCAACAAGCACTTCAGCCATTTCAGCCCCGAGACCAATCTGTTCGAAATGCTCGAAGCCTTGTTCCGGGACTATGCGGCGACGGGCTCCGGCATCTCGCGCCACTATATTCACGACGACGAAGAAGCGCGTCTCTACGGCGGACCACCCGGCACCTTTACGCCCTGGCGCCCACTCGAGGAGAGAACCGATGTCCTCTTCTACGAGGGCCTCCATGGTGCGGTCGTCACCGACACGGTCGATATCGCACGCCACGCCGACCTGAAGATCGGGGTCGTGCCGGTGATCAACCTCGAATGGATCCAGAAGCTGCACCGGGACCGCAAAGACCGGGGCTATTCGGCTGAAGCCGTCACCGAGACGATCCTGCGCCGAATGCCCGATTACGTGAATTACATCTGCCCCCAGTTCACGGGTACGGACATCAACTTCCAGCGCGTACCGACGGTCGACACCTCCAACCCCTTCATCGCGCGCTGGATTCCCACACCCGACGAATCGATCGTGGTGATCCGTTTCCGGTCCCCGCGCGGCATCGACTTCCCCTACCTGCTGTCGATGATTCCGATGAGTTTCATGTCGCGTGCGAATTCGATCGTCATCCAAGGCTCGAAACTCGACCTCGCGATGCAGCTCATCCTCACCCCCCTGATCCTGCAGCTTGTCGATCGGGCGAGACGCACGGCCGCCGGCTGAGATGAGGTTCCAGGCTCACAGTCAAGTGTCGCTCACAAAGCCGGGTCGAGCCGGCGACATCAGTCAAGGAGACAGGCCATGAACGCACCGACCGGGACCGTAACGGGCAAAGACCGCTATCGCTCAGGCGTGATGGAATACAAGCGCATGGGCTATTGGGAGCCCGACTACGTGCCGAAGGACACGGACGTGATCGCGCTGTTCCGGGTGACGCCGCAGGACGGCGTCGACCCGACTGAGGCCGCCGCGGCCGTCGCCGGCGAATCTTCGACCGCGACCTGGACCGTGGTCTGGACCGACCGGCTGACGGCGGCGGAGAAATACCGCGCCAAATGCTACCGGCTCGACGAAGTACCGAACGCGCCCGGCGTTTATTTCGCCTACATCGCCTATGATCTCGATCTGTTCGAGCCGGGCTCGATCGCCAACCTCACGGCTTCGATCATCGGCAACGTCTTCGGCTTCAAACCCCTGAAGGCGCTCCGACTCGAAGACATGCGGCTCCCTGTTGCCTACGTCAAAACCTTCCAGGGTCCGGCGACCGGCATCGTGGTCGAGCGCGAGCGCCTCGACAAGTTCGGACGGCCGCTGCTCGGCGCGACCGTCAAGCCCAAGCTCGGCCTCTCGGGCCGCAACTACGGCCGCGTCGTCTACGAGGCGCTGAAGGGCGGGCTCGACTTCACCAAGGACGACGAGAACATCAACTCGCAACCCTTCATGCATTGGCGCGACCGCTTCCTCTACTGCATGGAGGCGGTCAACAAGGCGCAGGCCGCCTCCGGCGAGATCAAGGGCACTTATCTCAATGTCACGGCCGGCACGATGGAGGACATGTACGAACGGGCCGAATTCGCCAAGGAGCTCGGCTCGAACATCGTGATGATCGATCTCGTGATCGGCTATACGGCGATCCAGTCCATGGCCAAATGGGCGCGCCGCAACGACATGATCTTGCATCTGCACCGCGCCGGCCACGGCACCTACACGCGGCAGAAGGCGCATGGTGTGTCGTTCCGGGTCATCGCCAAATGGATGCGGCTCGCCGGCGTCGACCACATTCATGCCGGGACGGTGGTGGGCAAGCTCGAAGGCGACCCCAATACGACCAGGGGTTATTACGACATCTGCCGCGAGGACCATAACCCGATCGATCTCGAACACGGCGTGTTCTTCGAACAGCACTGGGCGAGCCTGAACAAGCTCATGCCGGTGGCTTCCGGCGGCATCCACGCGGGACAGATGCATCAACTCTTGAGCCTGCTCGGCGAGGATGTCGTGCTGCAGTTCGGCGGCGGCACCATCGGCCATCCGCTCGGCATCCAGGCGGGCGCGACCGCCAACCGGGTGGCCTTGGAGGCCATGATCATGGCCCGCAACGAGGGCCGCGATTACCTTCACGAGGGACCCGAGATCCTCGCCAAGGCGGCACAGACCTGCACGCCCCTGAAGCACGCGTTGGAGATCTGGAAGGACGTCACCTTCAACTACGAATCGACCGACACGCCGGACTTCGTTCCATCCGCTTCCGTCTCGATGTGAGGGCACGATCATGCGCATTACCCAAGGGTGCTTTTCCTTCCTGCCCGACCTGACCGACGAGCAGATCACAGCGCAGGTGCAATATTGCCTCGACAAGGGCTGGGCCGTGAACCTGGAGTTCACGGATGATCCGCATCCCCGGAATACCTATTGGGACATGTGGGGTCTGCCGATGTTCGACATCCGCGACGCGGCCGGGATCATGATGGAATTGGCCGAATGCCGGCGCGTCTACGGCAATCGCTACATTCGGCTGTCGGGCTTCGATTCCAGCCACGGCTGGGAATCGGTGCGGATCTCCTTCCTGGTCAATCGCCCGAAGGAGGAGCCCGGCTTCCGGCTGAACCGCCAGGAAGGCGTCGGCCGGCGGGTGACCTATTCCACCCATGCCTATGCGGCCGATCTCCCCGAAGAGCAGCGCTACCAATGATCCATCCCTTCTCCCGCGAGGGCGGGAGAAGGGATCGTCCGCTTGGAAGGTTCACCATGCTCGACACCCCTGGCCCAACCTCCATCAACCTGCGCGAGGAATTTGACGCCGTCGGCATCGCGGAGGTGTTCAAGGAACTCGACCGCGACCTCGTCGGCCTCAAGCCAGTGAAGACCCGCATCCGCGAAATCGCCTCGCTGCTGCTGATCGAGCGGGTGCGCAAGAAACTCGAGCTCGCGACCGAGCCGCCGACCCTACACATGTCCTTCACGGGCAGCCCCGGCACCGGCAAGACCACGGTGGCGTTGCGCATGGCCGGCATCCTGCACAAGCTCGGCTTCGTGCGCCGCGGCCACCTCGTCTCGGTCACGCGCGATGATCTCGTCGGCCAGTACATCGGTCACACCGCACCCAAGACCAAGGAAATCCTGAAGAAGGCGATGGGCGGCGTGCTCTTCATCGACGAGGCCTATTACCTCTACAGGCCCGAGAACGAGCGCGATTACGGCCAGGAATCGATCGAAATTTTACTCCAGATCATGGAGACGCAGCGCGACGACCTCGTGGTGATCCTCGCGGGCTACGAGGACCGGATGGAAAAGTTCTTCCAAAGCAATCCGGGCTTCCGCTCCCGCATCGCCCACCACGTCGACTTCCCCGATTACGACGATGCCGAATTGCTCACGATCGCCGAACTGATGCTGCAAGAGCAGAACTACGCCTTCGACGCCGCCGCCCGCGCCGCCTTCATCCACTATATTCAATTGCGCCGCTCGAGACCCTTGTTCTCCAACGCCCGCTCGATCCGCAATGCGCTCGATCGCGTCCGCCTGCGCCAGGCGAACCGCCTCGTCGGCAACCTCGACCGCGATCTGACGCGGGACGACGTCACCCGGATCGCCGCGGAGGATATTCTCGCCAGCCGCCTCTTCGCCGAGACACCGACGCCCGCGGCCTCTCGCGACGCGTAAATCGTGATCATTCCTCGGTGTGGTCCCGTCTCCTACATAAAGCGAACGTCCTGCCGCGACCGTTCATCCCGCACATCCGCGATGGCCACGCCCGTGAGTCATTTCGAACGCGAATCGGCATCCTTTTTCAACCGGTGTGCGGCCCTCGCCGAGGCCACCCTGCTGGACGGCGCAAGCTTGGTTCCCCTGAGATAGCGCTCTCTAGCCGGAGATAGCTGTCGGCGTAGGAGGTATGCTGTCCCGTCGCGGCCTGATCCTCCGAAGAAGGATTGGAACCGCCGTTCAGGACAGCTCCGGCGTGTCCGCGCTTGTGACGCTTGGCAGAGCCTTCAGCTTCCGGATGATATCCTGGAGCCCGGCCTCGGGCACGCGAGCGAAGGTGATCTCGACCTCGTCGATGTCTTCGGTCCCACTCTGCTGCATGACGAACTGCTGGACGCGGTGCGAGAAGGGACCGGCGACCTGCTTCAGCACGTCGAGCGAGAACACGCCGCGCCGCGTCAGCAGGGACAACGACCTCGTCTGGTTGCGGCGGCGATAGCGTTCCTCAAGCGGCTTGATGCCCGCCAGGACGATCAGCACGATCACGGTCCCGGCAAGCGCGGCCACGAACAGCCCGCTGCCGACCGCCAAGCCGATGGCGGCCACGGCCCACAGGCTCGCGGCGGTGGTAAGCCCCTTCACCGCCTCGCCCCTGAACAGGATGGTTCCCGCCCCGAGGAAGCCCACGCCTGAGACGACCTGGGCGGCGATGCGGGACGGGTCCAGCACGATGTTCTTGCCGATCACGTCGTTGAACCCGTAGGCCGACACGATGATGATCAGGCAGGAGCCCACGCAGACCAGCATGTGGGTCCGCAGGCCGGCCGCCCATAGCAGGCGCTCGCGCTCGAAGCCGATGGCGCTCCCGAAGGCGGAGGCGACGAGCAGCCGCAAGATCATTTCCCAATCAGACAGCATGGAACCCGTACCCCTTCCGGTCTTGTCGTCCCAGGTCAAGGATCTGCCTGGCAGGTCACGTTCACTTGTTCGCGGCGATCCGAAGCCCAAGTAACAGATCGCGGACACACCAGTGTTGCTGAAAGCGAGGCGAGAACAGGGTCGCGGGCGAGAAGCGATCGGTTGCCATCGTTCCGAAGTCCTCGTTGCCCTTGCCAACTGCGCATGCCGCTCGACGGGGTGGTCCTGAAGCACGGCGCCACCGAGTTCCTGGCCCTCATCACCTCTGACGATCGGGCGGCATCCTTCGCGATCCAGCCGAGTCGGACTTATGAGAATCCGGCCTGGCATTGCGGGCGATCGCGGGTAGGCCACAGCTTGACCAGAGGCAATTCCAACTTGCGGACAGCGTCGGGCTCAAACTGACCCACGACGATGACTTCGTCCTCGATGGTGGCCCTTCCGGCGGCACGGACGGCCGTCACGGAGCCATCATCATCATCATCGATGGTCACGAACACACCTCCGCCAACCACCTGCTGCCGCCGGCGAGCGGCGACCTCATGCAAACGACGCGGCCGAACACATCCTGACTCATTCGGCGAAAATGCGGGGCATGCGGCCTCTACCAACCGCGTTCCCCCCTTGCACAGCGCTCGGCGGCCGCCCGCAATTGGTCGTGGACGCAAGGCCTGAAAGATCGGAAGTTCCGGATGCCGGCGGTGAATCATGGCCGGCTGCAATCGGGGAGCGAAAATGGTGCGCAAACGGGTACTGGGGATCGTCGTCGCGTGTGCGCTCGCCCCGATCGAGGCAAGGGCGCAAACCGCCACGAACCTGCCCGTCCTCAAGGGCCTCGCGCCGGTGACCGTCCTGTCCAAGACCAACGCGGGCCGGGCGGCCCTGGCCGCGAACTACAGCGTCACGGGCGGTATCCAGACGGGTGCCATCCGCCAGTCGACGCTGCTACCCTTCGCCGAGCAGCAGCAGCAGGCGTTGCGCGACGCCTTCATCACGGACGGCAACCTTGCCGAACTCGCGGACGGGCTCGGCACCACGCTTGGTGCCGCCTACCAGGCGCGGGCGCATTATCTCGATCGCGAGCGCTTCACCAGCATCGCCAAGTCCGTCGCTGACCTCATCGCCTACGCGAACTCCACCACCGGGGCGGACTCGAACGCCGGGAAGTATTTCTTCGCAAACGCGACCACGGACGGCAAGAAAGCCGTGGCGGACGAGGCCATGGCCATCCTCAAGGCCAACGGTGGCTCGCTCGACGCGTTCGGGCGAGCCTATGGACGACCGGCCGGCAGCCCGGGCGCCGACGCCTACGGCGACTCCCGCCCCTTTCAGACCGAACCGAGCATCCTGCCCATCGTCGGCCCGGATTACTTCAACGTGCCGGCCGACAATGTCGTCTACAACCGTGGGCCGGTCATGAACTTGATCGATAGCCCCTCCTACCCGAGTGGCCACACGACCTACGGCTACATGGGCTCGATCCTGCTCGCCGTGCTGTTGCCGGAGCGTTATCAGCAGATGATCGTGCGGGCATCCGAATACGGCAACGACCGCATCATCATGGGCGCGCACTACGCCATGGACGTCCTGGGTGGTCGAACGCTGGCCACCTACGACCTGGCGCACCTCCTCGCGAACGATCCGACCTACATGGCGCGGCCCCTGAAGGACGTGGCCGCCACCACCGGCATGAGCGAACCGCAGGTGCCTGCTGCCATCACCGACTTCCGAGCTGCGCTGAACGCGGCCAGGGCCGACCTGACCAAGGCTCTGGCCGCGAGCTGCGGCGACACGGTCCAGGCCTGCGCCGTTCAGGATATCGGCCGCTTCGGCGCCCCCGCGATGAACGAGGCCTTCTATGCCGCCACGCAGACCTACGGCCTGCCCGTCGTCTATCCGGAGGTGGCCGGTAAGAGCGAGGATGTTGGCCAGTTGGCTCCGGAAGCCGGTTACCTGCTGACGGCTGCGTTCCCGTCGCTGTCGCTTGAGCAGGCCGACCGGATCCTGACCGAGACAGAGGGACCCGGAGGCGGTTTCCTGGACGACGGCTCCCCGTTCGGCCTCTATTCCCGCCTGAACCTCTACGCCGCCGCCGGGAGGGCAGCGGCGATGACCACAGGCAGGTAGTCACCCGATCCATCTGTGGATGGCTACGAAGAAGATTTTACCTAAGAGTGGTGGTCGCCGATTTGTCCTGCCGCAAGCGGGGGAGTCACGACGAAAGCGAAGGTCAAGCCCCGGAAGCAGTTGGCCGCGCCCCCGAAGCCACCGCCGGAATGCGGCACCATCCCGGAAAAGGTGCTGCGAAACGAGGGTGATCGAGAAACAGCCAGGGCTCACCGCGATGGTTCAGTCGGCCGGGGTGAAGCGGAGGGTGCCTGCCCGCCGCGTCGGCTTGCCGGTGTCATTGGTGTGGTTGACGCCGTCCATCACGGGCACTTCGAGGAAGTCGAACGGGCTGATCCTGTCCAGGCAGGCCACGTTCACGGCGTGCAGGTTCTGGTTCGATCGCCGTTGGTGATGCGTGTAGATCCCGCAACGAGAGCAGAAGAAATGCTGCACCACTCCGGTATGGAAGCGGTAGCTCGTCAGTGCCTCCTCGCCCCGCAGGATCTTGATCCCACCCATCGCCACCATGGCGACGACGGCGCCCCGCATTCGGCAGTAGGAACAGGTGCAGCGACGGATCGAGTTGAAGCCGTCGCTGAGCGTAGCCTCGAAGCGCACCGCGCCGCAATGGCACTGCCCAGCCCGAACGATCGTGTCACCCGCCATATTGCCCGCGCCCTCTATTCAGATTCCACGTCCGGTCTCGTCGTGCGGAGGAACGGTCCCAGCGCCAGGACCATGGGGATGATCGCGGCCGCCGTCAGGGCCGCCGCGACGATGCCGGTGGTCCGGCTGGTCTGGTCGGCGATGGCGCCGTAGGCGATGGGAGCCAGTCCGCCCGCGCCGATGACGCCGGTGTAGAACAGCGCGAAGGCGCGGCCGACCTCGCCTTTGCGCGCCAGTTCCGGGACGGTCCCGTAGAGGACCGAGGATGTGCCGTTGAGCACGATGCCGAGCAGCGGCAGCAGGATGAGCATCGCTGCGATCGGCACCGTCAACGTTGCGATCATCAGCAGTGCTGTCGCGGCTTCCGTGATGATCACGCTCCAAACGACGCCAAGCCGCTCGCCAAGCCAGCCGCAGCATACCTTGCCCAGGGCGCCGCCCGCGAACAGCAGCGCCAGCGCAATGCCGACCGTCGCTTCGTGCCCGCCCTTGGCGTGGACCAGGAAAGGCAGGAACAGCAGGTAGCCCATGCGGGTCGCAGTATCGAAGGCGCCGATGGTGAGGAGCAGGGTGAAGCCACGACCGTCACTTCCCCCCGCGTCCGCCTTCTCATCCACCTTGAACACGAACGGCTTTCGAGGAACCAGCGCGAGAAGGGCGAAGCCGACCAGCACGCCAACGAGTCCACTGATACCCACAACCGGTCGCCACGCCACGAATGGTAACAGCAACGCGACGGCAGCAGGGAAGGTCGCTTTCCCCAAGTCGCCGGCGAAATTGTAGATGCCGAGCGGCCCCCGCGCGGCCGTTCCGTAGCTGTTCGTGACCAACATCGAGGCGCGCGGATGCTGCACGCTCGATCCGATCCCGGCGATGACCAGACCGATGCAGAGGCCCGGAAGGCCGAGCGGGAGGGCCATCGTCAGGTAACCGGCGGCCGCGATAAAGGTGGCGGCCGCCAGGGCGACCCGAGGGCTGAGCTTGGCGGTGATCTTGTCGGCGGGGACCTGGAGCCCGCCCATGGTCCCGCTATAGAACGCGCGGAGAATGGCCAGGCCGGCGTACGAGAGACCGAATTGCGACTGCCAGATCGGCAGGAGCGCGTAGAGCTGGTCGGTGTAGCCGTCGTGCAGGACATGGGCGAGGCAGGCGCCGACGAGGCTGCGCCGCTGCGGCGCTCCCTCGCTTGCCCGGTCTTCCCTTGCCCAATCGATCGTGGTCGAGCTCTGCGTCATATGAGGTGCCCTTGGAGGCCGAACCCTATGCTCGTGAGATTTCCTCGACTAGGCTGGGCATGCTCACGGGTATTGCCGAATTTTCTCACGGGTCAGAATGCGCCGTCCTCTTCCGCTGAACGCCTTGCGCGTCTTCGAGATCGCTGCCCGGACGAGCAGCTACGCCGAAGCCGGCGCCGAACTCGGCCTGACCCATGGTGCCGTCAGCCGGCAGATCGCGCTGCTCGAAACCTGGCTCGGCCAGCGGCTGTTCGTCCGGACCGGTCGACGCATGACCGCCACGCCCGCCGCCCGCGCCTTCGCGGCCGAGGTGAGCCTGTCCTTCGATCGGATGACCGCCGCGGCCGAGGCGTGCGGACGCCCGTCGGCGAGGCAGATCCTGCGCGTCAGCGCTCCGACCACCTTCGCCCTGCGCTGGCTGATCCCGCGCCTTGAGCGGTTCCACGCCGGGCGGCCGCAGGTCGAGGTGGCGGTCACGACGGTGACGACGCTTCATGACGAACTGCGCGGCGGCTTCGACGTCGCCATCCGGCGAGGGTCGGCCGAGCGAAGCGCCTGGCCGCAGTACCAGGCGACACCCTTCCTGAAGGAGGTCGATACTCTGATCGCCAGCCCGGCGCTGTTGGAACGCGACCCTCTGCGACACCCTTCCGACATCGTCGGCCACGTGCTCCTAGGAAGCGAGACGCGTCCAGGGGATTGGTCCGATTGGCTGGATCGCGCTGGGCTTGCCCATCGATCCAACCAGCGGCGGCGTGTCTTCGACCACTTTTTCGTCACGCTCCAGGCCGTCGTCGACGGGTTCGGTATCGGGGTGGGGCCGCTGCCTGTCCTGCAAGCGGACGTGCTGGCGGGGCGCCTCGTCACGCCGTTCCCCACGATCACCGTCCCGCGCACCGGCTACGTCGCCCTCGTCCCGTTCGATGCCAGCAAGACTCCGTTGTTAGGCGCTTTTATCGATTGGTTGCGCGTGGAGGGCGAGCCATGAGCGGGAACATCACGGTAGTGCCAATGCTAGCATGTGAGCCACAATCCCAGCTAAACGGGTTTTGGATGAGTGTCGATAGCCCCATCACGAGATCGGCGTCGACAAGATCGGCAGCTATAACGCGGATCTTGCCGGCTGTTTGCGCCAACCTCTCCAGGAGACAGCGACGACTTCCTCGACTACGGCGCCGCGCACGGCTCGACGATCTTCTCTATTCAGCCACCGCGGTCCGACGCCGCAGCGCGGTTGACCGGAGCGGGCGTCGTGACGTCCGTCCGCCATGGACGCGTTCGGCTCTCGTTGCACTTCTATAACGACAGCGACCAGGTCGATCAGGTCGTCTCTTTTGCTGAGCGGCTGAACGTCTCCAGGTGCCTGTCTCAGTTCTCGCTGAAATCTCCGCGTCTTTCGCTGCGCCGCATTGCCGATCCGGCCCACCTGCGCGTGCGATTGGCGCACAATGGGTGGACTACAAAGCGCGTGTGCCGCGATGGTTGGGCCTTTAGAACTCAGCCGCTTGGCCTCGTGGCCAGGTGGTACCCGCACTCTCGCGATTGTTCGTGCCTCGTGCGATATGCGGAAAATGCAGAACTGCGCGTGCAGATCGGATCCGCCCTGATGAAGATCATTGATGTCATGAGCGATACAGTCGAGTTCGTCGCGGCCGAAGCGAGCGTCAAAGATGCAGCCGAGCTCATGGGAGAACTCGACGTCGGCGGCCTTCCTGTGGGTACGCCGGAGAACATCGAGGGCATGTTGACGGATCGCGACATCCTGTTTCGTGTCGTCGCAGCTGGCCTCGATCCAGCGTCCGTTCGGGTCGGCGCGGTCACGTCCCGGCCGGCGATCACGGGCCGGGATGTCGACACCCTTCAGACCGCAATGGACTTGATGATGGCAAATCACATCCGGCGCCTGCCGATCCGCAACGATCACGGTCGCGTCACCGGGGTCGTTACCCTGGCTGATCTCGCGCGGAAACTGCTGGTCGACAGCGAGCTCCTGCAAAGCGCCCTGAGCGGCCTCACGGAATCTGAAGACCAATCCTGATCATCGGCGAAAGCGTCGGTTGATCGATCGAACAGCGTCAGCCGGCAGCGCAAGCCGCGCCGCAACGAAATCAGCATAGAGCCGGCCGGACACGACCCGGAGGTCTGCCGCCATTGCGGCGATCGCATAAGCATAAGCGTCGAGGTGCCGCGCCAGGACACGGTCGAGCAGTGTGTTCAAAGCGCTTGGTGCTTGCAGTGCCCGCTCGAACACGACGATTGCATTTTCAACGGCGCCGATGGAGCGCAGCCATCGGGTAACGGCGGCCTGCGCCTCCTGGTCTGCCGACGAAGCCAAATGCAGAGACGCTGCGGCGAAGCGCATCAACAGTTCGACGTCGTCCGCCCGGAGCTGGCCAAGACGCAGCGTGAGAGGTACGAGCACCTGATTGCGGTTCTGCAACCACCCGTCGAGGATCTTCTGTGCCAACGCCCGTTGCAGGATCTCCTGCGGCAGCCCCAGTCCTCGGTCACGCCGGGCTGGGCCGCCACTCGATATTGCATCCTCCGGTTCGACGGACAGCTCCTCCAGCGCCGATGCCTGGCCGTCTCGGTCCGCATGATGGCCGAGCAAGCGGTTGAACGCCTCGAGTACACCGCCGTTCATGGCCTTTGCCTTCGTGGTTCGCGGCATCGTGGCTCTGATGAGGCGCGCCGCTCGACCGCTAGGCCGGACCATAAGGCCACGGCCTGAAGCAACCGCATCTCGCATCGTTTCTAGCATCGATCGGGCCGAACAGTCAGCCAAACGAGCAGTGAAAACGTGATGACACTCGACCAGTGTTTGGCATTCGGCCTTCTGGCGACAACGATCGGCCTCTTCATCTGGGGCCGGCTGCCATACGATCTCGTCGCCATGCTGGCACTGCTCGTCGGTGTCGTCATCGGAGTCGTTCCCGAGAAACATGCCTTCGAGGGCTTCTCCGATGAGATCGTGGTCATCATCGCGGCGGCGCTCGTGGTCAGCGCCTGTATTGCCCGGTCGGGCGTGGTCGAGGCGATCATGCGGCCTGTGCTGCCGCGGCTTCGCACCGCGGCGATCCAGGTCCCGGTGCTGTCGGGCTGTGTCCTGCTCCTCTCGATGGTGACCAAGAACGTCGGGGCTCTCGCGATCTTCATGCCGATCGCGCTCCAACTCGCCCGTCGACACAAGGTATCACCGTCGTCGCTGCTGATGCCGATGGCGGCCGCCTCGCTCGTCGGCGGCGTCGTGACGCTTGTCGGCACGTCGCCCAACATCATTATCGCGAAGGTCCGGGCCGACATGTTCGGCCAGCCATTCGGCATGTTCGACTATACGCCCGTGGGCTTGACCATCGCGCTGTGCAGCATCGCGTTTCTAGCCGTCGGTTGGAGGCTGCTCCCGAAGCGTCAGGCGGCCACCTCCATGGACGCGGCTTTCACCATCGAGCGCTACACAGCGGAAGTGATCCTGCCGTCGGGATCGCCGGCCGTCGGGCGCCCGGTGGCTTTTCTCGAAGCCATGCAGGAAGGCGATGTCGCGGTGGTCGGGATCGTACGCGAGCGATTTCGGCGCTACGCCCCCACCCCGCAGTCCATTCTCAAAGCCGATGACGTGCTTCTCCTCAAGGGTGAACCGGAAAGTCTCGATGGGTTGATCGCGCATGCGGGTCTTCGTCTTGCCACCCACGACGCGAAGCAGGGGGAGGCTACCATCGTCGAAGGGGTGGTGACCGACCATTCCCTGCTGCTCGGGAGAACGCCCGACCAGGTGCAGCTGCAGGCGCGGTATGGCCTCGGCATCGTGGCTCTGAGCCGGCGTGGACAGGCCATTGTGCAACGCTTGTCGACGGTGCGCTTCCGCGTCGGCGACGTGGTGGTGATGCGATCGTTATCCGCGACACTACCCGAGAGCCTTGGCGAATTGCGAATCCTGCCGCTTGCAGAGCGTGCCCTCTCGCTGGGTCTGTCGCGACGGTCCTGGCTGCCGATCGGCGTGCTCGCGGTCGCGATGGCACTTGTGGCCTTCCATCTGGTCGGGGTGGCGGTGGCGTTCTTCGGTGCCGCGGTGGTACTCCTGCTGTTGCGCACGATGACCATGCACGAGGCCTACCGGACGGTGGAGTGGCACATCTTGTTCTTGCTCGGCGCGTTGATCCCGCTGAGCCACGCGGTGCGCGAGACGGGTGGCACAGACCTTCTGGCCCGATCGCTCGAGACCGTCATCCATGGCATGAGTCCAAACCTGACGATCGGCGTCATCATGGTGATCGCAATGGCGGTCACACCGTTCTTTCACAACGCCCCGACCGTGCTGGTGATGGGTCCCATCGCCGGGACCCTCGCGACCAAGCTCGGGCTCAACCCGGACCCGTTTCTGATGGCGGTGGCGCTTGGCGCAGGCTGCGACTTCCTGACTCCCATCGGCCATCAGTGCAACACGCTGGTCATGGGCCCCGGCGGCTATCGCTTCGGCGATTACGCCCGCCTTGGCTTCCCGCTCTCCATCCTGGTGGTCGTCGCTGGGACGCCTCTCATTGCATATTTCTGGCCGCTTACGCGTTGATGCCGACGACGCAAACGCCTCTGGCGCGTTGAGGCAGATCATTCGGAGTTGCCTCATGTTCGGCCTGTCTCGCGCCAAGCCCGACCTTATCGTGCATAGCGAGGAGCCGCTGAACGCCGAGCCGCCGCTTGATCGGCTGCGGAGTGGCTTCGTCACGAAGACGGCTGATTTTTACATTCGCTCGCACGGCAACTTGCCTGACCTCGATGTTGAGACCCACAAGGTGCGGGTGAGGGGCAAAGTAGGTCAGCGGCTCGATCTCACGGTCGACGACCTGCGACGCCGCTTCACGCCGAAGACGGTTACGGCCGTCATGCAATGTGCCGGCAACCGCCGGGCCGACCTGCAGCAGGTGGAGAAGACCACCGGCGATCCCTGGGCTCCCGGGGCGATCGGCAACGCCGAATGGACGGGCGTGCCCTTGGCCGACATCCTGCGGGCCGCGGACGCGGCCGAAGGGGATGACCTGCATGTCGCCTTCGACGCGGTCGACATCGCCGAAAATGAGGGAGCCGAGGATGCGCCTTATGGCGTCTCGATCCCCATGACCAAAGCAAGGTCGGGCGAGGTCCTGCTGGCCTGGGCGATGAATGGAGAGCCGCTCAACGTGGAGCATGGAGCGCCTCTGCGGATCGTCGTGCCGGGCTACGCCGGGGTGCGCAGCGCCAAGTGGGTTGGCGAGATCCGGGTACAGGACGAACCGTCCGACGCCTTCCAGCAGGCGAAGGACTATCTTCTGTTTCCACCCGACATGCACAAGGAGACCCAGGATCCCGCGCGCGGAACGACCATTTACGAAATGCCGCTGAACGCCGCTATCTGCGAACCGGTCGCCGGGGCCGAGTTGAGCGCCGGCAAGACGAAGATCAAGGGTTACGCCATCGCGACCGATCGCGCGATCACTCGCGTCGATGTTTCGATGAACGGCGGCCGGGAGTGGCGGCAGGCGACGATCGAGGACCACGGCAACGCGCGCTGGAGCTGGACGTTCTGGCACACGACAATCGACATTCCCGCCGGCCAGCATGAACTTGTCGTGCGCGCCTGGGACGCGGCCGGGCAGACTCAGCCAGCCCAGCCGGACGAAGTCTGGAACTTCAAAGGCTACCTGAGTGCTGCCTGGCATCGCATCCGGGTGACCGCCGTCTGAGGTTCGAACGGCCGGGAATCTCCATGGATAGCGAAGAGTGGACCGACGCGAAGGCTGGGCGCGTTGAGAGCAGTGTCGATCGGCGCACGATCCTATCGGAGAACCGCACCGTTTTCGCTACGGAGCTCACCTATGCCGCCTGGGTCCGAACGGCGCTTGTCGCATTGGTCGGCGGCGTTGGCGTCGTGGCGGCGCTCGGGTAGGGGATCCCGAGTGGATTATCGTGCTCGCTTGTACCATACTGGTGTTGTTCAGAATCTTATGCTTTGACGCGGCGGTGTGGCGCGAGATTCCCGCTGAGCGCAGTTGCCGCGCAACGTGAGAAAGCCGCGCCGTCGGGTGCGGGTCTTCAGCTGAATGGCGAACATGGGCGCGGCGCCACCAAACGGCCGGTTGATGAGCCCAAAAGCGTGTGAGCGGGCTTTTCATAGGAGCGCACAGGGTTAAGCTGATGCATTGCTCGATTCAGCGTTGTTGAAGGAATTTCCATCGGCTTGTCCGTCATCGGCGCCGGCCTCGGTCGGACCAACTTTTTGACGCGGGCCCGAACTCACCGGAGCTGAAGCGTTCGGCAGGTCTTCGTTACGCGTTGGTGCCGCCGTCGACCGTCAGGCTTGCGCCGGTGATGTAGCCCGCTTCCGGCCCGGCCACGAAGGCAACCATGGCAGCGATGTCGTCGACATGGCCATAACGCTTGAGCGCGGTATTGGCGATCTGCGGATCGGCCCAGCTTCCCGCAGCCGGGTTGAGGTCGGTATCGATCGGGCCAGGCTGGACGTTGTTGACCGTGATGCCACGCGGACCCACCTCGCGTGCTAACCCTTGCGTGAACATCTTTACGGCGCCCTTGGTTGCTGAATAGGCAACAAGACCGGGCGTGCCCATACGCTCGCCGACGCAGGAACCGATCGTGATGATGCGGCCTCCCTGTGGTATGTGCCTGAGCGCGGCATGCGTCGCGATGAACACCCCCCGCAGGTTAATGTCGACCACCCGGTCTATCTCCTCGAGCGTCGTCTCCTCGAACGGCTTGGGGATGGCGGTACCGGCATTGTTGACCAGGATATCAAGGCCGCCGAATGTCGTGACGGTTCGATCGATCGCTGCCCGGACGGCAGCGGCGTCGGCTGCGTCGGCCCGGACCGCGATGGCTCGTCCGCCCGCGCCCTCGATCGCTCTGACGACCTCGGCGGCCGCGTCCGCGCCGCGCGTGTAGGTGATCGCCACCCGAGCCCCGTCTGCGGCCAACCGCTTCGCAATCGCAGCCCCAATGCCACGCGACGCACCAGTGACCAGAGCGGTCTTGCCTTCGAGCTTCGCAGTCATTCATCCCTCCATGGCGACGCAGCCCGTCGCGGGGCAGCGGCGCACATCTAGGCGCTGCCACGTTCGTAAGATAAGACTTTGTAAGTTGCGGCTATGCCTCGGAGAGATAGGTCTTCGTCATGGAGCTTCGGCATCTACGCTACTTCGTGGCCGTCGCTGAGGAAGGCAGCGTCAAGCTCGCGGCCGAAAGGCGGCTGCACACGGCGCAGCCTTCCTTGAGCCGCCAAATCCGGAATCTTGAACACGAGGTCGGAACACAGCTCTTGCGGCGTAGCGCACGCGGCGTCGAAATGACCGATGCCGGTCGCGTCTTTCTCGACCATGCCCGCCTGGCGATCGCGCAGGCTCACGCCGCGGTCGAGGCTGCCCGGCGGATCGCGCAGCCCGCCAAGCCCGTCTTCGCAATCGGCTTCCTCGTTGGGCACGAGGGTGACTGCATTCCCCCGACAACGAGCCTCCTTCGCAATGATCTTCCAGGGCTGGAGGTCCGGGTGTTCAGCGGCTTCTCCGTCGATCTCGCCGAGGATCTTCTGCGCGGTCGGCTCGACGTGGCGTTCCTGCGGCGCGAGCCAACGAGCGATCTCGAGTTCCGGCATGTGCTCAGCGAGCCACTGGTCGCCGTCCTGAATGCCGGCCACCCCCTCGCGGCACGAGCATCGGTCGATCCACGGGACTTGGCGGCGGAAACCTTCATCGGGATTTCACCCGTACCGCGAATTTTGCGCGAGGTGGTCTACGGCTATCTGGAGCGCGTCGGGGTGTCCGTCGTACCGAGTTTTGAGATCGACAACTTCGCTATGGCGATGTCGCTTGTTCAAGCCAACGATGGTGTTGCCCTGTTGCCGGCTTCGATCGAGGTCTATTTGCCGCCTGCGATGGTCAGCCGCCCTCTGTCCGGTGAGCAGCCTACCATCGACCTCATGCTTGGGTTTCGCGCCGGCAACAAGTCGCCGATACTCGCCAAGTTCCTCGCGCGAGCCGACGAGCTGGCGGCGCGACTGCGACATATGAACAGATCCCAACCGCCGAATTGAACAGCGTCGGACGTTGCAGATGTGCAGCCCTCGCGAGGGCATGGACCTGAGCTTTCACCTCGTTGAACGACCGGGAGGTGGCGATCGGCCAACGGCAACTCTTGGGCGCATCCCGGCCGGATGCATCATACGAATCATTCATCGCCGAGTTTTTTCAGATCATCTCCTTTGACGGTCAGCTTTAAGATCTCGTGCCAAATGTGCTTGGCCTCGGGCTGTGAGATGGTTTCGTCCGTGCCTCTGAGCCTAAAGATCAGCGTATAAGGCGTCGTGATCTGCCGGGAGGTTGAAGTCCAGTCAATGACCGTAAACGTGTTGAGCTTAGGGTCGGCTGCGATAGGAGTGGTCTCAATTTCGATGCCGGAAGATTTACGGGTACCG
Organism: Lichenifustis flavocetrariae; assembly: GCF_026130545.1. Classification (GTDB taxonomy): domain Bacteria; phylum Pseudomonadota; class Alphaproteobacteria; order Rhizobiales; family Beijerinckiaceae; genus Lichenihabitans; species Lichenihabitans flavocetrariae. The sequence goes on along the minus strand of NZ_JAMOIM010000003.1, from coordinate 308,719 downwards.
CTGCGGATCGTCTCCACCGCCTTGTCGATCCGTTTTTGGTGCCCCTGAAGCGTGAACTCGACGATATTGTTGGCATCGTTCTTCGCGGTACCGGCGAGATTGTACGCGATTGCCTGTTTCATCACCATCGCCCGGAAGCCGACGCCTTGGTCATTGCCGGTGACAGTGGCGGAGATTGCCACCGCCTCCTGAGATTTTGCCTCCGCGCGACCGTTTTGACCGTGGAGAGCCATGAGCGCCAGGACCCCGCAGCATATTAAAGGCGACATTCGCGGCATGCCGGGCTTCCCCAAAGTCTTCGCGGTTCAGATCTTCAGAAGCAGGTTCACGATTCCGTCAGGATCGGTGATCATCGAGTCGTGCGGGCCGGGAAAATCGATCCAATTCCAGCCGGGCTGGGATCGAACCAAAGCCCGAGACCCCTCGATGACCGGGTTCTCGGGCTTGACGCAATGGATGTAGGTCTTCGGGACGCCGTTGCCGAATGGAGCGTGCAGGGTGAGCGGCGTGAGATATGCGTTGAGCGGCGTGGGCGTGATCCGCCGCAGGACCCAGGCGTAGTCCGGCGTGCCCTCTGTGAAGCCCCACGCAGCCGGCAACGCCTTGGGTATCGGAACCGCCACCCCGCCATTCGCCTTAGTGGCGGCTGCGATCCGATCTTCAGCTTCCTTGGGTGGGTAGACCGAGAAGCCCGTTTGCCCATTTTCGAGCACGATCGAGTCGAGGTAGACGAGGTGGCGCAGTTTCTCGGGCAAGCGATCGGCGACCCCGGTGATCGGTACACCGCCGAAGCTGTGAGCCACCAGGATTACGTCGGACAGTTCCTCCGTCTTGATGACCTCGCTCAGGTCCTCAATGAAGGTGTCGATCGTGATCGCCTTCGTGAGCAGGTGTTCGCGATCTCCCATGCCGGTGAAACTTGGCGTGAAGGCCCTGTGGCCTAGCGCGCGCAAACGGTCTGCCACGCGCTGCCACGACCAACCGCCGTGCCAAGATCCGTGCGCGAACACGAAGGTCTTGCCCGGTGCCGATTGCGCCGAGGCTGGCGACGCCATGGCGGTGGCAAGCGCCGAAAGGCTGGTGGCAGCCACAAACGATCGGCGCGACGGCGCTCCAGCCAGTGTTGTCAATTTCCCCCCCCAACATGTCAAACCCGCAGCCACCGTAGACCAGCCGGCCGCGAGACCACCAGCCTTGTCAGCGAAGCTTTTGCTTGGTTCAAGAATGTTCCGGGTCAAATGCGTAGGCGGCCGTCGCACCATCGAGGACTAACGTCCGTAAGGTGGCGGCCCGTCAACGGAAGCTCTTGGTGCAACCTGACCCGTCCTAGGAGCGCCCGATGGGTTCAGCACCGCGCGTGTCTCACGCTTAAGATGCACTCGCCCGCAACCAACGACAAAGAAGCCCCTGAGCCAGAAAGCTCGGGGGCTTTCGTCGTTCTGAGCGCACGAAGCTCCACCAAGACCGCGGCATGCATGACGCCGCGAAAGCTGCCCGCACAGCGACCTCAATCGCGCCGCTCTACCGGACCGACCGTTTCTACCACGAATACGGCACGACCAAAATCGGGACCGAGGCAGCGCAGTCGGGCGTGGACATTCACGTCGTCAAATCGGATGGTCAGGAGGCGGGCCGATGAGGTCGCCGAGATTTGGCTGCGTTCGCCATCGATGATGCAGGCCTATCTCGACGATCTGGCCGCGACGCGGGCGGTCGATGATCGCCATCCGGCGGGCGACGTCGCCTGGCGTCACGTCGACGGCTTTCTCACCATCGTCGACCGGCTAAGGACATGATCCTGACCGGCGGCGAGAACGTCTCCTCGAAGGAGTGAAGGATGCGCTTCAAGCGACCGGCCTAGTCACCGATTGCGCCATGATAGGCTTACCGCACCCGGAATGGGGCGAGATAGTCGTCGCGGGGATCCTGCTCGGGCCTGACGCGAATTTTGACCCGGACGAGTTGCGGACGGCGTTCCGCGGGCACATCGCATCCTTCCAGGTACCGCGCCGGTTCATGCGCCTACACGCTTTGCCCCGCAACCAGACCGGCAAGGTCTTGAAGGGCGAACCGCGCGCCCTTGTGGCCGGCAGGGCCAACGACGCCTGACTTTGAAAGGTCCAGCTATGTCCCGTTTCGCCCCCACCACCATCCTCGAAACGCACGAGGTGACGAACCAGCCCTCCGAGTTCGCCGGCCGCAACCTCTACTCCACGGACCGGCCGCTGCGCGAGGCGGTGCTTCGTGAAGCCGGCGAGTGGCTCGACGCGCGCATGGGGGCCCTTGGCGCTGAACTGGGCGCCGACCGCGTGATGGAGCTCGGTGACCTGGCCAACCGGTTTGCGCCGGAACTGGTGGCCTTCGACCGTTACGGCCGCCGCATCGACGAAGTCCGGTTCCATCCCGCCTATCACGAGCTCATGGCGATGGCGACACGGCACGAGATTCACGACGTGGCCTGGACAATCGGTCGGCCTGGCGCGCGTGTCGCCCATGCGGCGCTTCTCGCCCTGTTCACGCAGATCGAGGCGGGCACGATGTGCCCGATCAACATGACATACGCGGCGGTCCCGGCGCTGCAAGCGCATCGCAGCGTCGCACAGCCCTGGCTCGATAGGCTGATCGGCGGCCGGTACGATGCCCCGCTGCGCCCGATCGCCGACAAGACCGGGATCACCATCGGCATGGCGATGACCGAAAAGCAGGGCGGCAGCGATGTGCGCGCCAACACCACGCGGGCGGAGCGGACCGACGACGGCAGCTATCGCCTCGTCGGACACAAATGGTTCTGTTCGGCGCCGACGAGCGACGGCTTTCTGACGCTGGCGCAGGCGAAGGGTGGTCTGAGCTGCTTCCTGGCGCCACGCATCACCCCCGAGGGAGAACGCAATGCGATCCACGTGATGCGGCTGAAGGACAAGCTCGGCAACAGGTCCAACGCTTCCAGCGAGATCGAGTATCACGGCGCTCACGCGATGCTGCTTGGTGAAGAAGGGCGCGGTGTCAACGTCATCCTGGAGATGGTGCATCACACCCGGCTCGGCACGGTGGCCGGGACCATCGGCACGATGCGGATGGCGTTGGCGCAGGCGGTCCACCACGTCTCGGAACGGCGCGCGTTCCAGCGCAAACTGATCGACCAGCCGTTGATGCGGGCGGTGATCGCTGACCTGGCGGTGGAATATGAGGCGGCGGTGGTGCTGGCGGCGCGGGTCGCGCGCGCCTTCGACAAGCGCGAGGAGCATGAGCGCGCCTTCGCACGGTTGAGCGTCGCTTTGGCGAAATACTGGCTGACGAAACGCAATCCCAATTTCATTTACGAGTGCATGGAATGCCACGGTGGGGTGGGATACGTCGAGGAGACGCCGATGCCGAGGCTGTTCCGCGAATCGCCGCTCAACGCGATCTGGGAAGGGTCGGGCAACGTCATCGCGCTCGACGTCTTGCGTACGCTCGCGTGCGAGCCACGCGCACTCGAAGCGTACCGCGCCGAGGTCGCGACGTCGCGCGGGGGTAACACCACGCTCGACGCCGCCGCTGACGCGCTGTTCGATGAACTCGGGCGCGGCGTACCGGCCGAAACACGCGGCCGCCTCATCGCCGAACGAATGGCGCTCACACTGCAAGGTGCCCTGCTCGTGAGGAACGCGCCCGCCGCCGTCGCCGACGCCTTCTGCGCGACCCGTCTCGGCGCCGAGGGTGCACGGTCGTTCGGTGTTCTGCCCACGAGCCTTGACATTGCAGCGATCGTGGATCGGCAGACGAGCTGAGGCTGTATTCGTCGACCGGACAGTCCAATTCTTCCTGTCTTAAAGGTGCTGCATGGACCCATCGAAGCGGCAACCTACCTTTCCCGAAGGGTGATCCCCGTTGCGCACCGCCGTGAGTGCGCGTGCGGCGGAAAGTTGTCGCGCGGCAGAGACCGCCAGGGACCGCCGGTCCTCTGCAAATAAAAGATCGCAGTCATGGCTGCGCACATGTCGGTCTTGTGAGGATGGCCGCCGGGCGTCGCCTGCGGGATCAGCCGCATCGGCACCGCCCATTGCTAAGGGAGCCCGGGCCTTCACGCCTGTAGGTCGCCCTGTGCTCCACCGTCCATGTCATCGCGCTCCTGCCGAAAGCGTCCAGGCGCTCTGAATCACTCAACTCAGGCGGGCGCAACAGCCTTTTGGATCAAGCTCTCAGCCGTTTTCGAGACGGCGGGCCACGTACAGCATTGCTGGCTTAGGAGGGCGCCTTCAGGACGTCAACGATGCCCCGGTAGACGATGTCGGCCACGGCGGCGCGGTACTCCGGGTCTTTCCCTGGATCAGATCGATACGGGCGAAGGGCATGGGGTTCTCCATCGCTTGTTCGGGTTGCGCTCGATCCAGGCTATGGGGTCGCTTCGGCAAAAAGGCAGAGGGCGACGACGGGGCCGCTTTGTCAGCGATCATCGATCTCCGGCACGCCGCTGCTGCGATCGGCGTAGGCGACCCCGAAGCTCGGACGAAGCTGCCACCGGCGCCAGAACGCATCCACGTGCTCGAAACGTTCGTCGAGCGGGGTCGCGTTGAGCGGAAACTTCGAGAACGCGATGGCGACCGCCATCGTCATGTCCGCGAAGGTCGGCGCATCCCCGCCAAGGATCCAGTCGCGTCCGTCCGACAGGTGCTGATTGATGAGGCCCGCGTGGGCCAGCGCTTCCTTGCGGCAATGTTCGCCCCAGGCGTGGTTGGTGGTCAGTTCGAGTTTCGGTCCGAGCCCTTGGTGCAGGACATGGAACGCCGTGACGATCCGGTAGAGGATGTGCACCCAGATGCGGTTGTTCCACATGGTGTCGAGGCCCTGCTGCAGCGCGTCCTCACCCATGATCTTCCGCCCCGGCATGGACTGGTCGAGATACCTGGCGATGGCGTCGGTCTCCGCGAGAGAGCTGCCGTCCGCCAACTGAAGTGTCGGCGTCTCACCCCACGGGTTCATCTTGAGATGCCGCCACTGCCGCTGCTCGCCAACGGGGCTCATATCGTAGATCTGCTCGTCGAGCCGATCGGCAATTCCCTTCTCATGCATGAAGAGGCGCAGGCGCTGCGGGTTCGGGAAGGCCGAAGGTGAGGTGAAGAGGCGGAGCTTCGCGGTCATGCGGTGATCCTTTCAACGTGTACTAAACGGAGCTACCGGACGTCAGGTAGGTACTTGCTACGAGGTGGTTAGCCCTTCCATTCCGGGATGTCAACGTCTATCTATCGTCAGGTAAAACGGAGGGGATGATGGCGGCCGACACGAAGGAGCGGATCATGGAGGCGGCGCGGCTCACTGTGCAGGACCTCGGCTACAGCGGCCTTAGCTTCCGCGAACTGGCCAAGGATGTCGGCATCAAGAGCGCCAGCATCCATTACTACTTCGAGACCAAGGGTGCCTTGGGGGCGGCGCTGGCCGCCCGTTACACCGCACATTACGCCGAGGTTCTGGACGGTCTGCTGGCCGAGGGGCTCGACGTCAAAACCTGCATGACACGTTATGTCGACATCTTTGGCGACACCTTGCGCCACGGCAACCGCATGTGCCTCGCCGGGATCCTGTCGGCCGAGCGGAACGAACTTCCTGAAGAGGTACGAGCCGAGGTCGTCAAGTATGGCGAGATGAACGAACGTTGGCTCGAACGGGTGCTCGCCATGCATGAAACCGCTGAGCCCGACGAGATCCGGCGGCGTGCGCGTGCCATCTACGCGGCCGTGCAGGGTGCGCAGTTGATCGCTCACAGCCGCGGCGACGTCTCGGTTTATGAAGACATCGTCGCGACCTACCGGGCCAACGGCATGATTCCCTAGGCCTGCTTCGGGAGGCGCCGCTGTATCGGCGGGAGCGCCATTGCCATCGGCTCGCAGCCGAGCCTCGAAGAGGCACCTGATCTCCTGCAAGTCGTGATCGCCTCCGCCGTCATCAGCCCTATCTCAATCGGGGGCCACGGCGGGTTGCGCGGCTGTTGAGCGCTACACTCCGCCAAAAGGTCCTCAACACTCTCCGCAGTGTTGTTTAGAAGAGGAGCATCGATTGACGAACTCCGCTCACTCCAAGTCCCCGATTACGCTACGCAGGTTCTCGCAGCCCGTCTTTCCGCGCGTCGAAACGATCGAGCGGAGTGACGACCGCTTCATCGTGTCGCTTCCGACCTGTCGGGGGCAGCGTCAAGCTCGAATGCGAGGGCGGCACGATCTATGACGGCGACGTACGGCCAGGAATGTTGCGGATCATGTCTCCGGGGGAACGGCTGAGGGTGGAGCGTCGCTCTCGCGCCGAGGCCGTCGTCGTCTCCGTGCCGGGACCGCTTTTCCGGCGCATCGCGGAGGAGCGAGGTTATCTGGCCGCGCCTTCCGGGCTCACCTTCGTGGCCCCCATCGTCGACCCGAACCCTCACGTCGAACGTCTGACGTCGTCGCTCCTCGGTCTCAAGGAGGTCGACGCGAACCTGCAGCCAATGTTCCTCGAAGGCATAACCCTGGCCCTGTTAGCCCTCGCCTTCGCGCCATGTCACGAGCGTGGGGGCACGCGGCGCCGCCCGGGCCTGAGCAAGGCGGATCTCACCCGCTGCATCGACTTCGCCGAGGCGAACCTCTGCGACAAGCTCGATCTCGCCTCCTGGGCGGCGGCGCTCGGCTTGTCACTGAGCGAGTTCGTCCGCCGCTTCCAGCAAACCATGCACGTGGCGCCCTACACCTGGTTCCTGAACCGGCGCGTCGACCGCGCCAAAGCGCTGCTCGAAGACCCGGATGTCGCCCTAAGCGTCGGCTTCTGCAGTCAAAGCCACTTCAGCGAAGCCTTTCGGCGCAGAACCGGGGCCTCTCCAGGCGAATGGCGCAAACAATTTCCGAGCGGAATCCGATAAAGCGACGGATCGTGGAAGGCCGAAGCGACACGCGAACTATCCTTACCCTCGAGCGCTCGCGCGCTCCCGTATGTTTCGGCGTCGATTGGGGCATTCGATGGGGATCGGTCACCAAGGCAGTCCATGGCATGATGTCCGCATTCGCTGCTGGCTCCCGCGGATCGGCGGTCTTGACGTCAGTTTGCACGACGACGGAGGGTCGGCACCATTACGGCCGCGAGGCCCGCCATCGATGGCCTGCACCACCTCAAACTGCCCGTTGCCGACCTTGAACGCGCGCTGGGCTTCTATGAGCTGGTGCTCGGCGCCGAGCGTCTGTCCGAGGCCGATCACCACCGCGAGGACGACGGCTCGCTCTATGCGCTGATTTTGAAAGTTCCGGGGTTCGGTGCGCTCCTGGAACTGCGCCTGAACCCCGAACAGGCGCAGGGTCAGCGAGGCTTCGACCCTTTCACCATCGCGGTCCCCGACCGCGGCACCCTGGAGCGCTGGGCGACCTTCCTTGATGGACTTGCCGTGCCGCATTCGCCGATCCTCACCGCGATCCAGGCCTGGGTCATGGTGGTCGAGGACCCGGAGGGGCACCGCTTCCGCCTTTACACGCGCGAGATCCACGGCCGTGACCTGATGCCCGACGAGGACGATCCCTGGCTCCAGGGTTGATCCGCTATCTCATCGAGGAGACCCAGATGACCGATCCCATTTTGATCACCGGCGCCGGGCCTACCGGCCTGACGGCGGCGCTCGAATTGTCCCGAATGGGCGTGCCGGTCCGGTTGATCGACAAACGAGCGGCGCCCGCCACGACCTCGCGCGCGATCGGCGTCCAAGCCCGCACGCTCGAACTCTTTCGGCAGCGCGGGCTCGCCGACGAGATGGTCCGGCTCGGCAACAAGGGCCGCTTCGGCAGCGTCTATGGCGGTGGCAAGCGGGTGTTTCACCTCGACTTCGCCCATGTCGAGAGCCCGTTTCCCTACCTCTTGTTCATCTCGCAGGCGGAAACGGAGCGTATCCTCAGGGACGCCTGTGCCCGCGAGGGCATCAAGCCCGAGTGGAGCGTCGAACTCGTCGCCTTCCGGCAAGACGCCCTGTCGCACGACCCATCGCCTTTCCATGCCGTGCTGCGGCATCGCGACGGCCGACTTGGAGAGGTCGCCGCACCCTGGATGATCAGCGCCGAGGGCACGCGCAGCATCGCGCGCACGACGCTCGACCTCCCGTTTGAAGGCCATACACGCGAGGAGCAATACGCTCTCGGCGACATCCGCATCGACGGCGACCTGGCCGACACCGATTTCCACATCTTCTCGTCGGAGCACGGCTTCATGGGCCTGTTTCCGATGGGCGGCGACCACTTCCGCCTGATCGCCAGCAATCCCTTGAGCACGCCCGAAAAGGACCCGGCGCCGTCGCTGGAAGAGATCCAGAGGATCTACGACATGCGCTCGCACATCCCGGCGCGCTTCCACGACTGCGTCTGGAGTTCATGGTTCCGCATCAACAGCCGCATGGTTTCGCGGGTGAAGGCGGGCCGTATCTTCCTGGGTGGCGACGCCGCACACATCCACTCGCCAGCGGGCGCGCAAGGCATGAACACCGGCATCCAGGACATGATCAACCTTTGCTGGAAGCTGGCCCTCGTGCTGAAGGGGCAGGCCCCGCCGGCTTTGCTTGACACCTATGGCGAGGACCGGCTGCCGGCGATGCGCAACGTCCTGTCGCAGACCGACAGCCTGACCACGACCATCGGCACCGAGAACCCTGTCGTGCGCACGCTGTTCAACCATCTCGGACCCTGGGTGGTGGGCACCGGCATCGTGCAGGCCAGCGCGACGGCGGGCATGAGCCAGATCGCGCTCGATTATCGCGACAGCCCTCTGTCGGACAGCCACCACACCGGCGGCTCGCTGCGGGCCGGCGACCGCGTGCCGGACGTGCCGGTCCGCCTGGGGCAGGGCGATGGTTGGCGCGAGGCGACGTTGCACGAGGCGCTCGATCCGTCGCGTTTCACGCTGCTGGTCCATGCTCTCGATGATGGTAACCATCGCGTCGATAGGAGCGCGTTCCCGCCTGACAGCATCGTCTCGTGGCTCATCACCGCTTCGACCGATGGCGCGCGGGACGCGCTTGACGGAATACTCGGCCGCGGCAGCGCGACCCTGGTCAGGCCGGACGGCTATGCGGCGCTGACCACATCCCTTGCGACGGCTCCCGCGCATCTCGGCGCCTGGTGCGCCAAATGGCGACCTCCGTCACCACGCCGCAGATAACGAGATCGTGCCGTTTCGTGGCGGCGATGGCGGAAGCGGTCGGCTTGTCGTCGAACACGGGAGCCATGGTCCGGACGAGGGGTTTGGCGTCGGACGGTAGCGCCGCCAGTTCGGGAATGAGTCTCGATTCGGCGTCACCGGCCGGCACCACGCTGACGGTCATCGGCAGTTCGAACAGCTTGCCGATTTGGGCGATGGCGACGGCCGATGGGATGAGCTTGTCCGGCGGGTTCGTCCGGCTGCTGCCGATGATCTCCGGCTGAATATCGACGAACAGGATCTGCGTCGTCGCCGGAGTCATCGGCGCCTTGTGTTCCTTGATGGCATTTACCGTCACGATCGAGACCTCCTCTTCCCACGCTGGTCGCAGCACAAGATGCTGGTCGCAGCACAAGTTGAAGTAGCTCGTTGAGCGCCGCCGGCTATCAGGATCCGACTGGCCGTCGAGATCCTCACGCGACCTGCGCGCGCCCGCTATGCTTTCCGCGGCTCACGGTGTTGACCGATCCCTCGATATGAAGGCGAGCGGCTCCGTGATCACAGTGCGCCGTTTCAAACGACCTGCGAATGCGGCGAGCTTTGTCGCCGCCGCGTGAGCGGCGTCGGCAGGAAAGCCGAAGCTTGAGGCGAGAGCCTGCGACGCCAACTCAATCTTCACCGGGTCTGAACGGACCCCGTCTAACCACGGAGCCGGAGTCCCTCAGGATCGTAGGCCGGTCGGGTCGAGACGACCGCTGCCCATTCGGTTGCGCCGCCCGCAATCGAGACCTCTTGCCCGTCGACCGCAAGAGCGGGTGGGACGTAGGCCATCGCAAGTGTGCGACCGACAGTATGGCCGCGATCTGCGGAGGTCACCCGTCCGACGGCTTCACCGGAATGGCCGACAGCCGTACCGACCGGCGGCAACGGGGCGTCCGGCGCCATCAGTAGCAGCACAAGTTGTCGCTCCGTCCCCTTCGCTTTCTGCCGGGCCAAAACCTCGCGTCCTTGGAAGGCCGGCTTTGTCAGCTTCACGGTCCAGCCGAGCCCGGCCTCGATCGGCGTCGTGGATTCATCGAGATCAAGTCCGTACAGCGGATAGCGCTTCTCGATCCGCAGGCTGCGCAACGCACCGAGGCCGCAAGGCAGGACGCCCAGCGGTCGTCCCGCTGCAAGCAGCGTGTCGAGGACATGCTCGGCATATTCGCTGGGGTAAAACAATTCGTAGCCGAGTTCTCCGGAATAGCCGGTCCGGGAGACCAGCATGGGGACGTCGGCAAGCGTCATGAGCTTCAGGGAAAAGTAGGCCAAGGCGGTCGTCGACAGGTCGCTTTCGGTCAAGCCCTGTAGAAGTTCGCGCGAGTTGGGTCCCTGAACGGACAGGTAAGCGTTCTTGTAGCCCAAGGCCGTCACGACCGCATGACGGCCCTCCGCCGCCCGTCGCAGCGTCGCCAGCACGGCATCGACACGGCTGGGTGTCGGCACGAGCCAGAACCGGTCGGGTTCAAGTCGGTAGCAGGTGAGATCATCGATCATCCCGCCTTCCGCATTGCACGGCGCCGCATAGACGACGCGACCCACGGGCTGTCGGCTGATGTCGGCCACCAGAACCTGATTGAGGACCGCCTCTGCATCCGCGCCGGCCACCTCGATCGGAACCTGATAGTAGACGTCGAACAGTCCCACTCGCTCTCGGGTCGCGCGATGCTCGTCTTCGGTCGTGGAAAAGACCGAAGGCGCGGCGAACCCGATGCGCTCGACGAACTGGGCGCCCAGTTGCACGAACCGGTGGTGATACGGGGAGTGACGCAACATAGCCATGGACAAACCTTTCCGATCTCCCCTTGCAACGCCGGTCACGCACGCGGAAGACGTACAACGTCTACCCGATGAATGTCTTGGATGCACCGATCCAGACTGGCTCCGGAATGGCGAAGTCTCGCCGAAGCGATCCCTGAGCGCCTTGGCGACGCCCTGCGGGTTCGCTGTCTCAGGTGGGAGTGCCGCAGCCACCCCTTCGGGCGGCTGACCTAGAGTCAAGCCTTTGCACGACCAGTTGATCCCGCTCGTGTCGAAAGCGCTTCAAAGCGGGAACCCATTATTAAAGATCTCCGACGATGGCCTGAAACCAGAAGGTCGGAGCGGCTCTTTGCCTCCAGGTCTAGCCTTGGAGAAGCACCATGTACCAGCGGGTGATCACCGCTCCGCAGATGTCCGAAGTCTTTGAGGAGCTTCAATACACAGGCACGATTCACGAAGGGTCAGTCTGGGTCACCATGGGGCATCATCCTGAACTTGGCTCTGTCGTCACCATCCAGGACGACAGCCCTGACAAAGCAGTGCTGCATTCCGAGTTTCCACCCGACTTTCCGAGCCAGGAGCCTGCGGACGGAAAGGCCCGGCATTGAAGGCGGCCTTATGTAGAAAATGCAGCAAGAAGCATCATTTACGGTGGCGTCTTTCATCTCACATGAAGCCAAAATGACAGATACCACAATCCTTGTAGTCCTCTCCGCAAGATGAAAAAGGGTAAGGTCTACATCCGCGACGTGGAAGCCCGTACAGAAGTGGTTCGTCGCGATCTGGTCGATCTCCAGGCCTCACATGACCTCTTCCGCAGAGGCGCCATAGATGGGGCATAGGCCTTCTCTTCACCGGCCTTGTAGATGGCCTTAAGGCTGAGGGTGCGTGCCTCGGCAGAGAGAAGGAAGTGGGAGGCTATGACATCGTATCCGGTGCCTATTCATCGTATCTGATCTCATTGTGGGCTTATTTTCAATGACAATAGCATCAAATATAATGTCATTCGTCAGCGAGGGTAAATGCGCGATGTCAGAACCGGCCGAAGCCGTCGAAGAGAAATGGGACGCCCGCGTCAAAGGCATCCTGAAATCCGAGTTGAAGCGGCGTGGCGTCACTTATGCCCAGCTTGCGGAGAAGCTCGCGACGGTAGGTGTCACAGAGAACGAGCGGAACATCCGCAACAAGATTGGTCGCGGGAGTTTTACTGCTGTCTTCTTCGTTCAGTGCATGGCGGCGATTGGAGCGACTCAGATCAGGATATGAAAAAAATCTCTTTAGCCACAGGATTTTCTGCTCCTTGAGCAAAAATGGTCATCAATCTGAGGCCTAGATGTTCAACATTTTGCGACGCAGTAGACGTAATGCGATCTTATATCTTTCACATCGGCTAGATAAAGATGCTTTGGCGGGTTGGAATCAATTAAAGGAAGATTGCATCGCTACAGATACAAAACCATTTTTCCTATACGACAACACGCGTTCGGATTTTTCTGATCACCCAAATATAAAAGATTCTGAAATCTATTTATTCTCCTTTTCACATCTCGCGCAACATTGGCCATTCAAGGCATGGGATGCGGCTCGACCTCTGGACCAGGGAAATATCATATTTGTCATACTCAACTTCTGGAAGGACAATCCAGGTTACCAGTTCTATTGGCGGGTTGAATTTGACGTTTTCCTAGATGCGCAGTGGTGCGATCTGATCGCTGCATTCAAGGGCAACAAATCGGGCCTGCTTACAACGACGCTTGTGCGGCCCGAAACTCGACCCGGTTGGGTTTGGTGGGAGACGCTCAAAAGTCCTGAGACGCTGCGGCGCTCCGTTGAGCCAATCCGCTCGTTCATGCCGCTTGCGCGGTTGTCTGGTGAAGCTTGCGAGGTTCTGAGTCATGCCTATCGCAGCGGTTGGGCGGGTCACGACGAGGTCTCTGTTCCCACAATCCTGCATCATGAGGGCTTGATGATAGAAGACCTTGGGGGAATTGGGGAATTTGTTGGACCAAGCTCATCGAGGCAATGGTACACCAACACACCGACTCTTGAAGGGCTAGGACCTGGAACGTTCGTGTGCCCTCCAAAACAGGCTGACTTTCATCAGGAAAGAGGAAAGCTCTACCACCCTGTAAAGGATCGTGGTTCGTTCCTGGCCAAACTGAAGGAAACCAGATTACAGGCGCCGTGATGTTTAAGGACGCGCTGTTGCACCCTGCTCCGTCACAGGCCTCCAGTCGCGTGAAGATCGTCTTGCAGCCTCAAGATCACCGCGCTTGAGTATCCGTCCCATAGTTCCAACAAAACGTGCGTAACCTGACAGATAGTGGGGCAACAACATTCCTCGCACCTCATCTGTTGCGCCGGGAACGTCGTCGGCAAAAACTGGGATTGTCAGTCCTAAGTCGCGAAGACGGAAGATCGCGTCCATAAGGTCTGCACCATGAGCGCGGTCGCGCTGCATAATGGCGCGCCGATGGTATTCGTGCGCCTCAAGCGAGTGATTGAATTGCACGCGCGACCAATGGTCCTGATCCTTGTAGCCGCCTTCGGGACGAGGCGGGCGCGGCGCGGCGTCTTCGATCTGTTGCTGCGTCCGTAACGTCTCGTCCGCCATCACAACGCACTCGCGGCCAAGCTCAATAAGCTCCGCACGGCCGGGAACAGGTTTCTCGTCTTTGGCAAGCGGATAACGCCATGCCCAAAGCCGCTCCAGAATCAGCGCTACGATCAGAGCGATAGCGGCTCCGCCCCAAAAGTTGTTCAGCCACTCGACCATGGGCCGTGCTCGCGGCCACACATGATCGGTCACATACGGGGTCAGCTTGTCGTCGAAGAACTTGCTGGCATATGCGCCATAGATGGCGAGGGCGCCCTCGTAGAGGACTTTGAGGACGACAACCGTCACCCCGCTTCCGACGATCCCAAAGAAACCAGAGCGCAGCTTCATGCCGCCTCATAGCACAACAAATCACCTCTCGAACCTTTCAACGTGAGGGGCTTAGGTAGGATTGCCTCAAACATCAGCCTTTTCGAGGCAACCAGCATCACATCCGGTCACGCTCTGGTGCCATTCCTGCATAAGGCCGCATTGAAGGCGCAAGAGTGTCGATCGCAACGGGAGGTGGCCTGCTCGTACGTCCCTTCATGATGATCGGCCTTTTCCCCTGCGGAAGCGATCATTGCTGACCACGTTCCTGCTGGCGCGCCAGTCGGGTCGAACCGACCAGGACGGCGATCAAAAGTGCGAGGACACCCAGTTCGATGACGCCACGCCGCCGACGCCGGGATTTCTTTAAGATGACCGGGCCGTTCTTAAACGGGATCGGTCGGCTTCAAGTGAATGTCGCGAAGGCCGGACACGCTGAAGAAACTTCGAATGCGGTCGATCAGATGGACCGTGGCGGCCGGTTCGGGACAGGCCTGTGCCGCGACCGTGCGGTCGAGTAGCGCACGGGCGTTCGAGGCGGCGCGCTCCAGCGCGTGCAGCACCTCGGGGTTCGATTGGAGCGCGGGCGCGATCATGGCCTTGCCGACCTCGTAGGCCACGAAGGGCGTGAGCGCCGTGACGGTCGCCGCATTCGGGCTTCCGGTCAGCAGGGCCAGTTCGCCGAAATAATCGCCGGGGCCGATCGTCCCAAGGCGGCGGCGATGGCCGTCGATGTCACGCGACACGTCGAAGGCCCCCTGGGCGATCACGAACATGGATGCCACCGAACCGCCCTGTGTGAAGAGGGTATAGCCGGCGTCGCCCGCATGGCGGACCAGCCGGGAGGCGAGCTGGCCACGCTCGTCCTCGCCAAGCGCCTTCAGGATTGGCACGTCGTCCAACAAGTGGAGAAGGTCGGGCACGGTGGCGGACGGCAATCTGGCCCCATCCTGGCGGGCCAATGGAATGCCGTTGTAACGGGCGTGTCGCGCGATCTGCGCGAGGAGGTCCGAGCGGGCCGCGCCGAATTCGGTGATCGGGATCGAAAACTGCATTTCATAGGTGGCGCCCTCGCCACGCAGATCCACGCAGACGATCGACGGAGGTGGCGATGGCGGCACCAGCGCCGCATTGAGGGCGCTGGCCCGGAGCATCGCCATGGCGTCCTTCGGCGGCACGCTCGCATCGATGACGATCTTGATCGTCGCGAGGTGGGCCTCCGACGGAATGCTGCGGTTGGTGATACGGGCTTTCGCCACGACGCTGTTGGGCACGGTGGCGACATCGTTCGTCGTGGTCGCGATGCGGGTCGAGCGCCAGTTCGTCTCGATCACCCGCCCTTCGGCGGCACCTTCGATGAGGACAAGGTCGCCGACCCCGAAGGGGCGATCGATCCCGATCGCCACGCCCGAAAAGAGGTCGCTCAGGGTGCTTTGAAGCGCGAGGCCCAGCACGATGGCGATGATCCCCGAGGTGGCCAGCAGACCCGCGATGGACACGCCGAAGCCAAGGTCGATCACGGCCAGCAAGGCGCCGAGATAGATCGCCCCAGCGGCCAGATCTGAGAGCAGCCGCGCCGCATGTCGCTGATGATTGATGCCGAGAGCGAGCTGTCCCGTAGCGATGACGATGCGCGCGACAAGGAGCCACCAGCTCGCCACGAAGGCACGTTCCGAGAAGGCCACGAAAGCCCCGACATCGGCCGGAAACTGCGGCTGAAGCGGGGAGCCGACGAGCGGCGCCATCGCCAGGGACAAGAGGATGATGGCGAAGAGGCTGAGACCGATCCGCAGCCAGATCGGCCGCCGACGGGCCGACAACGAGACGACGATCATCAAGACGATCGTCGTCCATGCTGTCGTGATCCAGATCGTCATCAAAGTTACTCGCCAGGACGCTAGATGTGAGCCGTTCAGAGGTAGCACATCGATGTTGCCCCACCCCAACGTTTCGACGACACTCGGAACGGACGCCAGCTCGGGGGACCCCGTCGGTCGATCCAAACACTCAAGCTCTAGCCGTCTCGGGGCGGATGCGGCAGACTTGCACGTAAGTTCGACCCGACGGTCTTCGCAGACACTCTGGAGCTGACCCCATGACGGATCCCGGCGCTGACGTTCAGCCCGCCGCAAAGGCGCCGCGAATGGCGGCCGCCATCGTCATCGTCACGGTTGTGGTGATCATCGGCTTGTCGCTTTGGTATCTGCTGCAACCGCAGCCTCTGCTTGTACAGGGAGAGGCGGATGCCACGCGCATCGACATCGCGGCCCGGGTGGACGGACGGGTGGCTGGACGGCCGGTCGAGCGTGGGGACAATGTCGCGGCGGGTGCGATCCTGGTCACGATCGACAACCCCCAATTGCTGACGAAATTGCGTGAGGCGCAGGCCGCCGAGGCCGTGGCACAGGCCGACCTCACCCGGATCGAAGTCGGGACGCGGGCGGAAGTCGTTGCAGCCCGGAAGGCAGCTTTGGCGGCCAGCGAGGCCGATGCCACACTTGCGCAGCAGACCTTCGACCGCACGAAGCAATTGACCGCCCGCGACTTTGCGCCGGTGCAGAAACTCGATGAGACCACGCGCGCGCTCGACGTCGCCCGGAGAGGTGTCGAGCAGGCGAAATTCGCTTACGACGAGGCCGTTGCGGGCTACACGCCGGAGGAGCGTGGAGTGGCGAAAGCAAGTGTCGCCAAGGCCGAGGCCTCGATCGCGACCTTGCAGGCGCAGGTCGATGAATTGACCGTCAAGGTCCCCGTCGCCTCGCAGGTCTATCAGATCGGCAGCGAGATCGGTGAATACGTGTCACCGGGCGTGCCGCTCCTGTCGCTCGTCGATCTCGGCGACGTCTGGCTGCGGTTCGATCTGCGGGAGGATCTCGTGAAGGGTCTCAAGGTCGGCGACCGGTTTACCGTGAAGGTGCCGGCCTTGGGCGACCGTTCCATCGAGGTCGCGGTCCGGACGATTGCGACACGTGGCGAATATGCCGGCTGGCGTGCGACCCGTGCGACCGGCGACTTCGATCTGCGTACCTTCGAGGTCCGGGCCTATCCGGTCGAGAAGATCCCGGAACTCCGGCCGGGCATGAGCGCCTACGCAACCTGGTCCGTTGGGCGCACATGAGCGAGCCGCTCCGCCCCGGTCTGCTTGCCGTCGCGCTCCGTGAGGTGGCCTGGATCCGGCGGGACCGGGTCGCGCGACTGATGGTGCTGGTGGTGCCGCTGGTCGCCTTCGCGCTCCTCGCCATGACGTTCAGCAATGCCGTCATTCGTCAGCTGAAGGTCGATGTCGTCGATCAGGATCGCTCGCAGGCATCCCAGGCGCTCGTGCGGGCGATCGACGCCGCACCCGGGGTGACCATCGCGCTTCGCTCGGCGGATCTCAACGGCGCCATGCACGCCGTCCGGTCGGGGGGCGTGATCGCGGCCACCTACATCCCGCAGGATTTCGAGCACGATCTGTTGGCAGGGCGCCGTCCCCAGGTCGTCATCTTCTACAACAAGCAGTTCTTCACGCCGGGCAACGTCGCATCCGGCGCGCTTCAGGCGGCCATCTCGGCCGCTGTCGCAGACCTTCCGAAAGGCCCGAAGGCGGCCGGCTTCACGCCTGGGCCGCTGGTTGTCGAACAATATGTTCTGACCAACCCGGCCCTGAACTATGCGCAGTTCCTGCTGCGCGCGATCCTGCCGACCGTGCTGCATGTCATGGTCGCCATCGCGGGGGGCTTCGCGGTGGGGTCGGAGTTCACGGGGCGGTCGGTCCCCGACTGGCTCGAGACGGCGGGGGGCGCCCCACTCACCGCTCTTGTCGGTAAGCTTGCGCCCTATTTCGGCATCTTCGCCATCATGATGACCGTCGGTCTCGTCATCATTCACGGCCTCTACCAGATTCCGTTCCGCGGCGATGAGGTGATGATCGGCGTCGCGGCCTGTCTGCTGATCGTGGCCTATCTGTCGCTCGGTGCGCTGTTCCAGCTCCTCGTCAAGAACCTCGCCACTGGCCTGACACTCACCGGCATCGTTTGCTCCCCGGCCTTCGGCTTCGCGGGGGTCGGCTTTCCGGTTCTTGCGATGGGCGCCTTCGCGCGGGGATGGGGGGCGCTGCTGCCATTGCGGTGGTACATACAGATCCTCTTCGATCAGGCGGCGCGTGGGGTGCCGGTGCGGGACTCGGCTGCGCCTTTCGCCATGCTGGGCCTGCTTGCCGTCGGGTTCTTCGGCGTCGCCTGGCTGCGGTTACGTTCGATCGCGCGGCATCCGCTTCCGGCCGTACAAACGGCGCGGGAGCCCGATGTCCCGCGTCGCGGCATCGTCGGTTTCTTCGCCGCAGAATATGGCCGCGTGCTGCGGGATCGCGGCGCCTTCGGGCTGATCGTGATCGGACCCCTCATCTACGGGGTCTTCTATCCGCAGCCCTACCTCGGACAGCTGATCCGCGGCGTTCCGATCGCGGTGGTCGACGACGACGGCACGGATTTGAGCCGAACCCTGGTCGAGACCCTTAATGCCGACGAGGCCATCGCCGTGGCGGCGCGCCCCACGACACTGGCGGAGGCCCAGGCCGCCTTGGCGCGCCGCGAGGTGTTCGGCATCCTCAGCATTCCGGCCGGCACCGAACGGGAGGTGCTGAAAGGCGACAGGGCGCGCTTGCCGGCCTTCGTCGATTCGGCCTACTTCCTGCTTTACAGCCGCACGCTCCAGGGGATGATGGAAGCCACCGGCACGGTCTCGGCCGACATCGCGGGCGGCGGCGCGCGAAGCGATGGCAGCCTGTACCGGGCGGCACTGGCCAGGAGTTCGCAAGTCGAGATCCTCAACCAGCCGCTGTTCAACCCGACCGGTGGCTATGCCAGTTACATCGTTCCTGCCGCCTTCCTGCTGATCTTGCAGCAGACGCTGCTGATGGGCGTCGCGACCCTCGGCGGCGTCTCCTTCGAACAGGGCGGTGCGACTGCGAGGCGCCGCCGCAGCAGTGCCGCTGCCGTCATTGGGCAGGCGTTGGCTCACCTTCTCCTCGCGCTGCCTGGATGCGCGCTCTATCTGATCGTGCTGCCCCGCATCTACGGCTTCTCCTATAGTGAACGGGTGCTCGACATCCTCGTGCTGGTGATCCCCTACATTCTTGCGATCAGCTTCATGGGCCAACTCGTCGGCTCGTTGTTCAAGCGCCGCGAGACTGCGGTCCTGCTTCTGATCGCGGTGAGCTTGCCGATCTTCTTCCTGGTTGGTGTCGCCTGGCCGCCCGAGGCCATCCCGCGCGTTCTGCGCGTTCTCAGCATGATCTTTCCAAGCACCCTCGGTATCGACGGATTGGTCCGAGTCAACCAGATGGGCGCCTCCTTCGGGGACGTGTTTCGAGATTGGGCCCGGCTGTGGGTGTTGGTGGGCATCTATGCCGTGCTGGCGATCGCCGTGGGTCGCCTCGCAAGTCGGGAGGAGGCCGCCCATGTCGGCTAGAACGGTGGTGCTGGCGCTGCTGGCCGTTGCGGGAGTGAGTGGGGCGTTCATCTACGGTCGCCGGGGTGGCCAGGAGACACTGCCCATCCTGGGCATGGTGCGGCAAACCGAAATTCGCGTCGCCCCCGAGATCGGCGGACGATTGGCTTCAGTCGCGGTCGCGGCGGGTCAACACGTCAAGCGCGGCGATGTGCTGGCCGTGATCGACAATCCCGACCTGACCGCCGCCCTCGCCGAAACGAAGGCGGCGACGGCCAGCGCCGCCGCGGATCGTGCCCGAACCTATTCCGGCACCCGGCCCGAGCAGGTGTCGATCGCGGCCGAGGCCGTGCGGACGGCCCAGGCCAATCTGCTGCTCGCCCAACAGCAGAACGATCGGGCCGTGACCCTGAATTCCAAAAGTTTTTTGAGCCAGCAGCAACTCGACGAAAGCAAGGCTTCCTTGGCCAAGGCGCAGGCCGATCTCGACGGCAAACGCGCGCAATATGCGGCCGAACAGGCCGGTCCGACCGCCGAAGAGCGCCGATTGGCCGATGCAAGGGTGGCGCTGGCGGAAGCCGCGACCGCGAGCCTCGAGGCGCAAGTCGCCAAGACGACGCTGCTGGCGCCGGCCGACGGGACAGTGGGCGTCCGCGTTGCCGAGCTGGGCGAGATCATGGCGCCCGGCAAGGCGGTCCTGACGCTCGATGTAGACGACAAACGCTGGTTTTCCTTCACGATGCGTGAGGACAGGCTGCGCGGGCTGACAATCGGAACGACGGCGCCGCTGACGGCCGATGATGGTCGACGCCTGGAGGCGCGCGTGGTCGAACTCAGACCGCTCGGCGAGTTCGCGACCTGGCGCGCCGCCCGGGCCGTTGGGGATCACGATCTGAACAGCTTTCGTGTCCGGTTCGACCCCGTCGAGGATGTCAAAGGGCTCGAACCCGGCATGACCGTATGGCTCACACCTCGGTAGCACGCCACGAGAACCCTTTTGCCACGCAGTATTTCGTTCCCGACGCCCGTCTTCTAGCTCGATACCCGCATCCCTGGGATGCGCTTTCAATCGCATCCGACACCGGCGCATGGCACGCGCAACCCGTTGTGCCTGGGGCCGTCGAACAGAAAGTGAGATGCGGATGAGCCTCCTCGACACACGTCGCGCCCAGATGTTTCCCACGCTCTCGGATTTCCAAATCGACCAGGCGCGCCGCTTCGCTGTGGGCGAGCCGCGGGTATTCGCACCGGGCGAAGGGGTGTTCGATCTCGGCTCCCGGCACGTCGCGGCCTGGCTGGTCCTTGAGGGTACCCTCGCGATCATGCGCCGCGAGCCGCTTGGCGAGGAGGTCATGATCGCCATACTCACGCGGGGCCAGTTCAGCGGCGAGGTCGGCCAACTCACTGGCGCCGCCGCCTTGGCGTTCGGCCGTGCCGGCCCGGAAGGCTGCACCGCCGTCTGCTTCGATTCCGCTCATCTGCGAGCGCTCCTGATCGGCAGCGCCGAGGTCGGCGAGATCGTCATGCGGGCGCTGATCCTGCGCCGTGTCGGCCTGATCGAGGCAGGCGCCGGCCCGCTTCTCCTTGGCGTCGCTGGCGCCCCGACCATCGTGCGTCTTCAGGGCCTGCTGACCCGCAACGGGTTTCCGAACCATCTCGTCGATGTCGATGGACCGGAGGGGCAGGAGTTGCTGCATCGGATCGGGCTTGGCCACCAGGATCTTCCGCTCGTGATCTGTCCGGGCGGCCAGGTGCTCAAGAACCCGACCGATGCCGAGATCGGGTTGTGCCTCGGCCTCACCCCCGAGCTCGATCCCGACAAACTTTACGATGTGGCGATCGTCGGTGCGGGACCGGCCGGCCTCGCCGCCGCCGTCTATGCGGCCTCCGAAGGTCTGTCCGTGATGGTGATCGACAGTCGCGCGGTGGGCGGACAGGCCGGCGCTTCGGCCCGGATCGAGAATTATCTCGGCTTTCCAACCGGAATCTCAGGTCAGGCACTGGCCGGTCGCGCCTTTACCCAGGCCATGAAGTTTGGCGCCGAGATCGCGTTGCCGCTCGATGTGGTCCGCCTGGACTGTCCGGATGGCGACGAGCCGCTGCGCCTGCACCTCGGCTCCGGCAGTGTCTTGCACAGCCGGACGCTGGTGATCGCTTCGGGCGCGCGCTACCGAAGGCCGGATATTGCCAATCTCGATGGGTTCGAGGGCAACGGCATCTCGTATTGGGCGTCGCCGATCGAGGCGCGCCTGTGCAAGGGCGAGGAGATCGGTCTGGTCGGCGCCGGCAATTCGGCCGGCCAGGCAGCGGTCTTTCTCGCGCCCTTTGTCAAGACCTTGCACCTCGTGATCCGCGGCACGGACCTGCGGAGTTCGATGTCGCGCTACCTCGTCGACCGTATCGAAGCACTGCCGAACGTCGAACTGCATACACGAACCGAGATCGTGGGCCTCGATGGGGACATCGCACAGGGTTTGTCCGGCGCTCAGTTCCGTCATCGCGATACGGGCAGCACGCACACGTGTCCCCTCCGCCATGTCTTCCTGTTCATCGGCGCCGAACCGAACACCGGCTGGCTCGATGGGTGCGTCGACCTTGATGAGAAAGGCTTCGTCCGAACCGGCGCGCCTCGTGGGGGTCATCCCGTCCCCAGTTTAGAGACCAGCCGCCGTCGCGTCTTTGCCATCGGTGACGTCCGTACGGGCTCGACCAAGCGCGTGGCGGCCGCCGTCGGCGATGGGGCGGGGGTGGTGGCCCAGATCCATGCCGCGCTCGGAGCCGCAACCACACAGGCTTGAAGCGGCGAGGCACGGTCTCATCTCGATTTGTCGAAGCGCGGCGATCTGAAGTGGTGCGTTTCGAATTCTATGGTTGGTCCGAGATCCTCGCTACGATCCATTCCCAGGGCAGCATCAGCGCCGGCGGCTTGTAGAACGAAACGACTTGGCGGAGGTCGATAGCGTTTGGCACGAAGGCTCCGGTTGAGAGGCCCCGTAAATGAGGAGCCATCCATGACGAACGTCACCTATGCCATCGCAGACCTGCACGGTGCCTTCGACCTGATCGAACTCGCGATGGCGCAGATCGAGCGCCACGCGGAGGCCGCCTCGGCCGGGAGCCGCACACTCATATTCCTCGGCGACTACATCGATCGCGGCTCACGGAGCCGGGAGATCATCGAAAGACTGATGGCAGGCCCGAGGGACGGCTGGCGGTGGGTGTGCCTCAAGGGAAACCATGAGGCGATGATGATCGAGGCCTTGAGGGATCCGCTCGACGAGGAACTGTGGATCGAGAACGGCGGCGAGGCGACCTTGATGTCCTATTCGGACGATTGGCTGCCCGGGCAGGTTCCTGATAGCCATCTCGCTTGGGTCGAGAGCCTTCCGTTGCTGCATGCCGACCAGCATCGCGTCTTCGTCCATGCGGCCGTCGATCCGACGCGTCCCCTCGATGCACAGGACGAACACGCGTTGATGTGGTCCCGCACCGGAAATGCCCTGGGGCACGGCGACCGGTTCGTGGTTCATGGCCACACGCCGCACCCGCAAGGTCCGGTCCGGGATGGCAATTCCATCAATCTGGACACTCTCGCCTGGAAGACGGGCCGACTTGTGGTTGGCGTCTTCGACGATGATCGGGCTGGCGGACCAGTGGATCTGATCGAGGTGCTGCGGCGATGACCGGTTCGAACCGGCCTCGCGGGCATGCGACTGCCGCGATGCCCTCGGTGCGGTACTCTTGAACCGCCTCGCCGTCATCGCACCGCGAGCCGCCTCTTGCCGGCCGGCAACGCGCTTCTCGTTGTCGCAATAGCGGAGTCTTCATTGCTTTTGCGAGGTTTATGGCCTGAAGCACTCGCAAAGGCCATGGTCGGCGCCTAGTGGTCGATCTTGACCGAAGCCTCCTGCAAGCGAAGACTCATGCGAACGATCAGCGAACCCGCACGTGCCACCGGCGTGGTTCATGAGACCGAGGTGCTGGTCGTGGGCTCCGGGCCGGGCGGCCTCGCCGCAGCCCTCGCGGCCGCGCGGACGGGCGTGAAAGTCACGCTTGTGGAACGTTTCGGTTGTTTTGGTGGGAATATCACGGCGGTCGGCGTCGAGGGATTCGCCTGGTACAGGCATGCGGCGACGATCGAGGCCGGCGGCATCGGCCGCGAATTCGAAGACCGCGCCAAAGCGATGGGCGCCGCCACGCCGGAAAGTCAGTCGCTCAGCTACGAACTCGATTCCGAGGGTTTCAAGCTTGTGGCCGACCGGCTTGTCGAAGAAGCCGGTATCCATCCCATGCTGCACCGCCAGTTCGTGGCGCCCGTCATGGAGGGTGGATCGGTGGTGGGCATCATCACCGAGTCGAAAGCCGGCCGCGAAGCCATTCTGGCGAAGCGGGTGATCGATGCGACCGGCGATGCCGATGTGGCGCATCGCGCCGGCGCGCCCACGGAGAAGACGCCCGTGGAACACATGCAGGCCGCCTCGGTCATGTTCCATCTCGCGGGCGTCGACAAGCGCGCCTTCCTGGAGGGGGTCCGTGCCGATCCGCAGACTTACGCCAATTGGTCGACGGGGGAATGGGCCATCGAGACCTCCGGCAAGGAGGACAGCATGTTCTCGCCGTTCCTGGCCAAGCCGTTCAAGCAGGCCATTCGCGACGGCATGATCCCGCCCACCCTGAACACCATTGGCGGGACCTGGGGCGCGATGCACGACACAGGCGAGCTCACCTACATGAACTTGGTGCATCTCGCGGGCTGCGATGGCACCGACCCCGACAGCATGACCCACGGCGAGATCGAGGGACGCAGGCAGGTGATGCTCGCCATCGCGGCGCTGCGCCGTTACACGCCGGGCTGCGCGGGAGCGCGCCTGCGCAACTTCGGCATGACGATCGGCATCCGTGACACAAGGAAGATCGACGCGGTCTATAATCTCACGGAGGTGGATGTCCGGCACGAAGGCCGCTTCGACGATTCGATCGGCATCTACCCCGAATTCATTGATGGCTACGGGGTTCTGGTTCTGCCGACGACGGGCCGCTACATGCAGATTCCCTACCGGGCGCTGCTGCCCCGGGGGGTGGACAACCTGCTGGTCGTTGGACGTGCCATCGGCGGCGACCGCATCGCTCACGCCGCGACGCGCAACATGGCCTGCTGCGCCGTCGCGGGCCAGGGCGGAGGCATCGCGGCCGCGCTGTCGATCAAGCACGACATCGCCTTGCCGCACGTCGCCATTTCGGATGTGCAGAATGAGCTCTCGCGGCAAGAGGTTCGCTTTCGGTAGCGGGTCGCGGGCGCCTTGCAGCTTTTGTTCGCACGCCTCCCGTGGGATAAGCCTCATGAGAACTGTCGGTGAGGCAAAGACATGAAGACCCGTGCTGCGGTTGCCTGGGAGGCCAACAAGCCTCTGACGATCGAGACGATCGAGATCGGCGGCCCGAAGGCCGGGGAGGTGCTGGTCGAGAACAAGGCGACGGGCATCTGCCACACGGATGCCTACACGCTGTCTGGGCTCGATTCGGAAGGCAAGTTCCCGGCGGTCCTGGGCCACGAGGGCGCCGGCATCGTGCGCGAGGTCGGGCCGGGCGTCACGTCCGTGAAGGTCGGCGACCACGTCATCCCGCTCTACACGCCGGAATGCCGGCAATGCAAAAGCTGCCTCTCGCAGCGCACGAACCTCTGCACCGCGATCCGCGCCACGCAAGGCCAGGGCCTGATGCCGGACGGCACCAGCCGCTTCTCGTGCGATGGCGGCGAGATCTTTCACTACATGGGCTGCTCGACCTTCTCGAACTTCACGGTGCTGCCCGAGATCGCGGTCGCGAAGGTGCGCGAGGACGCGCCCTTCGACAAGATCTGCTACATCGGCTGCGGGGTGACGACCGGCATCGGCGCCGTCGTCTATACGGCCAAGGTGTGGCCGGGCGCCAATGTGGTGGTGTTCGGCCTCGGCGGCATCGGGCTCAACGTCATCCAGGGCGCCCGCATGGTCGGGGCCGACAAGATCATCGGGGTCGACCTCAACCCGGCCAAGGCGGAAATGGCGAAGAAGTTCGGCATGACGGATTTCGTCAACCCGGACGCGGTCGGGCGCGACAAGGTCGTGCAGGCGATCGTCGATCTGACGGGCGGGGGCGCCGATTTCTCCTTCGAATGTATCGGCAACGTGCACACGATGCGCCAGGCGCTCGAATGCTGTCATCGCGGCTGGGGTACTTCGATCATCATCGGCGTGGCGCCGTCGGGCACCGAGATCGCGACACGGCCGTTCCAGCTTGTCACCGGGCGCAACTGGCGGGGCTCGGCCTTCGGCGGCGCGCGCGGCCGCACCGACGTGCCCAAGATCGTCGACTGGTACATGGAGGGCAAGATCAACATCGACGACCTGATCACCCACACGATGCCGCTCGAGGACATCAACCAAGGCTTCGACCTCATGCACGAGGGCAAGTCGATCCGGAGCGTGGTGATCTACTGAGGCCGTGGAGGTTGCATGACGCTTGAACTCGTTTCCGAGGCGCGATGCTTCGACGGCCTGCAGCGGACCTACAGGCACCCATCGGCCGCCACCGGCACGCCGATGCGCGTCGCGGTTTATCTGCCGCCCCAGGCGGAGCACGGCCCTGTGCCGGTCGTGTGGTTCCTGGCCGGCCTCACCTGCACCGAGGACAATTTCACGCAGAAAGCCGGTGCGCAGCGGGTCGCGGCCGAGCTCGGCCTGGCGCTGATCGCGCCCGACACGTCGCCGCGTGGCGAAGGCGTGCCAGATGACCCGGCCTATGATTTCGGTCAGGGGGCAGGCTTCTATCTCGACGCGACCGTGTCGCCCTGGTCGCAGCACTTTCAGATGCGCCGCTACATCGAGGATGAGCTGCCACGCCTCCTTGGTGCCGAATTGCCGATCGATCCGACGCGGCAGAGCCTTTGCGGCCATTCCATGGGCGGCCACGGGGCCTTGACGATCGCGCTGCGCAACCCGAGCCGCTACAAGGCGGTGTCGGCCTTCGCGCCGATCGTCTCGCCCTTGAACTGTCCCTGGGGCGAGAAGGCGCTCTCCGGCTATCTCGGGCCCGACCGTGTCGCCTGGCGCCCTTACGACGCCTGCGCGTTGATCGCCGATGGGGCACGTGTCCCTGAGATCCTGGTCGACCAGGGCACCGCCGATCCGTTCCTCGAGCGGGAACTGAAGCCGCATCTCCTGGAGGAAGCCTGCCGCACGACCGGGATCGCGCTGACGCTCAACCGGAGGCCCGGCTACGACCACTCCTACTTCTTCATCGCGAGCTTCATGGAAAGCCATCTGCGTTGGCATGCCGAGCGGCTGAATGGCGGGTAGGCCGCGTTGCGTGGCGGAGTTGGGAAGCACGCATAGGGACCCCACTCTGCTACCCGAGCCGACGACCGCGTCTGAGAGCTCCGCGTGATGCTCACCTACAATGGCGCGGACTCAGTCTGATCGGCATACCGTGCCAGATGGGAAGAGTCGGCAAAGGTGCGCGTGGCCTGAGGCAACGCTCAACCGCCATTCTGCCAAATCGTGCGACCGACTCTACCGGGAAAGTGCCGACTGCAACGTGGTCTTCGGTCTCTACGGGATGCCAAGCGGCATGACCGTCGCGGGCACGGATTTCCCTTGCGATGCCGCCATCTGCTTATAGACGGCAAGGATAGCGACCCGGAGAGAAAAGCCCTTCTTTTGATCGATGTTGAAGGGAGGATTATTGGTGCCGCTTCCTACCACCGACGAAGTGAGGGCAAAGAGTGGCGAGGCAACAGGGCCAGTCTTGTTGAACTGTATTCCCTTGTTGATCTTGAATAATGTCTCCGCGACATAGGCCGCGACCTCGTTGTCGCCGTAACTGATCGGCCTGCCTATACGAACGGCGTCCACGACAGCGTGCGTTGATTCATGCACCACCGTCGCCATCGCATCATTGTTCCAAGCGAGGTTTGGATCGAAGTTCATTTGTGGAGCCGAACCCGCAACATGGTCGAAGGTCGCGGTAAATCCCCCAGTATTTCCAAAGTTCTGAGCTTTTTGGGCCCTCCTGAATTGGCAATGTAGGATGGGCAATGAGCGTACCGTACGCGACGGACGCACGAACGTACGTGAGCCACGTCACAGGCAAGTAAGTCGAAGAAGCCGTCGTTCTCGTCCCATGCCATCCTGCTGATCAATCAACAGTGCACGAGGTTCTGGCATGATTTTGGTGCCCCTGGCCGGAATCGAACCAGCATTCCTTGCGGAACTCGATTTTGAGTCGAGCGCGTCTACCAATTCCGCCACAGGGGCCTTCGCGCTCCAGTCACGGAGGCGATGCGGAGCGCACTATAGTCGGGGCGGCGCACGGGTCAAGAAGCGGGATCGCTTTCGTCGCACGGGGAGGCCTGCCATGCGGTGATCGGACGGCGGCGGCCGGTTGCCCGCAGGCCCCAGAACTCGCAAAGGCGGTGCAGGCCCTCGCGCAGCCGCTCAAGCACCAGCGCATCGGCCGTGCGGGCGTGCCCCGTGTCGGTGACGAGGGGGCGCAGGTCGGCGACGGTACGGCCGTCGATCACCAGTCCGGTCAGGTAGGGGAGGAGCCGTGCACCCACGGCGCCCTGCGCCTGCCGGAAGGCCTCGCGGTGGCGCAGAGCCGATTCGGTCGGACCCGTCGACCCGGCCGCGGGCCCGCCATCGACCATTTCGCGTCGGAAGTCGAAGGCCGTGAGAGGATCGAGGCGACCGAGATGCCAATGCCCGCGCAGCCGGTCGCCGGCCTGCCACAGGAGCGCATTGGCGGCGGGATCGTCGCGGTCGAGCAGGTTTCGGGCATGCAGCAGATCGAACGGGTCGCCGAGCCGCCGCACGCCCTGGCCATCGACCCGCGCGCTCCCGGTGCGAAGGGCATGCCCGAGGCGCTCGATCGTCGCATCCTCGTGGCCGCGCCTGACCTGATCGATCTTTTGGCCGCCGAGCGAGATCGGTTTCTTGCCGCGCATGAAGGTCTCCCGATGGGGGTCAGAGGGTCAGAGGGACAACAGGTCGAAGGCGCGCCGCGCTTCCGGCAGGCAGCGCACCACGACGAGCGGGATGCCGCGTTGCTGGCAGAGATCCGCGAAAGCCCGGTCGGCCCGTGACAGATCCTCGGCCTGCGTCTTGATCTTCACGAAGAGCGACCGGCCTTTCGGGGCCAGAAGCAGCAGGTCGGGGACACCGGCCGAGACGGGAATGGGGGCGTTCGCGGCGGTGTCGGGACGGCTCGTATCCTGGCGGAGCGCCAGCACGACCACTTCGGGTCGGCATTCGGCGAGATGGCGCAGCAGCGCGCGCTCGATGATGCGGCGGTCCGCCGGCAGGGGCGCATCGAGCCCGAACTTGCGCCGGCTGCGGCCGGCCGGCGGGTCCGCGGCCCCCGGAACCCTGAGAATGACCGAGATCACCGACGCCCCCGTAGCGCCAAAGCCCGGTGCTGCGGGCAGTAAGTCCATTGTCCGGACGGCGCGAGGCAGAACCGGAAGTCTTCGCGGTCGACATCGCCGATAGGCCAGTGACAGCAGCGGGGGGCCAGTTGCAGCAGGGCCGCGGCCCCTGGAGGAACATAGGCACGGGACGGGGGCGTGCGATCGCACGCCCAGACAAGCGGGTGGAACATGGGCCGTCTCGGCGAGAGGGGGGTTGCCATCGCGTGGTGCAGCGATGTAAACCAATGTGCCCAATATGGGCACGAAAGTCAAACGGTTTGTGCCCAATATGGGCACATATTTTGAGTGCGCCGATGGCGAATAATTTGAGATCGCTTCGCGAAGGTCGGGCATGGTCGCAGGAGCAGGCGGCCGAAGCCCTCGGCACCACGCGCAATCAATATGCGAAGCTGGAAGGCGGTTCGCGGCGCTTGTCGGATGTGTGGATCGCGCGCGCCGCAGCAGCCTTCGGGATCGACGCGGGCGATGTCGTGACGGACCGCCGAGGTACGGTGCCGGTGGTGGGCTATGTGGGGGCAGGGTCTGAGGCGCATTTCGGCGACGCGCAGGGCCCGCTCGGCGAGGCGGCGGCGCCCGACGGCTCGACGCCCCGGACCGTCGCGGTGGAGGTCCGTGGGGATAGCCTCGGGTCGTTCTTCGACCGCTGGCTCGTGTTCTACGACGACGTACGCTCACCCATCACCGACGATCTCGTCGGACGCCTCTGCGTCGTCGGGCTCGATGACGAGCGGGTGCTGGTGAAAATGGTGACGCGGAGCCGGTCGGGGCGTGAACGCTTCGACCTGCACGGGCAGTTCGGCGACCCGATTCTCGATGTCGGAATTGCCTGGGCCGCGCCCGTCAAGAGCTTCGTGCCGCGCTGACCTGCCGTTAAGGTTTTCGTGCCTGCGCCCCTGGCGCGACCCGTTCTCATTAAGGGTTCTTTAACGATACAGGCGCCAAATCGCGCCATTAAAGGATCGTTAAGCCCGTGACTGATTCCCTCGCATCCCCAACATCCGTCCGGTTCCGCGGTCGTTCGCTGATGGCCCTCGTGCTGACGCCCGAGCCGCCCACGGACCAGTGGCTCGAAGAACTCGACCGGCTGCTGGCTCGCTCGCCCGCCTATTTCGTGAACCGTCCCGTCGTGGTCGACGTCTCGGCGCTGCCGCAGAAGCGGCCGGACCTGATGGGCATTGTCAACGAACTCCAGGCGCGCAAGATTCGCGTGATGGCGCTCGAAGGCACCGAAACCGCGATTCTAGGCGCGGATGCCCGTGGCCTGCCGCCGATCATCGCCGATGGCCGCCCCTCGATGCCGATCGAGCCTCCGGGCAAGAACGAGGACACGCCGCCGCCGAGCCAGCCCGTGCCGCGACCGGCGACCTCGATGGTGATCGAGCGGCCGGTCCGCTCCGGCCAGTCGATTTATTGTCCGGACGGCGACGTCACGGTGCTGGGCTCTGTCGCCTCGGGAGCCGAGATCGTGGCGGGCGGTTCCATCCACGTTTATGGGGCGCTGCGGGGCAGGGCGCTGGCCGGCTGGGGCAACCGCAGCGGCCGCATCTTCTGCCAGAGCCTCGACGCGGAGCTCCTGGCGGTCGACGGATTGTACAAGACGGCCGATGAAATCGACGTCGGCCTTCGGGGCCGGCCGATCCAGGCCTGGACGAGTGGCGATACGCTCATGGTCGAAGCTTTGGCGTGATGGCGCAAACGGGGAACGGGAGAACGAGTATGTCGCAGGTTCTGGTGGTTACGTCAGGCAAGGGGGGCGTCGGAAAGACGACCTCGACGGCCGCCCTCGGCGCCGCTTTGGCGCAGGAAGGGCAGAGCGTCGCGGTGGTCGATTTCGACGTCGGTCTGCGTAACCTCGACCTCGTCCTCGGCGCCGAGCGCCGGGTGGTCTATGATCTCATCAACGTCATTCAGGGCCAGGCCAACCTCAACCAGGCCCTCATCCGCGACAAGCGCGTCGAGACCCTCTATCTCCTTCCGGCCTCGCAGACGCGCGACAAGGACGCATTGACCGACGAGGGCGTCGCCCGCGTCATCGCCGAGCTTCGCGAGCGATTCGACTGGGTGATCTGCGACAGCCCGGCCGGGATCGAACGCGGTGCTTTTCTCGCCATGCGCCATGCGGATCTCGCGGTGATCGTGACGAATCCGGAGGTTTCGTCGGTACGCGATTCCGATCGCATCATCGGCATGCTCGATTCCAAGACCGAGAAGGCCGAGCGTGGCCAGTGGATGGACAAATACCTGCTGATCACCCGCTACGACCATGCCCGCGCCCAGCGTGGCGACATGCTGAAGACCGAGGACGTGCTCGAAATTCTGTCGATTCCGCTGCTCGGGATCATCCCCGAGAGCCAGGACGTTCTGCGGGCCTCGAACGTGGGCTCCCCCGTCACCATCAACAATCCCAACAGTCTTCCGGCCAAGGCCTATGCCGAGGCCGCGCGTCGCCTGCGCGGCGAAGCACTCGATATCACCATCCCGCGCGAGAAGAGGAACCTCCTCGGCATGCTGTTCGGTCGGAGGGCCGCGTGAATCCATTCCGTCTTTTCACCAACAGTTTCACGAGCAGAAACTCGTCGGCGCCGCAGGCCCGTGAACGGCTTCAGATCCTGCTAGCCCACGAACGGGCGCTCGTCGGCCGCTCGGATCTCGTGGCGATCCTGCGCGAGGAAATCCTCAAGGTGATCGCCAAACACGTCGCGGTTGATCCCGACAAGGTGCGGGTCAAGATGGGCAAGACCGACCGGTTGTCGACCCTCGAAGTCGACCTCGAAATCCGTGCGCCGTCGTCAAACGTGACGGCCCTTGCGTCGTAAGCCCATCTCGCTCCCCAACGTGCTTTCCGGGACCTTCAGGACCCGGGAGGCGATGCGGAGGCAGAGCAGGCGCCACGACGCCCAGGCATGGCGCGCGAGCTTTGCCGCTGGCGTGTTCGGCGCGCTGGCCTGGGGCGCTCCGGCACGCGCCGATTGTCACAGCGTCATGTTTCCGACGACGGGGATCGACCTTCGACGCAGCCTGCAGACCCAGATCCGCGACATCGGCATCACCGGCTTCGGCCGCACGCAGCCCTATCGGGACAGCACGGTCTCGATCTTCATCGGCTCGGATGTCGGGCTCGTGCTGCGAGAGCAGGACGACCTTGTGATCGAGATCGGGGTCGAGCTGCCCCTGCCGGCCGAGCCGCTGGAGATCGCGAAATTCAACGCGCTCTCGGCCCGTCTGGCGAGCCGGTTTTCGGGCGAGGACGAGACGAAGCTGCGCGCGCGCTTGCTCGATGAACTTCTTGCCCATTCCGCCAACGGCCCTTGGGCCGAAACATCCGCCGGTGTCACGCTCGATTACGCCAGGGCACCGCAATCCCTGATCGTCAAGATGCATCGGCAGAAGTGCGATTGAGGGGCGCAAGCCGACCCGTCGCCCTCGATCCGACGGCAATCAAGCCAGGCCAAGCATCCTGATCAGTCCCAGGCTGATGAAACCGAGGAGCAGGAGCGAAGTCACAACGGCACCTGTGACCCGCCCCCCGGCACGCGCCACCACCCGGATGTCGACCCCGAGACCGAGTGCGGCCATGGAGACGACGGTCAAAAGGCGCGCGGCGCCGGCGGCGGGCGCCAGTGCGACAGCAGGCATGAGGCCGAGTGTATGCAGGGCGGCCAAGCCGAGAAAGGCGACGATGAACCAGGGAACGATCGCGTATATCGGGATGGATTTCCGCGCGATGGATCCAGGCGGCTCAGCGTCGGTGTGAACGGCGCGCGCCGCGATCGAGAGCGCCAGCACCACCGGGCCCAGCATCAGCACGCGGACCAGCTTGACGAGCGTGCCGATCTGCACCGCCATCGCTCCGACCGGCGTGGTCGCGGCGAGGACCTGCGGCACCGCGTAGACGGTCAGCCCGGCGAAGACGCCGAATTGTGTCACCGAGAAACCAAGAACGGGTAGCAGCAGCGGCAGGCTGAGCACGACCAGCACACCAAGCACGGCCGTAAAGGCGATCGAGGACGCGACATCGTCGCTGTCGGCCCCGATGACCGGGGCGACCGCCGCAATGGCGGAATTGCCGCAAATGGCGTTGCCGCAGGCGACGAGAAGTGCGAGGCGATGGGGCAGGCCCAGGATCCGGCACAGGCCGAAGCTCGCGGTGATCGCGAGAATGACCGTGCCGGCAATTCCGAACAGCAGACCAGGCCCGATACCGGCGAGGGCGCGGAACGAAACCGCGGCACCGAGCAGCATCACGGCGATTTCGAGCAGGATCTTCGCGGAAAAGTCGATGCCGGCCTGAAAACATGCGCCCGGGGTCCACACAGAACGCACGACAGTGCCGAGCAGGATCGCCAGCACCAGGGCTTCCAGCCAGGGCCGTCCGAACATCCGGCACTCGATGTCCTCGATCCCGAAGGCGCCCACTGTGACCAGAGCGGAGAGCAGGAGACCGGGCCCAAGCACCATGCCCCTGTCGACAGCCCGCGATCCGAAGGGAATATCTCCGAGAGCTAGTGCTGGGAGGCGGGAGGTTCGAAGCGGGAGCATGCGGTCATTCCTCGTTGTGAGGGGATGATCCGTGCTTCCTCGATCTCGATCCAACGCAGGTTAGCGCATGAAACGATCGGCAATGGCGATCAATGCTCAGCTGCGAGGGGTGGATTCGATGATGTCGAGGAGCGCCGCCGTGGCACGACTGGGGGAGCGCTCGATGTGCTGCAACAGCGTGAAGGCGCGATCCGGGAGCACGGACGGGATGGCCACCAGCAAGCCTGCCTCGATCGAGGAGGCGACGACGGAGGCGGAGAGAGCCGTGGCTCCCATGCCGGCCTCTACCGCACCCCGCACGGCCTCATTGGACGGGAGCTCGAAGGCGACGTTGAGACGCTCCAATACGCCAGCCTCCCGGGCCGCGACCTCGAAGATCGAGCGCGTGCCGGAGCCCTGTTCCCGCAGCACCCAATCGCTGTCCGGCCACTCCAACGCCGGGATTGAGGAGCCCGTGGCCCATCGGTGATCCGGTGCGACCACGATGACAAGCTGGTCGCGCGCCACGGTGCGCGATCTCAGC
This sequence comes from Lichenifustis flavocetrariae, assembly GCF_026130545.1. Classification (GTDB taxonomy): domain Bacteria; phylum Pseudomonadota; class Alphaproteobacteria; order Rhizobiales; family Beijerinckiaceae; genus Lichenihabitans; species Lichenihabitans flavocetrariae. The sequence goes on along the minus strand of NZ_JAMOIM010000003.1, from coordinate 274,921 downwards.
AAGGGGTCCTCAACCTCTGCCTCGACGAAGCCGAGGTCGGCGGCGCCATCGCGGATGGCGCGTGCCACCTCAGTGGTATTGCCAATCGTGAGCCGAACGTCGATGCCCGGATAGGCGCGTCGGAACGCAACGAGGTGGCGCGGCAACCAATAGCTCGCGATCGTTTGACTGGCCCGCACGCTCAAGCTTCCGCGTTTGAGCCCCGCCAATTCCGCCAGGACCAGTTCGGCGCCCGCCGCGCGCGCCAGAACGGCGCGCGCTTCGATCAGGAACAACCTTCCCGCGTCCGTGAGTGCGATGCCACGACCAACCCGGTGAAATAATGTCGCGCCGTGCCGCGCTTCGAGGGCGGCCACAGCCGCGCTGACCGCGGATTGCGCCATGTGAAGGGCTTCGGCGGCGCGCGTGATATGCTGGCGCTCGGCGACGGCCACGAAAACACGGAGTTGTTCCAGGGTCATATGAGCTGCACGGGGATGAGCGACAGTCGTTGAGCCGTAACGTTCTATCCGCAAAGGCGCCGACGCCACACAATACTCTCTTGGAAGACATTCCCTTCTCTCGATGCGCTACGGGCTTCTCTTTCGAAGATCGGATCGGGAACCCCTGCCAGCGAAGCGCGTTGAACGCGGACACAAGGGGGTTACCAATGCGTACATATCTTATCACCGGATCCATCGTGGCTGCGCTGGCGTTTATGCCGCTCGCCGCGAGCGCTCAAATCGTTCAAGGAACCCAGGATGGTGCGGCCAGCGGGGCCGCTCAGGGGAACGCGGTTGGCGGTCCGATCGGTGGAATTGTCGGCGGCGCGATCGGCGCGGGTGTCGGTGCAGCAACTGGTGCTGTCGGAACGGCAACAGGGATCGTTGGCGGTATTCTGGGAGCTGACGAGCGTCCGCGCTTCCACGATTATGTGGCCGGCGAGAACTACCCATCTTACCACTACAGCCGGCCATTGCGCGTGGGCGCGATCCTGCCGCGGTCGGGCGTCACCTACCGTGAAGTTCCCCCGGATTACCCGAGCGCGCAGCGCTACCGGTACGCTCGGGTGAACGACAGGACCGTGCTGGTCGATCCGCGCACGCGGCGCGTCGTCGATATCATCGACTGATCCAGGCTTCCTCGTTGGATACTGCATCGCCCGGCCTCAAGGCCGGGCGATCTTTGTTGGTACACCGCCTGGAGCGGGATACCGCTCGCGATAACTTCAGAAGGCAAAAGCGAGCGTAACCTCATTGATAGAGCCGCTTGTGCGAGCTTCTGGTATCGGATCGAAGCGAGCGAATGATGAAATCCGCTCTCGTGATCAAGGAGTGCGAACCTCGGCCGGAAAGCTCGAAGGGCGTCTCGCCCGAGCTTTGCTAAATTAGCCTTGTAGTAACTTTCGGAAATCTGACCTCAAATCGTGGGCAGGGCAGATGTTTTTTCGCGAGAGCGCCCGCGTAGCGCACCCACGACGCCGAGGCTCAGCACACCTACTCCGAACAGCCCGACCGTCGAGGGAAGGGGAACTGCGCTGATCGACAGAGTTCCATCGTAAGTACCCGTCGACGATCCAGAGTTTCCTGTCACTCCGATGAAGTAAGTCCCTGGATCGAGCGTTGTAGAACTCGTGCCGGCTGTCAGATTGCCGAAAACGTTTTCTGTTAGATACGAGGTTTTTTCCGTGTACCCCGTCGCCGGGGGACCCGTAAATATGCCAAAATCGCTCAGGCTCAGCAATGCACCTGGATTGCCGCTGAAAGATGCATTGACGTCGCTTTTTTTGGTGAGAGTAAATGTGTAGGCGTTGGAAAAGTCGCCAAATACATATGATGAACTGAAATAATGATTGATGGGAGTCACAGCACCATCGACCATAAATGCGTTCGCAGGGAGGACCGATGCTGAGACCACAAACGCGGTTGCTCCGACGGCCGATAGAAATTTCACCATGGACACCTCCAAACCTACGCGCTACCGCAGAGCGCCTGCAGAGTTAAGCGCACAGTGTGCGTCTTTATAAGATACACTCCTAAGTTGCAACGATTGTATCCAAATAGCAGTCACGCGTTTTTGTCAAGCAAGCCGGCCTGTTCAAACACGCGCCGTCCAGCCGACATTTGCGGCTGATTCAAATTCCTTCTGGTGCTCACAGTAGAAACCCGCGGCTCGCGGTTGCCCGCCGCGAATGCGGGCTGCAGCGAACGGAACTTGCTTCGAAAATCTACGATGATGTTGCTGGGGCCTGGCTACGTGTGGGCCGCAAAATTCTTTGTACTGTGACGAAAGCGTCACCTGGACCTTTGTTGATCTGTGAACCTATCGTGACGGCGACAAGCTCCTGGGCTCGATCGGCGCTTGAGCGGGGGCTATGACGAGCGACGAGCGAAGCGAGGCGTGAGGATTTGTTAACCATTCTGGTTTAGGACTTATGGTTTAAGCCTGGGGAGCCGAACAATGCTCATCCTCGTCGATCTATGGTTGTTGCCCCTGGCGTTCCTGCTTCATCTCATCGACATCGCTCCCGAGATCGATTTCGGAGATTGAAGCTGCGTCGACCGTCAGGCGGTCAGGCGATCTCGCGCAGGGGATAACGAGCCCGCGTCAGACCATAGGCAAGGTCGCGTAAGACCCAGGAACTGATTTGCCATCGGCCTCGGATCGCATTCTTAAGCGCTTGCGCCAGAATCGCGAGGACGACGAAGGGAAGCGCGGCCGGGAAGTGCTTTCGGGTGAAGAGGATCCGGTTCACCGTCATATAATAGATGCGGTGACGGGATGGTTTCTTCGTGCCCCCGCCCATCGTGCCACCATGCTTATGGTAGACGATACTGGCCGGTTCATAACCGCTCCTGTATTTCGGCCGCAACCGCATCGTCCAATCTATCTCTTCAAAGTAGAGGTAAAGTTCCTCGTTCATGAGGCCCACGTCTTCGAGAACGGCACGGGACACGAACATCGCCGCGCCGAGGATATGGTCGATCGATTGTTCCGCCGGTAGCGCGGTGGCGGGCAGGGGAAACCGCTGTCCAGCGCCAACGGCTTGCGAGGCGGCGGTACGCGGGTTGTAGCCGCAACCGCCCAGTGCCTGGACGATGTCGGGACGCGCGTAGAACAGGAGCGACGATCCGCAGATGCCGATCGTCGGGTCGCTCTGCATCTTCGCCACGAGCCGCACGAGCGCTGTCGGTTCAACGACGGTATCGTTGTTGAGGACCCAGAAATAGTCGTAAGCGCGGGTGAGCCCGTAACGAAGGCCGACATTGTTGCCGGCCGGGAAGCCGCGCGACCCGCCGGTCGAGGCGAATGTCACCCATCGCTCGCGTGGATCGGCTTTCGCATCGTCTTCGGACGCATAACGGCCCCAGGTGACGTCCGCTACCTCGATAGGGTGATGGCGGATGCTATCCCAGGCTTTGCTCGCAGTGTCGACCGCGACTTTGCCTTCGGCCCAGGCCTGCATCGCGTCGAGTGAGCCGTCCGTCGAGGCGTTATCGCTGACGAATACGTCGAAGGCGCCCTCACAGCGTCGGAGGCTTTCGAGACACTCGATCGTGTCCTTCTTGTTATTGCGATTCACCAGGATGATGAGCGTGCGCATGCCTGCCTGTACCGTCGCGATGGAGCCACGCCGGCTCGGCCGGTCGGGCCATGAAGAGCAAATCGTGGCGACTGTCTTTACCCGTCCACAAACTACGAGAAGACGGTTTTGTAGTAGGCGGCAAGGTCATCCCAGGCACCGCTTTCCGACCAATCCGGAAAGAGCTGCGGTGCCCGTTGGTCGTTGACGCGGACGAGGGGTTCCAGGAAGTCGGTCTGCACCGCGAGTTCGACCGGACACGGGCAGCCGAGGCGCGGCGCGAGCTCTCGTGCGACACGATGCGCGAAAGCACCCTGGTCCTCGATGTAACCGCTTGGCGTCCCCCGAAGAGAAGCGTTTTCCGCAAGCTTGCGCGTGACGAAGTCGACATAACTGCGCGTCAACAGCGAGACAGGGATATTGTCGCGCACATAGGCGGGGGTCGCGACTTTGGGTACGCGCCCCGCAATCCATTCGCGAGCCAGGAATGAGGTGAAACGAAATTCCTCGCGGGGTCCGAACGGGTTCGGGATCACGAACTTGCCAATGGCGAGCTTCAGCCGTTCGGCCTCCAGACGGAGAACCTCGAAGGAAAGGTGTTTCGAGAGTCCATAGGGGTTGAAGGATCGATGCTGTGGGTCGCCCAAGCCTTCAAAGGGCTCGAAGACGCTGCCGGTGACGATTAGTGCTGCGCAGCCTTTTTCGACCAGGCGTTCGAGAACCGGCCGCGCATTTCGCGTGTTGGCGGCTGTCGCCGCGAGGGAATCGAACGACCAGCTCCGGTAGTCCGTCATCTCGGCCGCGTGATGGCAGAACAGATCGAAGCTTTGCGAGGCAACGAGGTCCTGAAATCGCTCGTCCCCGAACGACAGGCCCCAGATCGGTTCGACGAGCCCGCCGAGTGACTTGACCCGCTGGCCGCGCGCTCCCTCGTAAGAGCCACTGGTCCCACGGAACGGGGCCGTGACCGTATGGCCCGCTTGTACGAGAGCTGTCGCGAACCATGCGCCGGTGAATGAACTCGCGCCCGTGAGGAGAATGCGCATCGGTTCAGTATCCGGGCCTGTGCCGAGCGGGGTCGTAATCGACCGCCCCCGCGTCCTTGTCGGACAGTACGGAGGGCTGACGCGGCCATTCGACAGCAAAGCGTGGATCGTTCCAGCGCAGAATGCGTTCGGACGGCCCGTGATAGGGCGCTGTTGCGGGGTACAGCATCTCCGTATCATCTTCGAGCGTCAGAAAGCCGTGCGCGCATCCCTTCGGCACATACATCATCAAGCGATTGTCGGCGCTGAGGGTCTCGCCCGCCCATTGCCCGAAGGTCGGCGAACCCTCGCGCAAGTCGACCACCACGTCGAAGGCCGCGCCGCGAATGCATTTTACGAGCTTCACCTCCCCGTGCGGGGCGATCTGATAATGCAGGCCGCGAAGGGTGCCGGCCTTGGCGCTCGCGGAGGTGTTGATCTGGCTGATCGAAGCTTCCAACCCATGCCGGCCGAATTCCTCGGCGCAGAAGACGCGGGCGAAGAAACCGCGTTCGTCCCCTCGCGGTTCCAGCGACACCACAAAGGCCCCATCGACGGCTGTCGGACGATATTGCATCAGGCGACCCGCCGGCCGATGGTCAGATAGCGGCTGCTCTCGAATTGCGCCGGCCGGAACATCCGTCGTGCGTCGAACAGGACCGTATCGGCCAGCCCCAGTTCGGCAAGCGGCTTGTAGTCCGCCCAGGAGGTCGCCACGATAACGACTTCGGCCGCGCGCGCCGCCGCCTGCCAATCCTCGACGAATTTGACCTTCGCGGCGTCGTCCCCGAAGGCGCGGCGGAAGTGGTCGACGGCGATCGGATCATGGGCCGACACGTCTGCGCCCTGATCGAGGAGGGCGCGCACGATCTTCAGGGAAGCGCTTTCCCGCACATCGTCGGTGTTCGGCTTGAAGGCGAGACCGAGCACCACGACCCGCTTACCCCGCAGGTCGCCGATCTCCCGCGCGACGATGTCGGTCACCTGCGCGGGCTGGAGATCGTTGACATCAAGCACCGCATTCATCATGCGCATCGGCAAGCCTTGCTGCACGCCCTGGCTGCGCAGGGCCTGCACGTCCTTGGGGAAGCAACTGCCGCCGAAACCACAGCCCGGCACGAGATAGGCCAGGATTGCGGGCGCCGCGCGGCCGTTTTCCGTAATCGGATTCCAGCGCTTATCGAGATGCACGCCCTTGACGACATCCATCACGTCGATGCCGCCGAGCGCAGCCGCCAGATTGGCGATCTCATTGATGGCCGAGATCTGCGTCGCGAGCAGCGCGTTATTGGCGTATTTGATCAACTCGGCCGTACGGGTGTTGACCCGGACCTTGTCGACGGCCCAGGGCGCGTAGAGTTCCTCCAACCGCGCGAGGGTCTGGGGGTCCTCGTGACCTAGTACGATGCGATCCGGGTAGGCGAAATCCTCGATCGCTTCGCCTTCGCGCAGGAATTCCGGATTCATGCCGAGACCGAAAGACTCCGGTCCTTTGCCTGAGGCCTCTTCAATCGCCTTGCGGACGGCGGTGTCGGTCGTCCCGGGCACGACGGTCGATTTGACCACCACCGAGATGTGGCGATCGTGGTCGCGAATATATTCGCCGATCTCGCGTGCGATGCCGAGAACGTAGCGCAGATCGATGACGCCATTTTCCGACGGTGTGCCGACCGAAATCAGCACGAGGTCCGTCGTGTCCAGCGCCTCGTGCAGCTTGGTCGTGGCGCGGAACCGGCCGGCTTGAATGACACGCTCCAGAAGCTCGGGAAGACCCTTCTCGTAGATGGTCGGCTCGCCGGCGTTGAGGCGCGACACAATGCTCGGGTTGATGTCCACGCAGGTCACATCATGGTCGCGGGCCGCGAGGCACACGCCCGAAACTAGGCCAACGTAACCGGTGCCGACAACGGCGAGACGCATGGGCTCAGGCCTTTTCGTGCTGGAGGAAGCGCAGATAACGGCCGACACCCTCCTCCACCAGGATGGTGGGGTCGTAGCCCAGGACCGTGCGCGCCTTGGTGATGACGGGGCAGCGGCGGTTGGGATTATCGGTCATGTATTCGGGGTCGTCGCTTGTCTCGAAAATGACTTTGCCCGAATAGCCGAAAAGCGGCTTGCCCGAGGACTGATAGAAGGTCGCCAGATCCCGCACGCTCGTTTCCGGCTTCTCTATGCCGATGTTGAAGTAGTCGTATTTCCCGTAGAGTAGGCACAGGAGATAGCCCGTGATGGCGTCCGAGACGTAGCAGAAGGTGCGCGTGGGGGCGCCGTTCGACAGGATCACGATGTCCCGGTTCTCCAGCACGCATTTGGCGAAATCGGCCGGCAGGCGCTTGTCGCCCAGCCGCATGCCGGGGCCGTAATTGTTGAAGGGCCGGGCGACCGTGATCGGCATGCCGAACTGCCGCGAATAGACCCAGGCCATGGTTTCGCCGAAGCGCTTGCTTTCATCGTAGCAGGCGCGAGGACCATGGCATGACACGTTGCCGCGATATTCCTCGTCGGTCGGAATGGCATCCGGGCTCGGGTCGCCGTAGATCTCGCTCGACGAGAAAAACAGAAGCCCTTTCAAAGTGTCGCGGCCGCGATACACATCGAGGATGCGCCGGAGACCCCAGATGTTCGCGTCGATCGTTTCCACCGGATATTGCCGATAGAAAGTCGGCGAGGCGATCGAGGCGCCGTGGATGACGTAACGGGCGTCGACCGCGCCATCGAGGGTCGTGAGATCGTCGGTCGCGATGTTGAAGTGGCGAAGGTCGAGCTTAGCCGGGTAGCGCTCCGCTAGTTCGGTCAGCCACGCGGGTTTATCGAGCAGGAAGGTGTCGAGGCCGATGACCTTCTTGATGCCGAGTTCGTCCGCATAGCGGACCAGATAATTCATGAAATAGAAGCCGAGGAAGCCGGCGCATCCCGTCATAACGACCGTGCTGCCGTCGAACCGGTCACGTTGGCCGATGGCGGCATGTATACGGCTGAGGTCTTCGACCAGGATCGGATTTGTCATCGAGGCGGGCTCAATTGCTGGTTTTGCGGTTTTCGGGAGTCCATGGGGCCTTGCCGGACTTCCAGATCTGCTCCAGCTCGTCGTGGTCGCGTTGGGTGTCCATGCAGAACCAGAAATCGGGGTGCCGGTAGATCGCCAACTGGCCATCGGCCGCGAGCTTCATCAGCGGTTCCTTTTCAAGAACCAAGCTGGACGAGTCATTCACGTAATGGGCGAAGTCCCGCTTGAAGAAGAAGTAGCCGCCGTTGATCCATGAACTCGTGAGTTCGGGCTTTTCCGCGAAATGCGTGATCGTGTCGCCCTCCGTCCCAAGTTCACCGAAGCGCGAGGGCGGATTGATGGCCAGGACCGTGCCGATCTTGCCGTGTTCCCGATGGAAGGCGAACTCCTCCGCGAGATTGGCGTTGGTGAGCCCATCGCCATACGTGACCGCGAAATGTTCCGCATCGCCGAGATAGCGCGACACGGCGCGACCGATGCGGCCTCCGGTCATGGTGAGCTCGCCCGTATAGGCGACGGTGACTTCCCAGTCTTCCTGGTGATGCGCCCCATTGTAGGTCAATTGGCGGCTCGCGAGATCGACCGTAAAGTCCGAGTTCATCGCGTCATAGTTCAGGAAGTAGCTTTTGACGACCTCGGACTTGAACCCCGTGCAGATGATAAATCGACGAAAGCCGTGGGCGCTGTAGGAGCGCATGATATGCCAAAGGATCGGCTTATTGCCGACCTCGACCATCGGCTTCGGGCGAAATTCTGTTTGCTCCTTCAGGCGTGTTCCGAGACCGCCAGCGAGAATGAAGACGGGGACGGTTTTTAGATCCATTGGAGAGATCCCTTGAGCTGTGGTGCGCATCGTGCGGTCAGGCCAGTCTGGAGAGCAGGCAGGCGGCCCATCTCGCGCAATCTCATGTTGAGCCTCGAGCCGGCTGCGAGCTTGGCCGCGCTGGAAGAAGATGCCCGAAGAACGATCGTAGAATAACCACAGTGTCTACTTGGCGACACACTGCAGTAACGTCCGCGAGATTCCCTAAGGAAACCCGAGATCGAGATCGAAACGACCACTCACATCCCCTAACGTTTCCAAAAGCGTCACGCCATTCTTCTTAAAGAGCGTGCAACGCAAGGGGATGTCAAGACAAGACGCGGCGTTCGGGTTAATGCAAGAGGCCAATAATGCTGCGGTGCGGCATTGAGAATGCGCCGGTGACAACCGTCCGTGGCAAACGACAGACGCGGCTGCAGCGGCCAGGCAGATTCGTGATATCAGCGATCCTGAACGGGCCGAGGTACCTCGGCCTGCGCCAGCACGGGGCGGTTCCCGCGGGCCCGGTGGGCAGGCGCTCTACATGTTCGGATAGGTCGGTCCGCCGCCGCCCTCGGGCGGCACCCAGGTGATGTTCTGGCTGGGGTCCTTGATGTCGCAGGTTTTGCAGTGGACGCAGTTCTGCGCATTGATCACGAAGCGCGGCTCGGTCCCTCGGGCGGCATCCGCATAGACCACTTCGTAGACGCCGGCCGGGCAATAGAGCCGCGCCGGTTCGCCGTATTTGGGCAGATTCTCGCGAATCGGGATCGTCGGGTCGGTGAGCACAAGGTGAGCGGGCTGGTTCTCCTCGTGATTGGTGCCGGACAGGAACACCGACGACAGTTTGTCGAATGTCAGCACGCCGTCCGGTTTCGGATAGACGATCGGCTTGACCTCCGCGAGAGGCTTCAGGCTCGCATGGTCCGGCTTGCCGTGTTTCATCGTGCCGAAAGGCGACCCGCCGAAGATCTGATTCATCCACATGTCGAGGCCGCCGAGCGGCACGCCGAGCCATGTGCCGAACTTCGACCAGAGCGGCTTCACGTTACGGACCCGCTTCAGATCGGCGCCGATCTCGGAACCTCGCCAGGCTTGCTCGTAGGCGGCGATCTCGTCGTTGGCGCGCCCTTCCAACAGGGCCTGTGCCACATGTTCGGCCGCCAGCATGCCGCTGAGGATCGCATTGTGCGACCCCTTGATGCGCGGGACATTGACGAAGCCCGCCGCGCAGCCGACCAGCGCGCCGCCCGGAAAAGTGAGGCGCGGCACGGACTGCCATCCGCCTTCGGTGATGGCGCGCGCGCCATAGGACAGGCGCGTGCCTCCCGCGAAGAGGTCGGCGATCATGGGATGCGTCTTGAACCGCTGGAACTCGTCGAAGGGCGACAAAGTCGGATTCGTATAATTGAGGTGCACCACGAAGCCGACCACCACCTGGTTGTCTTCGAGGTGGTACAGGAAAGAACCGCCGCCCGTCGCATTGTCGAGCGGCCAGCCGAACGAATGCTGCACCAGCCCTGGCTGGTGTTTGGCGGGATCGACACGCCACAATTCCTTGAGCCCGATGCCGTATTTCTGCGGCTCGCCGTTCGCGTGCAACTTGAAACGGGCGATCAGCCCCTTCGAGAGAGAGCCGCGCGCGCCTTCGGCGAACAACGTATATTTGGCCCGAAGCTCCATGCCGCGGGTGAAGTTGTCCGTGATCGTGCCGTCCTTGGCGACGCCCATGTCGCCCGTCGCGACGCCGACCACCTCGCCCGCGTCGCCGTAGAGAACCTCCGCCGCCGCGAATCCGGGATAGATGTCGATGCCAAGGGCCTCGGCCTTGCGGCCGAGGTAGCGCGCCACATTGCCGAGCGACCCCACGAAATTGCCGTGGTTGCTCATCAGCTTCGGCATCAGAAGATTGGGCAGGCGCATGCCGCCCGCGGGACCCAGCAGATAGAAGCGGTCATCCGTGACGGGGGTCACGAGCGGGCGGTCGGCCTCCTGCCGCCATTCGGGCAGGAGGCTGTCGAGGCCCTTCGGGTCGATGACGGCGCCAGACAGGATATGTGCGCCGACCTCCGATCCTTTTTCCACCACCACGATGGCGAGGTCGGGGTTGATCTGCTTCAGTCGGATCGCCGCCGCGAGCCCGGCCGGGCCTGCGCCCACCACCACGACGTCGAAATCCATCGCCTCGCGTTCCGGCAGCGCCTCGCCAGTCGCCGCCTCGTTCATCGGGGCCATCCGCCCATTCTCCGTTCTTTGACGCGCAATCGACGCTGATAGTCGGAAAGGCGTGTCGCATAAACAAGGACTCGATGGTACTTAGAGGGGATGACAGACCACGACGGTCCCACCCGCGGCGACGCGATCGAGATCCTGCGCTGGTATGCCGAGATGGGCATCGACGCTGTCGTCGATGCGACACCGCATGACCGCTTCGCCGAACATCGCGCCGCATTGAGCCTGCGTGAGGCCGGGTCCGCGTCGAACCCGCAAGCGCCGGCGCGGCCGGCTTTGACAGCGGCCCGCCCTGCGGTCGCACCCGTTTCGGGGGCACCGAGCCTGTTCCCTGACGCCGCGGCAGGATCGACGACCGAGGCTGCGCAATCGGCCCGCGAAGCGGCCGCGAGTGCCCGGACGCTCGATGAACTGCGAGCTGCTCTCGAAAGCTTCGACTCCTGCGCTCTGCGGGCGACCGCCACCCGGCTTGTCTTTGCCGACGGAAATCCCGCCGCCGACATCATGGCGGTCGGGGAAGCGCCGGGAGCCGACGAGGATCGTTCAGGCGTGCCATTCGTCGGACGCAGCGGCCAGTTGTTCGACCGGATGCTGAAAGCGATCGGCCTCGACCGGACGCAGGTCTATATCGCCAATGTGATCCCCTGGCGGCCACCCGGCAACCGGACCCCGACCCCGCAGGAAATCGCCATCTGCCTGCCCTTCATCGCGCGTCAGATCGAACTGGTGGGGCCGCGCTATCTGCTCTGCCTCGGCGGTTCCGCCGCCCAGACGCTGCTCGGCACGAAGGACGGAATCCTGCGGGCGCGGGGCCGGTGGTCGGATTACGCGCTGCCGAGCCATACCGCGCGCGCCATGCCGATGCTGCATCCCGCCTATCTGCTGCGCCAGCCGGCGCACAAAAAGCTGGCGTGGCGCGACCTCCTGGCTTTGAAGCTGGTGCGCGACGCCGCGATGGGGAACGGTTGAGCCGATGACGCTATCGATCTTCACCCGCGAAGCGGCGCTGCAAGCAGACATCTGGGCGTCTGCGAGGCAGCGCCCGGCATGACGGAGACCAGTTTTCCAGCCGGAATCCGCGAGACCCTGCTGTTCCTCACGACCGCGGGCCTCGTCGTTCCGCTCTTCCATAAGATCCGCGTGAGCCCCGTATTGGGCTTCCTGTTCGCCGGCATCGCGCTCGGACCTTTCGGCATCGGGGCGTTGGCCGGCAAGGTGCCAATGCTCGCCACATTCACGATCGGGCACGACGCCAATATCGCGGCGATCGCCGAGTTCGGCGTCGTGTTCCTGCTGTTCATGCTGGGGCTGGAACTGTCGTTCGCCCGCCTGAATACGCTGCGGCGCCTCATCTTCGGTCTCGGTCCGCTGCAGGTCGGTGCCTCGGCGGCGGTCCTTGGCGTTGCCGCGATGGGCTTCGGCGTGCCACCAGGCGTCGCCCTGGTGCTGGGCGGCGCCTTGGCCCTGTCGTCGACCGCCATCGTGGTTCCGGTCCTGGCCGAGCGCAAACGGTTGAATTCCGCCACGGGCCGCATGGCCTTTGCCTTGCTGCTGTTCCAGGATCTCGCCGTCGCGCCGCTTCTCTTCGCCGTGTCGGTTCTGGCGGATCACAGCAGTGGCAATCTCGGCCTGAAACTCGTGCTGACCCTCGCGCCGGCCGCGATCGCGGTGGCGGCGCTGGTGGTCGGCGGGCGCCTGATCCTGCGGCCGCTGTTTCAGCTCGTGGCCGTGGCGCGGTCGACGGAATTGTTCACGGCCGCGTCGCTGCTGGTGATCATCGGCACAGGGGCCATTACGGCGGCGAGCGGATTGTCGATGGCGATCGGCGCCTTCATCGCCGGCCTTTTGCTGGCCGAAACTGAATTCCGTCGCGAGATCGAAGTGACGATCGATCCGTTCAAAGGGCTTTTACTCGGCCTGTTTTTCGTGTCGGTCGGAACCGAACTCGACCTCTCGCAGCTCTTCAACAATCCGATCCTCGTGCTCGGCCTGGCTTTCGGCCTCGTCGCGATCAAGACGCTGGTGCTGTATTTCAGCGCGCGCCTGCTGAAGATGCCCCGCCGCACCTCGGCCGAAGTCTCGCTTCTGCTCGCACCGGGAGGCGAGTTCGCGTTCGTGCTGATCAATCAGGCAACCGCGGGCGCGCTTCTGCCGGAGCCGCTGAGTGCCAGCCTGCTCGTGGCTGTCACGCTCACGATGATCGCGACGCCCTTCATCGCCCGCGTGGCCCAACGGCTGGCCCGCCGCCTGCCGGTCGCGCGCAATGCCGTGCCCCTGCCGCCGCCGCCTGATGACGGGCAGGCCCGAGTGCTGATCGTCGGCTATGGCCGTGTCGGCCGCCTTGTGGCCGACATGGTGACCATGCATCAATTGCCCTATCTTGCGATCGATGACGACGCCGCGACCGTGGCGCGGGCGCGCGACGCGGGCTTGCCCGTCACCTTCGGGGATGCGACGCGGCCGGAATTCATGCGCCTGTGCGGAATTGCCGAGGCGCGGGCCCTGATCGTCACGATCAGTACGACCCGCGTCGTGGAACAGGTGGTGACCACGGCCCGTGCCGAGCGCGCCGACCTGACGATCGTGGCCCGCGCCCGCGACGCGGTCCATGCCAGCAAGCTCTATGAAGCCGGCGTCACCGATGCGGTGCCCGAGACCATCGAGGCAAGCCTGCAACTGAGCGAGGCCGCGCTGGTCGACATGGGAATTCCCATGGGGCTCGTGATTGCCTCGATCCACGAGAAACGTGACGAATACCGGGCGCTGCTCAATGCGCCATCGGGTCAACCCACGACCCCGCGCCGCGAGCGCCGGGCCATTCGCCGCCCGCAGCAATCCCGCCCCTGAGCGAGACCGATTCCGATCCCATATCGCTACCGTGCCTGCACGATCTGCTTCTGCAGTGCCACCAGCCGCTCCACCCCGCTCCCCGCAAGCCCGAGCATCGTCGTCAATTGACCCGACGTGAAAGGCGCGCCTTCGGCCGTGGCCTGCACTTCGACCAGGCCACCCGCGCCTGTGATCACGAAATTGGCGTCGGTTTCGGCCGATGAATCCTCGACATAGTCGAGGTCGAGCACCGCCTCGCCCTTGATGATGCCGCACGATACCGCCGCGACCTGATCCTTCAGCGGCACGTCCTTGAGGATCGAGCGCTGACGCATCCACGCCAGACAATCATGAAGCGCCACCCAGGCGCCCGTGATCGAAGCCGTCCTGGTCCCACCGTCGGCCTGCAGCACATCGCAATCGACGGTGATCTGCCGCTCGCCCAGGGCTGGTAGATCGACGACGGCTCGAAGGCTGCGGCCGATCAGGCGCTGGATCTCCTGCGTCCGGCCCGAGGGCTTCCCGGACGTCGATTCGCGACGTGTCCGGGTCAAGGTGGCGCGGGGCAGCATGGCGTATTCGGCCGTGATCCAGCCACGTCCCTGGCCGCGCAGCCATGGCGGCGGCTTGTCTTCAAGGGAGGCGGTGCAGAGCACATGCGTGTCGCCGAATTTTATGAGGCATGACCCTTCGGCGTAGCGGGCCACGGCGCGCTCCATTGTCACGGGTCTCATTTCATCGGCTGCACGCTTTGACGGTCGCATGGTTCCTCCCCCTGTAGGACTTCACGTTCATGTCTCTTCCAGCCTTCAAGCGACGCGGGCGCGATCCGGCTGGGGACGGGAGCGATGGCCCAGGCACGGCTCTGATTAGGCCGGATGCCCGGCGATCGCAATTGTGCAGCCAACACGCATGCCGTCATCCAGATTGGCACAGGCACGACATCGCGTCCGTTACGGAACAAAAACCTTTTCTGTGGTGTTAAGGCACCTGAAAGACCCGAACCGGCGCCCCCGTCGATTATATCGACGGGGGTTTTTGTCTGCCAGCGCTGCTGGTTGCGGCGTCCGGCCTCCCCTTTATGGGTGATGCGGAAGAAATGGGCTTCATCTCGTCACGGTGCGCGGCTTACACTCGCGTATCACGAGGTTTTCGATGGCCACCACAATCTCACGCGCCGCTTATGCTGATATGTTCGGACCGACTGTCGGTGACCGGGTTCGGCTCGCCGATACGGAGCTTTTCATAACGATCGAGAAGGATTTCACGACGGCTTTCGGGTTCGGTGGCGGCAATGCCGCGCTCTATGGCAGCGAGGTGAAGTTCGGTGGCGGCAAGGTTATCCGCGACGGCATGGGGCAGTCGCAGATCACGCGCGCCGGAGGCGCGGTCGACACCGTCATCACCAATGCGGTGGTGCTAGATCACTGGGGAATCGTGAAAGCCGACGTGGGCCTGAAGGACGGCCGGATCGCAGCCATCGGCAAAGCCGGCAACCCGGAGATTCAGACGGGAGTCGATATCATCATCGGTCCAGGCACCGAGGTGATCGCCGGCGAAGGCAAGATCCTCACGGCAGGCGGCTTCGACACGCATATCCATTTCATCTGCCCGCAGCAGATCGAGGAAGCGCTGATGTCCGGCGTCACCTCGATGCTGGGGGGCGGCACGGGTCCGGCGACCGGCACCTTCGCAACCACCTGCACGCCCGGACCTTGGCACATTGCTCGCATGATCGAGGCCGCCGACGCCTTTCCAATGAACCTCGGATTCGCCGGCAAGGGCAATGCCTCGACGCCGGACGGCCTCGTCGAGCAAGTGGAGGCGGGCGCCTGCGCCTTGAAGCTCCACGAAGACTGGGGCACGACTCCAGCCGCCATCGACAATTGCCTGTCGGTCGCCGACGACCACGACATTCAGGTCATGATCCACACCGACACGCTGAACGAGTCGGGCTTCGTCGAGGACACGATCAAGGCCTTCAAGGGGCGCACGATCCATGCGTTCCACACGGAAGGTGCGGGTGGCGGCCACGCCCCCGACATCATCTCGGTGGCGGGGCTGGAGAACGTCCTTCCGTCATCGACCAATCCGACGCGGCCCTTCACGGTCAACACGCTCGACGAGCATCTCGACATGCTGATGGTGTGCCATCACCTCGACTCGTCGATTCCCGAGGATCTGGCCTTCGCGGAAAGCCGCATCCGCAAGGAGACCATCGCGGCGGAGGATATCCTGCACGACATGGGTGCGCTGTCGATGATGTCCTCCGACAGCCAGGCCATGGGCCGGGTCGGCGAGGTGATCATCCGCACCTGGCAGACGGCCGATAAGATGAAGCGGCAACGTGGCGCTCTGCCCGAGGAACAGGGCGACAGCGATAATGTGCGCGTCAAGCGCTACATCGCCAAATACACGATCAACCCTGCCATCGCGCATGGTGTCTCCCGGCACATCGGATCGATCGAGGCGGGGAAACTGGCCGACCTCGTCCTTTGGACGCCGGCTTTCTTCGGCGTAAAACCGGACCTCATCATCAAGGGCGGCATGATCGCCGCGGCCCCGATGGGCGACCCGAACGCCTCGATTCCCACGCCTCAGCCGACCCATTATCGGCCGATGTTTGGCGCCTATGGCGGAGCCGTGGCGGCCACGAGCGTGACATTCGTCTCGCAAACGTCTCTCGCCCGCGGGCTCGGGCAGGCTCTACGGCTTTCGAAGCCGCTCGTTGCCGTCGAGAACACGCGGGGCGGTTTGCGCAAGACCAGCATGATCCACAATGGGGCTCTGCCGACCATCAAGGTCGATCCCGAGACCTATCTGGTACAAGCCGACGGCGTTCCGCTCGTGTGTGAACCCGCCCGCTCGCTCCCAATGGCGCAACGCTTCTTCCTGTTTTAGGCGGATTTGCGGGACCCATGCCCCTTAGGGAATGACCATTTCTCCAGTCTTTTCTGGCACGAATAGTGCAGAAATGTGTTTGTCAGTGGTTGTTGGTAACCTCTGATGAACATAGTCCAGACACAATAATTAATGCTGCGGCAAAGCCGGGATGGGGGTCTCGTTTTGTTGCAGAGCCGAGCGGCGGCAGTCTCTTAGGGTGTGGAATTCGGATGGACATCGGGGCTGGGACCAATAACAAACGTGAAGCGGCCGAGAAGGTGGCGATCATTCAGCGGCTCGCGCGCATCGAGGGACAAGTTCGCGGGCTGAAGCAGATGGCCGAAGGGGAAAGGCGCACACTCGATCAGATCCAGCAGGTCAACGCTGTCGTGGCAGCGCTTCGGGAAGTGGCGCTTTTGTCGATCTCCCAGGAAGTCAAAGCGCAACTTGCCGGCATGGCGGCGTCTCCAGCCGAGAGTGGTGGGGACGTCCAAAACCTCGTCGAACTTCTCCGCTCGACCTTCCGCCTCGTTTGACCTAAGCGACAAAGTCAGGAACGACAGCCATGGAGGGCGTCGTCGGCTGGCCGCGTCGTGCAGGTTTGAACTATGGTTCGGTCCTCCTCGTCTTGAGTTTCGGGCGATTCGTGGTCACGGACGTGGCGGCATCAGATCATGGAGAATGAGTTTTGATCTATGTGATTGCGACCCTGACCGTGAACGCGGATCACCGCGAAGCTTTTATGGCCGGCGCGCGCGAAGTGATCGCAGCGACGCGACAAGAGGCGGGCTGCCAACATTATGATCTTTCGGGCAGCATCACCGATCCTTTGACTTTCGTGTTCGTCGAACGCTGGGACAGCCGCGAAGCGCTCGATGCCCATTTCCAGACAAAGCATCTTCAGCACTGGCGCACGCTATGCGAGAAGTATCTGACAGGCCGGGCGCTCGAAATCATTCGGCCGGAGCATGTCGATGCGTCGTGATTCCGCACCCGCTTTGTGCCTGTCCGCTTCGAAGTCCGTTCCATGATCCGCGCCACGAAAGTCGTCGCCGGCGGGGCCTGGAGCGGGACCGCTGACGAGACCGTGGTGCTCGAATTCGACGAGCGTCATCGGCGCCGCATGGTGATGACGAGTGTGCGGGGTCTCGAGTTCCTGCTGGATCTGCCGGAGGCTCTCATGTTGCGGGGCGGTGACGCACTGGAACTGGAGGATGGACGGCGGGTCGAGGTCGTGGCGGCCCCCGAGGCTCTGGTCGAAGTGAAATCCGGAGCGCCGGACGCTTTTGCGCGGCTGGCCTGGCATCTCGGCAACCGGCATCTGCCGACGCAGATCCTGCCGAAGGCCCTGCGGATCCGACGAGATCACGTCATCGAGGACATGCTGCGCGGCCTTGGAGCCAAGCTGGTGCCGATCGAGGCTCCCTTCGATCCGGAGGGGGGCGCCTATGCAAGCGCCACGGCCGAGACCGCGAGCCCGAATCACGACAGCCACGCGCATCACGACCATCATCACCATGACCATCATCACGGCCATTCGCACAAGCACGACCATTGATGCCGGGATCCAAGGCGGGTTGGTCGACACTGGCGCTTTTTGCCTGGGTCTCGCCCGCATTCCCGGTCGGCGCCTACACGTATTCGCACGGGCTGGAAACCGCGGTCGATGAAGGCCTTGTCGAAGGGTTGGTCGGTCTTCAGGCTTGGCTGACCGATCTCATCGACCACGGTGCGATCCGTAATGACGCGATCCTGGTTGCCGCAACCTGGCGCGCGGGCCGGGACAAGGATGTCGCGGCCTTCACCGAGGCCAACGACCTGGCTCTCGCCCTGTGCCCCTCGCGCGAGCGCCGGCTGGAAGCGGTTGGGCAGGGCAATGCCTTCGCGACCGCCATCCGGGCGGCATGGCCCGATGCCGCCTTCGCGTGGCCGGAAGGCGACCTGGCCTATCCGGCTGCCTTCGGCAGCGCTTGTGCGGTGGCCGAAATTGACCTGCAGTCCTCCCTTGAAGCCTTCGGCCTTGCTTTCATCCAAAATCTGGTTTCGGCCGCCATCCGACTGGGTGTCGTGGGCCAGACGGACGGGCAGCGGGTGACGGCCGGTCTCGTTCCCCAGGTTCATCGCTTGGCCGCGATGTCGGCGGGCTCCGCGCTTGACGATCTCGGCGGATGTGCTCAGCGTTCCGACATTATGGCGCTCCGTCACGAGACGCTCTATTCGAGGTTGTTCCGATCATGACATCACCCAACGGCCCTCTGCGGGTTGGCATCGGCGGCCCTGTCGGCTCCGGCAAGACGGCCCTCATGGAACTCTTGTGCAAGCGACTGCGCGACACGCACGAGATCGCAGCCATCACCAACGACATCTACACCCGAGAGGATGCCGAGATCCTGGCCCGTGCCGATGCGCTACCGCTCGACCGGATCATGGGCGTCGAGACCGGAGGCTGTCCGCATACGGCGATCCGCGAGGACGCCTCCATCAACCTTGCGGCCATCGACGAGATGAACCGCCGCTTCCCGAAGCTCGATCTCATCCTCATCGAATCGGGCGGCGACAATCTGGCCGCCACCTTCTCGCCCGAACTGGCCGATCTGACGATCTATGTCATCGACGTCTCGGGCGGCGAGAAGATTCCCCGCAAAGGCGGCCCCGGCATCACCCGCTCGGACTTGCTCGTGATCAACAAGGTCGATCTCGCACCCTATGTCGGCGCCTCGCTCGCCGTGATGGAGCGGGACACGATTGCGATGCGGCGCGGCAAGCCCTTCGTGTTCACCAACATGAAAGCGGGCGACGGACTCGACCGGATCGTCGATTTCATCGAAACCAAAGGGGGCTTGCCGTCCCGCGCCGTGGCGTGACGACGGAGCCCGCGTTGCAGCCTTGGTCCTCGGCCCCGACGCTGGAGACCGCGCGCCTGATCCTGCGCGCACATCGCCCCGATGACCTGGCGGCTTGCGAGGCCATGCGCGCCGACGCCGCCGTGATGCGGTTCATCGGCGATGGCCGACCCGAGAGCCGCGAGACGGTGTGGTCCCGTCTCCTGCGTGCGGCCGGCCACTGGCCATTCGCGGGCTACGGGATGTGGTGCGTCACCGAGAAAGTCTCTGGCCGATACGTCGGCGACGTGGGCTTCATGCAACTGAAGCGCGACATGGTTCCACCGCTGGGGGAGGTGCCGGAGATTGGATGGGTTCTCGCCGTTGGGCACAGGGCCAGGGGTTTGCGGGCGAGGCGGTCGCCGCATCACTAGACTGGAGCGACGCGCATCTCGATGCACCTGCCACGACCTGTATCATCGTGCCCGAGCATGAACGATCGATCCGCCTCGCGCGGCAGGCCGGTTATGTGCAGAGCGGCGTGGCGGAATACAAAGGCAAGACCTTGATTGTCTTCCAGCGGCCAAGGGCCTTTCATTCCACTCCCCCGCACCCCACGTCTTGACGAGCCGGCGCATCTCGTCGAAGACACCGGCTATCCGAGGGGAGTCCCGGCAAGGGGCTGAGAGACCGATGGCCGGCGTCGATGACGTCGTGGCGCGGGATACCCTAAGCACCTGATCCGGTTCATACCGGCGGAGGGACGGGGTTCGTGGTACGAGATCGATTCGCAGTAGATGTTTGGAGCCGGTCATGCGCGTCAGCGTGATTGGAGCCGGGGTCGCCGGACTTGTGGCCGCGACCGAACTCGCCGAGCGCGGCGCGACCGTTACGGTGCTCGAACGCGGCGCGAGCGTCGGCGCCGAGGCCTGTTCGTGGTTCGCCGGGGGTATGCTGGCGCCCTGGTGCGAACGGGAAAGTGCCGAGGAAGCTGTGGTCGTGCGGGGACGCCTCGCGCTCGATTGGTGGCCGCGGCATTTCGCCGGCACTGTCCGGGCCGGGACGCTGGTCGTGGCGCCGGCGCGTGACGCGGCCGAATTGCATCGCTTTGCCCGCCGCACCGCGCATTTCACTTCGCTTGATCAGGATGGCGTCGCGGCCCTCGAGCCTGATCTCGCGGGACGCTTCCGCAGCGGCCTGTTCTTTGCCGAGGAGGCGCACCTCGACCCGCGGGCCGCTCTCGCGGCGCTGGCCGCGGGACTTGCGGCGCGCGGGGTCGATCTGCGTTTGGGGGTCGATGCGGACACCACGGAGGTTGCCGCCGACGCGATCGTCGATTCGCGCGGCTTCGCGGCGCGCGAGCAGCTGAAGGACCTGCGCGGCGTGCGCGGCGAGATGGTGATCGTACGCTCCACAGAGATCCACCTCACGCGCCCGGTGCGGTTCCTGCACCCCCGCATCCCCCTCTACATCGTGCCGCGATCCGAGGGACGATTCATGATCGGCGCCACGATGATCGAGAGCGATCACCGGGGCCCGATGACGGTGCGCTCGGCTCTGGAACTGCTCAATGCCGCCTATGCAGTGCATCCGGCTTTCGCGGAGGCCGAGATCGTCGAATTCGGCGCGAACGTGCGTCCCGCCTTTCCGGACAATCTGCCTCGCGTCACGCGAGACGGCGACATCCTGCGCCTGAACGGCCTCTACCGCCATGGCTTCCTGCTGTCGCCCTCGTTGGCGCAGCAGGCCGCTGACATCCTCTTGCCCGTCGAGGTGACCGCATGACCCTCATCATCAACGGCCAGCCCGAGGATCAGGCTGCCGAAACCCTGTTCGACCTCGTGGAGACGCTCGGACTCGCCGACGCGATGGTCGCAACCGCTTTGAATGGCGCCTTCGTGCCGGCCGCTGCCCGTCGCCGCACGGCCCTGACCGAGGGTGACCGCGTCGAAATTCTGGCCCCGATGCAGGGAGGCTGATGTGCAGCTTTACGACAAAACCTTCGAATCCCGCCTCTTGCTCGGCACGGCACTCTATCCCTCTCCGGCCATCATGGCGGAGGCGGCGCGTGCCTCGCGCGCCGAAATCCTCACCGTGTCGCTCCGCCGCGAGAGCGCGGCCCAGCGCACCGGGCAGGATTTCTGGGCTCTGATCCGCGAGACGGGTGCCACCGTGCTGCCCAACACGGCCGGCTGTCACTCGGTCAAGGAAGCCGTCACGACGGCCCAGATGGCCAGGGAGGTCTTCAACACCTCCTGGATCAAGCTCGAAGTCATCGGCGAGGCCGACACGCTGCAGCCGGATGTGTTCGGATTGGTCGAGGCGGCCCGCATCCTGAGCGAGGACGGGTTCGCGGTCTTCCCCTACACGACCGACGACCTTGTGGTGGCCGAGCGGCTGGTCGAGGCCGGCTGCCGCGTGCTGATGCCCTGGGGCGCCCCCATCGGGAGCGGCCGTGGGCTGAACAACCCCTATGCTCTGCGCACCATGCGGGCGCATTTCCCCGACGTGCCGCTGATCGTCGATGCCGGCATCGGCCTTCCGTCCCATGCCGCGGCGGCCATGGAGCTCGGCTACGACGCCGTGCTGCTCAACACTGCGGTCGCCAAGGCCGGCGATCCGGTGCGGATGGCCCAGGCCTTCGCCAAGGCCATCGAGGCGGGGCGTGCCGCCTACGAGGCCGATCCGATGGAGATGCGTGATATGGCGGCCCCCTCGACGCCGGTGCTCGGCAAGGCGTTTCTGGCATGATGGCCTACCGGACCATCGATGCGTTCTACCCCGTCGTGCCCGATGCCGCCTGGGTGTCGCGGCTCGTCCGATGCGGGGCGCGCTTCATTCAGCTTCGCTTTAAAAGCGCCGACACCCAGGCGGTGGCGGCCGAGATCGCCGCGGCGCTGGTCGTCTGTGCCGAAGCCGGTGCCCAACTGGTTGTCAACGATCACTGGCGGGAGGCGATCGATGCCGACGCCACCTATGTGCACCTCGGGCAGACCGATCTCGACACGGCGGATTTACATGCTTTGCGGCGGCGCGGCCTCATGCTCGGCGTGAGCACGCATGACCATGCCGAGCTCGAGCGTGCACTCTCAACCGACCCCGATTACGTCGCGCTCGGACCCGTCTATCCGACCACGCTGAAGGTGATGCCTTGGGCGCCGCAAGGCCTCGAACGCCTCGGCGAATGGAAGCGCCTCGTCGGCAGCCGGCCACTCGTGGCGATCGGCGGCATCACGCTCGAACGTGTGCCTTTGTGTCTCGACGCGGGAGCCGACAGCGTTGCGGTGGTGAGCGATATCGTCGCCAATCCCGATCCGGAGCGTCAGACGGAGGCTTGGTTGGCAGCAGTGCGCAAGGACGCCTGAGGTACCTGCGGCTCGTGAGGAGCCGCCCAATCAGTTGGTCATGACCAGAGACCAGAACGTCTTGTAGCGCGTGCCTGGAGCTTCCGCGGCTGCGATGCCCATGCGGCGCATCGGTGCGAACAGCAGGTTGTCGTTGTGGTGGGGCGAGCGCTTCCAACCCTCCAAGGCGGATGCGAAGGACGCGTAACCGGCCGAGACATTTTCGATGGCGGCGCGGCGGTCCGCGCCACCTTCGGCAAGCCGCTCCGGCAGAGAGCCCGCGACCTCGTGACTCAGGACGTTTCGGCCAGCCATGGCGTCGGCCTGCCGTTGGGCGACGGCTGTGAGAGTGGCGTCGAGCTGCACAGCCGGCAAGCCGTGTTCGCGTCGATAGGCTGAAATCATCGCTTCGGCGCTGCCTCGGTCGAGCGCCACCGCTCCGACGGATCCGGTTGGCGCGATTGGCAGGGCCGAACATCCGGCGAGGATCGAGAGGCCGAGAACGGCGCCGGAGAGACGGAGCGCCGAAAAGATGTTCACGTTGAGGGTTCCCCGAGCAATGGTCTGTCGCGCAAGTCTGATGCAGGATGGTTAAGAGGACCTGGCGGCGAGACTCAGCGGTCCGGGCCGGGTTGGTGCGACCCGCGGGCGCCCTTGAGGGACACGTAGAGTCTCACGGGGCCATAGGCGGTCGGGATACGAACATCGGCGCTCAAACGTGCCGCCGTGGTGAGTGATGATCGTTGGAGGTCCCGACCGGACCCTGCGATCGTTCCCGCCGTCGAGGGTGCCCCAAGCGCAAAGGTCGGCTCCGCCACCCGCATGGCCGCGTCGCCGCGAACAAAGCCGTTGATGCGCAGACATGCATCGGTTCCGGGCAACAAGAAGCCGCCGCTCACCGTTCCGCAACTCCCGATGACGGGACGTTCTGGCGGCGGCTCGAACGGGTCTGCGGCAGAAGCCGACCGTGCCAGGACGAGCGAGAGCCCGAGAGCCAACCCGGCGCCGCCCAGGGGCATTGATCCCCACATCCAAGATCGATGTCGTACAGATGGCACGTCGCTTCGGTCCGGCTATTTCAAGAAGACATAGATGTCGACTTCCAGCGCCGGATCGTCGGGGGTCTTTGTCATGTTGAGATATTCCTCGGCGAAGAGGTTGCGGGCTTCCAACCCCTTCTCGTCGAGATAGGCCGTGATGGCTTCGTAGGTGGAATCGATGTCGTCATAGGCGGCGCGGTGCTGGAACCGGATGGCCTTACCGGACGGGGTTTCGCTGATCTTGATATCCGGCGTCAACTCGGTCTTGCCTTCGGGTGCCTTGGCGATCGGCACCATCGCTGAATATTTGAAACCGGCGTCGTCGGTCGCCGTGAACACCGCGAGAGGCCGGCCCGCGGAGGTCATGTTGTTCTTGGCGAGCGCGTCGTTCAGCTTGGCGAAGGCATCCGTCAGGGTTTTGAAGCCGTCGTCCCAGGTTGCGCTCCCGTTGATCACGACAGCCGGACGCGGCTGGACATCGAGCGCCTGACTGATCGAGGCGTCACCCACCGAGGCGCCTGTGGAATCGGGTGCCGGCGGTTTGGCGGCCTCGGCCGGGGCAGCAGGCGCCGGCGTCGTCGGCGTGCCCGAGGGGCTGGGCGAGGTGACGGCCGGCGGGGCCGGCGCCGCCGGGGTGCTGGCGGCAGGCGGGGCCGCGGCGGCTGGCGATTGCGGAGTGGTCGTCTGTGCCCAGGCCGCAGGGCCGTGCAGGAGACCGGCCATCAAAACCAGGCCGAATCGAAGCGCCAGGGGCCGCGAGGCCTGAGTGCGAGGTAGTCCGAACATTGTGTCTATCCCAGGCACGGCCTTCGGTGCCGGGCGGCACTCTATGAAGGGACCTGCCCGGTTTCAATGGCGACGATAGGGCGGGCGCAGCCCTCGCCCTCTTCTCGTTCAGGAATACCGCACGCCGCGTCGCGCTTCGCTCAGCGCCGAGCTGAGGCCGTCGGCCAATTGCGCTTTCGCGTCCGGCCCGAGAAAGGCTGCGACCTCCACCCGGCTGCCACGCGAGATAAGGTCGAGGCGCTGCGTGCCGAACTCCTCGTGCTCCTGCCGGTCGAGCCGGACCCAGACAGGATTAAAGCGCCACTCGCGTTCAAGACCCTTGGGGTTGACCTTTCGAAGCAGGAGTTCGAGCGGCGTGACAGTGATATCCTCATAGGCCCGCGCGGCCCGAAAGCTGGCGCGAAACGCGACCGACACCAGCAAGACGTCGAGGCCGAAGAAGCCGGCGACCGGCCAGGCGCCGATAAACACGAAAGGCAGGCTGGTCACGACGCCACCGAGCGCCACGATCCCAAGGAGCACACGCGCCTGGGGCTTGGTCAACGACCGATGCGGCTGGATCCGACGGCGGAACAGCGGCACGTCGGCGGGATCGGGAGGCAACATAAAGCCCCGCTTGTTCTCACAATGGACCGGGCTATAAGACGCGCATGCCCGCTCCCAACATGAAGCGCTCCGCTGCGGCCGGCAAGAGCCCTGCGGTGTCGCGGCGCCTGCCCGCCATGCCCCCCGACCCGGCCGACGCACCCCGGATCGCCGAGATTTTCCGCCGCTTCGAAGCCCGCGAGCCTGTGCCGGTGACGGAGTTGAACTACAGGAACGCCTATACGCTGCTCGTCGCGGTGGCGCTTTCCGCCCAAGCCACGGACGTCAGCGTCAACAAGGCGACGGCGCCGCTCTTTGCGATGGTCGATACGCCGCAGGCGATGCTGGACTTCGGCGAGGATCGCTTGCGGGACGCTATAAAGACGATCGGGCTCTACAATTCCAAGGCCCGCAACGTGATGGCACTGAGCGAGCGTCTGGTGCGCGAGTTCGACGGCACCGTTCCGCGGGACCGGGCGGTGCTCGAAACCCTGCCGGGCGTCGGGCGCAAGACCGCGGCCGTCGTGGTGAATACCCTGCACGGCGACCATACCATCGCGGTCGACACCCATGTGTTCCGCGTCTCGAACCGCATGCCGATCGCGGTCGGCGTGACCCCGGACGCGGTTGAGGCCGGCCTGCTCGCGGTCGTGCCGGCCGGCTTCGTGCGCCACGCTCATCACTGGCTGATCCTGCATGGGCGCTACACCTGCCTGGCCCGCAAACCGCTCTGCCCGACCTGCATCGTGGCGGACCTCTGCCGCTGGCCCGACAAAACCGCGTGAGCGACGAAACCCGACCCGCCATCGTGATTTTGGTCGACGCGGATGCCTGTCCGGTCAAGGACGAGGTCTACCGGGTCGCGGCGCGCTACAGCGTCAAGACATTCGTTGTCGCCAATCAGCCGATCGCGGTGCCGCGCGACCCGCTGATCGAGCGCGTTCTCGTACCGGCCGGTCCCGATGTGGCCGACGATTGGATCGCCGAACATGCCGGCCCGAGTTCCGTCGTGGTCACCGCCGACGTTCCGCTCGCCGACCGCTGCCTCAAGGTTGGGGCTGCCGTGATCGGCTCGTCCGGCCGGCGCTTCACGACTGCCTCCATCGGCGCCGATCTCGCCATGCGCAATCTCTTGAGCGACATTCGTGCGGCCGGCGAGACGACGCGCGGCCCGAAGCCCTTTGACCGCAAGCAGCGATCGGAGTTCCTGCAGGCGCTCGACCGCGCCGTCGTGGCGCTACGGCGCGCCGGTTATGGCTGATCGATGCCGCAAATCGGGCCGCAGCACGGGGCGTCCGTTGCCTGGCAGCGACTCGATCGTTCGACGCGCGCGGAAACACATTGTTCAGGCTGGCCTGCCATCCTATAGCAGGCACCGCGATGGCTTGCTGTTTTTGATGCCTCGTCTTCCGGCGATCGCCCTATGTTATCAAAGCGACCTGCAATCCTGACCCCGCGTGATCGGGTTGCCGACCACAGCCTCGCTGGGCTGAACCTGCTTGCCTGTGTCTGATGACTGACCTCTATTATCATCCGCTCTGCCCTCACTCACGGTTCATCCGCCTCGTTCTCGGCGAGTTCGGTATCGAGCCGAACCTGATCGAGGAACGGACCTACGAACGCCGGCGAGAGTTTCTCCTGATGAATCCGGCTGGCACGACGCCGGTTCTCGTCGAGGATCATGCGCCACCCGTGCCTGGAGCCGGGACGATCGCCGAATATCTGGATGAGACCTGTGGCCTGGGGCTCGGCGACCGTCGTCTTTTGCCCGATCACCCGGTGGCCCGGGTGGAGGTGCGCCGCCTGATGGGCTGGTTCAACCACAAATTCTTCGCCGAGGTGTCCGACCATCTCGTGCGCGAAAAGATCTATCGGCGTTTCATGACCGCGGACCAGGGCGGGGGGGCGCCCGATATGGATGCCGTGCGGGTGGCGCGCTCCAATGTGCGCTACCATCTGCGCTATATCGGCTACCTGATCCGCAGCCGCAGATGGCTCGCTGGCGATACCTTGTCTTATGCGGATCTGGCCGCGGCGGCGCATCTGTCGAGTGTCGATTTTCTGGGCGACGTGCCATGGGCGGAGGACGAAACGGCGAAGAGCTGGTACGCGCGGGTCAAGTCGCGGCCGTCGTTCCGTCCGCTTCTCGCCGACCGGGTGATGGGCATGACGCCGAGCCCGACCTACGTGGATCTGGATTTCTGAAACAACAATTGCGGGCGCGGGCGCAGGCACTTGGCTTCGACGCCTGCCGGATCGTGTCGCCCGACGCCCTACCCGAAGCGCGCGCGCGGCTCGATGCGTGGTTGGCCGCCGGCGCGCATGGCACGATGAACTGGATGGCCGACAAGGCCGAGCGGCGCGCTGCCCCGAAGAGCCTGTGGCCCGAGGTCCGCAGCATCGTCATGCTTGGCATGAACTACGGTCCCGACACCGATCCGCTCGCCAATCTCGATCGCCCCGCGCACGCGACCATCTCGGTCTATGCCCGGCATCGCGACTATCATGATGTGATCAAGGGGAAGTTGAAGCTCCTGGCGGGCTGGCTTGTCGCCGCCGCTCCAGAGCGGCCCGACGTGAAGGTCTTCGTCGATACGGCGCCCGTGATGGAGAAACCCCTCGCGGCCGCGGCGGGGCTCGGGTGGCAGGGCAAGCACACCAATCTCGTGTCGCGGGACTTTGGGTCCTGGCTGTTCCTGGGTTCGATCTTCACGACCCTCGACCTGGTCCCCGACGCACCGGAGCCCGATCGTTGCGGCTCGTGCCGGGCCTGCCAGGATGTCTGTCCGACCGGAGCTTTCCCGGCTCCCTATCGGCTCGACGCGCGGCGCTGCATCTCCTATCTGACGATCGAACATGCCGGACCGATCGATCCCTCGTTTCGAAAAGCCTTGGGCAACCGCATCTACGGCTGTGACGATTGCCTCGCGGTCTGCCCTTGGAACAAATTCGCGGCCGTGGGTCGCGAAGCCAAGCTTGCGGCGCGTGACGATCTTACGGCGCCTGCGCTGGCCGATCTCGTCCGCCTCGATGAGCCGGGCTTTCGCAACCTGTTCGCGGGCGGCCCGATCAAGCGGATCGGCCATGCCCGCTTTCTGCGCAACGTGTTGATTGCCGTCGGGAATTCAAACGACCTCGGTCTTGTCCCAGCGGTGCGCGACCGGCTGGTCCATGTCTCGCCCCTAGTGCGCGGCGCGGCCGTCTGGGCGCTTGGTCAATTGCTCGGCCAGGATGAGGCACGCCGGATCGGCGCTGAGGTTCGGCGCATGGAGACCGATCCCAACGTCCGTGCCGAATGGGAGTTCGCATGAACCTTTTCGTTTTCGGACTGGGCTATAGCGCGTCGCATTTCGTGCGCGAACACCGGTCGGTCTTCAGCCGAGTGATCGGAACCGTGCGGTCGCCGGGGCGGGAACCACTAGGCGGCGACCGCGAGATGTCGATCCTGCGTTTCGATGGCGAGGAGAGCGATCCGCGGATTGCGGAAGCGGTCGCGGCAAGCGACGCCCTGCTGGTCAGCGTGCAGCCGGGTCCAGGCTCCGATCCGGTGTTGCAACGCTACACCGACGTGATCGCGGGGGCACCCCGATTGCGCAGGATCGTCTATCTCTCAACGATCGGGGTTTATGGCGACCATGGCGGAGCCTGGATCGACGAGAGTGCCGCCACGCAGCCCGACAATGCCCGGCAGGAGGCCCGCGTCGCCGCGGAAAACGCCTGGCTCGATCTTGCACGGCACGCGGCGAAAACGGTTTTTGTCTTGCGACTCGCCGGCATCTACGGGCCCGGTCGCAATGCGCTACGCGACTTGCGGGCCGGTGAGGCGCGCCGCATCGACAAGCCCGGCCAGGTGTTCAATCGCATCCATGTGACCGATATCGGGCGGGCGGTCGCGGCCGCACTGCATCGCGACGGGCAGGGCGGGATCATCAACGTCACCGATGACGAGCCGGCACCGGCCACGGACGTCGTCAGCTATGCGGCCGGTCTCATGGGCGTCCAGCCGCCGCCTCTGCTGTCGTTCGCCACCGCTGACCTCTCACCGATGGCGCGCAGCTTCTATGCAGCGAATCGCCGTGTGGCCAATACCGCACTCAAACGGGACCTTGGCGTCACCCTCGCTTATCCCACATATCGGGCGGGCCTCGATGCGCTTTGGGCTGCCGGAGAGGGGCGAGCGTAGATCTTCTCGGGCGCGGGGGCGGTCAGCCAGGTCTCGGCCGCGCCCCGCCCGGCGTCGCGGAGATCGCACAGGAACCCCCAATCGAGATTGAGGGGATCGGCTTCGGCGAGGCCGGGCCAGGCGTCTTCGGCCGAGATCCGCGCGACCTCACAGGAGGCGATCTTGTTTCGCGTGGCGTCGCCCCTCTGCGTCAAGGCCTTGATCATGTCGATCGTGCCGAGATCATGGGTCAGCGAGGCCCCGAAGGCGATGTGATCGAGCCGCCGAACGATATCCTTCTTGCTGCGCGGGTGTGCGGCACCCTTTTGGGGAATGATTTGCACCACGAGGATCTGATCGGTCGAAGACGTCTCGATCAGGGGTAAGAGTGGTGGGTTGGCCGCATATCCGCCATCCCAATAATCCGCCCCATCGATGGCTACGGCCTGGTTGAGAAGGGGCAGACACGCGGAGGCAAGCAGAACGTCGATCGTGATCTCGCTCTCGCGGAACAGCCGGAGGCTGCCATCGCCGACACGCGTGGCGCCGAGCAACAGCCGGAAGGGCGATCTCCGAATACAATCCACATCCACCTCGTGAGACAGCAGCAGGCGGAGCGGATTGAGGTCGAAGGGATTGAATTCGTAGGGCGAGAGAACGCGTGCCGAAAACGCCAGCGCGTCGCTGAAGGCAGGCGCGAGGGCCGCACCGCTCGCGCGCCGCCAGAATCGCTCAAGCGCTTCGCGGGCACCGGTTCGGCCGCTTTTCGCGAAACCCGATGCCATGACGGCCGCGTTGATCGCGCCCGCACTGGCGCCGCTCACGGCATCGAACGACACATTGTCCGCCTCCAAAAGGCGATCGAGAACACCCCAGGTAAAGGCGCCGAGCGATCCGCCACCCTGAAGTGCCAGTGACACCTGGCGGTTCGTCCGCACCGAGAGGGAGCCGGCGGCGCGTTGCAAGGCTAGGGCCTGCTTGACACTCGCTCGTTCTCTCGACGAATTGTGGTCGACCTTACGGGTCATGCAAACAGGTCTCCGATCCAAGGCCCCTTGATTTGGGTAGTACGTCAGGAGTTTGAATACACAATGCTGCATTGCAACATTGTGTCTGGAGCTTTTGTTTCTTGGGCCCGGTTCTCCGCGTGCAACGATTTGTGATCGAAAGCATAGTAGCGTCCCCATCACGACTGATCGGAGTCGAACGCCGAACGGATCAACTCGACCGAGCCCTCACGACGGAGACCAGCATGAACGTGGAACAGCAGGGGTTAACCGGGCGCATCCCGGAACCCGTTGAGCTTGCAAAGAGTGCTCACAATGTCGAGGCCCTGCGAGATGCCGTCATGGCGAAGCTGGCCTATGCGGTCGCCAAGGACCCGACTTCGGCGCAGGAACGCGACTGGTACATTGCCACCGCGCTCGCGGTCCGGGACCGTGTGGTGGACGGTTGGGCGGAATCCTATCGGCATACGAACGATACGCAGAACAAACGCGTCTATTATATGTCGCTCGAGTTCCTCATCGGCCGGCTCCTGTTCGACTCCCTGACCAATCTCGGGATCGTCGAGGAGATGCGCCAGGCGCTCGCCAGCCTCGGCGTCGACCTCGATCGACTGCGGACGGTCGAACCGGATGCGGCGCTCGGCAACGGCGGCCTTGGACGTCTCGCTGCCTGCTTCATGGAAAGCATGGCCACTTTGGCGGTGCCGGCTTATGGCTACGGCATCCGCTACGAGAACGGCTTGTTCCGGCAGGGCATCAAGGATGGCTGGCAGCAGGAATATCCGGAAAACTGGTTGACGAATGGTAACCCTTGGGAATTCGAGCGGCCCGAGATTACCTATGATGTCGGCTTTGGCGGAACTGTCGACATCACCTACGGGCCGGATGGCGCGGCCACCTATCGGTGGCACCCCGCCGAAAGGGTCTCGGCGGTGGCCTATGACACGCCGGTCGTCGGCTGGCGCTGCAGGCATGTGAACACATTGCGCCTCTGGGCGGCCCGGGCCGTCGATCCGTTGCGGCTCGATGCCTTCAATGCCGGCGACTATGTCGGTGCGCTGGCCGACCGCGTGCGGGCTGAATCGATCTCCAAAGTCCTATATCCGAGCGATGCGACGCCCGCCGGACAGGAACTGCGGTTGCGCCAGGAGTTCTTCTTCGCCTCGGCGTCGCTCCAGGATCTGGTGCGCCGCCATATCAAGCAATACGGCCCCGTCGAGATGCTGGCCGAGAAGGCCGCGATCCAGTTGAACGACACGCATCCGGCAATTGGCGTGGTCGAACTGATGCGTATCCTGGTCGATCTGCACGATGTTCCCTGGGCCAAGGCGTGGGACATCACACAGGCGACGTTCGGCTACACCAATCACACGCTCCTGCCCGAGGCGCTCGAGACCTGGCCGGTGCACCTGATGGAGCGGTTGCTGCCGCGCCACATGCAGATCATCTATCTGATCAATGCCGTCCATCTCGACGGTCTGCGGGCCAAGGGCAACAGCGATCCGGCGCTTCTGTCCAGCGTGTCGCTGATCGAGGAAAGCTGGGGGCGCCAGCGCGTCCGCATGGGCACGCTCGCCTTCGTGGGTGCTCACAGGGTGAACGGCGTCTCGGCGCTCCATTCGGAGCTGATGAAGGAAACGGTGTTCCGCGACCTTCACGCGATCTTCCCTGAAAAAATCAACAACAAGACGAACGGCATCACCTTCCGCCGTTGGCTCTACGAGGCGAACCCTGGCCTCACCAAGGTGCTGGTCGACACACTCGGCCCCAGGGTCCTAGACGACCCGGAGGAGCTGCTCGGCCTTGAAAAATTTGCGAGCGACACTGAGTTCCAGGCCAAGCTCAAGGCCGTGCGGCGCAAGAACAAAGAAGCCCTCTCCAAGGTCTTCCAACACCGGCTCGGCTTCCCTGTCGATCCGGACGCCCTGTTCGACGTGCAGATCAAGCGCATCCACGAATACAAGCGCCAGCACCTGAACCTGCTCGAGACGGTCGCGCTCTACAACGCGATCCGGGCCGATCCCGGTCGAAACTGGACGCCACGCGTAAAAATCTTCGCCGGCAAGGCGGCGGCGAGCTATCACACGGCCAAGCTCATCATCAAGCTCGCGAACGACATCGCCCGGGTGGTCAATTCGGATCCGACCGTGCGCGGCATTCTGAAGGTCGGTTTCCTGCAGAACTACAATGTGAGCTTGGCCGAACAGATCATTCCGGCGGCCGACCTCTCCGAGCAGATCTCCACGGCCGGCCTGGAAGCTTCGGGCACCGGCAACATGAAGCTGGCGCTCAACGGCGCGTTGACGATCGGAACGCTCGACGGCGCCAATGTCGAAATCAACGAGCGCGTGGGCGAGGACAACATCTTCATCTTCGGTCTGACCGCCGAGGAAGTCGAGGCGCGCCGACGTAACGGCTACAATGCGCGGGACGTGATCGCCTCCTCGCCCAAACTGTCGGAGGTCTTCGCCTCGATCGAATCGGGCGTCTTCTCGCCTGATGACACGAGCCGATATCGGGGTTTCATCGAAATGCTGTCGAACCACGACCACTTCCTGGTCACGGCTGATTTCGACGCCTATTACGCAGCCCAGCGTCAGGTCGACGCCCATTGGCAGAACGGAGCGGCTTGGTGGCGCTCCAGCATCCTCAACACGGCGCGGGTCGGATGGTTCTCGTCCGACCGCACGATCCGCGAATATGCACGCGATATCTGGAACGTGCCCGTTCAGACGACATAACAACAAGGGCAATTGGGAGGAAGACATGACGGACACAGGTTGGCGCGCCCACGATGGCGATGTGGGCGCGGTCCTCTCGGCTCGTCATGGCGACCCGTTCAGGATCCTCGGGCCGCATGAAACGCCGGACGGCTGGGTCGTCCGGGCTTTTGTCCCGCACGCCGAGTCGGTCCAAGTGGTCGACCCGGCCGGCAAGTCTCTGGCGACGCTCGACCGCCGCCAGGACGACTTTTTCGAAGGGATTGTCGAAGGGCAGACCGGGCGCTTCGCGTATCGGCTGCGGGCGCGCAATGCCGGGGGCGCCTGGGAGTTCGAGGACCCCTACGGGTTCAGCGGAATCCTCGGCGATATGGACGACTACCTCCTGTTGGAGGGAACACACCGGTCGCTCTATCTGCGGCTCGGCGCCCATGTGATGACCCATGAGGGCGCGCAGGGAACCAACTTCGCCCTCTGGGCCCCGCATGCGGACCGTGTGTCGGTGGTCGGCGACTTCAATGAATGGGACGGCCGCCGGCATGTCATGCGCAAACGCGTGCAGAGCGGCGTCTGGGAGATCTTCCTTCCCGGAATCGGGGAAGGCACGGTCTACAAATACGAGATCATCGGCCCCGGCGGGGTCCATTTGCCGCTGAAGGCCGACCCGTTCGGCTTCGCCAGCGAGTTGCGGCCCTCGACGGCTTCCGTCGTGACCACGCATGAGAGCTTCAACTGGACGGATGCCGCCTTCATGGAGGAGCGGCGCCTGGGCGATCGTCGCCGCCAGCCCATGACGATCTACGAGGTACATCTCGGTTCCTGGAAGCGCGGCCCGGACAATGCGTTCCTGAGCTACGACGATTTCGCCGAGGATCTCATCCGCTATGCGGTCGACCTCGGCTTCACGCACCTCGAACTGATGCCGATCTCGGAGCATCCGCTCGATGCCTCCTGGGGGTACCAGCCGATCGGCCTCTTCGCTCCCACGCGACGGTTCGGCGATCCGGAAGGCTTCGCGCGCTTCGTCGACAAGGCCCATGCGGCCGGTCTCGGCATCATCGTCGATTGGGTCCCGGCCCACTTCCCGATCGATGTGCACGGCCTCGCTCGCTTCGACGGCACCGCACTCTACGAATATGCCGACCCGCGCCGCGGCTTCCATCCCGACTGGAACACGGCGATCTACGATTTCGCGCGCCGTGAGGTGGCCGCCTTCATGGCCGCCAATGCGCTCTACTGGCTCGATAAATTTCACATCGACGGCTTACGCGTCGATGCGGTCGCCTCCATGCTGTACCTCGATTATTCGCGCAAGGAGGGGGAATGGATTCCCAATTGGGACGGCGGCAACGACAACCGCGAGGCGATCGCATTTTTGCGGCAGGTTAACGAACTCGCCTACGGGCTCTTTCCCGGCGCCATGACGATCGCCGAGGAATCGACGGCTTGGCCGGGCGTGTCGCAGCCCGTCTATACCGGTGGTCTCGGTTTCGGCTTCAAGTGGAACATGGGGTGGATGCACGACACCCTCGACTATATCGAGAAAGACCCGATCCACCGTCGATTCCACCATGACCGGCTGACCTTCGGGTTGCTCTACGCATTTTCGGAGAATTTCATCCTGCCGATCAGCCACGACGAGGTGGTGCACGGCAAGAAGGCGTTGATCAGCAAGATGCCGGGCGACGAGTGGCAGCGTTTTGCCAACAACCGCGCCTATTTCGGCTTCATGTGGGGGCACCCCGGCAAGAAGCTCATCTTCATGGGTTCCGAATTCGGCCAGACGGCCGAGTGGAACTTCAACCAGAGCCTCGACTGGCACCTTCTCGACTATGACGTTCACAGAGGCCTTCAGGCGCTCGTGCGCGATCTCAACACCGTGTATCGCGCGCACCCGGCGCTGCATGCCCGCGACTGCGAAGGCGAGGGCTTCCGCTGGATCGTGGCGGATGACCGCGACCAGTCGGTGATCGTCTGGGCTCGGTTTGGGGAACCTGACGATCCGCCGGTGGTTGTCGCATGCAACTTCACGCCCGTACCGCGAAGCCACTATCGGTTCGGCGTTCCGAAGGCTGGCAAGTGGCGGGAGATCCTCAACACTGATGCGGCGGTTTATGCGGGATCCGGCACCGGCAACCTCGGCGTGGTGAAAGCCGATGGGCCCGGGATGCACGGACTACCCGCTTCGGCGGAAGTTTTCTTGCCGCCACTCGCCTGCGTCTACTTTGAATTCGTTGGTGCCTGAGCCACAATAAAGCAACAGTGAGGCATGCGTTCGCAAAGCGTCACAGCGTTGATCCGGAGGAAACAAGCATGAACGCCAAGCCCTACAACAATGCTCCGATCAGCCGCAGCGCGATGGCCTACGTGCTCGCGGGCGGGCGGGGCAGCCGCCTGATGGAGATGACGGATCGGCGGGCCAAGCCCGCCGTCTATTTCGGTGGAAAGTCGCGGATCATCGATTTCGCGCTCTCGAATGCGCTGAACTCCGGCATCCGCCGCATGGCGGTGGCCACGCAATACAAGGCTCACAGCCTCATCCGCCATTTGCAGCGCGGCTGGAACTTCTTCCAGCCCGAGCGAAACGAGTCCTTTGACATCCTGCCAGCAAGCCAACGCGTCAGCGAGGATATGTGGTATCTAGGTACCGCGGATGCGGTGTTTCAGAACATCGACATCATCGAGAGCTACGATCCGAAATACATGGTGATTCTCGCCGGTGATCACATCTACAAGATGGATTACGAGAAAATGCTGCAGCAGCACGTCGACGAGGGGGCCGACGTCACAGTCGGGTGTCTCGAAGTGCCGCGCATGGACGCGGTCGGCTTCGGCGTCATGCATATCGACGAACACGACCGCATTCTGTCGTTTCTGGAGAAGCCCAAGGATCCGCCCGCG
Organism: Lichenifustis flavocetrariae; assembly: GCF_026130545.1. Classification (GTDB taxonomy): domain Bacteria; phylum Pseudomonadota; class Alphaproteobacteria; order Rhizobiales; family Beijerinckiaceae; genus Lichenihabitans; species Lichenihabitans flavocetrariae. Next base: position 239,214 of record NZ_JAMOIM010000003.1, on the reverse strand, counting down.
ATGCCGGGCAAACCCGACAAGGCTTTGGCCTCAATGGGCATCTACGTCTTCGAGACGAAGCTCTTGTTCGACGAATTGCGCCGAGATGCGGCCGACCCACACTCACAGCGTGATTTCGGCAAGGATATTATTCCGCATCTCGTCAAGCACGGGAAGGCGATCGCCCATCACTTCTCGGACTCCTGCGTGCGGTCGAGTTTCGAACAGAATGCCTACTGGCGCGATGTCGGCACGGTCGATGCCTATTGGGAAGCCAATATCGACCTGACTGCGATCGTGCCCGAGCTTGACCTTTACGACCGCGATTGGCCGATCTGGACCAACAGCGAGATCACGCCCCCGGCGAAATTCGTGCACGACAAGGACGGCCGCCGCGGCCAGGCGGTCTCCTCGCTCGTTTCGGGCGGCTGTGTGGTTTCGGGGGCATCCCTCCGTTCGACGCTTCTCTTCACGGGTGTCCGGGTGAATTCCTACTCCGTGGTCGAGAACGCCGTGATCCTGCCCTATGTGCACGTCGGCCGGTCGGCCGAGCTCAGCAATGTGGTGATCGACCGTGGCGTGCAGATCCCCGAGGGTCTCGTGATCGGTCAGGATCCGGAACTCGACGCCAAGCGGTTCCGGCGCACCGACAAGGGGATCTGCCTTGTCACACAGAATATGATCGACGCCCTGAACCTGTGAGTTTGGCATGAGCCTCCAGGTTCTCTCGGTCGCGTCCGAGGTCTATCCGCTGATCAAGACGGGGGGGCTCGCGGACGTCGCCGGTGCCTTGCCGGGCGCCCTCGCGGCCGAGCAGGTGCATGTGCGCACGCTCCTGCCCGGCTATCCCGCCGTCATGACGGCTCTCGGTCCCCACGTCGAGGCTCTGCATAGGTGGGACAATCTCTTCGGCGGCGAGGCCCGGCTGATTGCCGGTCAGGCGGCCGGCTTGGACCTGTTGGCGATCGATGCGCCGCATCTCTTCGCGCGCGAGGGCAACCCCTATCTCGCTTCGAACGGCACCGACTGGCCCGACAATGCGTTCCGGTTCGCGGCCCTCGGCCGGGCCGCGGCGGAGATCGGCCGCGGTCTCGTGCCGGGTGTGACGGTGCAGGTTGTCCATGCCCATGATTGGCAGGCTGGGCTGACACTGGCCTACCTGCATTATGGTGACGCACCGCGCCCCGGCAGCGTCTTCACCATCCACAACATGGCCTTCCCGGGCCAGTTCCCGGCGGGGCTTCTTGGAGCCTTGGGACTGCCCGGCCAAGCCATGACGGTCGAAGGGATCGAATATTTCAACACGATCTCGTTTCTCAAAGCCGGGCTGAAGTTCGCCGACCGCATCACCACGGTCTCACCGACCTATGCGGCGGAAATCCAGACCCCTCAGAACGGCATGGGCTTCGATGGCTTGCTCCGCGCCCGCCACAACGTCCTGTCGGGCATCCGGAACGGCATCGACAATCTTGCTTGGAATCCTGCCCAGGATCTCTACATCCCGGCGCGCTACGACGCCTCCGACATCTCACCCCGGGCCGAGAACAAGCTGGCACTGCAGTCTCGACTGGGTCTGAAACAGGACCCGGACGCGTTGCTGTTCGGTGTCGTCAGCCGCCTTTCCGACCAGAAGGGCCTCGACCTTTTGCTCACGGCCATTCCGACCTTGATCGAACTCGGGGGACAGCTCGCGGTGCTGGGCTCGGGTTCGAAATGGTACGAGGACGGCTTCCGCAACGCCAAGGCGTTCCACCCAGGGCTGATCGGCGTGCAGCTCGGCTACGACGAAGGGCTTGCGCATTTGATCCAGGCTGGCTGCGACGCGCTTCTGGTGCCCTCGCGCTTCGAGCCCTGCGGCCTCACCCAGCTCTGCGCGCTGCGCTATGGAGCCGTGCCTGTGGTGGCGCGCGTGGGTGGTCTCGCGGACACGATCGTCGATGCCAACGAAATGGCGCTGGCGAGCGGCGCCGCGACCGGCATCCAGTTCGCGCCCGTGACGCTCGACGGGTTGCAATATGCTCTGCGCCGCACGGCCGACATCTTTCGCGACAAGGACGATTGGGTCGGCATGATCAAGGCCGGCATGTCGACCGACGTCTCCTGGCGCCGCCCGGCCCGCACGTTGGCCCGGCTCTACCGCGATCTGGCTGGCGCCTGAACCAGAAACAGTCGAGGGGAAACGACGATGATCAAGACCGTGGCGACGACGCCGTTCCAAGACCAGAAGCCGGGCACCTCCGGCCTTCGCAAGAAGGTGCCGGTCTTCCAACAGGCCAATTACGTCGAGAATTTCGTCCAATCGATCTTCGACAGCCTGGAAGGATTTCAGGGCAAGACGCTTGTGATCGGAGGCGATGGCCGCTTCTACAATCGCGAGGCGATCCAGGTCGCCATGAAGATCGCGGCCGGCAATGGGTTCGGACGGGTATTGGTGGGGCAGGGGGGCATACTGTCGACGCCCGCGGCCTCGAATGTGATCCGCAAGCGGGGCGCCTTCGGCGGCATCATCCTGTCGGCCAGCCACAATCCGGGCGGTCCCGACGGCGATTTCGGCATCAAGTACAATGCCTCGAACGGAGGGCCGGCGCCCGAGAAGATCACGGACGCGATCTTCGCCCGCACCAGGGCGATTTCGGCCTACAAGATCAGCGACGCGCCCGATATTGATCTCGATTGCCTCGGAGCCACGACGCTCGACGGCATGAGCGTCGAAGTCATCGATCCCGTCGAGGATTACCTCGCGCTCATGCGCGAATTGTTCGACTTCGGCGCGATCCGAAGCATGGTCGCCGGTGGCTTCACCATGACGTTCGACGCCATGTCGGCCGTCACCGGGCCCTATGCGACGAAGATCCTCGAAGGCGAACTCGGCTTCAAGCCCGGCAGCGTCATCAACGGCATCCCGAAACCCGATTTCGGCGGTCACCATCCCGACCCCAATCTCGTCCACGCCAAAGAGATCTACGATCTCGCCATGTCGGACCATGCGCCGGACATCTGCGCGGCTTCGGACGGCGATGGCGACCGCAACCTCATCATTGGTCGCGGCATCTTCGTGACGCCGTCCGATTCACTGGCGGCTTTGGCCGCCAACGCTCATCTGGCCCCTGGCTATGCCAAAGGCCTCGCCGGAATCGCCCGCTCCATGCCGACAAGCGCGGCGGCCGACCAGGTGGCGAAGAAGAAGGGCATCGGCATCTACGAGACGCCGACCGGCTGGAAGTTCTTTGGCAACCTGCTCGACGCTGGCCTGGCCACCATCTGCGGCGAAGAAAGCGCGGGCACGGGCTCCAACCACGTGCGCGAAAAGGATGGCCTTTGGGCGGTTCTGCTCTGGCTCAATATCCTGGCGGTTCGGCGCGAGAGCGTGAAGGCCATCATGGAGGATCACTGGCGGACCTATGGCCGCAACTACTATGCCCGCCACGACTACGAGGAAGTCGCCTCCGAGGGTGCGAACGCCCTGGTGCAAGCCTTGCGCGATGCGTTGCCAACCATGCAGGGCCAGCGTTTCGGCGCGCTTGACGTCGCGAGCGCCGACGATTTCGCCTATCACGATCCGGTCGATGGCTCGGACTCGGCCCACCAGGGCATCCGCATCCTGTTCACCGATGGGGCCCGGATCGTGTATCGCCTGTCCGGCACCGGCACGGCGGGCGCGACCCTGCGCGTCTATATCGAGCGGGCCGAGCCCGAGACGGGCCGCCTGGATCTTGAGACCGGGGACGCGCTGAAGGATGTGATCGACCTGTCGCGCTCGATCGCCAAGATCGAGCACTACACCGGACGCAGGGAGCCTTCTGTCATCACCTGACGAGCCAGCGAAGGAACGCTACGGCTTCAGGACGACCTCGCCAGTCTCAAGCAGGGACTTGAGGTTGGACAAGATCTTCGGCCAGCCTCCCGAGACGGCCTCGATGAATGTCGAGCCGGCCCGTTCGATGCCATGCGTGAGGGTGAGTTTCACGGCGCCATCCAGCTCTTCCAGATCCATGGTGCAGCGGGAGTAGCCTTCGGCCTTCATCTCCGGCTTCCATTCGTTACGCCATCGGATGACGATCCGCCTCGGGGGATCGACCTCGACGATCTCGCCGGCATCGGCCACCCGGCCGTCGGCGAAGGTCAGCGTCCAGGGCGAGCCGGCTGTCCACTCGGTCTCCACATGCATGCCGAACCAGTAGCGTTTGATGAAGACCGGGTCCGTCAGCGCCGCCCAGAGTCTCTCGGGCGTCGTGCGAATGAACGTGACGTAGACAAAACGGCTCTCGTGGACACTATCCATGTTCGTCTCCCTCCAAGGTTCGTTTCAAATCCGCGAGAGCCGCGAGGCGCGACCGCTCGAACTTGCCAATCCAGCGGTCGGCGATCGCATAGATCGGCACCGGATTGATAAAATGAAGTTTTTCTCGGCCCTCCCGCCGAGTCGTGACCAGATGGGCGCCTTCAAGAATACCGAGATGCTTCGTGACCGCCTGTCGGCTCATCGCCAGCCCCGCACAGAGCGCCGCGAGAGTCTGGCCGTTCCGGTGGTGGAGGCGATCGAGTAATTCCCGCCGGTTCGGATCCGCCAAAGCCCGGAACACGGCGTCATCATCCATGCGGCTATTATGCAACCAAAAGGTTGCATGTCAACACCTTCCTGATAGCTGAGCGCAGACGTGAGCGCCTGCGAAGATGCGACAACGCATCCTCGGCGCGAAGCTCGGGATGTTTGCTAAAAACGGGGTCGGATGGGAAAGAAAACAACGATGACCCAAATGAGGGCTGCTCTGGTGACGGGCGGTGCGGCACGGCTCGGCGCGACCATCGCGGAGCGTCTGGCACGGGCCGGTTTCTCGGTCGTGATCCACTGCAACCGATCACGCAAGCAGGCCGAGGCACTCGTGATGCGTCTCAGTGATACCTACGGAGTCGCGACCGGCGTGGTTGCCAGGGACCTTGCCACTCTGGAGGACGGGTCGCTGGTGACGGAAGCCGCGGCGGCACTTGGCCGGCCCTTCACCCTGCTGGTCAACAACGCCTCGATCTACGAGACCGACGACGCGGCGAATTTCAACGTGGCGGGGTTCGACCGGCACATGGCCGTCAATCTGCGGGCGCCGCTCCTCCTGGCTCAGACCTTCGCGGCCCAGGCCCCGGACGGCAGCAGCATCGTCAACCTGCTCGACCAGCGTGTGCTCCGCCCGACGCCTCGGCAGTTCACCTACACATTGTCAAAAGCCGCGCTCCACACGGCGACCCGCACGCTGGCCCAGTCCCTCGCACCCGCCATAAGGGTGAATGCCGTCGCGCCCGGGCTGACGCTCGTCAACGCCGGCCAGGACGCGGCCGACTACACCCGCCGCACCGCCGATCTGCCGCTTAGGACAGGCGGCACGCCCGACGAGGTAGCCGAGGCTGTCCTCTATTGCGCCACAACCCCGAGCCTGACCGGGCAGACGCTTGCGCTCGACGGCGGCCAGCACCTTGCCTGGCAGACGGCGGAATATCGGTGACCGCGAAACCGAAATGACGGATGCCCGCTTTTCGGCTATTATCCCTTCTTTGCTATGAGGGGCGCCGCAGAGGGATAATGTGGTCGAGTACGGTGAGTTAAGGGGCGAGCAGGCCCGGCAGACCGTGGATGCTGAGCAAGTTTTCGCAGCCTATGAGGCGGTGCAAACCGAACTTGACCGCCGTTACGCCGGTGCCATGTCGTGGAAGCGCGTCGGTGGACGTGACTACCTCTACCGAAAGCAGGGGGCGACGTGGAAGGCGCTCGGGCCGCGGACACCCGAGAGCGAACGCAGTCATACGAGCTTTCATGAGGGGCGTGCGCGCCTGAAGGACCGAGCCTCTGGCTTGGCGGGACGTCTCGACGAGATGGCGCCTTCAATCGCGCCCTGCAGATCGGCCGGATCCCCACACTTGCGGCGCGGATCTTACGAACGCTGGCGCGCGCTCATCTTCTTGGCAGCGTGGTCGACGTGGTCGGCACGCATGAGCTTTACGCCTATGAGCGAATGGCTGCTGTCCAGATTTCCAGTGGTCATCTTGCGACCGGCGACGTCGATCTTCTGTATGACGCACGCGCGCGGCTGAAACTGCTCGGGTCCGATGTGGCTACTGTAGGCCTCGCGGGCTTGCTCCGGCACGTCGACCACTCGTTCGTCACCACAGGCGCCGGGAGTTTCCGGGCGGTGAACCGCGATGGTTTCATGGTCGACCTCATCCAACCCCTGCCGCCCGACCGCATGGCGCAAGCACCCCGAAGCCGGATCGGCACAGCGCCCGATGATCTTGTGGCGGTCGAGATCCAGGGGCCCGCTTGGCTGGTCAACAGCCCCAAGATCGAAACGATCGTCATCGATGCCCGTGGCTATCCGCTCCGCCTTGTGACGCCGGACCCGCGCGCCTTCGCGCTTCACAAGGCCTGGCTCGCCGACCGCTCCGATCGAGATCCCTTGAAACGCCGTCGCGATTTCGCCCAGGCGCGGGTTGTGGCTGAACTCGTCGCCACACGTTTGCCGCATCTCCGCTTCGACGACCCCGCGCTTGGGGCATTGCCGAAGGCGCTGCGCGCTCGCGCGGCGGAATTGGGTCCCGCCCCGCGCGGAATTGGATCTGGCGAGGAAGAACGCACGCCGGATTGGTAGAGCCGGGGCCAGCAGGTCACGGCTCTACCAGTGCTTCGCTTACTGCACTTACTGCATCGCCAACGGCGACGTTCCCGTCATTGCGGCCAACATGCGTTGATGTTCCATCACCACCGGAAGGGTGTTGCGGGCCCAGGCGCGGAGCGCGGGATCGGAACCGGAGGTCATGTAGGTCCCGAGCGCCGCGACGGCCTGCGCATGGGCGTTCTGCTGGTCGGCCCAATAGGCCTGATCGAAGGCGGGGCCCGATAGGCCGTTCATCTGATCCAGCTTGGCCTGCGTCGTGGCGTCGAACATGAAGTGGGTGACGACACCGGAGGGGGCGGCAGCCTGTTCGAGGCTCTGCTCGGCCTTGTAATGATCCTGCAGCATCTGCTGCGCGAAGCGGCGCACGGCCGGGTCGCTGCTCTTGTCGAGCGCCATCTGGGCTTCCGTCATCTCGAACTGATTACTGGTGCCGGCGTCCTGCGCGAAGGCCTGGACGAGCGGCGAGGAGGGCTGCGCCATCAGGGGCGCATCCTGGGCCACGCTCGGCGCGGCGAGAGCGGCGCCGCTTGCGGCGGAGACAAGGACGGCGGCAGCGGCGAGGGTTTTGAAGGTCATACGATCCTCATGGGTTGGAGCGACCAGTCGGTCGCCTCTGCCCGCCCAACCCTCTGCCGAGCTGATGGGTTCCTGTCCGGCGCCGTCGCCCGGAAACGACCTCACTCGGGTTGCAAAGCCGCCTCGGGCCTGCCGCTCCGGGGCCACAAAGCGGCAGCGGGTGTCGGGGTGAAGACGCCGGGTATTCAGTGCCACCTCTAATTCTTTGGGCTGGATATGGAGCTCGACGTGGCTGCCACCTTGCCAGGAAAACGACTCAATTGTAGAAACATTTCTACATACAATGAGGTGCGATCTGATGCCCGTCACCCAACTTACCAGTCGTGAGTTCAACCAGGATACCGGTCGCGCCAAGAAGGCTGCTGAGGCCGGTCCCGTCTTCATCACGGATCGTGGCCGCGCGTCGCACGTCCTGATGACGATGGCGGATTACGAGAAGCTGGCCCACGCCCAGGCCAGCATCGTCGATCTGCTCGCGATGCCCGATGCAGGAGAGATCGACTTCGCGCCGCCGCGTCTGCAGGGCCCGGTCTCGCGCCCGGTCGAACTCGGCTGATGTTTCTGCTCGACACCAACGTCGTCTCCGAATTGCGCAAGGCCAAAAGCGGGCGGGCGGATCGCCATGTCGTCGCCTGGGCGAAGGGCATGGCGCCCGCGATGCTGTTCCTGTCCGTCATCACCATCCTCGAACTGGAGCAAGGCGTGCTCGGGATCGAGCGGCGCGATGCCGCCCAAGGCGCCGTGTTGCGCCGGTGGTTAGAAAGCGCGGTTCTCCCTGCCTTCGCCGACCGGATCCTCCCGATCGACACCGCCGTCGCCCGCCGCTGTGCCCAACTCCACATCCCCGACCCGCGCGCCGAGCGCGATACGCTGATCGCCGCGACGGCGCTCGTGCATGGGCTTACGGTGGTGACGCGGAACGGGGGTGATTTCCTGGGGAGCGGGGTGCGGGTGGTGGACCCTTGGGTCGTGTGAGATTGTTCGCGCCCCGAAGTCGGGGCCGCAACGATGGGCAAGCTTTAGGCGATCGGCAGCATGACCCTGCGCTTTTACAGCCGGGATCATCGGCCCGCGCATGTCCATGTCATTGCGCATCTCGCCGGACCTCGCCGCGACGCCGCCTGAGCGGATCGACGCCGTCTCATGCCGCGCCTGCTTCAGCCCGAATGTATTGCCGTCCGCGGTCGTAATGCGGCCGATGCGGGTGAGGGCGGCGAGCACGGCGGCGACTTTGGGGCCAGTGCGACGGCCTTGCCTGAAGCCGGATGCGATGGCGGCGGCCTTGAGCGGGGTGGTCGCGTTTGACAGCACTGTCCAGACCGCGATGGTCTGGTCGAGGTCGTCGGTGGGGTAGAGGGGTTTCGGACCGGATCGCGAGGTGGCCTCGGCGCCGAGCATGTCGAGCTGTTCTTCGAGCGCGGCCTTCTCGGTCTGCGAGCCGAAGCGCTAAATACATCACCTTTATTGCAGCTTTGAAATAGATTCGTAGGTGAGGAAGCTTCACGGCGGCATTATTTGTGCAATTCTGGTAGCGATAGGGGAGTAACATTTTGAACAAGCCGAGGCTTACTGCAAGCTCCTATCGACAGCTTTCTGCGGCACAGGCAAACGTGCCTTTGCAAAAGCATCAGAAACTTCTTTGTAGT
>NZ_JAMOIM010000003.1:0-230251 GCF_026130545.1 Lichenifustis flavocetrariae | reverse complement strand
ACGATCTACGATCTACGATCTACGATCTACGATCTACGATCTACGATCTACGATCTACGATCTACGATCTACGATCTACGATCTGCGTCGCATGTCTGATCCGCGCAGTTCCGATGAGCGCATGGTACTGCAAATGGCTTTAACCTATTGCCCTCTGAAAATGTCCTTCCAATTTTGTAGCAATATTTGATTGTGTGCTTTTGCTAATATATGTCGGCGTAATATACTATGCCAGAGAAATAGTAGTGCTCGGATCCTACTTGCAATTTATCGAGTATGAACGCGCCGTTCTGAACAACTATGCTTGCATGTCCGCCGATTAAAGCGAGCTGGGGCGGTCCCAATAAGCCAGAATTAACATCATCAGTGGAGTGTTCAGCATCGCCTAGCATCTGGAAAGTTCATACGGATATCTGGATAATAGGGCAAATCTATTGGATGTGGCCCAAGCCTGTCTGAACCTCAAACAACAGTGTACTGACTAATATGATAATTTACAGATGAAGCAACGGTGTTCCCGCTGTTATTCACCGACATCGCCAAGTACCAATAGTCGGGTTGCGAAGCTATAAGCGGGCCACCTTAAGAAAATGCTACATCCTGAAATGTTAAAAAAGCCCTGGCTTCTGCTTCGCTGTCTTGTATTGGTCAGTCTGGTCTGTGTGTCTATAACAGACGCTTGACGGCCGTAGACCTCGTATGGAAAAACCGCACAGTCAACAGACTTGCCGTAAGGCCTATCTCGATCCAATGCGATAATTTTAGATCAAAAAATGATTCGCTTGCTTCCCAGTTCTTTTTGGGAGACTTAGTCCCGGGCTCGTGATGCAGATTTGACATTCCATTGACGCACAATTCGGCTCTTCTTTGAATCCTTTTAAATCAGTTTAATGCGTACAAAGCTAGCTAAACAGCACCCCTGCATCGCGATTTGGTGGCAATCTTCCTTCCCACTCGTGCTCGTGCGTCCACATCACAAGGCCAGACATGGTGATGAAGGGTCACGACCAGCCGTCAGAAACGATTGACTTCGATTTCAGTGTCATGCTACGCAGTTTCACTGTTTTTGGGAAAGCTTACTCCGCATGACCCTCATTCTCGTACGATACGCGTCAGGCCTGGGCCGGGGGTAGTCCCTCCGATGAGCCCACGAACTGACGCGACCCAGGCCCCTCAGAGGGCCTTTTTTATTGCCTAAAATTCCTCGAACAGACCGAAAGCACGGAGCGACACGATGGCGAAGCAGATGACGGGCGCCGAGATGGTGGTGGAGGCCCTGAAGGATCAGGGGGTCGATACGGTCTTCGGCTATCCGGGTGGCGCCGTGCTGCCGATCTATGACGCCTTGTTCCATCAGAACTCCGTGCGCCACGTGCTGGTGCGGCACGAGCAGGGGGCGGGCCATGCGGCGGAGGGCTATGCGCGCTCGACCGGCAAGGTCGGCGTGCTGCTGGTCACCTCCGGTCCTGGCGCCACCAATGCGGTGACGGCCCTGACCGACGCGCTGCTCGATTCGATCCCGCTCGTCTGCATCACCGGCCAGGTCCCGACCCATCTGATCGGCTCCGACGCGTTTCAGGAATGCGACACGACGGGCATCACCCGCTCCTGCACCAAGCACAATTACCTTGTGCGCAACGTCGCCGACCTGCCGCGCATCCTGCACGAGGCCTTCTATGTCGCCTCGCATGGGCGGCCCGGCCCGGTGCTGGTCGACATCCCCAAGGACGTGCAATTTGCGGCCGGCACCTACACGGGGCCGTCGAACGTGCAGCACAAGACCTATCAGCCGCGCGTGAAGGGCGATATCGAGAAGATCCGCCAGCTCGTCGAGATGATGAAAGTGGCCAAGAAGCCCGTGTTCTACACCGGCGGCGGCGTCATCAATGCCGGCCCGAAGGCCTCCATGCTGCTGCGCGAACTGGTTGGTCTGACCAATTTTCCCATCACCTCGACCCTGATGGGCCTCGGTGCCTATCCGGCCTCGGGTAAGAACTGGCTCGGGATGCTCGGCATGCACGGCACCTACGAGGCCAACCACGCCATGCACGATTGCGACCTGATGATCTGCGTCGGGGCGCGCTTCGACGACCGGATCACGGGCCGGCTCGACGCCTTCTCGCCGCGTTCGAGGAAGGCGCATATCGATATCGATCCCTCGTCGATCAACAAGGTCGTCAAGGTCGATCTCGGCATTATCGGCGATTGTGCTTACGTGCTCGAAGACATGGTCCGGTTGTGGCGGTCGTCGGCCGCGCAGGCCGACAAGGCCGCGCTCGCGCAATGGTGGGGGCAGATCGACGGTTGGCGGCAGAAGAAGTCGCTCGCCTATGGGCCCTCGAAGACCACCATCAAACCGCAGCACGCCATCAGACGCCTCTATGAGCTGACGAAGAACCGCAAGACCTTCATCACCACCGAGGTCGGCCAGCATCAGATGTGGGCCGCGCAGCACTATGGTTTCGAGGAGCCAAACCGCTGGATGACCTCCGGCGGCCTCGGCACCATGGGCTACGGCCTCCCGGCCGCGATCGGCGTCCAGATGGCGCATCCGGAGGCGCTGGTGGTCGATATCGCGGGCGAAGCCTCGATCCTGATGAACATGCAGGAGATGTCGACGGCGCTGCAATATCGGCTGCCCGTGAAGGTCTTCATCCTGAACAACAGCTACATGGGGATGGTCCGGCAGTGGCAGGAACTGCTGCACGGCGGCCGCTATTCGGAGAGCTATTCGGAAGCGCTGCCCGATTTCGTGAAGTTGGCGGAAGCCTATGGCGGCCACGGCATCCGCTGCTCCGACCCGAATGATCTCGACGCGGCTATCCAGGAGATGATCGACAGCCCCAAGGCCGTGATCTTCGATTGCGTGGTCGACAAGCAGGAGAACTGCTTCCCGATGATCCCATCGGGCAAGGCACACAATGAGATGATCCTGGCCGACCTGTCGGACGATGCCGGCATCGAACTCGGCAGCGTGATCGACGAGCGGGGCAAGTTGTTGGTGTGAAACGACCCTTCTCCCGCGTGAGCGGGAGAAGGTGGCCTCGCGGAGCGAGGTCGGATGAGGGCCGGCTCAATGAGAGGAATGGAAATCCATGCCCCCGCGGGTTCCGGCGGAGCAACTTGGCTTTGCTCGCAGAATGCGACAGCAGATGAGCACGGCCGAAGCGATCCTTTGGCGCGGTCTACGCAGGCGCGGCACCGCGGCCAAGTTCCGAAGACAGTTTCCTATGGGGCCTTACGTGGCGGATTTCGCCTGTATGGAGGTGCGGCTGATGATCGAGATCGACGGTCCGGCGCACGACGCGCCGGAGCAAAAGGACAAGGATGTGGCAGGGGACACGTGGTTGACACGACAACGCTGGCGTGTGCTCCGGTTTTCGAGTGATGCCGTGCTTACGGGCAGCGAACTCGTGCTCGCGGAGATCAAAAGGCAAGCCTCGCGCCGGCCCTCATCCGACCCGGCTGCGCCGGGCCACCTTCTCCCGCTCGCGCAGGAGAAGGGAGATGCCCGTCAAGGAATCACACAGTGAACACCATCGGCCTCATCGGCGGCACGTCCTGGGAATCGACCGCAGTCTATTACCGGCTGTTGAACGAGGGCGTGCGAACACGGGTCGGCGGCCTGGCCTCGGCCAGGATCGTCCTCACCTCGCTCGATTTCGCGCCCCTGGCCGCGGCGATGGCGGCCGACCGGTGGGACCACGTTTCGGCGGCCCTCGCGACCGCAGCGCGGCAGCTTGCGGCGGCGGGGGCGGATTGCATCGCCCTCTGCACCAATACGATGCACAAGGTGGCGGGTCCCCTGGCCGCCGCAACCACGCTGCCTCTGGTCAACATCATGGATGTCACCGGCGGCGCACTTGCGGCCCGCGGCGCGAAGCGGCCGCTGCTTCTTGCGACCCGCTACACCATGGAGCACGACTTCTATCGCAACCATCTCGGAGCCGGCTTCGGCGTCGACGCCCTCGTGCCGGACAAAGCGGCGCGCGACGCGTTGCAGGCGATCATCTTCGACGAGCTCTGCCAAGGCCATGTCACGCCGGCCGCGAAAGCCGTCGTGCTCGCCATGATCGACGCCGCAGACCGCGATGGCTGCGATGCCATCATCTTCGGCTGCACCGAGATCGGTCTCCTGATCTCTCAGGTCGACACGAGCCGGCCTGTTTTCGACACGACCGCGCTTCACTGCGACGCGCTGCTCGACTTCGCCCTTTCTTCCTCTCGAACCAAAACAAGCGACGCCTCATGAACGCCTCCGCCCCTGCGACACAACCACCGTCCCCCTATTCCTCCGCGCTCGCCACGTCGAATGTCGAGACCCATACGCTCTCGGTGCTGGTCGACAACGAGCCGGGTGTGCTCGCCCGAGTGGTGGGCCTGTTCTCCGGCCGTGGCTACAATATCGAGAGCCTGACGGTCGCCGAAGTGGCGCATGGCGAACACCTGTCGCGCATCACCATCGTGACGTCGGGGACGCCTGAGGCGATCGAGCAGATTCGGCATCAGCTGGAGCGGCTTGTGCCGGTGCACAAGGTCAACGACCTGACGATCGAAAAGCCCTTCATCCAGCGCGAGCTCGCGATGATCAAGGTGCGCGGCAAGGGTGAGAACCGCAATGAGGCGCTGCGGCTCTCCGATGCGTTCCGGGCGCGGGTGATCGACGCCACGACGGAAAGCTTCGTGTTCGAGCTCACCGGCGCGCCCTCGAAGATCGATCAATTCGTCGAGCTGATGCGGCCGATCGGGCTCGTGGAACTGGCCCGTACCGGTGTCGCGGCGATCTCGCGCGGTCCGGAGACGATCTAGCGGCGGTCGTCAGGGCCGAGCGCAGGCTCGGCCATGCACGTCGCGTCGCAACGTGCATGCCGGCCCGAGGCCGGGACCAACAAATGTCCTCCTAATCCGCCGCGCTGCGTGGAGCCCATGCTGTCCCTCCTGCCCGCCCTCATTCTCTTCGCCATTGTCAGTTCCGGGACGCCGGGACCCAACAACCTCATGCTGATGAGTTCGGGCCTGAACTTCGGTGTGCGGCGCACGCTGCCACATTTCTGGGGTGTCGACCTCGGCTTCGCGCTGATGACGCTGCTGGTGGGGCTGGGCTTGGCTGAAATCTTCGTGCGCGCACCTGTGCTGCTCGTCATATTGAAGTGGTTGGGGGCCGCCTATCTGGTCTGGCTGGCCTGGAAGATCGCCCGCTCCGGCCCGCTCAAAAGCGGTGACACCCGCGCGAAACCCCTCACGTTCCTGCAAGCGGCCGCTTTCCAATGGGTGAACCCGAAGGCCTGGATCATGGCCATTACGGCTTGCGCCACTTATACGGACCCGAACCGCTACACGCTGAGCGTGTTGCTCATCGCCGCCGTCTTTGCCGTCGTGACGGCCCCTTGCTCCGGTGCCTGGGTCGCGTTCGGCGCGGCGCTGCAGCGGTGGCTCAGCCAGCCGCGCAACCGGGCGATCTTCAACTACACCATGGCGGCCCTGTTGATCGCCTCGCTCTATCCTGTGTTCCAGGAGTGACCGGCATGGCCCAAAGGATCGCCACGGTGGCACTGATCGTCACGGATTACGACGAGGCGATCGCCTTCTACCGCGACGGGCTCGGATTCACGCTGACCTCCAACACTCCGCTCGGTGACGGCAAACGGTGGGTGACGGTCGCACCCCCCGGGTCCACAACGCGTCTGTTATTGGCGAAAGCCGCCGATGACGCGCAATCGGCGGCGGTCGGCATGCAGGGTGCCGGCCGTGTGTTCCTGTTTCTCGAGACCGACGATTTCGACCGCGACCATGCCGCTTTTCGAGCCCGTGGCGTCAACTTTCTTGAAGAACCGCGGCGCGAGGCCTATGGCACGGTCGCGGTGTTTGAAGATCTCTATGGAAATCGCTGGGACCTGATCCAGCCGCGACCAGACGCTGCCTCAGCCGAAGGGAAGAGCCGATGAACACTCTCGATCATCCTCGCGACGGCGGGTGCCGGTGTGGTCATGTGCGCTTCCGCGTCTCCATGCTGCCCCTGCTCACCATGGCCTGTCATTGCCGGGGGTGCCAGCGCATGACGGCCAGCGCGTTCTCGCTCTCGGTCGCCATTCCGAGTGAAGGTTTCGCGGTGACCCAGGGCGACACCGTTCTCGGCGGCTTGCAAAAGGAGCTGCAGCATTCCTTCTGTCCAGAGTGCAAGAGCTGGCTGTTCACCCGAATGCCCGGCATGGACGGGTTCGTCAACGTGCGCTCCACCCTCATCGACGACCTCAGCTGGACGACGCCTTTCGTCGAAACCTGCACCAAGGACAAGCTTGACTGGGTGACGACGCCGGCCGTCCATCGGTTCGAGGCCTTTCCGGCCATGGACGATTGGCAGAGCCTGACTCAAGCCTATCAGGCCTATTCCCTCGAAACGCCATCCTTTGCGTAAGGGCGCGTTGAGCCGGGTTGCCGGGACAGCCTGTCACGACTAGAAGCAGCCCACTCCCGCTCCGGGCTGCCAATACATCAAAGGACTGAACGACCATGCGCGTCTACTACGATCGGGATGCCGATCTCAATCTGATCAAGGGCAAGAAGGTCGCGGTGGTCGGCTACGGCAGCCAGGGGCATGCCCACGTGCTCAATATGCGCGACAGCGGCATCAAGGACATTGTGGTGGCGTTGCGCGAGGGGTCCCCATCGGCCAAGAAGGCGGAAGGTGAAGGCCTCAAGGTCATGAGCGTGGCCGAGGTCGCCAAATGGGCCGACGTCGTCATGATGCTGACGCCGGACGAACTTCAAGCCGACATCTACCGGGCCGATCTCGCCCCCAACATGAAGCCGGGCGCCGCACTGCTGTTCGCCCATGGACTGAACGTCCATTTCAACCTCATCGAGCCGCGCGCCGATATCGACGTGCTGATGGTGGCGCCGAAGGGCCCGGGCCATACGGTGCGTTCGGAATATCAGAAGGGCGGAGGCGTGCCGTGCCTGATTGCGATCGCGCAGGATTCATCCGGCAATGCCCATGACCTCGGCCTGTCCTACGCGTCAGCCATCGGAGGCGGCCGCGCCGGCATCATCGAGACGACCTTCAAGGAAGAATGCGAGACCGACCTGTTCGGCGAGCAGGTCGTGCTGTGCGGCGGCTTGGTCGAGTTGATCCGCGCCGGATTCGAAACCCTGGTGGAAGCCGGATATGCGCCCGAGATGGCCTATTTCGAGTGTCTGCACGAGGTGAAGCTGATCGTCGACCTCATCTACGAGGGCGGCATCGCCAACATGAACTATTCGATCTCTAACACCGCCGAATACGGCGAGTATGTCACGGGCCCTCGCATCATCACGCCCGAGACCAAGGCCGAGATGAAACGTGTCCTGCACGACATTCAGTCGGGCAAGTTCACGCGCGACTGGATGCTCGAGAACAAGGTCAACCAGACCTCGTTCAAGGCCACGCGAGCGAAGGCCGCATCGCATGAGATCGAACAGGTCGGCGAGAAGCTTCGCGCCATGATGCCCTGGATCTCCAAGAACAAGATGGTCGACAAAGCCCGCAACTAGACCCGAGCGACAACATGGCGGGGCGGCCGAGATAAGGCGCCGCCCCGGCATCGGCTTGCATTTCATTGCTCGGCGCCCACGGGCATCCAAGAAGACACACCCTGCAGAAATTTACTAAAAAACTCATAACGCGCCGGCCGCGCCTTTTCCGGAGCGACAATTCGGCTCCGCGATGCTAGATAGCTTATGTCGAAAGTGAGGCGATTTCAGCCGGTTCACGCTGGTTTGAGGAGTCCGGTCGATGCATAGGCTGCGCTCGCCGACGTCCGAGCTCAAACCCGCAAACACCGAAGATCGTCTCTGGTTCGAAGTCGCCGACGTTGCGGATAGCAGCGGGTGGGTTGGGGTGTATTGGTGAGCGATATGAGTGTGGAACGTAAACTGATCGCGTTGAGAAAACGTTTGGTGGAAGCGCAGCGTGGATTGATTCTTCAGGCCGCGGAAACCGAGACGGTTCCTGCCGCTGGCGCCTTGCGCCAGATCTCGGACCTCGAAAGTGCAATCGTGGCCATCGAGACGATGATCGAGGAACAGCGCTCTCAACCGGACTGAACGGATCAGGCGACGAGATCCACCCGATTTGATGTCGCGGCAACCAGGGTTTCGGCCAAACTCACGTAGCCATTTGTCCAGGCATTGCGCCCGTCTTCTCCAAAGGCTGGTCCAAGGATTTCGGCAAGGGCTGTGATCAAAGCCTGCCCGACAATGGCGTCGTGGCGCGGCTCCCACCGATAGGCGCGCCTGCACCGACGAAGAGCCGCGAGGTCCGCACTGTCGGCCACATTGGTTCCAAGGTCCGCGATTGCGCCAACGACAACCTGCGCGAAAGTCCGACGCTCCTCAAACCGGAGTCGAGACAGGGTTGCATGCAAGGTCGGGGCTCGTTCTGCGAGCGCGATCTCGAATGCCGCCGTCAGACGATCCCCCTCGCGGGCCAGATTCATCGAGGTCTGCCGAAGAATGCGGGCGTCGAACGGTGTCATCTTTGTCTCCCATCTCGCCGTGCAGGACGGGAAATGCAGGTTGAGTCACGGCGTGCAATCACGCTCGATCCACTGGGCCACACCGAGCTTGACGAAACCTTGCAAAAGGATCGCTTCACGCCGGAGGGAGGCGCTTTTCACACGGCGAGTGCGGCGACAGGATGGCCTGTTGCCCATAATTTTAGCATTTTTTCGAAATGCGCCGTTCTAATCAGCAGGGAACTGGAAGCGTGTTCAAAAAAGCTCAAGGTCGGAGGTGATGAGGGCCGGCTCGGTGTCTCCCTGCTCGGGGCCTGACAATCGCTTCGCAAGGCCCGCCAGGCGAAGCGTGCGGACGCCGGTCGACAGAGTTGAGGCGTCAGTCAGCGTCGTTGACGCATCGAGACAGGACATGAGGTCGGACAGTCCGTGCAGCGATTGTTCCAGCAGGTCGAGATCCTGCAGACGCGTGATGGCCTGCGGGTCACGACTGACCACATCGGCCACAATGGGCGTCAAGAACTGCTGCAGCCTGTTGACCGCGTCCGCGAGCGTTCGCAGTTCCGATCCCACGCGGTCGAACAGCCCATTCCACTCGGCTGTATCGGCCTCGAGAGCCGATCCACTTATAGGCGCCATGAGATTGCTCCATCGACCGCTCAGAAAAGTTCGAGCGCGCCACTGTTCGGCTGCACAACGGGCGGGGCGACAGGACGAAGAGGCACCGGCTCCGACATAAAGATCCGTCGCGCGCGGCCGGAGACCGGCCAGAAATGGATGCGCCTGCCCCGGTTGCCGAGAAGGCATTCGCCTACGAGCTTGATGCCTTCCCGCCGCACGAACTCCTGCGCGAACCGGGCATTCGTGGCGCCAACATCCGCCAGTCCGTCCATTGTCTTGGCTCCGCCGAACAGCTTCGCCTCCAGCCGGTTCCGCTGCGCGCCGCGCGTCAGCAGACCGTTCACCAAAAGCTCCATCGCGTGGACGCCGTAGCGCTCCGCATTATGGCGCGTGTCGGACGCCGATCCCTCTGCGAGCAGGAAGTGATTCATGCCGCCAACCCCGGCGAGGGGATCGCGGATGCAGGCCGCGACACAAGAGCCGAGCAGCGTTGCAAGAACCACGTTGGGGTCATCACTGATCTTGTACTCGCCTTGGATGACGAGAACCGATTTCTCGGCCGCACCAATCTGACCGGGCCGACTCGGCAGGGTCATTGCAGAGCTCCGAACACCGCTTCGATCTTGGCCTTCAACTCAGGGACCGAGACGGGCTTCTTCAGGTAGTTGTTGATCTTGAGGTTGATCGCTTCCTGAAGGAACTCCTTGCCCTCGACGCCTGTCAAAAGGAAGAAGGCAGCCCCCTTCGTGGCAGGATTGCTGCGCACGGCGCGCAGCAATTCGACGCCGTTGACCTTCGGCATGTGGTAATCCGAGATCACAAGGTGAGCTGGTTGCTGCTTGAGCATTTGCAGCGCCTCCTCGCCATCTTTGGCCATGGCGATGTGTTGGACGCCCAGTTCGGCGAGGCCGGCGCGAATCAGCAGACGGCTGGTCTGCTGATCGTCCGCGATGATCACTTTGAGGCTTGCGGCGAGAGGCATGGCGGCGTGTCCGTTGCTGTGTTCGTGAGTTGCAAAATTTCGTTGCCCATTCGGCGGAGCGGAACCTGGCGCTCGACAGCGCCGACCTCGTGGGCGACCTTGGGCATGCCGTACACGAGGGACGAGGCAGCATCTTGGCCGAGCGTTCGCGCACCGGCTTGCCGCATGGCCAGAAGACCGGCGGCCCCATCGCGCCCCATGCCGGTCAGGATGATCCCGACCGCACCCGCTCCTGCGGCCTTCGCGACGGAGTGAAACAGGACATCCACGGAAGGGCAGTGGCCGTTCACCGCTTCGGCCTGGCGCAGGCGACAGCGCAGACGCCCCGTACCGACAACCTCCAGATGATGTGTGAGGCTTCCAGGCGCGATGTAGACATGTCCGTCGAGAAGTTGAGCGCCATCGCTGGCCTCGGCGACGGTGGGGGCGCACAGCCGGTTCAACCGTTCCGCGAAGCTTCTTGTGAACAGCGGCGGCATGTGCTGCGTGATGACGGTCGGCGGACAATTGGCGGGAAAGCACGACAAGATGGCCGTCAGAGCTTCCACACCACCCGTCGACGAGCCGATCGCCAGTACCGACCCATCCGTTCTGAAGGTCTTGTTCGGTGCCGTGGGACGGTCGTCGGCACGATCCCGCAAGCGATCGGCCAGGGATCCGACCTTTGTCTTGGCGGCCGCCCTGATCTTGTCGGGCAGGCTATGGAACAGGTCACGCTCACCCGCCTCGGGCTTGGCGACGCAATCGACGGCGCCGATTTCCAGCGCCCGGATCGTCGTTTCGGCACCGCTCACGGTCAGGCTGGACACCATGATCACTGGCGTCGGCCGGAGCCGCATGATTTTTTCGAGAAACTCGAGCCCGTTCATGCGCGGCATCTCGATGTCGAGCGTCACGACATCGGGATTGAGCGCCTTGATCGCCTCGCGCGCCTCGAGCGGATCCTGAGCTTCGCCCACGACCGAGATATCGGGTGTACGGTCGAGTACGCTCTTGATGATTCGCCGCATACTGGCTGAATCATCGACGACGATGACCCTGATCTTACTCACGCTTTGGCTCCGTGCATGCGATAGGCCGTCGTGCCGATGCTGGTGAAACGGGCTTGCGCCGGACCGAGAAGCCGCTCCGAGTGGCCCACGAACAACACGCCGCCCGGAACCAGCAGGCTGCTGAACCGGGTCCATACTTTCGCCTGCGTATCGTCGTCGAAGTAGATCACGACGTTCCGGCAGAAGATGACATCGAACGGTCCCTTCATGGGCCATTGCCCAATCAAGTTCAGTTCGCGGAAGGACACGAGCCGCTGCATCTCCGGCGTGACGCTGAGGATCCGGTTGTCGGCGGACGACACGGAGGTGAATCCACGTCGTTTTTCCGCCGGCGGTACGGCCGCGACAAGGCTCTCTTCGTAGCGTCCGGCCCGCCCCTCGGCCAGAACCTCCGTGTCGATGTCGGTCGCGAGAATGCGAACGTCGTAGTCTGCGGCATCCGGCATGAGGGCCAGGATCGTCATGGCGATCGAATAGGGCTCATGTCCTTTCGAGCAACCCGCCGACCAGATCCGCACGCGACGGCCGGATTTGGCCGCCTGCAGCAAGGGGGGCAGGATTGTGGTTCGCAACATGTCGAAATGATGCGGCTCCCGGAAGAAGCTCGTGACGTTGGTGGTCAGCGAGACGAGCATCTTCTGGCGCTCGTCCATCCCGTCGGCACCGGCCACGAGTTCGCAATAATCGTGAAACGACTGCAGCCCGAGGGTCCGGAGCCGCTTGGCCAGGCGCGAGTAGACGAGCGTCGCTTTGCTTTCAGGCAGGAAGATCCCGGCGTCGGCATGCAGCATGGCTGCAATCCGGCTGAAATCTTCGGCCCGGAACAGGAAGTCGCCTTCCACGAACGCGCGTCCTGTACTGGCTGACGGTCGCTTCTCGGAATTGATCACGCTGCCATCCGGTTCGGTGCGGGCAACACGTTGTCGAGAGAGATGAGGCTGATCATGCGGTTGTCGATCGCGAGCACGCCTTGGACGAAGCTGCGTGCCAGCTCGGAGGCGACATCCGGCGTGGGCTGGATCGTGTCCGTCGCAACCGTCAGAATGTCGGATACGGCATCGACCAGCAGGCCGACCACCTGATGCTCGACCTGCGCCACGATGATGACGTGGCGCGCCGAAGGTTCGGCGAGAGGCAGGCCGAAGCGCGACCCGAGATCGACGATCGACAGAACCGCGCCGCGCAGATTGATCACGCCGCGCACATACATGGGCGAATGCGGTAGAACCGTTGCCGGGGTCCATCCCCGGATTTCCCGCACCGACATAATGTCGACGCAGAACTCCTGGTCGCCGATGCGGAACGAGACGAGTTCCTGCATCTTGCCGCCTTCCTTGGTCCGGTCAGCCATGATTGATCACCCTGCTAGCGCGAAAGAGGATTGGCTCGTGCCGTCGGCGCGGGAGGCCGACACGACAGCATCGACATCAAGGATCAGAGCCACGCGGCCGTCTCCCAGGATGGTTGCGGCCGCGATCCCCGGAACGTGGCCGTAATTGGTTTCGAGGCTCTTGATCACGACTTGGCGTTGACCCTGGATGGCATCCACAAGGAGCGCGTTGCGGGCGCCGCCTTCGGTTTCCACCAGGAGCGCAATGCCGGTTTTCGGGTCGTCGACGCCCGATCGGAACTGCAGCATCTCGCCCACGTCGATCAGCGGGATGAACCCGTTGCGGACGCCGATCAGTCGGGTGCCTTCGCCATAGCTGTGCACGGTGGTCGAGCGCGGCAGCAGCGTTTCGACGATGGCGGTCAGCGGGATC
This sequence comes from Lichenifustis flavocetrariae, assembly GCF_026130545.1. Taxonomy (GTDB): domain Bacteria; phylum Pseudomonadota; class Alphaproteobacteria; order Rhizobiales; family Beijerinckiaceae; genus Lichenihabitans; species Lichenihabitans flavocetrariae. The sequence goes on along the minus strand of NZ_JAMOIM010000003.1, from coordinate 217,341 downwards.
ACCAGCGTCTGGTCGGCGACCGTAACAACCATGCCGTCGAGCACCGCGAGGGTCAGCGGCAGGCTCATCGTGAAGGTGGAGCCGAGCCCGGGCCGGGAACTGATCGCAATGCGACCGCCAAGCGCCTGAATGGAGCGTTTGACCACGTCCATGCCGACGCCACGGCCAGAAATATCCGAAACCACGGCGGCTGTTGAGAAGCCCGGCAGGAAGATCAAATTGTCGATCTCGTCGTCGCCCAATTTCGCATCGGAGGCAATCAGGCCCTTGTCGACGGCGATCTGCCGGACGCGTTCCCGATTGATGCCGCCGCCGTCATCCGACACTTCGATGACGATGCGTCCAGAACGATGCAAGGCGGACAGCTTGACGAGACCTTCCTCGCTCTTGCCGTTCTTCCGTCGCACCTCTGGTTTTTCCAACCCGTGATCGATGGCATTGCGGATCATATGGGTGAGCGGGTCGCTCAAGCGCTCGATGACGGTCTTATCGACTTCGGTGCCTTCGCCTTCCGTCACGAGGCGCACCGATTTTCCGGTCTGCGCCGCCAGTTCGCGGACGAGACGTGGCATGCGCTGGAACACCGAGCGGACGGGCTGCGCGCGGATCGCCATCACGCTATCCTGGATCTCACGGGTCAACTGTTCGAGTTCGTCGAGCCCGACCGCGACGGCGGAGACACGGGCAAGGCCGGCTTCCGTCACACGTACCGCGAGCATGGCCTGGTTGATCACCAACTCGCCAACGAGGTTGATGAGGCGGTCGACCCGTTCGAGGTCCACCCGGATGGTCGGCGCGGCTGCCGCCGAGTCACGCTTGCCGCCGGCAGCTCCTCCGGCAGATTCGGCATGCAGGTCGAGGCCGGGGGCGATCCCCTTTTCGATCGCTGCGGGAAGCGGCGTTTCGAGCGCAGGAGGCAGAACCTCTATGGCGGCGACCTCGACTGGCTGGATGTCGTCGCCTGTCGATTGGATCTCAACGGACGCCGAGATGTCGGACACGTCCGCCGCGCCCGTCAGAGGCTCAATCGTCAGCACACAGTCCCATTCAGCGAAATCGAAAATCGTACGGACGTCGGATTCGTCCTTGTCGGTTTCGAGTTCGATGATCCAGGACAGGTAGGCTCCCTCAGGGTCCATCTGGTCCAGGGTCGGGGCCTGATCAGTATCGCAGATGACCCGCATGGTGCCGAGCCGCCCCACTTCGCGGATCAGAATGACGGCCTCGTTGCCATTGGCATAGAGGGCCGGATGCGGTTTGAAGAGGATCCGGAAGCCGGTGCTGGCCGCCGGTGCATCGAGAGCCAGGTCGTCGAAGGAGGCCAGATCGATCATGATCGGGACAAATTCGAGATCAGCCACAGGTTCCGCGGCAGCTGCCGACGCGGCGGCACTCGATGCTGCGGCCGGACCTTCTGCCAAGCCCTTTAGCTCCATTACGATTCCGGCGCTTCGTTCGGCCGGCACATCCTCGTCGACGCGGGCGGCGCGGACGAAATCGCCCAGGACGTCGGCGGCGCGAAGCATGATGCGCAGCACTTCTGGAGTGGGCGTCAGCTTGCCTGTGCGCAGGCAGTCCATGGCGCTTTCGAACACATGGGCGAATTGCACCAGGGCCGTCAGGTTGAAGGCTCCGGCTCCGCCCTTGACGGAATGAACCGCGCGGAAAACGGCATTGACGACCTCCGGGTCGTGATTGCCGTCATCCAGCTGTAGGAGGCCCGCCTCCAATTCAGTGAGTTGTTCCTCGCATTCCTGGAAAAAGGTCTGCTTGATGGCTGCCATCGTGTCCAAGCGAGAAACTCCTCAAAAGCTTCGGCGAAAATTTTTTAGGCTGAAACGCGGCGAACGGCGTCCACCAGTTTGACCGGATCGAACGGCTTGACGATCCATCCCGTGGCTCCGGCACTACGCGCACGAGCCTTCTTCTCGACATCGCTTTCAGTCGAGAGAACCAGGATCGGCACGGCGCGGTGGCGGCCACCTTGACGCACGCCCGAGATGAAACCGAAGCCATCCATGCGAGGCATGTTGATGTCGGTGATGATCACGTCGGGATCGGAATCGGCCAATACTTCAAGGCCGTGCATGCCGTCTTCAGCCTGGATCACGGAGTAGCCGGCGGCCGATAAGGCCAGGCGTAGCATGTCTCGCATGGTCCGCGAGTCGTCGACGGTGAGGATGGTCTTGCTCATGAATACACTCTCTCGTTGGAGAAGAAGGAGGTCAGCCCGAGCAGGTCCAGCCCCTCGTTGAATGGCTCCGATCCTGGTGTCACGGTGAAGTAGACGTTGTCGGCCGCCCAGGACTTCGAGGCGGCGATCAAAACCTGGATGCACTGCGCACCCACCCGACCGACATGGGAGGGATCCACTGTCACCGGCGTTCCACGCAGGCTCGAGAATGTTCTTGCGAGTTCTGACGCGGCGTTGAGATCCAACGTCTCGTCGAGAACCAGAGCGTGTGGTGCGGTCGAAGGATCGGATGAAATGATTGGCATCGAGGATCCATTGAGATCGTGAGGAACAACGATCGCTCCGGTCAGACCGGAAACGACTTGTTAGGCCGGAAACGACTTGGCGGTATGACGGCCCTCAAGCCGAGGGAGTATAGATGTGTAAGCACTGCGGCCGACGCTTTCTGGAACACAGACATTGTACCGCTGCAGTCTAAAGTAACGTCGCATGCTTCCCGCACCCAAGTAACGCAGCCTGTCTGGCCGCGCTCAGCGCAACTCTTCAAGCCAAGTCAGAATTAGGTCCAAGCCCTTGCGAATCGATTAAGTCAGGGGGATTGGAGGGCCCGGTTCGTCCTCGAAGGGCACGTCGGAGATGCAATTGGGCTGGGAAATGCGAAACAAGAAAAACAAAGCGTAATCACGTGACAGCATCAGCGAATGACATGGATGTTACAGGCATTGTGACTTTCAAGACCGGCCTGACGGGCACGATCGCCTTGGGTTGCGCATTGTGAGCTTCGCATTCCGGACGTGCCCGCATAGTCATCGGGCGTGCTTGACATGTCCGAAGCACGTGGGCGATTTGGAACGTGACCAGAATGGTGAAAACAGTCTCCTGGCCGATGTATGCCGTCGATCAGGCCGCGGTCGAAGCTTTCTGGGGCGTGCTACGGCGACGCTTGGAAGCTGCCGGCCTCGATGGCGTACCGCACGCCTTGGCGGTTCCCACCGACCTCTTGGCACATTGGCGTCGTCCGGACCTTCTGCTCAGTCAAACCTGCGGTTATCCCTTCGTGACGGCGCTATCGGGTGCCGTTCGTTATGTGGCGACGCCGCGGTTTCGGGCGCCCGGCTGTGACGGCCCTCTCTATCGCAGCGCGATCGTCGTTCGCGTGGAAGAGCCCCTGACCGATCTCGTAGAGCTGGCGGGACGCCGCGTGGCTTACAACAGCACAGACTCGCACTCCGGCTATAACAGCCTGCGGGCGCGTGTGGCCCCGCTCGCCGTGAAGGGCCGTTTCTTCGCCGCCGGGATCGCGACCGGAGCCCATCGCAACTCGCTCGCGGCGGTCCGATCGAATCGTGCTGACGTTGCCGCCATCGACGCAGTCACTTTGTCGCTGATCGCCAGAGCGTTCCCCGATGAGGTCGCAGGATTGAAGGTCATCGCCTATACCGACCCGGCGCCTGGCTTGCCTTTCATCACCGCGCCGGAGATGCCGGAGACCGATGTCGCCAAGCTGCGGCAGGCGCTCGCGCAAGCTTGCGATCCTTCCGAGGAGACAGCGGGAAATTTGCTGCTCGACGGCATCGAGATCCTGCCGCCGGGGGCCTATGATGTGATTGGTGCCATGCAGGCGCGGGCCTTCGCGCTGGATTATCCGCAATTGATTTGACTCTCAAGATTGAAGCAGATGCAAGATGCAACCAAGTCCGGCCGAAGCGATTGCGCTTGAGCAGATCGCGATAGTCTCGAAGCGACGGCGGCGCGTCTGATCCAGGCGGTTCGCCCCCCAAGTCGGCAGATTATAGATTGGCCGCTGCCCGGATGCCGGATCGTACTGAATGATGATTCCGTATTGCTGGTCTGTGGCAGCGAGGCTCGCTTGGAGAGAGATGGGAGCCTTCACGGCAGGGGTGTCACGATATGATGAGGTTCGGCCAGGAATGAACAGGCCACACAGGCCCGGGCAGATTGAGCAGGTCAGGCAGCAATATGGCGCGCTCCCGTTCCGCCGTATCGACGGCATCGAGATCATGTTGATCACGTCGCGCGAGACGCGTCGCTGGGTCATTCCCAAGGGTTGGCCGATGAAAGGGCGCCGGCCACGCGGCACGGCAGCCGGGGAGGCCATGGAGGAAGCGGGGATCAGCGGCCACATCGCCAAGACCCCGATCGGGTCTTACACCTACATAAAGCGCGGCATCGGTGGACAACGCTGGCCCTGCAAGGTCGATGTGTTTCCGCTCGAAGTTCGGGTAGAACGGCGGACGTGGCGGGAACGCGAACAGCGCGCCCGGCAGTGGTTCTCCTATGTCGAGGCCGCCGAAGTCGTGACGGAGCCGGAGCTCCGGGCGTTGATCCTCGGTTTCGGAGTGGCATTCGACCGCTGATCCGCTAGCGTCGGTAGACCGCCCCTCTCCAAAGAGGTTCCGCCCTGGTTTCCGAGGTCGAGCGAGGCCGTTGCCGACGGGAGCCTTTTTTCAAAATCCGATCGGGTCTGGCCAACCGGCGGGCCTGCTTCCACGTTGTCGGACATCTGGCACCGGGGAGGTCCAAGTGCGGGCTTTGATGACACTACTGGCCGTCCTGTGCGGCGCGGCTACGTCCGCTGATGCGGCGTCGACGCCCAGGCAGGACGAATTGATCGGGGCTTATTTCGCGATCTGGGACGACAACAGTCGTGTCACGCGTGACAATGTCGAGAGGCTCTACGCCGCGAACGTGATCTATTATGGTCACCCGATGACGCGCGAGAGCCTGTATCGCGACAAACTGGATTTCATCAGCCGGTGGCCGGAGCGCCGCTACTCCGTCGAGCCGGGAACAGCGTCAAAAACCTGTGAGAGCAGTGGGGATCGCTGCGTCATCACGGCAATCCTCGAATGGAGAACGAGCGGGGCGCGTGGCACGCGAAGCGGCCGCTCGCGCGTCACCCTCAGCCTCGCCCGTGACCCCGGTGGGTTGAAGATCGTGCGGGAGGGCGGAGTGACGCTGCGGCCGTGAAGATCCGTGCCTCGGTCTCCGGGTCGAGCAACGAAGTGCGATCCCAGCGCTCGGTCAGCTCGCTTCGGAGAACAGGAAATCGTCAGCGTCCCACGCCTCCGCGCTCTCAACCGGCGCGGCGGCCGCGTCGGCGGAAAGGCCCAGTACCTCGGCGTGGATGTCGCGCTCACGCGCCATCGTGTAGCGATGACCCATCAGCGAATCGATATGCGCGGCAGCCTCTCGCGGGGCTTGGCCATCGGCCAGTTGGTCGGCGTCGTCGTTCAGAGCGTCGGCGGTGGTCAGCAAGGCGAGGCTGGTTGCGACGGCGGCGCGAAACGTCTCGCGGGCGTGCGTGAGTTCCTTGTCAAATCCGGTGGCCGTTTCGTCCAGTGAGAGCAGGAAGCGACCGACACTTGCGTCGCTGGCCTCGACCGCATCGCTGATACCACGGATCGCCTTCCCGAGGTCGACATCTCCGGCTCCCTGAGACCCGTCCTGATCGACCCTCGTGCGGTCCAGCGTGTGAGACGTCGTCTGCACGTCGTCGAAGACCTGAATGAGCCCCTCCGCCGCACCGGAGATCGTGCGGGCGAGCCGCTTGAGTTCGTCCGCGATGACAACAAGGCTCCGCCCTTCCAGACCGAGCCGCGCCGCCTTGAGACCGGCGTTGAGACCGATCATGACGAGATCCTCCGTGGTGGAACTCAGGGTCGCAACCGTGTGGCTCAGCGCGCTTAGGCGCACCCGGAGGTCGGCCGTCGCACTCTCGACCTCGTGCCGCGAGTCCTCGCAGGCGCGCATGAAATCGGCTGCCGTCGCGAGGCGGGCGCGGAACACCGCCAGAAAACTCTCGGACGAGTGCACGCCCTGGTTCTGCGTTTGGGCGCCGTAGATGGCCTGGCCGCGGCTGACGAGGTCGCTGGTGTCTTCGACGAGGCGCCGCAGCATGTCGTCGAGGCTGTCGACGTCTTGGCCAAAGCTATCGACCGTGTCTTGAAGTTGGGCGCTTCCCAACCGGCATAGGGCCGCGATCGCATCGGGCCGCACTGTCGCCGCGAGGGGGTTGTCGTCGCTTGACGTCGGATGCATCAACGCGCGCGCAAAGCCGATGGCGACGGACACATGTTCAAGGCGTTGGCGCGTGGCATCGCCGGATTGCAGCGACACCATGGCGAGGCTCGACGCCTGCGAGAGGCGCTTGGATCGGGTGACGATTTCTTCCATCAACCCGAGCCCGCCCGCCTGTCGTTGCCTGATCAGCGCGAAGGTTTGGGTGAGCTCCTCTGCGAGGGCGGCGAGTTTATCCCGAAAATCGCGATCCATGCGGGCCTGGGCTCGGGCGACGTCGCGGATCTGGTCCGTCAGCCGCTTGTGGTCCTCCGCGCAGCCGCTGATTTCCTGGCGCACCGTACGGGTCAGCAGGCTCATCTCGTCCGTGAAGGTAGCTAGTCCCAACTCCGGGCCAAACACCACCGCCTCGATACGGGCTGAACGCGCGATGATGGTCATCATGCGGATATTTTCGAGCAGCAGTTCGAGCTGCTTGGCAATGTCTTCGTTACCCGCGACGAGTCTTTCCAGAATGGCGAGATCCTTCGGCAGGGCCTGGCTGATCCGGATCAGCTGAACCGCGAGTTCATCGACCTTGGCCGAGGTCTGCCCCATCCCGTCCGACTGCCAGCCGGCCAGAAAAGCCGTCATTTCGGCGCCGAGACGGTCGAATGTGTCGAGCCCTCGGCCCAGGCTTTCGCCCGCCTGGAGGAAGGCCTGTTCGATGGAAGCGGCACTGCGGTCGATCGGCGCGAGCGCCTGATCCAGGATTGTGGTCACAGGTCTCAGTCCTGGGGTTCGAGAATGGTCGCGGCCCGCATGATCTCAAGGTGGATTTGACGTAACGGTAGGATCTTGCAGGCGGCGCCGCGTTCGATCGCTTCCTTGGGCATCCCGAACACGACGCAGCTTTCTTCATCCTGGGCCACCGTCATGGCGCCAGCCTTGCGCATCTCGAGCAGGCCGGCCGCGCCGTCGTCGCCCATGCCGGTCATCAGGATACCGGTTGCGTTGCGTCCCGCGCACTGGGCGGCCGACCGGAACAGCACGTCGACCGACGGGCGATGACGGGACACCAAGGGGCCGTCCTTGACGGCGACATTGTAGCGGTGACCTGTCCGCTGCAGGAGGAGGTGGTGGTTTCCGGGCGCAATCAGCGCGACGCCCGGCATGACCGCGTCCCCGTCCTCGGCCTCCTTGACCGTGATGGTGCATAGCCCGTTGAGACGTTTGGCGAAAGCCGCGGTGAAATGCTCCGGCATGTGCTGCACGATGACGATGCCCGGACAATCGGGGGTCAGGACTTCCAGGACTTCACGGACCGACTCGGTGCCCCCCGTCGAAGCGCCGATGCATACGACCGGTTGGGTGTCGCCGATCTTTCGGCCGAGGACTGCGGGCGGCAGCATGGCATCGGCCGTCAGCTTGGCCTCGACGAGCGGCCGTCGCTGCGCTCCACCCCGCAGCCGCGCCCGCGCCGCGGCCCGCACCGAGTCGCAGACCCGGACCGAAGATTCGAGCAGGAACTGCTTGGTGTCGATGCGCGGCTTTGGCAGAATGTCGACCGCTCCCGCCTCCATCACGTCGAGGAGGATCTGTGACCGCTCCTCGGTGAGGGTCGAGCAGACGATCACAGGCAAGGGCTTCTGGGCCATGATCTTGCGCAGGAATGTCAGCCCATCCATGCGCGGCATTTCGAGATCGAGGATGATGACATCCGGAATGTCGTCCTGGATTCGCCGCGCCGCAACATAAGGATCGGACGCCGTCGCGACCACCTCGATGTCAGGGGCCGCATTCAGAATGCTGCTGAGGGTCTGGCGAACCGAGGCCGAGTCGTCGACGATGAGTACACGGATGGGCTGCTTCATGGTGTTCCCGGCGCTCGGCATCATGAGGACTGGAAAATGGTCGGCAAAACCTGGCGGAGCCCGCATTCGGCGCCGCCGGCCATAGACTCGGAATGGCCGAGGATCAGGAACCCGCCCGGCCGCAAATGGCTGGCAAGTTTTCCAATCACGGTTTTCTGGGTCGGTTTATCGAAATAGATCAAAACGTTGCGACAGAAGATCACGTCGACGTCGCGATCGAACGGATAGCGCTCGTCCATCAGGTTCAAGCGATGGAACTGGGCACGCTGCCGCAGTTCCGGCACGATGCGGCCTTCCTGCCGGGAGGGGTCGCGAGACATCATGACGTAGCGCTCGCGCATGTTGGGCGGCACCGGATCGAACATGGCGGCCGGGTAGATCCCCTTCTTTGCGGCAGTGAGCACGTCGGTCGAGATGTCGGTGCCGAGGATGGAAAACGCGAGGCGCGGTCCCGAGCGTTGCATCTCGGCCAAAGCCATGGCGATCGTGTAGGCCTCGGCGCCGATCGAGCAGGCCGCGCTCCACAATTTCAGCGGCCGGCGTTCGCCCGGCGGCAGGAGCCCAGGAACGGCTGTCTGGGTCAGGAACTCGAAATGCGACGGTTCGCGGAAGAAGTCCGTCTTGTTGGTCGTGACGCAATCGATGAGGTGCACCAGTTCGCTGTCAAGATTATTGCCCGCGAACAGATGGTGACCATAGGCGTCGATATTGATGAGCCCCAGGGCGCGCGCGCGCTTGCGGAGCCGGCCCTCGACCATCGTTCGCTTGGCCGGTGGAAGCTGAATGCCGACTTGCGTCTGAATGATGTCGACAATGGACGCGAAGTGCCGATCGGCGAGTTGCTCGCCAGAGATTTGTGGCGCGGCGGACATCATGCGGCTGCGGCTTTGACCGAGGCGGCCAGCACGTTCCCGTCGGCGCTCATCAACCGTTCGATATCGAAGACGACCACGAAGCCGCCGTTTCTGCGGCCGATGCCGGCGATGTAGTCCGAACGCCAGCGGCCGCCGACCTCGGGAGCCGGTTCGAGCCTCGCGTCGTCGAAGGTAGTGACTTCAAGGACCCGGTCGGCCACGAAGCCCACGCCCGTGTGCCGCCCGCCGATCGCGACGTTCAGGATGACGATGCGGGTGAGCGGGGTCGGGGCCGCACGCGGCAGCCCCAGTTTCAGCCGCAGGTCGACGACGGGATAGCCGGCGCCGCGGACGTCGATCATCCCAAGCAGGAAGGCGGGCGCCTGCGGGAGCCCCGAGATCGGCCGCATGTCCAGGATCTCGTGGACATGCTGGATGTCGATGCCGAACAGATCCTGGTCCAGGCCGAGCGTCAAATATTGAGTGAGGTCAGGCACGCTGGAGGCTCCCTGCGCAGAAAATCGAGATAGATCCGGGGAGGCGCACCGGGATGGTACGCCTCCGGCGATTACGAGACGCGGCGGAATTCCACGTCCTGGTCGTCTTCACCCTTTGTCATATCGAGTTCGAAGCCGCCGCTTCCGATGGTTTGCCGGGCGCGTTTCGGCTTGGGCGCCGCCGGGCCGCGGACCGTCATGGCATGCTGCGCCACCCTGCGCTGCAATTGCGCGACCGGGTGCGCAACGCTCTGGGTAGGTGTTGCGGCCACATCCATTGCCTCGACCTTGAAGAACGCGATCGCGTGTTGCAGGAACTCGGCCTGGGACGCGAGTTCCACGGATGTCGAGGAGACTTCCTCCGAGGCACTGGCGTTCTGCTGGGTCACCTTGTCGAGTTGCTGGATGGCCTGATTGATCTGCATCGATCCAACATCCTGCTCGCGGCAGGCAGCCGTGATCTCTTCCACCAGTTCCGCCGTGCGCTTGATGTCGGGCACGAGCTTTGACAGCATGCCACCCGCATCCCGGGCCGCCTTGACGGTCTCGGACGACAGTTTGCCGATCTCGGTCGCCGCCACCTGACTGCGTTCGGCGAGCTTGCGCACTTCGGAGGCCACAACCGCGAAGCCGCGGCCATGTTCGCCGGCCCTGGCGGCCTCGACGGCCGCGTTGAGCGCCAGGAGATCGGTTTGACGGGCGATCTCCTGGACGATCGTGATCTTCTCGGCGATCGTCTGCATGGCCTCGACGGCCCGGCCGACGGCGGCCCCGCTGGACTCGGCGTCCCTGGCCGATTGGTGGGCGATCTTCTCGGTCTGGCTGGCGTTTTCGGCATTCTGCTTCACGTTGGCGGCCATCTCTTCCATCGAGGCCGAGGCTTCTTCGGTCGAGGAGGCCTGCTCGGTCGAGCCCTGTGACAGCTGTTCGGCCGAGGCCGACAGCTCCTGACTGCCGGAAGAGACGCTTTGCGCCGCCGTGGTTACGCGACCAACGACGTCACGCAGTTGTTGAACCATGGCGCTAATCGCCCGTTCGAGGTCGCCGATCTCATCATTGCCTTTTGCCGGGACCGTCTGGCGGAGATCGCCTTGAGCAACCGCGTTCGCAAGGCTGACCGTCCGTCGAAGGCCACGCGAGATTGAGAGGGCGATCCAGAGTGCCATGACGATACCAGCGACCAGAGCGGCGGCAACCACCGCGATCAGGACCATGCGGGTGGACTCGTAGCTGCTCGCCCCCTCTTTGATGAAGCCGTCCGCGACTTGGCGCTCATAGACAGTCAGCTTGCCGAGCTCCGACAGTAGAGCGTCCCGCGCGTCCTTTGCACCACCCGTGGTCACCATGGCTGCGGCCTTGGAGTCCGAGTTCACATTGCCTAAGCGAGCGACTTCCCGGGCAACACCGGCGTCGGCTTGCCACGCCGAATGAACAGCTTCAAATTGTGGCTTCACATCAGGTGGGGTCGCGGCGCCGAGATCCGCCAGATCTTTGTCGATCTTTCCGATGCTGGCAGCGAAGGCGTCGCTCAGCGATTTGAGCTGCGCGTCGTCCGTCGCCACGATTATCTGGAAGTCCAGAAGCACAACCGTCTGAAGATCGTAGCGGAGTCCTCCGACGTTTTGCGCGGCCTGTGCGAGGTTCGCCGTTACCTTCAGCTTTCCTTCCAGCACGTCCAGCGCTGCCAAGGTCTGCGACATGGCATCTGCGGCCTTACCAAAAACCAGGTCGGTTGCCCGGTTCTGTGCGTTCTGCTGCGTCATGTCGAAGGCTTTGCCGGCCTCGGCCTGGTAGGTCGTCCAGGCAGTCCGGGCCGGCTGCAGGGTGGTGTCGCGCACGTCCGCCGGCAGCGCATCGGCATATTGCTTCAACACGGTGTCGAATTCGGCGGCCGTGTCGTTGAACGTCTTGCGTAGGTTCGCTTTGCCGGCGTCCGAAGGGTCCGAAAGTGCCATAGAGAGGACTCTCGTCGTGGTCAGGGCCTTGGCGTTGAGTTCACCGACCCGCTGAATCCGCGTGAAGGGCTGCGCCGTGAATTCCTGCATCCGGTTGTTGGCCGAGGACAGGCTGCTGACGCCCAGCGCTCCCGCGACGCCCATCAGCGCCAGGATACTGCCGAAGGCCAATCCCATTTTTGCCTTGATGGTCATTCGCATCATAGATCTCTCTATTATCGGCAGGAGGAGCTGGCCAATTCCAGGCAGGCAACGGTGTCAGCGAAGTTGATGCAGCGACCGACACGGATAGTCAGCCGTTGGGTCTGTATGGTCAGGCTCGCCTGAATTCTGCGTCGTGTTCGTCCTGCCCCTCATCCATGTCGAGCGCGAAGCCGCCGCTGCTGGCGACCTTCTTGGCGCGACGCGGCGCGTTGGGGGCGGGAGACCGGATCGTCTTCACGCCGATCGCGACTTTGGATCGGAGATGCGCCACCGGGTTGTCGGCTCCGACCGAGGCTTGGCGTGATGCTGTCGTATCGATGCGGAAGAACGCGATGGTGGCTTGCAACTGCTCGGCCTGCGAGGCCAGTTCCTCGGAGGTGGAGGACACTTGTTCCGATGCGCTGGCGTTCTGCTGGGTCACCTTGTCGAGCTGCTGGATGGCCTGGTTGATCTGCATCGAGCCGACATCCTGCTCGCGGCAGGCGGCCGTGATCTCTTCCACCAGTTCCGCCGTGCGCTTGATGTCGGGCACGAGCTTGGCCAGCATCGAGCCGGCCTCCTGCGCGGCCTTCACGGTCTCGGACGACAGGGTGCCGATCTCGGCCGCCGCCGCCTGGCTGCGCTCGGCGAGCTTGCGCACCTCGGAGGCCACGACCGCGAAGCCGCGGCCATGTTCGCCGGCCCGGGCGGCCTCGACGGCGGCGTTGAGGGCCAGGAGGTCGGTCTGGCGGGCAATCTCCTGCACGATGGTGATCTTGGCCGCGATGGTCTGCATCGCCTCGACCGCCTTGCCGACCGCAACCCCGCTCGCCTCGGCGTTCTTGGCCGACTGGTGGGCGATCTTCTCGGTCTGGCTGGCGTTCTCGGCATTCTGCTTCACATTGGCGGCCATCTCCTCCATCGAGGCCGAGGCCTCTTCGGTCGAGGAGGCCTGCTCGGTCGAGCCCTGCGACAGCTGTTCGGCTGAGGCCGACAATTCCTGGCTGCCCGAGGACACGTTCTGCACGGCCGTCACGGCCTCGGTCACGACCGTTCGCAGCGTGGCCACCATATTTGTCAGCGCCAGTCCCAGAATGTCCTTGTCCGAGAGAGCCTTGGCTTCGACGGTCAGGTCACCCTTCGAGATGGACTCCGCGACGCCCGCGGTCACCCGTAGATTGCCCGTCATCTTGGCCAGATTATCGCCGACCTCCTTGCTTAGACCGCCATATTCCCTCTGAAGGTTCTTTGACATGTCGCCCACCGAGACGGCGCTCAAAACCTCCGAGAGGTCGCGAAAAGCTTGTTCGACGGCAATGGCGCTTCCCTGCATCTGTCCGATCTCGTCACGCCGCCCCGTGGCCACGGGCGAAGCAAGAGCGGCCAGCGAGGCGCTGACTTGAGCAATCGGCTTGGCAACGGTTCGCGTCAGCAGATATCCGATGCCGAATGCGAACATGATGTTGGCTGCCATGCCGCCGAAGATGGCGGTGCTGGTCATCTCAAAAGCCGAGTCTTGTGCTTGCTGCCTGACCGACATCAGTGCGTTCTCGGCCTCGATGACTTCCGCAACCTTCTTACGAAGCGCATCCATCGATTCCTTGCCGGCGCCGCTGATCTCGATTTGCCGACCCGCCTCGCGCGTCTGCGCATTCGCCATCATGCCGATGGCCCGGTCGGCCACACCGGTACGCCACGTTTCGGCGAGTTTGCGAATGTCATCGAGCCGGGCCTGCTGGGCCGGATTGTCGGCTGTCAATTCCTTGGCGTGGCTCCAGGCCTTGTTGAAGTCCTCTAGGCCGCCACGGTAAGGTTCAAGGAACTTGTCCTCTCCGGAAAGGAGATAGCCGCGGTAGCCCGTTTCCTGATTGACCATCGCTGCAACAACTGTGTTGGCCGCATCGATGACCTTGACGGTGTGGTCAGACCATTTGGTCGTCTGCTTGATTTCGGCAGACTTCCAGTAGATGAGCGCATTGATTCCGATCGCTGTCAGAAGCATCAGGCCGAGCGCTACAATGAGTTTCTTGGGTATCGATAAATTATTGAAACTTTTCATGATCGCCTCTTTTACGATAGACGTTCGTTAGTCGCTCATATTTCCGTTAGACCGACAAAAACGTGAATCTGTGTTGATAAAGTATCGCGAGGATTTCAAGCGTACCGTTCAGGCTCGTCTAAACTCCGCGTCGTGTTCGTCCTGTCCCTCATCCATGTCGAGCGCGAAGCCGCCGCTGCTGGCGACCTTTTTGGCGCGACGCGGCGCGTTGGGGGTGGGAGACCGGATCGTCTTCACGCCGATCGCGACTTTGGATCGGAGATGCGCCACCGGGTTGTCGGCTCCGACCGAGGCCTGGCGTGATGCTGTCGCGTCGATGCGGAAGAACGCGATGGTGGCTTGCAACTGCTCGGCCTGCGAGGCCAGTTCCTCGGAGGTGGAGGACACTTGTTCCGATGCGCTGGCGTTCTGCTGGGTCACCTTGTCGAGCTGCTGGATGGCCTGGTTGATCTGCATCGAGCCGACATCCTGCTCGCGGCAGGCCGCCGTGATTTCTTCCACCAGTTCCGCCGTGCGCTTGATGTCGGGCACGAGCTTGGCCAGCATCGAGCCGGCCTCCTGCGCGGCCTTCACGGTCTCGGACGACAGGGTGCCGATCTCGGCCGCCGCCGCCTGGCTGCGTTCGGCGAGCTTGCGGACTTCGGAGGCCACGACCGCGAAGCCGCGGCCATGTTCGCCGGCCCGGGCCGCCTCGACGGCGGCGTTGAGGGCCAGGAGGTCGGTCTGGCGGGCAATCTCCTGCACGATGGTGATCTTGGCCGCGATGGTCTGCATGGCCTCGACCGCCTTGCCGACCGCAACCCCGCTCGCCTCGGCGTTTTTGGCCGACTGGTGGGCGATCTTCTCGGTCTGGCTGGCGTTCTCGGCATTCTGCTTCACATTGGCGGCCATCTCCTCCATCGAAGCGGACGCCTCTTCGGTCGAGGAGGCCTGCTCGGTCGAGCCCTGCGACAGCTGCTCGGCCGAGGCCGACAATTCCTGGCTGCCTGTGGACACGTTCTGCGCAGCAGACACTGTCTCGCCCACGATGGTGCGGAGCCTGACCAGCATCGTCTGCAGGGCGAGGCCCAAACGGTCCTTGTCGGAGAGCGGCTTGGCCTCGATCGTGAGATTGCCGGCCGCAATCTCGTCCGCCACACGGGCCGTGGCGTTGAGGTTCGCGATCATGTTCTGGAAGGCCCGACCGAGGCGATCCCTCTCCGACAGCGGCTGAGCTTCGACGCCAAGATCTCCTGCCGCGATACTGTCGGCGGTCGCCGCGGTGCCGCGTAGGCTCCGGACCATCCGCTCGAAGGCGAGGCCGAGCGCATCCTTGTCGGACAGCGGTTTGGCTTCGACATCGAGGTCGCCGGCCGCGATGGCGTCGGCCACGCGAGCGGTCGCGTTCAGGTTCTTGGTCATTGTGTTGAGAGAGACCACGAGGTCGCCGATCTCGTCTTTGCTGCTCACCGCCAAGGTCTGAGACAAATCACCGAACGCGACCGCATCGGCGAGCCGACCGGCTTGCCGCAAGCTGCGACTGATGCTCAAAGCAATCCACGTCGCCGCCCCGATGCCGATCAGAAGCGAAACGCCGAGCATCGAGAGAACAAGCAGTTTTGCCGTCTGGCCACTTGCCCGCGCGCGTTCGGCGGTCTGCGACATGCGGGCCGTTATTGTGTCAATCAGATCGTTGATGCTCTTGACCGCCGCCGCGGTGGTGTCCCGACCGGGGCCCATGGTCGCGTCGGATGCCCTCAGGTTACCGCCCTCGGCCGCGACACCGATCATCTTTGACATAAGGCCCGTCACGACATCGAGCTGCGCCCCGACCGCGGAGGACGACACCCCGGCGCGTTGTGCCGCCGCCAGGCTCCCTTCCATCTCGGCGCGGACGGGCGCGATCTGCTGATTGATGGCCGCGACGGAAGACTGCAGTTCGGAGACCGATGGCGCGCTCAGAACCTCCAGGGCTGAGCGGGACAGGCGGAGCCAGCCGACGCGCGCCTTGTCGAACGCCCGGGCGGCCCGCTGCGCATCGAGGGAGCCGTTGTCTTCGAGGGCCGTGGAAAGCTCCTCCATGAGTGAGGTGAACTTCCGAAGCTGCGGACCTGCTTCGTTCTTCCAGACCTGATAGGCGTGGTTGCTCGAGTTCAGGCGGGCGAGTTCGACCGTCTTGTCCTCCTGCTGCGCCCACTGGTCGATCTTGCCCTTGAGAGCGGCGAGCGCGGGCCTGTCTTCGGCGAAGGCGGTGGCGTTCAGATCGCTCAGGACTTGATCGAGCGTCTTGCGCTGGTCTTGGAGGTCGCTGACGAGCTTGGCGATGGTCTCATCGTCATTGGCGATAATCATATTCTTTTCCGAACGCGTCGCCGCCTGAAGGGCGTCGTCGACATCGCCCATCTTGGCCAGGATGGCCCCTTGTCCGGCCAGGACGGCCTGATTGTCGGCGAGCTCCGTGATGCACAGATAACCGACCGCGCCCGAGGCTGCCGAAAGAAGCAAAACGACAGCAAACGCACCGCCGAGCTTCGTTTTGATTGTCAATCTCACTTTTTGTAGCTCCTGAAGGGCGGTGTGTTGGCCGGCTCTGGCCGCACGGCGCGAGCACGTGAGCCGACAACAAGGACGGCGGAAGTGCTCAGATCACGCACGTTTGAATTCTACGTCGTGTTCGTCCTGTCCCTCATCCATGTCGAGCGCGAAGCCGCCGCTGTTGGCGACCTTCCTGGGGCGACGCGGCGCGTTGGGGGTGGGAGACCGGATCGTCTTCACGCCGATCGCGACTTTGGATCGGAGATGCGCCACCGGGTTGTCGGCCCTGACCGACGTCTGGCGTGATGCTGTCGTATCGATGCGGAAGAACGCGATGGTGGCCTGCAACTGCTCGGCCTGTGAGGCCAGTTCCTCGGAGGTGGAGGACACTTGTTCCGATGCGCTGGCGTTCTGCTGGGTGACCTTGTCGAGCTGCTGGATGGCCTGGTTGATCTGCATCGATCCGACATCCTGCTCGCGGCAGGCGGCGGTGATCTCTTCCACCAGTTCCGCCGTGCGTTTGATGTCGGGCACGAGCTTGGCCAGCATCGAGCCCGCCTCCTGCGCGGCCTTCACGGTCTCGGACGACAGGGTGCCGATCTCGGCCGCCGCCGCCTGGCTGCGTTCGGCGAGTTTGCGCACCTCGGAGGCCACGACCGCGAAGCCGCGGCCATGTTCGCCGGCCCGGGCCGCCTCGACGGCGGCGTTGAGGGCCAGGAGGTCGGTCTGGCGGGCGATCTCCTGCACGATGGTGATCTTGGCCGCGATGGTCTGCATGGCCTCGACCGCCTTGCCGACCGCGACCCCGCTCGCTTCGGCGTTCTTGGCCGACTGGTGGGCGATCTTCTCGGTCTGGCTGGCGTTCTCGGCATTCTGCTTCACATTGGCGGCCATCTCTTCCATCGAGGCCGAGGCCTCTTCGGTCGAGGAGGCCTGCTCGGTCGAGCCCTGCGATAGCTGCTCGGCCGAGGCCGACAGCTCTTGACTGCCGGACGACACGTTCTGCACGGCCGTCATCGTTTCTCCGACGATGGCGCGGAGCTTGCCGATCATCGTCTCAAAGGCGACACCGAGGCGGTCTTGGTCGGATTGCCGCTTGGTGTCGAGCGTCAAGTCGCCGGCCGCGATCGCATCGGCGACTGCGGCCGTGGCATTGAGGCTCCCCGTCATGCTGTTCAAGGCCGTGAGCAGGTCTCCCACCTCGTCCCGTGTGGTGATCGCGGCGGTTTGACTGAGGTCGCCCTTGGCGACAGTATTGGCCAAGGCCACGGCGCGGCCGATGCCCTTGGAAATGCTCATCGACAGGAAAACCGCGATGCCTATGCCGGCGATAAGCGCGGCCGCGAGGGCGATCATCATCACGGTCATCGCCTGTCCGGCGCGCTCGGTGCCATCGGCGACCGTGGCTGTCTGAAGGTCGGTAAGCGTGTTCGCCAACGTCCTCGCTGCGGCCGTAACGGCATCGATCTTCTTCGTATAATCGCCGGTCGCGAGATCGCCGGCAATCAGTTGGCCCGCTGCCGTGTTGGTCGCCAAGGCCTTGTCGGCAACGGCAAGCCAAACGTCGAAGCTTTTGGCGAAGGCCTCGGTCGGGATCCCCGCATCGCGAAGGCCCTTGATCACGCTGTCGCGAGCCGCCAGGACGGTGTCGCGTGTCTTAGCGGTTTCCGCTTCGCGTGACCTGAGTGCGGGAACGTCGAGGGCGCCGATGGTGCCCTGCACTTCGCCCCAGAACCGCTCGCTTTGCCGCAACATGGTCGTGATGGCCGCCTGGAGCCCGTCCGAATTCCTTTCGGTGGCGGTCTTGTAGAGCAGATCCTCCGCGTCGCGGAGGTTGCCCATGGCCGGCCGGCCGTCACCGAGGACGAGCTGCATGGCGTAGACGTTCGAATTGAGCAAGGTGGTCGCCCGCACCTGCTTGCCCACAACCGTCATCTCGGCTTGGGCGGACTTCAGGTCGGTGATCACCTTCTTGATGTCGTCGCGCCGGCTCAAGCTTTCGAGTTCGGCGAGCAACGTCTCGCTCTCGGCCACCTTCGCGATGGCTTGTGCTTCGATCGCCTTCATGGTGGCGGCGTCCGTCTGAAGCACCATGGCCCGGGTGAGCGAACCGCGTTCGATCGCGCTCGCCATGACCCCTTGCGCGAGGTTTGTCATGCGGGACATGCGGGCGATTTCCTGCATGTCGTCGCGCGACGAGGCGAGCCGTGAATAGCCGAGGCCCCCGGCGATCCCAGCGAGGAGAAGGACCGCTCCAAATCCAATGCCCAATTTGGCTTTGATTGTCAGACGCATGCCAATTGTCCTAAAATGAAAGTAACCGGATCATCTATCCGTAGAGATACTGAGCCGTTCGCTTAGTTCAGGATGCGTTCCATGTCGGGAACGATGATGAATTCATCATTCCACTTGGCAATGAAGCGGATGTACTCAGGCTTCCAGCGCAGTCCCACGCGAGGTGTGGGCTGAGCTGAGGATTTGGAGAGTTCCGTGACCTCGTAAACCTTGTCAGCGATGATGCCGACCACCACAGGGTCGTCGTTGATGGTGAGTTCGATCACCACGATGCGTGTGTCGCCGCCGTCGGCCGTGCAGGGCATGCCGAAGCGGATACGCAGATCGGCGAGCGGGATCACGTTGCCGCGCACATTCATCACCGCGGGCAGGAAGGGCTTGGCGCCCGCGACACGGGTCACTGGCACGGGATCGATGATCTCGCGTACGATGCTCGCCTCGACGGCGAAGATCTCGTCGCCCAGGCCGATCATCAAGACCTGCATGGAGCCGTCGTTCGCTTGTACGTCCGTCATGCCGCCCTCGTCATGGTTTCCGTTTCCGCCTTCAGCTGGCCGATCGCGACCAACTGGGC
This sequence comes from Lichenifustis flavocetrariae, assembly GCF_026130545.1. GTDB lineage: Bacteria > Pseudomonadota > Alphaproteobacteria > Rhizobiales > Beijerinckiaceae > Lichenihabitans > Lichenihabitans flavocetrariae. Next base: position 198,322 of record NZ_JAMOIM010000003.1, on the reverse strand, counting down.
GACGTCGAGGATGAGTGCGGCCGAGCCGTCGCCCAGGATCGTCGCGCCGGAGAACATCGTGGCGTCGGATTGCAGCTTGGACAGCGACTTGATCACCGTCTGATGGCTGCCGATGATCTGGTCGGCGACGAGGCCGACCCTCGCGTCGCCGACCGACGTGATGATGATCTTCTGATGGGCATCCGGCTCGCCCGGTGCGTCGAATAGGTCGCGCAGGCGCAGGAAGGGCACCAAGCCGCCGCGAATATTAAGGAAATTGCGGCCGCGCGCCTGGTCGGCGGGCAGCTCCACGCATTCCTCGATCATCGACAGCGGAACGATGTAGCGGCTGTCACCGACCCGGATCAGCAAGCCTTCGATGATGGCGAGCGTCAACGGAAGCCGGAGCGACATGGCGGAACCGTGGCCCAGCTCGGTCGAGACATCGATCGAGCCGCGGAGGGCCTCGATAGTGCGTTTGACCACATCCATTCCCACGCCGCGCCCCGAGAGGGCCGACACGGTCTGGGCCGTCGAGAAGCCGGGATGGAAGAGGAACTGGTGGACCTCGGCGTCGCTCAACGTCGTGCCCGGCACGATCAAGCCCTGCTCCTCGGCCTTGGCGCGGATCCGCGTCGTATCGAGGCCGCCGCCATCGTCGCGCACCGTGACCATCACCTGTGCCCCGACATGCTGGGCCAGAAGCTCGATGCGGCCGACCGGCGGCTTGCCGGCCTTGGCGCGGCGTTCGGGATTCTCGATCCCGTGGTCGATGGCGTTGCGGATCAGATGCACGAGGGGGTCGGCCAGACGCTCGATCATGGTCTTGTCGAGTTCGGTGTCCTCGCCGGATGTGACGAATTCCACCGGCTTTCCGAGGTCGCGCGACAAGTCATGAATGAGGCGACGGAACCGGGCGAAGAGCGAGCCGATCGGCACCATGCGGATGCCCATGGTGGTGTCGCGCAGACCGGAGGCGAGGCGTTCGATCTCCTCCGCGATGGCCTGAATACCGCCGTCGTTGCGGGTGTGGGCCAGTTGGCTGAGGCGGGCCTGGGCGATCACCAATTCGCCGACCCGGTCCATCAATTCGTCGAGCCGCTCGGCCTGCACACGCACGCTCGTCGAGACCTTGTCGTCGGCACGACGTGGCGGCTCGACCTTGTCGGCCGTCCGTGCCTTCTGGGGTTCCGGCGGGGTCGCGGGCGTGGAAGCGACAGGTAAGGGAGTGGACTCGGCGATCACCAGCTCAGGCGCGGCGGCGGCAACAGTTTCACCGGACGGTTCAACCCCGAGCGGCGTCAGGTCGAGCTTCATGTCGTCCAGCACGAACATGAAGACGTCGTCGATCGCCTCTCGCGGGCAGTCGCCGCGGAGCGTGACGGACCATTGCAGATGCAGGTCTTGCGGTTCGAGGGCACCGAGATCGGGCACGCTGTCGGTCAGTGCCACGACCGTGCAAGGCCCGAGACCACGCAGTTCGTCGAGCAGTGCGAGAGGGTCGGTGCCGTTGCGCAAGACCTCCGGCGCGAAGGCGATCGTCATCCGCCAGCCGGCGCCAGCGGTCTCGGACGAACCTGCGTCCGGCGCGATCGCAGCCTCTACCGGCGGTTCGGCGATGGAACCCGGTCGTGCGACGAGAATCTGAAGGTTCGCCAGGATCGTCCGGCCGACCGTCGCATCGGCCTCGTCGGGCGTCTCGATCAGCGAGCGTATGTGGTCCTTCGCGGCCAGGGCGAGGGAGACCAGATCCTGGGTGACCGGCACCGTGCCCCGTCGGACAAGATCGAAGGCCGTCTCGAAATCGTGTGTGAAAGCCGCGACCTGGTCGAAGCCGAACATGGCACCCGACCCTTTGATCGTGTGCAACGCCCGAAACGCTTGATCCACCAACGTGCGATCTGCGGGCGTTTGCCCGAGATCGAGGAGCGATCCTTCAAGGCTATCGAGCAGCTCGCCGGCTTCCTGCCGGTAAATGGCGGCTGCGTCGAGATCGATCATTTGCGCACCAGCTTGCTGACGACTGCAAGCAACTGCTCGGGCTTGAACGGCTTCGTGATCCACCCGGTCGCACCGGCGGCCTTGGCTTCCTGCTTGGTGCCGTCGCTCGATTCCGTGGTCAGAAACACGATTGGAATGCCGACGATGGAGGGCACCTTGCGGAGGTTCTTGATCAGCTCCAGTCCGTTCATCACCGGCATGTTCAAATCGGTGATGATCATATTGACCGGGGTCGATTTGGCCTTCGCCAAGCCTTCCGCTCCGTCGCCCGCCTCAATCACCGTGTAGCCGGCGCCACTCAGCACCGTCTTCACCACGTGCCGCACACTGGGTGAGTCGTCGACAGTCAGAATCGTGGGCATGAGATGAGTCCTCGAAATTGCAACAACGGCACAGACGTCGAAGCGAGTGCCGACCCGTCTTCTTGGAGGGATGGGAACCGGTGGGTTGGCTGTGCCACGCGTGAACTCGTAGAAGCAGCGCGCAGGCTTGATCTGCGATCGTCGAAGGCTGCCTCGGCGGCCGCAAAGGTCGGCCGGCGACTCACGAAGAAGAGGGCCTTCGCAACTTGGTCGATATCGTTGCTCGACACTGTCCGTCACCTTCTGAAATTCTTAGGTTCCAAAATGTCCGCTTGGTCTTGATGCAGGCTTAATGACAGGCGCATTCGGATGGGGTTGTTTTGATATGGTTAGCGGGATTATTGCGGAATATATTGATGTTGGTGATGCCGTTGCTGCGAAACTCGTTATCGATTACTTAAAATCTGGCCGTGATCGTTGTGACTTATGAGGTCGCCGGTTGCCTCTCGGCATTTGCAGCCGTTGTCCAAATGCTCTCGCATCAACGATTCCAACGAAGTTGAGCGTACGCGCTCACACTTCGAACAATGAGCCAACCTGCCGAATGCAGAAGGAAGATCGCAAGACTCCGCGGTACAAAGCTGCGCGGCCTTGCTGGGGCGGGGCATCATTCAGATGCCTGATCCTCGACGGTGGGCGGGCCTCAGTGCGGGCCGGTGACCATCAGGGTCGCGAGATCGAGTCCTGCGTTCTGCAGCGTTGCCTTCACCGCATCGGGGACATTCGAAAAGGTGAGTTGGGTCTCCGTCTGACTCGCGGTGCGGGATGCCGCCACGACAAGCTGGACGAAACTGACGTCGATCCGAGCGAGTTTCGACATATCCAATTCGATCGGGCCACCGAACGCGAATGCATCGAGCAGGGATTGCCGGACTGCCGCGATGTCAGAGAGTACGCAATCGCCGGGAAGACTGATCGTCTGGGGAGTTTGCACAGCGGTGTCCGGTCAAATGTGGAATGAGACTGACGCTAAGCTGGCCGCCTTAATACCGGCTTACAGATCTGTCGGAAGTACGGCATGCTCGTCCGCGACCGTAAATACTTTCCGACAGAGACCTGTCAGCGTGTCGCTTTCAACGTCGATGAAGACAACAGCGAGTCGTCAGCCTGACAATAGTCGCGCGAACGGAACCTCGTCGCGTCAGTGAACGGCGCGGCGGGCTGCTTCGATGGGGCTTTCCGCGTCATCGATGAAACCGCCGGACTGATGACTCCAGAGGTCGGCATAAAGACCGCCACGCGCCAGGAGTTCCGCGTGGGTCCCCGATTGCAGGATGCAGCCCTGGTCCATCACGATCAGCCGGTCCATGCGGGCGATCGTCGACAGGCGATGCGCGATCGCGATCACGGTCTTGCCGGTCATCAGATCCGCGAGACTATCCTGGATGGCGTTCTCGACTTCGCTGTCGAGCGCGGACGTGGCCTCGTCGAGAATGAGAATAGGCGCGTCCTTCAGGATCACGCGCGCGATGGCGATCCGTTGTCGCTGGCCTCCCGACAGCTTCACGCCTCGCTCGCCCACCTGGGCGTCGTAGCCGCGGCGCCCCTGCCAGTCTTCCAGGTCGAGAATGAACTCATGCGCATGGGCGCGCTTGGCGGCTTCGACGATCTCGGCCAAGCTCGCCTCCGGCCGACCGTAAGCGATGTTCTCGCGGATCGAGCGATGCAGGAGCGACGTGTCCTGCGTGACAACCGAGATGGCGCCACGCAGACTTTCCTGGGTCACGAGGCCGATATCTTGATTGTCGATGGTGATGCGGCCGCCTTCCACGTCATGGAAGCGCAACAACAGGTTGACGAGCGTCGTCTTGCCAGCCCCCGACCGGCCGACCAGACCGATTTTCTGGGCGGGTCGGATCACGAAATCGAGGTTGTTCATCAGCCCGCTTTCGCGCCCATAGCCGAAAGACACGTGCTCGAACCGGATCTCACCGCTGGACACCATAAGCTCATTCGCGTCGGCGGGGTCGGTCAGCGCGATCGGCCGGGCGATCGTCATCATGCCTTCCTGGATCGTGCCCATCTGCTCGAAGATGTCGGTGACCTGCACGGCCACCCATCCGGCCGCCGAGGCGATCTGCCATGAGAGCGGGATCGCCATGGCGACGACGCCCACGTCGATCGAGCCGCGTTGCCAGAGCACCACCGCGAAACTCACCTCGCCGGCGAGCATCACCGCATTGAGGATCTGCAGGCCGATCGTGAGCGTCGACATCATGCGCAATTGCCGGCGAAAGGCCCGCGTGTGTCCGTCGACCGCTTCGCGCACGTAGGCGTCCTCGTGCTTCAGCCGCGCGAAGAGCTTCAGCGTGAGGATATTGGTGTAGCTGTCGACGATGCGCCCGACGATCAGCGAGCGCGCTTCCGAATTCTTCTTCGAGCGGTCGCGGATGCGCGGCACGATCGCGCGGAGCAGCACCGCATAGGCGCAGAACCAGAAGGCGATCGGCACGGTGAGCCACACATCGACCGAGCCGAGCAGCAGCAGGGCGCTGACGCCGTAGACCAGGATGCCCCACACGGCCGTGATGCCGGACACGGCGCTCTGGCGCACCGCCGGGCCGGTTTCCATCACGCGCGCCGCTATGCGTCCCGCGAAATCGTTCTGGAAAAACGGCCAGCTCTGCCGCACCACGTAGCGGTGGCTCTGCCAGCGCACGAGGTTGGTCAGGCTTGCGACGATGCCGGCGTTCGAGATGAGGTTCTGGGTCGCGATGGCGAGCGGACGCGCGACAAGGACCACGATCCCCATCGCGGCGAGAAACCCGCCATGCTCGGCGAAGAACAGGTCGCGCGGCACCGAGGTGATGAAACGCACGAGGCGTCCGATGAACCAGGGCACCGACGCATCAAGGAGCGCCACGCAAAGGCCCGCCGCGAAAAGTGCGGCCAGTAGCCCCTTGGCCTGACGGGCGTAATGCCAATAAAAGCTCGCGAGCCGCGCGGGCGGCTGCGCGACTCCCCCGCTGCGTGTGGGGTCGATGATCGACTCGAGAATCCGGAACATGCCGTCCGTCTAAGTCGCCAACGCGGCAGGAATGAGAAGCTGTCCTCCCCGGCGGCATAAGACTCGCATTCCCTCCGGCGATGCCATGGGGAGCCGTTTTCCCAGCCGCCACCCGGACCTTGCGATGAGTCCCAAAGCCCTCGATCTCGACCGGATCGTCAAAGTCATCGCCGACGAGATGCGGCAACGTACCGACCGCGGAAAGGTCGCGCATTACATTCCCGAACTCGCCCGCGTCGATCCACGGCAGTTCGGCCTCGCGGTCATCGACGTGGACGGCAAGGTGGCGGCGGGTGGGGACGCCGACGTGCCGTTCTCGATCCAGAGCATCTCCAAAGTCTTCACCCTGACGCTCGCCCTGGGCATGATCGGCGATCGTCTGTGGCGGCGAGTTGGCCGCGAGCCGTCCGGCAACCCGTTCAATTCGATCGTCCAGCTTGAGCGGGAGCGCGGCGTGCCGCGCAACCCGTTCATCAATGCCGGCGCGATCGCCGTGACCGACGTGATCGTCTCCGGACACCAGCCGCGCGAATCGCTCGGGGAGATTTTGCGCTTCATGCAATTCATCGCCGATGACCCGGCGATCGCCATCGACCAGGCCGTCGCGGCCTCGGAGAAGCGCACGGGCTTCCGCAACACGGCGCTTGCCAATTACATGAAATCATTCGACGTGATCGAGAACCCCGTCGATTTCACGCTCGGGGTCTATTTCCATCATTGCGCCATTGCCATGACCTGCCGTCAGCTCGCCATGGCGGGGCGCTATCTTGCCCATGGCGGCCGAAATCCGTCGACGGGCTTGTCGGTCGTGTCGGCCGAGCGGGCGCGCCGCATCAACGCCCTGATGCTGACCTGCGGCCACTACGACGGCTCGGGCGAATTCGCATATCGGGTCGGCCTGCCTGGCAAAAGCGGGGTCGGCGGGGGCATTCTGGCTGTCGCCCCCGGCAAGGCCTCGATCGCCGTCTGGTCGCCAGGCCTCGACGAGGCCGGCAACTCGCATCTCGGCAGAATTGCGCTCGAGCGATTGGCGCAAGCGACCGGGTGGTCGATCTTCGGATGATCAAAAGCCGGCGCGCTGCTCTGGCTGCGACGCGACCGCCCGCGGCGGCTCACGACTTGCGCGAGCGCTCCGCTTCCTGAACGGCGGCTTCATGGTACCAGCTGCCGAAGTCGGCGTAGGCGGTGCGTTGAAAATCGCAGCCGGCGCTCTCGCTCTGGCGGAAAGGTTCGTTGAGCGCTGTCCGGGGCTTGCGCGGGAAAACGTAGATCTTGGCCGACTCACGGCGAACGGTGGTTGTCATGTCATATGCCTCCATCCATGCCGCGCAGCGACACGGAAGAACGAGAAGCGTCGCATACATGCCTCGCATTTGCACTACTTGCCTCATTAAATATCGATCATTGTCTAAAACTTATGCAGGGAGCTTCGGGTGCCGCGAAGAGGGGCAAATGCCGAAGTGCCCGCCGCGGACCGCCGGAACGGTGGCACAGATCGTGCTTTGCCGTCCTCAGCCTCCGAGGGGCAACATACAGATTCGGGTGTACTGGACATCGCATCACGAACTGCTGAGAGGACAAGGATGACGAAGTATAAGCTCGAGTACATATGGCTCGATGGGTACACCCCGACCCCGAACCTGCGCGGCAAGACGCAGCTCAAGGATTTCGACAGCTTTCCCACGCTTGAAGAGCTTCCTCTCTGGGGCTTCGATGGCAGCTCGACCATGCAGGCCGAGGGCCGCAGCTCGGATTGCGTGCTGAAGCCAGTTGCGCTCTATCCGGACAGCGAGCGCAAGAACGGCGTGCTCGTGATGTGCGAAGTCATGATGCCGGACGGTAAGACCCCGCATCCGTCGAACAAGCGCGCCACCATCCTGGACGATTCGGGGGCCTGGTTCGGCTTCGAGCAGGAATATTTCTTCTACGAGAATGGCCGGCCTCTCGGCTTCCCGACCGCCGGCTACCCGGCGCCGCAGGGCCCCTATTATACCGGGGTCGGCTACAGCAACGTCGGCCCGATCGCCCGCAAGATCGTCGAGGAACATCTCGATATCTGCCTCGCGGCCGGCATCAACCATGAAGGCATCAACGCCGAAGTGGCCAAGGGCCAGTGGGAATTCCAGATCTTCGGCAAGGGCTCCAAGAGGGCTGCTGACGAAGTGTGGATGGCCCGCTATCTCCTGCAGCGCCTGACCGAGAAATACGGTGTCGACGTTGAATATCACTGCAAGCCGCTCGGGGACACCGACTGGAACGGCTCGGGGATGCATGCGAACTTCTCGACCACCTACATGCGCGAAGTGGGCGGCAAGGAGTATTTCGAGAAGCTGATGAAGGCTTTCGAGGAAGCTCGCGAAGACCACATCGCGGTCTACGGTCCCGATAACCACATGCGCCTCACCGGCAAGCATGAGACGGCGTCGATCCACCAGTTCAGCTACGGCGTGGCCGACCGCGGCGCCTCGATCCGCGTGCCCCACAGCTTCGTGAACAATGGCTACAAGGGCTACCTGGAAGACCGCCGCCCGAATTCGCAAGGCGACCCCTACCAGATCGCGTCGCAGATCCTGAAGACCATCGCGTCGGTGCCGCTGGCGGCCGAAAAGGCAGTGGCGGCTTAAGGATCGACGACGAGCTTCGTCGAGGTCTTCGGAACACTGATATTGAATGAGAAGGGGCGTCGCTCGATGGAGCGGCGCCCGAATTGTTCAGCCCCTTGGCAGGCAGCTTTTTTCGGGCGCGTCATGGTGATACGGGAGGCGATCCTGGCCGAGGCCGCGGGCATCTGCGAGGTTCTGCGGCGTTCGATCTCGGACCTCCGCGCCGTCGACCATGGCGACGATCCGGAAATCCTGGCGCGCTGGCTCGCGAACAAGACGCCCGACAACATCCGCGCATGGATTCGCAAGTCGGACAATTCGGTGCTGGTGGCGGGTCGAGGGATCGACCATCCTGGCGGCCGGGTCTGTCACGGACGCCGGAGAGATCACGCTGAACGATGTGTCGCCCGAAGCGCGATTCCTCGGCATCAGCCGGGCCAAGATGCAGTCCCTCGAACAACGGGCCAGCGCACGCGGCAGCACGCGCTGCACCCTCACCAGCACCGAGAGCGCACATCGCTTCTACCGCGCTCTCGGCTATGTCGACGATGGACCCGTTGTGCATAAGCATGGTGCCCACGGTGGCTATCCCATGTCTAAGCCGATTGCGCGGGCGGGTAGGGGGGAGATCTGAGGCTTGATGCTCAGGCTAAAGTCGGCAGCAGCGGGAGAGCGGAAGGTCTGCTTCTGGTTATGGACGCCCGAGCGGACCTCCGATTGCAGCGCCTCAACAGGATAGCTGGAGGCTCCTCATCGCGTCGTTGAGCCAACTCCAGACCTTCCGATCTGCTGCGAGCGGTGTGTCGCCGTGCAGGATGGTGACCAGTTCACGATACCGTCCGAGACGACCAGCATTCCTCTCGTACTGAGTGAAATGCCACTCGCGGAATGCGCAGTCAGGGTTTCGGCCTAAAGCACGGGCCGATCCTTCGAGCCAGTCACGGGCGATGATCTGAGCCCGAGCACTCTGTGGTGAGAGCCCATCAGCTACGCCCCTGGTTGCAACCTCGTACGCCTTGGTCGAGGCGACCTCGTACGCGGCAGGGTCGAGCGCATTGGTCCAGAATTCCTTCGTACCCTCTTGTACCTCGCGCTCGAACGAGGGGTCGGATAACAAGGCCGAAAGCTCGGCCCAGGCGGATAGCTGTTCCGCCGTTGGGACTTCGGGCAGCTCTGGCATGCTCATGTTTAAGACTTGCCGCCGCCACTCTCTACTGAGGGTCGTACCCGCGGCTATGCGGTCAACGAACCGTTCGACGCGGGCCCTCATCTGCTGGTTGCTCAGGTTGCTCATGGTCCAAATCCTCCTCAGATCACCATCGGCAGGGTTTGGAACGCGAAGCGTGGCACGAAGGACGGCGGCCATTCGATTCTTGGCTGCAATTTCCGCTTCAAGGATGTCGAGGCGGGTTTGCAGCAAATCAGACAAGGTCAGATGGCGCGCCAGAAGTCGTTCGATCATGTCCAGGCTGACCCCAGCCTCGCGCAATGCATGGATGAGTTCAACCTTGGCCACGTCCTCATCGGTGTAGAACCGGTAGTTGGACGCGGATCGCCGGGCAGGCGGCAGCAGGCCTTTGTCGGAGTAGAACCGTATACGCCTGACCGGTTGCCCGGTGAGACGCGCCAGATCGCCAATAGTGTAAGTCTTCGCTCCCATGACAACCCAAGTACGGCCTCCACCAAGTGGAGGGTCAACACGCATTTCAGGTGGAACTGGAAACGACGGTTCTGCAAAGGGACGGCTGCCTTCGCAACACTTTGGCTTCCTTCCAAGTGTCAAGGGTGGGTCCCAAGCGGTCGTTGCCGGACGATGCCAAAATCAGGTTCCACCCACCCGCCAAAGCCTCACACATAATCCCCCGCCTTGCCTTCGCGATCCTCTGCGGGTAGCCACCGCTTGGCCTCACCCCGAAGCGTCCCGCGAGCCGTGCCATGACCAATGCCCCCATCCTGGTGACCGGCGCGAGCGGGTTCGTCGGCTCGGCCGTGGCGCGCGCCCTGCTGGCCCGCGGCCATCGCGTCCGTGTCCTGGTGCGGCCTTCGAGCCCGCGCACGAATGTGGCCGGGCTCGACGTCGAGGTCGTGGAAGGCGACCTGCGGGACGCGGCCTCGATGACCCGCGCCATGGCGGGGGTGGAGCACCTGTTCCATGTCGCGGCCGACTACCGGCTCTGGGCGCCCGACCCGGAGGAGATCGTGCGCGCCAATGTTGAGGGCACCCGCACGATCATGCAGGCCGCGCAGGCGGCCGGGGTCGCGCGCATCGTCTATACGAGCAGCGTCGCCACCCTCGCGCTGCGGCAGGATGGCCGGCCGGTCGACGAGACGGCGCCGCAGGACCCTGCCAAGGCGATCGGCGCCTATAAAAGGTCCAAAACCCTGGCCGAGCGGCTGGTCGAGCGCATGATCGCGGACGAGAAGCTCCCGGCCGTCATCGTGCAGCCCTCGACGCCGATCGGGCCACGCGACGTGAAGCCGACGCCGACCGGTCGCATCATCGTCGAGGCCGCGACCGGCAAGATGCCGGCCTTCATCGACACCGGCCTCAATCTCGTCCATGTCGACGACGTGGCCGAGGGGCACCTGCTCGCCTGGGACAAGGGCCGGATCGGCGAACGCTATATTTTGGGCGGCGAGGACGTCGATCTCGGCACCATGCTGCGGGTCATCGCGGAACTCGTCGGGCGGAAGCCCCCCACCGTCAAGTTGCCGCGTGGCCCGCTGTTTCCCCTGGCCTATGCGGCTGAATTCGTGGCGCGCTTCACCGGCAAGGAGCCTTTCGCCACGGTGGATGGGCTCAAGATGGCCAGATATCGGATGTATTTCTCGTCCGCCAAGGCCGAGCGGGAGTTGGGCTATCGGGCGCGCCCGTACCGGGAGGCGCTGGCCGATGCGCTGGCGTGGTTTCGCGCCGCCGGCATGCTCGACGGTCACCGTCGCGCCGCATGATCCTGTGGCATTTGCCGCTGTTTCATCTTATTGGAGCGAAACGCATCCGATCGGATCGCGGGACAACCGGGACCATCCGCCTCCATGACGACTTCGGCTGATGTCGCGTCCGGCAAGGGCGCCACGGACGAAAACTTCCCCGTCGCGTCGCATCTCATCGCGGCCCGACACCGGCCGGCCGTGATGGCCTTCTACGATTTCGTCCGCGCCGCCGACGATGTCGCGGACCACGCCACGCTGACACCCGACGCGAAGCTCGCGATCCTCGACCAAATGGAGGCGAGCCTCCTGGGCCGGACCGACACGGAGCCGGTGGCGCGACCGCTCCGCACCGTGCTGGCCGAGCGCAAGCTGTCGCCCCGGCACGCGCTCGATCTCCTGGCCGCTTTCCGGCTCGATTGCACCAAGCCCCGAACGGCCGATTGGGCCGATCTCCTGCATTATTGCTCGCTCTCGGCCATGCCGGTCGGGCGCTACGTGCTCGATGTGCATGGGGAAAGCGAGGCGACGTGGCCGGCGTCCGATGCAGTCTGCGCCGCGCTGCAGATCATCAACCACATCCAGGACTGCGGGAAGGATTTCCGCGACCTCGACCGGGTCTACATCCCCGACGACGCCCTCGCGAAGGCCGGTGTTCCGGTCGAGGCACTCGGCGCGCCGGAAGCCTCGCCGGCCTTGCGCGGCCTCCTGCGGGATCTCGCGCAGCGGACCATGCTGTTGCTCGACGACGGCGCCGTCCTGCCCTCCCAGGTCAGGGACTTCCGCCTGAGTCTCGAGACGGCCATCATCATCGGCCTTGCGCGGCGCCTCACGACCACCCTCGAAACCCACGATCCCTTGAGCCAGAAGGTTCATCACAGCAAAGCGGCCTTTGCGGGCATCGCAGTCATCAGCGCGCTCGGCGCGGCTGCGGGCCGCCTCGTCCGACCGGCCCATCGGCCCACGACAGCGACGAGACATTCGTGAGCACCGCCCCCCATCATGAGAGTGGTCCGCAGTTCCCCACCGCGGCCCGCCAGGCCTCCGGTTCGTCCTTCTATGCCGGCATGCGGGTGCTGCCGAAGGCGCAGCGCGACGCCATGTACGAGATCTACGCCTTCTGTCGCGCCGTCGATGACGTGGCGGACGAGGGCGGCACGCGGCCCGAACGCCTGGCCGGCCTGAAGCGCTGGCGCGACGCGATCGAGGCTGTCTATGCCGGCCGCACCACGGCCGCGACCGTCGGGCTGCTCGACCCCGTGCGGCGCTTTAAGCTGGCCCGCGTGGATTTCCTGGCCATCATCGACGGCATGGAGATGGACGGGCGCGAGGACATTCGGGCGCCCGATGAGGCGACGCTCGACCTTTACTGCGATCGCGTCGCGAGTGCCGTCGGCCGTCTCTCGGTCAAGATCTTCGGCATCTCGGGCGACGTGGGTGAAGATCTCGCCCATCATCTCGGCCGGGCCCTGCAACTGACCAACATCCTGCGTGACCTCGACGAGGACGCCGACATGGGGCGCCTCTACCTGCCGCGCGAATTGCTGGAGCAGGCCGGCATCGTCACGACGGAGCCGAAGGACGTGCTGGCTCATCCGGCGCTGCCGCACGTCTGCGCCACCATCCTCGGTCGGGCCCGCGGCCATTTCGATCGTGCCGAGGCCCTGATGGCGAAGGAACGCCGGCGCACCACCCGCGCGCCGCGCCTGATGGCCGCGGTCTATCGCATGATCCTGGGCAAGCTCGAAGAACAGGGATTTGCGGCGCCGCGCGAAAAGGTGAAGGTCCCGAAAAGTCGCCTGATGCTCGCCTTGCTGCGCCACGGCATCTTCTGATGCCCGACGGGACGGTTCATGTGGTGGGAGCCGGTCTCGCCGGCCTCTCGGCCGCGCTGGCACTCGATCCCCAGCGATTCAACATCGTGGTCCATGAAGCGGCGCGCCATGCCGGTGGGCGCTGCCGCTCCTATTTCGACCGCGAACTCGGCATCGCGATCGACAACGGCAACCACCTGGTTCTGTCGGGCAACACGGCCGTGCGCGACCATCTCCGGCTGGTCGGCGCGGAAGACAAGATGTCGGGTCCGGCCGAGGCCGTGTTCGACTTCATGGATCTCGCCACAGGCGAGCGCTGGCAGGTGCGGCCCAACGCGGGTCCGATCCCGTGGTGGATCTTCGCCACAGGCCGGCGGGTGCCCGGCACGACCTGGTTCGATTATCTGGCCCTCGCCAAATTGTTGCGTGCGAAGTCCGCCACGCCGATCGCTGCCGCCATGCCGTGTCGCGGTGCGCTCTACGACAAGCTGTGGCGCCCCTTCCTGGTCGCGGCCCTGAACACCGAGCCGGCGGCCTCGGCGTCGGGACTCGCCGCCAACGTCATCCGCGAGACTCTGGCCAAGGGCGGCGCGGCCTGTCGGCCACTGATCGCGCACGATGGCCTGGCCGAGGCCTTCGTGGATCCGGCCCTGGCCCTGCTCGGGCGCCGCGGTGTCACGGTCGGCTTCGACCGTCGCCTGCGTGGGATTGCGATTGAGAACGGTCGAGCCGTGGGCCTCGACTTCGGCGGGGATACGGTCGCGCTCGGCCCCGATGATCGCGTGATCCTGGCCGTGACGGCGCCGGTGGCCAAGATCCTGCTGCCCGATCTCTCGGTGCCGACCGCCTTCCGGTCGATCGTCAACGCGCATTTCCTCGCCGAGGCCCCGCCCGGGTTTCCGGCGATGCTCGGGACCATCAACAGCGCCAGTGAATGGATCTTTCGCTTTCCCGGCCGCCTCTCGGTGACGATCAGCGATGCCGATCGCTTCCTCGGCCGCGACAAGGATGAACTTGCGGTGGAGATCTGGCGCGAAGTCGCGGCCGCGACCGGCCTGCCGGCTGACCCTGTGCCTCGCCATAAGATCATCACCGAGAAGCGCGCCACTTTCGCGGCGTTGCCCGAGGAGGATGCCAAGCGCCCCGCGCCCGGCACTGCTCTTGCAAATGTCGTTTTGGCCGGCGATTGGGTGCAGAACGGCCTGCCGTCGACAATCGAGGGGTCGCTGCGCTCCGGCAAGGCCGCCGTCCGGGCCCTTCTGGCGGCGTGACCATGATGAGGCGGGGGGCAGCGGATGACAGTCGAGATCACGGGCAAGGAGCAAGTCTACAAAGGCTGGAGCAGCATGACGAAGGTCACGCTCTCCGATGGTTCGACCAGTTTCACCCGCGAGGTCGAGGATCACGGCAGCGCGGTCGCGGTGCTCCCCTATGACCGTGAACGCCGTGTCGCGCTCCTGGTCCGCATGCCACGCGCTCCCGTGCTTCTGGCTGGCGAACCGGATCTTCTGGAAGTGCCGGCCGGCCTGCTGGACGCCGGCGAAGATCAAGAGCAATGCGCCCGTCGTGAAGCCATGGAGGAAACCGGGGTGACGCTCGGGGCGCTGACGTTCGTCGGCACGATCTGGTCCTGCCCTGGCATTTCGACCGAGCGGATCACGCTCTTTCTCGCCCCATTCGCGGCGGCCGACCGAACCGGGCAGGGCGGCGGCCTCGCCCAAGAGAATGAAAACATCACCGTCGTCGAGGTGCCGCTGGCAGAGCTCGCGGCCTCAGCCGATGAGGGCCGGCTGCCGGATCTCAAGAGCTTCGCGCTGGTCCAGACCCTTCGTCTGAAGCAACCTCATCTGTTCTGATTTTCGTACATGTTTGTGTAGGTCACTCGATTTAAGGCGCGTCCAGCCTGGGCATTTGCATCTGACCCGTGCATGCGGCACCCCTGCCGCGTCCTTGCGAGGCGGCGAAGCCGCCGTGGCAATCCATGTAGCGCCAGGGATCTGGATCGCCACGCTTCGCTCGCGATGATGAGCAGGCGATAAGCATTGTGGCCTCCTTGGCCGCGGCCGTCGATAATTTTACCGGTCGCTCTTGACGACTGCGGGCTCCGCGCTGATGTTAATGTACGTAACATTCACATCGTGGCCCCATCGTGGGGTGGAGGATGAGATGAGCGCATACGAACAGGCGGCCGGGCAGTCCGGAGGACCATGGCAGGGCCGGCGCTGCGGCGGCGGGGCTTTCGCATGGAAGCCGGTCGAGATCTTGGCCGTAGTTGTCGGCTTTGCGATCTATTGGCCGATCGGCCTCGCGGTGCTGGGGTGGAAGGTTCTGCAACGAAAGGGATATCCTGTGCCGGACGTGTTTGAATTCGCGCGTGCCCGTTTCACGGATTTCGCGAGCCGCGCCACGGCGCAGCGTCAGGCTTGGCAGCCCTTCGGCGCGACGAAGAGCGGCAACGCGGCTTTTGATGAATGGCGCAAGGCCGAACTCGAAAAGCTCGACGAACAGCGTCGGAAGCTTGACGCGGCCGAACGCGAGTTCGCCGAGCATATGGACAACCTGCGCCGCGCCCGCGACCGAGAAGAATTCGATCGGTTCATGGCCGCGCGTGGGGGCAATGCTCAATAAAGCCGCCGGATTGGCGGATCGAGTGTAAACAGCTTCAGTCGGATTTAACCTTCGCGCGCCACGGTCTTCGACCATGGCGCGTTTTTGTTTGCCACTTTTTGGGGATCGGTCCTGGCCCGCCATCGCGGTCGCGGGCGGCCTCGCGGCGCTCGCGGGCTGCTCGGGCTTCGATTACCGTGAGCGACCGGCCTGGCGCACGCATGCCGAAGAGGCCTGCCTGGCCCAGAACCTCGTCCATGAATCGGCCTATATCCAGCCGTTCCGGGAAATCACCGGACCGGGGATCTGCGGACTGCACCATCCCTTCAAGGTCCGTGGCCTCGCCGACGGCACCGTGGTGCTGAACGCGACAGAAACGCTCGACTGTTCCATGATCCCGGCTCTCGACAGCTGGGTTACGGGCGTACTGCAACCGGCCGCGTCGGCGCGTTTCGGGGAACCGGTCACCGAGATCAAGACGATGGGGTCCTATAACTGCCGCGGCATCAACAACCAGAGCGGTGCCAACCTGTCCGAGCACGCTTTCGGCAATGCGATCGACATTGGCGGTTTCGTCTTGCGCAGCGGACGCGAGATCAGCGTCATGCGGGGCTGGAAGGGCGGCGACGAGCAGGAACAGGCGTTCCTCCGCGAGGCCCAGGCCGGCGCCTGCGGCTTGTTCACGACCGTGCTGGCACCGGGCTCCAACGTCTTTCACTACAACCACATTCATATGGATCTCGCGATGCACGGCAGCACCTCGCGGGGCCTGCGCCGGATCTGCAAACCAGCGCCAGAGCAGGCGCTGCCCGAACCTCCGGCCCACGACACGTTGCCGGAACCGCCGCCCGTCGACGAAGACCTCGACATCGCGCAGGGTGGACGACCAGCGCCACAGCCGCAGGAATATAACGGCCCGGGAGCCAGCGCCTATCTGGCGACCGCGACGCCTTCCGTGACCGTCGATCCGGGCGCGGACAGACTGTCGGAGTCAGATCGGGATCAACTTTCGGCGCTGGCGGGCGCGGCCAGCGGGGTCGGTCGATAGACGGTCATTGCTGCATCCACCGTTACGATAGGTCTCCCGGCAAGGATCTTGGAGATGTGGGGCGATATCGACGGCCCGATGCTCGGCAGCGGAAACACAGAACCTTTTATGGTCCTCGGCTCTACGCGTCCGACACAGAGTGAAGATCTTCGGGAGAAAAGCCGAGATGCACGGCTTCACCGCGTGCGGGTGGCGGTGAGCCAGGGTTGTTGAAAGTGTCGAGCGAGAGGCGGTTGTCGCCGACCTGCACGCGGATGCGGACAATCGCCCCCAGAAAGGCGACATCGCTGATCGTGCCGTCGAGGCGGTTGCCGGTCTCGCTCGCGCCGATCCGGATCGCCTCGGGGCGTAGAGCCAAGGTCAGCGGCGCGCCGACCGGGACGCCGTTCAGGGCCGCCGCTGTCCGTATAGCCTGGCCATTGACGGTGATGCGGCCCTCGCTTGGGGCCACGACCGTGGCCTTCAACAAATTCAAATGACCCACGAAGGAGGCGACGAACCGGGTCGCCGGCCGGTTGTAGATCTCGAACGGTGTGCCGACCTGCTCCATGCGGCCCTCGCTCATCACCACGATCCGGTCGGACATGGAGAGCGCTTCTTCCTGGTCGTGCGTGACGTAGATCGTCGTGATGCCGAGCTCACGCTGCAGGGTGCGGATATCGTCGCGCAGGGAGACGCGGATCTTGGCGTCGAGCGCCGAGAGGGGTTCGTCGAGCAGCAGGATCTGCGGCTTCGTGGCGATGGCGCGGGCCAGCGCCACGCGCTGCTGCTGGCCGCCTGACATCTGGTAGGGGTAGCGGTCCGCGAGCTTGGGAAGCTTGATCAGCTCCAGCATCTCCCCGACCCGTGTCTTGATCTCGGCCGGAGATTTGCCCGCTACCTTCAGCCCGAAGGCGACGTTCTGCGCGACCGTCATGTTGGGGAAGAGCGCGTAGCTCTGGAACACCATGCCGACCTTGCGCTGGTTCGGCGCGAGTTGTGTCACGTCGCGGCCATCAACCCGAATCGTGCCGACCGTGGGCGTCTCGAACCCCGCCACCATGCGCAGCGTCGTGGTCTTGCCGCAGCCGCTCGAACCCAGGAAGGAGATGAATTCCCCGCGCTCGACCGAAAGGTCGAAACGCTGCACCACCTGATGGGTGCCGTAGATTTTCTGAAGGCCGTCGAGAACGAGGAAGGTCATGGATGCTCTCAGGGCCGCGCCGCGACGCCGGTGCGGCGGTCGCGGCCAAAGATCTGGATGAGGCCCATGCAGGCCCAGGTGATCGCGAAGGCGATGATCGAAAGGGCCGCTGGCTCATAGGCCCGATTGGCACCAACCAGTTGGAGGTAGGGGCCGAAGGCCGGACGGTCCAGCAGCGCCGCGAAGGTGAATTCACCGATGACGATCGCAAAGGTCAGGAACGCGCCACCGATGATCGCCACCCGGACGTTCGGAAAGATGATCGTGAAGAGGATCCGTGGCCAGCGGGCGCCCAGGCTTTCGGCGGCCTCCGTCAGCGTGCGGACGTCGATGGTGCGCAGACCGGTGTCGACCGAGCGGTAGAGATAGGGCAGGGCGAGCGTCACGTAGCCGAAGACGAGCAACACGTTGGTCGAAGCGGGGCTGCCAGTCAGCGGCAGCCAGGACGATGAATTGTAGATCCGCAGGTAGCCGAAGACGATCACGATGGCCGGCACCACGAGCGGCAGCAGCGTGATGAATTCGATGACGGGCCGGAGTTTGGGCAGTCGCAACTGAACCCAATAGGCGGTCGGTACGACCAGCATCACGCCGACCACGATCGTCGCGAAAGCGATGAGCGTCGAATACAGGAACGAGGCCTGGAAATGCGGATCGCCCAACACATTGGCATAGGCGTCGAAACTATACTGGTTGCGGCGCACCCGGAGTGAGAATTCGAAAGTCGCGATGAGCGGCACCAGGAAGTAGATCGCGCCGAGGATGACGGCGATCCAGGGGCCGAGACGGGCGCGCTTCATTTCAGCCACCTCTCGCTGCGCGTGCGCAACACGATATAGGCCACGTTGGACAGGCCCGTGATGACGATCATGCCGAGAGCCAGCGCATAGCCGAGGTTCTGGTTGTGCAGCACGTCTCCCCGGATCTGCGCATAGAGCAGGATGGTAACGATGTTGAGCGTGCTACCCGTCAGCCCATAGGCGGTCGCCACCGCGCCGAAGGAATTGGCGAAGAGCAGCAGCGTGGTGCCGAGCAGGCTCGGCCACAGCACCGGAAAGGCGATCATGCGCCAATATTGCCAGGGCGTCGCGCCAAGCGTCTGCGATGCCTCGCGCCATTCCTTCTTCAACCCATCGAGCGCCGGCGTGAGGATCAACACCATGAGCGGGATCTGAAAATACAGATAGGTGATCGTGAGGC
Organism: Lichenifustis flavocetrariae; assembly: GCF_026130545.1. Lineage (GTDB taxonomy): Bacteria > Pseudomonadota > Alphaproteobacteria > Rhizobiales > Beijerinckiaceae > Lichenihabitans > Lichenihabitans flavocetrariae. Next base: position 179,587 of record NZ_JAMOIM010000003.1, on the reverse strand, counting down.
CCCAGAAACTCAGGATGTTGAAGCCGGTGCGATAGAGGTTGAACCCCAGCAGGCTCGACAGCAGCACCGTCACGAGCCCCATGCGGCCGAGGGTTGCCAGAAACGCGAAGGCGAGCGGAAGGCCGGCGAAATTCGACGCCACGCCGCTGAAGGTCATGAGCGTCGGCCGGAGCCAGCCGGGCAGGCCGTTGAGCACGACCGCCGCCGCCAGCAGGGCTCCGAAGAAAGCTCCGCCAAGCGCTGACGCCGCACTGATCTCGATCGAGATCCAATAAGCGCTGATGATGTTGGGCGCGAGAAGGTCGCGCAGGTTCTGCAGCGTGAAATGGCCGTCGGGATCCTGGAACGCTCCGGCGATCAGGAACAGCGTCGGCAGGAGCAGGAACATGAGGGCGAAGACGAAGAACGGAACGACTCCAAGCCATGCCAGCGGCATCGTCGGCAGACGCCGGAGGGGCCGCGACGGCTGGGCCGTCGGTAGCGCCAAGGCTTCGAGGGGCTGCTCCATGGGGAGATCGTGATCCGGTCAGGTTGCGGCAGGCGAAGCGACGGTCGGAATATATCCGGCCGCCTTTGAAGTTCATCAGCGGGAGCCGAGCAAAGCAATCCAGAACCAAACAATTTGGCCTGGATTGCCGCGGCGGTTGTCCCGCCTCCCGGTGACGACCGTTCGCCTACTTGACGTTCGCGCCGACCGCCGAATCCCACTGCTTGGTGATCTCTGCCTTGGAGCTGTCCTGTTCGGCCAGGCTCGGGAACACCGCATGCTCATAGGCTTCTGCCGGCGGCAGTTTGCTCATAACGGCCGCGTCGACCTTCTTGTTCTTGACCAGGTCGGCGAAGCGGACGGGATGGCAATATCCCTTGAGAAAGCCGCCCTGTCCCTCGTCGGAGTAGAGATATTCGAGCCAGAGCTTGGCGGCGTTCGGATGGGGCGCGAAAGCGCTGATCGCCTGCACGTAGACGCCTGCCACGACACCCGTCTTCGGCACCACCACGTCGATCGTGGGGTTGCCCTTGAGCGTGTCGCGATCCGTCAGCGCGTTGTAATCCCACCGGACCACCAGAGGCGTTGCGCCTTGAGCGACCGACGCCGCCTTGCCGATCGTCGGCACGAAATTGCCGGCCTTGTTCAGCTTGCCGAAATAGTCGAGGCCCGCGGCCCCGGCCTTCGCGGCGTCGCCCTTGGCGACAGACAGGCCCGCGGCGTAGACGGCCTGAATGGCTTGGTTGGAGGTGCGTGGATCGCCGGCCAGGGCCACCGAGTTCTTGTAGTCGTCACCCAGCAGGTCCGCCCAATCGGTCGGCGCCTTCTTGATGATGTCGGTGTTCACCTCGAAGGCCAGCACGCCGTAGTAATCGCCCGTCCAATAGCCGTCGGCATCCTTCTGGTCGGCCGGGATCGTGTCCCAGGTCGAGACCTTGTAGGGCTGCGTCAGCTTGTCGGTCTTGGCCTGCGGGCCGAACGACAAGCCGACGTCGATCACGTCCGGGGCCTGAGAGCCCGTGTTGCCCTTGTTGGCCTTGATGGCCTCGACCTCGTCGCCAGAGCCGGCATCGGGATTGAGTTCGTTGATCTTGACGCCGTATTTGGCCTTGAAGCCGTCGATGATGGCGCCGTAACCGCACCAGTCATGCGGGAGGGCGATCACGGTCAACTGGCCCTCGCCTTTCGCGGCCGAAACTAGGGCTTCGGGCGCTTGCGCATGGGCAGCGCCCGCGGCTGCTTGCAGCGCCAGAGCCGAAACCAGTGCGATGCCGTGAGGAGTGCGTGCCATCTTCGTCCCTTTGCTTAACCTGAGCCGCAGCCGTTAGCAGCGCGTCTTGACAGGCATGTGTCGGTCTAACTGATTGTTGCTCTTTGCGGTAAATGGCGATTCCGGCGCGTCCGCAACGGACCTCTTGTTCAAGCCGGATCGCGGCTGAAGACGGCATTGATGATGGCGACCTGGCTGGGCGACGTCGTCAACTTGGCGTTGAAGCCATGCCGTCGGGCAGCCTGACATTCGGCCAGGAAGAGGGTCTCGTCGACAATTGCGCTCGCTGTATCGAGCGCCGCGACTTCGGCCGCCCGAGCGGCGAAGAGGGTCAGGTGCCGCACGGTCTGGAACGGCGCGAAATCGGCGAGTTCGGTCACATCGTGATCGCTGCCGAGATCGAGAGCCAGACGCTCTGCGTGCCATGTCAGTCCGACAAGTCGGGCGCTTGCTCCGTCGTAGCTCGCAAGGGTGAACAGTGCGCGCGCGCTTGCGCCCGCCTCCGCGATGACACCGGTTTCGCCGTCCGTCAGGCCGTATTCGGCTTCCTGAACCGCCAGCTTCGCGCCCAGATGCTGCACGTCGATCCCCGATCGGCTGCCGGCCAGAAGAATGCCGTCGGGTTCCCCGATCATGACCGCCGAGAGGTCATCATCGAAGGCATCCTCGTCCAGACCTTCGAGCCGGACATAAAGGTGAGGGCGATGCGCGTCGATCTGCGCGGCCCGGAGAATGTCGCGTGCCGTCCGCCGGACGGCCACGCGAGCTGTGGGATCTCTCTTCCGGTCGGTGACGAGATCAAGCACGATGGCATCGGCAGCGGCCGCGAAGGCCGCATCGAGGGCTTTTGGGTCGGTGACCGGCACAACCAGCACGGAGCGCATGGATTTCCTTCTCAGAGCTGATCGCGCAAAGGCGCGCTTAACATGGCCTTTACCATAAACCAGAGATGATTCGACCACGGAGCCGCATGCCGCGTGGGCAGCGAATCCGGCCGAAGGTCCCGCGATGGTCTTGGAACGATTTCTCCGATGGGTTGCAGACGCGCCCGCCCAGGCCCGGGCCGACGCGGCCCGGGCGCTCGTCGGTGCTTGCGGTACGGTCGGCACGGATCGTCAGCGCACCATCCATCTCGACCGGATGCTTTCCGCGCTCCTCGACGATCCGTCGCTGCTGGTGCGTTGCGCGCTGGCCGAGGCAGCGGCCGGCAGTGTCGACGTGCCCCGCTATGTGGTCGTCGCTCTGTCGCGCGACGACAGCCGCGTCGCCGTTCCGGTGCTTCGGGCCTCGTGCCTCCTGGCGGATGGAGACCTCGTCGATGCGGTCGCGGTGGGCGATACGGCGGCGCAGGTCGCGGTGGCGTCCCGAGCCGGCGTGTCCGGGGCCGTGGCCGCGGCACTGGTCGAGATCGCCGGGCGTGACGCCGTTCTCGCGCTCGCCGCCAATGTGTCGAGCCGGCTGTCGCCGCCTCTTCTCCGCCGCATCGTCGATCGCTTCGGTCACGATGCCGAGATGCGCGAGGTGCTGCTGATGCGGACCGATCTCGATCCGGCCACGCGTCACGATCTCGTCGTCGTGACGGCCGAAGCCCTGACGGCCTTCGCCATGTCCTGCGCCTGGATGTCGCCGCAGCGGGCCGATTGCATCAAGCGTGAGGGACGCGAAAAGGGTGCGGTGACGATTGCCGCGACCAGCGCCCGAAGCCTGGGCGTTCAGGGCCCCCTCGATCTCGCCGCGCATCTCCGGGCGATCGGTCATCTGACGCCGGCGCTTCTTCTGCGTTCACTGCTGAGCGGCAACCTCGAATTGTTCGCGGCTGCCCTGTCCCAACTCGCGGGCGTCTCGTCGAAGACGGCCATGGGCCATCTGCGGTCCCCCATGGGTCTCGGGTTCGCGTCGCTCTACGGCAAGGCCGCCATGCCGTCCGCGCTCCTCCCGGTGTTCTGCGCGGCCCTCGAAGCCGTTGCACGCCATGGAACGCAGGCCGCGGCGGTCCGTTCAGACCTCCTCCGTCCTGCCGTCACTCATGTGCTTCAGGTCTGTACCCGAACCGAGAATCCCGAGTTCATGCGGGTCGCGGCCTTGCTCCGCCGCTTCGAGGCAGAGTCCTTGCGCGACAGCCTGAAGGCCTCGATGTGGGCGCTCGAAGCGCCGCCGGTTGCACAACCGATGGCGGGTCCGGCGCTCCGGAGGATCCCATCGGTTGCGCCCGTCGGCCGTGTGCCTCTTCTGTCGGCCGCGTAGTCTTCGGTTTCACGCCTCTGCGCGTGAGAGACGCTTCGATGGTTGTAGTTACCCGTCCAACGCGAAGCCCGGCCGGTCTGCACTGGCGCTGTCCGGCGTCAGTAGCCGAATTGCTCCCGCAGAATGCGCTCGTCCAACGAATGTCCGGGATCGTGCAGCAACACGAGGCCCATCTGATGATCCATCCACACCGTCATGCGGATCACGTTCTTGACCTCGACCTGGTCGGCCGTTGAGGCCACCGGTCGCTTCTCGGCCTCCAGCACGTCGATCGTCACCTTGGCACGGTCCGGCAGCAGTGCGCCGCGCCAGCGTCGCGGCCGGAAGGCCGAGATCGGGGTCAGTGCCATCAAGGGTGCGTCCAGAGGCAAAATCGGTCCATTGGCCGAAAGATTATAGGCCGTGGATCCCGCGGGCGTCGCGATCATCATTCCGTCGGCGACCAGTTCGTCGAGCCGTTCCTTTCCATCGACCGAGACCCGCATCTTTGCAGCCTGATAGGACTGACGCCATAATGCCACTTCGTTGATGGCGCGCGCCGTGACGATCGAGCCGTCCACGGTTTCTGCCGACATCACGAGCGGATGAACAATCGAGGGTTTGGCGGCCGCGATGCGCCCGATCAGGTCGTCGACCGCATATTCGTTCATCAGAAAGCCGACCGTGCCGCGGTTCATGCCGTAGATCGGCTTGCGCAACTCCATGGCCTTGTGCAGCGCCTGCAGCATGAGGCCGTCCCCGCCAAGCGCCACCAGAACATCCGCCTTCTCTGGCGCGACGCACCCGTAGCGGTCGGTGAGCACACGGAGCGCGGTGTCGGCTTCCGGAGTGCCAGACGACATGAATCCCAGGCGTGGGACCTCCGCCGTCGCTTGTGATCGCTCCATTCGAGTGCCCCCAAGTCGACCGCATCATTCCCCTGCGGACCGAAAGACCCTAAAAGAACGGCCTGCGCCGGTAAAGCAGCGGCCGGCATGACCCGAGGCAGGAACTTCAATGACGCGCTACGCGATCTACGCGACGCCGCCCACCGATTCAGCACTCTGGGATCTGGGGTCGTCGATCCTGGGATACGACGCGGTGACGGGTCGTGATGTTCCCTTCCCGGATCATCCCGTGTTCCACGACCCGCTCAGTCTCGCCTGGAGCGCCGAGCCGCGGCGCTATGGGTTCCACGCGACCTTGAAGGCGCCATTTCACTTGGCCGAAGGCGGCGACGCGGCGGCATTGCAGGCGGATCTGGCCGGCTTTTGCAAGGGGCGCAAGCCGTTCACGCTCGATCTGACGCTTGCCGTCGTGGGCCATTTCCTCGCCCTCGTTGCCGTGGCTCCCGAGCAGGCTATCGACGCTCTCGCGGCAGATTGTGTCCGCCATTTCGATCCCTATCGGGCACCACTGACACCCGAGGACCGGGAGCGGCGGCATCCGGAGACATTGATCCAAAGGCAGGTGGAAAACCTCGACACCTGGGGCTACCCCTATGTGTTCGACGATTTCCAGTTCCACATGACTCTGACGGGCGCGATGGAGCCAGCCGACCGGCATCGCCTCGAACCTGTCCTGCGGGACCTTCTCGCGAAGGTGCCGCTCAGGTTGACAGTCGAAGCGCTCAGCCTGTTCGTCCAGCCCGACCGGGAGGGCCGGTTCGTGGTCGTCGAGCGGTGTCCCTTCGGAGGGTAGGCGGTCCTCGGCGTCCGCTACGCCGCGCCCGTGTCGCCGGTGAGGCCGGCGGCTGCGATTCCGGCGAGCAGGGCGGCTTCGTCATTGTCCGACAGGCAGCCGGAGGCGCCCGCGGCTCCGATGTGCGTACCGTCCCGGTCGACGAGCAACACGCCGCCTGGCACGGGGATCAGACTCCCGCCGACCGCATGCGTGACCGCCGCGATGAAGCTCGGCTGTTCGCCGGCCCGCTTGGTCAGCGCGCGAGATCCCATGCCAAGGGCGAGCGCCCCGAAGGCCTTGCCGTGCGCGATCTCGAACCGCTTGAGCGAGGTTCCGTCTTCGGCCGCCGCCGCCTTGACGGCGCCCCGTGCATCGAGAACCACGACCACGAGCGGCTTGAACGCCTGCTGGCGGGCATGCGCGAGAGCAGCTGTGACGAGGGTTTGGGCCGTGGCCAGCGTTAAGGGCATCTGGTTCTCCTTGAGTGACAGCCTCGGCTTGCACGCCGGACCGCGATCACGTCAAGCGCCGGCATCACGATCAAGCGCGGGGACAGCCTTGATCTCGCCACCGACGTCCCCGAGAAAGGCTCAGGCCTCCGACCTGTGGGCTGAGTATCGACCTCCAACGCGACCCACGATGAATATGAGAACGCTGATCCGGTTGTTGGCCATTGCCGCCCTCGTCGGCCCTGGTCTGTTGGGGAGCCCGGCTTCGGCCTTGCCCGCAATGTCCGGCACAGATCCTCGGTCGAGCACACCCGTGAATCAGGCCCTTCCGGCGAGCCGCCTGGTGGCTGACACCACCAATTCAGCCGCAAAGGACGTGCCTGGCGCCGACGCGGCCCAGTCGCGCAACGCGGCGCGGTCCCGCATGCGGGAATGTGGCCATCAATGGTCGAGCATGAAGAAGAACGGCGCTGCCAGCGGCATGACCTGGAAGGATTTTTCGCAGGGGTGCTTGGCCAAGCAATAGGATCGGATATCGGGTCAGGCGCGAGGCTGTCCGGCCAACCTGACCCCGCCGTTCCTCAGTCTCGCTGTTAGCCACCATCGATGGCGCATCGACCGTAGGGCATGCTTCGAGATGCTATCCTCATAGGCCACTCAGCATCGAGATCGTTGAGGCCGAGCCGCCAATTCTGCGGAATGCTCCGGAGCTAAGTGGACTCAAATACATCGGTCCTGCTTCACCTGTTTTGATCGCCCTCCGACAGATCGATTTGCAAGCCGTCGAATGCAGCCCGGACGTGCGGGGGCACTTCCGCGGAGAGGCGCGCGTAGTCGAGATCCGTATGCAGGTTCGTCAGAATCGCAGTTTCCGGCTTGAGACGCTCGATCCAGTCGAGAGCCTCGGCGAGCGAGAAGTGTGACGGGTGGGTCTGATAACGAAGGGCGTCGATCATCAGGATCGACAGGCCCGAAAGCGCCGGGATGGCCGCATCCGGCACCCGCTTGACATCCGGCATATACGCGAAGGACCCGATACGAAGGCCAAGCGCCGGGATCTCCCCATGATCCAGTTCGAACGGCATCAGAGTGATCGGGCCACCCGGTCCGGTGATCGTCAGCTCGTCGAGGGGCGTGATCTCATGGCGGTCGAGCAGCGGCGGATACATGCTGCCCGACGGCGTTTCGAAAATATAGGAAAATGCGCGCCCCACGATGTTCCAGGTTGGGGCATCCATGTAGATCGGGATGCGGCGCCGCATGTGAATGACAAGCGGCCGGACGTCGTCGATGCCATGCGTGTGATCCGCATGCGAATGTGTCAGGACGATCCCGTCGAGCCGGTCAGTGCCGGTACGGAGCAGTTGCTCACGCAAGTCGGGCGAGGTGTCGACCAGTACGGTGGTCCGCCCGCCATCCGCCGCGGTTCGCTCTACCAGGATCGAACAGCGCGTGCGGCGGTTCTTCGAGTTCGTCGGATCGCAATCGCCCCAGCCCTGACCGAGACGCGGAACGCCCCCCGAGGAGCCGCAGCCCAGGACCGTGACGACGAGGCTCATGCGGCGGCGCCTTTCTCGATCGGCGGCAGCTTGCCGAAGAGCCGGTGGACATTGGCGGTGGTCTGGGCGTGCAGAGCGTCGACCTCGATCCCCACGACATCCGCCAAAACCCGTGCGGTTTCGACGACGAAAGCCGGCTCGTTGCGTTTCCCCCGGTGCGGCACGGGCGCCAGGAAGGGAGCGTCGGTCTCGACCAACAGCCGATCCAGCGGCACGGTCTTGGCAATGGCCCGGAGCGCCTCTGAATTCTTGAAGGTGAGAACGCCCGAGAAGGAGACGAAGAGGCCGAGGTCGACGCCCGTCTGCGCCAGCCCGGCCGACGAGGTGAAACAATGGAGAACCGCCTTGAACGGACCATTCCTGTGCTCCTCACGCAGGATGGCCGCCATGTCGTCGTCGGCATCGCGGGAGTGGATCACGAGCGGCAGACCGGTCTCGCGCGCCGCTGCAATGTGGGTGCGGAACACCCGAGCCGCGACATCGCGTGGGGCCTTGTCGTAGTGGTAGTCGAGCCCGGCCTCGCCGATGCCGACGCAGCGGGGATGGCCCGACAGCCGGATCAGATCCGCGACGCTCACGTCCGGTTCCTCATCGGCCTGGTGGGGATGCGTGCCGACCGTGCAGAAGACCTCCGCGAAGCGCTCGGCCAGGGCCGAGATCGCCGCGAACCGGCTCACCCGCGTCGAGATCGTGATCATGCGGCCAATGCCTGCGGCCCTGGCGCGTCCCACGACGGCGTCGAGTTCCTCCGCGAAGTCGGGAAAGTCGAGGTGGCAGTGGCTGTCGATCAGCATCAGGCGCTCGCAACCGTCTCGGCGTCCGGCTCGACGAAGCGCGGAAAGATCCCCGCCGGCGTCGGCAGTGCCGTACCGGCCGCGAGGCGATGGTTGGGTCCGAGCGCCGCGAAGTCCCTCGCCTCGGGCGGCACGCCCAGAAGGTCGAGCAGCCGGGCCATTGAACCCGGCATGACCGGCTGGGTCAGGATGGCCACGGCGCGCAGCACCTCGGCCGTCACGTAAAGAATCGTGTTCATGCGCGCTGGATCGCTCTTGCGCTTGATCCATGGCTCTTCGGTCGCGAAATAGCGGTTGGCTTCGGCGACGACGCGCCAGATGTCACCGATCATGCCATGCAGCGCGAAGCCCTGCATCTGGCTCCGGGCCGCCGCGAGCAGGCCGTCCGCCTGCGCCAGAATGGCCTGGTCGGCATCTGAGAAGGCGCCGGGCGTCGGCACCAGGCCGCCGCAGTTCTTGGCGATCATGGACAAGGAGCGCTGCGCCAGATTGCCGAGATCGTTGGCAAGATCGGCATTGATCCGGTTGACGATCGCCTCGTGCGAATAGTTTCCGTCCTGCCCGAACGGCACTTCGCGCAAGAAAAAATAGCGAAGCTGATCGATCCCATAGGTCTCAGCCAATGCCATCGGGTCGATGACGTTGCCGACTGATTTCGACATCTTCTCGCCCTTGTTGAACAGGAAGCCGTGCACGACGACCTGATGGGGCAGGGGGAGGTCCGCGGACATCAGGAAGGCCGGCCAGTAGATGGCGTGAAACCGCGTGATGTCCTTGCCGATATTATGCACCTGCGCGGGCCAAAAGCGGGACCGCTCGGCGGCCGGGTCCGGGAAGCCGGTGCCGGTGAGGTAGTTGGCGAGCGCGTCGACCCAGACGTACATCACATGTTTTGGATCGCCCGGAACCGGGATGCCCCAATCGAATGTGGTGCGGCTGATCGAGAGATCGGTCAGTCCGCGCGACACGAAGCTCACGATCTCGTTGCGATAGGCCTCCGGCGTCACGAAATCCGGCTGGCGGGCGTAATGATCGAGCAGCCGCTCCGCATAGGCCGAGAGCTTGAAGAAATAGCTCGATTCCTCGACCCATTCGACCGGGGTGCCGGTCGGGGCAAGGCGCCGTCCGTCCGCGTGGAGCGTGAGTTCACCTTCGTCGTAATAGGCTTCGTCGCGAACCGAATACCAGCCCGCATAAGTCGAGAGATAGATGTCGCCCTTGGCGGCCATCCGGGTCCAGAGTTCCTGGGCGCAGGCGGCGTGGCGCGGATCGGTGGTGCGGATCAGGTCGTCGGCCGGCACGTTCAGGGCGCTCGCCATGGCGCGGAACTGGCCTGCGGTGCGGTCGGCGAGGCCCTGCGGCGTCAAGCCTTCGCGGGCGGCTGTCTGCTGCATCTTCTGGCCATGCTCGTCCATGCCGGACATGACGAGGACGTCATACCCGTCCAGGCGCTTGAAGCGGCTGATCGCATCCGAAGCGATGCGCTCATAGGCATGCCCGATATGCGGCGCGCCGTTCGCATAAGGAATGGCGGACGTCAGATAGAAGGTGGGGCGGCCGGCCATAATGTCCATCAAGGTTGCACGGAGCCGTGGCCGGCCGTGGCCGACGGCGCTGCTCCCCGCGGAAACGTCATGCCTGTCTTTTCCGGGGAAGCCGGCGTCCGGTCAACCCCTGAGCGCGGTCGCCCGCGTCGCCTCAGCGCGAAAGCGGCGTCGCCTCGGCGAGTTCGGCCATGATGGAGAGAAGCACGGGCCGTTTGTCGAGGTTGAGGACACTCGCCTCGCGGGCGGTGACGCGCACCCGCTCCCAGGCCCCCGCGAGACGCGCAAGGTCGGCGGTCGGCTGTCCCTGCGCGGCGCCGCGCCTCAGACGTGCCGCGATCTCGTCGAACAGCGCCTCGATCATGAGGGCGAACCGATCGTCCGAGAACCCCACCGTGTCGGCGAGCCGATGCACAGAGCGCCAGTCGACGTTCGGCAGGCGGTCGAGAACCTGACGGACGGCCTGATCGAGATCGAGAGCATCGCCGCCGAGCAGGCGGAGCGCTTCCGCGACCGAGCCCTGGGACCGCGCCGCAGCCGCGCGCAGGCGCTCGTCCGGCATCGCCGTTTCGCCGTCGCCCAGCCCGTCGAGAGCCTCGATCACCTCGTCGTCGCTCAGAGCCGCGAGTGTGAGCCGTCGGCACCGCGAGACGAGCGTCGGCATCACCTGTCCGGGTCGATGAGCCAGGATCATGAACAGCGAGCGGGGCGGGGGCTCTTCGATGATCTTCAGGAGCGCGTTAGCGCTTGAACGGTTAAGATCTTCGGCGCTGTCGATGATGCAGACCCGGTAGCCGCCCGCACCGGCCGCGTTCTGGAAGAGGCCGAGCGCGCGCCGCACATCGTCGACGCGGATTTCGGAAAAGAGCTTTTTGGTTTTTTCGTTCCACTCGCGCCGAAGTGCCACGACGTCGCCGTGGCTGCCGGCCGCAATGCGCTGGGCCGCCGGTGCCTCCGGCGTGACCGCCAGGGTCGTCGCTTCCTGCACGGCGCGGGCACGCGGATCGGAATGGGTGAGCAGGAAACGCGCGAAACGCCAGGCCAGCGTCGCCTTGCCGATGCCGGCCGGTCCGCCGATCAGCCAGGCATGATGCAGGCGCTCCGTCCGGTAGGCGTCGAGCAGGTGTTGCTCGGCCGGGCCGTGCCCGACGAGACCGGTGGTCCGCCACGGCGGGCGCGGGCCCTCGTCCTCGTCTTGCTCCATGCGGGCGGGCGACCTCATGGAGCCGAGGACCGGGGCGTGAGCAGCCGGGTTTCGACCACCCGCCAGATTCGTTCAGCGGCCTCGTCGGCCGAGGCCTCGGCGTCGACCACCGCGCAGCGATCGGGTTCCGCCGCGGCGATCGTGAGAAATCCCCGGCGCAGGCCGTCGTGGAACGCCAAGGCCTCCCGCTCGAAGCGATCGGGGATCGCTGACGGTGCCCGACGTGCGGCCGCACGCGCGAGACCGACGGCACTGGGCAGGTCGAGAATGATCGTCAGGTCGGGCCGCGTCGCGCCGACCGTCACGGTTTCGAGCGCCACAAGAAAGCGCGGTTCCACCCGACGGTCGATCCCCTGGTAGACCCGCGTCGAGTCGATGAAGCGATCGGACACCACAATCGTGCCCTGGGCGAGCGCCGGCCGGATCAGCCGATCCAGATGGTCGACGCGGGCCGCCGCGAACAGGAGAGCTTCGGCCGCCGGCCCGAACGGAGCCACTGCGCCGGAGAGAAGCAGCCCGCGGATCGCCTCGGCCTTGGCCGATCCACCGGGCTCGCGTGTGGCGAGAGCCCGCCGTCCGGCGGCCTCCAGGCGGGCGACAAGCCGCCGGACCTGGGTGGACTTGCCGACCCCTTCGCCCCCCTCCAGCGTGATCAGGAAGCCTGCGTTCATGCGCTCAATGCCGGGCCAGACGTTCGCGGATGAAGCCACTCACCAGTTCGATCCCGGCGTCGAGCGCGCGTCGCTGCAGCGAGCCCACGCCGACATCCTCGGTGGTCTGCAATGGCGTTTCCATCAACTCGGTCGCGCCACGCGAGATGACGAGGCGTGCGACCTCTGTTCCGCGTGCAACGGGCGCCATCAGAGGACCCGTATAGACGATGCGCCCCGACAGCCGATCGCCCGAGCCGCGCGGCACCAAAATCCTGATCGGTTTCGTCGTTCCGAGACTCACGTCGGATTGGGTGCCGCCGAACACCGACGCTGTGCCGACCGTTTCGCCCGCCGCGAACAAGGCGCGTTCCTCGAAGGTGCGAAATCCCCAGGCGAGCAGTTTTTGCGACTCGTTGGCCCGGTCGCGCGCCGTCTTTAGTCCATTGACCACGACGATGAGGCGTTCGTCGTTCTGCACTGCAGACCCGACGAGGCCGAAGCCGCTCTCGGCGAGATCGCCCGTCTTCAGGCCGTCGGCGCCGATGTTCATCAGCAGAAGGGGGTTGCGGTTCGGCTGCCGGATCTTGTTCCAGGTGAACTCGCGCTCGCCAAAGATCTTGTAGAGGTCCGGGTAGGTGTCGATCACGTATTCGGCGAGCCGGGCCATGTCGCTCGCCGTCACCCGATGATCGGGGTCGCCGCGACCCCAGGGATTGGTGAAGTTCGAATGGGCCATGCCGATCGCCTTGGCACGATCGTTCATGCGGCGCGCAAAGGCTTCTTCGGAACCTGACACGCCCTCGGCTAAGGTAATGGCGGCGTCGTTGCCCGACTGGATGATGAGGCCGCGCAGCAGGTCCTCCACCCGCACCGAGGAGTTGACCGCCAGGAACATGGTCGAGCCGCCCGAGCGTGTCCCGCCGTCCCGCCACGCATGTTCCGAGACCACGAATTTGTCGTCGAGCTTCAGGCGTCCTTCTTTCAATTCATGGAAGATCACCTCGGCGGTCATGACCTTTGTGGTCGAAGCCGGCATCATCGGCGCCTCGCTGTTCTTGCCGTACAGCACTGTCCCGGTACCGGCGTCCACGAGGTAAGCGAAGGGCGCGATGGTCTGATAGTCGTCAACGCCAAGAGCCGGCGCCGGTGTTGCCGAGACGAGAGTCGCAACGGCGAGTACGAGACTGCGCACGACAGGCCTGCATCGCCATCCGGCACCAAGTCGCGTCATATCGTGTCTCGACCCAAACGGCCCGGACCTCACTCGCGTCCGGATTGCCCGGTGTCCAGGAGTGCCTGCCGCCGCGAGATAGGTACGGAGGCCCGCCGGATCAGTGGGGACGCTCGGCCGGGGACCGGCGGAAGGACGAGGGTTGGTTGTTCTGCAACGCGCCGCCGCGATCGCTTCTGCACCGAAGCCGGAAAGGCAGGCTCGCTCAGGCTGAAAGGACGGGCGGGCGGCACGGGAACCGCACCAGTCCGGACGGGTGCGATCGTCGGGGTGACATCCTCTTCGGCCCGCGTTTCGGGTTCTGTGGGGCGAAGGGCAGCTGGTTGCGGGGCCGGAGCCACCGGGCTTGGCTGCGGATCATCCGACGCATCGGCCACCATGACCGGGTTCGCGGGCATGCCATTGAGTTGCGCCGGTACGCCGTCGTTTCGAAGGCTGGCCATGAGAACCTCGTCGTCCGACCCCGACAGGGGCGCACGACCGACATATTCGACCTTGACGCGCGCCGTACCTTCGCCGCGAAACGCCAGGGCCTCAGCCACGCGCTGCGATACGTCCATGACGCGACCGCCATGATAGGGCCCGCGATCATTCACCCGCACGATCATCGAGCGGCCGTTCTTCATATTGGTGACACGGACATAGCAAGGCAGCGGCAGCGTCGGGTGCGCGGCCGAGATGGATCTCTTGTCGAACACCTCGCCATTGGCGGTTCGGCGCCCGTGGAAGGCATCGCCGTACCAGGAGGCCGTGCCGATGGCCGCATAGCCGGTCGCATTCTGACTGGGCACATAGGTTCGGCCGCCGATCACATAGGGGCGCCCCGTCAGATAGCCACCACCACCCCGTGGAACAGGATCGCCGTCCGCTACCACTTGGGGGCTTGACCATACGCCGAGTTTCGGGTCCCAGACGCGGCCCCCGAGCCGGCTGACCCGCGCCACCGGCTGGGTCGCGCAGCCGGCCAAAAACACGGAACATCCAAAGATCGTGAGAAGGCCGAGACAACGGGACAAGCGAGCCATCATCCGCGTTGCCCGAGTGTGCGCAGTGCCGTACCGCACGTCATGCGGTGGCCCATATTGCGACTTTGCCAATGTTGCACGGCATGTTCAAGCTCGCGTCGACGTCGATCATCTTGCTTAGATTTAAAGACGTTAACATCGCGCTCACCTGTTGTTTAACCATGATAGCACCGAGTGTTTACGGCCCCATTAACCTGCTTTGCGTCGGGCGCATAACACGACAAGGTTTCCGAACGGTCAAGATTGCGCTTCAGACCTCCCCAGAAAGGCAGAAATGCGGCACAGGGCTGGATTATAGCCCCGCCCTCGCCGCGAAGCCGACGTAATTGACAGCCGTTCGCGGCTCGTCTGCCTGCAAGATGGACGCAACTTGAATATGTTGCGCTGAGTTGGTTGTGTGAGCCTCGCCAACCACACCGTGGTGTGGACCCAGGTGGCAAAGCTGTGGATGAGGCACTTGCGCACCAAGCGCCACGAAGTTCGGGCCGGGTCCCCGACGGATGACCCGGCCCGAACTTCGTGGCAGGGGGGCGTTGCCGACCCCTCGGCTATTGGTTCGCGAGGAGCGGTGTGATGCGCCGAACCGCCACGCGCCGGTTCACGGCACTCGGGCCTTGCGTCTGCTCCCTAGGGTATTGCGAGCCGTAGCCTTGGGTCACGAGGTTCTCGGCCGGCACCTGGAAGTCACGCGTCAGAATGGTCGCGACCGATTGGGCGCGGCGATCCGAGAGCGACAGGTTGTCGACCGCGTTGCCGACCGCGTCCGTATAGCCCTCCACCATGAAGATCTCACGTGGGTCACGCCGAACCGCCGCGTTGATGGCTCCCGCGATGGCCGCCAAACGCGTCGCCTGGTCGGGCGACACCGTCCATGAAGCCGTATCGAACGTGATCGAATTCAGGTTGACGCTGCGCATCCGGTTGCGCAGGTCCGGGCTGTATCTGACCTGATCGAGCGTGTAGCGGCGCGGCAGCGGGGCAACCGGCGGGGCCGCGAGGGCCTCGTAGACGAGCCCCTGGTCGGCCCGTGCTCCATCCACCACGTAGCGATCCGGCGGCAGGTCGATCGGCGGCGGCGGCAGATCCACGACATCGTCCTGGAAGTTCCGGTCATAGGACGTGTAACGGTTGTCGATCAGGATCAACTCGCGCCCATCGGGGAACTGCCGCACGCGGCGGATCAACCGGCCCTGGTCATCCGTGTAGGTGAAGATGCGTGAGCCGTCCGGCCTGGCATAGTCGGCGACATCGTAGCCGCCCTGCCGCTGCGACTGAACATCATAGCCAAGATCGCGGAACCGCTCGTTCTCGTCATGCGCGATATAGTAGCGGTTGTCTTCCTCGATGATCGTCCGGCCGGGCTCGCGGATGATGTCGACCCCGTCGTTGTTGAATTGCTGACGCTCGGCACGCACCTGATCGAAGCGCTGCAAACCCTGTGCGGCCAGGAAGCCACCCACGAAGCCCGCTGCCGCACCTGCCACGGCGGCGCCCGTGTTGTTGCCCCGCCGTCCAGCTTGTTGCCCAATAGGTTGACCTGGAGCCGGCTGGTTTTGGGCGGGCTGCCCAGGGGCCGGCCGCGCCGGTGCCGCGCCTTGGGTGGGGGCTGGCGGAGGCGGCGGTGGAGGAGGAGGTGGAGGAGCCGCACCCGCAGGCCGGCCTTGTGCGGCAGGTGGTGCTCCCGCCGGCTGGCCTGGAGCTGTTGTTCCAGGGGGGACTGCTTGCTGCCGGGCACCGGGTTGCTGGGCCGCCGGGACCCCTTGCGGAACGGCGGCTGGCTGGCCCGGCGCCGATGCTGCGGGCCTGTTTGTCGGTTGAGCAGCTCCAGCGGGCGGCTGACCGGCGGCCGGGTTCGGGGCGGCATTGCCCGGCGCCGCTTGCGGGCGCGGAGCCTGTGACTGCGGAACCGCAGGGGTGCCAGGCGCCGTAACCGGCTGCCCGGGAGCCGGCGCATTCAGGTGATTGGCTGGTGCCGCAGGCGGTGTTCCCGCCGGTTGCGCGGGACTGGCGTTCGGCGTCGCCTGTGGGTGCGTGCCGGGTGCGGGCTGCCCGTTCGCGGGCGCCGCCGGATGCACGGCCGGGGCTGCAGCAGGTGCGGTTGCCTGTGGAGCAGCGGTATTCGGAACTGCCTGGGGATGAGTTTGCTTTGGGGCTTCGGCTGGCTGAGCTGCCGGCGCCGGACCCGGCTTCGGAGCTTGCCCCTCGGGGGAGGGATGCTTGGTGACAGGCGCCACCGCTGGGGCCACCTGCGGTTGAACGTGAGGCACCTGGGCCGGCGCTGGGGAGGGCGCCGCAACGGGTGGCTTTGCGGCTGCGGGCGCCGCGGGCGCAACATGTGCCGGCTCCGGCTTTTGCGCAGCGGGCGGCGCGGCAGCCGGCTTCTGGGCGGCTGGCGCTTCCATGTGAGGCGGGGCGGCTGCAGGCGCCGCCGGATGCACGGCGGGGGCCTGGGGTTTAGGCGGCTCAGCGCGCGGTGCCGGTTCGGCCTTGGGGGCCGGGGCGGGGTGAGGCTGTGCGGCTTCGGGAGCCGGCTTCGGAGCAGGAGGCGGTGCCTGATGCACCGGTTGCGGTGGGGCGGGAGCCGGGGCTGGGGCGGGTTTGGCCTGCGGCGGATGCTGCTGTTCGGGTTGCGGATGCTTCTTCGGCTCGCCTGCCGGTTCGGCCTGGGCCATCTGCACGCCGGGGATGTTCGGCCCCATGGCGGCATATCCGGGTCCGGAACCGATCAGGACAGGCACCATCGTGCCGGCCAGCAGCAGTTCCCTAGTCTTCTTCATGAATCTCAATCCTTGCCCTTAGGTCCCCGGTAGAGTGGCCCAAGGCCGCTGAACCGGGGATGAAGCCAATCGTCAGCCGGCCCGATAGGTCCAGACGAACTCGGCGTCATCGAGTTCGTCGCCGCCACCGGCGACCCTCAACGCGTCCAACGCCATCCGGCGATATCGGCCACGCTCATCGGTGCGTTTCTGCCGCTGCGCGGTATTGGCCGGGTCCTTGACCAACATCTGCAATGGCGGCCCGACGGCCGCCATGGTCACGGTGCCGTCGGCGAAGGACACTTCGATCCAGCCGCCAACAGCCTTGAGACGCGTCTCGATCATGCTATTCGCTGCCTGTTCGTGGATCAGGAGCCTTTTTCGACCTGGCCGCGAATCTCGCCGCCCTTGTGGGCTTCCGTATGGACGTTGAAATACATCTCGCCGTCGGCCAAGGACTTAGCCTGATCGCTTGTGAGCGTGGCCTTGCCTTCGATGGGGCTTGCCAGCGACCCGGTGATCGGGACGACGACCCCGGCATTCTTTCCGACCGGTGCCGGTCCATGGAAATGCGCGGCGGTCGCGGGACCGCTGAGTCCGCTGTAATCGATCTTATACGACAAGGCCTTGCTGTCGGTGTCGTAGGTCGCGGTCAGGTGGCCGGTGCCGGCAGTGCCGGTCGGCGGCACTTCGTTCTTTGCACTGAGATCGGCCTTGTAGGTGATCATTTCCGCGGACGCCGGTTGAACCGCCCCGGCGAGGCTCCCGGTTGCCACGAGTGCGGCAACGACAAGCAAATGGCGCATGAATCTTCTCCTCGGCACAAACAATGCCTGGATCACATATAGGGCGGCTTTGAAGACGCGGGCATGTCCGCCGCCACAAGCCATCGTGAGGGATTTGCTTTGGGCGCGTGGAGCCCGATATCCTTGCAAAGGATCATCAGCCGAGCGCCATGCCCTTTCAGTCAATCTATCGTCCATCGACGCAGCATGCGGCTCTTGGATCGGATTTCTACGATGTCGTTCGCGCGGCTTCGTTCCCGCGGCATGTGATCCGCTACCGCAACCAGCGCGCCGCGCGGCAGGTCGGGCTCGACACGCTCACCGACGCCGAGTGGATCGCTCATTTCGGCCGCTTCGAAGCGATGCCCGGCAGTTTCCCGGAGCCGCTCGCCCTGCGCTATCACGGTCACCAGTTCGGCAGTTACAATCCCGAGCTTGGCGACGGGCGGGGCTTCCTGTTCGCGCAATTGCACGATGCGTCGGGCCGGCTGCTCGATCTTGGCACGAAGGGCAGCGGGCAGACGCCGTGGTCACGTTTCGGCGATGGCAAACTGACCCTGCGGGGGGGAGTCCGCGAGGTTCTTGCCACTGAACTGCTTGAGGCTCTGGGTGTGACGACCTCGAAGAGTTTCAGCCTCATCGAAACCGGCGAAGAACTCGTGCGTCACGACGAAGCGCCGCCGATCCGCGGCGCCGTGCTGGTCCGGCTCAACCATTCGCATATCCGCATCGGCTCGTTCCAACGACTGCTCTACCTGGAGGAGCCCGGCAACATCGCGCGCCTGCTCGATCACACGATCATGACCTACATGCCGGACCTCTGGCGCGAGACGCCGGCCGAGCGTGCGCTCGCGTTTCTCGATCACGTCTGCCGGAACGTGGCGCGGCTCGGCGCGCAATGGATGGTCGCGGGCTTCGTGCATGGGGTGCTGAATACCGACAACATCAACGTCACGGGCGAAAGCTTCGATTACGGCCCATGGCGATTCCTACCCGTCTACGAACCGCTGTTCACCGCGGCTTATTTCGACGAAACCAAGCGCTATGCCTTCTCCCGCCAGCCGAGCGTGCTCCTGTGGAACCTTACCCGGCTGGCCGAATGCCTCCTGACGCTCGCGCCACAATCCGCGCTCCAGGACACGCTCGGCACCTACCGCGACGTGCTGGCGATCGAGTTCCGCCGGAACACGCTGCGCCGTCTCGGTGTGCAGCCGCAGGGTGACGAGCGCGACGAGGCGGTCACGAGCGCGCTGTGGGAATTTATGCATCAAAGCCAGGCGCCGTTCGAACAGGTGCTCTTCGACCTCTACGGCGGGTCGGCGCGACTCTCACCCCGGACGAGCAGCCCCGCCGCCGCCCACTATCGCTCCGAGCCGTTTGCGCCGCTCGCTGCCGCACTGGACGCAATGCCGCCCGAACCGGGCTTGCGGCTTGACCACGCCTATTTCGCGCGGCAGCAGCCGTGCACGCTGCTGATCGACGAGGTCGACACCATGCTCGACCGCATCGCCTTGCATGAGGATTGGAGCCTTTTCCACGCGAAGATGAACGAGATCGACAGCGTCGCGGAGGCTTATCGGGTGCGCTAGGCGCGGTCCCGTGGAAATCGACTCGCTACGATTATATCATGGCTGCACAGGATCGGACCGGTGCGATGGGACAGAACATCCGAAAGTCCTCGAACTATAACGAGGACTTCCACCAATGGACGCAGGATCAGGCACAGCTGCTTCGAAGTGGCCAGCTTCGGGAAGCGGATATCGACAATATTGCTGAGGAGCTTGAGTCATTGGGCCGCTCGGAAGCCAATGCCCTCCGCTCACATCTGAAGCAGATCATCTGTCACCTGCTGAAGCTGGCTCATCAGCCGGAGCGGGCGACGCGGAGCTGGACCAACACGATCGCGCGGGCACGCCAGGATGTCGAAGACATCCTCGAGGACAATCCGAGCCTCAGATCGCGCCTGCCGGCTCTCTTCGACAAGGCCAGCCGCGACGGGAGGATATTGGCGATCCTGGAAACGGGTCTTGCCCCGACGGTCGTTCCAGCCGCTCACGAGTTCACGATGGAGCAGGTGCGGAACCCAGCGTTTCTCCCGGGCCGGTTCCTGATTGATTTGCCTTCGGGTCAGACCCGTGTCGAGCCTGTCACACCCTTGAGCCTGCCAGAGCCGGATGACGCCGGATAGCGGTCACGGCTCACTCCATCCGCACCGTCATGTCGTCGCGGTGGATCATCTCGGCACGGCCGGGCTGCCCGAGGATCGCCTCGATCTCGCGGGAATTGCGGCCCTCAAGCTGCGCCGCATGGGTCGAATCATAGGCTACGAGGCCGCGCCCGATCTCGAAACCCTGGGGGTCGGCGATCCGCACGCAGTCCCCGCGCGAGAACAGGCCTTCGACGCGTGTGACGCCGGCCGGGAGCAGGCTGGCGCCGCCCCGCAGCGCCCGCACCGCGCCATCGTCGATCGTCAGCGTTCCGCGCGGCTCGAGCGAACCCGCGATCCAGATCTTCCGGGCCGCCACAGGCGTCTGCGGGGTCAGGAACCAGGTGCAGCGGCCGCCGTCGCGGATGCGCGTGATCGGATGCGGCACGCGGCCGTCGGCGATCACCATATGGGTGCCGCCAGCCGTCGCGATCTTGCCGGCCTCGATCTTGGTGCGCATGCCGCCGCGTGAGAATTCCGAGGCCGCCCCGCCCGCCATGGCCTCGATCGCCGCATCGATGCGCGGCACCACCGGGATCAGGCTGGCGGCGGGGTCGAGATGCGGCGGCGCGGTGTAGAGTCCGTCGATGTCGGACAGCAGGACCAGCAGATCCGCGCTCGCCATCGTGGCGACGCGGGCCGCAAGGCGGTCATTGTCGCCGTAGCGGATCTCGCTCGTCGCCACAGTGTCGTTTTCGTTGATGATCGGCACCGCCCGCAGCGCGAGC
The DNA here is from genome assembly GCF_026130545.1 of Lichenifustis flavocetrariae. Lineage (GTDB taxonomy): Bacteria > Pseudomonadota > Alphaproteobacteria > Rhizobiales > Beijerinckiaceae > Lichenihabitans > Lichenihabitans flavocetrariae. The sequence goes on along the minus strand of NZ_JAMOIM010000003.1, from coordinate 158,990 downwards.
AGGCGGCCGAGCGTGGCGCGGGCATTGAGGTAGCGGCGGCGCTCCTCCGTGTCGCCGAGCGTCAGCAGGATCTGCCCGGCCGTCATGCGCCGCGCGCCGAGAACCTCTGCCCAAAGGCGGGACAGCGCGATCTGACCAACGGCGGCGGCGGCCTGGCTGTCCTCCAGCTTCAGGGCGCCGGGCGGTGAACGTAGCACGGTACGCCCCAGAGCGATTGCGCCCGACGAGACCACCAGCACATCGGCGCCACCCGCGTGCAAGGCACCGATATCGTCGGCCAGCGCTTCGAGCCAGGCCCGTTTGGCCTCGCCCGCGCCGCGATCGACGAGGAGCGAGGAGCCGACCTTGATGACGATGCGGCGGAATGTGGACAGGGCGGGAATCATCGGGTGCCAATAGGCTGCGGCGGCGCGTCGATCAATCGGGAAGCGGGCTCCATGGTTCGGTATTGCGACTCGGAGCGGTCGCGGCGGCCATCTTGCACCGGGACGACGCGCGTTCTACTCGTCGCCGAGAGCCAGCCCGACTTCCGGCGGCGATGACACGACGAGCCCTCGCCATGCCGCAACTCCTTGAATTCGGCCTCGACACGTTCGGCGATGTGACGCGGGGCGCGGATGGCCGTCTCCTGCCGCACGCTCAGGTGATCCGCAACCTCGTCGAGGAGGCCGTCCTGGCCGATGAGGTCGGGCTCAGCTTCTTCGGGGTGGGGGAACACCATCGGGGCGACTTCGCCGTCTCGGCGCCCGAGGTGGTTCTGGCCGCGATGGCGGCGAAGACGACCCGCATCCGGCTCGGTTCGGCCGTGACCGTCCTCAGTTCGGACGATCCCATCCGGGTGTTCCAGCGTTTTTCGACGCTGAATGCCCTGTCGAACGGCCGCGCCGAAGTGATCCTCGGCCGCGGCTCGTTCACCGAATCCTTTCCCCTGTTCGGCTTCGACCTGCGGCAATACGAAACCCTGTTCCAGGACAAGCTCGATCTTTTTTCGGCGCTGATCAGCGAGGAGGCGGTCACGTGGCAGGGGACCACGCGCCCGCCGCTGCATGACCAGCGCGTCTTCCCGCCGATCGAGACCGGGCACCTGACCACCTGGATCGGGGTCGGCGGCAGCCCCGAATCGGTGGTGCGCGCGGCGCGCTACGATCTTCCGCTGATGCTGGCCATCATCGGCGGCGACCCGAAGCGGTTCCAACCCTATGTCGACCTCTACGGTCGCGCCTTCGCGCAACTCGGCAAGGTGCGAAAGCCCATCGGGGTCCATTCGCCCGGCTATGTCGCCGACACCGACGCGCAGGCCTTCGACGAGTTCTGGCCCGACTACAAGGTGATGCGCGACCATATCGGCGCCGAGCGGGGCTGGCCGCCCATGTCGCGCGCCGAATTCGACCAGGAGGCCGGCCGAGGCTCCCTCTATATCGGCTCGCCCGAAACGGTGGCGCGTAAGATAGCGTCGACGGCCAAAGCGCTCGAACTCTCCCGCTTCGACCTCAAATACAGCGCCGGACCTCTGCCGCATGAGAAGCTGATGCGCTGCATCGAGCTCTACGGCCGCAAGGTGATGCCGATGGTGCGAGAGATGCTGGCTTAGGCGGGAAGCGGTTAGCGGCGGACGCCGGCCGCCTGGTCCGCTCCGGACATTCGCACCAGACCTGTGCAGCTTGCCGAGGTCGGCGGCTTCGCCAGCTAGCGCAAGCTATTGCCCGGCGCTCTGTCGGGCCTTTTAACTTTGCTATCTCAGCGGTATAGGGGTTGATCCGACAGAAACCGCCCGTTTGCCTTGGGAGCGGTTGACACGTCACCTTAAAGACCGCACCCAACGGGATCTAGCTCGCCTGCAATGCGATTTTCCTCCCTTCTGCGCTCACTGCTTCTGGCCGGGCGGCATCCTGCCAATGCCGCTCTAGATAAATACTGGAGCCACTCGTTGTGCTTGGTGGGGTGTTCGCGGAAGCAATGATTATCGCAGCGGTCGAGCCATCCTTGTTCAGGCAGGCTCCCCTTGTGATTAACGCCAAAATCAAAGAGATGGCGCGCAGAAAACCGCATATGTCTTGAGTGCGCCATCAGGAGCTTAGGCTGACTCTTTGATGTCGAAACGTGCGACCTTGCCATCCGAGAGGTGAAAGACATGGCTCACCGTCCTGTCCTTCAATCCATGGGTCTGCCCCTGTAGCGGTTTCCCGTTGAGATCACGCACCGTCTGGATCACTTCGACGGCAACAGCCCTATCCTCCGTCCTTTCAAAAGCCACTGGCTCGACATGAGGGCTGACCGTCGCCCATTGCCGTGTCCAATATTCGCGCAACGCTTTGTGGCCCTGCACATAGCCACCATCCATGCCGTTTGCCCAGGCAACATCATTGGTCAGCATAACGAGCACACCGTCGATATCCCGGGCGTTGAAGCAGTCGTAAAGGCGGCGGATGGTTTTCGTGTCGGTGTCCGGCATGTTGTCCCCTTGTATTTTTCTAGCCATGAGCACGCGGCATCGCGATGCCGCGCTACCACATAATATACATATGTGCGTATATATCTAGTCACGGAGGGAGGTGCGAATGAGTGAAAAATGGGACGTGCTGTCAACGCCTGGGCATCTGGTCAGTATCGCGGCGCGGGGCTTTGCCCGCCTGAGTGAAGCCCGTCTCCGGCCGCTTGGCTTCGGCGTCGGCCATCTGCCAGTGCTGGTCGCGCTTCGGGACGGCCGGGCGCACACACAGCGCGACCTTGCTCTCTTCGCACGGGTTGAACAGCCGCCAATGGCACAAATGCTGGCCAGGATGGAGCGGGACGGACTAATCCGGCGCACCCCGGATCCTGATGACGGGCGCAGCAGCCGCATAGCTTTGACAGAGACTACGCTATCGCGGATTCCGGAAGCCGTTGCCGCTCTTTACCAGGGAAATAGGGATGCCCTTGATGGCTTCACCGACACAGAGGCCGCGCAGCTTGTTGTCCTTCTGGCCCGTTTGATCACGAATCTCGATCAGATCACATCAGTGGAGAAGTAGGTATAAAGTTCTTGAATTCCGCACCAAGCTAAGAACTGCCTTGCAAAAAGACAGACCCAGCCAAACGCGCAGTGGTCCGAGAGGGAACGCCGCGCTCAGTCATCTTAGGCATGTTCGAGACTGGCATTCTGCCACAAGCCGGCCTGGATCACGCCCGCTGGCTGCGCCGGGACCATCTCCTTGAATCGCCCTCTAAGTGGCAGGTCGTTAGCGCCTCCCGCCACGCCGCTTGTCGTAAGGGTTTTCGCCCTGCTTCAGCGTCAGGCGGATCGGCACGCCCGGAAGGTCGAAGGCCTCCCGCAATCCATTGACCAGGAAGCGCTGGTAGGAGGTCGGCAGGTCGGTGAGCTGGTTGCCGAACAGCACGAAGGTCGGCGGCCGGGCCTTGGGTTGCGTCATGTAGCGCAGCTTGATGCGGCGGCCGCTGACGGCGGGTGGTGGGGTCTGGTCGATCACGCCATTCAGCCAGCGGTTGAGGCGGGCGGTGGCGATGCGCCGGTTCCAGACGTCCTGCACCTGCAGCGCCGCGTCGATCAGCTTGTCGAGGCCCTGGCCGTTGAGGCCGGAGACCGGAACGACCGGCATGCCTTTCACCTGCGGCAGAAGGCGGTCAGCGTCCTCGCGCAGCGTCGAGAGGGTCGCGCCGCGCGACTCGATGAGGTCCCATTTGTTGAGGCCGATAACGAGCCCGCGTCCCTCGCGCTCGACGAGAGCGGCGATCGTGAGATCCTGCTTCTCGAATGGAATCGTCGCGTCGAGCAGGAGGATCACGACTTCGGCGAATTTGGCAGCCCGCAAGGCATCGGCGGCCGCGAGTTTTTCGAGCTTGTCGTCGATGCGGGCACGCTTGCGCAGGCCCGCCGTGTCGAACAATTTCAGGCTCCGCCCGTGCCACTCGAAGGTCAGACCGATCGAATCGCGCGTGATGCCGGGCTCGGGACCGGTCAGCAGACGGTCCTCGCCCAGAATGGCGTTGAGCAGCGTGGACTTGCCCGCGTTAGGACGGCCCACGACCGCGATACGGACCGGCTTGGTCACGTCGAGTTCGGAGCCGTCCTCCTCCTCGAACTCCTGGTGGACGCGCGTCTCGTCGTCCGCCGCCACATCCTGGCTCGTCGCCTCCGGAAGTGCTTCCAGTAAGGCGGAGAAGAGCTCCGCCAAGCCTTCGCCGTGCTCGGCCGAGAGCGCGATCGGGTCACCCAGGCCGAGATCGAAGGCCTCGTAGGCACCGGCAGTCCCGGCGCGGCCTTCGGCCTTGTTGGCGATCAGGATCGTCGGTTTGCCGGCGCGGCGGACGAGATCGGCGAAGTGCCGGTCGGCCGGCATGACGCCGGAGCGGCTGTCGGTGAGAAAGAAAACCGCATCGGCGTCGGCGACGGCGGCTTCGGTCTGGACGCGCATCCGGCCGTTCAGCGACGCGGCGCCGCCCTCCTCGTCGAGCCCGGCCGTATCGATGACCGTGAAGCGGAGATCGCCGAGCCGTGCCTCGCCTTCGCGCCTGTCCCGCGTGACACCGGGCTGGTCATCGACGAGCGCGAGCTTCTTGCCGACGAGCCGGTTGAACAGGGTGGACTTGCCGACATTCGGCCGGCCGATGATGGCGACACGGAAATGCGTCACGGTGTGGCCGGGGCAGGAGGGGGTGATGGTGAGGGGACCTGCGGCGATGCCGGAGCGGGCGTCACGCTTGCCGGCGCCGCGGCCGTCGGCTGTGTCGCCGGCTTGGCGTCCCGCGCGAGGGCCTGGAAAGCCTCGGCCCGCTGCCGCGCCGAAGGTGTCGCGGCCCGATCGGTGATGATCGCGTCAAGGAAGCGGGCGGCCGACGCGGCATCGTTCGCCTTCAGGGCCGCTAGGGCGAGAAGTTCACGGGCGGGATTTCGCAGCGCGCTGTTGGTGTCGGCCAGTGGTTCCAGCCGCTGCCGCAGCGCCTTCATGTCGAGCGTGTCGAGCAGCAACGCGGCAGCCCGCAGGCGAGCGACATCCTGGAGCGCGGGGTCGACCGAGGGGTCCGCCGCCACGGCATCGAACGCCTTCGCGCCGCCGGCCGCGTCGGTCAGCCCGAGTTGCGCAGCAGCCCGGATCCGCGCCAGCACGCGATAACCAGGTGTGCCGGTCTTGGCGAGCTCGTCCAGTTTCGCAATCGTCTCAGCGCCCTTGCCGTCCCGCGCCAGCTTCAGCGCATCGAGATACTCGCCGCCTGAGATCTGCTCGTTCTGGGTTGTCCAGTACTCATAGGCACGCCAGCCGCCGGCTACCGCGACGATCAACAGGCCGACGACGAGCAGCCAGCCCCAATACCGGGCCAGCCAAAGCTGAACCCGATCCTGGCGGACCTCTTCGTCGACTTCGCGGAATATATCGGCCATGAACGTCTCGTCGCACCCCTTCGCAAGCGGGCCCTAGGCGGACCGCAGGCGCGGGTTAACACGCCTTCCCGATCAAAGCGAGAGAAGCGGCGCTTTCAGTAAAGGCCGCCGGTCCCGCTTCCGACCGCCCGATCCGCGTCCGGCGACGCCGCTGAGGCCTTGGGGCTGGCGTCGCCGATCACCGAATAGCTGTCGGGTGGGGCGGTGCCGGGCTTGAAGGCTTCCAGAATCGAGCCCTGGCCGCTCGATCGCATGCCCGAGCGCAGATCCACCGAGATGAGCTTGATGCCCGGCGGCACCCGGAAGGGAACGTCGGGCTTGCCGTCGAGCGCGGCTTTCATGAAGTCGCGGAAGACCGGCGCCGCATATTGGGCCGCGTAGGCGGTTGCGCCGAGCGAGCGTGGCTGATCGTAGCCGAGGTAAAGGCCCACCGCGAGATCGGCCGAATAGCCCACGAACCAGACGTCCTTGGCGTCGTTGGTGGTGCCGGTCTTGCCCGCGAGGTGACGGCCGAGTTCCTTCACGGCCTGCCCGGTCCCACGGGTGATGACGCCTTCCATGATGGAGGTGATCTGGTAGGCCGTCAGCGGATCGAGCACCTGCTCGCGCTTGTCGATCAGTTTCGGCTCGGGCTGGCCACTCCATTTTTCCGCGTCGCAGCCGTCGCATTCGCGTTCGTCGTGCCGGTAGATCGTGTGGCCCCAGCGATCCTGGATGCGGTCGATCAGCGTCGGCTTGATCCGCTTGCCGCCGTTGGCCAGCATTGAATAGGCGGTCACCATTCGCAGAACGGTCGTCTCGCCGGCGCCGAGCGACATGGAAAGGACGGGCTGCATATCGTCATAGATGCCGAAGCGCTTGGCATATTCGACGATGAGCGGCATGCCGATATCCTTGGCGAGCCGCACGGTCATCAGATTGCGCGAGTGCTCGACGCCGTAGCGCAGCGTATGGGGGCCTGAGCCCTCGTCGTCGTCATTCGCCGGCCGCCAGATGCCGAGACCCGGGCCCTGATCGATCTCGATCGGCGCATCCAGCACGATGGAGGAGGGTGTGTAGCCGTTGTCGATGGCCGCCGCATACACGAAGGGCTTGAACGACGAGCCCGGCTGCCGCAGCGCCTGCGTGGCGCGGTTGAACTCCGACTGGTCGAACGAGAACCCGCCCACCATCGAGAACACGCGGCCCGTATAGGGGTCCATGGCCACGATGGCCCCGGAAATCTCCGGCACCTGACGCAGCCGGTACTGCCCGGGCTTGCCGTCGACGGCCTCGACATAGATCACGTCGCCGGATGACACGAGGCTCCGCAGGTTCCGCCGCGTCCACTTCACACCATCGGCGGTGAGCTGGCCGGTGATCCGCTGGGCCACCACGTCGCCGGCCTTGTCGCGTGGCGGTTGCAGGCCGATACGGGCGCTCTGGTCGTTGGCGTCGAGCACCACGGCCAATTGCCAGGGCTGAACGTCGCCCAGGATCGGGATGTCGGCGAGCTGCAGGCCCCAATCGGCACCGATGTCGACATGGCGGATGGCGCCGCGATAGCCCTTCGATTCGTCGAAACGGACAAGGCCGTCGACCAGCGCCTTGCGGGCCATCAGCTGCAGCTTGGGATCGAGCGTCGTGCGTACCGAGAGGCCGCCCTCGTAGAGCTTCTTTTCGCCATAGCGATCGCTCAGCTCGCGACGCACTTCCTCGGCAAAATAGCCGGCCGCATAGGAATTCGGGGTCAGCACACGAGGGTTGACGCCGAGCGGCTCGAGCTTCGCCTTCTCGCCGGCGTCGCGGCCGACGTAGCCGTTCTCGACCATGCGGTCGATGACCCAGTTGCGGCGCTCGACCGCTTTGTCATGTTTGGTGAAGGGTTGGTAGTTGTTCGGCCCCTTCGGGAGGGCCGCCAGATAGGCACATTCGGCGACGTCGAGTTCGCTCACCGACTTCCCGAAATAATTCAAGGCCGAGGCCGCGACCCCGTAATTGCCGAGACCGAGATAAATCTCGTTCAGATAGAGTTCGAGGATCTTTTCCTTCGGATAGGCGGATTCGATCCGGAAGGCCAGCAAGGCCTCGCGGATCTTGCGCGTGAAGGAGCGTTCGTTCGTCAGCAGGAAGTTCTTGGCGACCTGCTGGGTGATCGTCGAGGCGCCTTGCGCCCGCTTGTTGCCTTCCGCCAGCACCATGACGGCGCGGCCGATGCCTTCGAAATCGACGCCGTTATGCGTGTAGAAATTCTTGTCTTCGGCCGAGATGAAGGCTTCCTTCACGAGGGGCGGAATGGCACTCGACGGCAGGTAGAGGCGTCGCTCGCGGGAATATTCGGCGAGAATCGATCCATCGGCCGCATGCACCCGGGTCATCACGGGCGGCTCGTAATTCTTGAGCTGCGTATAATCCGGTAGATCCTGCTGGAAATGCCAGATCGCAAGCGCGGCCGCCCCGGCGCCGATCACGAAGACCAGAGCGCCCGTGGCGAACAAAAATCCCAAGAAACGGGCAATCAGCCGCATCAAGAACTCGCCTTTTCGTCGAACCCGAACGCCGCCCTAAGGGAACACCCCTCTGATCTTACACGATTGCGGCACATCGGGATGCTCAGACGCTGCGGCGCTTTTGTGGTTCCAATGCGGCGATCGGGCGGGATGATCAGGAATCGTTAAGAACCGCCGATGGCTTGTTCAGAGATGTGGCCGAAGCGCAACAACGGCGGTTTTGTCGGAATCGACGGCCTGAAGATTGGCCTGATCGATCTGCGATGGACGAACACGGCCGCGCGCCTCGAAAAAGGTGGCGATCGAGGCCGCGATCGCGCCTGTCGCTTTTTCGCGCCATTGCGGGGAGGTGAGCGCCGCGACGTCGCTTGCACTCGACAGATAGCCGAGTTCGAGGAGCACGGACGGGACGTCTGGCGCTTTGAGCACCCAGAACCCGGCGGCCCGCTCGGGATTCTTGTTCAGCCGGGCGATCTTCTGCCAGTAGCCGGTGAGCGTCCGTTGGAATGCGTGCGAGTAGGTGCGGGTTTCCCGGCGCGTCAAATCGAACAGGATGTCGGAGACTTCGCTGGCATCGGGCGTGGCTTCGAGGCCGGCGTCCTGGTCGGCCCGGTTTTCCTTGTCGGCGAGATGCGCGGCTTCCGCGTCGGACGCCTTTTCGGAGGCCGTGTAGACGGTGGCGCCGGACACGCTGTCACCTTCGGCGACGGTATCGGCATGGATCGAGACGAACAGCGCCGCATTGGCATCGCGCGTGATCTTGACGCGATCACGCAGCGACACGAACGTATCTGTCGTGCGGGTGAGGATCACGTTGTAGCGACCGGTCGCAGTGAGCTTGGCCGCGAGGGTCGAGGCGAAATCGAAGGTCAGCTGCTTTTCGAGGATACCGCCGATCCCGGTGGCGCCGGGGTCGATCCCGCCATGGCCGGGATCGATGACCACCACCGGCTTTTCGTCGACGGGCGAGCGCATCACCGCTGCTGCCGGCGGAGGTGATTGCGAGGCCGCGGCCTTGATGGCGGCCTCGTGGAAGCTCGTGCGGTCGGACCGAGCGAGTTCGATCACGAAATGGGTGGCGTCGCGCCCGGCGATCGGCTCTGACTCGACTCTCGCGACCCGTGCCGGCCCGCGGAGATCGATCACGATCCGCGACTTGCCGGCCGCATAGCTGCCGAACCGGAATGCCTTGACCGGACCCGAGGCCGTCGCGCCCGACTGGCCCGCGCGCGAGTCGAGCTGAAAATTGACCTGTGATGTCTCGACCACCACGCGATCCGGATTTTCAAGCACGAAGGCTCGCGCCTCGACGGGGCGGGTCAGGTCGAAAATCACACGGGCGCCTTGCCCGGCCCGCTCAAGTCGCGCGGCCACCGCGACGGCGGGCTGAAGCTTGGTGGCGTCCACTGCGACCGGCCCCGTTACGCCGGGGTCGCCCGCCAGCGCCGAGGACACCGACAGACAGGCGCCTACGGCCAGGACGGTGATCCGACCCCCGAGACGCCTCGCTCGGCCCTGCTGCGTCCCGTGGTCCATGCCGCCGTCTCCCGGCTTGTCCGACAGGTCGCCCCGCCGTTCGTCAAGCTCTAGGCGATACCGTGCAAGAGGTTAATGAAAGCTTGAGCCGGTCACAAAGGTTGCGCCGGTCCGTCACCGGCACGCCACAGTTTGAGACGGGATTTCGGATCAATCCGACACCGAGACAATCCATCCGTACAGCCGAGGCTCTCGGCCGATTCCAGTTTTCCTTTGCGGCCGATCGGCTTTAGCATCGTGCCCGTCGAACAGTCAGGGATCTCAAAGCAATGCTTACGGACATGCTGATCGGGAACGGCTTCGTCGCCGGCCAGGGTCCAGCCGAGCGTATCGTCAATCCGGCGACGGGTGATCTGATCGACACGATCGCGGATGCGAGCGAGGCCCAGGTCGATGCCGCCGTGAAGGCGGCTGAGCGGGCCTTTGTGACCTGGTCGCGCACCACGCCCGGTGAGCGTTCCACCCTGCTTCTGAAGATCGCCGACGCGATCGAGGCCGACGCAGACGGGTTCGCGCGCCTCGAAAGCCTCAATTGCGGCAAGCCCCTGGCTCGCGTGATCGGCGACGAGATCCCGGCGATCGTCGATTGCTTCCGCTTCTTCGCGGGCGCGGTTCGCTGCATGCAAGGCGCCGTGGCGGGGGAGTATATGCCGGGCCACACCAGCATGATCCGGCGCGATCCGGTCGGGGTCGTCGGCTCGATCGCGCCCTGGAACTACCCGTTGATGATGCTGGCCTGGAAAGTGGCGCCGGCGATCGCGGCCGGCAATACGATCGTGCTGAAGCCCTCCGAGCAGACCCCACTGACGGCGCTGCGATTCGCTCAAATCGCCGCGAACCTCCTGCCCGAGGGTGTCTTCAACCTCGTGGTCGGCAGGGGTGACACGGTTGGCGCGGCCCTGATCTCCCACCCGTCGGTCCGCATGATTTCGCTAACTGGCGACGTCTCGACAGGCCGTAAGGTTCTGGAGGCTGCCTCGAAGGGCATCAAGCGCACCCACCTCGAACTCGGCGGCAAGGCGCCCGTCGTCGTCTTCGACGATGCCGACATCGACGAGGTGGTGAGCGGGCTCCGCACGTTCGGGTATTACAACGCCGGCCAGGATTGCACCGCGGCGTGCCGAGTCTATGCTGGCGCCAAGGTCTACGACAAGCTCGTCTCTAACCTCGCCACCGCGGTGTCGAGCATCGCGTACGGGCCGCAGAGCGGGGATGCGGCCGAGATCGGCGCGTTGATCAGCGAGCGCCAGCGCGGCCGCGTGTCGGGCTTCGTCGAACGGGCGCGGGCGCTGCCCCATATCGAGGTGGTGACCGGCGGAAACCCCTCCGACGGGGCCGGGTTCTACTTCCAGCCCACCGTCATCGCCGGCGCCAGGCAGGACGACGAGATCGTTCGGCGCGAAGTGTTTGGCCCCGTGGTGTCGGTGACGCGCTTCTCGGATGTCGAGGAAGCCATCTCCTGGGCCAACGATTCCGATTACGGCCTCGCCTCCTCGGTCTGGACCAAGGATATCGGCCGTGGCATGGCGACGGCGGCACGGCTGCAATATGGCTGCACCTGGATCAACACGCATTTCATGCTCGTGAACGAGATGCCGCACGGCGGCGTCAAATCCTCCGGCTATGGCAAGGACATGTCGCTCCTGTCGCTCGACGATTACACCGTGGCGCGTCACGTCATGGTGAAGCTCTGATCGACCCGCCTTCCGGAAAGTTCGGGTGAACGCCCCCGCCACTGCCCTCACGCTCCCGCACGCCGTCTCCCCGGCGGACATCGTCCTGAGGCTCACGGGAATCCGCAAACACTACAAGGGCGCCGCCGCGGTGGAGCATGTCGATCTGACGGTCGGCCGGGGGGAGTTCTTCACCCTGCTCGGCCCGTCGGGCTCGGGGAAGACAACGACTCTGCGGCTAATCGCCGGCTTTGAACGGCCCGATGCGGGGATCATCGAACTCGACGGTGTCGATGTCGCCCGCACGCCGCCTTTCGACCGCAACATCAACACCGTGTTTCAGGATTACGCGCTGTTTCCCCACATGAGCGTGGCCGACAACGTCGCCTATGGGCTCAAGGCCAAGGGTGTGCGGGGCGACGCCTGCCGGGCGCGGGTCGCGGAGGCTCTCCGCACCGTGCAGATGACGGCCTTCGGAGAGCGGTTGCCGGCGCAACTCTCGGGCGGACAGCGGCAGCGCGTCGGGCTCGCTCGCGCCATCGTCAATCGGCCCGGCCTACTGCTGCTCGACGAGCCGCTCGGGGCGCTCGACTTGAAGCTGCGGCACGACATGCAACTGGAACTCAAACATATCCAGAAAGAGGTCGGCATAACCTTTCTCTATGTCACGCATGACCAGGAGGAGGCGCTGTCGATGTCGAGCCGGATCGCCATCTTCAACAAAGGGCGCATCGAGCAGATCGGAACCCCGCGCGAGATCTACGACCGTCCGGTGAGCGCCTTCGTGGCCGGCTTTGTCGGCACGTCGAGCCTCGTGCGCCGCGACAGCAGTGTGCTGGTGCTGCGGCCCGAGAAGGTGCGGGTCGCACCGCCCGGGACGGCGATGCCGGCGGGATTTCACGTCGAGCCGGGGCGCCTCGAGGACGAGATCTATCTTGGCATGATGACGAAACTCGTGATCCGCCTCGCCGATGGCACGGCGATCGAAGCCCTGCGGCCGAACGACGGCGACCCTGCAGATTTAGTGTCCGGCAGCCCCGTCGCGGTCGGCTGGGATCCGTCCACGCTCCGTGTTTTGGACGAGACACGTTGAACCACATAAGGAGGTGTTCATGATCAGAAAATTCGCACGGTTCGGCACCGTGGCGCTGTCGCTCGCCAGCCTCACCACGGCAGGATGGGGAGCGCCCGCGGAGCCGAACTATCCGAAGGAGATCGGCAAGGGGGAAGGCGCCCTCAACATCGTCGCCTGGGAGGGCTATGCGCAGGACGACTGGGTCAAGCCTTTCGAGGCCGAAACGGGATGTCAGGTGAACAAGAAATATGCCGGCTCGTCCGACGAGATGGTGGCGCTGATGCGTTCGGGGGGCGGCGGTGAATATGATCTCGTCTCGGCCTCCGGCGATGCCAGCCTACGGCTCATCTACGGCGGTGACGTGCAGCCGATCGAGACGAGCTTCATCCCCGACTTCCCCAATTTTGTCGAGGACCTCAAGGCTCCGCCCCACAATACGCTGAAGGGCGTTCACTACGGCGTTTCCTACGAATGGGGGCCGAACGTGCTCCTGTGGAACACCGCCAAGGTCAAGGGTACCCCGACCAGCTGGAGCGCGCTCTATGACCCGCAGTACAAGGGCCTCGTGAGTGTGCCGGACAACCCGATCCAGATCGCCGATGCGGCGCTTTACCTCTCGAAGAGCAAACCCGAACTCGGCATCACCGATCCCTACGAGCTGACCCCGGCCCAGCTCGATGCCGCGGCCGAACTCCTGAAGGGGCAGCAGAAGCTCATCAAGAAATATTGGGCCCTGGCCTCGGATCAGATCGAACTGTTCAAGAACGGCGATGCCGCCATCGGCGCCTCCTGGCCCTACATGACCAACTCGCTGAAGGATGCCGGCTTGCCGGTGGCCGATGCCGTGCCGAGCGAGGGCGCCACCGGCTGGGCCGACAGCTGGATGCTCGCCACCAAAACCAAGCATCCGAACTGCGCCTATAAATTCATGGCCTATGTCTCGACCCCGAAGGTCCAGGCCCAGCAGGCGATCTACTTTGGCGAGACGCCCGTGAACACGAAGGCCTGCACCGAAATGGATGCCCAGCAGGCTGGCTCCTGCGCCAAATACCACCTCGATGCGCCCGCCAACTATCTCAAGAGCATCAAATTCTGGAAGACGCCGATGCAACAATGCGGCGACGGTTCCCGGGGCTGCACGAGCTACACGGACTGGCAGCAGAAGTGGCAGGAAATCAAGGGATAGCGAGCTCGCTTGCCCCTCACCGGCTCAGGCGGGAGAGGGGCCAAACCCGCGACCATCATGGCTTCCATCACTCTCCATCGCCGTCTCTCAGCCGCTCTCTGGCGCAGGCCCAGCCTCGCCTTGACGGCGACGCTTGTGCCGCCGCTCGCCTGGTTCGTGCTGATCTATCTCGGCGCGCTGGTGCTGCTTTTCATCACGGCCTTTTGGAGCGTTGACGCCTTGACGGGCGAGATCGACCGAACCTGGACGTTCGAGAATTTCAGCCGCATTCTCGGGAGCCCCACCTACCGCGCCATCGCGTTGCGCACGATCGGCATGGCGGCGGCTGTCACGATCACCGACGCGCTCATCGCCTACCCGTTCGCCTTCTTCATGGCGCGCATCGCTGGCCCGAAGCTGCGTGTCACGCTGTTAACCCTGGTGCTGCTGCCGCTCTGGTCGAGCTATCTGGCCCGCGTCTACGCGTGGCGTCTGATCCTGGCCCATGACGGCGTGCTCAACTGGGCCTTGAACAGCATCGGCCTGCCCGACCTCGACATCGGCTATTCGCGATGGGCCATGTGGATCGTGTTTTCCTACATCTGGCTGCCCTTCATGATCACGCCGCTTTACACCGCGCTCGAACGCATCCCGCATTCGCTGTTCGAGGCGTCGGAGGATCTGGGGGCGCGAAGCTGGCGCACCTTCGGGCGCGTCGTGCTGCCCCTGAGCCTGCCAGGGTTGGTCGCCGGATCGATCTTCACCTTCTCCTTGACGCTGGGTGATTACATCACGCCGGTCCTGGTGGGCGGCCCCGGCTCGGATTTCATCGGCAATGTCGTCTACGCCAATGTCGGCATCGCCAATAACGTGCCTTTCGCCGCCGCCTATGCCGCGATTCCGTTGATCGTCATGGCCCTGTACCTGACGCTCGCGCGCCGCCTCGGCGCGTCCGACGCCATGTGAGGACGCCCGCCATGCCGTCGCGTTTCGCCCGGATCCTGCTCGCGCTCTGGAGCGGGATCGTGCTCGCCTTCCTGTTCGGGCCGATCGCCGTCATCGCGCTTTACGCCTTCAACGCGTCGAACATTCAGACATGGCCGATCCCAGGCTTCAGCCTGCGTTGGTTCGTCTCTGCCTGGAACAACCGCGAGATTCGCGCCGCGCTCGGGCTTTCGCTTCAGGCCGGCGTCATCGCCACGGCCATTGCGGTCGTGCTCGGCACGGCGGCAGCCTTCGCGGTGCATCGCTTCCGCTTCGTCGGCCGGGAGGCGGTGTCCTTCGTCGTGGCGCTCCCCATCGCGCTGCCGGGCATCATCACCGGCATGGCGCTCAACTCGTTCTTCGCGACCGCCGGCACAGGCCTGTCCTTCGGAACCATCGTGGTCGGTCACGCGACATTCTGCATTGTGGTGGTCTACAACAGCGTCCTGGCCCGCCTTCGCCGCCTGCCGAGCTCTCTCGGCGAAGCCTCGCAGGATCTTGGCGCGGACGCTTGGCGCACCTTCCGGCTCGTGACGCTGCCGTTGATCTCGACCTCCCTCATCTCGGGCGCGATCCTGGCCTTCGCGCTGTCTTTCGACGAGGTAATCGTCACCACGTTCACGGCGGGCGCGCAAAACACGCTGCCGCTCTGGATCTTCGGCGCGATCCGGCTCGGTCAGCGCCTGCCGGAAGTCAACGTCGTGGTCCTGATCGTCACGGCCATCACGTTCGTACCGGTCCTGCTAGCCTATCGGCTGTCGCAACGCTCAGGTTAGATCCTCCGATCGTCCTCAAGCGTGCATCAAACGTCCCGCATCGCGGCCAGCCGCGTGTTGGCCCCCAGCGCGGCCAGCGTGCAGAACGCGCCCGACAGCAGATAGATGGCGACAGCCCAGAGGCCGAACCAGTCATAGAAGCCCAGGGTCACGAGCGGGGCGAAGCCCGCGCCGACCAGCCACGCCAAATCGGACGTCAGCGCCGAGCCCGTGTAGCGGTTCGCGCTGGAGAAGTTCGACGCCACGGCACCAGCGGCCTGACCGAACGCCAAGCCGAGGAGGCCAAACCCGACCAGCACGAAGGTCGTCTGCCCGTGCACGCCGCCACCGAGCAGGAATGGGGTGAAGAAGCTGAAGATCGCGATCAGGACCGCTGTGGTGCCGATCAGGTTTCTGCGCCCGAAGCGATCGGCGAGCAAACCCGACAGCACGACCCCGACAAGACAGATCACGGCGGCGCCGAGTTGCTTCAGCAGAAACTCGCCCGGTGACCGGTCCGTGTAGAGAAAGATGTAGGACAGCGGATAGATGGTGACGAGGTGGAAGCAGGCGAAGCTCGCCAAGGGCACGAAGGCACCGATGACGATGTTGTAGCCTTCCGCCTTGATGATCTTCGTGACAGGCGCGGGCATGAGGTCGCGGCGTTCCAGCGCCTCCTCGAATTCCTCTGTCGCGATGAGTCGCAGCCGGGAGAACAGGGCGACCACGTTGATCGTGAACGCGACGAAGAAGGGGTAGCGCCAGCCCCAGCTGAGAAAGTCGTCCTGGGTCAGATTGAGTTCGAAGAAGGCGAAGAGCCCACTTGCCACCATGAATCCGATCGGCGCGCCGATCTGCGGCACCATGGCATACCAGCCACGTCGGCCGGGCGGAGCGTTGATGGCGAGGAGCGGGGCGAGGCCGTCCCACGCGCCACCGAGTGCCAGCCCTTGTGCGAATCGAAACATCGCCAGAAGCACGATCGAACCGGCGCCAATCACGTCGTAGCCGGGCAGAAAGCTGATCGCAGCCGTTGAGCCGCCGAGGAGGAACAACGCGATGGTCAATTTGACCCCACGTCCATGCCGGCGGTCGATTTCCATAAACAGAACGGAGCCGATCGGCCGGGCCAGAAACGCGAGGCCGAAAATGGCGAAGGAATACAGCGTCGCCGGCAGGCGATCCGCGAAAGGAAACATCAGGCTCGGGAAGACCAGAACGGCCGCGATCCCGTAGACGAAGAAGTCGAAGGCTTCCGAGGTTCTGCCGATCACCACGCCGATCGCGATTTCGCTTGGCGACACATGCCCCTGATCCGCGCTGACGAGGCGTGCGTCACGCTCGAGAGCGGTCGATGAAGCCGGTTGTTGACTGGGTGTGGCCATGCCACAAACTCCTCGTGCCTGTCCGGATGGGTCCGCGATTATCTCCCGTATCGCATAGGGCCGTCTAGGCATGTGCGTCAAACATCTCGGGGTGGACAAATCGCCTACTCCCCAGGCGTTGTGTCTTTGTATAGATGGTGCGTCGTACAGATTGTGCGTCGCACCAAACCGAGTGGCCAGTCCTGTCGTGAGATCCCTGCGCAATCTAATGCTTCTGCCGCTGCTTGGCCTTTTGGGCGGTTGCGAGGCGTCGGTTCTCAATCCAGCCGGCGACATGGCGGTGCGGGAGCGGGACCTGATCATCGCCTCGACCGGGCTGATGCTGTTGATCGTGCTGCCCGTCATGCTGGTGACTTTGCTATTCGCGTGGCGCTATCGGGCTTCGAATACGACCGCGAAATATGATCCGGACTTCCACCATTCGACCCAGCTCGAAGTGCTGATCTGGACGGCGCCGCTGCTGATCATCATCGCTCTCGGCGCCCTCACATGGATCAGCACCCACGTCCTCGATCCGTTCCGGCCCTTGCGTCGCATCGATGCGACGCGCCCAGTGGCGTCGGAAGTGCGTCCTCTGACGATCGAAGTCGTGGCTCTCGACTGGAAATGGCTCTTCTTCTACCCGGACCAAGGCGTGGCCGCCGTCAATGAACTCGCGGTGCCGGTCGACAGACCCATCAACTTCAAGATCACCTCGGCGACGGTGATGACATCGTTCTTCGTGCCGTCATTGGCGGGCCAGATCTACGCCATGGCCGGGATGGAAACACGTCTTCATGCCGTCGCCAACCGTCCCGGCGACTACGATGGCTTCGCGGCCCAGTATAATGGAGCCGGCTTCTCGCATATGGGCTTCAAGGTTCACGGCACGAGCACGAAGGATTTCGACGCCTGGATCGATAAGCTCAAGGGTGTGGGCAAAATCCTGGATCAGGAGGCCTATCTCGATCTGGCCAAGCCGACCGAGAGCGAGCCGGTCCATTATTACTCGTCGGTCCAGGACGGGCTCTACGGCAAGATCCTCAACCTCTGCGCCAAGCCCGGCAAAATGTGCATGGGCGAGATGATGTTTATCGACGCCAATGGC
Source organism: Lichenifustis flavocetrariae (assembly GCF_026130545.1). Classification (GTDB taxonomy): domain Bacteria; phylum Pseudomonadota; class Alphaproteobacteria; order Rhizobiales; family Beijerinckiaceae; genus Lichenihabitans; species Lichenihabitans flavocetrariae. The sequence goes on along the minus strand of NZ_JAMOIM010000003.1, from coordinate 141,464 downwards.
GGCGGCGGCAAGGATAGCGAAGCCAACTACGACCGGCTGAAATACGACGGCGCCATGACGGAAGAAGGCAATGAAGCCCCGGGTGCGACTTTCCCGGCTTCCGGCCGGCCACCCAACACGCTTGCGGTGCAACCGCAAGGGATGCTGCCCAGGACGGTTGCGCCGCAGGTGAACCAACAAAAGAAACAGCACGATGACGGTCAGGGACACAACATGCAGGGCATGCCCGGCATGACAGGCAGTGACGTGGCTCCGGCACAGCTGGACAAGAACTAAGGCGCGACCCCACCCGCATTTCGAACGAGCAGACTGCAATGTTCTCCAATCTGGACCTCCAGAAACTCATCTTCGGGCGCCTGTCGCTTGAGGCGATCCCGTATCACGAACCCATCCTGCTCGCGACCTTTGCAGGGGTCGGGGTCGGAGGCGCCGCACTCCTGGGCGCGCTGACCTACTTCCGCCTTTGGGGTTATCTCTGGAAGGAATGGTTCACGAGCGTCGATCACAAGAAGATCGGCATCATGTACATGGTTCTGGCGCTTGTTATGCTGCTGCGGGGTTTTGCCGATGCGCTGATGATGCGCACGCAGCAGTCCATTGCGTTTGGCGACAACAACGGTTTCCTCCCGCCGCACCATTACGACCAAGTCTTCACGGCGCATGGCGTCATCATGATCTTTTTCATGGCCATGCCTTTCGTCACGGGCCTGATGAACTTCGTGGTGCCGCTGCAGATCGGGGCGCGCGACGTCGCCTTCCCGTTCCTCAACAATTTCTCGTTCTGGATGACGGTCGGGGGCGCCGTCACGGTCATGGCCTCGTTGTTCGTGGGTGAGTTCGCCCGCACCGGCTGGTTGGCCTTTCCGCCGCTCTCCGAGGCCGCCTACAGCCCGGGGGTCGGTGTCGACTATTATATCTGGTCCCTGCAGGTCGCCGGTATCGGCACGCTTCTCTCCGGCATCAACCTCATCGCCACGATCGTGAAGATGCGGGCGCCCGGCATGACGATGATGAAGATGCCGGTGTTCTGCTGGACCTCGCTCTGCACCAACGTGCTGATCGTCGCCTCCTTTCCGGTGTTGACGGCGGTCCTGGCGCTCCTGTCGCTCGATCGGTACGTGGGAACGAACTTCTTCACGAACGATCTCGGCGGCAACCCGATGATGTACTTCAACCTGATCTGGGTCTGGGGGCATCCGGAGGTGTATATTCTCATCCTCCCGGCCTTCGGGATCTTCTCCGAGGTGACCTCCACCTTCTGCGGCAAGCGACTCTTCGGCTATGCGTCGATGGTCTATGCCACGGTGGTGATCACCATCCTGTCTTACCTCGTGTGGCTGCATCACTTCTTCACGATGGGATCGGGCGCGAGCGTGAACTCGTTCTTCGGCATCACGACGATGATCATCTCGATCCCGACGGGCGCCAAGATCTTCAACTGGCTGTTCACCATGTACCGTGGCCGCATTCGCTTCGAATTGCCGATGATGTGGACCGTGGCCTTCATGTTCACCTTTACGATCGGTGGTATGACGGGTGTTCTGCTGGCTGTGCCGCCGGCCGACTTCATGCTGCACAACTCGCTGTTCCTCGTCGCGCATTTCCACAACGTCATCATCGGCGGCGTGTTCTTCGGCGTGATGGCGGGAATCAGCTACTGGTTCCCGAAGGCCTTCGGGTTTAAGCTCGACCCGTTCTGGGGCAAGATGTCGTTCTGGTTCTGGGTCGTCGGTTTCTACTTCGCCTTCATGCCGCTCTATGTGCTGGGCCTGATGGGTGTGACGCGGCGGCTCAATCACTTCGACGATCCCAACCTCCAGATTTGGTTCGTTACCGCGGCTTTCGGCGCCTTGCTGATCGCGGCCGGTATCGGGTCGTTCCTGATGCAGCTCTTCGTCAGCGTGCGGAACCGCGAGGCCCTGCGTGACACGACGGGAGATCCGTGGAACGGGCGCACGCTCGAATGGTCGACCTCATCGCCGCCGCCCGAATACAATTTCGCCTTCACGCCGATGATCCATGACCTCGACGCCTGGTCCGATATGAAGCAGCGCGGCTATGTCCGACCGGTGCACGGCTACCGATCGATCCACATGCCCAAGAGCACCGGGGCGGGCGTCATCATCGCGGGACTCTGTACCGTGTTCGGCCTCGCCATGATCTGGTACATCTGGTGGCTGGCGGCGCTGAGCCTGCTCGGCGCATTGGTGGCCACGATCGTCCACACCTTCAATTACGACCGCGATTTCACCATCCCGGACTACGAGGTGGTACGGGTCGAAGACCGGCGCACGCGCGCACTCCTGGCAAAGGTTTGAGGGCAAGACGGTGAGCCACCCAACAACCGGCGTCGTGGCCGGATCCGACCAGGACCTGCAATTCTACGTCGCCGAAGAGCATGGACACGCCGAGGGCGGGACCATGCTCGGCTTCTGGATCTACCTGATGAGCGATTGTCTCATCTTCGCGGTCCTGTTCGCGTGCTACGGTGTCTACGGTCGTTCTTACGCCGCGGGACCGACACCGGCCAATCTGTTCGATCTCGGGACGGTGGCGCTCAACACGTCCATGCTGCTCCTGTCGTCGATCACCTACGGCTTCGCCATGTTGTCCATGGAGAAGAACCGCATCGGCGCAACCCAGTTGTGGCTGCTCGTCACGGGCCTTTTCGGTGTCGCCTTCGTGGGCCTCGAACTCAACGAGTTCGTCCACCTGATCCATGAGGGGGCAGGACCGCAGCGCAGTGCCTTTCTGTCGGCCTTCTTCACCCTTGTGGGAACGCACGGGCTGCACGTGTCGGTCGGCATCATCTGGCTCATGACCCTGATGGTGCAGGTGGCGCAGCGCGGCCTTGTTCCCGAAAACAAGCGCCGCCTGATGTGCCTCTCCATGTTCTGGCACTTTCTCGATGTGGTGTGGATCGGCGTCTTTTCCTTTGTCTACCTGCTGAGTGTCCTCCCATGAGTGCCGCAGACAATAGTGTCCACGTCCAGGTCCTGCACGACCACAACGAGGCGGGTCACGGCAGCCTGAAGGGCTATGTCACCGGCTTCGTTTGCTCTGTGATCCTCACCGCCGTTCCGTTCTGGCTGGTGATGGCGCATGTGTTCGAGAACACGCAGGTCACCGCCTTCCTGATCATGGGACTCGCGGTCATCCAGATCGTGGTCCACATGGTCTATTTCCTCCACATGAACACCCAGTCGGAGGGCGGTTGGACGATGTTGGCGCTTATCTTCACGTTGGTGCTGGTGGCGATCGCCATCATGGGCTCGTTGTGGATCATGTATCATCTCAACGCGAACATGCAGGTCATGTCGGTGCACGACATGGGCAGCATGCCCTGATGACGGCCTCCGGATCTTCGGTTCCGGAGGGAAGCGCGCGATCTGGCGTCGCGCTGTGGGTCCTGTCGATCGGCATCATCCTCGGCACGGTGCTGTTGTTGGCGCTCGGCACCTGGCAGGTGCATCGTCTGTCGTGGAAGCTCGACCTCATCGCCCGGGTCGATGCCCGCGTCCATGCGACGCCCAAGCCCCCGCCCGGACGGGCGGAATGGCCGCGCGTGACGGCGTCGGCCGATGAATACCGGCACGTGCGGCTCACAGGGACGTTCCTGAACGATCGTGAAACGCTTGTGCAGGCCGTGACCGCCTTGGGTCCCGGCTTCTGGGTGCTGACCCCATTGCAAATGGCGGATGGCGGCATCGTTCTGATCAACCGTGGCTTCGTGCCGCCCGAGCGTCGCGACCCGGCCTCGCGTGCGGCAGGCCAGATCACCGCAGAGACGACGGTCACCGGCTTGCTGCGGTTGACAGAACCCAACGGCGGCTTTCTGCGCAGCAACGATCCGGCCGGGAACCGCTGGTTCTCGCGCGACGTCGCGGCGATCGCGGCCGCGCGTGGCTTAAGAGACACGGCGCCCTATTTTGTCGATGCCGACGCTGCGGCGTTGCCCGAGGCTCTCCCGGTCGGAGGGCTGACCGTGATCCGCTTCCCCAACAACCACCTGGTCTATGCGCTCACGTGGTATTCGCTTGCGACTATGCTGGCGGGTGGGGGCGTATGGATCGCGCGCGACGAATGGCGTCGCCGCCACCAGATTGGTGCACCAGGCCAGTGGCGATCAGGCCGGAGCGGGCCAGCCGCGTCAGTGAACTGAGACCTCGATCCGGGTGAGCGGATCGAGGTGGCGCGCGATTTAGATCCCCTCCTTGGCGAGGGCGTCGAGTGCGGGGGCCAAGCCTTTCATCGAGAGCGGCACCACGATGTCGCGATTGCCGGAATCCTTGAACACGATGCGCCCCGGTTCGGTCGCAGAACGCCAGAGTTTCAAGGTCTCGTCGTGGATCTCGGCCTCGCCCACGCACGTGCCTGGCAGACAGCGCCGCCAGGCGAGTTCAAGCGGGGCCGGGTCCTTGTCTCCGAGCCCCACGCGAATGACGCTCGGAAATGAAACATTGGGCGGAAGCAGAACCGTGAAACGAAGTGGATCGCTCTTGCTCAAGCGCCCGATCGCCACGCGGGCGATGGGTCCAGGCTGGCCTTGCAACTGAACCGTCTCGGCCACCTCGCAGAGGCGTACCGGCTTCTCGGGCGTCCCGGCGCGCTGACAACGCAGCATCCAATCATCGAAGCTCGCCGTGGTCATGCCGGGTTCGGTTGCAGCGGTTGCCGCGCCCTGTGTCGGCTTGGCCGCCGGCTGCGGCCCTGAGGAAGCGGCCCCGACCCACGAAGGATGGAGCAAACCGGCCAGCGCCATCGGGAGACCGATCCGAGCCGCCATATGACCGCGTCTCAGCCGCTTCGACCCATCTGCAACCGGAATAGCGTGGCCGAAGGAACACACTTGTCTGAAAAACATACTGAAACACAGCCGCTAAAGGGGTGATCCCAGTGTAGGACAGATGTGGTGCGCCGCGCCAACCCGGAATCCCGCAGGTCGCGGGTTTGACGATGGACCGTTCATCCGCCACCATCGACTTCTTTCGATTATCACTTCATTTCAAGGTCGGGTCATGCCCCATTGTAGTCGACAGACTGTGCAGATTGCGTCGGCACGAAAGACGTCGAACGCGCGATCTCTCGCGCTCATCGCGGCGGGGCTGGCTTTGTCAGGCACGCCACTGCGGGCCGAGAGCCGGATCGGCAATACGGCCTTGGCCAAGAACGAGGTGTCGCAGATCGCCGCCAGCCAGGCGAAGCCGATTTCGCTTGGCGACGACGTGTTCATGAACGAGCAGGTCAAGACCGGCCTCGATTCGGCCGCCAAATTCGTGTTTTCGGATCAGACCAATCTCGCGCTGGGGCCGACCTCCCTCGTGAAACTCGACCGCTTCGTCTACAAGGGAGACACCAGCTACGCCAAGGCGACGGTGAATTTCGCGGCCGGCGCATTCCGGTTCACGACCGGCGGTTCGGATAAGGGAGCCTATCAGCTCAAGACCAGCACCGCGACGATCGGGGTTCGCGGCACCATCTTCGAACTCTCGGTCGCCCGTGGCGTCACCAATCTCACGTTGGTCGAGGGTGAGGTGGTGATCTGTCCGCGTGCCAATTTCGACGGCGATCCGCGCAAGCTCAGCAAGGCGAAGCTCGGCCAGTTTCATTGCCAGGACTTGACGCAGCCGAACCAGACCGCGCGGGTGACGGCCCGCAAGGCGGCCTTGTCTTCGACTCCGGTCAATTTCGCCGGCAATTTTTGTGCGGGGGGCGGTGGGCTCTGTTCGGTCAGCTCGACTGTCGCCACCGCCGAACCCGTCGGCAACGCGCCGCTCGATCCGAACAATCCGGCCCTGTGCTACGCCAATCCGGACCCGGATTGAGCCTCTGAAACGCTGCTGTTCGCTCGGCAGCGAATGGCCGTTTCCGATGATCGTCGCCTGGGGCTAAGCGGTCTCGGGCTGGGGCAATTGTCGCGCCAGATCCCGGCAGCGCAATTCGAGGGCTTGGTAGAAGGGCCGCCATCGCGGTTCGACGGACCCGGCAAGATTTTGTGCGAGGCGGGCGGCCGTCCGGAATTCACCGTCCCGGGTCGCGGCGAGGAGTTCTTCATGCGCCCCTGCCAGCGCCTTGAAGGCAGGTGACGCCGCATAGGCTTCATCGCCCACGATCGTGAAGAGTTGCGTCACGCCCGAGCGACCCTTCACCCGCACCTCGTCGACCTCCAGCCACGCGAAGTCCGGCACCTCCTTGAGGACGCTCGCGGTCGCCAGGATGTCGACCTGATAGGATTTGGTCAGGGCCTCCAGACGGGCCGCGACATTCATCGGGTCTCCGAGCGCCGAATAATCGAAGCGCTGCTGCGATCCCATATTGCCGACGCTGCAGGCCCCGCGGTTGAGGCCAAGCCCCATCCGGACGTTGCGCACGGTTTTCTGGCCGAGTGCGGCCAATCGATCCTGCTCCTCGTTGAAAGCGACGAGCGCGGCCCGCATGGCAAGGGCGGCCTCGACGGCCCGGCGGGAATGATCCGCGACATCGAGCGGGGCGTTCCAGAAAGCCACGATGGCGTCCCCGATATATTTATCGATCGTTCCCTCGTGAGCCAGGATCACGTCGGTCATGGGCGTGAGATAGGTGTTGAGGAAATGAGCGACTTCGGACGCGCTCAGGCTCTCGGAAATGGTCGAAAAACTACGCAGGTCCGAAAACAGGATGGTCAGTTCGCGCGTTTCGCCGCTCAGCACGAGCAGACGCGGGTTTTCGGCAATCCGAGACACGACGGCGGGCGACACGAATTTGCCGAAGGCGCGCCGGACCTGCCGCTCGCTCTGCAGTTCCGATTCCCAGAGCGAGGAGGCGCCGGACAGATAGGCCGTGCCGATCACGAGGCAGGGAAAGGCCGGATCAAGCAACAGATTGTAATGCGTGAATCCCACCCAGGAGCCGACGAGAATGAAAACGGCCGCCAGAAGCGACAGAAGCGCTGCGAGCGACGGCGGCAGGCGGGGCAGGGTGGTGGCCAGCAGCGTGAGAAACACGAGGGTCGCGAACAATTCGAGACCGGGTCCCCAATCCGGTCGGGACAGAAGCTTGCCGGCCAGCAATTGCTCCAGGACCTGCGCATGGATCTCGACGCCCGGCACGACGGCATCGAGCGGGGTCGCCTTTACGTCGCCGAGCCCGGTCACCGGCGTACCGATCAGGACGATGCGCCCGCGCACCGCGTCTTCCGGCATCGTGCCGTCGAGCACCTCAGCGGCCGAGATGTAGCGCGCCGCGTTTGTGTGTGTGTAGCGCGGCCGGATGCTGCCGTCCGAACCCGTAGCGATCTCGAAATCGCCGACCTTGATGGCGTTGAGCCCTGTGTGCTGCCCGAATGCCGTCGTGCCGCTCGCGTTGGAACTCCGCACCACATAGGTCGACGCACCCTGGGCGAGCCGAAGGGCCTCCATGGCCAGCGAGGGCACGATCGCATCGCCGCAGCGCAGCAGGAGCGGCACGCGGCGGACGATCTGGTCATGATCGGGCAGCCAGTTCGTGGCCCCAAGCCCCTGGGCCGCCTCGCGCAATTGGGCGAGTGGGAGAAGCGCGGAAGCAAAGACCGGCAAGAATGCGGCTGGCGGATCCCCCGCATAGACCAAGCCGAACTTGGCCGCCCAGTCCGGTCGGCTTGCACCTTGCGTCATTGTCATGCCCAGCGCCGTCGGCAGGCGCGCAACCGCGCGCGACAACAGCGCGTCATTCGTCTCGGCGCCGCTCAGGTGCTGTTCGAAGTCACTTTTGATCGTGCCATCGGGCAACCCGCCGACGACCTGTTCGAGGCTCAGGCGATCGGGTTCTGCGAAAATGATATCGAAGGCTGCCGTAGCGGCGCCTCGGTCGGCCAGACGATCCACGAGCTCGGCGAGCCGAGTCCGCGGCCAGGGCCATTGCCCATATTTCGCGAGGCTCGCCTCATCGATCGCGACGATCCGTACCGGTGTCGCCGGATCGTACGCTGGTGTGTCCAGCGCCTGATAGCGGTCGAACACGAAGTTGCGCAAGTCGAGGAGCCACGGCGGCTGCACCACGAACAGCGCGAGCGTCACCACATAGAGAAGGAAGAAGATGACAAGGTAGGCGCGGGATACCCTCATGACGGCTGAACCGTAAACCCATCGACGAAGCCCGGACTGCGGATATACCACAAGGCAGGAGGGTTTCTCCGGTCATCGACGCCGGAGAACCTTCGAAGAGTCGCACCGATCCCGCATCCGCGCCCTTCCACCCCTTTTGTTGCGCAAAAGCGACAATGCTGCTGAGTCAGTCCGATCGCGTCGAAATAGGCTGACCTCCCTTTGGTTTTCTGATCTCTTCAGCCCCGATGGCCTACCCGCAGAGGTGGTATCGTTTCGTTGGAAGTCGAAAGCGAAAGCTGAGATTTCGTTATTTTTGAAATGAACTTTAACGAGCGGCGACCGGATTCGCCAAATAGAGGGGTTTTTACGCAGTCCGTTCCCCTGGTGAAGGGCTTTCGTGAGACGGGGGGAAGGACACCGCGTCCTGAACATGTCCGTCGGCTTCCGTTTCAAGTCGTTTTGTTTTCGACGGATTTTTTCATGCTGAAATTTGAACTGTTCTACATCCTCTTGGTTAATAAAAACTTAAAGACGAGGGCCGGTGGTTTCGTTGCGAGTTCGATTGCTGACCACAAGCATGCCGTTGTTGCGCCCGAGATGGGACTAGCTCCTCGTTCCCTCTTCGACATTTCGGCTTACCGCGCGCTTCGGCGGGTGATCCTGCCACTTTTCGTGGTGCTGACCGGTTCAACGCTGGTGACGTCCGCATCTTATGGTCAGGTTGCGCCCGCAGGCTCGGTCATCGATCTTAATGGCGGCACGCCGGTCACGACAAACTCATATACGCAATATAGCACCACGGTGACGCCGCAAACGGCCGGGAACTACTACGTTCTATTTGCCTTTCGCGAGGACCCTAACTATTTTAGCTTCGACGATGCCTCATTCACCGCAAGCGGATCGTCAACAAATCTGTTGGCCAATCCCGGATTTGAGGCTGGAACGGTCCCAAGCCAGCGTCAGTCGTCCCTAAACCTGCCAGTCAACTGGGGTATCGCCTATCAGACCGGTGCCGTGCCCCCGGCAGCCGGGACGGTCAACACTTTCAATCCCCATAGCGGCTCATATGCTTGGTACGATGGCTCCGTGGGGAGTTTCGACGGCCTCTACCAAGTGATCAGCCTCCAGGCCAGCCAGACCTATGCGCTCTCGTTCTGGCTGACGACGCCCAATAATTTTGTCACGGGTGCGTCGGGCGGGGGCGGCATCGAGGTCGCGGCCTATGTCGGCTCCTGTGGTGCATCGATCAGCGCCTGCGCGACGAGCCTGGGCACGGGCTTCACCGTTGAAACGCCGCCGGCGACACCCACTGTTCCAACCACACCCACCACTATTGCTGTGACTGGGGGCGACATCGCCGCGAACGTCTACAGCCTTGGCTCGGCGGCCGCGCAGGCCACCACCGTGCAATTTGCCGGCGGCACATTGCGGATGACGGGGGGTAATTTCCCCAACAATATCGTCCCGGTTCCCGTTGCACTTTCCAGTCTGGGCGGCACTGTCGACACGAGCACCGGCAACGGCGGTTTTTCGGGCACCGTATCCGGGCCGGGGTCTCTGACCGTGGAGGGGGGCGGAACCTTTATCCTGTCAGGCACCAATACCTATGCCGGGGGAACAATCATCGAGCAGAGCCGTGTCGGCGTCACCAACGCCAATTCGCTTGGCACCGGCTCCGTGACCTTCGCGGGCGGTGCCCTTGTTGCTGAAAACGAAGGGGTGACGATTTCCAACAATGCCGTGCTGTCGCAGAACTCGGTGATCGACTCGCAAACATTCACCCTGGCCTATGCTGGAGCGTTCACTGGAACGGGTTCCCTGGCCAAGCAAGGCGCGGGAACTCTGGTGCTCTCCGGCGCCAACAGCTTCTCGGGTTCTCTCCTGGTCAACGAGGGGACGTTGCGGGATGGATCGGCAACGGGTCTCAGCCCGAACAGCGCCGTCACGGTCGCGGCTGGTGCGACGCTGGACGTCGCCGGCTTCGCCACCACGATCGCGTCGCTGGCCGGCAGTGGGACATTGACCAATTCCGGCGCGGCTCCGGTGAACCTCACTGCAGGCGGCGACGGCACTTCGACGACCTTCAGCGGCACCCTCCAGGATGGCGCCACGGCCCTGACCCTGACCAAGGACGGGACGGGCGCGCTGACCTTGAGCGGTGCGAACACCTACAGCGGCGGCACCTTTCTCGACAGCGGCGAGATCGTCGTCGGCTCCGGCACGGCTCTTGGCACCGGGTTGCTCAGCATGGCGGGGGGGACCACCCTGGGGTTCGCCGACAGCCTCACGCTCGCGAACCCGATCGCCTTCACGGTCGCGGCCGACCCGACGATCGATACCGGATCGAATAGCGTCACATTGTCGGGTCCCGTCTCGGGGCCCGGGAGCCTGACCAAGATCGGCAGCGGGACGCTCGATCTTGCGGCCACCAACCCCTACACGGGGGACACAATCGTGGCCGAGGGCGGGTTGCTGGTCGACGGGGCGATCGCCAATTCGAACGTCACCGTGAACAGCGGTGCGGCCTTGGGTGGCCGCGGAACCGTCGGCAGCCTCAATCTCCTGTCCGGCGCCGTCTTGTCGCCCGGCGCCGCGACGCCCTTCTCGACCTTGACGATCACCGGGAACGCGACCCTGCAGTCAGGCTCGACCTATCTGGTCAACGTCAATGCGGCCGGTCAAAGTGACCGGATCAACGTGGGCGGGACAGCCGCGCTCAACGGCGCCACACTGGCCGTGAACGGCGTGGGGAGCGGCATAGGACCGAACACACGTTTCGACATCCTGAGTGCCGCCGGTGGGATCACGGGTCAGTTCGGGTCGGTGCAGGGATCGTCGAACCTCGCGTTCCTGGCGCCGGCTCTCTCCTACACGGGGACCGACGTCACGCTCGGTTTTTCGCAAAGGGCCGCCTTCACGTCGATTGCCGCAACGCCGAACCAGCGGGGGACGGCTGCGGCCATCGAAAGCCTCGGTCCGGGCAATCCTCTCTATAATGCTGTCGTCATCCAGGATGCGGCGGGGGCGCGCCGAGCCTTTCAAACCGCTTCCGGCGAAACCCGCGCCAGCGCCACGACTGCTGCCGTGACATCGACGCGTGTCGTCAATTCGATCATCTTCGACCGGCTGTGGAACCTGCCGCTGCCGCAGGCCGGCGACGCGCTCGACGCGCTGAAGCAATTCGAGCCGCACAACCTTCCGGCCCTTCTCCAGTGCTACGCGCCCACCACGGCCCCCTCGACGGGATTGCGCCAGGGCGCCGGCTACACCGTGTGGGGCCAGGCCATCGGCGACTTCGGGCGAAGTGGCAGTGACGGCAATGCCGCGGCCGTCGACCGCACACTCGGGGGCTTCGTGCTCGGCGTCGATTCTCGCATCGACGCGAAGGCCTTCGACAATTGGCGCGTGGGCGTGGCCGGAGGTTACACCAACACCGAGTTCTCCGTGAAATCGGGCGGCGGTAGCGGCACTTTTGAAAATGTCTTCGGCACGCTCTATGCCGGTGCCCGCTATGGCGCCGTGACGCTGCGGTTCGGAGGAACCTATGGCGGGACATCCACGAACGCGAGCCGCAGCGTGGTGTTCCCGGGCTATTTCGAGAGCGAGCGTTCGAGTAGCGGGGGCGAGACCGGGCAGGCGTTCGGCGAGATCGGTTACCGCTTCACCACCTCGACGGCCGTCATCGAACCAACCTTCAATGGCGCCATCACGCACACGCATCAGGATGCCTATCGCGAGAAGGGCGGCGCGGCGGCGCTTGTGGGGGCCGCTCAGGACGTCGATGTCGGCAGCACGGTGCTGGGCGTCCGCGGCGAGCTGCTTCCCTTCGGGACCTTGCCGCTCGTAGCGCGGCTGTTCCTTGGGTGGCAACATACTTACGGCGACATCAACCCTGCCGCGACCCTCGCGTTCGCGTCGGGGGGTGTGGCCTTCAACAGCTATGGAGCGCCGATCGACCGCAACGCCGTGGTGGGAGAGGTGGGCCTCGATTGGCGCGCCAGCACAGCGCTGTCCCTGGGCCTGACCTACTCCGGCCAGGCCGGCGAGCGGACCACCGACAATGCCGTGAAAGGACGCGTCGAATATCGCTTTTGAGTGGCGCGACAAAGGTTCGCCTTCGTCGTGGGGAGAGTTATGGTGTCGGTCTGTTCCGAAAACCGGTCCGAGCGGAGGCCGGATTAGACCCGCCTGACTGGATCCGATGACAGGTTACGTCGACAGCTATTACGCCCGAACGCTCAACGAATTTCGTAGATACCCGGCGCTCGACGGAGATCTCGATGTAGAGACGGTCGTGATCGGCGGCGGATTGGCCGGCACCGCCACCGCCCTCGACCTCGCCGAGCGGGGTCATCGGGTCGCGCTTGTCGAGGCGCGCCGCATCGGCTGGGGCGCTTCCGGTCGCAACGGGGGCTTCGCGTCTTCCGGCATGTGGGGCGGCTACAAGGCCTTGGCGGCCCGCGTCGGCCTCGACGAAGCGCGACGCTTCCTGCGCGTCGCGCAAGGTGGGCTTGCCTTGGTGCGTCAGCGTATCGCCGACTACGCCATCGCGTGTGGCCCGCTGCAGGAGGGTTCGCTCGAATGCAACATCGTGGGCGCGAATGAGGACCTTATCGCCCATCGCGACTACATGGCCGAGGTATTCGACGTGCCCTCCGAGTACTGGCCGAAAGATCGCCTGCGCGCCGCCCTTGCGACCACGCGCTATACGGATGCACTGTTCACCCCGGACACGATGGCGTTGCATCCGCTCAATTTCGCGGCCGGCATGGGGCGAGCCTGTGCGGAGCGGGGCGTTTCAGTGTTCGAAGAGACACCGGTTCTCGGCTTTACGTCGGCGCGAGGCCGCAAAAGCGTGCGGACGACCGGCGGCCGCATCCTCGCGGACCGCATCGTGATCGCTGGCGGCGGCTATGTGCGGGGGCTGAACCGGACCGTGTCGGGGGGCACGATCCCCATTGCAAGTTTCGTCATGACGACCGAACCGCTCGGAGCCCATCTTCGGGATGCCATCCGGGTGCCCTATGCGATCTCCGACAACCTCGTGGCCCTGAACTATTACCGGCCGCTGGCCGACACGAGGCTCCTCTGGGGCGGTCGGGTTCAGGTCTGGGAGCCTCGTCCGGCACGTATCGCCGAATTGCTTCGGCGCGACATGGTGCGGTTCTATCCGGCGCTCCGCGACGCCAAGGTGGAGGTCGCCTGGGGCGGCATGATGCCCTATACGCGCCATCGCCTCCCGGTCATCGGCCAGATCGCCCCGGACGTCTGGTACACGACGGGATTCGGCGGGCTCGGTCTGACGCTGACGACTGCGGTCGGTCGTCTCATCTCCCAGGCCATCGTCGAGCGCGACGACACGTGGCGGATGTTCGAACGCTTGGGGCTGCCCTACGCGGGCGGACGCCTCGGCAAGGTCCCGGCCCAGATCTACTACTGGGGCCACCAGGTCAGAGCGGCCCTCGGCCGCCCTGCTGTCCATTAAGGCGACGGCTTCGTCCGCCTCAGAAAACGTTCGGGTAGACGTAGAGCTGAATGACGTGCTCGATGAACCAAATCAACAGGAGCAGGATGATCGGCGAGATGTCGACGCCGCCGAGATTGGGCAGCACGCGGCGAATGGGCCTCAGCACGGGCTCGGTGACGGCGTTCAGGAAATTCCAGATCGAGCGAACGAGTTCGTTACGGAAATTGATGACGTCGAAGGCGAGCAGCCACGACATGATCGCGGTAGCGATGATGACATAGGTGTAAAGCTGCAGAACGACGAAGAGCAGGTCGAGGAGGGCGCGCATGGGCGGTCCGGAGTACCAGGGCTTTGAAGCCGGTCTCTCCGGCCTTCTCCATGTAAGGGGCGGGCTTGATCTGAGCAACCCCGCGCGGCCGCACCTCCGACAGCGGGAGAGAAACAACAGCCTGAACCGTTTCGATCGTTAACAGATTCGTCTTCGAACGGCGGGGTGCCGCGCTTCTCAGGCCTCGCACCCGGGTTTCCTGCAACACACGGGACGACTTTGCCCAAGGCCATGTCATTCGCCGAGTTCGAAGCTGACGCAGCAGGGTCAGCGAGTTAGACTGAACCATGTGCCGTCCTGCCACCAGGCTCCCCATCTTTCATGCGCCGCTTCCTTGTTTTTTTCTCCGCTTGCGTGCTGTCCACCGCCGCACAGGCGCAACTCGACCTTCCTGGCGCGACGGCCCCCGCGCCGGTCGGGACCGTCTCGAAGCCTCAGGCGACGTCCGTCAAGCCGCGCCTACACCTGCCTCGCATTGCGGCGCCGGCCACCCCGGCGGATAGCGCCCTCGCGGGCAAGACGCTGATGCTGAATGGGGGCAAAAGTCAGATCGCCTTCACGCCGCGCGACAAGACCGTGGATGTGTCCCGCTTGCTCTTCAGCGGACGCAAGATCTCGAACAGTCACGACGAATGTCAGGTCGATGTCTCGGGCATGCCGCTCGCCCTGACGTCATTGGGCAAGACCAATGGCGTCGCACGCTTTTCGATCCCACTGCCGGCCTGTCCCCTGTCGTTCGACGTCCTCGACGGCGCCGTGCTGACGGCGGGCGAGAGCGGGACCTGCAGTTTCAAGGACGCCGATTGCGAGGTCGGCGTGGCGGGCCTTTGGGGACCGGCCGCCGGCGAGATCGGGCCCGATCAGGTCAAGACGATCGAGCGCGAACGCATGCGGGCGGAACGTACCGTGCGAGAGGCCTACAAGGGGCTCGTGTCCTCGACCAAGGACCGTGCCGTCATTCGCGGCTATGCCAGCGATCAGGCGGGGTTCTCGTCGCATCGTGAGGAGACCTGCCGCGATTATATCGGGGAATCGCGACACGGCTTCTGCGCCTCACGGCTCACCGAGGCTCGGGCCATGACGCTCGACGCCGAACTCGTGGTAGCCGCGGCCGCAAAAGAGGCCCGCAAGAAGAAAAGGGCAGGGCGGTCCGCGAAAGAATGATCCACCGTGGCACTCCCGCTCGATGCCGACGAACGCCACGGCAAGTCCGATGGTGACGTCGCCAGGGTCAAGTTCGTCCTCCTGGAATGGGGTGGAAAGCCACTCTACAGGAAGGAACTCCGTTATTGCATCCGGTCTCTTCTGGCCGAATGTCCCGACGCCGCCGGCAATATCGTCATCTACACGGACTGCCCTGCGACTTACGAACGGGACAGCCCTGTCGTCGAGGTCATCGATATTTCGGCGGACATGCCGGGTTTCACGCGCCAGGGGAGCTACCACTTCCGGGCCAAGGTCTGCGTCCTGATCGACGCGCTCAAGCGATACAACGCGCCTTCAGTGCTCCTCGACACGGATTCCTTCATCAAGCCGGGCTTTGACGCGGCCTTGCGGTCGGCGCTGTCGCGCGGGGCGGTGATGAACTATTTGACGGGCCGGAACCCGTTTCCAAGCCTCTCGGACTTCGCGGTCGAACTGCCGCATGCGGGGCTCTATCGCTACCAGGCCGACGACGCGCCCCTCTACAACAGCGGCCTGATCGCGGTCGGCCCAGCGCACCGGCCGGCCCTCGAAGATGCGCTCGTGCTGATGGATGCGCTGCAGCCGCTCACCGCGGATCTGCGGCACGACCAGGAACAATTCGCCGTCGGCGAAGGCCTGCGGATGCACGGGATTGAGGTCGGCGAGAACCGAACGGAGTTCAGGCATTACTGCTCGTACTGGCCGAAGCAGTACATGCATTGGCGCTTTTCATTCTTGCCGGAGTTGGAGACGGCAGCGCTGGTTGCAGCGCGGCCGCATCTGGCCCTCAACAAGGCCATCGCGCGTCTCTACAAGGCTTTTGCGCTGATGCGGCTCGTACCGCATGCGCCGCGGCCGCATCGGAAACGCGGCCGCCGCCAAACCGGTTGAGACGCCGCGCGGGCAGCCGAAGGTGTCGGCTCCTCAGGCCGCAGCCTTGGACCAAGCCACGACGGGCTGCTTTTGCGAGCCCAGGCCTTCGATGCCGAGTTCCATCACGTCGCCCGGCTTCAGAAATTTCGGGGGTTTCATACCCATGCCGACGCCCGGTGGTGTGCCGGTGGTGATCACGTCGCCCGGTTCGAGCACCATGAAGTGCGAGATGTAGGACACGATCTTGGCGACGTTGAAGATCATCGTGTCGGTGTTGCCGGTCTGGCAGCGCTGACCGTTGACGTCGAGCCACATGCCGAGCTTCCCCACATCCGGGATCTCGTCTGCCGTCACAAGCCAAGGGCCGAGCGGCCCGAAGGTGGCGCAGCCCTTGCCCTTCATCCACTGGCCGCCACGCTCGATCTGGTACTCGCGCTCGGAGACGTCGTTGCAGACGCAATAGCCTGCCACATGAGCCGGCACTTCGGATTCGGTGATGTAGGAGGTGCGGGAGCCGATCACGATGGCGATCTCGACCTCCCAATCGCTCTTCTCGGACCCGCGTGGCAGAACCACGGTGTCATAAGGACCGACGATGCAGTTCGGCGCCTTGTTGAACAGGATCGGCTCTTTCGGCACCGGCAGGTTCGATTCGGCCGCATGATCGGCATAGTTCAGGCCGACCGCGATGAAGTTGCAGGGTCGCGCCACGCAGGCGCCGATCCGCGGAGAGCCGTTGACGACCGGCAGGCTGTCGACCGGGGTCCCGGCTAGGCGGGCGAGTGTTGCGGGCGAGAGATTGTCGCCTCCGAGGTCGCCGGAGAGGACACCGCTGATGTCACGGATCTTCCCGTCGTGATCGAGAAGGCCGGGCTTCTCGTGGCCGATCTCCCCATAGCGCAGCAGCTTCATCCCGATTCTCCCGTCGATCCATCTTCTGCCACGCAGGTCCCGCGCGGCGATTTACCGGACCTTCGTGGCTTGCTGGCACAGTCGGGTCAAGCCCGGAGGTGAGGTGGCGTGAGCACGATGCCGGCGTGGGCCGAGACCAAGGACCAGATACGGTCGGCGCCAGCCGCGCGACGCGACCCTATGGGGGCCGCCATGGCGGCCGGGGGGCTGCTGGCCCTCGCGTCGATGGCGCCCGAGGCCTGGAGCGTGGCGAGCCGAGGCACCTTCCTTAATCCCGACGATGCGATGCGGGCGGTCGAAATCCGCGACTTCATGGCCGGACAAGCCTGGTTCGATCTCGTCCCGCACCGGCTGTCGCCCGATCATCCTTTCGTGATGCACTGGTCGCGCCTCGTCGATGCGCCGCTGGCGATGTTTGTGTGGCTATTCGGGTGGGTGATGCCGGCCGCCGCAGCCGAGCGGGCGATGCGGCTCACAGTCCCGGCGCTGCTGTTCCTCACATCGCTATGGACGATCCTCCGAATCGTGCGGAGCTTGATCGGCCCCCGCGCCATGGTGCCCGCCGCTCTGCTGACCGCGAGTTCCTTTGAACTTCTGGCGAACTTCATGCCGGGTCACATTCACCACCATGGCATCCAGGTCACCCTCCTGCTCCTGGCGACCGCGGCCTTACTCGATGCCGTTGGCCCGGGCGGAAAACCGGTCCAAGGGGCCTGGGCCGGGTTCCTGGCCGTGCTGTCGCTTGGGATCGGGTTGCAGAACTTGCCGTTCGTGATTGGGCTTGTGTCCGTGGCCGTGACGGGCTGGATCGTCGCCGGACAACGCCTCCCTCGCACCTTGGCGGCCTTCGCTCTCAGCCTGGGCGGTGGCGCTGTCGTGGTTTTTCTCCTTGATGTCCCACCGCAGTCCTATGGTGAAGGCGCCTGCGATGCCTTCTCTACTGCTCACCTGTTTTTCGCAGCCGGAACCGGCGTCGTCTGCCTGGGCCTGGCGATCGCTTCGCCCCGGCTTCCTCGTGCGTGGCAACGCCTCGCCGCTGCCGCGCTCGGTGGCATTCTGGTCATTCTGGGCCTGGCCATTTGCTACCCAGCCTGCCTGCACGATCCGATGGCGGGCGTCGATCCTCTCTTGCGTCAGGCATGGCTGTCAGGGGTTGGGGAAGCCCTGCCGCTCGCCCGGCTGATCGTCTTGTCGCCGGCCGAGGGCATTGTGCTGCTGCTGACGCTCGTCTCCGGCTGTGCCGCGACCGTGCTGGCAATGTCGAAGGCCGACGCGGGTCGCAGAGGCCCCTGGGCCGCACTTCTGCTGCTTGCCGGAATCGGCGTCGCGGGCACGTGTTGGCAGGTGCGGGTGGCGGCCTCGACCTGCGCGCTGCTCGTCCCCGGGCTGGCCTTGCTGGTATTGAATGTCTTCGACCACATGGCACGCCGACCCCATCGTCCGGCCTTGCTGGTCGCGGTGATCGTCGGATGTCTGGGCAACGGCGGGGGATGGAGCGCTCTGGCCCTTCCGATGCGGGTCCTTGCGACACCCCATCCATCGGCGTCGCGCGGTTCGGTCTCGATCTGCTTCGACCCGGCAAGTTTCGACAGGCTCAAGACCCTGCCGCCCGGCCTCGTGCTGTCGACGATCGATCCAGGCTCGGCGATCCTCGCCTTTACGCCCCACGCGGTTCTGGCCGCCCCCTATCACCGCAACGCCTATGGCAATCGGGTGTCGCTGCTGGCCCTCGCGGCTCCCCCCGATGACGCGCACGCCATGCTCCGCGATGCCAAGGTGCGTTATGTCGCCCTCTGTCGATCATCGAATGAAACCGCCGAAACCGTCGCGGCTCACCCGGATAGTCTCAGCGCCGCCTTGATGGCCGGGCGGACGCCCGAGTGGATGACATCGGTCAGTGGAGAGAGAGAGGCGTTCGCGCTGTTTCGCGTGGATTAGAGGGCTGGCCCGTCTGCCTCGGGGCACACTACGAGGCCACCCGCACATACTCGCCCGGAGCGTCGCAGATAGCTTCGAGCCCACCCGAGCCTGGCTCGCGCGGCGGCACCGTCTCCGGTGCCTGCGCCTTGATCCACTCGATCCAGTCGAGCCACCACGTTCCTTTGCTCTCCTTGGCCGAAGCCAGCCACTCGTCGAACACGCCTTTGGGCTCACCCCCGGTCCAATAGCCATATTTCGCTTTCGCGGGAGGGTTCACCACGCCCGCGATATGGCCCGAGCCGGCCAGAACGTAACGGACCGGGCCGCCGAAGAAGCGCGCACCCTGGAAGACCGATCGGGCCGGTGCGATATGGTCCTCCTTGGTGGCGAGGTCGTAGATCGGGATCGTCACCAAGCCGAGGTTCAGCCGCTCGCCGCCCAGCACCATCTCGCCCGCGGTCAGCTTGTTCTCGAGGTAGCAGTTGCGCAGATAGAAGGCGTGGTTGGCCGCCGTCATGCGGGTCGAGTCGGCGTTCCAGGCGAGAAGGTCGAACGCGGCCGGCGGCTTGCCCTTGAGATAGGTGTTGACCGCATAGGACCAGATCAGTTCGTCTGGCCGCAGCATGTTGAACGCATTGGCCATTTTCGAGCCTGGCAGGTAGCCGCTCGCGCGCATCTCGTTCTCGATCACGCGGATCTGGGCTTCGTCGGCGAAGACCTTGAGGTCCCCGGCATGTTCGAAATCGACCTGCGTGGTCAGCAGCGTGGTGCTGCCGATGCGGCGGTCCCCCTTGGCCGCCATGAAGGCAAGGGTTGCGGCGAGCAGCGTGCCGCCGACGCAATAGCCCACCGCCGTCACCTCGCGCTCACCGACCGCCGCCTCGATCGCATCGAGCGCCGCGAAAATACCTTCGCGCATATAGGCGTCCCAGTCCTTGGTGGCATGTCGCTCATCCGGGTTGACCCAGGAAATCACGAAGACCGTCAGGCCCTGGCTGACCATCCAACCGATGAAGGATTTCTCCTTGTTGAGGTCGAGCACATAGAATTTGTTGATCCAGGGCGGTACGATCAGGAGCGGGCGCCGGATCACCGTCTCGGTCGTCGGCGCATATTGGATCAATTCCATGAGGTCGTTGCGGAACACGACCTTGCCGGGGGTCGCGGCCATATCGGTTCCGAGCTTGAACTGGCTCGCGTCGCTTTGCCGGATCTTGAGCTCACCCCGGCCGGCCGTGATATCCTCGGCCAGCATTCGCATGCCCCGCACGAGGTTTTCGCCGTTTTCGCGGAACGTCTCCCTGATGAGTTCGGGATTGGTGGCGAGGAAGTTGGCTGGTGACAGGGCGCTTGAGATTTGCCGCAAATAGAAGGCAGCCTTTTCACGCGTGGGCTCGTCGACCCCTTCGGCATCCTCGATCATGGTCTTGGCCCAATCTGTCGTTGCCAGATAGGCCTGATGCAGAAAATCGAACATCGGCGTGCCGCGCCATTCGGGAGCCGCGAAACGCTTGTCGGTCTTGCGCTCCGGGGCGGCTGTGGTTGGTGTTCCGTCGCGGCCGACACCGCCCAACCGCGCAAGGCTGTCGCCCCAGAGGCCGAAGAGCTGCGATGCGAGCGTCGCCTGTGCGTGGAACATGCGGGCCGGATTGGCGATCCAGCTCTCCGCGACCTTCCCCATCATCTGAAAGCCGTCGAACGCCTCTTCGCCGAACGTGGGCTTGATCTCGCCGCTCTCGCGCGGCTTGAGATAGGCGGCCGCGACCTTGCCGCTGAAGTCGACGAGCTTGCCCATGTTCCGCGCCATTGCGTCGAAGTCCGGCATCGGGACCGGCTGAGCGGAGGTCGGAGGTTCCTTTCCGGGTGCGGCGGGTTCTCCCCGCGGCGGCGGTTCGGCCTTCCCTTGGCCCGAGGTGTCGCCCGCTCCGGATCGAGCTTCCGAGGCCGCGGCCGGGGTGTGCCCCGCATCCGGACCTGCCGGCAGCGGGGCCGCTGGCGGCGGCGTGGCGGGTTCCGTTTCGGCAGTCTTCGCGGCCTTCGGGGTGGTTTTGGCCCGCGGTTGCGTGGCACCGGGCGCTGCGCTGCGCGCAAGGACGTGATGCGGGAGCTCGTCCGGCGCATCGACCCGCTCGGAGATGTCCGGCGGGAGCGGCTCCGTCAACGTGGGCACGAGCTGCGCGAGTTGATGGTCGAGGTCATGCGCGACTGTGTCGGAGTGAGGCGAGACCGCCGCCAAAACCGCGTCGCGTTCGCTTCGCCGTCGGGGAGTTCCGGATGCGCCGTCGATTCCTGGCCGTGGCGCACGTGTTCGCTTGGTCGTCATCGAACTCTCCTCCCTCGCTTGAGGAAAGCGCTTCCGCGCAGTCCCGCTTCGGACACATTGCCTGTGTAGTCCCCGTGGTCTCCAACTTCCACTGCGGGAAATCGTTTTGGGGTCTCCTATGCGTTGTTGTGCCAAGAGGTTCTGGACCGAGATGGCCGGACCCAAGGCCTCGTTGGTCAAGATCTGTCAGCCTGCCGTGGCCTGCGCCGGTCTCCTCGCCGTAGCTCTCCTCGCGCCCGGACACGCGGCCGCCCAGGACGCCACCTCGCATCCGCTCGACTCGGCCCTTAAAATGCTCAACCTGAAGACCGATCCGGGCACCATGCCCGACTTTGTCCAGCAATCCCGTGACAGCAAGGCGAGGCAGGATTTCATCTCGGTCGGTGCCAAGCCGCCTGACCGGTCGATAAAAATGAAAACGCCGGCGGAAGTGCAAGCCCTGACGGCCGAACTCGATGCCGCCCGAGCGGCTCAACTGGCCGGCCAACGCCCGAAGCCGCTCTCAGGGACCGCCAAACCGAAAGTAAAACCGGTGCATTCCACGGCAATTTTGCCCAAGACGGCAACGAATCGTTAAGGCCGCATAGACAAATGGTGGCCGTGTAGCGTACCGACATCCGATTCCCGCCTTCCCGAGAGCCGTTTCATGGCTGAATTTCACAGCGTCCGGCGTTTGCCGCCTTATGTTTTCGAGCAGGTCAATCGGCTCAAGGCCGCCGCCCGCAACGCAGGCGCCGATATCATCGATCTCGGCATGGGCAATCCCGACCTGC
Source organism: Lichenifustis flavocetrariae (assembly GCF_026130545.1). Classification (GTDB taxonomy): domain Bacteria; phylum Pseudomonadota; class Alphaproteobacteria; order Rhizobiales; family Beijerinckiaceae; genus Lichenihabitans; species Lichenihabitans flavocetrariae. Next base: position 119,620 of record NZ_JAMOIM010000003.1, on the reverse strand, counting down.
CGGCCCCGAAGCACGTGATCGAAAAGCTCGTCGAGACGGCGGGCAAACCGCGTACGGATCGCTATTCCGCTTCCAAAGGCATCGCGGGACTGCGGCGCGCCCAAGCCAATTACTACGGTCGCCGCTTTGGGGTGAAGCTCGACCCCGATCGTCAGGTCGTCGCAACGCTCGGGTCCAAGGAGGGTTTCGCCAACATGGCGCAGGCCATCACGGCGCCGGGTGACGTCGTCCTTGTGCCGAACCCGTCCTACCCGATCCATGCCTTCGGGTTCCTGATGGCCGGCGGTGTCATCCGGTCGGTGCCGGCCGAGCCGACGCCCGACTATTTCGTGGCGCTCGAACGCGCCGTCATCCATTCGATCCCGAAGCCCCTCGCGGTCGTGGTCTGCTTCCCGTCGAACCCGACCGCCAGCGTCGCGTCGCTCGATTTCTACCGTGATCTTGTCGCGTTCGCGAAGAAGCACGAGATCTTCGTCCTGTCCGATCTCGCCTATTCGGAAGTCTATTTCGATGGCAATCCGCCGCCCTCCGTGCTGCAGGTACCGGGCGCGATGGATGTGACGGTCGAGTTCACCTCGATGTCCAAGACCTATTCGATGGCGGGATGGCGCATCGGCTTCGCGGTCGGCAACGAGCGGCTTCTGGCGGCTCTGACGCGCGTCAAAAGCTATCTCGACTATGGTGCCTTCACGCCGATCCAGGTGGCCGCCGCCGCCGCCCTCAACGGTCCGGACGACTGCATCGACGAGATGCGGGCGATCTACAAGGCGCGGCGCGACGTCATGGTGGAAAGCTTCGGACAGGCCGGCTGGGTCATTCCGGCGCCGGTCGCCTCGATGTTCGCCTGGGTGCCGATCCCGGAAAAATTCCGGCGGCTCGGCAGTCTCGAATTCTCGAAGCTCCTGGTCGAGAAGGCCGACGTGGCGGTGGCGCCCGGCATCGGCTTCGGCGAGCACGGTGACGATTATGTCCGGCTGGCGCTGGTCGAGAACGAGCAACGGATCCGCCAGGCTGCGCGCAACCTGCGCCGCTTCTTCGACACGGCGGACGACCGGCTGCACAATGTCGTCCAGCTCAGGCAGCCGGCCTGACTCTTCGCGGGACGACGGTGATGCCACCGCGTCCCGATGATCCGCTCCGCCTCGCGATCCTATGTGCCGAAGCTCGCCGCATCGTTGTCCTGACCGGTGCCGGCATCTCGACGGAATGCGGGGTGCCGGATTTCCGCTCCCCCGGTAGCCCGTGGCTGGTGCACAAGCCGATCGGCTTTGCCGATTTTCTGGCAAGTCCGGCGACCCGGGCTGAGGCTTGGCGCCGCAAGTTCGCCATGGACGACATTTATCGCGACGCCAAGCCGGGCCGCGGCCATCGGGCGCTTGTGCGTATGGCGTCGACGGGGCGCCTCGTCGCTGTCATCACACAGAATATCGACGGACTGCATCAGGCCGCCGGGCTCGACGACGACCGTCTGATCGAACTCCACGGCAACGGCACATTCGCGCGTTGCCTCGGGTGCGAGCGGCGCTTCGAACTCGTCGATGTCAGGCAACATCTCGACGAGACGGGGATGGCGCTCGACTGCGGCTGTGGCGGCTTCGTCAAATCCGCCACCGTGGCCTTCGGCCAGCCGCTGAGAACCGGGACGATCGAGCGCGCTGTCGCGGTCGCCCGCACCTGCGACCTGTTCGTCGCCATCGGGTCGTCGCTGGTGGTGCGGCCCGCCGCGAGCCTTCCGTTGGTCGCTCAGGCGGCAGGCGCGGCGCTCGTGATCGTCAACCGCGAGCCCACACCGCTCGATGGACAGGCCGATTGTGTCATCCACTGCGATGCCGGTGATGCCCTCATAGGCGCCGCGGAGATCCTTGAGAATCACACTTCTTAAAATTTGTGCGTCGATCCGCGGGCGAAACGCATATTCATCTTTGCTGCGATAGGCACGCTGCTATCCTGAGTACAAGCGTCGGATCGAATGATTCGTGGGGGCGAATACTCGCATCGGCGGAGCGATTTGCCCGGTGAACCGGGGCTGTGCGCGTTCGTTGAGGATGACTACCTTGAGCCGAGACCAGGTGTTCGGACAGACGGAGCCGCTCGACGAAACCGCGTCGAGCGAGGACGCGGCGCTCGATGTCGTCGAACTGGCTGGCCAGATCAAATGGTTCGATGTGGCGAAAGGCTATGGTTTCATCGTGCCGGACAATGGCTTGCCGGATGTGCTGGTCCACGTCACGACCCTGCGGCGAGACGGTTTTAACACGGCGCGCGAAGGTTCGCGGATCGTCTGCGAGGCCGTGCGTCGGGTCAAAGGCTTGCAGGTCCTGCGGGTCACGTCGCTCGATCTGTCGACGGCCGTTCATCCGGCCCAATCCGGTCCGCCGCGCACGCACGTCCACGTCACGCCGTCGGGCGGCTTTGAGATCGCCATGGTGAAGTGGTTCAACCGGGTCAAAGGTTTCGGCTTTTTGACCCGGGGCGAGGGGACCAAAGACATTTTCATCCATATGGAAACGCTGCGTCGCTTTGGCATCACCGAGGTCAAACCCGGTGATTCGCTGCTCGTGCGGTTCGGGGAAGGACCCAAGGGCCTGATGGCCGCCGAGGTGCGCCTGATGGACACGCCTCCCGCCTCGCCGCATTAGAGCAGGTTGAGGGCGCGCGCGGGCTGATCCCACGCCTGGTCGCGGCCGTCGTGCGAAAGGACATTTGGATGATCCGCTTTGGTGTGGTTGCGGCGCTTGTGTTTTTTGCCGCGTGCGGTGTGGGCTGGGCCTCGCCGGCGGTCGAGCATCTGCGGATCGAGACCGCGAGCGGGTCGCACAACTTCGAGGTCGAGGTGATGCGATCCCGGCCCGATCTCGAAAAGGGATTGATGTTCCGCCGCCAGATGGCCGCCGATCACGGCATGCTGTTCGACTTTGGCCAGCCGCAAGACGTGTTGATGTGGATGAAGAACACTTATTTGCCGCTCGACATGGTGTTCATTGATGCGCAGGGCATCGTGATCAACGTCGCGCATGACGCCGTCCCGATGACGGAAACCACCATCCCATCCAACGGAGCTGCGCTGGGTGTCTTGGAGATCAATGCGGGTGTCGCCAATAAGATCGGGCTGAAGACGGGCGACACCGTCAAGGCCTCGATCTTCCACAAGTAGCGCCACGCGCTCACCAAGGATCACTCGGCGGCTTCCTCGCCCGCCCGAGCCGCCGGCAACATCAAAGTGACGGAGAGGCCGCCGAGGGAGGAGCGGGCGAGTGCGAGCCCGCCGCCGTAGAGTTCGGTCAATTCCTGCGCGATCGCGAGGCCGAAGCCATCGCCCGGCATCGTTTCGTCGAGGCGGCGGCCCGGCATCATCACGGCGGCGAGCTTGTCGGAGGCGACACCCGGCCCGTCGTCGTCGATGCGGAGCGCGACGGTTCTGCCCTCGAGCATCGCTTCGACCACGATCTCGCCGTGGCTCCACTTGAAGGCGTTGTCGAGAATGTTGCCGACCATCTCGTCGAGGTCCTGCGGATCACACGCAACCGCGAGATCGCCGTTGATGGCGACCCTGCATGTGACGTGCTTGTCGGCGTAGATCTTGGCAAAAGCATCCGTGTGGTCGGCGATCCGCGCGGCGAGCGGCAGGCTGGTGCGCGCTCCTGCTCCGAGAGCTGCGGCCCGCGCACGTGCGAGATGGTGCCGGATGCGGCGATCCATGGCGATCGCGAGCCGGCGGAGGTCGTGGTCTGGATCACGGCCAGGGACGTCAAGTGCGAGCGTCAGAGTGGCGAGCGGCGTTTTCAGCGCATGAGCGAGATTGGCGACATGGCGGCGGGCACGTTCGAGGTTGGCGGCGTTCTCGTCGAGCAGACTGTTCATCTCAGCCACGAGCGGCCGGACCTCGGCGGGCTGGATGGTGGGCAGTCGGTCGAGGGCCCCGGCACGCACGGCCGACAATGAGCGGCGCAGCGCATCGAGCGGACGCAGGCCGACCCGCACCTGCAGGAGGGTCGCGGCCATGAGGCCGAGACCCAGCACCAGGAGTGACACGCTCACGGGAACGAGGGCATCCCGGAGAGGCCCTGTCTGCGCCTCGGTCGGCGCCGCCGCGATGAGCGTGACGGTGTGCCCGCCGATCGAGACGTCGTCGGTTCGCGCCTCCACGTCGCGTTCTCCCGGTCCGCGACCCTCAAGAGGTTGCGGTCGGTGAAAAGGCTCAGGGGGTGGTTCCGTTCGGGGCGAGGAAAGCTTGACGTCCGCGAGGCGAAGCCCTGCTGAATGCCAGACACGGCTTTCGGTTCTGGCCAGCCAAAACCATCCCGTCCGTGGATTGTCGAAGGGCGGACCATCGACGTTGCGGGTGAGTGCGATCGTGCCGTCCTGCTGCGATTCGAGGGCCGCGGCAATCGTCATCAACTGGCCGTCGAGCCGTTGGTCGATCTGGCCTCGCACAAAGCGATGCAACGCCAGATCGACCGCCAGTCCCGTCGCCAAAAGAGCGAGCAGGATGAAGATCCCTCCGGTGGCAAGCAGCCGGCCGCTGAGTGAGCGGGGCAGAACTCTCATGGAGGGGGAGCGACCAGCCGATAGCCGCGCCCTCGGATCGTTTCGATGAGAGGATGCCCGAGCTTCCGGCGAAGCCGCGCCAGGATCACCTCCACCGAATTCGACTCGACATCGGCGTCGCCCTCGTACACGCGCTCGAACAGGTCGGCGCGCTCGACCACATGACCGGCCCGCAAGGCAAGGCAGGACAGCACGCGCCACTCCAGTGCCGTGAGGCGCAATGGAAGGCCGTCGAGTTCGAATGTGCCGAGTTGCGAATCGAAGACCAGAGGCCCGCAGGCGATGCGCGGCGCGGCATGGCCCGCGGCGCGGCGCACCATGGCACGAAGGCGCATCACCAGTTCCTCAACCCGGAACGGCTTGACCAGATAATCGTCCGCTCCCGCCTTGAACCCGTCGACCTTGTCGGACCATCCGTCGCGCGCCGTGAGGATCAACACTGGAAAATGTCGTCCCGCCGTCCGCCAGGCCCGGAGCACAGAGACGCCGTCCTTCTTGGGCAGCCCAAGGTCGAGCACGACAGCATCGAAAGCCTCGGTCTCGCCCGCGTGCTCGGCATCTTCGCCGTTGCGGGCCAGGTCCACCACGAAATGCTCGGCCCGCAGGTGGCGGGCGACACTTTCGGCGAGCATCTGGTCATCTTCCACGAGAAGCACGCGCATAGACCTGTTCCATTGCCGAGCCGGCGGCATAGCGCCTGGGGCTGAACCGAATCTGAACCGCGGGGTTCAGGCGGGGTTCCCGGCCCCGAGACTACAAGGGCGACATCGAACGAACCAAGGAGCCCGTCGATGCCAACCGAACCACAACAAGCGGAACCCATCGGCAGCCTGCCGCCACCAAAGCCGAGGCGTCCACCGGTCCTGCGCCGGACCGCACTTGGGGCGGCTCTCCTCGCGGCCTGCGCGGTCGGCGCCGGTGCCACTGCCATCGCACAAAGGGGACAGCGGCCCATCATGGTTTCGTTGCCGCCGGCGCCGATCGCCTCGATGAAGGATTGGAGCCCGGTCGCGGTCAAGGGCCAGGTCGCCGAGATCTTCGGCAACAAGTTCATCCTCGCCGACGATAGCGGACGCGCGCTGATCGAGACGGGCCCTCAGGGTGAGGGCGGCACGCTCGTCGCCAAATCGGAAACCGTCACGGTTCAGGGACGTTTCGAACATGGCTTCGTCCACGCCGTCGCGATCCAGCACGGCGATGGAAGTAGCGTCGTCCTCGGGCCGCCGGGCCCACCCCCGCCGCCCCGCGGTCCCCAGACCTAAAGCAGTTCCCCTGATCAGGCCGGACATTTCGGCTTGCAACCGGCGCGCGCTTCCCGGCCGCGTCATCTTCGAAAGGACTACCAATGAAAAGCTTATTGATTTCGGGCCTTGCGCTCGCGCTTCTGACCGGTGGCGTCATGGCACAGACCGCGACCGGTTCCGCCCCGGCGCCGGCACCGGCCGGGGCTGCCGCCCCACCCCCACCCCCGCCAGGCGGTCCGATGCGCGATGGGATGGACGCGCCGCCCCCGCCCCCGCCAGGTGGGCCCATGCGCGACGGGATGGATGCACCGCCCCCACCGCCGCCTGGCGGCCCCAGAGGGCGCTTCGCACCGCCACCACCCCCGCTCAGCAAAGCGGCCCACTTCAGACTCGAACGCGGCGATGATCAGCTCGACGTGAAATGCGCCGACGACGAGCCCATGAAGGCATGTGCCGACATCGCGCTGCAACTACTCGACAAGATGGCCACCATGCCGGCTGTGGCAAAGCCCTGATCGCATATCTGAAGCGGCAGCTCGGGCCTCGACCCGGGCTGCTTACGCCAACGTCTCGATGACGAAGGCCACTGCCTCGTCGGGTCCCATCTTGGCGCTGTCGATCACGAGCCTGGGACGATCCCATGGTTCATAGGTCTGAGCCTGGATGGTGGTCCAGCCTGGCGGCTGAAGTCCATTGATGTCGGAGCGGCGTGTCTCGACACGCCGCTGATGCTCGATGAGGTCCGAGCAGACGACCTCGATTTCCACAAGGCGAACAGCGCTCTGGGCGGCCACGCTCCGCCAGCCTGTCCGACTCTCGATCACGGGGTTGACGCAGTCGGCGATCACTGTTCGGCCCTGAGCCAGATTGTCGGCCGCGAGCGCTTCCGCCGTCGCATAGCCGCCCGCGCCTACCTCCGCTATTCGGTAGGTCGCGCGGATCGCCTGCTCGATCGTGTCGATGCGCAAGTAGGTTGCCCCCAGTCTCTGTGCGAGACGGCGGGAGATCGTGGTCTTTCCCGTGCCGGGAAGGCCTCCGAAGACAATCAGCATTCCTCTTCCGTCCTTGTCGTTCGGTTGTTGATGGGTTCACCTTTCGATGCACGATCGTCGCCGCGGACCCACACGCCGCTTGTTCCTGGTCCGGCCACGTGGTAGCGACGGCACGCATCGCGACAGCGATCGGGGCATAGCGCAGTCTGGTAGCGCGATAGTTTTGGGAACTATAGGTCGCAGGTTCGAATCCTGCTGCCCCGACCAGCATCATGTTGCGAGAATAGCGGATCGAGGCAGTCTGGCGGCGCGGCCGAAGGCGCGCCGAGACGAGTGCAGGATAGCGAGCGGGATGATCGCACGAATCTACAGGCCCTCAAAAGGCGCGACTTCCTCGGGTCAGGGCCGGACCAAGACGTGGATCCTCGAATATGAGCGCAGCATCGCGCGCGAAATCGAGCCCCTTATGGGATGGACCAGCTCAAGCGAGACGTCTTCCCAAGTCAAGATCCCGTTCGACACCAAAGAGGACGCGATCGCGTTCATCGAGAAGCTTGGTATCGCCTATCGGGTCGAGGAACCCAAACCCGACGCCGTGCGGCGTGGCCTGTCCTACTCTGACAATTTCAAGAACAGCAGGACCGGAATGTGGACCCATTGAGGCAACCGGTCTTCGCGGTTCGGCTCCGTAGCTCAGTTGGATAGAGCAGCCGCCTTCTAAGCGGCAGGTCGCAGGTTCGAATCCTGCCGGAGTCGCCAAGCGCCCCAGAGGAAAAAGGCGCACGAGAGCGATGCTGGGAACGATTGCGGTGTGGAGCCTTGCTCCCGCCATCCTCTGCCGATCATTGCCCATGGCCCGGCCTCGGCCTTCGCCGAAAGTTAAGACGCTTTGACGCTTTTCCATGTTTTTTCTCGCCCGGACGGGGTCAGACGTCCCTGGGCTGTGTTGCTGCTCATCGCGGTGACGCTGGCACTCTATCTGCCCGGCTTCACGTCGCTGCCTCCCATGGATCGCGACGAGCCCCGCTTCGCGCAGGCGAGCAAGCAGATGCTGGAGACCGGCGATTTCGTGGATATCCGCTATCAGGGTGAGGCGCGGAACAAGAAGCCGGTCGGCATCTACTGGGTGCAGGCTTCGGCGGTGGCGCTTGGCGAAAAGCTCGGGGTTCCCGATGCACTGAAAACGATCTGGCTCTATCGGCTGCCCTCGCTGCTGGGGGCGATCACGGCCGTGCTCGGCACCTATTGGACCGCGCTTGCACTGACAAGCCGGCGAACCTCACTCCTGGCGGCCCTGCTGTTCGCCTCGACCATCCTGATCACGGTCGAGGCCCATCTGGCAAAAACCGATGCGGTTCTGCTGGCCACCGTCACGGTCGCCATGGGCAGTCTCGTCCGCCTCTATTTTGCGTCTCGCCGGGGCGCGACGCGCGTGTCGCTGGTCCACCCCGCTCTGTTCTGGACAGCGATCGGTGTCGGCATTCTGGTGAAGGGGCCGATCACGCCGATGGTTGTGGCCTTCGCGGTCATCGTCCTTTGCGTGAAAGACCGAGCCGTCCGCTGGCTCGCCATCTTGCGGCCCGGGATCGGGCTTCTCTGGGTCGTCGTGTTGGTCCTGCCTTGGCTCGGCCTCATCCTGCTCCGCACCAAGGGGGCATTCCTCGCCGACTCGGTCGGTCACGACATGTTCGGCAAGGTGGCCGGCGTGCAGGAATCGCATGGTGCGCCACCCGGCACCTATCTGGCCGCTTTTTGGGTGACGGCGTGGCCGATGGCACCCTTTGCCGCAATCGCGGCCTGGGGCGTTTGGCGGGCACGGCGTGATCCGGCGATCGCATTTCTGCTGGCCTGGCTCATTCCCACCTGGCTCTTGTTCGAAATCGTGCCGACGAAGCTGCCGCATTACGTGTTGCCGGTCTATCCCGCCATCGCGATCCTCACGGCTTTGGTGCTGGACGGAGGCGTGTCTCCGCGCGCGCGGTCGCGGGTGGCCTTCATTGCCGTGCTGATCTTGCTCGGCATCTTGCCTCTTGCGCTCGTGGCCGTGCTTGTCGGCGGGCGGGGTTATTTGTGGTCTGATCTCCCGGTCGGGACCCTGCTGGCCGGTATTCCGGTCGTGCTGTTGCTGGGCGGTTGCGTGATCTGGTCGGCGCGAAACATCCGCGAAGGGGCTTTCGCTCGTGCCGCAACGGGCGCGGTCGCGGCCGCGATCCTGCTCAATCTTTTCGTTCTCGGCCGGGTCTTGACGCCGTCCGTCTCGGACATGTTGGCGGTCTCCGGGCGATTGGCTCAAGCCGGAGCGGCTGCGATCGAACCCGGCTGTCGTTCGCCGACCTTTGCGACATCGGGCGATCATGAGCCGAGCCTTGTCTTTCTCACCGGAACCAACCTGCTTCTGACAACGCCGCAGCTCGCGGCGAGCTTCCTTAAGGAGGGGGACTGCCGGGGGGCCTTTGTGGAAAGCGGCGGTGAGCAGGAGTTCACGGCGGCACTCGGGACCCGGCCCGATGTGCATCTCGCGCAACGCGTGGTCGGCACCTCCATCAATGGAGGCGGACGTCTCGACATCGGTGTCTACGTCAGGCAGAGAGATCGGCCATGACGTCTCGGCTGTTGTTGAATGATCAGGAGTCGCCATCGCCCTCGCGCGGCCCTGAGCCGGAGGCCCGCGGACTCGAACGTGTTCTGGCGTCGCCGCTCGGCATTTGCCTGGTGGCGCTTGGTCTGGCCATGCCTCTTTGTTCTGTGACCGCCTGGTTGCTCGACGCACCGGTCGCCCGTCTCGTCGCGACGGCACCTTCGAGCTTGCACGGGGTCGCCCAGGTGTTCAGCGATTTTGGCTTGTCGGGCTACATGCTTGTGAGTTCCGGCGCGATCGCGGCGGGGGCGTTCTGGTTGGTGCGACGGGGGGGCAGACGTCAAGGGAACGTCTCGATCACAGCCCTGGGCGAAAGAGCTCTCTTCGTGTTTTCGAGCGTGGCGGTATCGGGCATTCTTGTGCAGGTCATCAAACATGTGGTCGGGCGGGCGCGCCCCAAATTTCTTGAGACGCTGGGGCCGTTTCACTTCGATCTCTTCTCGATCAAGGCCAGTCTGGCGAGCTTTCCCTCGGGCCACACCACATCGATCTTCGCGCTCGCGGCAGCGCTTTGCTTCTTCAAGCCGCAGTTGCGCGGCCCCGCATTTCTGATTGCCGTCCTGGTCGGGGCGGCGCGGATCGTCCTGGGCTCACATTATTTGAGCGATGTCCTGGCCGGTGCGATCCTGGGCCTCGCGACGACCTCTTGCCTCGCGGCTGTGTTCGCAGGCCACTCGCTCGCTTTCACCCGCGGACCCCGAGGTCTGCCGCGTCTCAAACATCCGGGCGACATCTGGGCCGGCCTAGGCCGCGACGGAGCAATGCCCGCGAGGATAGTCTCGTGATTGTTTCCGCGGACAATTGTCCCGACGTCACCATCGTGGTGCCGGTGCGGAACGAAGGTGGCAATATCGAACCCCTGGTGATCGAAATCGAGGCCGCCATGAAGGGCGGCGGGTCCTTCGAAGTCATCTATGTCGACGATGGTTCGACGGACAACACCGAAGCCGAACTGATCCGTCTCGAAGTCACCCGGCCCTGGCTGCACCACCTCAAGCACGATCGCTCCTGCGGCAAGTCGGCCGCCGTTCGGAACGGCGTGAAGGCCGCCCGCGCGCCCGTGATCGTCACGATGGACGGGGATGGCCAGAACGATCCCGCCGTGGTCCCGCGCATGCTGGCCGAATTGAAGGAGGCCGGCCCGCATTGCGGCTTGGTCGCCGGCCAACGTCTGGGGCGGCAGGATACGGCCTTCAAGCGTCTGCAGTCCAAGGTGGCCAATGTGGTGCGAGAGGCGTTTCTCGACGATGGCACCCGTGACACCAACTGCGGCCTGAAATGCTTCCCGCGCGCGGTCTACCTCGATCTACCGTTTTTCGACGGCCTGCACCGCTTCCTGCCGGCCCTCGTCCGCCGCGACGGCTATGCCATCTCGCTGATCGACGTGGTGGATCGGCCGCGTCTGAGCGGCGTCTCGAACTATGGGTTCTTCGACCGGCTTTGGGTCGGTATCGCGGATCTGCTCGGTGTCACCTGGCTGGTCCGGCGCCGCAAGAAGCTTCCCCATATCGTTGCGGGATCGTCGCGTGCTCTATGATCTGACGCATGAACTCGGACAATATCTGTACGACGTCTTCGTGCAGAAGTTCGACGTGTGGTTTGCCTTCGGGCTTGGGGCGCAGCTCGTGTTCACGGGGCGCTTCCTGGTGCAGTGGATCGAAAGCGAGCGCGAAGGGCGAAGCGTCATTCCCGTCGCATTCTGGGTGCTGTCGCTCGTCGGCGGCCTGATGACGCTGGTCTACGGTCTCGCGCGGCACGATGCGATCATCATCCTGGGTCAGGTGCTCGCCAATCTCATCTACGTCCGCAACCTCATGCTGATCGGCAAGGCGACGCGCAAGGCCGCGAAGTCGGAGACGCCTTGACGATTGCTTGGCTCAGGCCGCTTTGAGCCGGGCGAAGCCGCGGTCGAGATCCTCCTGCAGGTCCTCGACGTTTTCGAGACCGATCGAGAAGCGCAGGGCCGGGCCGCCAGGGGCCCAGGTGGTCGCGGAGCGGTATGGCGCGCAATCGAACGGAACCACAAGGCTCTCATAGCCGCCCCAGCTGTAGCCCAGGCCGAACAGTTCGAGCCCGTCCAACATGGCCGCCAAGGCCTCGCTTCCGCATGGTTTGAGGATCACGGAGAAGAGCCCGCTCGATCCCGTGAAATCACGTTGCCAGATCGCATGCCCCGGATGCTCGGGGAGGGCCGGATGCAGCACACGGGCGACTTCCGGCCGGGCCTTGAGCCAATGTGCCATGGCAAGGCCCTGCCGCTCCGCCTCACGCAGGCGCAACTCCATGGTGCGCAACCCCCGTAGGGCCAGGAACACGTCCTCGGGGCCGGCGCACATGGCGAAGGCGTCGAAGGTCGCGCGCAGTTGCGGCCAATAGCGCGCATTGGCCGAGGTGACGCCGAGCAGCAGGTCCGAATGGCCGGACAGATATTTGGTCCCGGCTTCCACCACGAGATCGACGCCGTACTTATGCGCCGGAAACATCAGCGACGTTGCCCAGGTATTATCCATCATGACGGGGATGTCGCGCGCATGGGCTGCCGCCACGATCGCGGGCACGTCCTGCATGTCGAGACTCTGCGAGCCGGGCGCTTCCACGAAGACCAGCGATGTCTCGGGCCGGAACAGACCCGCGACGTCGCCGCCGAGCGCCGGATCGTAATAGGTGGTCTCGACGCCGAGGCGCCGCAGCACGCTGTCGCAGAAGGTGCGGATCGGCCGGTAGGCGGCGTCCGTGACCAGGATGTGATCGCCGGCCTTCACGACGGCCAGGAACGCCACCGTGATGGCAGCGAGGCCCGAAGGCGTGAGAACCGTGCCGGCCGCCCCGGCGATCTCCGTCCAGGCTCGCTCCAGGGCTTCCGTCGTGGGGGTGCCCTTGGTGCCATAGGTGAAGCGCGCATTGTGGCGCGAGAGGTTTTCAACACTCTCGTAAAGCACCGTTGAACCGCGATAGACCGGCGTGTTGACAAAGCCATGCTGCTCGAACGGCTCGCGGCCGGCATGAACCAGGCGCGTGCGTGAACGCAGGGCAGCGCGCGTGTCGGGACTCAGCGTCTTCATGGGTCGAACATCCTTTGCTTGATGACCCGCATGCGGCAGGTCGAACCGTCCCGTCAAGCATCGTACCGGCCGCGCAGGCCTTGACCCTGGTACGGAAACTGCTTCGAATGCGAAGGCTCATGTCGGGCGACAGGTCGTTGGCCGGTCGTCGCACAAGATCGGCATATGACGCCAGGGAGTGAAAGCTGACAATGCTTAAATTTGCGGCAGGCTTATTGGGTCTCGCGTTCTGCGCGGGTGCGACCTTTGCTCAGGCGGGAACACTCGACACCGTCAAGGGACGGGGCCAATTGATCTGCGGTGCCAACACGGCCCTCGCCGGCTTTGGCATTCCGGATTCGAGCGGCAACTGGACAGGGCTCGACGTGGACTTCTGCCGTGCCGTCGCGGCCGCGGTGTTGGGCGACCCCACGAAGGTGAAATTCATCCCGCTGAACGCCAAGGACCGGTTCACGGCCCTGCAATCCGGGGAGGTCGACGTTCTTTCCCGCAACAGCACCTGGACGTCGTCGCGCGACAATCAGGCGATGTTGTTCGGGCCCGTCAACTTCTACGACGGCCAAGGCTTCATGGTGCGCAAGAAGCAGAATGTCTCCTCGGCCAAGGAACTCGACGGCGCCTCGATCTGCGTGCAGCAGGGCACGACGACGGAACTCAACCTCGCGGACTATTTCCGTACTAACAAGATGAAATACGACAGCGTCGCGTTCCAGGACGAGGATACGGTGCTGAAGGCCTATGAGTCGGGCCGTTGCGATGCGTTGACGACCGACTCCTCCGGTCTCTACGCGGAACGGCTGCGTCTGACGGCGCCCGACGACCATATGGTCCTGCCGGAAATCATCTCGAAGGAGCCGCTGTCGCCAGCCGTGCGTCAGGGCGACGACCAATGGTTCAACATCGTGCGCTGGACCCATTACGCGATGCTGACGGGCGAGGAACTCGGGGTCACGTCGAAGAACGTCGATGACATGATGAAATCCGAGAACCCGGACATCCGCCGGCTGCTCGGGGTCGAGGGCGATCAGGGCAAGGGCTTCGGTCTCGGCAACGATTGGGCCTACAACATCATCAAGAAGGTGGGGAACTATGGCGAGGTGTTCGACCGTAACGTCGGCGAAGGCTCGCCCCTCAAGGTGAAGCGCGGCATCAACGCCCTGTGGAACAAGGGCGGCCTTCAATACGCGCCGCCGATCCGATAATCGGGCGGCGGTCGTCGCTCGAAACCCTGCTGACACGCTGACGAGGACCGATGGCCAACACGTCGACACTGGTAAAACCGGACAGAGGGTCGATCCTCAACGACCCCAAGGCACGCAGCTTGTTCTACCAGGTCGTCCTCGCGGCCGTCGTAATCGCCGTTTTCTACGGCGCTTACTCCAACACCAGCCGCCATATGGCGGATGCCCATATCCCGACCGGGTTCAGTTTCTGGAACGCGGTCGCGGGCTTCGACATCAACCAGACGCTCATCCCCTACACACAGCTGTCGACCTATGGGCGGGCCTTCTGGGTCGGCCTTGTCAACACGTTGCTGGTCGCCGTGCTCGGGATCGTGCTGACCACCATCATCGGGTTCACGGTGGGCGTTGCGCGCCTGTCGCCGAACTGGATCGTCGCCAAGGTGGCGATGGTCTATGTCGAGGTGATCAGGAACATCCCGCTCCTGCTGCAACTGCTGTTCTGGTACAATGCGGTGTTGAAACCGCTGCCCGCTCCGAAGCAGTCGATTCAAATTCCTGGTGGGATCTTCCTCAACAATCGCGGCATCATCGTCCCTGACCCGCAATTCGGGGCAGGGTCAGGCTGGGTCGGCCTCGCATTGCTTTTCGGAATCGTCGCGAGTTTCGGGTTCTACGGCTGGGCCTCGGTGCGTCAAAAGAAGACCGGGCAACAGGCTCCCGTGCTCCTCGTCGCGGCAGCACTGATCATCGGCCTCCCGCTTCTGGTCTTCTTCCTCCTCGGCAGCCCGATCACCTTCGAGGCACCGGTCCTGAAAGGCTTCAACTTCAGGGGCGGTCGGCAAATCTTCCCTGAACTCGCGGCGCTTCTCCTCGGCCTGTCGGTCTATACTGCGTCGTTCATCGCCGAAATCGTTCGCGCCGGCATCCAATCGGTCGGGCGAGGCCAGAGCGAGGCCGCCCATGCACTGGGGCTGAACGCGCGGCAGACGCTCCGCCTTGTCGTGATCCCGCAGGCAATGCGGGTGATCATACCGCCGCTCACCAGCCAATATCTGAACCTCACCAAGAACTCCTCGCTCGCCGTGTTCATCGGCTATCCCGATCTCGTCGCCGTCTTCGCCGGGACGGTGCTCAATCAAACGGGCGCGGCCGTCCAGGTGATGGCCATCACGATGGCGGTCTACCTCGTCATCTCGCTTGTCACCTCCTTCGCCATGAACCTGTTCAACAAGCGCAACGCTTTGGTCGAGAGGTAAGCCATGTCTGACCTGACAATCGGCAGCCGGACCTATCTGCAGCGGGAAAAGAACCCCGCTTTGCCGCCGCCCAGACTGACAAGTGGCCCGCTGGCGTGGGTGCGGCAGAACCTATTCTCGTCCATCGGGTCGAGCGTTCTCACGTTCCTGTTCCTCGCACTGGCCCTGTGGATCATTCCTAGCCTGATCGACTTCGCGTTCGTGAAAGCCGTGTGGTCGGGCGACGCCGCCACCTGCCGGGCCAATCTGGACGGCGCCTGCTGGGCTTTCATTCGCGATAAGTTCGACTATCTGCGCTACGGCTCCTATCCCATCGATCAGCGCTGGCGCGTCGATGTGACGGAGGTGGTCGGCGCGGTTCTGATCTTCTGGTTGCTTTGGAACGGCGCCCCCCGGCGCAACGTCGCGGCACTTCTTTTCTTCATCGTCTACCCGATCCTCGCCTTCGTGCTGTTGCGTGGGGCGCCGCTGATCGGCTTGCCGGTGATCGACACGAGCCTGTGGGGTGGCGTGCTCATCACGCTGCTCATGTCCGTCATCGGCATCGTGTTCTCGCTGCCGCTCGGGGTGCTGTTGGCGCTCGGGCGCCGGTCGCAGATGCCGATCGTCAAGGCGGCCTGCGTCACCTTCATCGAATTCGTCCGCGGGGTGCCGTTCATCACCGTGCTGTTCATGGCGAATTTCATGCTGCCACTGTTCGTGCCGGACTATCTCACCCCGGACCGGCTGCTGCGTCCCATGATCGGCACGGCGCTCTTCTCGGCCGCCTATATGGCCGAAGTGGTCCGCGCCGGCCTCCAGGCCATGCCGAAGGGCCAATATGAAGGTGCTATGGCGCTCGGCATCGGCTACTGGCCGATGATGCGCCTCGTGGTTCTGCCGCAAGCCTTGACCACAGTGATTCCGGGGATCGTGTCGACTTTCATCGGCCTGTTCAAGGACACGACCCTGGTGGCGATAGTCGGCATCGCGGATTTTCTGCGCACCGTCGAGACCGCGCGCCTCGACCCGAGTTGGGCGGGGCCGACCATCTCGCCCACCGGTTATCTCTTCGCCGCCTCCTTCTATTGGGTCTTCTGCTTCGGCATGTCGCGCTATTCGCAGCGGACGGAACGACGGCTGTCCAAGGGCCGCAAACATTGACTGGAGCCACGTGATGTCGGTTGCCCCATCCCCCCGCACCCTCGGCCAGCCGGCGATTCAACTCGACGGCGTTCACAAGTGGTATGGCGAGTTCCATGTCCTCAAGAACCTGAGCCTCACGGTTGCGCAGGGCGAGCGCATCGTTATCTGCGGACCCTCGGGTTCGGGCAAGTCGACCATGATCCGCTGCATCAACCGGCTGGAGGAACACCAGAAGGGCAAGATCATCGTCAACGGAACGGAGCTGACGACCGACCTGAAGCGCATTGAGGAAGTCCGCCGCGAAGTCGGCATGGTGTTCCAGCACTTCAACCTGTTTCCGCACTTGACCATCCTCGAGAATTGCACGCTCGCGCCGATCTGGGTGCGCAAGATGGCCAAGAAGGATGCCGAAGACCTGGCGATGAAATATCTGAAGCGCGTCCGCATTCCGGAGCAGGCCAACAAATATCCGGGCCAGCTCTCCGGCGGCCAGCAGCAGCGCGTCGCCATCGCCCGCTCGCTTTGCATGAACCCCAAGGTGATGCTGTTCGACGAGCCGACCTCGGCGCTCGATCCGGAAATGGTCAAGGAGGTGCTCGACACGATGGTGTCGCTCGCCAACGAAGGCATGACCATGATGTGCGTCACACACGAAATGGGCTTTGCCCGTCAGGTGGCCGACCGGGTGATCTTCATGGATGCCGGTGAGATCGTCGAAATGAACGCACCGGCCGAGTTCTTCGCCAACCCTCAGCATGAACGGACGAAGCTGTTCCTGGGCCAGATCCTTCACTGAGGACGAGCGGCAGTCACTGCCCCACCGTGCGCGGAGCGGTGTTCGCCGCGTACCGCATCGATGCGGCAGTCCGCAATGCTTCACCGCTGACGGTTTGGCCGGGATTCAGCCGATGATCGTATCGGCAACACACCACGCGGACGGCTTGGCGAGGCACGCGACGGGCCTCTGAAGCAAACCAGCCCGCATTGAACACAGCGCGCCGACCAGCCTGCGCATGTGTGCCAAACGACACAGCGCTTGTGGCGTTTACCGAGTCGCGATCCTCACGTTAAGCTTTGGGAGCCGCTTCACCCCGGCGCAGGAAGGGGAAACCGTCCAAGCCGCGGTTGATTTTACTCGATATTTAGGCGCGCAAAAGCCGCTAGGCCAGCCCGCGAAAATCTTTTGACCCGTCAATAAGTTAATGCAGCCTGGAGACGTCCGGGTTTTTCCAAGAAAACGCTTGCACATGAAGGCCGAACTCCCTAGTTACGGCCTTGCCCAAATCGCACGTGCCTGTGGTCGTGGTCGATCGGTGGGAATCCGGACAAGAGGCCGGTGAACTGCCAACGAGATTGATAGCCGGAGCGAACCGGCGAACCCCGTCGCAACGGGGGACGCGACTTAAAGCAACGACGGACCGGGCTTTTTCGTCTCCGTTGGCCCTCCAAAGGCCGACACCGAAGAGGCTTGTCTATCTTGCCGGGCGTGCGGAAGGGATCTTCCTTTCCAATCGATGGCTGTCCAAACCGCAGGTGACTCAGTCGCTTGCCGGAATGTATAGCCAACGGCGCAGCATCTGATCGGGTTGCCGATTCGAGGCATGGTTTCTCCATGCGCGGGTCGTTGAGCCGATCACGGTTGGCTTTGCTTGTCGCAGCTTCGCGTCTCCATCGCGCGGGCAACGCATTCTATTGCCGCCTCCCCTTTCGTTTCGCTCAAGTCGCGGATCCAACCGCGCAAAGGGATGCCGCCATGACCGATCGTATCCGCGATTTCCTCCGTTCGCGCCGTGATGACGGCCCTTGCATGGTGCTCGACCTCGATGTCGTGCGCGACAATTATGCTTCATTTGCCAAAGCCTTGCCGGATACGCGAGTGTTCTATGCCGTAAAGGCCAATCCAGCCCCGGAGGTACTCGACCTCCTGGCCCGCATGGGCTCCTGCTTCGACACGGCCTCGGTGGTGGAGATCGAGCAGGTGCTGGCGACCGGTGCCTCGCCCGACCGGATCTCGTTCGGCAACACGATCAAGAAGGAGCGCGACATTGCGCGTGCCTTTCAACTTGGCATCCGGCTCTTCGCGGTCGATTGCGAAGCCGAGGTCGAGAAGATCGCCCGCGTGGCGCCCGGTTCCAAGGTGTTCTGCCGCATGCTCTGCGATGGGGCAGGGGCCGAATGGCCGCTCTCGCGCAAGTTCGGCTGCGTGCCCGAGATGGCGGGGCGGGTGCTCGAACAGGCGCATCGGCTTGGCCTCGTGGCCTATGGTCTCTCGTTCCATGTCGGCTCGCAGCAGCGCAATCCGCTGATGTGGGACGGCGCCCTCAGGTCTGCATCCACGATCTTCAAGGATCTGGCCGAGCGCGGCATCACGCTCCAGATGGTCAATCTCGGTGGGGGGTTCCCGACCAAATATCTGAAGGACGTGCCGGCCGTGAAAGCCTATGGGCAGGCGATCTTCCGGTCGCTTCGCAAGCATTTCGGCAACCGCATCCCGGAAACCATCATCGAGCCGGGACGCGGGATGGTTGGAAATGCCGGCGTGATCGAGGCCGAGGTCGTGCTGATCTCGAAGAAGAGCGAAGCCGACACGATGCGCTGGGTCTATCTCGACATCGGTAAGTTCAATGGGCTCGCCGAGACCATGGACGAGATGATCCGCTATCCGATCCGGACCGAGTTCGACGGGGACGCGACCGAACCCTGCGTGCTCGCCGGACCGACCTGCGATAGCGTCGACGTGTTGTACGAAAAGGACCCCTACGAACTGCCGTTGAGCCTGGAGATCGGCTCGAAGGTGCTGATCGAGGGAACGGGTGCCTATACGACCACCTATTCGGCCGTGGGCTTCAATGGCTTCCCGCCGCTCAGATCCTACGTGATCTGAGCCGAATCTCCGTTTCTGCACCAGCAGAAACGGAGTCGCCAAAAATTCGTGCAGAAACCGGTGCAACCCCGCACACGGATTTGCGTTTTCGACCACCCTGTATCTCGGATCTCGGTGATGGACGCATCGTCTCGTTTTGGCCTTTCAGCTCATACACCCGATTGGCGGCGCGCATTTCGTCTCGTCACACCCACGTTCCGCATTCGCGACGAGCGGGCGGCGGATGTATCCGAGCGCGAGGCGCTGCTCGATGCGGCCTTCGGTCCGGTCCGTTTCACCAAGACGTGCGAGCGGCTTCGTGAGGGCCGGCAGGCGTCCGAAGGACTGAGCTTCGTCGCGACGGCGGGATCGGCCATTGTCGGCACAATCCGGCTTTGGGACGCGGAAATCGGTGATCGCGCGGCTCTCATGCTCGGCCCGTTGGCCGTCGATCCCGCTCTGCGTTCGGCCGGCATCGGGCGCGCCTTGATCGAGCATGCGCTGCGGCGGGCGCGCAAGCTCGGGCACAAGGGCGTCTTCCTCGTTGGCGATGCGCCCTATTATGCGCGTTTCGGCTTCGAGGCTGCGCTGACCAAAGACTTTGTGCTGCCTGGTCCGGTCGATCGATCCCGTTTCCTTGCGCTCGAACTGGCGCCCGGCGGACTTCAAGGCGCGAAGGGCCGCGTCGTTGGAGCTGGCGCTTTCGTGGACGCTGGCCGCGACGAGCGCGGTTCGCGCCGTGCGGCGTAATCAGCTTCACTCTGCCAACCCCGGCGCCGCTTTGGCACCGGTTTCTCCTGCGTGGTCACGCATCGACACCTGCGCATCCGCATCGTAGAACTGAGGCGAATTGTTTCGGCCCTCGTTCGGTTCTTTCAATGCCTCTTTCCACTGAGATCCGGCTGGCGTCGCAACACGATAGGCCAGCTGTGGAAAACCTGGTCGATGCCGCCTACAGCCACTACGTGCCGCGCATCGGACAAAAACCGGGCCCGATGCTCGACGACTACGCGGCGCTGATCCGGGAAGGCGTCGTGCATGTCGCCGAGAGCGACGGGGTCATCCGCGGGCTCGTCGTCCTGGTTCCTGAACCTGATGTGATGCTGCTCGACAATATTGCGGTCGACCCAGCCTTTCGCGGGACAGGTCTCGGGCGCCGCCTCATGGTCTTTGCGGAAGAAGCCGCGCGCTCCGCTGGATACAGGTCGATTCGGCTCTACACACACGAGTTGATGTCCGAAAACATCGCGCTCTACGGGCGGGTCGGATATCGCGAGACGCATCGTGGCGAAGACGAGGGTCTGCGTCGCGTGTTTATGGTGAAGACGCTCGCCTGACTGAACCTCGCCCGCGGCGGCAGTTCGCGTCATCGCCGAGTCTGAACGAGCCGTTCGCGGGACTCCGCGTAAAAGGGCCGGGTCAGCCCCGGCCCTTGACCTCAGTCCTTGGCGCGCTCGACGTAGGACCCATCCTCGGTCTGGATGACGACCCGGGTGCCTGTCTGGATATGGGGCGGGACGCTCGTCTTGACTCCGTTCGACAGTTTGGCGGGCTTGTAGGAAGACGAGGCCGTCTGACCCTTCATGGCCGGCTCGGTCTCGACCACTTCGAGGGTCACGCGTGCCGGGATCTGAATCGCCACCGGGGTGCCGTTGAACACACTGAGCAGCACCTTCATGCCTTCCTGAAGGTAAGGCTTGGTGTCGCCCACCACATCCTGCGGCACCACGACCTGATCGTAGTTCTCGACATTCATGAAGGTCATGCCGTCGCCATCCTCATAGAGGTAGCTGAACTCCTGGTCTTCCACGAAGGCGCGTTCCACCTGTTCGGTGGTCTTGTAGCGGTCCGTCACCTTCACGCCGTCGCTGATGCGCCGCATGTCGATCTGGGTCGTCGGTGTGCCCTTGCCGGGATGGAAGCTTTCGGCGCTGAGAACGATGTAGAGCTGGTTCTCCCTTTCCACCACATTGCCCTTGCGGAGCGAGCTGGCGATCACTTTCACGAGAATTTGTCCTTGGGTCGAGAAGTCGTTAGAAGGCGGTGACCGAGCCAGCCTCCGAAGTGGCGCGCACCATAGCGATTTTTCCTGCCTTCGCCAGAGGGGACTGGCAGGCTTGGCCTGGAAGATCTCCGCAACCGAAGGGTTTTGCCGTGACCGCCGCCTCTCCGTTCTGGGCGCCTCATATCCATCAGGACAGGCGCCCGCGGCTGCTCGTGCGAAATCGCATCCTCAGTGCGGTTCGGTCGCATTTCGAAGCCCTGGATTTTGTCGAGGTGGAGACCGCCGTGTTGCAGGTGTCGCCCGGCAACGAGGCGCATCTTGCCGCCTTCGGCACGGATCTCCGCGCGCCCGACGGCCGAGTGTCGCGGCTCTATCTCCACACCTCGCCCGAATTCGCGGCAAAAAAGCTGCTCGCGGCCGGCGAGGAGCGACTGTTCACACTAGCGCGCGTGTTTCGCAACGCCGAGCGCTCGGCGCTGCATCATCCTGAATTCAGTATGCTGGAGTGGTATCGGGCCAGGGAGCCTTACGCGACGCTGATGCAGGATTGCGTCGATCTCCTTCGCATCGCCGGCAGGGTCGCGGGACAGACACGCTGGCGGTTTCGGGGCAGAGAGGCCGATGTGGAGCGTGAGCCCGAGCGCCTGTCGGTCGCCGGAGCCTTTTCGCGCTATGCCGGCATCGACCTGCTGGGCACGATTGAAGGCCCGGTTGGGAATCGTGATGCTCTCAGCGCGGCGGCCCGCAAGGCGGGAGTCCAGGTGGCTGCGGACGACGATTGGTCGGACGTGTTCTCGCGCGTGCTGGTCGAAAAGGTGGAGCCTCGGCTCGGCCTCGGCCGTCCCACTATTCTCGATCGCTACCCGACCATCGAGGCCGCACTGGCGCGCCCGTGTCCGGACGACCTGCGGGTCGCGGAGCGATTCGAGCTCTATGTGTGTGGCGTGGAACTGGCCAATGGCTTCGGCGAACTGACCGATGCGGCGGAGCAACGGCGGCGGTTCGAAGCCGAGATGGACCTCCGCGAGCTCCGCTACGGCGAGCGCTACCCGATCGATGCGGATTTTCTCGACGCCCTCGCGATCATGCCTGAGGCCAGCGGGATCGCGCTCGGCTTCGATCGGCTGGCCATGCTGGCGGTCGGGGCCGAGCGGATCGATCAAGTGCTTTGGACGCCGGTGATCGACCCTGCTGGAGCCTTCCGGTGACGTTGCGCAGCGCGGCGGCTTTGGCCGATGCCGGGCTCGTGTCCGCCGAGGCCCTGCCGGATCTGGAGCGCGTGGCGGCTCGGTACGCGGTCGCACTGACGCCCACCGTCGTCAACCTGATCGACCCCGGCGACGCGGCCGATCCGATCGCGCGGCAGTTCGTGCTCACCGCCGATGAACTTGTGGGCACACCCGACGAACGCATCGATCCGATCGGCGACGAGGCCCATAGCCCTGTGCCGGGCATCGTGCACCGCTACCCCGACCGCGCGTTGCTCAAGCTGCTCCACATCTGCCCGGTCTATTGCCGGTTTTGCTTTCGGCGCGAGGTGGTGGGTCCAGGCCAGAATGGTATGTTGAAGGACGACGAGATCGACGGAGCGCTCGACTACATCGCGAAGACGCCTGCGATTTGGGAAGTCATCCTGACAGGCGGCGATCCGTTGATCTTGTCGCCACGCCGCCTTGAGAGTGTGATGCGGGGTCTCGCTGCCATCGATCACGTTAAAGTCGTGCGTCTGCATACCCGTGTGCCCGTGGTTGAGCCTGACCGGGTCGGCCCCGACCTCGTGGCCGCTTTGCAGGCCGCCAGGAAGGCCGTGTTCGTGGCCGTTCACGCCAACCATCCCCGCGAGCTGTCGGCGGATGCTCGCGCCGCCTGCGCCCGACTGATCGATGCCGGCATCCCCATGGTGAGCCAGACCGTGCTGCTCCGCGGCGTCAACGACGAGCCAGGGACCTTGGAAGCCCTGATGCGCGCTTTCGTGGAGACGCGAATCAAACCCTATTACCTGCACCACGGCGATCTTGCGCCCGGCACGTCGCACTTTCGGACGACGATCGAGGCCGGCCGTCGTCTTGTCCGCGGCCTGCGCGGACATGTGTCCGGCCTGTGCCAGCCCAGCTACGTCTTGGATATCCCGGACGGGCACGGCAAAGCTGTGCTGGCCGAAAGCGACGCGGTCCGGCGGGATGGGGACACCTGGTCCGTGTGCGACCGGCACGGCACCGCCCACACCTATACGAGCCCGCAGACATGAAGGCTGGGGATCAGCCATGTTTGCGTAAGGAAAGACTGCAAAGATCGGGCGGGACACGGTAAAGTATCTTACCGGCTCGCTTTGAATCGCAGGTGCCCATGCCGCGTCTCTTCACGGGGCTCGAGATCCCCCCTGATCTCGCCGGAGAACTGGCGATGATGCGAGGCGGCCTTTCAGGCGCCCGCTGGATCGATACCGACAATTACCACATCACCCTGCGGTTCATCGGCGACATCGACATGCCGACAGCCCGGGAGGTGGCGACTTTGCTCGACGATATCCGTCGTCAGCCTTTCACGGTTACGCTTGAGGGCTTGAGCTTTTTTGGCGGCGATAAGCCAAGGGCGATCGTCGCCAAGGTTCAGCCCAGCGGCCCGCTGGTCGAATTGCAGGCCGAGCAGGAGCGCCTGATTCGACGCTTGGGCATCCCGCCCGAACCGCGCAAATTCACCCCGCATGTCACATTGGCCCGCCTGCGGGGTGCGCCCGGCATCGCGGTCGCGGATTACCTCAGCTATCGCGGGTTCCTGACCCGCCGCTTCACGGCCGACCGCTTCGTGCTGTTCTCGTCGCGCGATTCGGTTGGCGGCGGCCCTTACATAACGGAAGAGGTCTATCCTTTCGGATAGACCTCTTCCGACCGATATCGCGGCACTCGACGCGGAGAGCTAATTCCCCGCGGTTGTCCCTCATTCGAAGTGATATGCGGCGCCGAAGCGGAACGCGTCGGAGCTGTAATCCTGCTTCACGTTTCCGCCGTTGAGCCGAATGGTGGAGCGGTTGATGCTCTCGTCCCGAAGATATTCGGCGCGAACCGAAACCCGCTCGGACACGCGATAATCCACACCACCACCGAAGGTGAAATTGTCCACGGGAACCCGACCAACTTGCGATCCCGTGACGAGATCGCGCTGCTCGTTGCGTGTGAAGTCGATACCCGCCGCCGCGAAGGGGAGGAAGCTGCCGAAGGCGTAACCGATACGGCCACGAAGATCCGCTTTCACGAACTCCCGGATGCTTGTCCGGTCGCCTGTTCCTGCGAGAGTTCCAGTTCCGGTCGCGTCGGCGACCGATGTGCTGCCGTCGACACCGAGCATGAGCCGGTTGTTGAAGAACATGAAGTTCGAGCCTGCGTAGATGCCGCCAAACCCGCCGTCTGCGCTTTCCTTCGTGTTGCCAAAGCCCGTCAGACGGCTCTTCGTGCTTAACGAATCGTAGCCGCCGAAGATACCGCCGTAACCACCGCCCCAGTTCACGTTGCCGAGCGTATCCGCATAGGGACGCCGCGGGTTGTCGCCAAAACGATAGATGAGTGCGACCCGGCCGATGTTGCTTGACGATTCAGTCCTGAACGTCTGAACACCAGGTCCGCCGCCACCCAGCGTGAAGGTCTCTCGCGGCAGGCTGTCGTGCAAATATTCGAGACGAACGATGACTGGTCCGAAGAGCGACTGTGGAAGGAAGCCGATGATTTGGTGCGGATCGATTTTGAAATCGACGCCGGCACCGGCAGTCCAGCCGACAGTCCGCTTGTCTTGTCCAAAGTAATTGGCCGGATTCGGAGTCGACTGGTAGGTCTCATTGATCACCGCGCCACCGGCGACGAACGGCATAAACCAGCCGAACTCGTAGCCGATACGTCCGCGGAACCTGATGTCATCCATCGTATCCAGCCGGCTGGAATTCAGTCCGACCTGTCCTGGCACGTTGCCCCGGATGACGTTCAGGTCGATCCCCGCTTCTGCACCGTAGACGAAGTGACCGCTCTGGAAGTTGTAGCCGATGAGTGCGCCACCGGTCTGGCCACTCTCGCTCTTGCTTCGCGAACTTGCTTGGCTGGTCTTGAAGTTCGTAAAGCCATAGCCGTAGGTCGAGCCGACGTAGATGCCGTCCCATCCCGCGATCGTGGGCAGCGGCGGCAGCGGCGGGGGAGCGACACGGCTGGGAAGGTCAGCGGCGAGAGCCGCGGAAAACGATGCTGCGCTGACGAACGCTGCTGCACCGAGTTTTTTGAGCGATTTCATACGCAGTCCTGATCCGCAATTACGCGCTAGCGATGAAACTACATCGAACACCCGGCATGGCCGAAGCTCTTTCCCCAAATCTGGAAACAGAGAGGCCACCATGTGGCTTTTAGGGCGCAGATTGGAGGCCAAAAGGACGCTAATCGGGCACCAAGGCCGGCTCGGCTTCACGCACGGGCGGCAAAACCGAACGTCGATCTGTTGCCGGGTTGGGCTTGAGGCTGACGATCCCGATGGCGTGATCGAGACCTTTCAGGAGATGTTCCCCTTTTGGGAAGGCGCGGATGCCGGTCGGCAGCGCAGGGATGCGGGCCAGGAGCTCGGCCGATACGAGCACGGATGCACCAAGTGGCCGGCAGAGAGCTTCGATGCGGGCCGTCGTATTCACGACATCGCCGAAATAGCTGATCTTATGCCTGTCGATACCGATCTCGGCCGTGACGATGTTGCCGCCATGGAGCGCCGCATGAAACTCTGGAACCTGTCCGAATCGGGTCAACCAGGCGGTTCGATTGGCCTCGAAGGTCGACAGGATGGCAAACACGCAGGCGATGCAGCGACCTTGTTCGATCCCTTGCGGTTCCGGCCATGTGATCATGGCCATGTCGCCGATGTAATCGTCGATCGCACCCCCATGCTGCCGCACCGGTTCGGCGATCGCCGCGAACACGGCCGCGAGATAGTTCTGGGCCCGCAGGTCCCCATAGCGGCGTGCGAACGCCGTCGAGCCGACGACGTCCAGGAACAGGAAGATCCGGCGTTCCTCCACGGGCTTGTGATAGCGCCCGAGCAAAAGGCTCTTGAACACCTCGTGACCCAGAAGGTCGCGCATGCGCGTGAAGGACACCAGAACGGCGGCGATCAGCAGGGAATAGATCAAAGCCTGAAGCGTTGGAACCGTAGCCTCGATGAGCGAGCCGGTGACAAGCCCGGCGGTCCAACTGATGGCGCCTCCGATCGCGAATCCGATGAGAGCCAAAACCACCGAAATGACTTCCATGGCCGGAACGTAGATGAAGGTCGGCCATTGCCGCATGCGCTGTTGCGCGCTGCGGAACACGAGCCCCCGTTCCACCGTCAAGACCGTCACGGCGATGACGGCGCCGTAGATCATGCCCGCGAGAAGCGATCTGCCGCCGGTCAGTTCCGCGTAAAGGAGGCCCGCGGCGGCGCCGATCGCCGCGACGGTCGCAAGCAGGGGGATGGTCCGGAAGATGCGCTGGATCGCCATTGACCCATAGACATACATCGCCGGTCTTCAGCAGGCGATAGGGGGATCATCAGGAGCGGTAGTCACCGTTGATCTCGACATAGGCCTTGGTGAGATCGCAGGTCCAGACGGTTGCGCGGCCGTGGCCGAGACCGAGCTCGGTCCGGATCGTGATGGCCTCGTTCTTCATGTAGGCGGACGTTGCCGCTTCGCTGTAGTCCGGATCGCGCTCCCCGTTCACGGCGACGCGTGTGTCGCCGAAGTGAATGGCGAGCCTGTCGCGCTCGGCGCGCTCTCCCGCTTTGCCGACCGCCATGACGACGCGCCCCCAGTTGGCGTCCTCGCCCGCCACTGCGGTTTTGACCAGCGGCGAATTGGCGATCGACAGAGCGATGCGCTTGGCGGCGACATCGTCCTCGGCGCCTTCCACCGTCACGGCCACGAACTTGCGGGCGCCCTCGCCGTCCTTGACCACCTGATGGGCGAGATCGAGCAGCAGCCGGTCGAGGGCTTGAGCGAAGCCGGCGAGGCGTGGATCTTGCGCATTGGTGATGGCCGGCGCCCCGCGCCGCGCGGCGGCCCCTGTCGCGAAGATCATCAGCGTGTCGGAGGTCGAAGTGTCGCTGTCAACCGTGATGGCGTTGAAGCTTCCCTTGACCCCGCGCGACAGGAGGGTCTGGAGCGCGGACGCCTCAACCGGCGCGTCTGTGAACACGAAGGACAGCATCGTGGCCATGTCGGGCGCGATCATGCCGGCGCCTTTGGCGATGCCGCTGATCGTGACGGGCACGCCGCCGAGATCGACCGTCGCGGTCGCGACCTTGGGGTAGGTGTCTGTCGTCATGATGGCGCGAGCGGCCTCAGTGATGCCGTCAGGATCGGCCGCGCGAACCAGGTCGCCGAGCACCGAACCGAAGCGTTCCGCCGGAAGCGGCTCGCCAATCACGCCCGTCGAGGCGAGAAAGATCTCCGAGGCCGGAACGCTCGTGGCCTCGCTCGTGAGCTTCGCGGTGAGTTCCACGGCCGTCACGCCCTTGCGGCCCGTGAACGCATTGGCGTTCCCGGAATTCACGACGAGCGCCCGGGCTCGCCCCGCGCCCAGGTTCGCGCGGCACCAGTCGACCGGGGCCGACGGGCATTTCGACGTGGTGAACACGCCCGCGACTGTCGTGCCCTCGTCGAACAGCACCAGGGTCACGTCGGTGCGGCCCTTGTACTTGATCCCGGCGGCGCCGCTCGCAAAGCGCACGCCATCGATCGCCGGCATGTCAGGCATGGATTTGGGCGCGAGGGGAGAGACGGGAACCGCGGGGGCCATCGTGAGATCCTTAAGGTCATACCAACGGAACGGCGTGGCCGCTGCAGCGCTCAAACTGGGTGCCCGGCTCAAGGCCGGGCATGACATTAGGGCTTTGGTGCATCCGCTGGGGCCGCAGCCGGAGCCGGAGCCGCGGGTGCGGGCGTCGCATCCCCGGCCGGCGCGTCGGTCGGCGCCGGAGGGGCCGCCTCCGTCCGCTCGATCTTGGCGTCCTGGCGAAGCTTCATGATGAGATCGCTCTGCGCCTTTTGGACCACATAGCGGGTCACCTGGTCCTTCACCTGATCGAAGGACGGGAAGGCCTTATCGCGCTTGCCTTCCAGCTTGATGATGTGCCAGCCGAATTCCGACTTCACGGGTTGCGACACCTGGCCAGGTTCGAGTTTGAAGGCCGCCTCGCCGAATTCCGGCACCATCTTGTCCTTGGTGAACCAGCCGAGGTCGCCACCTTGCGAGCCCGGATCCTTCGAGACCTCGTCGGCCACCTTGGCGAAGTCCTCGCCCTTGTTGATACGGTCGAGAGCGGCCTTGGCCTCGGCTTCGGTGGGGACCAGGATGTGGCGGGCGTGGATTTCCTGCTCGGGCTTCTTGGCCTTCGCGGCATCGTCATAGACCTTGTGCTCGGCGTCATCGGTCGCGGCCGTTTTGGCCACGTTGCCGAGCATCGATTCCATCAGGGTCTTGTCGTGATAATAGGCGAGCTTGCGGGCGAAATCGGGCGTGTCGCCAAGCTTGTCCTTGGCGGCCTGGGCGGCCACGAGCTTCAAGTCGATCAGGTAGTCGAGCGCATAGGCGTCGCGCTGCGGACCCTTGAGCTGCTGGGGCAGGTTCGGGCCGAGGTCTTCGAGCGCGACCTTGACGTCATCGTCGCTGATCTCCTGGCCGTTGACCGTGGCCAGCACCTTGGCCAAGGCCGGAGACAGGCCGGCGAGCCCGATGAACGCCGTCGCCGCAAGAAGGCGGATGACCGTCTGACCGTTGATGTTCATTCGTCGAAACCCATTCGAGACGCACCGGACATCCGGCACGAAGAAGGCGGCTCGATGCCGCTCAGGAGAAGCGGCGCCGTCCGTGTGGGCGTCGCCCCACGGCGCTTCTCACGAGGCGCACGCGCCAGAACGCTTGCCATGCCTCGCATTGACAAGAATTGGGGCGGCTCTTATCTCTCTTTCCGGTCTTTAGCCACCGGTTTCTCGCGCAAAACCGGCTCGGTTTCCCGGTTGTAATCCAGGGATGATCTCCGGGCCGTCGCATATCGGCGTGGCCTTGATATCGTCTTCTGAGCGCGGTTTGATCATTCGAGCGGCCCTGCCGGGCGGGGCCGTTTGTCGTATTTGCTGTTCGCCAAGCCCCGTGGCTGGGCGAACCAGAAAGGTTTCGTGTCGATGCTCGGCTCACTCGCCAAACGGATTTTCGGCAGTGCCAACGATCGGCGGCTGAAAAGCTACGCGCCGAAAGTCGCCGCCATTACGGCGCTGGAGCCCGAGATGGCGGCGCTGAGCGACGCAGAGCTTGCAGCCCGCACCGAAACGTTCCGGACCCGACTGCAGGCCGGCGAGACGGTCGAGGACATCCTGGTGCCAGCCTTCGCGACAGTGCGCGAAGCGGCCAAGCGCGTTCTCGGCCAACGGCATTTCGATGTGCAGATGATCGGCGGCATGGTGCTCAACGAGGGCGGCATCGCCGAGATGCGGACCGGCGAAGGCAAGACGCTCGTGGCCACGCTCGCGGTCTACCTCAACGCCCTGACCGGAAACGGCGTGCATGTCGTGACCGTCAACGATTATCTTGCACGCCGCGACGCCGAATGGATGGGCCGTGTCTACCGGTTCCTCGGGATGACGACCGGTGTCATCGTGCATGGGCTCGACGACGACCAGCGCCGGCAGGCCTATGCGGCCGATATCACCTACGGCACCAACAACGAATACGGGTTCGACTATCTCCGCGACAACATGAAGTATGATCTCGCCAGCATGGTCCAGCGCGGCCACGCTTTCGCGATCGTCGACGAAGTCGACTCGATCCTGGTCGACGAAGCCCGCACACCGCTGATCATTTCGGGACCGTCGGACGATAAATCCGAACTCTACAATTCCATCAACGCGATCCTGCCCGGGCTGGTGGCCGAGGATTACGAGGTCGACGAGAAGCAGCGCACCGCGAACCTCACCGAGGCCGGCAACGAGCATATCGAGGAGCTGCTGCGCGATGCCGGCATCCTCACCGAAGGCTCGCTCTACGAGTCGAGCAACGCGACCCTGGTCCATCACGTGCAGCAGGGCCTGAAGGCTCACAAGCTCTTCAACCGCGACAAGGACTACATCGTCCGCAACGACGAAGTTGTGATCATCGATGAGTTCTCCGGCCGCATGATGCCGGGCCGCCGCTATTCGGAAGGGCTGCATCAGGCGCTCGAAGCCAAGGAGCATGTCACGGTCCAGCCCGAGAACGTGACGCTCGCCTCGATCACCTTCCAAAACTATTTTAGGCTCTACAAGAAGCTTGCCGGCATGACCGGAACGGCCGCGACCGAGGCCGACGAATTCGCCGAGATCTACAAGCTCGAAGTCGTCGAGATCCCGACGAACCGGGACGTCAAGCGGCTCGACGAGGACGACGAGGTCTATCGCACGGCCCGCGAGAAGCTGCTGGCGATTGGCCGCGAGATCGAAGACGCCAACGCCAAGATGCAGCCGCTGCTCGTCGGCACCACGTCGATCGAGAAGTCGGAACAGCTCGGCGATCTGCTGGCGAGTCAGGGCTACACGCGCATCGACTTCACCAAGCCGCAGGCCCTCGACAAGCTCTACAAGGCGGCGCGCACCGGCAAGCCGTCGAAATTATTCGCGATCCTCAACGCACGCTTCCACGAGCAGGAGGCCTATATCGTGGCCGAGGCCGGCGTGCCGGGCGCCATCACGATCGCCACCAACATGGCGGGACGTGGCACGGACATCCAGCTCGGTGGCAACCTCGAAATGCGCCTGTCGCAGGAAGCTTCCGGCCTGGAGCCGGGGCCCGAGCGCGAGGCCAGAGAGGCTGCGATCCGGGCCGAGATCGCCGATTTCAAGGCCAAAGCGCTCGCGGCGGGGGGGCTCTACATTATCGGCACCGAGCGGCACGAAAGCCGCCGGATCGACAACCAGCTTCGTGGCCGCTCAGGCCGCCAGGGCGATCCGGGCCGATCGAAGTTCTTCCTGTCCTTGCAGGACGACCTCATGCGCATCTTCGGATCGGAGCGCATGGACATGGTGCTGAAGCGGCTGGGCCTTCAGGAAAACGAGGCCATCATCCACCCCTGGATCAACAAGGCCCTGTTGAAGGCGCAGCAGAAGGTCGAAGCCCGCAACTTCGACATGCGCAAGAACGTGCTGAAATACGACAACGTGATGAACGACCAGCGCAAGGTGGTGTTCGAGCAGCGTCGAGACATGATGGCCCAGGACTCTCTCGAAGAGATCATCGGCGAAATGCGCAGCGGGGTGGTCGACGACCTCATCGCCCGCCACGTGCCCCACGACGCCTATCCGGAAGCTTGGGATATCGCCGGTCTCAAGGCCGCCATCCAGGAAACGCTCAACCTCGACCCGCCTGTGGAGGATTGGGCGAAGGAAGAGGGCATCGCCGACGAGGAGATGCGCGAACGCCTGCAGAAAGCCGCCGACGACGCTTACACGGCGCGCGTCGAACGGAACTCGCCCGACCTCATGCGCTATGTCGAGAAGCAGATCGTGCTGCAGGTGCTCGACCATCTCTGGCGCGAGCATATCGTGGTGCTCGATCACCTGCGCCAAGTCATCGGCTGGCGCGGCGTGGCCCAGCGCGACCCGTTGAACGAGTATAAGTCGGAAGCTTTCGACCTCTTCAATGCCCTGATCGTACGCCTGCGTGAAATGACCGTCGCACAGGCGATGCGGGTCGAAGTAGCCTACGAGCCACCGTCCCAGCAATTGCCGCCGATGTTCGCCTCCCATGCCGATCCGCTGACCGGGGATGACGACGCGGCCGTCGCGGATGCCACGATGCGGCTCGCCGGCCGGGGGTATGCTTCGACTGCGGGCTTCGACGGGTCCCTCATGGTGGAGCAGCACAACGAGACGCTCGCCCGCGATCCCGACAACCCCGCAAGCTGGGGGCGGGTGGGCCGCAACGAACTCTGCCCCTGCGGGTCCGGCAAGAAATACAAGCATTGCCATGGAGTGATCGCCTAGGGAGGTTTGACCCTTCTCCCGCGTGAGCGGGAGAAGGTGCCCGGCAGGGCGGATGAGGGCAACCTCAGCGCCGCGTTTCCCCTAATCCGACCCGGCTTCGCCGGGCCACCTTCTCCCGCTCATGCGGGAGAAGGGAAGATGCACCCTTGAATCCATCGAACCCCAGGCTCACATGCCGATCAGGCAAGCCTCTCGGGATGCTTGTCGCCCTGTATGACTCGATCCGCGACGGCACCCGCCCGGCATGCTCGATTTGAACCCGACGTTTGCCGGCCCGGATCGCGCTCAGCGCGAAAAGATCAGGGCGAGGTCAGCCAATGTCACGGCCGTTCTCGGTCCTACCAATACGGGCAAGACGCATTTTGCGATCGAGCGCATGGTGGCGCATACGAGCGGCATCATCGGCCTGCCGCTTCGCCTGTTGGCCCGTGAGGTCTACACGCGGCTGATCGAGAAGGTCGGCGTCAATCAGGTGGCCCTGATCACGGGCGAAGAGAAGATCAAGCCCAATCACCCGCGCTACTGGGTGGCGACCGTCGAGGCGATGCCGCGCGACCTCGACGTTTCCTTTGTGGCCATCGATGAAATCCAGGTGGCCGCTTCGCTCGACCGCGGTCATACGTTCACGGACCGCCTGCTCAATCGCCGCGGCCGTGACGAAACGCTGCTGATCGGCGCCGGCACGATGGAAAAGGCCGTGCGGCAATTGCTGCCCCAGGCGACCATCATGACCCGGCCTCGGCTGTCCAAGCTGAGCTTTGCGGGGGAAAAGAAGCTGTCGCGCCTGCCACGGCGATCCGCCATCGTGGCCTTCTCGGCCGAAGAGGTCTACGCCATAGCCGAACTGATCCGACGCCAGAGCGGCGGCGCCGCTGTGGTCATGGGCGCATTGTCGCCGCGCACCCGCAACGCGCAGGTCGCGCTCTACCAGAATGGCGATGTCGACTACCTCGTCGCAACCGACGCGATCGGGATGGGGTTGAACCTCGATCTCGATCACATCGCCTTTGCGAGCGACCGCAAGTTCGACGGCTGGCAGTTCCGTCGACTGAACCCGGCCGAGTTCGGGCAGATCGCCGGCCGGGCCGGCCGGCATCTGCGCGACGGCACATTCGGCACGACCGGACGCTGCCCGCCTTTCGATGAAGAGCTGATCGAGGCCGTCGAGGATCACCACTTCGACCAGATCGGCATGCTGCAATGGCGCAACAGCGACCTCGACTTTTCGTCGATCCGGGCCTTGCAGGCTTCGCTCGATCGCGTTCCCGTCGAAGAGGGCCTGACCCGCGCGCCGCTGGCCGAGGACGTCATGGTGCTCGACATCATGAGCCGTGAGGCGGATGTGCAGCGCCAAGCCAACACACGCGCCGACATCGCGCGCCTGTGGGAAGTCTGTCAGGTGCCGGACTACCGCAAGGTGTCGCCCTCGGCCCATGCCGAGCTCGTCCACACGCTGTTCGGCTTCGTGGTGCGGGCGGGTCGCATCCCCGATGAATGGTTCGACGGCCAATTGAGCCATCTCGACCGGATCGACGGTGACATGGACGTGCTGTCGAACCGTGTGGCCCAAACCCGCACTTTGGCGTTCATCGCCAACCGACCCGACTGGCTGCGCGATCCTGAGCATTGGCAGGGCGTCACGCGTCAGGTAGAGGACAGGCTGTCAGACGCTTTGCATGAGCGTCTTGCCCAGCGATTCATAGACCGGCGAACCAGCGTGTTAATGCGCCGGCTTAGAGAGAACGCAATGTTGGAAGCGGAAATCACGACCGGCGGCGATGTCCTCGTCGAGGGTCAGCATGTGGGCCAATTGCAGGGATTCCGCTTCACGGCCGATCCGCTCGCCTCGGGCGAGGTTGCCCGAACCTTGAACGCCGCCGCCGCGAAGGCGCTGGCGAGCGAGATCGAAGCGCGCGCCAATCGATTTAGCGAGTCCGTCGACGAGTCGATCGCGCTCGCCAATGACGGCACGATCCGCTGGCTGGGCGACCCGATCGCCAAGCTCACCGCCGGCGACAAGCTGTTGCAACCGCGCGTGCGTCTGGTGGCCGATGACCATCTGACGGGTCCGGCCCTCGAAATCGTGCAACGGCGCCTCGATCTGTGGCTCACTCAACACGTCAAGAAGTTGCTTGGTCCTCTCATGGAGCTCGAAGCCGGTGAGGGGCTTGAGGGCGTCGCCCGCGGCATTGCCTTTCAATTGGCGGAAGCATTGGGTGTGCTCGAACGCTCGCGTGTCGCCGATGAGGTCAAGAACCTCGATCAGGCCACTCGCGGCGTCCTGCGGAAGCTCGGCATCCGGTTCGGTGCCTACCACATCTACATGCCGCTCTTGCTGAAGCCCGCCCCTCGGGTTCTCGCGTCCCAACTCTGGGCGCTGCAGCATGGCGGCGTGGAGAGCGCCAAGGGCCTCGATGAGGTCCCTTATCTCGCGGCTTCGGGTCGCACCTCGTTTCCAGCCGACTCGGCCGTGCCGAAGGGCCTGTACAGGGCCGCCGGCTTCCGGGTGTGTGGCGCGCGAGCGGTGCGGGTCGATATCCTCGAGCGGCTGGCGGATCTGATCCGTCCCGCGATCGCCTATCGGCCCGGCGTCACCCCCGGAGCGCCACCGCCGGGCACGGCGGACAATGACGGCTTTGTCACCACGGTTGGGATGACGTCCCTCGCGGGCTGCTCGGGCGAAGATTTTGCCTCGATCCTGCGATCGCTGGGCTACATGGTTGACCGGCGTCCCGGACCTGCCATCACGGTACCGCTCGTTGAAGCGGCGCCGACGACGCCTCTCAAGCCAGTCGGACCCGAAGCGACACCGAGCGCCAGCGCCGGGGATGCTGCTGGACAAGGCGATGGCGGAACAGAACCGACGGCACCCGAGATTCCGGCCGAAGAGCCGCCGGCAACAGTGCCTGAGCCCCCGCGCGAGGAGCCGCCTCATCCTACCGAGGAGGAGCCGCCAGCGCCGCCCGAAGAGGAGCCCGAGCCGGTCAACGATCCGGTCGAGCCCGAGAACGCCCCGGTGCCTATCCAGGCCTCCGATGACGTTGCGCCACCTCTTGGTCCGAGCGAGCCGATTGAGCCCGTATCGCTCGATGAGCCGGCTGCCGCTGCCGATGAGGTGCTATCGAGCGGCGCCGAGACCCTCTCCACGGATTACGCCACACCGGCCACTCCGGAGGGTGAACCGCACGTCGTCGAGGAGGCTACCCCGGCGGAACCCATTCTCATCGACGTGTGGCGGCCGCATCGGGCCAGCCACCAGGGCCAGCGCCGGCAGGATCGGCCCCAAGGGCGTCCGCAACAGCGGCGCGGCCAGGAGCAGCGTGGGCCACGCGGCGGGCATGATGGGCCGAAGCCTGCTGACGGTCCGGGGATCGTTCAGCCCGTAGCGGCCGATGCGGGGGGCCAGGCTGCGCCGGAGGGGCACCGTCATCGCCGTCCCGACGACAACCAGCCGCGCCGTCAGGCTTTCGAAAAGCGTTTCGGGGGACGTGAGGGGCCGCGCAAGGACGGGGAACCCGCTGGCCAAGGTGGCAAGCCGCGATTCGACCCGCGTCGCGACCGGCCCGGGCGGAACGAGGGAGCGCGCCCCAGTGCCGGCAAGCCAGCCAATTGGAGCAGCGCCGAGCGCCCACAGCAGAGGGAGCGGCAGCCGGACCCCAATTCCCCCTTCGCCAAGCTGCTGGCCCTGAAGGCCGACCTCGAGGCCAATTCAAAAAAGGACAAATGAAAGCTCGGGCACCATGAGCGAGGGCAGCGGGTCAACAGGCGGCGACCGGCAGAGGCTCGACAAATGGCTGTGGTTCGCGCGCGTCATAAAATCGCGCACGAGTGCGGCCAAGCTCGTGGAAGAGGGACACGTGCGGGTGAATTCGGTGCGGGCTGACAATCCGGCGAAATCCATCAGGCCGGGCGACGTTCTGACGATTGCTCTGGATCATCAGATCCGCGTTCTCAAGGTCGTTGCGCCGGGAGAGCGACGAGGACCTTTCGAAGAGGCCAGACATCTTTTCGATGAACTCACGCAACCGGTCGGCAACCCGGTTCCACCTTTGTAGTTTTTCAAAATACCTGTCGCCGCCACGCGCTTGCAGCTTGGTGCCAAAGCGG
Organism: Lichenifustis flavocetrariae; assembly: GCF_026130545.1. Lineage (GTDB taxonomy): Bacteria > Pseudomonadota > Alphaproteobacteria > Rhizobiales > Beijerinckiaceae > Lichenihabitans > Lichenihabitans flavocetrariae. Next base: position 83,582 of record NZ_JAMOIM010000003.1, on the reverse strand, counting down.
CTAGGCAGCAAGCTGAGTTGAGGCGTGGGGTCACGCCGAGGGAACCATCATGACCTATGTCGTCGTCGAGAATTGCATCAAGTGCAAGTATATGGACTGCGTGGAAGTATGCCCCGTGGATTGCTTCTACGAGGGTGAGAACATGCTGGTGATCCATCCCGACGAATGCATCGATTGCGGCGTGTGCGAACCTGAATGTCCGGCCGAAGCCATTAAGCCCGACACAGAGTCGGGTCTCGAACCCTGGCTGGCGCTCAATGCGCAATATGCCAAGACCTGGCCCAACATCTCGGTCAAGAAGGACGGGCCAGCGGACGCCAAGGAGTTTGACGGCAAGTCGGGCAAGCTGGACGCCTACTTCTCGGCAAACCCTGGCTCGGGCGACTGACGCAGGCTTCCAGTTGGATCGAAGGCGGCACGGGCAAATCATGTGCCGCCGCAGGCTGAAGGCGTGCTCACGGAGCGAATTTCTGCCTCTGCGTCGGAGGGCTCCGGCGCCGACGATAGCAATGGGGGGGTCCCCAAATCACTGCGTGGGCGCAGTGGTCTCGGCCGTGGGGTATTGCGTTGATCCCCGGTCCGCCTCGACCGACGTGAGATCAACCAGCGCCGATGAGACGCCGTTTCTCAGATGTGCTCTTGGGTTCGATCAATCCGGAAGTGCACGGGCCTCTTCCGGCAGCATGATCGGGATTCCGTCCCGGATGGGGTACGCAAGCCGCGCAGACCGCGAAATCAATTCTTGGCGCGTAGGATCATATTCGAGCGTGGTCTTGGTCAGCGGACAGACCAGGATCTCAAGGAGGCGAGGATCGATACGCGGACCGCTCGAAGCGGGAAGGCCGGACTGCTCCGTACCCAAACCCTCTTTTTCGGGGAGCGTCATTGAAGGCCCGCGCTATCGTTCTCGCGACGCGCCATTTCGATTTCAGCGATCGCGATCAAAACGTCTGCCCGTGACTTAAGATCGGCCGCCTCGAGCAAGGCCTGTTTTTCCCGTGGTCCGAACGGGCTCATCATGGCGAGCGCGTTGACCAGCGCGTCGTTCGGCGCCGCGTCGATGCCCCGCCAATCCACCGTCAGCTGGTTGGCCCGGGCGAAATCACGGAGCGTTTTAATGACGCTCGCGCGGTCGACGTCATCCTCGCCATCCGTGGCGTCGAAATCCTGGCGGAACGTTTCGAAATCGACACGACATTGTCGATAGGGTGTATCGACGTTCAGTTCTTCCACGATCCTGTAACGGCAAATGCCCGTCAAGGTGATCATGTAACGCCCGTCGCCTGACTCTCCGAAGGCCGTGATGCGTCCGACGCAGCCACAGGAATAGAGGCTCGGCCGGGCGTTCTGATCGTCGGGATCCCCATCGGGTTGCACCATGCCGATCAGTCGCTGGCCCCGCAATGCATCGTCGATCATCTGCACGTAGCGCGGCTCGAACACGTTGAGCGGCATCTCGCCGCGCGGCAGCAGAAGCGCACCTTCGAGCGGGAAGACCGGAATGGTTTCGGGAAGGTCCTGGGGACCTTCATAGGGATCGTTGATGCTCATGGACTTCGATCTGTTACCTGAACAGGAGCCCGGACAATTTCCGACGCCCCGCGACGGAAGCCTTGTCCATGGGTCCCCAAGCCTCGAAGAATTGCAGCAATTGCTTGCGGGCCGCCTCGTCGTTCCACGCTTTATCCCGCTTGAGGATCTCGATCAGGGCGTCGACGGCCTCGTTCCTCATGTCCTTGCCGCTAAGGGCGATCGCCAGATCGAAACGGGCCTGATGGTCCTCGGGATGCGCATCGACACGACCCTGCAACTCGGCGAGATCACCAAGCGAGGCGCTTTGCTCAGCGAGATCGATCGCGGCACGAACCGCTATGATCAGCGGATCGGACGCAACCTTACCCTCCGCCATGCTGAGGACGGCCCGCGCCTGCTCGAGCTCTCCTTTGGCGAGATGGAGCTTCGCGAGACCCGCAAGAGCCGCGACATTGGTCTCGTCGCCAGCCAGAATTTCCGAATAGACGGCGGAGGCGGTTTCGACATCGCCCGCCGCTTCGGCGTCGGCGGCTTCGTCCAGCAGCGCCTGCATGGGATCGCCGAGAGCTCCTACCAAACGCTCGATAAACCCCTTGATCTGCGATTCGGGAAGGGCGCCGACAAAGCCATCGATAGGCTGCCCCTTCTGGAACGCGATGACGGCAGGGATCGACTGGATCCCCAACTGCCCCGCGATCTGCGGATGGTCATCGATGTTCATCTTGACCAGACGAACCTTGCCGCCCGAGGCCGCGACCGCCTTTTCGAGGATCGGTCCAAGCTGCTTGCAGGGCCCGCACCATGGCGCCCAGAAATCCACAAGCACCGGTTGGCGCATGGAGTCGGTCACCACCTCTTGCCGGAAGTTCGCCGTGGTCACATCCTTGACCGAGCCGGACGCCGCCTGAGTTCCGGCTTCGGCAAGTCCCCTGATCGGCCCGCTGCCCAGCGACATGCTGTTTGATCCTTACTGTAAAACCCTACGGACAGATGGGGCGGCCCACCGGAAAGTGCAACCGAATGTCGCTTGTTTCAAAGCTCACGGTTATGCAAACGCCGCTCCCAATCAAGGGCCTGTGTGACAATAGCGGCGATGTCGTCGTGCCGGGGCGTCCAACCCAGGGCCGCTTTGACGCGGGTGTTATCGGCCACGATGGCGGCCGGATCGCCGGGGCGCCGCCCCATGACGGTGACTGGAAAGTCCACCCCCGAGACCGCTTTGACGACATCGACCACGGCCCGAACCGAATAGCCCCGGCCATAGCCGCAATTGCAGGTGAGATTATCGCCGCCGTCGCGAAGGTACCGCAGGGCGTCCATGTGAGCGTCGGCGAGATCGCTGACCTGAATGTAGTCCCGCAGACAGGTTCCATCAGGTGTGTCGTAGTCGGTTCCGAAGATCGACAGGCCCGGACGGCGACCGAGTGCGGCCTGCACCGCGACTTTGATCAGGTGCGTGGCGTCCCGCGTGGATTGCCCGCTTCGTCCGGCGGGGTCAGCGCCCGCGACATTGAAGTAGCGCAGCGCCACAAAGCGGAAATCATGGGCCTTGGCGGTATCGGCCAGGATCCATTCGACCATCAACTTGGATCGGCCGTAAGGCGAGACCGGCGCAAGAGGCGTGTCCTCGCCGACGGCTGTGGCGCCCGTTTCGCCATAGACGGCCGCGGTCGACGAAAAGATGAAATGCTTGATTCCGCCGGCGACCGCGGATGCGATCAGGTTTCGGGCTTTGGCGGTGTTGTTGAGGTAATATCCGAGCGGGTCGGCAATCGACTCAGGCACCACGATCTTTGCCGCGAAATGGGCGATCGCGGTAATCCCGTGCTGCTCGATGATGGTTCGCACCAGCGTCTCGTCGCCGAAATCCCCTTGGATGAAGGTCGCGGGTGCGAGCACCGCGCTTCGGAATCCAGTGCTCAGATTGTCGAGCACCACCACCGTCTCGCCGGCATCGAGAAGTGCCAGCACCATATGGCTTCCGATATAACCGGCACCGCCCGTCACCAGCACAGCCATGATCGCACCTTCTATGATGACATGCCCAGCAGGCGGCTGCCACGATGAAACCGTTCGTTTGCCTCGAACCAGATACTACAACTTCAACGTTTTGTGGTGAGTCAATCGGAGTGCAACAGGCGCGTGTCGCGCCCGTTCTGAAGAGGTAGCGGCGTCGACGTTAGCCGCCAACGATGTGAGGATTGTTTGATGAAGCGCATTCGAAAGGCCATCTTTCCCGTCGCCGGGCTCGGCACGCGGTTCCTGCCGGCCACGAAATCCGTACCCAAGGAGATGATGACGGTGGTCGACCGCCCCGTTCTTCAGCACGTCGTCGACGAGGCGAAGGAGGCCGGCATCGAGCATTTCATCTTCGTCACCGGGCGCAACAAGGGGGTCATCGAGGACCATTTCGACATGGCCTTCGAACTCGAAGCGACGCTCCAGGCGCGCGGCAAGACCAAGGAATACCAGGCTCTGATGGCTGACCTGCCACCGGCCGGCGCCACGAGCTTCACCCGGCAGCAAGCCCCGCTCGGCCTCGGGCATGCGGTGTGGTGTGCCCGTGAGATCATTGGCGACGAGCCTTTCGCGGTGCTGCTCCCCGACATGGTGACGATGGGTGGCAAGCTCGGCTCGCGCTGCCTCGCACAGTGCATCGAGACTTACGAACAGTACGGCGGCAACGTCATCGCGGTCGAAGAGGTGCCGATGGAGGAAACCCATCAATATGGCATCGTGTCGATCGGCAAGGATGCGGGCCACACGTTCGAGATCACCGGCATGGTCGAGAAGCCCGCCAAAGGTACGGCGCCCTCGACTTCGATCATCTCGGGCCGCTACATCCTCGACGCGTCGATCTTCTCGATTCTGGAGCATGGCGAGAAAGGGGCCGGCGGCGAAATCCAGCTGACCGACGCCATGATCAAGCTTGCGAAGCAGCAGCCGTTCCACGGCGTCCGCTTCGATGGGCGGACCTACGACACCGGCTCGAAGCTCGGCTTCCTGGCCGCCAATGTGGCGTTCGCGCTGGCACGCCCAGAACTCGCGGAGGGGTTCAAGGCCGAATTGAAGAAACAGCTCGGCGGGAGCCTCTGACCGAACCGTCGCGGGCAAGCGGCTTAACCGCTACGGCAATCCGGGGTGTCCAAGACCTGGATTGTCTGGCGATGCCGGATCAAAGGGCCGTGGCCGTCTCCCCACACCTCTTTGATCCCATCTCCGCACCCCATATAAGCGAGCGACGGCGCCGCCTGAAGGCTCGCGCATCCGGAGATCCTATCCCATGTCTAAAATCCCCGTCACGGTGCTGACCGGCTATCTTGGCGCAGGCAAGACGACCCTTCTGAACCGCATCCTCACGGAGCAACACGGCAAGAAATATGCCGTGATCGTCAACGAGTTCGGAGCGGTCGGCATCGACAACGACCTGGTGGTGGGCGCCGACGAGGAAGTGTTCGAGATGAACAACGGCTGCATCTGCTGCACCGTGCGGGGCGACCTGATCCGAATCCTCGAAGGCTTGATGAAGCGCAAAGGCAAGTTCGACGCCATCATCGTGGAAACAACTGGTCTCGCCGATCCGGCTCCGGTCGCCCAGACCTTCTTCGTCGACCAGGACGTGCAGGAACATGCCCGGCTCGATGCGGTGGTGACCGTTGCGGATGCCAAATGGCTGAGCGCACGTCTCAAGGATGCCCCGGAGGCCAAGAGCCAGATCGCTTTTGCGGACGTGATCGTTCTCAACAAGACCGATCTCGTCAGTCCCGAGGAATTGCGCGAGGTGGAAGCCCGCATTCGCGGCATCAACCCCTATGCCCGGCTGCACAAGACGGAGCGCTGCGCCGTGAAGCTTGAAGACGTACTCGATCGAGGTGCCTTCGATCTCGACCGCATCCTCGAGATCGAACCCGCCTTCCTCGAAAAGGATGATCACGACCACGATCATGACCACCATGGGCACGATCACCACGGACACGACCACCATCACCATGGCGGCCTCAAGCATTATCACGACGAGGACATGCAGTCGGTCGCTATCGACCATCCCGGCGAGGTGGTGGCGGAGAAATTCATGCCTTGGATCAACACGCTGGTACAGACCGAAGGCCAGAATATCCTGCGCTCCAAGGGGATCCTGGCCTTTAAGGGCGAACCGAAGCGCTTCGTCTTCCAGGGCGTTCACATGATGCTCGACGGCGACGTTCAGAAGGAATGGAAGCCGGGCGAGAAGCGGACGTCCCGCGTGGTGTTCATTGGCCGCAATCTTCCCGAGGACCGTATCCGCACCGAATTCATGGCCTGCGTGGCCTGAGGAAAGTCCCGCGGGGGGCGTCGTCCGGGCGCCCCCTCTGTGATGTCTTAAAGGCGCTTCAAGCCAAGTGAGGCGCCCATCGTGGCATCTTTGACCCACATGCCTTCCTCATTGCGGTCGAGGTCGGTCGTGTGACCCTTCCGGGCCGTCAGAACCAGATGGCCCGCCTTCAACTGCCATCCGACCGGATCGAAGATGACGATGCCCTGGTCACGGCAGGCCGGAGCGAGGCGGGCCTTCAAGGTCGCCTGCGGTCCCTTGGTCTGATCATCGAGGGTGACCATGCAGCCCGTATCGCGCGGACCGCGCATGACGGCGTAGTGGCCGGCGACGGCCGTGATCGAAAGGGCTTGCCCAGAGCCGGTCGTGACTTTCGGTCGGCTTTCGGGTTCGGCCGCGGCTGTCGTCGCGGCGATCGGAGGCCGCGGCTTCGCGGTCCCGATCGGACTGAGAGTGTAGCTGCTCCCGTCCGGCCCGGCGGCCTTAAAATTCTCGCCCCCTTCATCTTCGAAGACAAGAATGGCGTTGCCGTTGTCGTCGTTCAGGGTGAGGTGCAGGTCGTCGACGGCAGCCCAGTTTCGCACGGTCGCGAGAATCGGGAAGGCGTGATGGCAAGCGGGCGGCATTGCGACCGGGTGGCCGTTGGCCTCCGCTACATCTTCTCGCAACTGCATCCGGCATTGGCGTGCGGTCCCGTCCGCCGTGATGGTCCAGACGCCCACGGGGTTGCCGAAAGCCAGGGCCGCATGCGGCAAAGCGAGCAACAGGACGGCCGTCGGGAGAATGGCCCCAATGCGAAGCATAAGGCAGGCCCCCATTTCGGTCATTGCCGAACCCAGAGCTTTGAAAGCGGGCCGTGAGCTCATGATCGCACTCGTGTCTCGCCGTGCCAGGGTGTCTCCGGCACGGGCGTGAGAGGACCTTGGCCAGCCGCCCATGACAGGAGATTGTCGACGACCAATTGTCCCATGCCGTTGCGTGTGTGTGTGGAGGCTGAACCGACATGCGGCAAGAGCACGACATGGTCCATGTCGAGCAGGGCTTGCGGCACGTGCGGCTCCTGTGCGAACACATCGAGCCCTGCTGCCAGGATTGTTTTGCTCTGAAGGGCGTCGATCAGCGCCGCTTCATCCACCACGCTGCCTCGGGCCACATTGATCAGAATGCCGTCCGGCCCAAGCGCTTTGAGCACTGCGGCATCGACCAGATGTTTTGTCTCGGCACCCCCAGGCGCGATCACGACCAGGATGTCGCAGGCTTCCGCGAGCGCGATCACGCTGGGGCAATACAGGTAGCCGACGCCGGGCTGCGGTTTGCGGCCATGGTAGACGACCGCCATGCCGAAGGCCTCGACGCGTTTGGCGATCGCTTTGCCGATACGCCCCAGACCAAGGATGCCGACCGTCCGGCCGCGCAGCGTCGCGGTTAAGGGAAACGGCCGCTCTGTCCAGAGTCCTGCGCGGAGATGGCGCTCCGCCGCGGGCAACTGCCGCGCCGTGGAGATGATCAGGCCGAGCGCTGTGTCCGCGACCTCTTCGTTGAGGACGTCGGGCGTGTTGGTGACGACAATGCCGTGCCGGGCCGCCCAGGCAGTGTCGATATTGTTGTAGCCGACGCCAAAATTACTGACGATTTCGAGGTTGGGGAAACGCCCCATAAAGACGCCGTCCACCGGGAAATGTCCGCCAAGCGCTATGCCGCGAATATCGGCCGCCGATTGCTCGATCGTCGCATCGTCCGCCTCCCATAGTTTCGTGATCCGACAGGCTGAGGCAAGTCCGTCCGTCACGACGGAGAGGACTGGTACGGGAATCAGGACGTGGAACGAGCTCAAGACGATCTCCCTTGCCCCCTGTCGGCGACAGGGCGCTTGCATCAGATCATGCGGACGACCGTCCAGCCGCGCAACCGGCTTGTTAACAGGTGGGAGTCCGCACCTTGCAATAAAGGGGTTCGGAGACAAAGTAAGCAATTGTTAAAGAATTAAGAGTGAATGAAAAGTTCCGCCGACAATGCATATAAAAAGCGCTTTCACACGATTGTGATCCCTTTAGACGGGCAAATGAGGCCAAATTGTTGCCGAAGCTTGTTGTCCAGATCAAGTTCCGCCCACTTCAACTTAGGCCCTGTTGCAGCGAGGTCATAGCCATAGCGACGGTCAGCCTGTAAGTTGGGTGAAGTCAAATGCTTACTCATGGGTGACTTGCGTTGAAAAAGATTCTGACGGCAGGCCTGGTGCTTGCAACCATGTCCGGCGCCGCTCTGGCCGCTGATCTGCCGAGTCGGGTTGCTCCGCCGGTGTACATGCCGCCGCCGGTTCCGGTGTTCACCTGGACGGGTGGATATTTCGGTATCAACGCGGGCTACGCGTTCGACAGCACCACGCGAATCAACACCTTCAACGGCACTGGCAGTGCAACCGGCGTCGGCACGAGCCGCATCGCGCGTTACACGTCTTCAGCTGACGGGTTCACGGGCGGTGGTCAGGTCGGATACAACTTCCAGATCCCTGGCTTCGGTGGGTTCGGCGGCCCTGGCAGCGGGATCGTGTTCGGTGTTGAAGCCGATGCGGCCTACACGGATCTCAACCGTGGCAACACGTTCAGCTACGGCGGCCGCACCACCACGTTCCGCACGGGCCTCGACTACCTCGGCACGGTGCGCGGTCGGGTGGGTTATGCCTTCAACCAGTTCCTGATCTATGGCACGGGCGGCTTCGCTTATGGTGGCACCAATAACCGGGCCACGTTCGTTGGCGCGAACAACCTCGTAAATTACTCGGGTAGCAACAGCGACATGGCCACCGGCTATGCCTACGGCGGCGGTATCGAATATGCGCTGCCCACGTCATCGTTCCTGAACTTCTTCAAGTCGAGCGCAGTGACGATCAAGGCCGAGTACCTGCATTACGACCTCGGTCGTAGCAACGTGACTGTCGCGGCAACCGGTAACAATGGTTCGGCTGGGGCCTACACAGCGCACTTCAAGAACGACGGCGATCTCGCTCGCGTCGGCCTGAACTACAAGTTCGGCTCGTACTGAGCTGCTTCGGTTCAATAAATAGGTTTCCCTCAATCGGGCACGGGACGGCAACGTTCCCGTGCCCGAACCATTTTTGACAGTAATTTGACGCACCTTTGTGCCGCTTGTGTTGCAGCCAGGTCATATCCGAATGGTCTGGAGCCAGATAGAAGCCAGGCAAGCAGGGTGCTGAAAACAGGTGGTTTTCTTGAAAAAATTCTTCGTTGCGAGCGCGCTTCTCGCGTCAATCTCCGGGACCGCTTTCGCGGCTGACCTGCCGAGCCGAGTAGCCCCGCCGGTCTATGCCCCGCCGGTGCCCATGTTCACCTGGACCGGCGCTTATTTCGGCATCAACGCGGGCTACGCGTTCGATCACGAAGGCAAGTTCACGAACTTCGGGAACACGGCCGTCAACACGGGTGTGATCAGCGGAAACCGGCCAGGCAGCGTGTCGCGCAGCAGCGACGGCTTCACCGGCGGTGGTCAAGTCGGTTATAACTTCCAGGTTCCCGGATTTGGTGGCTTTGGTGGTCCTGGCAGCGGGATCGTGTTCGGTATGGAAGCCGATGCCGCTTACACCGACCTTTCAAAATCCGGCACCTATGTGGGCAATGCCGGGGGAATCTCGAACTTCCGCTCGGGTCTCGACTTCCTCGGCACCTTCCGTGGTCGCGTCGGTTACGCCTTTGGCCAGTTCCTGGTCTACGGAACGGGTGGTTTCGCCTACGGTGGCGTCAAGGACAACGTCACCTTCGCCAATGCGGCCGGTGTGACGAATTACTCCGGCGTGCACAACAAGATCGAGACTGGCTACACCTACGGTGGCGGTGTCGAATATGCCCTGCCGACCAGCTCGTTCTTGAACTTCTTCAAGTCGAGCGCCGTCACGATCAAAGCCGAATATCTGCACTACGATCTCGGCCGCACCAACGTTCTTCTCGCAGCTGCTCCGGGCAGCAGAGGAAGTTACACCTCGCGCGTCTCCAACGACGGCGACCTCGCACGCATCGGCCTGAACTACAAGTTCGGCTCCTACTGAGATCGACTTCGGGGCGCTCAGCTCCGAACGGGGTTCGAATCAGACTACAAGACTCCGGCGGGCCCTGGCCTGCCGGATTTTTTGTGACCAAAGCAGTAATCCCATCCCATGGCCAATCCCGTCCTCGTCGAAGTCACCCGGAACGGGATCGTGGAAAGCCGTCATCGCGGCACCTTCGCGGTGATCGATGCGAGTGGCACTGTCGTTGCGTCGGTGGGCGATATCGACCGCCCCGTCTATCCCCGCTCAGCCGTCAAAGTCTTGCAGGCGCTGCCGCTCGTCGAGAACGGTTGGGCTGATCGATTCGGACTGACCGACGCCGAATTGGCGTTGGTCTGCGCCTCGCATTCCGGCGAGCCGATCCATACCGAAGCGGCCGTAGCGATTCTCGCAAAAGCCGGTCTGACCGGCGCGGCCCTCGAATGCGGGGTGCATTGGCCGAGTTCCAAGCGGGCCAGCAAGACACTCATTCGGCAGGGCGCCGAGCCCTCCGCGCTGCATAACAATTGCTCGGGCAAGCACGCTGGCTTTCTTTGTCTCGCCTGCGGGCTTGGGGCTGAGCCACAAGGCTATGTCGGACCCGACCACCCGGTTCAACGCGCCGTCAAGTCGGCGCTTGCCGAGGTCTATGAAACCGACCTGACGCATGGCGCCGGGACGGACGGCTGCTCTATTCCGACCTACGCGGTCCCGTTGCGGCACCTTGCGCGAGCCTTCGCCCGGTTGGGCACGGGTGAGGGATTCGGCCCTTCGCGCCAAGCCGCCGCTGCCCGGCTGCGGCGGTCCGTGGCGGCTCATCCCGTCATGGTCGCGGGACCAGGACGGCTCGACACGCAATTGGGCGAGCATTTCCGCGAGCGGGTCTTCACGAAAACCGGGGCGGAAGGTGTGTTTTGCGCGAGCCTGCCCGAGCGTGGCTGGGGGCTTGCCCTCAAATGCGACGATGGCGCGACGCGGGCATCGGAGGCGATCCTGCTGCAGCTTCTCGCCGCCACGATGCCTTGGTCGCCGGATGACCACGCGGCTTTTTCGACGCAACTCGATCCCGTGCTTCGCAACTGGAACGGCATCGAAGTCGGTCGCATCCGCCATTCTGAAAACCTGACCGCCGCGTTCGTGGGCGTGGCTTGAAAGCCGCATCGACGGCTTTCGTCGCGGGATGACAGGGCCCAAGGTTGTCAGGTCCCACTAACACCATCTTTGTCCACGCAGGTGCCGGGGGGCATAGGCGAGGGGATTGGTTTGGGCCAGCTAGCATTCGGGGTATGGAGAGGCATCCTGGTCGTGACGGTGTCGCTCAGCCTTTCGGCTTGCGTGTCCACCGGCGTGACGGCTGTCGCGGACGGCGTCTCCAGCGTCGGGAATTTCGTGACGGGCGCTCCTGAGGGCTCGCCCCATCCGATCCAGATCTTCGTGGCCTCGACCCGAAAAGGTCCGCAAAACAGCTCCGATGAAGCCAATCCGGACGGGGTCGCCAAGTTCTCCCTCGCGACGATCAGCGTTCCGCCCGGACACGAAACCGGCCTTGTCGAACGGCCGAGCTTCGGTTCGGCGAACCGCATGCGTGACTTCGTGGCGACGAGCCGTCGTGGCCTCGACGACGACCAGTTTCCGCAGGAGGTTGCCTCGCATGTGTCCGGGCGCATCGGCTCGAATCGCGATATCCTGCTCTTCGTTCATGGCTTCAACAATGGTTTCGACGAGGCGCGATATCGTCTCGCCCAAATTGTCTTCGATGGCCGCTTCGGTGGCGTACCAGTCTTGTTCACTTGGGCCTCCCGCAACTCGCTCTTCGCCTATGGCTCGGATCGTGAGACGGCGGCGGCCTCGCGCGACGCCCTTGAACGGCTCATGCTGACGCTGGCCAATGTCCCCGGGGTTGGCAAGGTGCATATCCTGGCCCATTCGATGGGCGCCTGGCTCGCCATGGAGGCCCTGCGCGACAATGCGGTGGCGGGCCATCCCGATCTCGACGGACATCTCGGCGAAGTCATGCTGGCTTCGCCCGACATCGATCTCGGGGTCTTTCGCCAGCAACTCGCCCGGCTCGGCGAACAGGCGCACGTCTCAGTCTTCGCCGCCCACAACGATCGCGCACTCTCATTGTCAAGTGCGCTTGCCAATGACCGGCAGCGCGTCGGCGCGCTCGATCCGACCAAGCCCGAGGACAAGGCGGCGATCGAGCAACTCGGCGTGAAAGTCTATGATACGAGCGCCGAAAGCGTCGGGTTCATCGGCCATGCCAATTACGCGAACGCGCCCGACATCGTGCAAAGCATCGGTGCCCAGCTTGGCGCCTCCCGCAAGGAAGATCGCGACACCGTGGCGGTCATCGGCGCGGACGGACGGACGGCCGCGGTCCCGACTCCCGACGCGACGAATTCGAGTGCCGCGCCGATTGCCGTCGTCGCGACTCCCTTGCCGACCGAACCAGCCGTGGCGCACTGAGGCGAGGAAGATCAGTCCTGACGGTCGTCCAGGACGACTTGGCTTCGCCGCGTCACATCAACTGATGCATGCCCGGGATCGCGCCTGCGATCTCCCCAACCGTGTCTTCGCCGGCCTTCTCGCGCGCGTAACCCAGCACTTCGCGGCCGATGGTCTGCATTTCGCCCATGCTCAGGCCGAGCCCACTCAGCTGGCCCGCAAGTCCCATGAGGCCGCCACCATGGCCCCCCGTCAAGCCGTTGAGCACACTGCCCTCGTCCTCCTCGACCGCGGCGCCCGACATGGCGGCGCGGGCTCCCGGAATGACGTCGATCACCGTATTGACCTGGTCCTCCGGCCCTTCCTTCAACAGGAAATTCAGGATTAGCCCGATGGCCTTCTGGGCCGCTTCGGGTTCGATGCCGGCCGATGTGCTCACGCGTTCCACGAGCTCGTCCATGATCCCCTCCAAGTGATGGTCCCAAGTGATGGTCGTTGCAGAACCTCGGGCGGCGCCGGGCGCGTCGCAAGGGCCATGGCAATAAAACTCTGAACGTCCTATATCGGATTTCGGCCGAACCGACGAGGAGCGCCGATGATCGCCGATGCGAGCCAGCCACCCGGCACCATTTTGGTCGGCAAGAGCGATCACTACGAGCATCTCCTGCTCGGGTTCGGCAACCGGCATGGACTGATCGCTGGCGCGACCGGGACGGGCAAGACCGTCACCCTGCAGAAATTGGCCGAGGGGTTCTCGAACGCCGGCGTGCCGGTGTTTCTCTCCGACGTGAAAGGGGATCTGGCCGGCCTCGCCATGGCGGGGGACAGCAAGGCGGCCTTCACCAAACGGGCCGATGCGATCGGCGTCCCCTATGCGCCCGACCGTTTTCCCGTCGTCTTCTGGGACGTGTTCGGGCAGGCCGGACACCCATTGCGGGCCACTATCGCCGAAATGGGTCCGCTGCTCGTGGGCCGGATGCTGGGGCTGAACGAGACCCAACAGGGCGTTCTCACCATCGCGTTCCGGGTGGCCGACGAGCAGAAGCTGCTGCTGCTCGATCTCAAGGATTTGCGCGCGATCCTGCAGTTCGTGGCCGACCACGCATCTGAATTGACCACCCGCTACGGCAATGTGGCGAGCGCGAGCGTCGGCACGATCCAGCGCCAACTCCTCGTGCTGGAATCGCAAGGTGCCGCGAATTTCCTGGGCGAGCCGGCGCTCGACATCACGGATTTCATGGCGACCGACCGCGACGGACGCGGCATGGTCAACATTCTGGCGGCCGACGCGCTGATGCGAAAGCCGCTGCTATACGCGACCTTCCTGCTGTGGCTTCTGTCCGAACTGTTCGAGACCCTGCCGGAGGTGGGCGACCCCGAGAAGCCGAAGCTTGTGTTCTTCTTCGACGAAGCTCACCTGCTGTTCGACAACGCGCCGCCCAATCTCTTGCAGGCGATCGAGCAAGTGGTGCGGCTCATCCGCTCGAAGGGCGTGGGAATCTACTTCATCACGCAGAATCCTCTCGACGTTCCCGACCAGGTTTTGGGGCAGCTCAGCAACCGGGCACAACATGCGCTTCGGGCTTTTACGCCGCGCGACCAGAAGGCCGTAAAATCGGCGGCCGACACGTTCCGGCGCAACCCCGCCTTCGATGCGGCCGAGGTCATCACGCAGCTTGGCGTCGGCGAGGCCCTCGTGTCGATGTTGCAGGACGATGGTACGCCGGAGCCGGTCGCCAGGACGCTGATCGCGCCGCCCTCCTCGCGCGTCGGACCGATCACGCCCGACGAGCGCCAGGCCGTGATCACGGCCGGCCCGCTCTACGGCAAATACGATACGGCGATCGACCGCGAATCGGCTTTCGAGATCCTCAACAGCCGGACCATCGGCACGGCGACGCCGCCCCCGTCGCAGCCTGGGAGTTCCCCTTGGGGGAACACAGGAAGCAACCCCTGGGGGCAAACCGCTTCGGCACCCGCCGGTCAGGGGTCCAGCCAAGGCCAGAGCGGCGGGTTTCTCAACGGGCTTGGGGCGGCACTCGGCCGAGCTTGGAACAGCGGCGCGACGAGCCGTGGGCGGATGTCGACCGGCCAGCTCATCGTGCGCTCGGCCGTGCAATCCGCGGCGCGCTCCGTCGGCACCCAGGTGGCACGCGAGATCATGCGCGGCGTGCTCGGCGGGCTGCAGCGGTAAGAGACATTCCTATCGAATTTTTATCGGTTCTTTTCCGGGCGGGATACGCCACGGGAGATTAACGCCGTCTCGCTACATTGATCGGACGTAGTGAACTCGCGAAGCCACAATGACGACGTTCTCGACCTCCTGGACCAACGCCGCCGCTGCCGGTAGCAGCGCCGACATGATCCTGCAAAGTCTGCAGACGGCCTGCAACAGCTGGGCACCCTTCATCCAGAGTTCCGCGAATATTACCGTGTCGATCACAATCGGCGATGTGGGGAATGCGATCGCGACTGGCGGGTCGACTTTCTATCGAAATGCCGCCGGACTCTACGATCCCGTTGCCGTCGACAAGATCGAAACCGGCAATGATCCGAATGGATTGTCGCCGGATATCAATGTAACGCTCAGCCCCACATACGTGAACCAATTGTTCTACGATCCGGGGTTGAACGGACACGTGCCATCATCCCAGCTCGACGCGGTCAGCGTCTTCGAGCACGAGATTGGGCATGGACTCGGCATCCTCGACGTTGCGACATCGAGCTATGGTCAGTTCGTCACCAATGTTGGCGGACAGCCCTATTTTTCGGGCACCAATGCGCAAGCCGCCTATGGTGGTCCCGTACCTCTCGACTCCAGTGTTTCGCACGTCGAAGTGAACAACGATCTGATGTATCCTTCGATCCCGCCGGGCACGCGTCGGACGATCGGCGATATCGACCTCGGCATCCTGCAGGATGTCGGGATGCCGATCGCGACGGATCGGAGCGATCACATCACCCTTGGTAGCGCCGACAACAGCTTCGCGGGCGAAGGCGGCGACGACACGATCGTGGCTGGCATCGGCCCCAACACTCTCTCCGGCGGTCAGGGCAACGACAGCCTCGTCGCAGGCGACGGCAACAATCTCCTATTCGGCAACGAGGGTAATGACACGATTCAGTCAGGCAACGGCGATAGTACCCTGGTGGGCGGCCGGGACTCGACCGATGGCGCCGATCGTATCCTAGCGGGTTCCGGTCGGGACCTGATTTTCGGCAATGGCGGCGACGACACCGTGATGGCCGGAGGGGGCGCCGACAGCGTGATTGGCGGTTTCGGCAACGACCAATTGCTCGGAAACCAAGGGAACGATCTCATCCTGGGCAACCAGGGACAGGACATTATCTACGGCGGCCAGGGAAACGACACGATCTTCGGCGGTCAAGGCAATGACATCCTCTTCGGCAATGAGGGCGATGACCTGCTGTTCGGCAATGAGGGGTCCAACACCTTTGTGTTCGCTCGGGGTGATACCGACTTCCAGAGCGGCGTCGGCACGGGAGATACCATCGCCGACTTCAAGACTGGTTCGGATCGGGTTGTCATGACACAGGGGCCCGCAGCGACGGCACAGAATTTCGGCACGACATCGGTCTTGTCAGCCGATTTTGCCGGCATTCAGGCGGCAGCGCAAACGCTGGTCAATGGGGGGGATGCCTATGCTTTCGTGACCGACGGCACCAATGGCTACCTGTTTGCGGATGAAAATAGCGATAAGGCGATCGATGACGCTATCCGCTTCAATGGCGCTTCGTCCCCGTCGTTCCTGTCGGCGGGGGACATCGCGGTCGGGGCGGTTGGCTAGCATTCTCCGCGGCCGGTCCCATCGGTATTGAACTCGCGATCGGGTCTCCCAGTTTTGCATGGGAGCTGACCAGGAGGGGCGCGCATCATTCATGCCGGCTTCGATACCTGTCGTGCAGCATCCGAAGCTGGAGCTTTCGATGGATATGCGCCCTCTTGGACGTTCGGGTTTGACGATCGCGCCGCTGGTCTTCGGTGGCAATGTGTTCGGCTGGACAGCGGATGAGCCGACGAGCTTCGCCCTGCTCGATGCTTTCGTGGATGCGGGGTTCAACGCGATCGACACGGCGGACGTGTATTCCGCCTGGGCGCCGGGCAATTCAGGTGGCGAATCGGAGAGCGTGATCGGCCGCTGGTTGAAGGCCAATCCGGCCAAGCGCGAGAAGGTTCTGATCCTCACCAAGGTCGGATCCGAGATGGGGCCTGGCAAAAAGGGTCTCTCGTCGCGCTGGATCGCCACCGCGGTCGAGGACTCGTTGCGGCGGCTGCAGACAGATGTGATCGACCTCTATCAATCGCACTGGCCCGACACCGACACCCCCTACGAGGAGACACTTGGGGCCTACGCCAAACTGATCCAGGCCGGCAAGGTGCGAGCCATTGGCACCTCGAACCTGAATGCGGATCAACTCGGCCAATCGCTGACGGTTGCGAAGCAGAAGGGTCTGCCCCGCTACGAGACGCTGCAGCCCGAGTACAACCTCTATGATCGCGCGAGCTACGACGGGCCGCTGCGAGACCTCGCCATGCGCGAAGGTCTCGGCGTCATCACCTATTTCAGTCTCGCCTCAGGATTTCTTTCGGGCAAGTATCGCTCGAAGGCGGATCTCGGGCAGAGCCAGCGCGGCGACCGCGTGGCCAAATATCTCGACGACCGGGGACTTCGAATCCTCGCGGCGCTCGACCAAGTGGCGTCCGGGATCAGCGCCAAGCCCGCCGAGGTGGCGCTGGCATGGCTGATGGCCCGTGAGGGCGTGACGGCGCCGATCGCGAGCGCCACCAGCCGCGCGCAGCTCGACAGCCTCGTCAAGGCCGCACACCTGAAGCTCTCGCCCGAGGCCATCAAGGTCCTCGATCAGGCGAGCGCCTGATCGATCGCCTCGTCCGCGAGGGAAAGCAGGGCGACGTCGTGGCCGGTCGAAGCGAGGAACCGACGCAGGTCGCTCGGGGCGATCGACGTCGTCTTCGTATTGACCAGCGGATGACAATTCACGAGGGGTGCCTCGATCAGGGCCTCGTCGAGGTAGACCTTCACGAGGCCCGCTTCGTCGTTGAGAGCCGCGAAAGGCGACACCGACCCCGGACGGACGCCGAGGTGCTCGAACAAGGCTTCGGGAGACGCGAAGGAAAGTCCGCCCCTGGCGCCGATCAGGCTCCGCAAGCGCTTCAGGTCGATGGTTCTGTCCTGCTCGACCGTGACCAGGAAATAGGTCTTCTTATTGTCGCGCAGGAACAGGTTCTTGGTATGGGCGCCCGCTGTACGCTCCTGCAATTCGCGCGACTCCTCGACGGTGAAGACGGGCGCATGGTCGGTGGTCTGCGTCACAATTCCGAGCTGATCCAGATGGGCGAAGAGGTCTTCGGGACTGTGCGGCACGGACGGAACCTCGGGGTTAGGTGAGAAGACTGGCCAAGCCTATCGGCTTCGCGGATGATCGCCTCTTGAGAAAACCAACTGCTGTCGCGGGTCAAGTTACGCCGTGTCGCTTGGAGGATGCGTTGAGTCTCATGGGGAAATCGCGCAAGGACGCCGTCATCCGTCCGGTCGGCTTCGGTCCGGTCACGGCAGGTCGTTCTCAGCAAAACCACTACGCGATCATCGATATCGGCTCGAATTCAGTGCGCCTTGTCGTCTACGACCAATTGGGTCGGGCGCCGCTGCCGCGCTTCAACGAAAAGTCGCTGTGTCGCCTCGGGGAAGGGCTTGCGCAAACCGGCGCGATCGCGCCCGAGAATTTTGGGCGCACCGTCGAAGCGCTCCGCCGCTTCCGCGCCATCGCCGACGCCATGGGGGTGTCGCGCACCGATGTGATCGCGACCGAGGCGATCCGGCGCGCCACCAACGGGCCTGAGCTCGTTCGGCTGATCGAGGCCGAAACCGGCTTGAAGATCCGTGTCCTCAGCGGAGCCGAGGAGGCACGTTTCGCGGCGCTCGGGGTTGTCTCGGGTTTCTTCAGGCCCGTCGGTCTTGTGGGCGATATGGGGGGCGGCAGCCTCGAAGTCGCCGAAGCGCTCGACGATACGGTGGGGGACCGCTGGGTCAGCCTCCCGCTCGGCGCTCTGCCGGTCGAGGCGCTGCTCGCCGAGGGCTTGGGCGCAGCCAAGTCACGTATCGACGCGATGCTGAAGACGGAACTGCCACCGTCCTTGACGAAGCCCACCTTCTATCCGGTCGGCGGCGGCTGGCGCGCCCTGGCGCGCGTACACATGATGAGTGTGGGCGCGCCAATTCATGTCGTGCACGGCTATACGGTGGCGCCGGACGAGCTGCGCGACTTCGCGCGGCAACTCTATCGGATGTCGCCGGACCAACTGGCCGCACTGCCCGGCATGCCGACGCGGCGTGTCAGGACCGTGCCGGCCGCAGCTTTGCTGCTCGATCGGGTCCTCAAACGCCTGGATCCCGACATCGTCACGTTTTCCGCACTCGGACTGCGGGAAGGCTGGCTCTATTCGCAATTGAGCGAACGGGAACGGTCTCTGGACCCGTTGATCGAAGGTGCTCAGTTGATCGGACTGCCGCTCGCCCGCGTGCCGGGCTTCGCGGCTGAGCTCGTGCGCTGGACTGCCGGGCTCTTTCCAGACGAAACGCTGGGCGACACGCGGCTGCGCGTGGCGGTCTGCGCGCTGTCCGATCATGCGTGGCGCGATCACCCGGACGTGCGGGCGGAGGAAAGTTTTCGGCGCCTGCTGCATTTTCCCTTCATCGGCATCGACCATGCCGAGCGGGTGTTCCTTGCGAGCGCCATCCATGCCCGCTATGGCGGCCGGGCCGACGCCCCCTATCTCCGCCCCGCGAACAGGCTTCTGTCGAAAGCCGGCCGGAAGCGTACACAAGTGCTCGGCCGCGCCCTCACGCTGGCCTACAGGCTGTCGGCCGGCATGCCGAAAGTCCTTGCCGGCTCGAGGTTGCGGATCGATGCCGATTGCGTGCATCTCCAAGTCGGGGATGCCGCCCGTGTGCCTGACAGCGAGGCCGTGATGGACCGGATGAAGCTGCTCGCCAACGCGATCGGCATCAAGCGGTTCACAATCGAAACGCTGGCTGAACAGGACTGACGGATTGGCCCGTAGGCCGCGGCTCCTACGGGTTTTTTTGATCCTGCTTGTTCAAGAGCTGCCCGATCAGATCTCGGTGGACCGGCGTCGGTGCCGTTTTGTGAGGAGGCGCCGCATGCGCCTGCGGGGCCGCTGGGCGCGTGACAGGCTTCGAGGCCGCGCGGGTTGGTGATGCCGGCGCGGGCGCGCCAGCTTTCGGTGCCGGGGCAGGGGTTTCGTCAACGGCCGGGGCCGGCGTCGGGTCTTCGAGAACCTGACGCGAGACAGGAACCGGTGCCGGGGTCGGCGCGATCGCCCGCGCGGGCTCGCCGCCGAGCGTTTCGGTGACGCCCTGGCCGAAGAGCGGCGACGGATGATGCCCCTTCTGAAACACCAGAGCGTTGGCGACGATGCCTGTCATGATGGCCGCGAAGGCCGCGCCCGCCACGATCACCCCCGGGCGGGCGAAAACCCGACCTAGGACGGAGGGTTTGGCGACCTTGCGCGCCGCAGCCGAAGGCTTGCCCTTGCGGGTGGAAGCCGGAGTGGATCCCGGGATCGTTCGGCTGGACCGTCCCGCCATGGCAAGCGCCTCACGCAATCTTTTGGACCTTCTGGGGTTCGAGGCCGGGGGCGGCTGAGGCCGACCGCGGATAACGGGTGATGACTTCGATCTTGGCCGACGGCGGACGCTGCGGCTGCGCACGGCGGCCATCGATCGGAAGTCGCACGGCGATGCGCGTTCCCTCGCCGGGGGCGCTTTCGACCGTGATCGAGCCCCCGTGGAGGCCGACAAGGCCCTTCACGACAGACAGGCCGAGTCCGGTGCCCTCATAGGGCCGATCGTAGTCACCGCGGACCTGGAAGAACGGGTCGCCGAGCTTCGCGAGATCGCGCGGGACCATGCCGATCCCCGTATCGACGACCGACACCAGAACGGCATTGCCGTCCGGCCGTGCCGACACTGCGACGCGACCGCCCGCCGGGGTGAACTTCAAGGCATTCGACAGGAGGTTCAGAATGATCTGCTTGCAGGCCCGCTTGTCGCCGATCACCGGCTCGAGACCGTTCTCCGCATCGTGACGCAGCAGAATGCCGTTCTGTTCGGCTTTCAGGCCGACCATGTCGCAGCAGGCATGGATCAATTCGGCGATGTCGAAGGGCTCGCAGCAAAGTTCGAACTTGCCTGCATCGAGTTTCGACAGATCGAGCAGGCTGTTGACCACGGCCAGCAGATGCTGCCCGGATGTGCCGATGATTTCCGCATATTCGCGGCGCTTCTCCGGGTCCTGCGGGCTCAGCGTCGGGCTCGCGAGCATCTCGGCGAAACCGATGATGGCATTCAGCGGCGTGCGGAGTTCGTGGCTGACGGTCGCGATGAAGCGATCCTTCGAGGCATTCGCCTGTTCGGCATCGCGCTTGGCGCGTTCGATCTCGGCCTCGTGCTGAACCCGAACCGTTATGTCGCGCACGGCGGCCACGACCGCGGTGTCGCCCGGTCCGGATGGCAGCGGATTGCCATCCTCAAAAGGCCGTGTGCGAACCTCGACCCAAGCGAAAACCGGCTCTGCATAATCGCCGTTCGGTGCTGTGAGGGCCTGTATGCGGAAGCGAAGATTAATCGTGATGTTGTCGGAGCCGTTCGCGGCTTGGCTCACGGCCTGCAGGAATGCCGGCCTGTCCCCGACATGCACTCGGTCGAAGAAACCCCGGCCCATCAGGTCTCGCGACGGGATACCAAAACTGCGCTCCGATGCCCCACCGGCTGCCAGGACGAAGCCGGCGCGATCGAAGCGTAACACGAGGTCGCCGATCGCCTCCGACAACACCCGGTAGCGCTGCGCATCGAGCCGCGCGAGATCGTCGCGCGTGCGCTGGATCGCGCGCCCGCAGAGAACCAGGGAGGCGATGTGGATGGCCGCAAAGACGATCAGGACGGCGTCGCCGCGGCCGAACGCCGGTGCGGCCGAGCCAACCAGGCCGGCGTGACAGAGGAGCACCGTCAATGCCGAAAAGGCCGCCGCGACCGCGCAGGTGGCAACCCACGGCGCGGCCATAAGCAGCGCTTCGATCGGGACGGCAACGAGCACGACGCAGGCCGCGCCCAAGCCGCAGGCGTGACCCAGGGCGGCCGTTACCGCGAGCCCGATCCACGATGCGGCGCTCAGTGCCTCGCCGCTGGCAAGCCTGCCCGTATTCGACACCTGCGCCGCAGCCACGAGCGGCAGCACCATCCAGGCCAGCAGGATTGCATCCAGCCATTTCGGAACGCCACCGGTGGCGAGAAACACCGGGACGAGCGCCAGGGCCAGGCAGGAGAGTGAGATGCGCGTTGCGATGAATAGGCGGTGACGTGCCGCCTCGATCGACGACCCCAGGGCCGAGGGATGCACAAGCCTGCCGATATGATCCTTGAGGCCCGCTAGGACGATCACGCAACGCTCCGGTGACAAGGCACGATCGACCCGGCGCTTGACGAACCGACTGTCGCAGGCGGCACTTAAGGCAACCCTAAGCCTTTGCCGAAAAGACGGGGAGGTCGGTCACGATCTCTCGATCCATGGTCGCCCGACGTCCGGTCCCCTATCGAAATGGTTGCTGGCGGGCTGACGTCCCGGACTGGATTTTCGGCCTTTTGAAGGGCCGGCGGCCGACCGATCGACCCCAAGCCATTGGCCTGTCCGGTCGGTGCCCGACGGGTCAGGCCTTTGCGTTTCCGCGTCGCGCCCCTACATCACGCAGGAGTATTGCCTCTCGCCCATCATCTCGGACCATTATGCCCACCATCGACCGCATCATCGACGACTTCGACATGTTGGACGATTGGGAGGAGCGCTACCGCTACATCATCGAGCTCGGCCGCGACCTCGAACCCTTGGCGCCCGAACTTCACAGCGAGACAAATCGGGTGAAGGGGTGTGCCAGCCAGGTCTGGCTCGACACACGTCGGGTACCAGGCGGCGTTGACCGACTACATTTCGTGGGCGACAGCGATGCCCATATCGTCAAAGGCCTGATCGCCATCACGCTGGCGCTCTTCTCGGATCGGCGCCCGGACGAGATCCTCGCGACGGATGCGGGCGAGACTTACAAAAGGCTTGGCCTGAGCGAACATCTCACGCCGCAGCGTTCGAACGGGGTCCGTGCCATGGTCGAGCGGATCAAGGCCGACGCCCGCGCGGCACTCGCGGCCGAGCCCGCCCGCTGAGCAGCGGGACTGCACATCTTGGAGGAACTTTCCGTGTTAGAGGGCGCCAAACCATCCAGGGTCGAGAAAAGCGACGTTGAATGGCGGGAGAAGCTGACATCGGAGCAATATCGGATCACGCGTCGGCACGGTACTGAACGCGCGTTCACGGGCCCGTTCCTCCACGAGAAGCGCGCTGGAACCTATGCTTGCGTGTGCTGCGGGGCACCGTTGTTTCGGTCGGACGCCAAATACGATTCTCGATCAGGCTGGCCGAGTTTTACCCGGCCCGTTGCCGAGCGGGCCATCGACGAACACAGCGACCGCTTCCTCTTCATAAGGCGCACCGAGGTGCGCTGCGCCGCGTGCGACGCCCATCTGGGCCACGTCTTTCCGGATGGTCCGGCGCCAACAGGGCTCCGTTACTGCATCAACGGCGCCGCCCTCATGCTCGATCCCGACAAGGCTTGATTCCACAATGCTGAACAAGGTGACGCCCGAGGCTTCATTCCCTCCAACAGCCCCCGTCGTGGCACCGCGCGAGAGCGTCCAGGTGGCCCACGGGGTCGAATTGATCGATCCCTATGCGTGGCTGCGGGCGGACAATTGGCAGCAGGTCCTGAAGGATCCAAGCGTTCTTCCGGCCGACATTCGTGCCGTGCTCGATGCCGAAAATGCCTATGCCGATGCAATACTGGGCGACACGGTGGCGCTGCGTGGTGATCTGCAGCGCGAAATGCGCGGGCGCATCAAGGAAGACGATGCCGAGGTGCCGACACCGGACGGCCCCTTCGAATATTACACGCGGCACCGGCACGAGGGGCAGCACG
Organism: Lichenifustis flavocetrariae; assembly: GCF_026130545.1. Taxonomy (GTDB): domain Bacteria; phylum Pseudomonadota; class Alphaproteobacteria; order Rhizobiales; family Beijerinckiaceae; genus Lichenihabitans; species Lichenihabitans flavocetrariae. Next base: position 60,167 of record NZ_JAMOIM010000003.1, on the reverse strand, counting down.
AGATCGTGTGCCGAAAGCCGCGCGGCGGCGGGGATGAGCAAGTCCTTCTCGACGGCGACGCGCTGGCCGAGGGCAAGCCGTTCTTCCATCTGGGAGCTGCCGAATATTCGCCATGCCATAACCGCTTGATCTGGAGCGCCGACGAACGCGGCTCCGAGCTCTATGCACTGACGATCCGCGACCTCGGCACGGGCCAGGACTTGCCTGACCTCATTCTGCAAACGGATGGCGAAGCGGTGTGGAGCGCCGATTCGACCGGTTTCTTCTACGTGGCGGTCGACGACAATCACCGACCCTGCAGCGTCAGGTACCATGCGATCGGCACCAATGCGGCAACCGATCGCCTCGTGTATGAAGAGACGGATCCCGGCTGGTTCGTCTCAATCAGCGGAACACGATCGAAGCGGTTCGGGGTGATCGTCATCCACGACCATGATTCCTCCGAGGCGTGGCTCCTGGATCTGGCGGCCCCTGAGGCGTCGCCGCGTCTCGTCGCGGCCCGGCAGCCGGGGGTCCGGTACGAGTTGGATCATCGCGGGGATGAGCTGTTCATTCTGACCAATGCGGATGATGCGGAAGACTTCAAGATCGTCGTGACGCCGGTCACCGCGGCCGGCCGAGCGGAGTGGCGCGACCTTGTGCCCCACCGCCGTGGTCGCATGATCATCGCGATCGAGGCATTCCGCGACTATCTCGTCCGCCTGGAGCGACAGGATGGTTTGCCCCGGATCGTGATCCGCCATCTGGAGAGCGGGCAGGAACACGACATCGCCTTCGACGAGGAAGCCTATAGCCTCTCGCTCCGGCATGTCGCCGAATTCGACAGCACGGTGATCCGCTTCGCCTATTCGTCGATGACGACGCCCGACGAGATCTTCGACTACGACCTCGCGACCGATCGGCGGGTGTTGCGCAAGCGACGCGAGATCCCGTCGGGGTTCGACTCGGGCAGCTACGTCACACGCCGGGTCTTCGCGACGGCACCCGATGGAGAGCAGGTGCCGGTCTCCCTGCTGCGCGCCAAGACCACGCCGGAGGATGGCAGCGCGCCGCTGCTGCTTTATGCCTACGGTGCCTACGGCCATGCGACGCCGGCCTCGTTCGGCGCCAACCGATTTTCCCTGGTCGACCGCGGTTTCGTGTTCGCCATCGCACATGTGCGCGGTGGCACCGACAAAGGGTGGGCCTGGTATGCCGACGGCAAGCTCACCAAGAAGACCAACACGTTCACGGACTATATCGCGGCGGCCGAATATCTGATCGACACGCGGGTGACAGGGCAAGGCCGCATCGTGGGGCAGGGCGGCAGCGCGGGCGGGATGCTGATCGGAGCCGTGGCCAATCGCGCGCCCCATCTCTTCGCCGGCCTCATCGCCGACGTGCCCTTCGTCGATGTCTTGAACACGATGCTCGATGCCGATCTGCCGCTCACTCCGCCTGAATGGCTCGAATGGGGCAACCCGATCACCGACGCGGCCGTGTTCGAAGCCATGCGGGGCTACTCCCCCTATGACACCGTGTCGGCCCAGACCTATCCGCCAATCCTAGCGCTCGGCGGTCTCACCGACCCGCGCGTCACCTATTGGGAGCCTGCCAAATGGGTCGCCCGGTTGCGCGCCACGATGACGGGCGGTGGCCCGATCCTGTTGAAGACCAACATGGAGGCCGGACACGGAGGCGCCTCTGGCCGGTTCGACCGGCTCGAGGAGGTTGCGCTCGAATATGCCTTCGCGCTGGCCTGCACGGGATGCGTTGAATGGCGGGCGCGCCGTTAGCGAATGGCGATCCGGCAGAGGCATGCCGAGTGCGAAAGCCGTGATCGCTTCTCAGGATAAGACATTATCCTGAGAAGCGATGAACGCCTTCAATTCTTCCATCGAGGCGAACCGGTGGGACTGGCCACCCTCGGTTTCCACCTCGATCGTACCGTCCGAATACATGACGTAGGAAGCCACACCGGCCTGGTAGCGGCCGATGACCGTCACACCTGCCTCGGCCTCGGCCGGCTCTGCGTGATCGTCGGACGGGTCGGACATCCTTTCCCTGCCGTCGTGAGCCGGTTCTGCCGCAAGAGTTGGTTCGGTACGAAGACCTGCGGTCTGCGCGGAAAGACCCGTCGCATCCGCCCGCGTTGGCTGCGGAAGACCAGATGGCCTTTCATCCGGAACGGCTTTGGGCAGCCTCCCCTTGAACAAAGATCGCTCCAGCCAGCCCAATTGGCTTGGCTCGCTCGCGGCCGCGTTGTCGGCCTCCGACATACGGCCGATCTCCACGGCGGGCGCGATTGGGGCCGGCAAGGCTGGCGCGGGCTCCGGGCTCGGCATTGGCGTCTCAACTGAGATCAACCTGTCGGGGAACCCGCCGCGTTCGAGGGCTCCGGCATCCGAAGGCGTCTCAACCGGGCGCTTCACGCGCTTCCACAGGCCCTGACCGGTCGCACTGTCGCTGGGCGCGGGATGCGAAGCCTCGGCGAGATCGGCAGTTTCTTGTGGGTCCTGGCTTGCGGCGGCGACGACACCAGCAGGTGTCGCAGGGATGTCTGGCGCAGGCGCAGCCGCCGGTTCTTCGGTGGCCGGGACCTGCGTGGCTGCAGGCGGAACCGACAACGCGTCTCGGATCGATTCAAGCCGCATGAGGATGCCCGCGAGGGCGAACACGACGCCGCCGCTCGACAGCGCCACGGTTCCGGCGATCACCTCTGTCCATCCACGCTCGATCTGAATGATCGGCGCTCCAGAGATGATCGAAACGGCACCCGCGAGCACAAGCAGGCAACTCACACCAAACACCAGCCAAGTCATCGGCCCATATCCATCACCTGCCTCAGTTCGCCGCCGCCCAACCGCCGTTCGGCTCTCCTCGTGTGAGCACGATGCCAAGGGGTTACGGGATTCTTGCGGCCTGGGTCGCAACTCAGTTCTTTGTGATCCGCAGATAAGCCGAAAAGCGGGGTGGTGTAAAACCTGAGGGTTCGCTTGCAACGGCCGGCTGCTTGGTCGAGATTGCCGCCGTTGAAGATCGTCCTAGATTCAAAGCGACGATGCGTCCCGCTCGCCCATCGAGCAACCGCCAACTTCAGGAGTGCACCATGCCGTTCACGCTGCCGGAATTGCCCTACGCCTACGATGCGCTGGGTCCCTATATGTCCAAGGAAACGCTCGAGTTCCACCACGACAAGCATCACCAGGCCTATGTGACCAACGGCAACAACCTGCTGAAGGGCACGGAGTTCGAGGACAAGCCGCTCGAAGAGGTGGTGAAGGGCTCCTTCGGAAAGAATGCCGGCCTCTTCAATAATGCGGGCCAGCACTACAACCACATCCACTTCTGGAAGTGGATGAAGCCCAACGGCGGCGGTAAGCCCTCGGGAACTATCGAGAAGGCCTTGACCGACTCGTTCGGCTCCTTCGACAAGTTCAAGGAGGACTTCATCGCGGCCGGCACCACGCAGTTCGGCTCGGGCTGGGCGTGGCTCGCGGTCAAGAACGGCAAGATCGAAGTGTCGAAGACGCCGAATGGTGAGAACCCGCTCGTGCATGGCGCGACCCCGATCCTCGGTGTCGACGTGTGGGAGCATTCCTACTACATCGACTATCGCAACCGCCGGCCCGACTACCTGAAGGCCTTCGTCGAAAATCTGGTCAACTGGGACTACGTCGAGGAACTCTACACCCACGCGGCGAAGTAAAGCTGCCGGTCGCCGGCGTCTCTTGCGCTTGACCGGCCCGGGCTGAGCAACCACAAGAGGGCGCGCCGGCGCCCCGACCTGATTCCCCGGCGCGGGGGTTTCGCGCCGGGCCGATGTACAAGCATTTTCTCTCCGTCGGCGGCCTGACGCTTCTGTCCCGCGCGACCGGCTTCATCCGGGATGTCGTCCTCGGCGCGATCCTTGGTGCCGGAGGGCTCGCGGATGCGTTCTTCGTCGCATTCCGCCTCCCCAACCATTTCCGGACGATCTTTGGCGAGGGCGCCTTCAATTCGGCTTACGTGCCGTCGTACGCGCGGGTGCTCGAAACCGAAGGGCCCGAGAAGGCCAAGGTCTTTTCCAGCCAGATCTTTTCGATCCTGCTGGTCTCTCAAATCATCCTGCTGGCGCTCGCTCTCGCATTCACGCCGACGTTGGTGCGGTTGTTGGCGCATGGCTTCGAGGCCGATCCGCAGAAATTCGACACTGCGGTGTTCCTCACGCGAATCACCTTCCCGTATCTTTTGTGCGTGACGCTCGTCACACTGCATAGCGGAACCCTCAATGCCAACCGGCTGTTCGCGGCGGCGGCGTTCAACCCTGTGATTCTCAACCTCGTCATGATCGCCTTCCTGGGGATCGCCTTCGTGTTTCCCAATGCGGCTGTGGCCTCGGCGGTCGGCGTGACAGTGTCCGGCGTCCTCCAACTCGGTTCGATGATGCTGACGGCACGTCGGCATCGGCTGCTGGAAAGCCCGGTGCGTCCCCGCTGGACCCCGGAGGTGCGTCAGTTCTTCGGCGCGCTCGGTCCGGCCGTCATAGGCTCTGCCGGCGTGCAGATCGCGATCTTTGCCGATACGATCATCTCCTCCATGCTCCCGACCGGCGGCCTGTCATCGATCTACTATGCCGACCGCATCTACCAACTGCCGATCGGTGTGATCGGCATCGCGGCCGGAACCGTGCTGCTGCCGGAAATGACCCGGCTCTTCGCCCAAGGCAGGCCGGACGCGGCGATCGCCGCCCAGAACCGCACGATGGCGATGACCTTGGCGCTTTCGGCTCCGTTCTTCTTGGCATTCATCCTGATCCCAGAGCCGATCATGCGCGGCGTCTTCATGCGGGGTCATTTTACGGCCGAGGCCGCGCGTGCCTCAGGCGCCGTTCTGGCCGCCTACGGCTTCGGCATCCTGGCCGTTGTGCTGATCCGCTCGGCGGTAGCAAGTTTTCAGTCACGCGGCGATACCAGGACGCCGATGGCCGCCTCCCTGATCGCGGTCGGCTGCAATCTTGGCCTCAAGCTCCTGCTCTTCAAACCGCTCGGCGCCGTCGGCCTCGCGACCGCCACGGCCGCCGGGGCGTGGATCAATTTGCTCATCCTGGTCGGACTGGCCCTGCGCCAAGGCACGATGCGGTTCGACGACACTTTGGTAAAGGTTGCCGTGGCGGTGGATATCGCCGCCGTGGCCCTTGCCGTGACGGCGATCGTGGCCGAACCCCGCCTGGCCGATCTGACGCTCGGACGCCATTTCGGCAACGAGATCCACGCGGCAGCCATCACGGCGCTGGGAGGCTTCGTCTACCTTGCTGTTCTCCTGGTGGCTCTGCGCATTTTCGCGGTGGGGTTGATGCCGCTCCGACGGCCCGCGCCGGGGTATCCTAAGCGTGCAGGTTGAGCCGAGCCGCCCCTTCGGGATCGCACGGCTCAGCTGGCTTTGCGGATGTCGCGTCCAGGTTCGGTGGTCTCCCGCCGTTCCGGACGTGCCTCGGGACGCGTCATCGGCCGTCCGAGGTCGGCCGCCGCAGTGGTGGTGCGGGACGGTCGGCGGACCGGGAGGGCCTCGCCGGTCATGCTGGCCATGAGACGGCGTGCGATCCCAGGAGATAGGGTTTCGACGAGGCCGACCAGAGACTTCACGGTCGCATAGACATGGCCGATCGTCGGCGGTCCGAGGATGAACACCCGTGCGGCGAGTTCCGGCGAAGCCCCAAGGGCCGCGAGCGCGACCGCCATGGGCTCACCGGTGGTATCGTCGATGATCTGTTCGGCCAACGGAGCCGGGAGGTTCAACGCCTGGCAGAGGATCAGGTCGAGCCCGTCCATCCCGGGCAGCAAGACGACGCGTGAAATCTGCGCGAGCGCCGCCTCCGCCCCGGCAACGGGCTCAGAACGCGGAAGTCCGAGATCGTGACGCCGCATCGCCATCAGGATATCGGCGCGCTGCTTCCGGTCGGCGGCGAGGAAGAGCGCGCCGAGCTCTGCCGGATCGCCGTGACGCTTCAGAAGCTTGCGGGCTAGCGCCTTGTTGTCGCGACCGCGTCGGACGAGATAGCGATAGAGACCAGGATCGATGGTCAGGGCGGAATTATCCACGAGAGCGGCCACGATCTCGGGCTCCGGGCGCTCCGCAAGGGCCCGGATGGTGGCGCCATCGAGGTCACTGCGGCTGGCCACTGCCAGCGCCATTTCGGGTGCCCCCAAGGCCCCGGCCGCCTGCAAGGTCTGCGCGTCGAGCACCGCGCAGGACAAGATCTTGGCCGCGATCGCGCCACGGTCGGCCATCAAATGGCGCAGCAGTGCAGGTGGGGTCTGAGCGTGGTTGGCGAGCTTCTCGGCCACGATCAGCCGGGCCGTGTCGTCGGCCTCCTGGAGAAGTCGCGAGACGATTTCTTCGAATTGCCTGACCGCCTCCGGCCCATGGGTTGGCTTGCTGACGAAGAGATCGACCAGCACCCGCAACAAGACCGGCCGAATGTTGACGTCAGGAGTCCGGCCAAGATTGACCAAGCGGTCGAGTGTGGCAGGGAGATCGTCGGTGAGCATGCATGGCCTCGGTTGCGACGCCACGCCGTCCCGCCGGGATCGCGCGGGGCCAAGACGCCCGTGCTCTATCGGCAACACTGTTCATCGACGTCATCTGGTAGGAGCCGCCAGAGCCGGAAGCCGCCACCAAACCCGAGTTTCACGCCATTAGATTGATACAACTTTAACCTTCGGCCGCCCTAATCAAATTGAGGCCGGAGTTCAGGGCCGATCGCGTAAGGACCTCGTAGCGAGACACCGAGATGGGCATCATTGTCACTTTTCCGCCGCCGCGCCGGAGGCGGTCGGCCCCGGTTCAGACCACGGACAATGCCACGATCCTGCTCTTCATGGGCGTGCGATACGTGCGGGAGTTGGAGACAGTGGATCTTCAACAGTCAGGCCCCGAGCCCGAGCAAACTGACTGCGAAGCGCTTCCGCCGCTGGAAATCGCCTGACGTCCGCAATAAAGGCTGACTACGGCGTCGCGGTGGAACCGGCGCCACATCCGATATGGGCAAGCCGCTCGTCGGCTTCGGCGCGGCCTATGCCATCGCCAAGCGGCGTCGACATCAGGACGAATCCTTCCGGGTCGGGCGACACGACCGCAACCGCATGATTGGCCGTTGCCGTGGCAGAGTCGGATGGATCGCCGCGCGCCTCGGATTTGTCGCTGACCACGAGATCAAGGCGGGTGGCATCAGCGGCATGAACGGTCAGGCCGTAGAAGGCGAGACCGTTTCGGCTGTGGAAGCCGATCGTGACAAACCCGGTGTCGAAGGGCGAGATCGCGACCTGGAACGGCGACTGCCGGAGGTCGAAGCGGCACACGGCGGTCGCCATCGCGGGGTCGCCAAACGGCAGGGACGCTGGACCTGAGCCACTATTGGACAAGGCGACCTGCTTATCCAGCGGGACTGTCGCTTGTATCCGCGCGAAGGCGTTGTCCCGGCTGTGAGAGGGGAGCTCCAACAGCGTCACCACATGTGAAATGCCGGTCACGGCTGCCGTCAGTAGCACCAGCTGGACCAGGATCGCGGGGGAGAGAGCCGGCGTCACGGGCATGACAGTGGTTCGACTGTCGGAAAGGCCATGTCGTGCGAGATCGGGAGCCCGGCTCCGGACATTGGGGTCTCATAGAGGCGCAGCACGAGCAGGAAGGGACCGGAGCCAGCGATCGGCGACCAATTGCCTGACTGGACGCGCGGCGCGATCTGGATCGCGAACTTCCCGGTGCTGTCCCGCAAGATGTCTTCGGACGTGAAGCTTTGCCGGCGCGCGGGCGTCTCGAACGGCACTCCGTGCGTATCGGCGGCTTCGAGCGTCCAGAAGAGGGCAGGCGGGACCGGGCCGGTTACGCGATAGGCGCAGTTCCGCTTGAGAAGCCGTCCGGCGCTATCGCGTCGCGCGACTGCCGTGAGGCCTTGCGCGGCAGCCAGCGGAACTTGCCCGGTCCTTGCAAAATAAGCTCGCAGGTAGGGATTGATGGCGGGCGTGCCGGCATCGACGAGCAATCGCCACGGACCTTGCCCAACGGAGCCGATTGCTTCCGTCCTGGTGCTGAGACGTGTCAAGCCGGCGCCGACGATCATGCCAGTGCCAATCGCGGCCAGCACCGCGAGCACCAGCATCAACCGCCGCTTCCAGGCTCCGGCGACGACGATCCGGGCTGGCGGCTGGGAAGGACGGCGCACCCTGGCCACCGGCATGCGATGCAGCATGAGGCGACTTTATCGCTCCGCGCTGATCATTGCACGCTGAAGCGGCCGCCAACCGACCGAACCGACGGAACCGGAGCCTCATCGGCGACGCGGTCTGGGGCTCCGAGGCGGGCCTGGCTCTTGCCGCGCTGGCCGGCCAACTGGCCGATGCTGTCAATCACCGCAAAGGAGCGGAGGGACAGGACGGCTGGCCGGGCCGGCGACAAGACCTGCACGATGCCGTTCGAGGTCGTGACTGCGGCGACCTTGTCAGCGCTCGCACCGGTCTCGATGCCATAGCCGGGCCTCGCGTCGATGCCCTGATGCGCGAAAGCCATGATGTCATGCCAGGTCCGGGCAGGCAGCGTTCCGCCGGTCATTTCATTCATCGAACTGTCGTCATCGTTGCCGAACCACACGGCGCCGACGTAGTTGCCTGTGAACCCGCAGAACCACGCATCCTTGTAATTGTTGGTTGTGCCAGTCTTGCCGGCGACCTGGACGTTGTCGAGTCTGGCATGGGTGCCGGTACCCTCGTTGATCACATGGGTCAGCATGTTGTTCATGGTGGCGACGTCGGCGGCCGGCACCACTTGCACAGGCTGTGGTCCGTCGAGGTCGTGGCGGTAAATCACCTGGCCCTTGCCATTGCGTATATCGACGGCAGCAAAGGGGGACACGCGTTTGCCGCCATTGGCAAAGGCCGAATAGGCCGTCGCCATGTCGATCACCGTCACCTCGTCGGCGCCGACCGGCAACGAGACCGTGTCGGGCAGGGGGGTGGTCAGCCCCATGGCATGGGCCGTCTCGATGATGCGGGCGCGACCAAGCCGTGGATTGCCGTTGCCGATGGCGATCGACAGTTTCACCGCGATCGTGTTCAGCGAATGGGCAAGCGCGGTCTGTAGAGGAAGTGCGCCGCGATAATTGCCCCCGTAATTGTGGACGCACCAATTGCCGATGCAGACGGGTCCGTCGACCACGGTGGTGGACGGCTTGAACTTGCCGCTCATGATCGCGGTCAGATACACGAAGGGCTTGAACGAGGAGCCGGGCTGGCGCTGCGCGTCGGTGGCGCGGTTGAACTGGCTCGACCCATAGTCCCGTCCCCCGACGATCGCCCGCACGGCCCCGTCCGGCTGCATGATGACGGCGGCGCTCTGTTTGGCGTGATAGGCGGGTCCGTTCTGCCGCAGCTGATCCTCGATCGTCGATTCCGCCTTTTTCTGCAATTCCGTATCGAGGGCGGTCTGCACGATGAGAACACGATTGTCCCCAAGCTTGCCGATTTGGACGAGCTTGCGGACTTCGTCATAGGCATAGTCGAGATACCAGTCGGGCGAGACATCGCGGCTGCGGTCGACCGGCGACGCTGGATTGAGGCGGGCGCCGTAGACCTGCGCTTCGCTGAGATAGCCGGCATCGACAAGATTACTCAGCACATCGTTCGCCCGGGCGCGGGCAGCCGGCAGGTTGACGTGCGGGGCATATTTTGTCGGCGCCTTGAACAGGCCCGCCAGCATGGCGGCTTCGGCCAGGCTCACGTCGCGCGCCGATTTGCCGAAGTAGAACTGCGACGCCGCCTGGATGCCGAATGTCCCGCCGCCCATGTAGACGCGGTCGAGGTAGAGCTGCAGGATCTCGCGCTTGGTGAGATGGGTCTCGAGCCAGAGCGCCAGAAAGGCCTCGTTGACCTTGCGCTCGACGGTGCGCTCATTCGAGAGAAACAGGTTCTTGGCGAGCTGCTGCGTGATCGACGAGCCGCCCTGCCTCACGCCAGAGGCGCGCGCGTTCACGGTCAGGGCTCGCATCGTGCCGATCACGTCGATGCCGAAGTGGCTGTAGAAGCGACGGTCCTCGGTGGCCAGCACCGCCTCCGGAAGATAGGAGGGCATCTGATCGAGCGACACACTGTCATCGTGCAGAATGCCGCGCCGGCCGATCTCCTTGCCGGTGTGATCCAGGAACGTCACCGCGAGATCGGACTTCTTGAGCCAATCGTCGGACATGTTCTGATAAACCGGGAAAGCAAGGGCCAGCAGCACGACCGCCCCGACAAGGCCGACATTCAGACCCTCGCAGGCGATATCCACCGCGAACCAGCGCCAGCCGCGTACCGTGACGTGATCGGACCAAGCCTGGCTTCGCGCATAGAAATCCGCGCTGCGCCGGCCGATGTCGTAGATCGACGAATCGATCCAGGCATCCGCGGCGAGAAGGGTACGGGAGACCCGCTTGCCAAAATTCCGTAACCAGACGCTCTGACTCACCCTGCGACGCCTCCCAATCCGCCGCCGCCGACGGATTGCGCTTCACTCGAGACCGCGTTCCCTCCCTTGACGCTCGCGCCGCAAAAGCGCAAGTGCGGAAGTTAACGTTTCCCTAATGAACGCAAGCGCCATGCCGGTGGGTTCCTCGGCGCAAACCACGATCGCCTCACCATTTCATGACAGACCAAGACACAGACGCGAACACACCGACCGCGGCTGACCCATTTTGGCGCAAGCCGCTCGAAGCCCTTTCGCCAACCGAATGGGAGAGCTTGTGCGACGGCTGCGGGCGCTGCTGCCTCGTCAAGTTGGAGGACGAGGACACGCGGGACACCTATTACACAGATGTCGCGTGCAAACTGCTTGATGCAGGGACCTGTCGCTGCTCGGATTACATCCATCGGCAGACACAGGTGCCGGATTGCATCCGGTTGACCCCCGAGGCTGTGCGGGCGATCAACTGGCTACCGCCGACGTGTGCCTATCGGCTCGTGCGTGAGGGCCGCGACCTGCCGTGGTGGCACCCGCTCGTGTCAGGACGTCCGGAAACCGTCGTCGAGGCCGGGGTTTCGGTACGGGGAAAGATTGCCGCTCACGAGACCGAGGTTCCGCCGGAAAACCTGCAAGGCTACATCGTCACCTGGCCGAACCGCGTGCCGAAAAAGGCGCGCGGGCCGAAGCGGAAGGCCTGAACGGGTTTCAAGCTCGTGGGGTGGCTAGAAGTTCATATCGGCCGGGACACGTCGCGGTCCGGCCGATACGAAGGACTACAGATACTAGGTCAGGCCGCCGACGGCATCGTGGCCATGTCGATCACGAAGCGGTACTTCACGTCGCTCTTCAGCATGCGCTTGTAGGCGGTCTCGATATCCGCGATCGCGATCATCTCGATATCGGACGTAATGCCGTGCTCTGCGCAGAAGTCGAGCATCTCCTGGGTCTCGGCGATGCCGCCGATCAGCGAGCCCGCGAACTGGCGACGCTTCCAGATCACGCTGAAGGCCGCGACCTTCAGCGGGTCGGTCGGGGCGCCGACCTGGCACAGGGTGCCGTCGCGCTTGATGGCGTTGAGATAGGGGTTGATGTCGTGGTCGGCCGAGACCGTGTCGATGATGAAGTCGAAGCTTTCGGCATGCTTGCCCATGGCTTCCGCGTCTTTCGACAGGACCACGCCGGTCGCCCCGAGCCGCTTGGCGTCTTCCGCTTTACCGGGGGAGGTCGTGAAGAGGTACACTTCGGCACCCAGCGCATGGGCGATCTTGACCGCCATATGGCCGAGGCCGCCCAGGCCCACGACGCCGACCTTCTGGCCTTTGGTCACGTTCCAGTGCCGCATGGGTGAATAGGTTGTGATGCCGGCGCACAGGAGCGGGGCGACCCCCTTCAGGTCGAGGTTCGCCGGGATGCGCAGCGTGAAATCTTCGTCGACCACGATCGCTTTCGAATAGCCGCCGAACGTCATGCCGCCCGAAATCTTGTCGGGGCCGTTGTAGGTGCCCACGAAGCCATTGTCGCAATATTGCTCAAGGCCATCCTTGCAATTGGGGCAGGTGCGACACGAGTCGACCATACAGCCGACACCGGCGAGATCGCCGACTTTGAATTTTGTGACGCTGCCACCGACTGCCGTAACGCGGCCGACGATCTCGTGGCCCGGAATGCAGGGGTAGACGGTGTTGTGCCATTCGTTGCGAACCTGGTGCAGATCCGAATGGCAGACGCCACAGTAGAGGATATCGATCTGGACGTCCTTCGGGCCCGGATCGCGGCGCTCGAAGGAAAATGGCGCGAGAGGCGCGCTGCTGGTTTCAGCGGCATAGCCGGTGCAAGCGAACATGGGAAAGTCCGTCGGTTGAGAAGACGCGACCGTGAAAGGGTCGCGAGAGAATGCTATGGCCTGGTCGTGGCCTCGAGCGTTCGTGTGCAACATAGGGCGCGGGTTCGCTGAAGTCGACGCCTTCGTAAGGAGGTTTTCATACCTTCACAAGCGGGTGGTGGCCTTTCTCCCGAAGCGTTCAGGCGTCCACCAGCGCTTCGGCCACAGTCTCGTCGGTAATCAGGACCTCCGGCGTCAGCAGCCGGATCGCCGCCCGGATCGCGGCCGTCTTTTCCCAGCCGCCGGACGCCAGGACGATGCGCCGCGCCTTACGCAGCATCGTGGGTGGCGCGGAAATCACGCGGTCGTTCAGCGGGTGGTCAAGCAGCCGACCCTCGGCATCGATGAACCGGCAGAGGATGTCTCCCACGGCACCCGCCCGCGTCAGCGACGCGAGCTCCTCCTTGCTGGCCAGATTGTAGCGGCTGAGGGTCGAGCCGGGTGACAATTCGCCGACGCTGACCAACGCGAGATCGAGCCGTTCGGCATGGCTGAACACATCCTCCATGCCGGAGTGATTGACGAGCGCCTCACGGGTCCTGGCATCGGGCGCATAGACCGGCGCCGCCATCATGAAGCATTCGGCACCGAGCCGGTCGGCGAAACGCCAGGCGAATTCGGACGGATTGAACTGTGAGGCACGCGTGAGACCGCCGAGCAGCGAGACGACGGTCAGCTTGTTGAAGGCGCGTTGCGGCAGGCTCGATAGGCTGGCGCTGAGCGTGCGACCCCATCCAAGACCGATCGTCATGCCTTCCGTCAGAATGGAGCTGACGTAGCTTCCAGTCGCGGCGCCGATCAGGGCGCCCAGATCGACGTCCCCTTGCGGGCGTGGGATGACGATCGCGCGCTCCATGCGGAGCCCGCTTTCAAGGCGCCGTTCAAGCGCGACGCAGCGCGTGAGAGGCGAAGTGACGCTGATTTGCACGGTGCCGTCTTCGCGGCAGGAGGCGAGGATCCGCAGGACCCGCGCCCGTGTCATCCCGAGCACCTGGGCCACGGCGTCTTGCGTCATCCCTTCCATGTAGTAGAGCCAAGCCGCCCGGGTGCGAATATCCGTCTCCAGATCGAACGCGTCGCCGCTTCCCATCATGTCCTCTTCCGGCCGGTCTGCAGCCCCTGGGATTCGGCTCTGACTTCTTTCATGTGACTGCACTTCTGATCTGGGCGGCAAGTGACATGCATGCCCGTGTCAATTACCCTGCCTTCTGTTCACAGTCAGAAACTTTTGTACAAAGCCCGCAGCTGTCATTCGCAAGCCTTGTTCCGCGGGTTCTCCAGGGAGCGGTGACCATGAGCTGTCCCCATCTTGAAGGGGTCACGGTCTCCGCGGATCGTGATCGAAGCGTCGGTCGGCCTTGCGCAAAAGTGTGTGACGCTGCATGGGTCCGGCAGGCGCTTTCAAGTCTGCTTCCTCTCATAGGAAAAAGCGGCATTGATTCTGCTTGGAAAAAGCAAATCGATCCGTGAGGCTCGAGCCGCGCGGACCGCTCTACGGCCGATCGCAGCCGAAGGGAGGGCATAATGAAGCATTTTGGCAGTCGGTACGGGCAGGTCGGGTCATGATCGAGTTGGTGGTATTCGACTGCGACGGCGTCCTTGTCGACAGTGAGGTGCTCTCAGTCAGGGCGATGCGGGGCGTTCTGGAGGCTGCCGGAGTTCCGGCGACGGACGCCATGATCGGCCGCTGCTTCGGCATGAAGCAGGCCGACATCCTGGCGATCGTCTCGCGCGAGACTGGCGTCGTGGTGCCGAACGATGTCGCCGACCGCATTTGGCCCGCGACCCGGCTCTTGTTCGAGCAGGAGCTTCAGCCAATGCCCGGCATCGCGGACTTTCTGGAGCGCCTGGGAGACCGGCCCCGCTGCGTGGCGTCGTCTTCGAGCCTGGAGCGGATCCATCTGAGCCTGAAACGCACGGGGCTCGACCGGTTCTTCGGCGACGCCGTGTTCTCGTCCCAGCAGGTCAAGCACGGCAAGCCCGCGCCTGACCTGTTCCTGTTTGCTGCCGCTCAGATGAATGTGGCGCCCGAGCGTGCCGTCGTGATCGAGGACTCGATTTACGGCGTCCAGGGCGCGAAGTCGGCCGGTATGCGGGCCATCGGCTTTCTAGGCGGCAGCCACATTCAGCCCGATCATGACCGGGCTCTCCTGCAACATGGCGCCGAGTCCGCCGAGCCGTCCTGGGAGGCTGTGGAGCGTCGCCTCTTTGGCTAGGCGGCGCGCCGTCGCTCTCGCGGCGCCCGCGATGCGGGCTAGGCGAGCCAGCCCATCCCGGCGCCCGCGAGAAGCACGATGCCGATCACAATCCGGTAGATTACGAATGGCCAGGCCGAGAAGCGTTCGAGGATGCGCATCAGGCCCCAGATGGCCGCGAACGCCGAGATCGATCCGACGATGAGACCAACCAGCAGAATCGACCAACCATGCCCGTCGAGGTGGGCCTTGAGGAGCTGCAGCAGCTCGTAGAGCCCCGCGAGAGCGATGAAGGGCAGGCCGAGCAGGAAGGAGAAGCGTGCCGCTTCCTCACGCTTGAGGTCGAGGAAGAGTGCCGCCGTCAGCGACGAGCCCGAACGGGAGACGCCGGGCACCAGCGCGCCCACCTGGGCGATACCGACGATCATGGCATCGAGCAGGGTCATATCGGCGAGAACGCGCCGGTGCCGGCAATAGATTTCGGCGATCGCCAGGAGAACACCCATGACGATGCAGGCGACCCCGATCACCTCCAGGCTCCGCAGGCTGGAGCCACAGGTGTTCAGGTGGGATTTCAGGAGAGCGCCGCCGATCACACCCGGGATCGTGGCCAGGATGATCCAGACCGCGAAACGGAAATCCCAGGACTGGAAGTCCCGACGCTGGATCGCCGAGAGCGATCCCACGAGAACGCCCCGCACGTCCTTCCAGAAATACGACACCACCGCCGCCAGGGCCGCGAGCTGCATCGATGCCGAAAAGGCCGAGCCCGGGTCCTGCCAGCCCAAAAGAGCCGGGACGATTCGCATGTGGGCTGTCGACGAGATGGGCAGAAGTTCGGTCAGACCCTGAACGACGCCGAGCACCGCGACTTTCGCATAGCCCAGCGACACAAAGCCCGTGTCGAGCCCTCCGGTACAAGCGTCAGCCATGCAGATCCTCTCTCCATCAATTGATTCGGGCGCGATCTTACCCCTAACCGGCGCGCGGTGACGCGGCGGTGTCAAACGTCAGGCCGCCTCCGCGGCAGCGATCAAAGAACGGTCGTCGTGTCCTGAGATGACGACCGAATGGAGCTGGCCTGGAGGCGGATTGTCCGGCAACCGGACGAGGGTGAAATCCTCGCTGCGGCCCTTGCCGTTCCGCTCCGTCAGCACCGTAAGGCGCCGCCCCGTCTGACCGGCCAGGTGGGACCGCAACTGCCGCTCCGCCAGTGCGCGCAGCCGCTGGGCCCGATCTCGGGTGACGTCCCCGGCGACCTGCGGCATGCGGGCCGCCGGCGTATTCGGTCGGGGTGAAAACGGGAAGACGTGGACGTGGGTGACATTACAGGCTTCCACAAGCTCCATCGTCTCGGCGAACATGGCCTCGGTTTCGGTTGGAAAGCCCGCGATGAGATCGGCGCCGAACACAAGTTCAGGGCGCAGCCGCCGAAGATCGGTACAGAACGCGATGGCATCTTCCCGGCCATGCCGGCGCTTCATGCGTTTCAGGATCAGGTCCGATCCCGATTGCAGAGATAGATGGAGATGGGGCATCAGCCGCGCCTCGGTGCCGATCGCGTCCCGCAAGGCGGGATCGGCTTCGATGCAATCGAGCGAAGACAGGCGCAGGCGCGGCAGGTCGGGCACGGCCCGCAGCACGCGCGTCACAAGGGTCCCGAGGCTTATCCGGTCATCGAGGTCGTCGCCGTAGGAGGTGATGTCGACGCCGGTCAGCACGACATCGCGCGCCCCCGCCGCGACAAGCTCCTTCACGCGGTCGATGATCTGCGCGATCGGAACCGAGCGCGAAGCGCCTCTTCCGAAGGGGATAACGCAAAACGTGCAGCGATGGTCGCAGCCGTTCTGAATCTCGACGAACCCGCGCGTATGCTGATTCGCGGCCTCGGGCCCGAAGCCCGGGGCCGAGATCTTCGGGACACGTTCCGCTCCATTGTCGAGCGACGGCCAACTCTCGTCCTTCTCCTTGGTGGCATTCGGCAGCAGCCGGTCGATGCCGGGAAGAGCCGCGAAACCGGCACGGTCAATCTCCGCCGCGCAGCCGGTGACCACGAGCCGGCCGCCCGGATGCTCCTTGTAAGCCCGGCGTATCGCCTGCCGCCCCTGCCGGGCGGCTTCAGCCGTCACCGCGCAAGTGTTGACGATCGTCAGATCGCGATGACCGGCGGCGAGCGCCTGACGGCGCATCGCCTCCGATTCGACGATGTTGAGCCGGCACCCGAAGGTCACGACGTCGACACGCGCGGCATTCGTCACGCGGCAATGTCCCACAGGACGGCCGGTAACAGGCCTTCGTGCTCGATCTGCGTGTCGCCGGCCATCACGACGTGACCGTCCGCGGGGCGCCACTCGATCATCAAATCGCCGCCTGGCAGCGAAACCGTGGCCCTTCGCTCTGTCAGACCGTCGCGCGCGGCCGCCACGAGGGTCGCGCAAGCAGCCGAGCCACAGGCCAGCGTGGCGCCAGCGCTTCGCTCCCAAACCCGCAGGCGAATGGAGGCGCGGCTTGTGATCTCGGCGAAGGACACGTTGGCCCGCTTGGGAAACATGGGGTGATGTTCGATCAACGGACCGACCTCCGCGAGCGGCACGGTGGCTGCATCCTGCACGAAGAAGACCGCATGAGGATTGCCCATGTTCACGGCCGAAAAGGTCTGGAAATCGTCCGGAAGCCCGGACAGATGGCGCAACTGGACATGCGCCGTATCGGCTTCGGGCTCCGCCAGGGGAATGTCGCTCCAAGCGAGGCGAGGCGGCCCCATGTCGACCGAAAACCGGGTCGGGCCAAGCCGATCACAGATGAGCGTACCGCCCGCCGTCTCCACGACGAGGTGATGGGACGGGGAGCCTCGCATCAGCACCCACGCCACGCAGCGGGTGCCGTTGCCGCAAGCTTCCGCTCGCGATCCGTCAGCATTGAAGATGTCCACGAAGGCGTCGGTCCCGCCGGAAAGCGGCGCACTGATCGTCATCAGTTGATCGAAGCCGAGCCCGACCTCTCCCGCGATGGCGCGCGCGGCCGCGGGCGTCAGCGGGCGCCCGGCCGACCGCATGTCGACGACAAGGATCGAATTGCCGATGCCGTTCATCTTGAAATAAGGGAGGTCGGGAGCTTTCATCGCAGCAGGCGTGGAGAAGACCGCCGGGTCTTACGGGAGTTCGGCTGCCATTTAAAGCGCGTCCGCTCCCGTCTGGCCAAAACCTTGAACACAATCCCATTCGCCGTGTCTCCGTCGCTTGATGCGGCCCCCTGACACAGCCATAATCACGCGCCGCGATGGGTCATGGAGAAATTGGCCGCTCATGATCGAGCAAGTGAGTCCTGAAGAGCGCACCCAGATGGAACGGGATATGGAGCGTCTGCGCGAGGAGCATCGCGACCTCGATGCCGCGATCGCGGCCTTGATCCACCTGGGGACGCCGGACCAACTGCAATTGCAGCGGCTCAAGAAGCGCAAGCTCGTGCTCCGCGACCGCATCGCGTTTCTCGACGATCAGGCCACGCCCGACATCATCGCCTGATACCCGCGTGCCCCGCTTCCCATCCGTCGCCATTCGATCGACCGATTAAGCCTTCAACCTTAAGCGGAACCATGCGCATCTCCGGACGTTGCACGACGGCTTGAACAAAGGAGACAGGGCGGATGGATGCTTCGGAAATTCTGATTTGGATCATCGTTGGTGCAATCGCGGGATGGCTCGCCGGCCTTGTGGTGCGTGGTGCGGGGTTCGGTCTGCTGGGCGATATTGTTGTCGGCATCGTCGGCGCGTTCATTTCAGGGCTGCTGCTTCCTCGGCTCGGAGTGCATCTCGGTGTGGGGTTTGTCGGGGCCGTGATCGACGCCTTCATTGGAGCCGTCATCCTGTTGCTCTTGCTCCGGCTGGTCAGACGCGTTTAACCACGCTGCAGTTGTGCCGGTTCGGGCCAACCGGCCGGCGCATGTTGCGCGGTCAAACAGGCGCAGCATGATATGCGGATGATACAATCGACGTCCTTCGAGCCGGCGACGCTCGTTCACCTCGTTCAGCGCGCCGCCCCTCCGGGCGCGCGCCTCCGGCTTCTGACGCTCAAGGACGGAACCCGTCTGCGCACCGCCAGATGGCACCCGGATGCGCGAGTGAAGACTCGCGGCACGGTTCTCATTTGCACGGGCCGAGGCGAGTTCATCGAGAAATATTTCGAAGTCGCTACCGATCTGCTGGCGCGCGGCTTCGCGGTCGTGGTGTTCGACTGGCGCGGGCAGGGGATGTCGTCCCGGGCCCTGCGCAACGGCCGGAAGGGCCATGTCGACGACTTCAAACAATTCGAGGCGGATCTCACGGCCGTCATCGAGGAGGTTCTCGAGACCGAATGTCCGCGACCCTTTTTCGCCCTCGCTCATTCGATGGGCGGTGCGGTGATGCTCCATCACGCTAGGAGCGGCGGGTGCGCTTTCGAGCGTATCGTGCTGTCGGCGCCGATGATCGCCATCCATAAGCTGCCGGCCCCCGATGCATTGCATCACTTGTCGCGTGTGTTGGCGCTTGTCGGGCTCGGATCGGCCTTTGTGCCGCGCGGCGACCGCACCGCCGTGTTGGAGAACGGGTTCGACGACAATGTTCTGACCTCGGATCCTGTCCGTTTCGCGGACATGATGGCAGTGGGGCGGGTCGAGTCGCGTCTGACGATCGATGCGCCGACGATCGCCTGGTTCCGCGCCGCCCTCGACGCCATGGTTCCGTTCGCCGCGGCCGATTTCGCGAGCCGGATCGCGGTGCCGATCTTGATGGTCGTTCCAGGGCACGACCGGGTCGTCTCCGTCTCCGCGATGGAGCGGTTCGGGCGCCAGCTCAAGGGTGGGACCTGCATCACGATTCCTGGCGCGAGGCACGAAATCCTGATGGAGCGCGACGAATTGCGGGACCAGTTCTGGGCCGCCTTCGACGCGTTTATTCCGGGCTCCGTTTCGCCAAATCGGACCGCTCTGGCCGAATCCGTCAGCGCCGGGGTCGGTCGCTGACAGTGAATCCAGTGGCCGCCGCCGCGAACAGTCCCATGCAGACGAGCACGTTCCAGGCGGCCAGGGAGAGCCCCGCAACATGCAGGGCGGGAGCGTCGCACTGCACCACCTGGGTTGTTTGCAACTGGTGCAGGAAATCGCTTACGGCCGCCGGGTGATCGAGCGAGCCGGTGCAACTCGTCGGTCCGGGCCAGAAATGCCATTCGACGCCGGTATGGTAGATGCCCAAGGCCGCCCCTGCGGCAAAGATCAATGCCAAGGCTACGAACCCGGCCGGCACCACGCCGGCACGGCCGCTCCAGGCGATCCACGCCACCAGCAAGGCAAGCGGAACCCCGGCATAATAGGGCAGACGCTCCTTCAGGCAGAGCTCGCAGGGCGCATAGCCGGCCCATTGGAAACCCCAGGCCATGGCGATCGTCACGAAAGCCGCCAGTGCGATCGCTAACGCGAGCCGGGTCGAGGTGGAAGATGGCATCGTATTCCTTGGTTCGGAGACGCGCGAGGCGGACGATTAGGGGGTGCCTCATGCCTTGTCCATGGGCTCGCCGGCGGTGCACGGCAAAGCTTCCGGTCGATGAGGCTTGGCATTTCACACCTGCTTGGTAGAAGTCCGCCGGATTGCCCGAGGGCAACGCGCGGGCATGCGACGGCTGGAGGAGATGAGAATGGCGCGGCACATGGCGCATCGGATCGGCTTAGGGGTCGCGGGTCTCCTCGCGTGCGGCGCGCTTGCCGGTTGTGGAGCAGCGGGAACTCCAGGCTTCGAACCCGCGGAACAGAGCAGCGGCTATTCGCTGTCGAAGCTGGCCAATCTGGTGGCCTTCAATAAGTTGTTCCCGGGATCGGCGCCGTTGCCGCAAACCGAAGCCACTGTGGAATGCCCGACGATCGAAGTGCAGGACGGAACGGCTTCCATCCGCACCTATGCGGGCGCGCAAACCAACGAGAACGTTCGCTACGGCTTTTCGCTTGGCGATATTGCGCGCGAATGCTCCAAGAATGGCGACAGGCTGGTGCTCAAGGTGGGGGCCGAAGGCCGGGTGCTGCTTGGTCCGGTCGGCGCGCCCGGCACGTTTGCGGTTCCGATCCGAATTGCCGTGCGCAACGATGCGACTGACAAAGTGGAATATTCGGCCCTCGCCCGTGTCTCGGCTTCGGTGTCGGCCGGCAGCAACGAGGCCGGTTTCACCTACGTGTCCGAGCCCTTTTCGGTCCCGTTCGTGGCTCATCCCGATGAGGACTATGTGATCCTCGTCGGCTTCGACCAGGCCGGTAGCGGCCCCAAGGTGGGGATCCGCAGCCCTCGATCACGAAAGCACTAAGGCCGAAGCGCCACGGTCCTTCAACTTTTTTGGCGTTGGTCGTCTGTAGCATTGTGGCAACGGACCCAATGCGTGTTGTGGTCAAAAAGGGCGCGGTGCAAAGATTCGTCACGCATCACAAGGTCGGAGAGATCCTGCGATCTGCGGGCTGCGGCAACATGCGTGATGCCCATGGGCTGCGGGTGGGTCTTGGTGGCGGATGTCTCGCGGACAGCTTCAGCCTTGGCTGCTTGAGCGGCGCCGCAGCCGAGGGGGTGGCGATGTGGAACGAGCGATGATGAAGGCTGAAGACCCGTGGGTGCCGTTTGGACTCGGTTTCGCCGGATTGATTCCGTTCTGGGGCCTCTGTCTGGCACATGGGACCGACATCACCTTTGGCGAGAGCCAGACCGCCTCGGCCACTGCACTTGCCACCTACGCGGCCACGATCGTATCGTTTCTCGGTGGAATTCGCTGGGGTTTGGCCACCAAGGCCGACAACCAGCGTCTGGCAGCACGCGACTATGCGGTCGCGGTGCTGCCCCAGTTGCTTGGCTGGTCGGCGCTGGCTCTCAACGATCCTTGGCGGCTTACCGTTCTCGCGGTTCTGATCATTGCGCTCGGGATCACCGATCGCGATCTCGTGCACCGCGGCATGGCGCCCGCGTGGTTTGGGCGGCTCCGGCTTATCCTGGCACTCGGCGCGGGTGCCGCACTTCTTCTGGCCGCGGCCAGCTAGCCCAGCCACAGTCTTCAGGCCGCGCGTCCCAGACGACGATCGAGTTCGGCTGCATCGATTTCCCGTGCCACAAAGGCGTCGAACGCCCGCTGCATCGCGGCCGAGACCGATCGACCCGCGATGGTTTCGATCAGCAGTGCCTCGCGTACGAGCGCCCCACGGTCGGGCTCCCCGATCGCCTGCAGAAACGTCACCTCCGCGTCGTCGAGCACCGCAGCCGTCAGAATTCCCGAGCGATAGGCGCCCGTATCGATCGAGACCCGGTGCGGCCGCATCGCGGGTTTGTCCCCCATGATGGTATGACCATGCACGACCCGACGCGGCAGAAGATCTTCATGGTGAAGAAACTCGTCGCGGATCCACAGCAAGTCGTATTCGGTCTGCTCCGCGATAGGAACGCCGGGACGGATGCCGGCATGCACGAACAGGTAGCGCCCGTCATCGTGGGTCAGCGGCAGGCCCGCCAGAAAATCTCCATGCCGCCCAAGCTGCGAATTGCCCTTCCACGTCCGATCCTGATGCAGTCCATAGCTCTTGATCGTGTGCCAGAAGAGGTGCCAGGCCCATTCCGGAACGTCACGGCCGTGCGTGGAGGCGCGGACGAATAGATCGTCATGGTTGCCCCGCAGCGGCAAGAACGTATCGCCGGCTCGGCGGGGTCCGGCGATCAGCCGCTCGACCACCCCGAACGAATCGGCGCCCCGGTCCATGAAGTCGCCGGTGAACACGACCTTGGCATGCGCCTGCTTGGAAGACGCGTCCGATTCGATCAGGACAAGAAGTTGATCAAGAAGATCCGCTCGGCCATGGATATCGCCGATCGCATAGGTGATGGTGCGCATGGTCTTCCGTCTAAAAGACTGCTGGCCGTGTTGCAATGCGGCTCCGCCGGATGTGAGCAGCCCTGCACTTTTCGCATCACCTTAGAGGTCTTATGTGACATGGATGGTCGGGTATCGCCGGTTCTGTCGGTTCCCGCGCGATCCAGGGACCAACGCCGATGAACGAAATCGTGTCAGGCCATTGGCCCGGATCCAGAACAGCCATTCTGGATTGGCTGATGAAGGACACGGCCTCGCAGCCCTTCATCGACAATTTGCTGGTGGAGTTCTGTACGCGTTTGCGCCAGGAAGGCGTCCCGGTCGCCCGGTCGCTGATGGTTGTGAGGACCAACCATCCCGAGTGGATGGGAGCCCGCATGTTGTGGCGCGTTGGTTTGACTGAGGCCGAGATCCGGACCGTCGATTATGACGTCCTGGTCCGTGAATCCTATCTGCAGAGCCCCCTCAAGGCGGTGCTGGACGGCGAGCCGATGATCCGGCGTCAGCTTCACGCGCTCGACCCGCGAACCGACGATTTTCCGCTGCTGGCCGATCTCCGTGAGATCGGACTGACCGACTATGTGATTTGGCCCCTCGTGTTCACTCGTGGCGAACGTCACGCTCTGAGTTTCGCGGCCGACGGACCTGAAGGCTTCTTGCCCGCCGACATCGCGCATCTGGCCGACCTGATCCCCGCGATCACGCTGTTGACCGAGATCCGGTTGCGCAGTCGTCTCGCTCGCACCTTCCTCGAAACCTATGTCGGCCCGCATGCCAGCGAACAGATCCTGGCTGGCGCCACAAGGCGGGGAAGTGGCACGACCGTGGAGGCCGTCATCGTAATCTGCGACCTCCGTGGCTTCACGGCGCTGTCGGAACTCTGGCCGCGCGATGACGTCATCGCCATGCTCAACGAGTATTTCGATGCGATGTCGGACCCAATCGCGCAGCACGGCGGCGAGATTCTGAAGTTCATGGGTGACGGCCTCCTGGCGATCTTCCCGCTGAAGTCCCCAGATGCACCCGCCGAGGCGCTGCGGGCCGTGACCGAGGCCCGGGTCGCGATGGCGGCCCTCAATGTCGATCGGGGCCAGCGTGGTCTGGATCCGCTGGCTTATGGCACCGGGGTTCACGTCGGGGATGTGATGTACGGCAATATCGGGTCGCGTCGTCGACTCGACTTCACGGTGATCGGACCAGCCGTGAATGTCGCGTCTCGATTGGAAACGCTGACCAAGACAGTCGGGCATGGGGTGCTGCTGTCCGGCGCCTTCGTGGCTTTGGCCGGAGCCCATCCGGATTTCGAACCCTTGGGTGCGCTCTCGCTGCCTGGAGTGGCTCATCCGACGGATGTCTACGCGCTGAAGGAACGTTCCTCGGTCTGAGGCGCTCGACTCAGCGTGCGGTAGCAGTCATCGAGAGACTTCGGTACGCCGCCTGTCTCGTGCCGTTTTCAGACAACGATGTGCCGTCGGCACCCTGCTCGATCCCGCTCTCGATCATATGCGTTACGGGCAAGATTTCGTCCGGCGCCTTATCGCATAGCATGGTTAACATAGTGTTGACGAACTGCGGAGGCAGGCTAATCGCCTGTCGTTGTGGCGTGGATGCTGCGTTGCAAAAATACGTCGCAGCGCGGATTCGAGAAGTTTCGCAAAACTGCCACATCGCCGCCACGGCGACCGAGTGTCATGCTGGTTTCCGGCCCGATTTGTGCAAGACTCGGGTCAGCCCATGGGGAACGTGGGGCGCGCCCGTGGGCATCAGGGTTTCCGGCAGTCCGAGCATTCTCGGAGGGAAGGACCGTATGTCGATGGATGACGTCTTCACGAGCTTTTCGCGTTCCTACGAGTCTCGCAAAGCAGCCGAGATGTCGCTGGCCGACTATCTTCAAGCCTGCAAATCCGACCCGATGATGTACGCGAGCGCGCCAGAGCGGATCCTGGCCGCGATCGGCGAGCCGACGATGATTGATACCGCCAAGGACGCGCGCCTTGGCCGGGTCTTCATGAACCGCACGATCCGGGTCTATCCCGCCTTCGCTGAATTCTACGGCATGGAAGAAACGATCGAACGCATCGTGTCCTTCTTCCGGCATGCCGCGCAGGGGCTGGAGGAGCGCAAGCAGATCCTCTATCTGCTCGGCCCCGTCGGGGGTGGCAAGTCGTCGCTTGCGGAGCGACTGAAGGCCTTGATCGAGGCGCATCCCATCTATGTGCTGAAGGCCGGCAACGAGGTGAGCCCCGTTTTCGAAAGCCCGCTCGGCCTCTTCGACCCGGAGCGCATGGCACCGGTGCTGGAAGAGCGCTACGGCATTCCGCGCCGCCGCCTCACGGGTCTGATGAGCCCATGGTGCCTGAAGCGGCTCGACGAGTTCGGCGGCGACATTTCCAAGTTCACCGTCGTCAAGATGCCACCGTCGCGGCTGCGGCAGATCGGTATCGCCAAGACCGAGCCGGGCGACGAGAACAACCAGGATATTTCGTCCCTGGTCGGCAAGGTCGACATCCGGCGGCTCGAAACATTGTCCCAGAGCGATCCGGATGCCTACAGCTATTCGGGTGGCCTCAATCGCGCCAACCAGGGCATGCTCGAATTCGTCGAGATGTTCAAGGCGCCGATCAAGATGCTGCATCCGCTGCTGACCGCGACCCAGGAGGGCAATTACGTCGGCACGGAGAACATCGGCGCGATCCCGTTCACCGGGATCATCATGGCGCACTCGAACGAGGCCGAATGGCAGAGCTTCCGCACCAACAAGAACAACGAAGCCTTCATCGATCGTATTTACGTGATCAAGGTGCCGTATTGCCTGCGGGTGACGGAAGAAAAGCTGATCTACGAGAAGCTGATCCGCGACTCCGAACTGGCCGGCGCCCCTTGCGCGCCCGGCACGCTCGAAATGCTGGCCCGTTTCTCGGTGCTGTCCCGGCTGCGGGTTCACGAGAACTCGAACCTGTTCTCGAAGATGCGCGTCTATGACGGCGAGAGCTTGCGCGAGGTCGATCCGCGCGCCCGCTCGATGCAGGAATACAAGGACTCGGCCGGTGTCGACGAGGGCATGGACGGGATCTCGACCCGGTTCGCGTTCAAGGTTCTTGCCGCGACGTTCAACCACGACACGGCCGAGGTCGTGGCGGACCCCGTGCATCTCATGTACGTCCTCGAACAGTCGATCCGCCGCGAACAGCTGCCGCAGGACACTGAAAAGCGCTACCGCGAGTTCATCAAAGCCGACCTCGCGCCGCGCTACGCGGAATTCATCGGTCACGAGATCCAGAAGGCCTATCTGGAATCCTACCACGACTACGGACAGAACCTGTTCGATCGCTATGTCGACTACGCGGATGCTTGGATCGAGGACCAGGACTTCAAGGATCCCGACACGGGGCAGTTGCTCAACCGGGAGTTGTTGAACCAGGAACTCACCAAGGTCGAGAAGCCAGCCGGGATCGCCAACCCGAAGGACTTCCGCAATGAGGTGGTCAAATTCTCGCTCCGGGCCCGGGCCCATAATGGGGGCCGCAACCCGTCCTGGACCAGCTATGAGAAAATCCGGGAAGTCATCGAGCGACGCATGTTCAGCCAGGTCGAGGAATTGCTGCCGGTCATCAGCTTCTCGTCGAAGCGCGACAGCGACACCGAAAAGAAACATGGCGAATTCGTCGAACGCATGGTTGCAAGGGGTTATACTGAGCGACAGGTCCGCAGGCTCGTCGAATGGTATATGAGAGCAAAGCAGGCAGGATGAGCCGCGCCGGTTCCGGAAGCGAGATGCGATGAACATCATCGACCGACGCCTGAATTCGGGCGGCAAGAGCCTCGCGAACCGGCAACGGTTCCTCAGGCGGGCAAAGGCGCTGGCCCAAAAGGCCGTGCGCAACCATTCCAAGGATCGCTCGATCAAGGATTTCGACCAGGGTGGCGAGATCAAGATCCCGGTCGACAGCCTGCGGGAACCTCGCCTGCACCGCGCCCCGACCGGGGGACATCGAGAAGGTCTGCTGCCCGGCAACAAGAAGTTCGTGCAGGGCGACACGATCCCAAAGGACAAGCAGGGCGGCGGGGGCAGCGGCGCCGAGGGCGCCGAAGATGGGGACGGGGAGGACGATTTCCGCTTCGTCCTGTCGCAGGACGAATACCTCGACCTCTTTTTCGACGACCTGGAGCTTCCCGACCTCGCCAAGAAGACCTTGGCCAGTACGGAAAGCACGAGCCTGCATCGCGCCGGATATTCGGTGTCAGGCTCGCCCGCCAACCTGTCGCTGACACGCACGATGCGGAACAGCCTGTCTCGGCGCGTCGCGTTGAACCGCCCGAAGAGCGAGGATCTGCAGGCGCTCGAAGCCGAAATCGAAGCGCTTGCCACCGAGGGCGACGATCCGGCGCGGCTTGAAGAGCTCCGAGCGACGCTCAGCCATCTTCTGGCCCGCATCAAGCGTGTGCCGTTCATCGACCCGATCGACATCCGGTTTCGCCGCTTTCAGGCGGTCCCACGGCCGGTGGCCCAGGCGGTCATGTTCTGCCTCATGGACACGTCCGCCTCCATGACCGAGCACATGAAGGATCTGGCGAAGCGCTTCTATGCGCTGCTCTATATCTTCCTGAAGCGCCGCTACCGCCATGTCGAGATCGTCTTCATCCGACACACGCACGAGGCCGAAGAGGTCGACGAGGACACATTCTTCCATTCCGCCGAGACGGGCGGCACGGTCGTGTCGAGCGCACTCGAAGAGATGGTCCGCATCGCGAAGCTGCGTTTCCCCATGGAAGACTGGAACATCTACGCGGCCCAGGCCTCGGACGGCGATAATTCCGCGAGTGACACGACGCGCTCTGCCGCGCTGCTGCAGCAAGGCGTGCTGCCGCTCTGCCAGTATTTCGCCTATCTCGAAGTGGGGCGGGAATCCGAGGCGACCCAAATGGGGTTCATTCCGCGAGCCACCGAGCTTTGGCGCACCTATGAGGCCATTGCCGAGGGTGGGCAACGCTTCGCCATGTGCAAGGTGAACCACCGCAACGAAATCTATCCCGTGTTCCGGCGACTCTTCGAGCGCAAGGGCCATAGCGCACAGGGTGAACCTGCATGAGCACGACGATCACCCGCCCGTCGCTGCTCTACGAGGGCAACGACTGGGACTTCGCGATGATTCAGCGCATCCATGATGCGATCGCGGTGATCGCACATGGTGAATTCAAACTCGATACCTATGCCAACCAGATCGAAATCATCACGACCGAGCAGATGCTCGACGCCTATTCGTCCGTCGGGATGCCGCTCTTCTACAAGCATTGGAGTTTCGGCAAGCAATTCGCCCATCATGAAATGGGCTATCGCAAGGGCCTGCGCGGTCTCGCCTATGAGATCGTGATCAATTCGGATCCCTGCATCAGCTATATCATGGAAGAGAATACGGTGACGATGCAGACGCTCGTCATCGCCCATGCGGCCTTCGGGCACAACCACTTCTTCAAGAACAATTATCTCTTCAAGCAATGGACCGACGCCAACGGCATCCTGCACTATCTCGACTTCGCCAAGACCTATATCGCCGAATGTGAACAACGCTATGGCCATCTGGCGGTCGAACGCACCCTTGATGCGGCCCACAGCCTGATGACGCATGGCGTTCATCGCTATCCCCGCAAGCGCAAGCCCGACCTCGCGTCGGAGGACCGGCGCGAACGCGACCGGCGGCTCCATCAGGAGAAGATCTACAACGACCTTTGGCGCACCGTGCCGGTTACCGGCAAGGCCAAGGTCAGCGGCGGCGACGAGGAGCGGCGCCGCGCCCTGCTCGAGTTGCCGCAGGAGAATATCCTCTATTTCCTGGAAAAGACGGCGCCTCGCCTCGCGTCTTGGCAACGCGAAATCCTGCGCATCGTCCGCCACATCGCCCAGTATTTCTATCCGCAGGGCCAGACCAAGCTGATGAACGAGGGCTGCGCCACCTATTGTCACTACCGCATCATGGGGCGGTTGTTCGACACAGGGCAGATCAACGAAGGGTCCTATCTCGAATTCCTCCAGTCGCACACCAATGTGGTGATGCAGCCCGAATATGATGACCGGCGCTACAGTGGCATCAACCCCTATGCGCTTGGCTTCGCCATGATGCAGGATATCGAGCGGATCGCCACCAAGCCGACCGATGAGGACCGCGAGTGGTTTCCTGAGATCGCTGGCGTCGGTGATCCGTTCGGCGTCTTGTCGCATGTCTGGGCCAATTACCGCGACGAGAGCTTCGTGTCGCAATTCCTGAGTCCGCATCTGATCCGACAATGGAAGCTGTTCCAGGTGGTCGACGACGGCGAGAAAGCCAAGGCGCTACGGGTTGAGGCCATTCATGATGAGCGGGGCTACCGCAACTTGCGGCGCGCCCTCAGCCGCCAATACGACGTGTCGTGGACCGATCCCGATATCCAGGTCGTCGATGTCGATCTTGGCGGCGATCGGCGTCTGATGCTGCAGCACAATGTGCTGAACGGCATCCTGCTGCAGGAGCGCGAGACCCGCGACGTGTTGCAGCACCTCGCCGATCTCTGGAGCTACGATGTGTCGCTGCGGGAGATCGATCCGGCCACCGGGGCGGTTCTGAAGGAGCACACGGCGACCGCCCGCCCGCATTTTCTGACCGCCTGACTTCGACGGGTGCCTGGTGTGAGCCGACCTTCGGATCGGTGGGAACCAGGCAGTGTGAGGTGACGCTGCCGGGGGCGAAACACGTTGGTCACCCAACCGTCACACGGCGTGGATATTCCGTCGGCCAGATTTGCACCGACGGAGCGCAGCTATGCCGGACACCCAGGTCAAGGTGACACGACGAGATATGCTGCTTGCCGCTGCGGCGAGTGGCATCGCCGCGGCGCTGCCGGAAGGTGCTGCTCAGGCCGCTGCCGACGCGCCCACGGTCGCGGCGGGCCTGGTCTTCGAGACCGAGGCCGGCGTACGCAAAGGAGTTCCAGGCGTTCTCGTGTCGAACGGTCGCGATGTGACCGTGACGGATGGTGACGGACGCTACACCCTGCCGGTAAGCGACGAGACGGTCGTGTTCGTGATCA
Organism: Lichenifustis flavocetrariae; assembly: GCF_026130545.1. GTDB lineage: Bacteria > Pseudomonadota > Alphaproteobacteria > Rhizobiales > Beijerinckiaceae > Lichenihabitans > Lichenihabitans flavocetrariae. The sequence continues at coordinate 30,710 of NZ_JAMOIM010000003.1, read as the reverse complement.
AGCCGGCCGGGTTCATGACGCCCGTCGATCCCGTGACCCAACTGCCGCGCTTCTACTACATTCATCAACCGCAAGGCTCGCCCGCGTCGCTGAACCTGACCTTTGAAGGCATCGCCCCGACGGGGCCCTTGCCGTCCTCGATCGATTTCGAACTGCATCGACAGGACGAGCCGAAGGCCTTCGAGGTGGTGCTGTTCACCGATCCGCAGCCCGAGTCCGACGCCGAAGTCGATTTCATCCGCGAAGACGTCGTCGAAGCCCTCAGCGGCACCAGCGCCAAATTCGGGCTCACGTCCGGCGACATCATGTTCGACGACCTGTCCCTCTACGATCGCCTGACGCGCATCATCGGGACGATCGGCATTCCGTGGTACAACGTCGGCGGCAACCACGATTTCAACTTCGAAGCGCCCGGCCGCCGCTATTCGCGTGAAACCTTCAAGCGCGTGTTCGGGCCGCCCAATCATGCCTTCGCGTATGCGGATGCCGTGTTCCTGATGCTCGACGATGTCGAATATCTCGGCCCCGACCCGGATCGTCCCAAGGGCAAGGCGCCCTATTTCGGCAAGCTTGAGCCCGACACGCTCACGTTCGTGCGCAACGTCCTGGCCCACGTCTCGGACGACAAGCTGATCGTGATCGTTCTGCATATCCCATTGAAGAACGACCTCGACGCGACGCCCGAAAACAACCTCACGAACCGGGCCGACCTGTTCCAGCTTTTCGAGGGCCGCCGTTTCACGCTCAGCCTGTCGGGGCACACGCATACGACGGAGCATCATTATTTCGCGCAGGCCGATGGTTGGCCGTCGCCTGTGCCGCACCATCACCACGTGATGACCGCCGTCTCGGGCTCGTGGTGGAGTGGACCCTACGACCATCGTGGCGTCGCGGTCGCGGACAGCCGTGACGGGACGCCGAACGGGTTCCATATCCTGTCGGTCGACGGCAACAGCTATAAGACGCGCTTCGTGCCGGCCAAGGAGCCGAATGCCCGTCAGGTGCGCCTGTCGTTTGAGAGCCACTTCCACGGCGGCGTGAAGGAAGTCATGCGCGACTTCCGTCTCGGCCAGTTGATCCAGTCGCCGGTCCAGCGAGCGGCGGTAGGCTCGACCACGCTGGTGGCCAATGTGTTCGATGGCGGCCCCAAGACGCAAGTGACGCTGCGGATCGGTTCGGGCGAGCCGATCCCCATGACCCGCAACCGCCGACCTGACCCCTTTGTCGAGGACGTCTTCGATCGCAACGAGGCCGTCAAGAAGCCCTGGATCAAGGCCGAGCCCTCGACCCATGTCTGGACCGCCCGGCTTCCTGCCACGCTGCCGGCCGGAACACATCGGCTCACCGTGACGGCGCTCACCGAATACGGCGACACTGTCAGGGGAACGACGGCGCTCGAAATCGTGGGCTGATACGGACCCGTTCTACCAGAGTTCTCCGGACCCGCGAGAGCTGGGGCCACGCCCCGCATAGGCGCGGGGGCCCAGCTTTCGTCCGACCGGATTTCCTACGCGCAGCACCTTCGAAATCCCGCAGGAGTAGGCATGCTCGCGTTTCTCGCGCCTGGGTCCCCGGCGACCCTCTCGTTTCTTGTCGTCTGCCTGGTTCTGGCTCTCGCGTTCGAATTCTCGAACGGCTTTCACGACACGGCCAATGCCGTCGCCACCGTCATCTACACTCATTCCTTGAAGCCGATTCCCGCTGTGATCTGGTCCGGCTTGATGAACTTTCTCGGTGTCATCCTGGGTGGCATCGCGGTCGCTTACGCGCTGGTCGAACTGATTCCCGCCGATGTCTTGTCTCCCCCGAACGGGGGTATCGCGGTCGGCATGCTGGCGGCGCTGTTCCTGACAGCCCTCTTCTGGAACATCGGCACGTGGTGGCTCGGCCTTCCCAATTCGAGTTCCCATGCTCTGATCGGCGCCCTCGTCGGCATCTCGGTCGAGAACGCACTGACCCATGGCCGCGGCCTTCATGAGGGAGTGGACTGGCATCAGATCTGGAGTGTTCTGGCGTCGCTGCTCGTCTCGCCCATCCTGGGCTTTGCCGGCGCGCTGCTGCTGTTCCAACTCATCAAACACCTTCTTCACGACAAGGCCCTGTTCGAACCCCCCAAGGAAGATAAGCCGCCCGTCTGGTGGATGCGCGGCATCTTGATCCTCACCTGCACAGGCGTCTCATTCGCCCACGGCACCAACGATGGCCAGAAAAGCATCGGCCTGATTATGCTGACGATCATCGGCCTGCTGCCGGCCACTTACGCGCTCAACACCACGATGACGACGGAGCAAGTGGCTCATGACGGCCAGGCTATGGCGACAGCGGCTGGCCTGATCGGTCGCTACGGCGATGACCAGAAGGAACTTGGCGTCACGGCCGCCCAGCACATCGGCCAAGTCTTCGGACAGACCAAGCAGGCGTCCGACATTCCTGATCGCGAGCGCCCGGCCATTCGCAACGACCTGAACCGCGTGATGTCGGAACTGAAGACCGTGGAAGAAGCCAAAGGGATATCGGAAGACGACAAGAAGCAGGCCAAATCGATCCATGAGGATCTCATGCATTCGGTGCAATATGCTCCCTGGTGGGTTCGCGTGCTGAGCGCACTTTGCCTGGGCGCCGGGACGATGATCGGCTACAAGCGGATCGTGACCACCCTGGGCGAGCGGCTCGGCAACCAGCATCTGGCGCCGGCGCAGGGCGCGGCCGCCGAACTCGTGGCCGCGACCCTCATCGGGGGCGCGGGTCTCTCCGGATTTCCGGTCAGCACCACACATGTCGTCACGGGCGGGATCACCGGCACGATGGTCGGGTCGGGAGCCGGCATCCAGCGCACCACGCTCTGGCAGATCGGGGCCGCCTGGGTTCTCACCCTGCCGGCGACGGTCGCGCTCTCGGCGGGACTGTTCTACATCCTGTCCTGAATTTCGGTCTTCATGGCCCCGAAGACCGGACCGCCGATCTCGGCCGGACTGGGCTCATGCTCCGTGCGAACTCGGCCGACGGCGTTGAGGGTCGACCCCCTGGAGACCAACACTTCCATCTGGGATTGCAAATCCCGGCCCAGCGCCTTGCGATCGTAGCCGGGCCGAACCGTCATCGGAGCCCCGAACACCACGGCACACGCGAAACCTCGCCCGCTCGCGACCGCCCAGAGATGCGGAAGAAGGCTCGCGTCACCAATCCAGGACGCGACAGGGTCGGAATAGGCCAGCGCCACTGCCTGGACCTCAGACGCGTCCAGGCTTGGCTCCAAGCGAGAGCGGTCCCGAAGGCAGGCGAGGTGCGAGGTCAGGAATCGACCGCGCTGCGTGCCATCATGCGTGGTCCCCTCGGGAAACAGGACAACGCTTCGGCCGGTGCGCAGGCGGTCGGCCATCGCGGCATTGGCGGCCGGGATCGAGCGGCGTCGTGTCCGGTCGACAAAGACGGCTCCTTTCAGACGCGCGAATGTGCCGATGATCGGCCAGAGCCCAACTTCTCGTTTGGCCAGGAAGCAGAGCGGCTCAAGGCTGCCGAGGACCAGGATGTCGATCCACGACACGTGATTGGCCACGACAAGGCGTGCCGTCTGCTCCGGCCCAGGTCGACCTAGAACCTGCACTCTGATGCGCAATACCGCGAGGAGAAACCGGCAGGTTCGGCGCGCCAAGCCCTCAATCACGGGCGATCCCGCCCGGCAGAACCAGCCCAGCGGTCCGGTCACGAGCGCGAGGGCGACCAACCACACTGCAATCAGTCCCAACCGGACACCAGCCATCCGACCACCCGTTCGACGCCGGCCGTGATGTAGCAATGTCGTTCTTCAGCTATGTGACGAAAGCGTCGCCTGAACGTCATGTCGGTTTCGTGCAATCCGCCTATTGCGTTGCCGCTCCACGCAGAGTCCGACATGCATCAAAGTGGCATTGATCTTCCGCGGCTTCACGTCCCAGGCCGGGGGCTGTGGATCAAAGGCCCCAAGGTCGTTCGTGACCTCGAAGGCTTGCCTCCACTGCTTGCCCGGTCAGGACCGCTCGAACTCCGCCTCGCAACAACCAAGAAGCAGATCCGCAAGGTGCAGCGCTTGCGCTACGACGTTTTCTACCAGCGTGGCGATGCGATCCCCAACGCCTACCAGGCCTCGCTCCGGCGCGACACATGTCCGTTCGACCGCGTCTGCGATCACCTCTTCGTGGTGGATACGTCGCGACCGGGGCCGCTTCACAAGGAGCAGGTCGTCGGCACCACCCGTCTGTTGCGAAGCGACATGGCGGCCGACCATGATGGCTTCTACAGTGAATCGGAGTTCTTGCTCGAACCGCTGTTCGAGCGGCATGCCGATAAGCGCTTTCTGGAGATCGGCCGCTCCTGCGTTCATCCGGATTTCCGGTCGCGGCGGGTCATCGACCTGCTGTGGCAAGGCATCGGCCGCTACGCGGCTCACCATGGCTCCGATGTGTTGATCGGCTGTTCAAGCCTCAAAGGCACCCGCAGCGAGATGCTTGCGATGCCGTTGAGCTACATCTTCCACCACGCCGCATGCCCGGCCGATTGGCAGGTTGCGGCCACACCGGCCCGCGCGGCGCGGATGGATTGGCTGGACAAGGGCAGTTTCGACCCACGCCAAGCGCTCGCGAGCCTGCCACCGCTGATCAAAGCCTATGTGCGCATGGGAAGCACGTTCGCGACCGAGGCCGCAGTCGATCACCAATTCGGAACCACCGACCTGTTCACGGTGATGCCGCTCGCCGCCGTGAACCTGCGCTATCTCGCACAGTTCGGCCCTGCGCTGGCTCAGGTGGCCTGATCGTCACCATCTTGCTTATGCCAACATGTATGAGGCTCGACCGGTGGCGTGTCCCTTCGCCCCGCGCGCGGCTATCGGATTCACACATAGTCTGAAGGCCTGGTGCGGTTTCTCCCCTCTCCCTTGTGGTCCCTTGTGGAGAGGGGAATTCTAGGAAGTTTCGCTGAGATGTGTGAATGCCGTAGCCGCAAGCAGGGCGAAGGGGCAAAACCCGGTATCCAGCCAAGGGTGCCCAGTCGAACCTAATGCAGCTTGATACCAGAACGAACACGCGTGATCGATCGAGGGCTCACCCAGTCAGGGTCCCTTGCATCCCGTTATCTTTCGCTCGCGCAGGGAGTGTAGGTTCGTGGTCAAGAGCTCGCATCCGCTACCAGGATGCGACACGTCGGCGCCTTTATGAAGATGCGGGTTGGGCTTAAGGGACACAGGTAACACCGAGTACCCGAGGTTTTGTGCCCTTTTCGCTTCGACGGACGCTCGTCGCCATTAGCGATTTTCGTGAAGGCTGGCCTCCGGCGCGTGACCTGGAGCCGAGCGTCGACGCTGCCGCTGATTTCTGGCGGCAAGCGCCGCAGCCCTTGCCCGACACGATCGCACACCCAGAGGTGCGTGGCGGCTACCTCGAACGACTGCCGCTCGCATGCATCCGGGCGGGCCTCGTCGACAGGGCGGAAGTGTGGCACCATCTGGTTTCGGCCGACCCTGAGACGGCCCGTCGCGACGATTGTGGTCTCGTGCGACGCGCTTTCCGCATAAGCCGCACCGATCCGCCATTCTCTTCCAACAGCATGCGTGGCTTCGTCAAAGCGTTCGGGGCACCGCGCATCCTCTGCGTGTGGGGATTGGGTGTGGATGAGGCGCTGCTCGATGCCTGTGCCGACAGTTTCAAGATCTACAACTCGATCGACGCACCGGCATTGCGGGTACCGGACGCCGTGTCGGGCCGGTTCGATCTCGTGCTGACGGCGTCCGAATGGCAGTCCGACGAGGTGCGCGCCCGGCACCCTGCCGTCCCGTGCGCCGTTCTGCCGATCGGTCCCGAATTCGCAGATCCGGATACGTTTCGGCCGCTTGGGATCGAAAAGCCTTACGATGCTGTCTATGTCGCCGCCGCCCAGCCCTACAAGCGGCACGATCTGTTCTTCGACGCCCTGGCGCAAGCGCCGCGCAGGATGCGGGCGCTTTGTGTCTTCGGTTACGGTGAGATGGCCGATGAACTCCGTCGGCAGGCCGAGGAGCGAAACCTCGACGTCGACTTCGTCGGGCCGCCCGGCGTCGGTTTCACCGAGGTCAATCGGCTGATGAACCTCGCGAAAGTCGGGGTAGTGTGCGGCGTCGACGATGGTGCTCCGGCGATCCTGACGGAATACATGCTGGCCGGCCTTCCTGTCCTCGCGAATGCCGGGTTGCGCTGCGGGCTCCAGTACATTCTCCCTGCCGCGGGCCGAACTGCCGACGAATCCTCTTTTGCTCAAGCCCTCGCCCGGATCGTCGAGGACGCAGCCACTTTCTCGCCCCGCGAAACGGTGCTGTCCCGCTGGACATGGCCGCATAGTGTCGCACGCTTGATGTCTGTCATGGCAGACACTCCAAAAGGTCGCACGCTCGGCTTCGACATAGATCACTGATCGATGCAGCCATTCCGCCAATAAGCGCGTTAGAGTGATCTGCCACATATATGGCAAATAGTGGCATCAGGAGATCAGTTTGAAGGCTACGCCAAATCCCGCCGCCAGCTTTGCCTTCGAGCTTCCCTCAACTTCCACCATCATCTGCTTCTCCCACCTGAGGTGGGACTTTGTGTGCCAACGCCCACAGCACCTGATGACGCGCTTCGCCCGTAAGCGCCGCGTTTTTGTGTTCGAGGAGGCGATCCCCTGCGACCACGGCCGTCCCTACCTTGAGCACCACCCGTTTCCCGAACAGGATGTGATTTCGCTGCGTCCACGCCTGCCGCATTGGTGGGATGACGCCCGCAAGGAGACGGCGCTTAGAGAGCTTCTGGACATGCTGATCGCCACAACTTGCGGCGGCATCCCTCCGGTGCTGTGGTTCTACACCCCGATGATGTTCGGTTTTGCGCGCCATGTCGCGGCACAGTCGGTCGTGTACGACTGCATGGACGAACTCTCCGCCTTTCGGCATGCCCCGTCCTCCCTCAAGAACCTCGAAGTCGAGCTGATGCAGCGGGCCGATCTCGTCTTCACAGGCGGACATAGCCTATTCGACGCCAAGCGCGGCGCACACGACAACATTCATGTCTTCCCGTCGAGCGTCGATGTCGCCCATTTCGCCCAGGCGGAACTGGTGACAGCCGAGCCGGACGATCAGGCGGCGATACCCCGTCCGCGCTTGGGTTTTTATGGTGTGGTCGACGAGCGAATGGACCTCGCTCTCTTGGATGCCGTCGCGGCGGCGCGGCCGGACTGGCACCTTGTGATCGTCGGCCCGGTCGTGAAAATCGATCCGGCGCAACTGCCGCGACGGGACAATATCCACTACCTTGGCAACAAGGGATACGACGCGCTGCCCGCCTATCTTGCAGGGTGGGACGTGTGTCTGATGCCCTTCGCGATCAACGAGGCCACCCGCTTCATCAGTCCGACCAAGACGCCCGAATACCTCGCTGCAGGACGGCCCGTGGTCTCGACACCCATTGTCGATGTGGAGCGGCATTATGGGCGTCTGGCCGGTGTTGCCATCGCGGGCACGCCGGCCGCCTTCACGGCCGCATGCGCCGAGATGCTTGACCTCTCACGTGAACCGAACAAATGGCGGCCCGAAGCCGACGCGGTCCTGGCGGCTGGATCGTGGGACGATACCTTTGCCCGGATGCGCGATCTCCTCGAAGAGGCGGCCAACCGACCGGCAACGCCAAGCATGGGCCAAGTCTTGAAGACGCCTTTCATACGCCCTGGCGGACGTCGCAAACCATTCGACGTGGTTGTGGCGGGCGCCGGATTCGCGGGTGCCGTGCTGGCCGAGCGTTTGGCGGCAGGCTCAGGCTGTCGCGTATTGGTGGTGGACCGCCGCCCTCATGTCGGTGGCAACGCCTATGACGCGGTCGATGCCGCCGGCATCCTGGTGCACCGCTACGGTCCCCATATTTTCCACACGAACAGCCGAGACGTCGTCGACTATCTGTCGCGATTCACGCGGTGGCGGCCCTATGAGCATCGAGTGCTCGCGCGCGTCGGCGCCATGACGGTTCCGATGCCCATCAACCGCACAACGCTGAATGCCATCTTCGGCCTGAATCTCACCTCGGAGTCTGAGGCGGCCGCTTTTCTCGCCGCCCGCGCCGAGCCGGTGGCGGTCATTCGAACTGCTGAGGACGCGGTCATCTCCCAGGTGGGGCGCGAACTCTATGCGATGTTCTTTCGTGGCTATACGCGCAAACAATGGGGCCTCGATCCGTCGGAGCTCGATAAGGCTGTGACGCAGCGGGTTCCCACGCGCACCAGCACCGACGATCGCTATTTCACGGACAGTTTCCAGGCGATGCCGGCTGATGGATACACGCGGATGTTCGAGGCTATGCTCGATCATCCCCGGATTACCGTCGAAACCGGCGTGGAGTTTGGAGATGTGATGCGGGAGCGCATCGCGCGCCACACCGTGTTCACGGGGCCGATCGACGAATATTTCGAGCATCGTTATGGCCCGCTGCCTTACCGTAGCTTGGAATTTCGGCACGAGACGCATCCGGTCCGGCGCTTTCAGCCGGCGGCGGTGATCAACTATCCTGACGAGAGCGTGCCCCACACGCGGATCACAGAATACAAGCACCTCACCGGGCAGGTCGGCCCCAAGACCAGCATCACCTACGAGATCCCGAGCGACGTGGGTGATCCCTATTATCCAATTCCCCGCCCAGAGAACCAGGCGCTCTACAAACGCTACGAGGCTCTCGCCCTGGCACGGCCGGATGTGAGCTTCGTCGGTCGCTTGGCGACCTATCGCTATTACAACATGGACCAGGTGGTTGGACAGGCACTTGCCACCTGGCGCAAGCTGGTCGAGCGCGGCGTGGTCGAGGCGGCAGACGTGCCCGCCAGCGGCGAACCGAACGCGGCAGCGATGGCTTGACGCCACGATGCGTCCCAAGGTGTGCCTTGCGACAGACAGTCTGGAGCCCTCCGGCGTCGGCGAGCATATGCTGGCGCTCGGCGAGGCTCTGTCGCCCTTCTATGCTCTGGTCCTGGCGTGCCCCGCGAGCCCAGGCGGATCGGCGCTCCTGGGCCGTGCCGCCCGGCTAGGGCTTGGCGTCAAACGGTTGGAAGACGATGGAGATGCCGTGCGCCGCTGGCTGGCCGGCGCCGCCTTCGACTTGCTGCACGTCCATGCCGGGATCGGCTGGGAGGGACATGGGCTCGCGGAAGCGGGGCGTGCGGCGGGCATCCGGGCGATCTTGAGGACAGAGCATCTTCCTGATGTCATCACGGATGCGGAACAGCGTCGCGCCCACGCGGAGGGCTTGGCGCTTGTCGATGGTGTGATCTGCGTCTCCCACGCGGCGCGAGCGAGCTTCGCCGCGGCCTGTGTTGATGTCGAAAGCCTCTCCGTCGTTCACAATGGCATGCCCGAGCGTCACCCATCGGTCGATCGGGCGACTGTGCGAAGTCGCCTGGGCTGCAATGACAGTCACCGCGTCCTCATCACGACGGCGCGCTTCACGGATCAGAAAAACCACGCCACTCTGATCGACGCATTCGCCAGCGCGTTGCGACATGTGCCCGAAGCGCGCCTTTGGCTTGCCGGCGCCGGCCCGACCGAACCCGCGGTTCAAGCCCAGGTTGCGGCACTCGGATTCAACGATGTCGTCAGCTTCCTCGGGCAACGCGACGATGTGCCCGACCTGCTATCGGGCGCTGACGTGTTCGTGCTCCCGTCTCGGTTCGAAGGGCTCCCGCTCGCGGCCATCGAGGCCATGGCGGCGCACCTGCCCATCGTGGCGACGGCCGTTGGCGGCACCGACGAGGTGGTGATCCCCGGAGAAACCGGCTTGCTGGTTCCACCGGGAGACGGACTCGCACTCGCGGCGGCCATTGCATCGCTCGCCGGTCAACCGATCCTCGCGCGAACCATGGGCGCGGCGGGACGGGCGCGCTATCTCGACACCTTCACGGCCGACCGGATGGCGGCCGACACCTCCCGGCTCTACGGCGCCATGCTCGCCCGACCGCTGCGGCAACAAGGAAGACAGACTATGACTGGCGGCCCAGGGTCTCGCACCCGCATCGGCTTCATCGGCGCAGGCGGCATCGCGCACCGGCACCTGGGTGTGCTCGAAACCTTTGAGGATGTCGAGATCGTCGCCTTCGCGGACCCGGCGATCAAGCGTGCGGGCGAGGCCGCGGAACGCTTCGGGGCCCATGCTTATGCCGAGGCCGATGCGATGCTCGATGCCCATGCGCTCGATGCCCTCTTTATTTGCGTGCCGCCTTTTGCCCACGGTCGTCCCGAGCGGGCCGCGCTCGCACACAAGTTGCCCTTCTTCGTGGAAAAGCCCGTTGCTCTCGATACGTCTCTCGCCGAGGCGATCGCGCGCGAGGTGAAGGAGGCGGGGCTCATCACGGGCGTCGGCTATCACTGGCGCTACCTCGATACGGTCGACGAAGTTCGCGGGCTCTTGGGCGATAATCCTGCCCAGTTCCTATCGGGTTACTGGCTCGATTCGACCCCGCCGCCGCACTGGTGGTGGAAACAGGCCCAGTCGGGTGGCCAGATGAACGAGCAGACCACGCACATCATCGATCTCGCACAATATCTCGTTGGGCCGATTTCGCAGGTGTTCGGCCTCACCGCCCACAAGCGCCGCGATGACTTTCCAGGCCTCGACGTCGCGACCGTCAGCACCGCCAGTTTGAAATTCGCATCCGGCGCGGTGGGCAACATCGGCTCGACCTGCCTGCTGCGCTGGAACCATCGCGTCGGGCTGCACATCTTCGCCGACGGGCTCGCGGTGGAACTCACCGACCACGATCTGATGGTCGATATCGGCCGGGGTCGGCCTTTCCGGGGCGCGGAGGGTGATCCTGTCTGGCGTCAGGATCGCGATTTCATCGATGCGGTGCGCGGGGGCGAGAACCGCATTCGATGCTCCTACGCCGACGCGCTGCAGACCCTGTGGATCACCGATGCCATCCGCCGTTCCGCCGAGACCGGACAGGCGATCAATCTCACTGAAGTCACGTCAGAGGCCGCCCATGTCTGAGCATCGTCGCATCCGCTCGCTTGGCGTGGAACGCCCCGGCCAGGGCTTTTTCTTCGAATATGACGAGGGGCCGCCCGGCGAGGGACAGGTTCGGCTGGAGACGCTCTATACCGGCTTTTCCGCCGGCACGGAGCTGACCTTCTTCAAGGGCACCAACCCCTACTTGCATTCGCGCTGGGATGGCGAACGCGGTGTGTTCATCTCAGGCGAAGCCGGACAGCACTTCCCCGTGCCGTTCCTGGGTTACATGGAGGTGGCGCGCGTGGTCGAATCGCGCACTCCCGCATTTCAGGCGGGCCAGGTTGTGTCGACGACTTACGCGCACAAAAGTGGCCATACGGCCGATCCGTTCCACGACACGCTGGTGCCGCTGCCGGCAGGTCTCGATCCGATCCTCGGCATCTACGTGGCGCAGATGGGACCGATCGCGGCCAATGGCATTTTGCATGCCGATGCCGAGTTCTTCGGCGCCAATGTTCCCAGGCTCGGTGCGGGCATCGCGGAGCGGCCGGTCCTTGTGATCGGGGGCGGTGTCGTGGGACTTCTGACGGCCTTGTTCGCGAAAAACTGTGGCGCGGCGGAGGTGGTGATCGCCGATCCGTCTCCATTCCGTCGACAAGTGGCCGCGGGGCTCGGCCTGGAGGCAGTAACCGAGGCGGAGGCCTGGTCCCTGGCCAAGTCCCGCTGGCATCACGGCGGCGGGGACCGGGGCGCCGATGTCGTCTTTCAGACGCGGGCGCATGCCGATGCGCTGCAGACAGCGCTGAAAGCGCTGCGGCCGCAGGGCGTGGTGATCGATCTTGCTTTCTATCAGGGCGGCGCTGATGCGGTACGCTTGGGCGAGGAGTTCCATCACAATGGGCTGTCTCTCCGCTGCGCCCAGATCAATCGCGTACCGCGCGGCCTGGGGTTCACTTGGAGCCGGCGACGCCTGGCTCTGGAGACGATCACGCTGCTTGAGCGCTTCGGCGACGACATCAAGAAACACGTGATCACCCACATCGTGCCGTTCGACGAAGGGCCGGATTTCATCAAGACTCTGGTCGAGACGCGGCCGGACTTCCTGCAGATCGTGTTCAAGAGCGCGGGCTGATGCCAGAACAATCGCCTGCGCCAGCGGAGCCGCCGGTCCGCATTCTCTGGGTGTTCGCGTGGCTGGTGGTCGGCGGTGAGGAAACGGAGGTCCGGCTCCTGGCGGAGGCGCTCGACCGTCGCAAGTTCCGTGTCGATGTCGTCGCCTGTTTCCGCAAAGACGGCATGCCGGAGCAGACGCACCGGCAATTGGAGGCGCTTGGCGTCGATGTCGACAGGACGCCCTACCATCTCTCCTTCGAGGATACGGTCGCGTATCTTGCGTGCAAGATCCCGACCTATGACATCGTCGTCTCCTCGCAGAACGTCGCCGATGTCTATCCGGCGCTCGAGCGCTTGCACCTTCGGCCGCCGCTGATCGAGCATGGCGGTCTCGTCGAGGAGGCTTTGGCCGGGCCTAAACATTTCACGGCCCGCTATGTCGGCGTGTGCCGTTCGATCCGCGACGCCGCAGCCGGCCGCATGCCGGGGCGCGAGACGCAGGCGCTCGTCATCCCTTCCATGGTGGACCTCAAGGCCTTCCGACCAGGCGACCGGGCCCTTGCGCGGGCCGAGTTCAACGTCGGTCCCGAGGTACCGGTCATCGGCTGGGTCGGGCGCCTCGATCGCAAGAAGCGCGTTGAGGATTTCCTGGCCGCCGCCGCTTTGGTGGCGCGGGACCGGCCCGACGCGCGATTTGTGATCATCGGCGGTCCCGATGCCTTCATGCCCGACTATGCCGACACCCTGAGGCGCCAGGCAACGCTTCTGGGTCTCGACGGCCGCCTTCGCTTTATGGGGGATCGTCCAGACGTGCCGATGCTGCTGGCCGGGCTCGACATGCTGGCCTGGTTGTCACGCCACGAAGGCATGCCGCACGTGATCGCGGAGGCCGGTGCTGCCGGGCTCGCAGTGATCGCGACGCCGGACAACGGCGCGCTGGAGCAGATCACCGACGGCGTTTCGGGACTGTTCGTCCCGCATGAGGCCCCCGAGGCCGTGGCCAAGGCTATGCTTCACCTTCTCGATGAGCCTTCCTTGCGGCAACGATTGGGCGGCGCGCTCCGGGCAAAAGTTGAAGCCGACTACGCGGTCGACGCCGTGGTGTCGCAATGGACGGCTCTTTTTGCCGCGGTGCTCGAGGAGCGCGTTCCGGCACCGCCGCCGACCCTGTTCCGCTCCTTCATGCAGGGCGGCTTCGAATCCTCCACCCACAGGCGGCATGACGGGCGACGGTTGGACGTGATCGCCTCGATCGCTCACGACACGCATGCCGCCGCCGATTACCGAACCCTCGCCCAGCATGGCATCCTGACGGTCCGCGACGGTCTGCGCTGGCACCGCATCGAGACAGCGCCGGGGCGCTACGACTGGTCGAGCTTTCTGCCGATGCTGCGCGCGGCACGGGAGACTGGGACCCAGGTGATCTGGGACCTCTTGCATTACGGCTGGCCGGACGACATCGATATCTGGCGGCCCGCTTTCGTCGATCGCTTCGCTCGTTTTGCCGCCGCCGCCGCCCGGGTGGTGCGCGAGGAAACGGGTGGGGTGCCGTTCTATGCTCCGGTCAACGAAATTTCGTTCTTCGCATGGGGCGGGGGCGATGCCGCTTATCTCAACCCGTTCGCTCGCGGACGCGGCCATGAGCTCAAGGTGCAACTCGCCCGCACGGCGATCGCCGCGATGGACGCGATCTGGAATGTCGAGCCGCGCGCCCGTTTCGTCCACGCCGATCCCGTGATCAACGTGATCGTCCACCCCGAGAGGTCGCACGAGCGCCCCCATGCGGCGGGCCACCACCAGGCGCAATACCAGGGCTGGGACATGATCGCGGGTCACGCATGGCCTCAGCTCGGCGGCACGCCCCGCCATCTCGATATCGTCGGCGTGAACTATTACTTCAACAACCAGTGGATCCACGGAACCGGCCCCATCGCGGCGGATCACCGCGACTACAAGCCGTTTCGCAACATGCTGGCTGAGACCTACGCCCGCTATGGACGGCCGATCTTCGTGGCGGAAACCGGGATCGAAGGCGACCTCCGGGCGTCCTGGCTCTCCGGCATGGGGGTGGAAGTCCGCGCCGCTCGACACGCGGGCGTGCCGGTCGAGGGATTGTGCCTTTACCCGATTGCTGACCATCCTGGCTGGGACGACGACCGCCCTTGTCCGAACGGACTGCTCTCCCTGACACCATCGCCCGAAGGGCGCGTCGGTGACCCGGCCCTTGCGGCCGAGATCCGCCGGCAAGTCGTCCTGTTCGGCATCGCGCCCAATCCTTGATCCAGAGTGCCCGACGCCGCTGGGCGCTGCATCGAGAGTAGGTTCAGATCCGTTCCGGCCGGACCTCGATGACAAATAGCCACAGCGCTGAACCTTCTCGCGTCGGCCGGCATTTTCGCCCCGAGATCCGGAGCGCGTCAGCCGGGCGCGGCGGTAGGAAGGGAACAGCACTATTTCCCCGGCTTCTTGTGCTGGCCAACGAAACGGCACGCGAGCCCTTGTCCCGCCCGCTCCGGATCTCACCTTCAGCAGTGTCATGACAGGTGCCGGTCGCCGCTTCATGCAAACGGAACATCGGCTTTGATCCGGGGAGACCAGGAAGAGAAATCCCTGCGCGCGCCGGGCCGCTTCAGCATCGACCTTGACGGTGGTCACACATTGGGTCGTGCCGCGCCATCGCTTTCCCGTTCGATGAGCCGCATGGGCCAGAGCTGCTCTGTTTTCCGGGTGAGCGGTGCGACGAGCTGGTCCAGGGCGACCTCAGCGAGTCGACGCCCGAGCGAGAAGGGGGCCGGGTCGAAGCAGGTCAGTGAGGGACTGAGGTAGCGGCACAGGGCATTGTCGGACGCGATGGCAATCACGGCGACATCCTGGCCGACGACGAAACCGCGCTCCGCCGCAAGTCTGTAGGCCCCCACGGCCATCCGCTCACTGTTGGCGATGAGCGCGGTAGGCCGGGGATGGCGTTCCATCAAAGCAGCGCTCGCGAGATAGCCGCCCGCTTCGGTCAGACTGTCGGGCACAACCGCCGCGGGGGGCAGGCCGAGTGCAGCGAGAGCCGCCTGGCAGGCTTCGGTCAGCACCGCGCCCTGCATCAGCTCGCGGCTGGACGCCATGAGGCCGATGTGGCGATGCCCGAGGCCGGCCAGGCGCTCGATCGTCGTGCGCCCGGCGGTCTCGAAGTCCAAGTCGATCCAGGCATGGTCACCGCCAGAACGGCTGCGACCGAGAGCCACGAATGGAAACCGCTGGGCCGCGACGTGATCGAGGCGAGGATCGTCGATTTCCGTCCACGGCAGGATCAGCGCGTCCACCATGCGGCGTTCGACGACGCGGCGCACTCGGTCGAGCTGTTCATGAGGTTGGGTCATCAGCAGCACAAGGTCGCGTCCCTGCGCGGCCAGTTCCGTCTGCATGCCGTCGAACAGGGCAACCGAGAACGGATCACCATGGGTTTCCAGGCTCTCCGACACGCGCCACAGCACCCCCACCGTGCCGGTCGACCCCTGCCGGAGGCTGCGGCCCGAATGGTTGGCCACGTAGCCGAGCCGTTCGGCGGCTTCGCGCACACGCGCCCGCGTCTGGGAGTTCACATCGGTGCGGTCGTTCAGGGCGCGCGAGACGGTGCCGATTGAGATCCCCAGTTCGGCCGCCAATCTCCGAATGCCGATCGTCCGATTCGCCGTCACGAACTTTCCTCCCCCGGGGTTCTTGACAGCTTCACACGGGCCGTCCACCATCGTAAACGTTTACGGACGCAAGTGAGACCGGCAAAAGCTGGCGAAACGGGAGGCGCCGATCATGAAAGTGGCCCTAGTCGGCTGCGGGCAGATGAGCCGTGGTTGGCTCGACGCATGCGCCAAAATCGACGACCTCGAGATTGTGGCACTGGTCGATCTCGATCTGGCGGCCGCGAAGCGGCAGGCCGCGGCATTCGAGCTGGCGGATGTCCTCTGCGGCACGGACCTCGCCGCCGTGCTCGAAGCGACGCATCCGGACATCGTCTTCGACGTGACGGTCCCGGCGGCGCGGCATGGGGTTGTCGAGACGGCTATAGGGCACGGCTGCCACGTGCTGACCGAGAAGCCCATGGCGACGAGCCTCGCCGACGCGCGCCACTTCATCGATCTCGCCGCCGCCAAGGGACGCGTGCATGCGGTAGTGCAGAACCGCCGCTTCCTGGCAGGCATCCGCCGCTTGCGGCGCTTTGTCGAGAGCGGTGCCATCGGGGCGCTGACGGCCGTTCACTGCGACTTCTTCATTGGACCGCATTTCGGTGGCTTCCGCGAAGACATGGATCACGTGTTGCTGCTCGACATGGCGATCCACACTTTCGACGCGGCCCGCTATGTCTCGGGCGCAGTGCCCAAGGCGGTCTACTGCCATGAGACCAACCCCAAAGGCTCGTGGTACCGCACCGGCGCCGCCGCCAATGCAATCTTCGAGATGTCGGGTGGCGTGGTGCTGACCTATCGGGGCAGCTGGGCGGCCGAAGGATTGCGCACGAGCTGGGAAAGCGTGTGGCGCCTGGTCGGCGAGAACGGCACGCTCACCTGGGATGGCGCCGACGGGTTTGCGGCGGAACGGCCAATCGGGCGCACCGGATTGCTTTCGGAGGAGACCTCGATCGAGATCCCACCACTTGATCCCGGCGACCGCATCGGCGGCCACGAGGGTGTCATTCGTGATTTCCTCGATGCACTTCGCGGCGGCCGTACCCCGGAATGTCCGGGCACTGACAACATCCGCAGCCTGGCCATGGTGCTGGGCGCGATCCGGAGCGCCGAAACGGGGCATCGGGTCACCTATAACGACGTCATGGAGCTTTCCGCGTGAGCGACGCATCCGCACCGGCCGATACCAGGGCTTTCCGCATCGGCACAATGATCAAGTGCAACGCACCCGACCCCGCGGGCTACGTGCGGCAGATCCTGCCGCACGGCTTCGAGAGCCTGCAACCCTTCTTCTGGCAGACGACCGGCGGGACCGACCTCACGCGCCTGGCCGACGGCCTGAAGGATGCGATCGGCGACCGCGACGTGACGATCCCGACGCTCGGCATGTTCGGCAACCCGCTGGAGGACCGGGATCTCGACCGTCAGACCCTCGAAGGCTGGAAGGCGCTGATCGACAATGCCCATCTGTTCGGCGCCAAAACCATCTGTGGCTTCACGGGTCGGGTGCGCGGCAAGCCCATCGAGGACAGCCTCCCGCGTTACAGGGAAGTCTGGGGCGATCTCGCCAGGCGCGCCGCCGACCGCGGCTTGCGCATTGCCTTCGAGAATTGCGCCATGGATGGCAACTGGGCCGCTGGCGACTGGAACATCGCGCATAATCCGGACGCCTGGAGGCTGATGTTCGACTCGCTGCCGGACGACAACCTCGGCCTCGAATGGGAGCCTTGCCACCAGCTCGTCTATCTCATCGACCCCGTGCCGCAGATCCGCGAATGGGCCACGAAAATCTTCCACGTGCACGGCAAGGACGCGACCGTCCGGTGGGACGTGATCCGCCGCCACGGAGTGTTCGGCAAGGTGCCGTTCGTGTTCATGCGCACGCCCGGCTTCGGCGACACCAATTGGACGGATGTGATTTCCGAATTGCGCCTCGGAGGCTATCGCGGCTCGATCGATATCGAAGGCTGGCACGATCCGGTTTATCGTGACGCCCTGGAGATGACCGGGCAGGTCGCGGCCCTCAACCATCTCAAGCTCAGCCGTGGTGGCAGCTTCGTGCCGAACCCCGCCTGAACCGAACCGCCACGGCCCCGTCAGAGGGCCGGACGACACTATAGGGAGGAGAACCATGATGAAAACGACGGCGTTGGCCGCTGTGGCCTTATTGGGGGTCTGTGGATCGAGCTTGCGGGCGGAGCCGCTCACGCTCGACTTCTGGTCGGTCGACCAGGACGGGCAATATGCCTACGGCATGGCGAAGGCCTATGAGGCGGCGCACCCGGACATCAAGGTGAATGTCCGCCGCGTGCAGTTTCCCGACATGGTGAACGATCTCGCCCGCGCGGCCATGACCGGCAACGTCCCGGATATCAGCTACGTGGACAATCCGGACGTGGCGCTGCTCGCCTCCCGGGGGGCGCTGAGTGACCTCACCGGCATGATCGCGGCCGACAAGACGATCGACATGGAGAGCTTCTACCCCGGCCCGCGCGGCGCCGCGTCGGTGAACGGCAAGGTCTATGCAGTGCCGCGCGGCGCCAATACGCTGGCGCTCTTTTACAACGCCGACATGTTCAAGGCCCACGGGCTCGACCCCGACCACCCGCCCCAAACTTGGGACGAATTCTACGCCGCCGCCAAGACGCTCACCGACCCGGCCAAGAACGTCTACGGCTTGGCTTTCTCGGCCGCGAATTCCGAGGAGGGCACGTTCCAGTTCCTGCCCTGGGTGCAGATGGCGGGCGGCAATTACGACCACATCAACACGCCGGGCGCCGTCGAGGCTCTGCAGTTTTGGCAGAAGCTGATCGACGAGAAGGTCGCCTCGCCCGACACTCTCGTGCGCGGGCAGTATGATTCGACCGGCACGTTCAATGCCGGCAACGCCGCCATGGTCGTCTCCGGCCCGTGGGAACTGCCGCGCATGAGCCGCGACGCCAAGTTCGATTGGCGTGTCGCGTTGCTGCCCGTCAAGACGGCCGGCGGCCCGCGTGCCTCGGCTCTCGGCGAGGGCACCAACGTCATCCCGACGAAGGCCAAGCATCCGAAGGAGGCCTTCGCGATGATCTCCTTCATGAATGCCCGGATGCCCACCGTGTGGAACGACTTCGGGTTCCTGCCGGCCTCCAAGGTCGATGTGCCCGATCCGAAATGGCCGGCGGCCTACAAGGTCTTCGCCACGGCTTTGGAAGACGCGAAGGTGCGTGGCCCGAGCCCCGACTGGGTGAAGATCTCGAAGCCCATCCAGACCGCTGTTCAGGCTGCCCTCACGCATCAGACCGACGCCAAGACGGCGCTCGACACCGCACAGGCTCAGATCGACCGGGTCCTCAAGAAATAGGCCCCTCCAGCCGTCCAGGTCTCGGGTGAACCTATACTGCGAGGTGGCATGAAGATCAGCGGCCAGACGAGCAGACCGGGGCGCATTGCGGTATCTGCCCTGCCAGACCCCACCGCATCAACGATGCGCCTGTCCGTGTTCGATACATTCCGCGACGGGCGTGGCCTCGACGCCCTGCTGGTTCTGCTCACGCTCGTCTATCTGATCGTCTTCGGCCTCGCGCCGATCCTCTACACCGTGTTGATGTCGCTTCAGCAGGTCGACATGTTCACGCTCGGCGACTTCAGCCGGCCCTTCGTCGGCTTCGCCAACTACGTCGACGTCCTCACCCGCCCCGAGGCCGGCATGGTGGCGCGCCATACTCTGGTTTTCGTGGCGCTGTCGGTCGCGTGCCAACTCGTTCTCGGCTTCGCGCTCGCCCTTTTCTTCCAGCAGGACTTTCCAGGTGCGGGCATCATGCGCGGCCTTTTCCTCGCCGCGTGGATCATGCCCGGCCTCGTGGTGGGCGGGATCTGGCGCTGGATGCTCGCGGGCGACAACGGCGTGGTCAATTCCCTGCTCGCCGTCACGCACCTGCACCCGACCAAGATCTTCTGGATGTCGGACCCGGCGACCTCGCTCTATGCCGTGACGATCGCCAACATCTGGCTCGGCATTCCCTTCAACATGCTTCTCCTGTCGGTCGGTCTCGCGGCCATTCCGAAGGATCTTTATGAAGCGGCGCAACTCGACGGGGCCGGGCCGGTCGAGCGTTTCCGCTCCATCACGCTACCGATGATGCGCGCGACCCTCGGGGCGCTCGTGTCCCTGTCGGTCATCTTCACCCTACAGCAGTTCGACCTCTTTGCCGGCATGACGCAGGGTGGCCCCTCGAACAGCTCCAACGTGGCCCAGTTCTGGTCCTGGCAATTGTCGTTCCAGACCTACGACATCGCCGGCGGCAGCACGATCGCGGTGCTGATGATCGCGGTCGTGATCGGCGTCGCGACCCTCTACGTCCGCTCGACGCGGCACGAGCAAATAGGCTGAGGGGCGGGCATGAAGCGTTACCTCCTCACCGCGATCGGGATCGGGATCACCGGCGCCTACTTGTTTCCCCTCTATTGGATGTATGCGACGGCGCTGAAGGACGATGCCGAGATTGTCCAGTATCCCCCGACGCTCGTTCCCCAACGCCCGTTCTGGAACGTCGGTGAGGTCTTCTTCGGCCGTCACATGCCCTCCTATCTGTGGAATTCGCTCGTGGTGGCGGTGGGGGTCACGGCCCTCGTGATCGTGCTCGGCACCGGCTGCGCCTATGTGCTGGGTCGCGCAAGGGGCCGCTGGGTCGATGCCCTCCTGTTCTTCGTGCTGATGATGCAGGTCTTGCCCTCCTCGCTGGTCGTCACACCGCTTTTCGTGGGCTTCAACCTCGCAGGACTTCTGGGGACCCCGCGTCTCGCCGTGATCCTGGCCCAGACCGCCAAGGCGCTGCCGTTCTACGTGGTGATCTGCCGGGCCAGCTTCGCGGGCGTGCCGCGGGACTTGGAGGAGGCCGCGCTCGTCGACGGGCATTCGCGCCTCGCCGCCTTCTTCCATATTGCAGTGCCGCTCGCCCGCAACGGCATCCTGGTCGCCGCCGTCCTCGTGTTCCTGCAGAGTTTCGGCGAATATGTCTTCGCCCGTTCCATGATCAGCGACGACGGACTGCAGACCGCGACAGTCGGCCTGTCGGCCTTCTTGGGTCCGAACACGAGCGACTGGCACGGCATCATGACCTATTCGGCCATCTATGTGACGCCGATCCTCATCATCTTCGTGCTCCTTCAGCGACGCATCGTGGCCGGCCTCACGGCTGGCGCCATCAAGTGAGTCCCGCCATGCAGATCACCCTCGATGGTCTCCAGAAGCACTATGGGACGTATCACGCGCTCAAGAGCATCGATCTTGCGGTGCCGGCCGGGCAGTTCGTGGCTCTGGTCGGTCCCTCCGGCTGCGGGAAATCCACGCTGCTGCGGACCATCGCGGGCCTCGAAGCGATTTCCGCCGGTACCTTGCGCATCGCCGGTGAGGACGTCACGCGACGACCTCCGCGCCAACGCGACGTCGCCATGGTGTTCCAGTCCTATGCCCTCTATCCGCATATGACGGTCGCCGAAAACATGGGTTACGCGCTGAAATTGCGGCGGCTCAACAGAACCGATATCGCGCGGCGCACGCAGGTGGCCGCGGCAACCCTTGGTCTCGAAGCGCTTCTCGGCCGCTACCCGCGCGAGCTCTCGGGCGGCCAGCGACAACGCGTCGCCATGGGGCGCGCCATCGTGCGCGACCCGAAGGTCTTTTTGTTCGACGAGCCGCTGTCGAACCTCGACGCGGCGCTCAGGGTTCACATGCGCGGCGAGTTGCGTGACCTGCATGACCGTCTCGCGGCGACCTCGGTCTATGTCACGCATGACCAGATCGAGGCCATGACCATGGCCGACCATGTCGTGGTGATGCGAGCCGGGCGCATCGAGCAGCAAGGGCGGCCGCTCGATCTTTACGACCGCCCGGCCAGCCGCTTCGTGGCGGGCTTCATTGGCTCTCCGGCCATGAACATCCTGCCCGGCACGGTGGATCCGTCGGGCCGGGCGGCGCGGCTTGACGGTGCAGAAGGGCCGCTCTTGTCGCTCCCCATGCTTCTGGAGCCGGGACGGCCGGTGCTCTTGGGACTGCGTCCAGAGCATCTGCGCCTCAGCCAAGAGGGCGGAGCGCGGTTCGACGGTGTCGTCGACCATATCGAATCCACCGGGAGTACGACCTTCGTCAAGCTGAAGGTCGCGTCGCAAGCCATGGTGATGACCCTTGCGCGGCGTCTCGACGTCACGTTGGGCGACCCAATGCAGATCGGCTTCGACCCCGCCGATCTGCACATCTTCGATCGCGAGAGCGAAGCCAGCCTCGTCA
The DNA here is from genome assembly GCF_026130545.1 of Lichenifustis flavocetrariae. Lineage (GTDB taxonomy): Bacteria > Pseudomonadota > Alphaproteobacteria > Rhizobiales > Beijerinckiaceae > Lichenihabitans > Lichenihabitans flavocetrariae. Next base: position 8,685 of record NZ_JAMOIM010000003.1, on the reverse strand, counting down.
CGCAGCGGGACGCGCCGCCCAGAGCAGGCCGCGCTTGAGGATCGTGCGCATCTCGGGCACGTCGAACTCCGACGCCACGTGGCCGAGCGAGGAATAGAACACCCTTCCGAGGCCGTGCCGCCGCTTCCACACCACGGGCATGACCACGCCATCGATCCAGGAGGCGTGCTCGCCCGTGAAGCGCGTCGTGGCCAGCACTTCGTTCGAAGGGTCGACGTGCATGTAATATTGCTCGGAGCGGTATGGGAAGCTCGCCGGGATCCCGGCCATGATCGGGTCGTCGGGCCGGGTGACCTCGACCGTGTAGTCGATGATGTTGCCCGGGTGCGCCACCCATTGGCCGCCCACCATGAACTGGTACTCGACGGCGTCGCGGAAGGCGTCACCCATGCCACCGTGGTATCCGGCCAGGCCCACGCCGCCCTGCACGGCACGGTTGAGGTTGTCGAGCTCCTCCTTCTCGATCTTGGACATGGTGTAGATCGGCACGATCAGACTCATGTCCGCGATCGCGGGATCGGCAAAGGCCTCGGTAGTGGCCTCGACATAGGTCTTGAACCCTTCCTCCTCGAGCATGGCGGCGACAATTTTCGCCCCCTGTTCGGGCTCGTGGCCGCTCCACCCGCCCCAGACAATCAAGGCTTCGCGCATGTGATCCTCCCTTTTGTGGTGTTGATGACGCTCAATCGAGCATGCCCGGCCCGAGCCCGACCGGCAGCGGCGCGGGCTGCTTGGGCCGGCTCCCGATGTCGATGAATGTGCCTGCGTCAGACGAGCGGCCGAAAGCTTCCATCACTTCCAAGACGTGAAAAGCGAGGTCACCGCTGGCGCGGTGGGGGCGACCCGAGCGGATCGCATGAGCCATGTCGGCGACCCCGATGGACCGGTAGTTGCCGTCGGCATAGGAATGCCGCGTCTCCACGTCCGTCCAATCGCCGCCGGCAGCGGCGCGCTCGATCTGGCCGCCGAAAAAGTTGGGATCGGGCACCACGAGCGACGCTTCCGTGCCGTAGAGCTCGATCGGTACGTGCTTGTGCTTGGGCACGTCAAAACTCATGGCGACCGTCACCACCGCGCCGGACACGAATTGCAGCGTGCCCGCCACATGGGTCGCGACGGCAACGGGAATGCGCTCGCCATGCTGCGGCTCGCTGGTGATCGTCCGCTCGTTCCGCAGCCGGTTCGTCATGCCTGCGACGCGGGCCACGGGGCCGAGCAGGTTGACGAGGTCCGTAATGTAGTAGGGGCCCATGTCGAGCATGGGGCCGCCGCCCTCCGCGTAGTAGAAGCCGGGGTTCGGGTGCCAGCGCTCATGACCGGGGCACAGAAAGAAGGCCGTGCCGCCCACCGGCTGGCCGATCGCGCCTTCGTCGACGAGCGCCCGGCAGGTCTGATGCGCACCGCCCAGGAACGTGTCGGGCGCGCAGCCGACCCGCACGCCGCGTTCGGCCGCGGCTGCGATCAGCCTGCGGGCCTCTGCCGCCGTGACGCCGAGTGGCTTCTCCGAATGGATGTGCTTGCCGGCCCGCACGGCGGCGAGGCCGACCTCGACGTGCACCTTGGGGATGGTAAGGTTGACAACGATGTCGATCGCCGGGTCAGCCAGCAGCTGCTCGACCGTGACGGCCGGGATGCCGAATTCTGCACCGCGCGCCTCGGCGGCGCCCGGGTTGGCGTCCGCCAAGGCGCGGATGTCCAGGATCGGGAAGGTCTTGGCCGCCTTCAGATAGGCCGGGCTGATATTGCCACAGCCGATGATGCCGATGCCGACGCGGTTCATGGATGGTTCTCCCTGTCTCATTAGGTTCGTTATGATTCAGGCCCGAAGCGCCGGGCCCGTCGTGTTCCAAGGTGCTCCGTAGAGCTCCTGCAGCGTCATCGCGGCGGCGCCGCGCGCCCAAATGGTGTCCGTCGAGCGATGGGTGACGATCTCGGCCACACCCGCGAGGCTCGGGGGCAGCAGCGCCGCCACAGTGCGGAGCAAGGCGTCAAGCAACGGTGCGCCCTCCTGGATCAACGCTCCGGCCAGGATCACCTTGGGCGGCGCGAAGAGCGCGATCAGGTTGGCGATGGCGAAGCCGAGCGCCTCACCGGCCTCCCCGAGCAGCCCGGTCATCCGGGCATCGCCGGCCTCGGCCAGCGCAAGAACGCGACCAAGCCCCCGCCCGGCCCGGAATAATTGTTGATCTTCGGGGGCTGTCAGCACCGCCTGCGCCTCGATGAGTAGCGCCGCCTCGGACGCGATATCGGCCAGCCGGGTCCCATCGGTACGGCCCGCCGGACGCACCAGCATGTCGCCGAGATCCGGGCTGAGGCCGCCGGCGCCGCGAAACAGCTCGCCCTTGTGCATGATGCCGAGCCCGAGCGAATGCTCGACGCTGACCACCAGGAAGTCGTCGAGCCCGCGTGCGGCGCCGAACCAGGATTCCGCCAGGGCCACGAGGTTCGCGTCGCTGTCGATGGAAACGGGACGTTGGAGCCGACGGCTCAACTCGGTCGCGAAGGGCACATCGGACTCGGTGAAGACGGGGCTCTGGCGGCATATACCTGCGCCATGTTCCACGACCCCTGGCAGACCGACGCAGATGCCCCGCACGTTCTCGAGGGGACATCCGGCATCCGCCACGCATTGGCGAATGCCGTCCTCGACGAGGTCGGCCACCACGGCGGCGGCCTGTCGGCTGAGGCGGATCGGCAAGGCAAGCTGTGCCAGGACATCGGCGCGAAAATTGGTCAGCACCACGGTGATGCGGTCGGGTGCGAGTTTGACGCCCACCACCTGGGCGGCTTCGGGATTGAGTTCCAGCAGGACCCGGGGACGACCACGCGCGGCATCCCGCAGGTCGCCCATCTGGCGCGGGACGATAAGGCCGTCTTCGAGCAGCGCCGCCGTGATGGCCGAGACTGTGGTCGGACTCAGCTCCGTGCGGGTACTGATCTCGACCCTGGCGATCGGCCCGAAGCGGCGCACCGCATCCATGACATGGAAGCGGTTGATGGCGCGCATCAATTCAGGGTCGGCGGTTTTCATGGAGACCGGTGCGCGTGACTCCCGCTTTATTACGGGTTCCGCATTAATCCGGCTTGGAAAGGGTACTGTCAATCATGATCAACACCTCGGACACGCCGTATCCTCTCCTGTAGACTTGACTTGCCTCTCAAAACCACGCGAGATTAAATCCGTGAGCCGCAGAAAACAAAAGCGGACGCGTTGTTCTCGGGAGGAACCATGTTGAAGCCGCTGCTGTTGGGCGTTTCCTTGTGTTTGGCTCTGACGGGCTCGGGTTTCGCCACGACCCTGACGGCCGTTCATGTCGAAACGGACCCCGGAGAGCGGGCGTTGTGGGACCGCATCGGCAAGGACTACACGGCGCAACATCCCGACATCACGGTTCAGTTCCAGTATATCGAGAACGAAGCCTTCAAGGCCAAGCTACCGACCATGCTGCAAAGCAAGGACCCGCCGAGCCTGATCTTTTCATGGGGTGGCGGCGTCATGTTGGCGCAGCAGCAAGCCGACTTTATCCGACCCATCACGGCGGCCGTGCAGCCCTTCGCCGCATCCCTGGTTCCGACCGCCGCGAAGGCATTCCAGAGCGGCGGTGACACGCTCGGCGTCCCGGTGCTGATGAGCAAGGTGGCGTTCTTCTATAACAAGGCACTGTTCGCCAAGGCCGGCGTCAAGGCCGCCGACATCAAGAGTTGGGACGACTTCCTGGCGGCCGTGAAGACCATCAAGGCGGCCGGTATCACCCCGATCGTGGTGGGCGCCGGCGAGAAATGGCCGATGCACTTCTACTGGTCCTATCTGGTCCTCCGCGAGGGCGGAGCCGACATCCTGAAACGGGCCAAGGCGGGTGAGGACGGTGGATTCACGGGTCCGGTCTTCGTCGATGCCGGCAAGAAGCTGCAAGAACTGGCGAAGCTCGATCCGTTCCAGCCGGGTTACCAGGGGACGCTGCACCTCCAAGCGGCCGGGCTGTTCGGTGACGGCAAGGGCGCGATGCAACTCATGGGCAACTGGCTCGTCAACACGCAAAAGAACAACGCGGCCGACAGCAAGGGCCTCTCCGACGACAACATCGGTACGTTCTCGTTCCCCACCGTCGCAGGCGGCAAGGGACTGGCGACCGACGCGCTCGGCGGGGTGAACGGCTTCCTGGTAAGCAAGAACGCGCCCAAGGAGGCCGAGGACTTCCTTCGCTTCTTCAGCCAGGAGAAATACCAGAAAGAGGCGGCCGCGAAGGGCTACTACATTCCCGCGATCGTGGGCACGGGCGCGGATGTGTCCAACCCCGTGACCAAGTCTGTCGCAGAGGATCTCGCCCACGCGACCGCCCTGCAGATCTTCTTCGATCAGGATCTCGGGCCGTCCGTGGGTCGGGTGGTCAACGACATCTCGGTGGCGATCCCAGCCGGCCAGATGACGCCGGAAGATGGCGCCAAGGCCCTGCAGCAAGCCTTCGACGAGCAGTGAGGTCGTGACGGCCCTCGTGCTTCCCCGGCGCCGTCCGAGGCGACCACGTGCCATGCTGGTCACTGCGGCCGTCTTTGTGCCGCCGGCCGTTCTGCTCTTCACGCTCTTCGTCGTGGTGCCGATGGGAGAGGCGGCGCGCTACAGTTTCTACAACTGGAACGGCTACGGGGTGCCGAAGGCCTTCATCGGCGTCAAGAACTACCTCCAGCTTTTCGCCAATGCGACGTTCCGCCAGGCGGCCCTCAACAATTTGCTCATCATCGTGGCTTCGATCGGCATTCAATTGCCGCTCGCGCTCGGCATGGCGTTGCTGCTGGCGCGGCGGGAAATCGGCTCCGTGGCCTTCCGGATGATCTTCTTCCTGCCCTACATCCTGGCCGATGTCGCGGCCGGCCTGATCTTCCGCTTCATCTTTGACGGCGACTACGGCCCCGTCTCGAGCCTTGCCCAGCAGCTCGGCTTCGGGCCGCTCTACATGCTGGCCGCCCCCGGCACGGCTTTCACGGCGCTGATCATCGTCATCGTTTGGAAATATTTCGGCTTTCACATGATGCTCTACATCGCCGGCCTGCAAGGCATCGATCGTTCGCTCTACGAAGCCGCCACCATGGACGGCGCCAAGGCGCGGCAACGCTTCTGGCATGTGACGCTGCCGCAGCTTGCGCCGATGCTGAAGCTGTCGGTGTTCTTCTCGATCATCGGCGCACTGCAGCTCTTCGACATGGTGATCCCGCTGACCGGAGGCGGACCCTTCGACCAGACCCATACGATGGTGTCGTTTCTCTACAGCTTCGGAATGGGCCGCATGCGGATCGGTTTCGGCTCGGCCGTCGGCGTCGTCCTGTTCGCCGTCTCGGTGCTGTTCGCCTTCGGCTACCAGCGGCTACTGATGCGCCATGAGTGAGCTTCGTACCCTTCAGTCCCCTTACGGGCTCGTCGGTCGCGATGCCAAGCCGCGCCGATGGGCAACGCTCGACCTGTACCCTCCCTTCCGCCTGACCGTCCTACTCCTGGTCGCCGCAATCGTGCTGCTGCCCCTGCTTGCCACCGCGTTTGGCGGCTTCAAGGAGGTCGGTGAGTTGCGGACCAACCCGCTCGGGCTTCCCCATGTCTGGCATTGGGAGAACTATTGGGCGATCCTGTCGGGTGCGCGCTACTGGCAGGTGCTGGGCAATTCGCTGATCGTCGCGGCCGCCACTGTCGCCCTCACGCTCGGGCTCTCCAGCATGGCGGCTTTCGCGTTCGCGCATTTGCGCTTTTTCGGCGAGCAATTCCTACTGACCTATCTGACGCTCGGCCTGATGTTCCCGGCTGCCGCGGCCATCCTGCCGCTCTTCATCCAGGTGCGAGACCTGGGGCTGCTCGACAGCTATACGGGCGTGGTGCTGCCCCAGGTGGCCTTCAGCCTCGCCATGGCGACGTTGTTGCTGCGCAACGGTTTCCGTCAGCTGCCGTCGGAACTGCTCGATGCCGCCCGCATCGATGGCTGCGGCTATATCCGCTATTTCCTCTACATCACGCTGCCGCTGTCGCGCCCGATCCTGTCGACGGTCGGTATCATCGCCTTCGTGGGCAGCTGGAACAACTATCTCGTGCCGCTGATTCTGCTCAACAGCACTGCGCTCTATCCGTGGCCGCTCGGCCTGATGGATTACCAGGGCCAGTATTCGACCGCTTGGCAGTTGGTCCTGGCCTTCATCACGCTGACCATCCTGCCCGCCATCGTGATCTTCGTGGCGGCGCAGCGATGGATGGTTGCCGGACTGACGGCCGGCGCCGTAAAGGGCTGAACACAACCCGAGGGAGGAATGGAAAACATGAAGACCTTGAAGGGACCGGGCATCTTCCTGGCGCAGTTCGCGGGCGCGGCTGCGCCGTTCGATACGCTCGACGGCCTGTGCGGATGGGCGGCGGGACTCGGCTACAAGGGCGTGCAGATCCCCACCTTCGTGCCGGGAATGTTCGACCTCGACCAAGCAGCCGAAAGCCAGGGCTATTGCGACGACATCAAGGGTCGGGTCGCGGCGCATGGTTTGGAGATCACCGAGCTTTCCACTCACCTCCAAGGCCAGCTGGTCGCCACCCATCCCGCCTATGACACGATGTACGATGGCTTTGCGCCTGAGCGCGTGCGCGGCGACGCAAAGGCGCGCCAGGCCTGGGCCGTGACGCAGATGAAAGCCGCCGCCAAGGCGTCCGGCCGGCTCGGCCTCAAGGCGCATGCCACATTCTCGGGCGCGCTCGCCTGGCCCTATGTGTACCCGTGGCCGCAGCGTCCGGCCGGACTGATCGACACCGCCTTCGAAGAACTCGCGACGCGCTGGCGTCCGATCCTCGACGCCTTCGACGAAAACGGCGTCGATGCCTGTTACGAGCTTCATCCGGGCGAGGATCTGTTCGACGGCGCCACGTTCGAGCGTTTCCTCGAAGCCGTCGGCAATCACCCTCGGGCCAACATCCTCTATGACCCAAGCCACTTCGTGCTCCAGCAGCTCGATTACCTGGCCTTCATCGACATTTATCACACGCGCATCCGGGCCTTCCATGTGAAGGACGCCGAGTTCAATCCCACCGGGCGCCAGGGCGTCTATTCGGGTTATGCTTCGTGGGTCGACCGGGCCGGCCGGTTCCGCTCCCTGGGCGACGGTCAGGTCGACTTTGCCGCCATTTTCGCCAAGATGGCCGCCAACGATTTCGATGGCTGGGCCGTGCTCGAATGGGAATGTGCCTTGAAGGACTCCGAGACCGGGGCACGTGAGGGAGCGGAGTTCATTGCGGCCCACATCATCCCCGTGACCGGCAAGGCCTTCGACGATTTTGCCTCCGGGGGCACGGATCAGGCCGCCAACCGTCGCATTCTGGGCATCTAGGGAGATCCGCATGGCCATCGAAGCAAGCGCCGCCCCGACCGCTGGCGGCAGGATCCGCCTCGGCATGGTGGGAGGCGGAGTAGGGGCCTTCATCGGCGCCGTTCATCGCATCGCCGCTCGGATCGACGACCGCTTCGACCTCGTCGCCGGGGCCCTCTCGTCGACACCAGAGAAGTCACGGGAGTCGGGCGCGGCGCTGGGTCTCGCCCCGGACCGCATCTACGACTCGTTCGCAACGATGGCGAAGGCGGAAGCCGCGCGGCCCGATGGCATCCAGGCTGTCGCGATCGTGACGCCGAACCACATGCATTACCCGGCCGCCAAAGCCTTTCTCGACGCCGGCATCCATGTCATCTGCGACAAGCCGCTTACGGCGACGACCGACGACGCCAGGGCGCTGGCCCGCGCGGTGAAGTCGTCTGGGAAACTCTTCATCCTCACGCACAACTACACCGGTTATCCGCTGATCCGGCAAGCTCGCGCGATGATCGCGGCGGGCGAGCTCGGCAGCCTCCGCTACGTCCAGGCCGAATATGCCCAGGACTGGTTGACCAATGCGGCCGAGACGAGTGGCTCCAAGCAGGCCGAATGGCGCACGGATCCCGAACGTTCAGGCGCGGGCGGCGCCATCGGAGATATCGGCACGCATGCCTACAACCTGCTGAGCTTCGTCACCGGCCTGACGCTCGACCGGGTCCTGGCGGATCTCACGAGCTTCGTGCCGGGGCGGCGGCTCGACGACAATGTGGAGGTTCTGCTGCGCTTCGCGGACGGCGCCAAGGGCATGTTGTGGGCGAGCCAGATCGCGGTCGGGCAGGAGAACAGTCTCAGTCTGCGGGTCTACGGCGACAAGGCGGGTCTCGAATGGCATCAGGAGAATCCGAACCAGCTCTGGTTCACGCGTTTCGGTGAGCCCAAACAGCTCCTCACCCGCAACGGTGCCGGCACCGGGGAGGCGGGCCGGCGCGTGTCCCGCCTGCCGCCAGGCCATCCCGAGGGCTATCTCGAAGGCTTTGCGACGATCTACAGCGAGGCCGCCGAGGCGATCGGCGCAGCCGAAGCCGGCACGACACCGAACGCCGCCGTCACTTATCCGACGATCGAGGACGGCCTCAAGGGCATGGCCTTCATCGCGGCTTGCGTTCGCTCATCGACGGCCGGGGGCATTTGGACCGAAGTCGAGGCTCCCTGAAATCTGCTTACAGCTCCGCCTGATTGCTCGAACTGTCGTCGGTCGTCCTTGAGCTGACCGGCCTCACCAGCTCAGTTTGCGGGTGTTTCGGCGAGGCGCAGGAGGTATTGGCCGTAGGTGCTTTTGCCGAGGGCGCGGCCGAGGTC
>NZ_JAMOIM010000039.1 GCF_026130545.1 Lichenifustis flavocetrariae | reverse complement strand
CGATCGACACGGCAGCCGCCGGCCAGGGCTTGGCGGTGGCAAGCCGCTTCCTGGTGGAGGAGGATCTCAGGTCGAGGTGGCTGGTCCAAGCCTTCGCCGCCACCATGCGCGGCGGACTCGCCTCCTACGTGATCACCATCCGTAAGCCGCGCCAGCCGAAGCCCACGGAAAGCGTCCGCCGTTGGCTGCTCGCCCAAAGGGGTGCGTGACTCTACGGCCGAACGCGCAGCCGTCCGAAGGTCGGACACAGCCGGTCGCTCGACCGGTGAGACAGCTTCGCCTTTCCGAGGCGCTGTTCGAGCCGATCAGATGACCTGGCCGCCCGACACCTCGATGCGCTGACCCGTGACCCAACGATTGTCCGTGCCCAACAGGCTGGCGATCATCGGACCGATGTCGTCGGGCATGCCGACGCGGCCGAGGGCGGTCATCCCGGCGAACTGCTTGTTGAGGTCGGGCATGTCGCGGACGGCGCCGCCCAGGAAGTCGGTCTCGATCGCGCCGGGCGCCACCGTGTTGGCCGTGATGCCCCGGCTACCGAATTCCTTGGCCATGTACAGGGTCAGGATCTCGACGGCGCCCTTGGCGGCCGAGTAGGCGGAGAAGCCGGGGAACGAGACTCGGGTCAGCCCGGAGGAGAGGTTCACGATGCGGCCGCCGTCCGCCAGGACGGGCAGAAGCGCCTGGGTCAGGAAGAACACGCCCTTCACGTGCGTGTCGAAAAGCGCGTCGAATTGCGCCTCGGTCGTATCCGCGAAGCTCGCCATCTCCCCTTGGCCGGCGTTGTTGACGAGGTGGTCGAAGCTCTCGCGGTTCCAGTTCTTCGTCAAGTCCGCGCGGACACTTTCGACGAAGGCCGCGAAGGTCGAGACGTCGGTCACGTCGAGCGGCAAAGCAACGGCACGCCGGTCGAGCGCCTCGATCTCCGAGACGACGGCCTTCGCCTGCTCTGCGCCGCCGCGATAGGTCAGGATGACGTCGCCGCCGTGGCGGGCAATGCTGACGGCGGTGTTGCGGCCGAGGCCGCGGCTGCCGCCGGTGACGAGCGAGATAGTGGTCATCGAAGTTCCCTCTGGTGTGCGTGTTGCGATGACCTCACCATCGGACAACATGGGACTTCCGTGTTGCTTGATGCTCGTTCTTTCTTGCTCGATCCTCCGCGCCGCGCTGCATCCTTGGCGCAACGACGGAGCGGGGACGCCACATAATTTGATGTGGAGCCGTTACCGATCTTGCTTAAAACACGTCATGGGATGGCCTCCCACATGCCTGTGGGTATGATGCCCGGATGATAGACGCGCTGCTCGAAACCGCTCGCCGTCACGCCGACCTGCACTGTCGCGGCGGCGTGGCACCCACGCCCATCGCCGGATTGACGGTCCTTCGGGAGAACATGCCGACCGCGCTGACCTACGCGATCTCGAAGCCGTTGGTCGCGCTGGTGCTCCAGGGCAGCAAGCGGGTGACCATGGGCGGTAAGACCTTCGACTTCGGCGCGGGAGAATCCCTGCTGATCGCCGCCGACGTGCCGACCGTCAGCCAGGTCACGCGGGCGTCGGTCCCCGCACCCTACGTCTCGCTCGTCGTCAATCTCGACCTCTCCGTCATCGAGGGGCTGGTCATGGAAATGGGCTCCGCCCCCTATGGCATGGGAACCCCGGTCCAGGTCGATCCCACCGAGACGGAGGTCTCGGACGCGGCGCTGCGCCTCCTGCGTCTACTTGACCGTCCGGATGCCCTGGCCGTGCTGCAAGACCAACTGGTGCGCGAGCTTCACTTCTGGCTGTTGTCGGGCCGGCATGGCGGGGCCATCCGGGCCCTCGGCGTTGCCGACAGCCATGCGCATCGGATAGGGAGAGCCGTCTCCGTCATACGGTCCGAGTACGCGAGGCCATTGCGGGTGGAGCATCTCGCCGAGGCTGCCGGGATGAGCCCGTCCTCGTTCCATGTGCACTTCCGGGCAGCCACGTCGCTGACGCCCTTGCAGTTCCAGAAGCAACTCCGGCTGATCGAAGCCCGCCGACTTCTCCTTGCCGAAGGCGCGGGCATTAGCGATGCCGCCTACGACGTCGGGTATGAGAGCGTTCCACAGTTCACGCGCGAGTACGGACGCCTGTTCGGCATGCCGCCGGCGCGCGACATCAAGGCGGCGATGGCCAAAGTTCGGGCCGCAGCCTAGAAGATTGGGCCTCCCGGTGTTTTAGCGGTCGGCCGGCGCTGTTGCAGCAGGCGACCACAAACGACCGGTTTTAATCCCCCAGGTCGAAAGCCGATCGTGCTTGCTCGACCCGCGCGAGGTTTTCGGCCGCCCATACCCATACGCCGCAGAAGGCCGCGCCGAGCGTGAAGCCGAGTTCCGTGAGCTTGTACTCCACCTTCGGTGGGACGACAGGGTACACGGTTCGCTCGATCAGCCCGTCACGCTGCATCGTCCGCAGGGTTTGCGTCAGCATCTTCTGGCTGATGTTGCCGATCGCCTCGGCAAGGCGGCTGAAGCGAAGCGTGCCCTTCTCCGCCAGCACCTCCAAAATCAGCATCGTCCACTTGTCGGCTACCCGGCCGATCAGGTCGGTGACGAGCGCCTCGATGCGGGGATCGATCGCGCTCGGCGGGGTCATGCCCGCGTACCGCTTTGCGGCCGCGATCTGCTCGTCGGTGAACTTCGCGGCGATCGACATTATGATGGTCTCCTCGGGGTGCGTATGGAAGGATTAAGTGCCTTCTTTCCATCGGAGAGCATAGCGCCCACCCTTTGCTTCGTACACAGGCTAGGGAAACGGGACGATGAAGCTTACGGCAAGGACCATTCTGATCACGGGAGGAAGCAGCGGCATCGGCCTCGAACTCGCCGGCCAGTTGATCGCGCGAAGCAACGTCGTGATCGTCACCGGGCGGCACGATGGGGCGCTTGAGGCCGCGAAGCGGCGCTTCCCCGGGCTTCAGGCCTTCCGGAGCGACGCGAGCGCAGCAGAAGATATCCACGCGCTGCACGACACGTTGATCGCTCGGTTCCCCGAACTCGATACGCTCATCAACAACGCCGGCATCATGCGGATCGTGAAGCTCGCGGAGGAGCGTCCGCTCGACGACGTCACGCGCGAGATCGACATCGACCTCAACGGCCCGATCCGGATGGTGCAGCGGTTCCTGCCCCATCTCCTGTCCCGGCCGGACGCGCTGATCGTCAACGTCTCGTCGGGGCTGGCGTTCGTGCCGTTCCCGATCTCGCCGATCTACTCGGCGGCCAAGGCGGGGCTGCGTGCCTACACGCGGTGTCTGCGGGTCCAGCTCGAAGGCACGAACGTCACCGTGGTCGAGCTTGCGCCGCCCCTGACCGAGACGCCTCTCTTCTCGACGGAGTTCAAGGACCGGATGAAGGGCGAGAAGGGTATGCCGGTCGATGTCCTCGTCCGGCGATCCATCGCCGCCATCGAGGATGGCAAGACCGAGATCCGCCCTGGCCCGAGCAACATCCTGAAGATTGCCAGTCGCGTCGCACCGGAGACGATGCTCGGGCAACTGAGCAAGGTCGGGCGATCCTGAGGGTCCGTCCCGGTGACTTGCGTGCCCAGTGCGGCACGACTTCGATGCGGCCGAAGGCGTCGATGGGCAAATTAAGTAGGTCTCGGTGCCGGGCCTCCACTTGGCCGGCGATCGCTCGACGGCGCCCCGCCTTGGACGAGGCGCCGTACTACCGTCAATCCCGGTCGCGTCGGGTGCCCCGCGACCAGAGAAGGCTGTGGTCCTTATCCTCATCGTTCGACACCAAGCTGGCGTAGAACGGCGCCATCATGCTCGGGTCATCGAGGAGAACCGACAGGTAGTTCCGACCCTCCTTGGACCTCTTGCTCCAGGCCGCGCCGATCTCGGCTTGACCGGCGTAGACTTGGTGGCTCGGCCCGTTTTCCGCGGTCCGCTTGGCGGGGACGATCCGGACGTCCCTTGCCCGTATGGTGAGGGTGGCGATCTCGCCGGTGAAATCGTTGCCGTTGGACTTGAAGGTGCCGATGACGCTCATGTCGATCTCCTGCTTCCGCTTGGGCCCGCGTCCATCGCGGTCTCGATGGCGATGCAAGTGCCGGAGGCGATCGACGCCGCATCTGTCAGGACCGCAGTGCCAGCGGAGGACGTCGCTGGACAAGCTTCTTGCCTTGCGAGGAATGTGGCCCTGCCGCAGGGGATGAAGGCAGGCCGGCACCGTTGCGGCAGGAGATCGAGGCGAAGCCGTCCTCCGGTCAGGTCAGCCAGTCGAAGAGGCCGCTCGGGCGCCTGCTCAGGAGGGAGGTGAAGAGAGGCGACCGTCCGTCCAGCGAACCGCCACGTCGCGTCGCGCGCCGTCTTGGCGAGGTACTTCCGTTGCCGAATCGGCCACATACCCACCGGATCCTGGCCCGTAGACACGAACCCACTGCCGCCATAACGTCTTGTCCTGACGCGGTCAGAACGGCTGGCGTGATCAACGATCACATTCCCCTGCACCTGGGAGTGGCAAGCCCGCGACAGGAATGAGGCCATGATCGACAAGCCGGAGACAAACCAGGACTCCGACGAGGAAGTACCGCGCATTTCGACGGGCAGCGAGGGCCTGAACGACATTCTAGGCGGCGGCCTAGACCCGAACCGCATGTACCTCTACGAAGGCAGCCCCGGCTCGGGCAAGACGACCATCGCCTTGCAATTCCTCCTCGAAGGCGTTCGGCAAGGCGAACGCGTCCTCTACATCGCCCTGTCCGAGACGCTCGCGGAACTGACCCTCGTCGCCAAGCGGCACGGATGGTCCCTGGACGGGATCGAGGTTTTCGAGCTGGTCCCGAGGGAAGTCACCCTGGACCCCGAGCAGGAACTCACGGTGTTCCATCCGGCAGAAATAGAACTCAGCGAAACGACGAAGCTGGTCTTCGACAGGATAGACGCGTCGAACCCGTCCCGGGTCGTCTTCGACAGCCTTTCGGAATTGCGTCTCCTGGCGCAGAGCCACCTGCGTTACCGGCGTCAGGTCCTCGCGTTGAAACATTTCATTTCGAGCCGGTCATGCACCCTGATCGTCCTCGATGACCTTTCCTCGCATGAAACCGACATCCAGCTTCACTCGATAGCCCATGGCGTCGTGCTGCTCGAACAGATCGCGATCGAGTACGGGGCGGAGCGTCGGCGGCTCCGCGTCGTCAAGATGCGGGGCATTCAGTTCCGGGGCGGCTACCACGATTTCACCATCAAGCGGGGCGGCCTGGAGATCTATCCCCGCCTCGTCGCTGCCGAGCACCACGCTTCGTTCGACACCGGATTCGTTCCGAGCGGCAACGCGGACCTGGACAGGATGCTGGGCGGCGGCCTGGAGCGGGGGACGAACGCACTCCTGATCGGAGCTGCCGGCGTCGGCAAGTCCTCGGTCGCGCTGACCTACGCGATCGCGGCAGCCGAGCGCGGGGAGACCTGTGCCTTCTTCGCCTTCGATGAAGGGCGGGGAACCCTGGAAGCCCGAGCCCGAACCCTCGGGCTTCCCTTGCGGGCGGCCATGGAGAACGGCCGCATCCGCTACCAGCAGATTGATCCCGCCGAGCTGTCGCCGGGCGAGTTCGCCGCCACGGTACGACGCAGCGTCGAGGTCAACGGCGCCCGGCTCGTCGTGATCGACAGCCTCAACGGCTACCTGAACGCCATGCCGGATGGTCGATTCCTGATCCTCCAGATGCATGAGCTTCTGACCTATCTCGGCCAGAGGGGGGTGCTGACGATCCTGGTGCTCGCGCAGCACGGGCTCGTCGGGCCCATGGAGACCCCGCTCGACATCAGCTACCTGAGCGACGCCGTTTTGATGGTGCGGTACTTCGAATATGCCGGCAACGTGAGGCGAATGCTCTCGGTCGTCAAGAAGCGGAGCGGCAGCCACGAACACAGCATCCGCGAGTTCCAGCTGACCTCGCAAGGCGTGACCCTCGGGCCGCCCCTCACCGATTTCAGCGGCATCTTCTCGGGCACGCCTCGATACACGGGGGACAGCAAGCCGCTGATGAAGGAGGGGTCGGTTGACGGCGCTTGAGGAAGCAACCAGTCGCGTCCTCATCCTCGCCCCGATCGGCCGTGACGGTCCGGCCTCGGCCGAGGTCCTTCGCCGTGCCGGCATGTCCGTCGAGATCTGCCGCGATCTGGTCGACTTGGTCGCGAGGATCCAGGTCGGCGCGGCGGCAGTGTTCGTCGCCGAGGAGGCCCTGGTCGGCAAGGATCTCTCGCCCCTGATCGCGTGGGTCGAGGGACAACCGCCCTGGTCGGATCTGCCCTTCGTGATGCTGACGAGCCGTCAGGCGCGGCCGCCTCTCCTGGCGTGGCGCCAGGCGACGGTTCGGACATTGCGCAATGTCTCGTTGCTTGAGCGGCCGGTGCAGGCGCTGAACCTGACGAGCATGGTTTCGGCAGCCGTACGGTCGCGGATCCGCCAATACGAGGTTCGCGTCTTTCTGAGGGCCCAATCCCACGCCGCGGAGGCGCTGGAAGCGCGGGTGGTGGAACGGACGAAGGCCCTGGCGGCCGCGAACAGCGCGCTGCGCGATGAGATGGCCGAGCGGGAACGGGTCGAGGAGAGCCTTCGGCAATCCCAGAAGATGGAGGCGATCGGCCAACTCACGGGTGGCGTCGCGCATGACTTCAACAACCTGCTGACCGTGATCCGGTCGTCGGTGGACCTGCTGAAACGGCCGGATCTGGCCGAGGAGCGGCGCCGACGTTACGTCGAGGCGATCTCGGACACTACAACCCGCGCGTCCAAGCTGACCAGTCAGCTTCTCGCCTTCGCGCGCCGGCAATCGCTCAAGCCCGAGGTGTTCGGCGTTCTTAATTCCGTGCACACGGTAGCCGACATGGTCGCCCCCCTCACGGGATCCCGCATCGCGATCGACAAGCGTCTGCCGGATGCGGCCTGCTTCATCAACGCCGATCCAAGTCAATTCGACACGTCGCTCATCAACCTCGCCGTCAACGCTCGCGACGCCATGGACGGCGAAGGACGACTGACGATCATCGTCGAACCGGCGTCGCGCATACCGGCCGCGCGCGCGCACCCGGAGGTTTGGGGTGCCTTCGTCGCCGTCTCCGTCTCCGATACCGGATCGGGAATCGCCTCGGGCGACCTGGAGAGGATCTTCGAACCGTTCTTCACGACGAAGTCGGTCGGCCAGGGGACCGGCCTCGGCCTCTCGCAGGTGTTCGGGTTCGCGAAGCAATCGGGTGGGTCGGTCGCGGTGGAGAGCGAGGTCGGCCGGGGCACGACGTTCACGCTCTATCTTCCGAGCGTGAAAGAGCCCGCCGTCGAAACGGATGCGGCACCGGTGCCCGCGCCTCTGGTCGCCGGCCATGGCACGTCCGTGTTGCTGGTGGAGGACAACGCGGATGTCGGCGCGTTCTCGGTCCAGGCCCTCCAGGAACTCGGGTACCGAACGACGCTTGCGTGCGACGCCGCGCAAGCCCTCTCCGTGCTGGAACTGACCGCAGACGCATTCGACATCATGTTCTCCGACGTGATGATGCCGGGCATGAACGGGATCGAGCTTGGCCAGAAAGTAAGGCGCTTGCACCCGGACTTGCCGGTCGTGCTAACGTCGGGGTACAGTCAGGTCCTGGCCCAGGACGGCAGCCACGGCTTTGAACTGCTGCACAAGCCCTATTCGATCGAGGACCTGTCCCGCGTGCTCCAAAAGGCGGCGGAAGGCAGTCGTGCGAAGCCTACTCGGACTGCCTAGGCTCCGAGGTCACTTAGGATCGCCCCTATGCGACGGCTCACCACTCGGTGATCATCCCCTTGATCCGTCGCGCCGGCGTTTCCATCGCGAGCGGCTTGGTGACCACCTGCATGCCGGGTTCGAGGTGGCCGTTGCGGAGTATTCGGTGACGCCCTCGCGCTCGGGATGACGGTCGCCGTGGCCGGCATGATGGTGCTGGCGCGCCGCTTCGGCGGCGTTTCGGCCCTCGCGGCGGCGGCCCTGTCGGCCTTGTTGAGCGGACTGGCGTGCTGGCCGCTCGGACACCCTCTGGCGATCGGCGGCACCGACCTGTTGCTCCTGGTGTCGTTCGGCCTCGTCAACTCGGCAGCCGGCCTGGCACTGTTCACTTTGGGAGCCCGCCTTCTGCCCCCGGTCGAGACCGCGCTCATCGGCGCCCTCGATGCGCCGCTCGCGCCCCTGTGGGTGTGGCTGGTCTTCGCCGAGACGCTCGGCAGCGGTACCATCGCCGGCGGTCTGGTCGTGTTCGCCGCCGTCGGAGTTCACATGGCCTTCGCAGCCCGCAAGGCATCGGCTTGAATGTTCAGGCACCGTACCTGGAATGTTCCTCGCCCATGATGCTGAAGGTGGCGGCGGCTGGCAGGTGACCTACCGTGTCCGGGAGATGGCAGCAGCCTTCAATCCGGCACCTTGACCGGGCTCACGACGGTGGAGTTTCAACCGAAGTCCTGCGCCTGCTGCTGGCGCTGCAAGATCTCGCGGTAGTCTGTCAGCGCCTCCGCATCGCTCGGAGTCGCCTTCACGTAGCTTTCGACGAAATCCTCCACGCCAGGCATGCCGCTCACGAGCATGCGCTCAATGGCGCGCTCCACGTCGTAGGGCGTCCGTTTCAGGACGACCTCGGCACCGAGCAGGAGCCAGGACGCACCCATGTGTCCGTAAGGCATCCCGACCGATCCTGCGTTGATGAAGCGGCGTCGGTTAAAGAGGCGGTCGAAGGGCATGTGGCAATGACCGAGGACGACCGTGTCGCCCTCCAATGCGGCGAAGGCCGCCAACGCATGGTCGAGGCTGCTGTCCACGAGGAACATTTCGTCGTCGTTGCGGCCCGTCGCGTGGCATATCCCGACCGTTCCCAATCCGGCAACGGCAAACGTGCAGGAGAGCGGCAATGCACCGAGGCGTTCCGCTTGTGCCTCCGAGATCGCTCGTGCCGCCCACTGAATCATCGCATCGGTGGCCACGTCGGCATGGTGGTAGCGGCCCGCTCGCGCCTCGGCCAGCCACCGGTCGCCGTTGCCGCGCAGCCAGATCGCGCGATCCCCGAGCGCCTCAAGCCGTTCGAGCGTCCCGGTCGGGAACGGGCCATCCGCGAGGTCGCCGTTCAGGACCACGACGTCGACCCGGGCGGCATCAACTTCAGCCAAGACGGCCTCCAGGGCCGGCAGATTGCCGTGAATGTCCGCCAGGACTGCGATGCGACCGAAGCTCATTGTTTCTCCTGGCAAGCCGGTGACACAGGATGCCGAGTCTGCAAGTCTTTCGCGCGATAGAAAAGGTCAGCGGGCGATGCGCGAAGAAACCATGGCTGCACCCTGGGCGGTGGTTGAGAGGGAACTGAGCGCCTTGTTGGCGCAGGTCGATCCTTCGCAGTTCGAGCACTTGGCCAAAGCCTTTGAGGCCAAAGACGGCCGTCTGTTCTTCTCAGGCCAGGGCAGGTCCGGTCTGATCGCGCAGATGGCGGCGGTGCGACTCATGCACGCCGGCTACGCCGGTGCATGTCGTAGGTGAGGTCACGGCACCAGCCATCCGGCAAGGCGATACGCTGGTGCTTGTTTGCGGGTCCGGCAAGACGCCGGTGAGCACCTCCTTCGCCACCACCGCCGAGGCCGAAGGCGCGACCTTGGTCGTCGTCACGCACAAGCCGGAAAGCCTGTTGGCTCGGACTTCGGATTTGCTCCTGACCGTGCCGATGGACGCGTCCGTCCAGTTCGGCGGCTCGGTGTTCGAGCAGGCCTGCCTCGTGATGTTCGACGCCTTGGCACTTCGTCTTGGATCGGGGCCGGACGCGCAGGCCGCCATGTGGCGCCGCCACACCAATCTGCAATGAGGCAGGACACCTAGCCGTTGCCAGCATCAATGGACGGGAGCCTGTTCCACTTCAGCGACCGAGCTGACGTCGTCCCCTTTGAGCCTCGTCCGCCGGCCGTGCCGGCGAAACGGCGGCCGGGCAGGTCACCGGGACGTCGGTCGTCGAACCGGCAGCTCGGAGGTGAGATAAATTCTCTCTGCCGTCCGCTCGCGGACGCGTAAGCCGTGCCGGAGGTAGAAGGCGATGGCTGGATTGGTGGTCAGCACGCTCAGTCTGAGCGGGAGGGAAACGCGCTTAGCCTCGCTGACGACCTGCTTTAGGATATGCGAACCGACACCCAGCCGCTGAAACGTCGGCGCGATGAACAGCTCGTCGAGCCATAAATGATCGACGAGCGCCTCCGTGGTGACGCAGCCTGCGGTTTTGCCGTCGACCATGATGATGCGGCATCCCGCGACTGTGGTGCGCACGCCGAGTTCCGGCGGCCACTCGCCCCACAGGGCGACCGCGTACTCCCGCATGCAGGCCTCTTCCAGCCAGACGAGATAAGGCTTGTCGTTTTCGAGAGCCGGACGCATGCCGATCAATCGAGGAGCCAGATGCCGGCTGAAGAAATCGACGGTGAGTTGCCATTCCCGATTGCGCGCGTCTGGACGAAAGGCGTGAATCTCGCCGCCGAAGAAATGCGCTTCCACTTGCGTTCCAGCCGCAGCCATGCGGTCGGCCAGCTGGCGGGCGTAATCAGCATTCCAGACCTCGTCCTCGGTTCCCTGCGTGATCAGTACGGGATAGGGACGTGGTGCCTCGCCAAAGCGTTCCGGGCATCGTACGGTCGGCGTTGCCGCGCCATGTCCACGCGGGGAGATGCCGGTCGCCATCCCAGTCCCTGCCGGTCTCGAAGTCCGACAGGATGAAGGCCGGCCAGATGGCATCCTGCGGCGAGTGAACTGCCACGGCGCTTGGGGTGGCGTCGCTGCCATCTTCTGCCATGAGCTGCGCAGCGAGTAGTGCATGCTCCGCGCCCCTGGAGTAGCCGAACAACCCGACACCGCACCGATGGCCGGCAAGCTCCTGCTTCAGGAAGGCGAGCGCGGCTTCGGTGCCGTCGAGAAGCGCGCTATCGATGCCGGGCGCCCGGCCGGACTGGCGTGGCCGGTTGTAGCTGTGCGCCAGCGCCACGAAACCGTTGGCGGCCAGCAAGTTGGCGGCCAGCAACAAGCAGCTCACGTCGTTCCACCCCGAAAACCCGCCGTCACTGCCGTGCAAGCAAACCCTGCCTCCGCGCGGCGGAAGGCGTTCGGGCCAGTAGACGGTATCGCCGGACGGGGATGCAGATTGGTGGATGGAGAGGCCCATGGGCGCGACCCAGTCGCTCACGCGATCCGCTCGGCGATCTGATCATGGCTGTTCTGGTGCAGGATCAGACTGGCGGCGCGGCCGTCTTCGCCAGGCTCGAACGTCAGCTGCGCGCCCACGCATTTGTAGAAGAAGCTCCAGTTGGAGGTCGGGAACACACGATCGGGAACACACGACAGGTATTCTGCTCGCCCAGCTTGACCAGAAGCCCTTGATCGTCGGCGGTCACGTCGAAGATCTGGGTCGGCGTCAGGCGGTATCGTCCGGTCAGTCGGAGGAATTGCGCGGGATCGACCGGAACCGCCGTGCGGTGCCACATCAGCCGAAAGCGGGGATCGAGGATGTGGAGCCCGAGATCGGCCGTGATCTCCGTCAAGGCGTTGCTGAGCACGATGACGCCACGGTCCCACGCCGGCAGGCAACCCAGGTACGACCGGAACCCGCCGGTGCCGCCGGTATGCGAGAGCAGCAGGCTCCCGTCCGGATGGTCCGTCCGGTAGCCCAGGCCGCCCTCCTTCAGCGGTGTTTTCAGGGTCGCGATGGCGGTCGCCAGCGGGGACGTGGAGGGGGTCCGCAGGGCGTCGACGAACAGCAGCATGTCGGCGGCGCTCGACCGGAATGCGCCGGCCCCTTCCATCGCGCCGAAGCGCCAGGCAGGCACGGCGTCGAGCGCATCATCGTGACCCGTGGCGACCGCGGACGCGAGATGTTGCGGCACCTCGATCACGGTCCGGTGCATCGCCAGCGGGTCGAGGAACCGGGAACGGACCAGCGCTTCGTACGGGATGTCGGCTCGGCGGGAAAGCGCGTGACCCAGGAGGCCATAACCTAGGTTCGAATAAACATTCACGTCGCCCGGCGTTCGCGCGAGTTCGTGATCCGCGAGGAAAGCGTAGAGCAGGTCGGGCGTGTAGGGTCGTTCGGGATCGGTCCATTCAGCCAACCCGAAGTTCGCCGGCATGCGCGGCAGGCCTGAACGATGGCTGGCAAGATCGAGCAGCGTGATGGGCCGGCCGTTGCGCGCCGGGACGCGAACGCCGTTCGGCAGCAGGTCTTGCACCGGCTCGTCCAGGCGCACTTCGCCCTTGTCGGCCATGTCGGCGAGGACGAGCGCGGTGAACACCTTGGTGATCGAGCCGATCTCGAACAGCGTGCTGGCGTCGACGGGGTTGGTCATCGACGCGTCGGAGTGCCCTTGCGCGATGAAGCGGTGGCCGGCGACGTCGGTCACGCCGACCACCATGCCACGACTGAGATGATGGACGTCGATCCGCCTGGCAAGCAGGGTCGCAATGCCCGTGTCGGGGAGGATCGAAGGGGGCGGGTCTTGGATCATCGCAGCAGAGTCGCCGTGCGGGTCATGCGCGTGCGCCTATCGTCTTTGCGAACCGATCCAGATCCTCGACGCTTCCGATGCGCTGCACGGCCGTGCCTTTCCTCTCGATGTCGGTGCAAAGCGTCCTGATGCCGGGCATCCAATCCCGATCCACCTCCCAGATGGTTCGGAAAAGCGCTTCGGTCGGGGGCGCCTGCGTGATGCCGCCGGGCGCATGTTCGAGCGTTCCATTGGCCCAAGCGATCTGTCGCTCGGCGGCGAGCCAAAAGTGCATCCAGAGCGGCATGTCGACCAGGATGACCTCCGTCGCACGGGCCAGACGGCGTGGGATCGACGCCTGGCGGCCGAGGCCGTCCACAACCCAAGCGTCTTGCTGGATGACGTCGTCGTGCAGCCGGTCGTAGACACCGGTCGGCGTGGGGACCCAGCCGTCATGCCAGAGGAACCGATCGACCTCCACGTGTAGTATCCCACGCTCGGCCCCGAGCCTGCGAGCGAGGGTCGACTTGCCGCCACCCGCGTTGCCGATGATCACGATCCTGGCCATCATGATTCCTCAATGGACCGCTCGGCGCTGGTTGTTCCTTGATGGAACAGCAGGCGCCACCCGGCTTCCGCCCGGATCCAGAGCGAACTGCGAAGACTTTTCTTGTCGGCCGCGTCCGGCCTATGTCTAGAAACCCGATAGGTCACCAGCACCGCATCGGGGCCGAGGCGTCGGAACGTGAAATCCCCGGCCTCTCGCACGATCGTCCCGACGCTGCTCTCTTCGGCCGCAAGGCTCGATACCGTCGCCGGCTTATCGAAGACCCGGCCGGAGCTGCCGAACTCGACGAAGTCGTCGTGCAGCAGGGTTGCCACCTCCTGGGCCGAAGCCCGTGTGCCTGCATCCAGGAGGCGCAACTCACCCGCCTTGATCGTCACCACGTCGTCGGTCGAATCTGCCGCCGCGCCCGAGGCGCGCGCCGCGACCTGCATCAGCTCGATCCGGTTCCCGAACGGGTCGTCCACGTAGCGCCGGTCGTAGCCGTCGAGCGGCTCGTCTGCCCGGCAAAGGTACCCGGCCGCTTCGAGCCGGCTCACCAGTTCCGCAAGGTTCGGGATCAGCAGGGCGGGATGAGCCTTCCGCGCCGGGACGAAGTCGCAGTCGACGCCGAGGTGAAGCTTCGCGGCGCCGCCGACGAACCAGCAGCCTCCCCGGGCCGCGAGGTTGAGAGGCTTGGCAACTTCGGCCAAGCCGAGCAGGCCGGCGTAGAAGGTGCGGGCCTCGGCCTCCCGTCCCGGCGGCATGGCGAGTAGGACGTGGTCGAGGCTCGTCAGAGCGATGCTGGTGGCTTGCGCGCCCGCACGTGCAGGAACAGGGGCACGACCGCCGTGTCGGCCACGATCGGCACGGTCCGGGCCAGCTCGGGGTCGGCCCGGGGTTCGCCCATCGCTTCGATCACCAAGCCGGTCCCGACGATCATGGCGATCCACTCGGACAATGTGCGGTGGAAGCGCGGCGTCCGGAAGGGTTCAACCTCATCCCGTTCAGCCTTGGGCAAGGTGGAGAACCACCAAGTATCCTCCCGGCCGTCGATGCGGTCGAAATATCCTCCGAGTTCGACGCCGCGCACCCTTCCCTCGTCGTCCCGCAACACCTTGCGGTGGGGCGGCATGAAGCAGGGGTGCAGAATGGAGAACTGGAGGAAGCCGCCGGGGCGCAGAACACGTGCCGCTTCCCGCAGAGCTTGACCAGGGTCCGGCATGTCCATCAGCGACATGAAGGCCGTGGCGAAGTCGAAGCCGCCGTCCTTGAACGGCAGCGATAGACCATCGCCGAGCGTGAACGTGATGCCGAGCGGATCGGCGGCTTCAGTCTCTTGCGCGTGGCGGATGAAGGTCGGTGCGATGTCGACGGCACGCATGCAGGCGCCGCGCCGGGCGAGCTGCCGGGTGTTGGAACCCTCGCCGCAGCCGATGTCGAGGCCGACGAGACCGTCGACGGGCGGCAGCAAGGCCAAGAAGGTGGGCGTGTTCAGCGCGTCGCGATAGACGTCGAGCCCACGCCGGGCATGACGCGTCCATGTCTCGGCGTTCGCCTCCCATGCCCTTGCGACATCGTCGAGCTTCATCGCGCCTCCATCCATCGTCAAGGAACAGCGTGGATCCCTCGACGTCAAGATCGACCAAGCTGCCCGACTTACAGTTGCCCGATGATGACGGCCGGTCGCCGAGCGTAGTCGGGTGGGCAGGGTCGACTTCCTGCGATTGGCGAGTGAGCCCGTTCACTCAATGAGGCAGTTGCAGGAAGAAGAAGCCGAACAGACCGATCAGGGCGACAATGACACCGATTTGACACGGGCCATTTTCGCGAGACGGAGTACCCGGAGCGTCGGCATGGCGTGCGGCCCTCTTGGATGGGCTCCTGCTACCTTCGGTGCGCAGGCTGGACGCGTAAGAGGCTGGCGGTCTGCTGCCGGCGCGCTGGACGAGGCGTGCTGGAGAACATGCAATTCCACGTTTACAGTCGGTCTTTAAACGGGTTCGGATGGGGAGCGAGCCGGAAGGCCGACCGCAAGGGAGCCCTCGATCATCGCTCGCCGCACGATTTCGGCGACGAACGGTCCCTTGCTTCCCGTGTAGTGATTCCAGTCATCGATGGCCTCAAGTGCAGCCTGTGTTTCAAGGCAGCGTAGGTCGCAGCGGCCTCTGGATAGCGGCGCAAGTAGTCGCGAAAGAGGATCCGGCGCAGATGGGTCGGATGCTCGGGCGCGCATAGGTAAAGCCGCTGGCCGTACGAACCTCGGCCGGTGGTGAACACCCACATGTCATCCTGATGCCTGTCGCCATGGAACGTGTAGTCCCGCGTTGCCTGCATCCTCTCGATGGCCTCCGGGATATCGGCAGGCCGCCGAAGGAGGATGTCGACATCGATCTTCGGCTTGGCGCTAAGACCAGGTACGGCAGTGCTGCCGATGTGATGGATCTCGGCGACCAAGCCCGACAGCAGTTGCTCCAGCCGCGCATGGACCTCCTCGAACAGGATTGGCCAAGCTGGATCGTATTCTACGACCTCGATAGATCGGCGTCGGTCAGGGCTCATGCCAGCGGTCCGTCACTTTGGTTCGACAGTCGCACATTCGCCTTCGAATGAAGCCGCCTAGGCTGAGCAGGCGGTCTCGATCGTACCCCTGCACCAATCGAGGAGGGCCGCCTTTTTCGTGTCCAGGAACAAGAAGGCGTAAAACAAGCGATAGAGCGCCACGTCCTGCTCACGAAGCCCGATGGCCGTCAGACAAGAGTGGACCACCTTCTTGTCCTCTTCCGTGATCCCGTCCATGCCGGTCAGGTAAAGCAGGGCGCTGGCAGCATCGAGGCGCCAATCGCCGACGAGCGTCAGGGGACCGAAGTCGATTACCCCCGTGACCGTGCCTTCAGCCTCAACGATGACGTTCGCGGAGTAGAAGTCACCGTGAACCAAGTGGCGCTCCACGGGTCCATGGTAAGCAAGCATACGCTCCAGGATCCTCAACGCGCGCTCTGGCTCGACGATGCCGTCACGAAGTCGGATTCGACTTTCCCTGAGGCAGGTTTCGGCCTTCGTCAGGACGCAGGTCTTCCAGGTGTCGCTCCGGATTGGTGGGTCGGCCATGACCTCGCCGTACCCGACATGCCCATTGTATCCGATCCGGCGGATAGCCGTCACGGCTCCGGCGTAGGCTGTGAGCGCATCCTCGCGCGCTTCGCCCTTCAGTCGAGCCAGCAGGTCGACCAAACTCGATCCCGGGATTCTCCGCTCGATCGAGTAGCAGACATCGCCATCAATGCCGTGTTCGATGATCGAAGGAATCGCGAATGCTACGGTAGAGGCGTCGAGACCGGCGTAGAAGGCGCCACGTTTGGCGATGTAGGTCGGATCGACGTGACGCTTGAAGAACCGGATGATGCGGTCCTGATCGAGCGCGTAGACTTCGGCCTCGTCGCCCTCGCCAAGTCTTAGGACAGGATGCTGGGCTGTTCGGCGGAGGATTGCATCCTTGCGGTCGTGCCACTCCATCTTGCTCTCCGGGTTCGCGGCCGTCATGCTGGCCAGAAGACGTCTTCGAAGTCGAACAAGGGTCCTGTCCGATTTCCTGATAGGCGATGGCCGAAAGCCCGCAGTCCGGTTCGCTGACGACGGAAGCCGATCAAGTGCTTTCTATGACAGCGCTCCGCACCTGGGCACCTCCATCTTCGGGCGCCCGCATGACGATCCAGACATGCCGTGTGCCGGGGAGCAGCATTACCTCCGCCGTGACTTCCGGCATCGCACCGAGCAAGATATGCGCGTGATCACTGGGCGAATCTGCCATGAGGGTCGGCTTTCGGAGCGGCATGATAGGGGATGCCGCGCGGCTCGATTGGGACGGAGCGGGGCCACGTCCCATTTCCTGGGCGGCCTGGTACCCCGTGGAGAACGAGGCGACGGCGGTGTTGCCTGCGAGCCGAGAGGCGGACGCCGCGTGGTTCCGCCGTGGCGCCGTTGTCGAGCGGGCACCGCCTCGTGCATCCGGTGAACCCTGGCCCGCGGTGCTGATTTCGCATGGGACCGGCGGATCGGCGCTCCAGATGGATTGGCTGGGACATCGGCTGGCGCGACGTGGCGTCGTGGCGCTCGCGCCCAACCACCACGGCAATACCTTGGTCGAACCCTTCAGACCGGCAGGCTTCCTGTGCTGGTGGGAACGGGCGCGGGACCTTTCGGTCCTCCTGGACCACGTCGTGGAGGACGAGGCTTTCGCGCCGCACGTCGATGCGGGACGCATTTTTGTCGCTGGCTTCTCTCTCGGAGGTCACACTGCCTTGTCGATCCTCGGCGGCCTCACCGACATGGCGTGTTTCCAGGCCTGGATCGGAAAGGCCGGCTCCCCACAGGGTCCCCGGGCGTTCCCTGCGGTTGGCGATCGCATTCCCGAACTTATGGCAGGCAGCGCGGTGTTCCGGTCGTCCTGGGAGCGTCAATCCGACCCCTACCTCGACCGTCGCATCCGAGCCGGTCTGTTGCTGGCGCCAGCGCCTCCCGTGCGGGCGTTCACGGACGCGAGCCTCGGGCAGATCACGGCGCCGATCCACATGATGACGGGCGGGGCCGATGATGACGCGCCGGTCGAGGTCGGCGCAGTCTGGTTGGGCGAGGGGCTGCGTTCCTCGTCGCTCGACATCGTCGACGCTCGGGCGGGCCACCTGATCTTCCTGCCTGAGGCGACAGACACCGGTCGCTTGGACGCGCCGGAGCTTTGTCGCGACGCGCCCGGCGTCGACCGTGGCGCGGTCCACGACGCCGTCGCAAAGGCTGCCGCGAAGCTGTTCGGCCTGTGAGCGGGATGGGGCTGTCTTCGTCCGATGCCGCTCGCGTCCAAGCCACCCTGGATATGATGCAAGGCAACGGGCTGCGCGATTTCGCGATCACGGGCGGAGTCGCGGTGGCGGCGCATCTCGCCTCGATCTCGCACATGCCGCGTCCGCTCAACGACCTCGACCTCATCGTGGCTGGAGCCGGCGCCCTTCCCAGCTGCCTCGCCGCCGGACTGTTGGTCAGCCACGTGCACCTGGACGCGAAGCCCGGCCGCATGCTGTTGCAACTGGTCGAGCCTGAGACCAGGCTGCGCGTCGACATCTTCGGGGCCATCGGTGGGCAGTTGCGACGGAGCCGGCCTCTCGAATCGTTGCGGGACGGCCTTTACGTCGTTTCTCCCGCCGATCTTGTCGCGCGCCTCAAGGGGCTGCTGCTCGACCTCGGGCTGGACGAGGTCGTTCCGGCCAAGCACGCACGCGACCATGCAGCCTTGCTGGCTCACGGCGCCGTCGACGGCATTGAGGTCGCCTGGGCCGAACATCGACGGGCCCGGCATCCCGCAGCCTTTGGGGAAGCATGCCGGCAGGCCCAAGCACTCACGCGGGAAAAGGCTCACTTCCTTGCCGCTTCGGGGTTTAAGCCGTGCGTACCCTGCGAACGTTGCCGCGAAGCTCAAGGCTTTCGCGTGGCGGCAGGCGAGCGCATCGTGGCGCCATAGGCTACCGGTGATGACCGCCAAGACGCCGGACCGTTCCGCTCGAACCCAGGAGATGTGTCGTGAACATCCATGTCCGTCAGGCGACCGCGACGGACCTCGATTCCATCCTGATCTTGAACCGTGAGGTCCAGGCGCTTCACGCGAGCCTCGAACCCGAGCATTTCAGGTCGGATGTCGACGAAGGAGAAGTCAGGGCCTTCTTCGCTGGCCGGCTGGAGAAGGCGAATCATGGGATCTGGCTGGCGGAGTCGCTGGGCCGGCCCGGCGGATACGTCTGGTTCGAGAAACAGGAGAAGGCCGGCACGCCGTTCAGCCCGGTTCGCCGGCGCGTCTACGTCCATCACATCGTGGTCGCCGCCGACCTCCGCCGCCATGGCGTCGCCTCGACGCTGCTCCGGTGCGCCGAGGCGTCCGCGCACGGGGCGGGGATGCAACGGATCGTGCTGGACAGTTGGGCCGCGAACGTCGGCGCCTTGGCTTTCTTCGACTCGGAAGGGTTCGCGTCGCTGTCGATGCTGCTCCTGAAGGATCTTCGCAACGATGGCGAGAGTCGTTTCAGGACGTCAGCCTGACGCCAATCGGAGGAACGCTTATGGCGAAATGGACGGGTGGCTACACGTGGGACGTTCCCCCGTCCGGCACCGCTGCCCCGTCCCGCCTGACGGTGGCGACCTGCCAGTTGCCGGTCCTGCACGCCATCGACCGGAACCTGGGCCACGTGCTGGATCTCATCCGCCGAGCCGCTGCCGCAGGGGCCGACGTCGCGCACTTCCCGGAATGCGCGCTGTCGGGCTACGGGCCGGCGAACTGGCCCGATTGGTCCCGCTTCGACTGGGTCGCGCTTGAGCGGGCCTGGGACGCCGTGCGCGAGCAAGCCCGTCAGGATCGGATCTGGGTGGTGTTGGGATCCGTCCATCGTGGCGGCCCCGACATTCGGCCGACGAACGCGCTGACGGTCGTCGACAGGGACGGCCGGATCGCCGGCCGCTATGACAAGCGCCGCTGTTCCGCGAACGATCTTCGCGCCTTCCGCCCTGGGGACCGGCAACTCGTTGTCGAGATCGACGGGGTTCGCTGCGGCTTCCTGATCTGCCTCGATTGGGCGTTCCCCGAGCTGTGGTCCGCCTATGCCGGTCAGGTCGAATTGGTCCTTCATTCCTGCGTGGCCGACGATGCGCACCGGCAAAGGAACCACGCCCACACTATCCCGTCCCTGATGCAGGGCTACGCGTGGCTGAACCAGTTCGCCGTGAGTGTCTCAAATTCCTGCCGTCCGACCCAGGATTTTCCGAGCTTCTGGGTCGAGCGGAGCGGCCATGCCGGCCGGAAGGCCATGCTTAACGAAACGGACTTCGTGCTCAACGCGCTTGCCGACGATCCGGAACAGGACCGCTTCTTCGAAATGGTCCGTCATTCCAGGGCGGCCGGGTCCGGGGCGGTGCTACCGGGCCTGATGGTCTCAGGGCAGGTCGAAGATGACCATGTCCTCGACCAGCTCGGCGGAACGGCCCACGACAGTCCCGTCCGGCGAGATGATGGCCGTGCAGCCATAGCTGAACCAACCGTCCAACCCGGGACCGGCCACGTCGGCCGCGATGAGCCAGCACCGTGATCGCCGCGCGGTGTCTTTGAGGTTGTCCAGGGTGGGGACACGCCACCGGTCCGCCTTCTTCGCGCGGAGGGTCATGTTGATCGGGGCGCGGATCAGTCGTGCACCCTGGGTCGTGAGCCGTTCGGCGGCGCAAGGGTGGTTCAGGTCGTTGCAGATGTTGATGCCGAATGTCCAATTGGAACGCGTCCAGACCGGGAAGTCCGTTCCAGGCACGCACCCGTCCTCAATGGGAAAGGCCTTGGCATAGACGCCGACGATGCGACCGCCCTCGATCACGACGGCGCTATTGAGGATATGCGATCCGCGCCGCTCGAACAGGCCGACGATCACGACGGCTTTGACGCCCGACAAACGTCGGAGCATACCTCCCACCACGGGGCCATCGAGGGTCACGGCACGTCGCTCGATCAGGCCCTCATCGTAGGCGTGCCCTTGTAGGTAGGCTTCGGGGAAGAGCGCAAGATCGACCCCCCTCTCGTCAGCGAGCGAGCAATCGCGCGCGATCCCCTCGATCGCCCGGCCGGGATCGTCGAAGATCGAAAATCGCTGGAAGGCACCGACTCGCATGGAACGAGCTTACCATCCCGGCAGCGCACTGGCCGACATTCGGCGCCCCGGCCTTGTGGGCAGCGGCGCCTGCGATGTCAGTCTGCCTTTCGCCGGCTGCCGCGCGACCAGACGAGGACGTGCTCGGCTCCGTTCTCCCCGGGAAGCAGGTTGGCGTAGAACGGCGCGATGAGCGTCGGTGCGTCGAGGAGCAACGATAGGTACGGCTTGCCTTCGCTCGACTTCTTGGACCACGCGGCCCCGACTCGGATGGGCCGAGGTAAACCCGGTGGCTGGACGCGCTGTCCGAGCCTGGGCGGCTCGCCGGGACGATGCGGACCTGCTTCGCCTGGAACCCGAGGGTGGCGATCTCGCCGGTGAACTCGTTGCCGTTGGCCTTGAAGGTCCCGATGGTCGTCATGTCGATCTCCCGTTTCGATCGAGCCCGCGTCCATCGCGGCCTCGATGGCGATCCAGGTACCGGGGGCGATCGACGCCGCATCCGTTCGGACCGCAGCGTCAGCGGAGGACGGCAAAGGCGGGCTTCTTGCCTCGCGAGGAATGCGGGATGCAGGGGAAGAAGCTCGGCCGACGCCGTTGCGGCAGGCGATCGAGGCGAAGCCGCCCTCCGGTCAGGTCAGCCAGTCGAAGGGGCCGCGAGGCGTGGGGATAGCCTAAAGGGGAGGAGGCGCCGGTGACACGGACCAATCGTTCAAGCGGCGTTCCCGCTCAGCGAGTGGCAAGCACCTCAGCGACCGACGTCCAGCGCAGCCCCGGATAGCGACCGTTGTCGAGGGGTGCGAGCTTCCCTTGTCCGGTGAACATGTTGTGCATGTACTGCATGCCCTGCCACGGCGGGAAAACCGACCGCCGGCCCGGCGCGACTGCCCGCAGAATCCGTATCACCGCAGCGAGCGCTCCAAGGTTCCCGGCGCGCAACGTCTTAAACGGCTTGCCCGTGACCTTGCCGGCGATAGCGGCCAAGTCACGCGCGCTGACCTGGTCACCGGCGATGCGGAGGACCCTCGGCGTCGTGGGATCGAGTGCCGCCTCGGCCGTGAAGGCGGCGACGTCGTCCATGGTCGTGAAGTCGAGCCGCTGGTCGACGTCCCCGAAGTAGAGCACGCGTTTGGGCTTGAAGAGGAGGAACGGCGCCTGGCCCGCCAGCAGCTCCATGAAGCCACCGTTCAGAATGGAGGTGCCCTTGATCGGCGCCGCGTCGAGCAGCTTGTGGAAGTCGCGGCGAAGGTCGAGGTTGCGGTTGCTGCCAGGTGGCGTCTTCGTGAAGTCGAGGGAGAAGTCCGAGGGGATGAAGCGTGGCACGCCGGCGGCGACCGCCGACTGGAGCAACACCTCCTGAGTGTCGATGATCACGGGACGCAGGCCGTTCAGGGCCGAGACCACGCAGGACGCGCCGCGACAGGCCGCCGTCACCTGCGAACCGTCGTCGGGATCGAGTTCCACGACGGTCACGCCCAGGGCCTCCAATCGCGCGATCTTGTTGGGCGTCGTGCCTCGCCGGACGATCGCCTTCACGTCGACATGGCGAAGGCGCAACTCTCGCGCTATCCGACCTCCGAGGGCGCCCGTCGCCCCCGCCAGCAGAATGGTCATCAGTTTTCCTTTCGAGCCGACACGGCGGCACGGTAATTCGGCATGCCGAGGAGATAGGTCGTTCCCATGCGGAGAATAGCCACCTCCGATTGGACAGCGCGTTCCACGTCTGGAACGATGGACGAATGATGGATCTCGTCGACCTCCGCGCCTTCGTCCGCATCGTCGAGCTGCGAAGCGTGTCGGCGGCGGCGCGCGCCCTCGATGCGCCGAAGTCGTCGATCAGTCGGTCGCTGGCGAGGCTGGAAGCGGCGGTGGGCGCGGTCCTGGTCGAGCGATCGACCCGGCACCTTCGACTGACCGACGCCGGCGCCCTCCTGCATCCCCACGCCCTCCGCATCCTGAACGACGTCGACGAGGCAGGGAACGCCCTCGGCAGCTTCGCGGGCAAGCCGCGTGGCACGCTGCGGGTCAACGCGCCATTCACCTTCGCCGTGGGGCTGCTGGCGCCGATGCTGCCCGGCTTCCGCGCGCGGTATCCCGACGTCCGCGTCGTGCTCAGCATCGACAACCGCACGATCGACGTGCTGGCCGAGGATGTCGATCTCGTCGTGCGGATCGGCACACTCGCCGAATCCGGACTGATCTCCCGCCGCCTAGCCACGATGCAGCTGTGGACCTGCGCGAGCCCGGCCTACCTGGCGGCCCGGGGCGTCCCCGCTTCGGTGGACGACCTGAGCGGCCACGACCTCCTGGACCGGGCCGACAAGGCAACGAGGTGGTGTTTCCACACCGGCGAGGGCAAGGAGGCGGCCGTCGAGTTCCAGCCTGTCATGGTCGTGCCTGAACCCGCCGCCATGCTCGTCGTGCTGGTCGGTGGTGGCGGCATCGCGCGCCTTCCGGATTTCCTCGCCGCCCCCGCCGTCGCCAGGAGTGAATTGGTCCGGGTGCTTCCCACGCTTGAACCGGAGTCGGTCGATGTCCACGCGCTCTACCCGAGCCATCGCAGCCTCTCGGCCAAGGTCCGGGTCTTCATCGATGCGCTGGTCGTCCACCTGAAAGCGAATACGGCGGCTGACCGTCCGGGAAGCGACCCGCCCCGGAGCAATCGATCGATCTGACGGCGGGGAGGCGGCCCGCTCTCCCCACATAGGGCCGTAGGGACGCCTCCCCGCCGTCAGGGTCGCTGCGAACGTTATCGCTTGCCGGACCCAACTTGAGCTGCCAGAGTTTCCGTAACAGGAAGTCAGGAAAGCATGGCAGCGATGGCGAGAATGGGAAGGCCTCCCGGCGAGGCAACCAAAGTCGTGAGATTGCCGCTGCCAGTTGCGTCGCTGGCCAAGCGCCTTGCAGAGCGGACGCTGCGCGCCGGCGACATCAACATTTTCCTGGACGTCGAGTCCCGCACGGCGGCGACAGTGCCCCTCATGGCGTCGCAGGCCGAGTGTGGCTTCCCATCGCCGGCCGACGACCACCTGGACCGGCCGCTCGATTTCAACGAGCTGCTGGTCACGAACGCGGCCGCAACGTTCGCGGTGCGGATCGCGGGCGAAAGCATGACGGGCGTCGGGCTCTTCCCCGGTGACATCGCCGTGGTGGACCGGTCCCGGGCGCCGGCGGAAGGCTCCATCGTGCTTGCGCTGCTCGACGGCGAGTTCACGATCAAGCGGTACAGGACGAAGGGCGGACGGGTTTGGCTCCAGGCCGAAAACCGCTTGTTCAAGAACATCGAAATCAAAGAAGGATCGGACTTCGAGGTCTGGGGCGTGGTGAGCGCATCCATCCGGAAGTTCTGATTCGTGACGCTTACCCTCGCGCCGCGACTGCGGCACGCGATCTCACCGAATGAGCCGCTGCGTGCCTGAGCAATACCCGGTCACTCCGGACGGCAGGTATTTCGTAGTCCGGGGCAGGCTGTGGCGTTGCACGAATCCGGCGCTACCAGACGTTGAACGCGCCAAGCTCACCGCCGAACTGATGCGGGCCAGGCGAGCGGTCGGTGTTGCTCGACGAAGCGGTGATCGAGACGCCTTGGCGGCCGCCGCCGTCGACGATGCCAAGATCGCCCTGGGCGAACGTGGCCCGGTCTGGTGGGACGACGGCGCCCCCGACCTGAACCGCCACATGGCCCGCACGACGCCCTATGCCGAGTGGTACCGAACCATCGAGGATGGCGGGACCTGAGCGTCTTTCTCCGCACGGAGGGAAGCCGCTCAGGTCAGCGAACCAAGCGATCCCGCAAGATCGACGGGATGGCCGTCTTGACCTGGAAGTACCCCCTGGTGGCTCGCGGCCAGGTGAGATCGTCCCAACGGCGCCTTATCCGCGAACTATCGGACGGGAGGGCCGACGCGGACGGGCCCACGGGCGCCCACGGCGTGACGATCGGCAGGTCGCCGGCCCACCCCTCCGTGGCCGGCCCGGCATCGCAGCCGAAATACGCCTTCGCGCGCTCCAGGGCGTCAGCCATCGCTTGCTCGTCGGCGCGACGGACGTGCACCACGGCATCGGGCGGGTGGGCAAGGAGGCAACCGATCCGCACGACCTTGGCCTCGCCGAGGGGCAGGCTCTCCGGATACAGGTCATCGAGGTGCAGCAAGAGCGCGATCTCACCGTTCGGAATCGGATCTGGCCTGGGCAGCGGCTTCAACTCCGGGGGATCGCCTTCCTCGATCGCCTCCGGCGACTCGTTCAATCCCTGGGGCGAAAAGCGGCCGTCGGTGTACCGCCGGATGTTGTCCGCGCGGGCGGCGTAGACCTTGCCACGCGTGTGCAATCCGGCGACCCATCGCCAGGACAGGGTGTTGCTGGCCGGATCGCCGTCGACGAGGTGGCGAAGGAAGAAATCAGCGCCGAGCGCCCACGGCAGTCGCAGGGTGAAGATCCAGATGGAGGCGAACCACATCCGGGCGTGATTGTGCAACCACCCGGTCTCCGACAGTTCGCGTGCCCAGTCGTCGAATCCGTCGATCCCGGTGCTCCCGGCCACGCCGCTCTCGTAGACCCGGCGCAGACCGGATTGCGAGGCGATCCGGTCCTTCCCCTCGGCGACCAGGGCAGCGTAACGCGTCCAGATCGCGGGTCGCGTTTCGAGGTGGCCTTTGAAGTATGAGCGCCAGAAGACCTCCTCGATGAACTTGCCGGCGGCCTCCGGGCCGTGCTCGTCCAGGGCAGCCGACACGACTTCCTCCTCCAGCAGCAGCCGGCGCCGAAGGAAGGGCGACAGGGCGGTCGTGGTCGGTTCCCGGTCCGGTCCGACATCGGTGTTGCGGCCGGACGCGTAGGCCCGGCCGACGTGCGGGATGACGGCCGCAAGCCGTTCGAGCGCGGCTTCGCGCGTCATCGTGGTGAAGCTTGTCATCTCCGCGATCTGGGGCCGAAACTCACGCTTGCCCAGTGCGGCACGACGTCGACGCGGCGGGTAACGTCGGCGCCAACCCGCGTCGCGTTTCGAGCTTCGATCCCAACGGTGAAAAGGGCAAAAATTTTTCGTGGACCCCTTGAAGCCGTTTTTCTGCCCTCCCAAATCGCCGCCCGTACGACGTGCTTCATAGCAGGGTCCTGAGCGACGCCGACAAGCGAGCCGTCCTCGCGGCCTGGGCCTCCGACGCCCATGCCGTGCCGAACCTGCCAGCGATGCGCCAGCTCGACAGCGGCGCGATCGTCGGCATCGGCACGGTGCTGGCCGCGCTGCGGGCGTTGGACTCGTCGCGCGGCCCATCGGCACTGCCATTCGCAAGCGGACAAGGCCTCGGTTCCAAGCCCCGGTTCACGTCGAAGATGCGGTGGCGCCGTGCACCACACCGGGACGACGGAGACGACGATCCGCCGCCCTCACCCGCCGCTGCCCCGCCGCCCGGCGTCGAACTGGAATTGCGTCGCCGCCGCGACCAGAATTGGCAACTCGCCGCCGCGTGATGGTTGATGCCGTGACCCGTGCACCCGTTACCTCCGCATGATCCGCGATTCATGCCGAACGGTCGTGCCTCAATGCCGCTTGCCGGCGCCTTGGCTGAATGCCGGGGCGCCGGCGTTCGTTCAGTCGGCCTTTGATCGGTTGCCACGGGACCACAGCAGGTTGTGGCTCCGACCGTCCTCGTCGGCCAGAAGGCTGGCGTAGACCGGGGCGATCAGGCTCGGATCGTCGAGCAGGACCGAAAGGTTCGGGCGACCTTCCTTCGACCGCCGGGACCACGCTGCCCCGACTTCGGCTTGGCCGGCATATACCCGGTGGCTGGGTCCCGTATGGGTCGCGCGCTGCACGGGAGCGATACGGACGTTGGTGGCCCGGATCGTGAGGGTGGCGATCTCGCCGGTGAACTCGCTGCCTTGAGCCTTGAAGGTACCAATGGTCGTCATTTGGTGATCTCCCGTTTTCGCTTGAGCCCGCGTCCATTGCGGCCTCGATGGCGATCCAGGAACCGGGGGCGATCGTCGCCGCATCCGTTAGGACCGCAGCGGCAGCGGAGGACGGTGCCGGACGGGCTTCTTGCCTCGCGAGGAATGCGGAACGCAGGGGAAGAAGGTCGGCGGGCGCCGTTGCGGCAGGTGATCAAGGCGCAGCCGATCTCCAGTCAAGTCAGCCAGTCAAAGAGGCCGCAATGGCCGGTGCTCGTGTTCAGGGAGACCCCATCTGCCGTCGAGGGAGATTTCGAACCGCCGTACAATAAACGGCGTCAGGGAATTCTGAGACGCTGGATGGGCGCTGATCCATGAGGTGACGGTGGCACGCTCGACAACATGCCGAGGCGAATTCGTTATTGGGGCAAATAGCGCCTCCGCTTAGGCCGGCAGGAGGCCCGAAGTCCGGTAGCTCTCGATGAGGGCATCGAATTGCGAAACGTCCGAACGGCTCCTGGCGTAGAGCTGGGCGCCGGACACCGCGGCAAAGATGGCCCGTGCCCGCGCCTCGCTGCCCTCGGGCTCTGCCATTCCCGCCAGGACCAGCACTTTCCCGAGCCACGCGATGTTGACCTCGGCGAAGTGCTGGGCCTCCCGCTGCACGACCTCCGGCAGGTCGGCGTACTCGGCCGACATGAAGCTGCACAAACATAGCCTGTTCCCGTCCTCAAGCGACCGGCGGAAGATGTCCGGGTAACGATGCAGGCAGCGGACCGGGTCGGAGATCTCGGCCAGCATCGCATCAAGCTCGGCCGCCGTGTCTTCCCAGTAGCGCCGCGCGACCGCCGCGCCGAGGTCCGCCTTGCTGGCGAAGTGGTGGTAGATGCTCGCCGCCTTGATGCCGACCTCGGCGGCGAGATCGCGGTAGCTCAGTCCGCCGTATCCGTGTGCCTGCGCGGTCTTCCTGGCGGCGGCCAGGATCGCCTCCTTCGCATTGGTACTCACCCCAGCCTCCAACGAGCGCCTTAAACCTACCAATCGTTAGTTAGGGGTTGACGAGACCGAAATCCAGCCCTAACTTTCACCCTGCCTAACGATAGGTAGGGAAATGACATGATCCAGAACATCATCTTCTTCGACGCGACCGGACTGGCCGCGCTGATCCGGACCAAGCAGATCTCGCCCGTCGAGGTCGTGCGGGCGCACCTTGACCGCATCGAGGCCGTCGATCCGAGGATCAACGCCATCGTCACGGTCGCGGAGGACGCGATGGCCGCCGCGAGGAAAGCCGAGGCGACGGTCATGGCGGGTTTGGATCTCGGGCCCCTGCACGGCGTGCCTTTCACCGTGAAGGACTCCATCGACACCGCCGGAGTGATGACCCAGCGCGGCTCGCCCATCTTCAAGGGCCGGACACCCGACGTCGACGCGACCAGCGTCGCTCGACTGAAGAAGGCGGGCGGCATCCTGCTCGCCAAGACCAACCTTCCCGAGTTCTCCTATTGGATCGAGAGCGACAACCTGCTCTCCGGCCGCTCGAACAACCCCTGGGATCTCGACCGGACGCCGGGTGGCTCCAGCGGCGGCGAGTCGGCGGCCATCGCGGCGGGGATGTCGCCGCTGGGCCTCGGCACCGACCTCGCCATCTCGGTGCGCGGTCCGGCCGCCCAGACTGGCATCGTATCGCTGAAGGCCACCCACGGGCGTGTGCCGATGACCGGCATCTGGCCGCGCGCGCCCCGCCGCTTCTGGCACGTCGGCCCGATGGCGCGCAGCATCCGCGACCTCGCGCTCGCCTTCTCGCAGCTGGCCGGCCCCGACGGCCTGGACGCCTTCGCGACCAGCACCGTCCCATTCGACGCCGGCATCGGCGCCGCGCCGGACCGCAAGCTTCGCGTCGGCTGGATGGTCGGGCCGGGCTTCGGCCCCATCGATACCGAGGTCGCGGCGACGGTGCAGGCGGCGGCCGAGGCCCTCAAGGGCGAGGGCCACCATGTCGAAGAAGTGCGCATCCCGGCTCTGGAGCGCGACTTCGCCCTCGACGTGTTCAACAAACTCCACGTCATGGAGATGAAGCCCGCTTTTCGGGAAGCGATCGCAGGCCGTCCCGACGACGAAATCTACAAGATGGCCAGGACGATGTTGTCGCTGCCGGATACGTCCATGGAGGACTACGTCGCGGCCGAGCAGGCGGCGGAGCGGCTCCGGGACGGCTACGCGGCGTACTTCCGGGACTTCGACGTGCTCCTGACCCCGGTACTGCCGGTGCCGGCGCACAAGCACGGCATCACCGAACTGGTCGTCAACGGCCAAACGATCGACCTGACCTACCTCCAGGGCGCGACCGTGCCCCTGAACGTCACCGGCCTCCCCGGGCTGTCGATGCGCTTCGGGACGAGCCGCGAGGGGCTGCCGATCAACGTGCAACTGGTGGGCAGATGGCAGGCAGAGACCACGATCCTGCATGCGGCATCGGTGCTGGAGAATGTGAGCCCCGTTCGCGGATTGCACCCAAGTCTCTGACAGGAGGGAGCCTGCTGGGGAGCGCTACGCGTTCCCCAGCCTTGAGCGGATTTCGAATGGGGTGAGCGCGTATCCACCCACCATCTTGACGCAGGCCGCCTTGTTCATCTCGGCAGGCGCGACCTCGACGCCGATCCTGTGGGCCGCCCGCAGCTCGACGGCCAGTGCCTCAAGCTTGTCCACCGACCGGGCGACCAGGATCAGGTTCAGGCCGCCTCCGGCGAGTTGTCGGGAGAACTGTTCGCCCAGGCCGCCGGAGGCGCCCGTGACCACGGCCATCTGTCCCCGTTCCAGCTTCATCTGAACTCCTTTCTGCGGCACCGCGCCGTCGCGAGTGTGGTCGCGCAACCATTGTGGTGAGCCGAACATCGTCGGCACAATGGTAACAGGTAACGTGATGTTACAATTCGCCCCCGCCGTGCTTGTGCATTCACGGGTTGCTTACGGTGCGCTGCCAGGATCTTCCATGGAGGGCGCCATGGTCGACCAAGCCGAACTGTTCAGGATCGCCGATGAGATTCTCGCGGACGGCAGGAACCCCACCGTTCGCGCCTTGCAAACCGAATTGAGCAAAGGCGGATCGTTCAGCGACGTCGGCCCGATGTTCAAGGGGTGGTCCCTTTCGAGGGGCTTTCGGCCGCGTCCGACCAAGGACGACGTTCCACCAGCTATGCTGGACAGCCTTTCGAAAGTAGCCGCCCAAATCTGGTCCCACGGACGCGACCAGGGACGCAACTTCAAGCTCAACGAGCATGACGAACTGGTCGAGAAGTTCGACGCCGTGAAGATGGCCTACGTCGCGGCGATGGCGAGGGTCAAAGCCCTGGAGGAGCGTCTCGGTATCGCGGGCAACGAAACGGAAAGCGATGGCGAAGAAACGAATGCTGTTCCCGGGCGCCGGGGGGCGGCGATAGCGTTCTGGGAGGGCCTCCTGCGTAAGGTTGCCGATCGAATGGGGTCCCAGCACCTGAAACCCGACATCGCTTACCTCTTGCTCAAACCTGAGGACCATCGGGAAGCCGAGGAGTGGAGCAAGAACAGGACCTGGTCAGCCGCCGTCCTCGGCGACAAGATGGAGGGTCGCGCAAAAAAGGGAAAGCTCTTCGAACAAGTGGGGGAGGGCCTGTACAAGGTGCTCGCGAAGGATGTGGAGGCCACGCTAGACGAGCCGGCCCCTGTCGAGGGCCCGAATCGAAGCCCGGAGCAGCCGGAGAAGAGCCCTGCAATTTCCCAAGCGGTCACGACGGTTGAATCAGCCGTATCGCCGCTATCAGGCAGCGAAAAGGAGTCAACGCGCCGTCCGAAGCCGCGCCGGCCATCGCACCCGAGAAGCCCCGCCGTCCGTCGCTCCGGGCATTGGCCAGACGCGCGCCCGACGATCCCGACGACGACGAGGACGCCTTTGAGAGGGCCAAGTTCTCCATGATCGGCCAGCCAATCTCCTCGAAGGGCAAGTCCGCCTGAGGGCGGACACTTCATCCGCCGAATCGACCTTCAAGGATCTTATAGGCAATCCTTGTTATTGCCTCTGAGATGGCTTGCGCGGTGTCACACGGCGGTGTTACACATGACCAATCGTTGATTGCCCTTTGTGTCTGTTATCGTTGATGTTTTTTAGGTCGGCGGACGGTCCCTCCCTCTACCCCCCGATGGCTCGATCGCAGCAACTCAACTTCCTGATATGACGGGCCTTCCAGAGAGCCAGCACAGCTGCTGTTGAATGGCAGCTTCGTGATTTCCGCACCGGAGAGCGGCCATTCTCCTTACGGCCAGATCACGTCGTAGAGCAGTCGGTCGGAATGCCGCTCGCGCAACTGCTGCGAGGAGTCGTCGCCCCAGATGCGGCTGACCATGTGGCCGCGCCGCTGATCGCGCGGCCAGGGCCTGCCCCCTTACAACGTGTAAGAATTCGTCCTCGACAGGAAGGTTGGAAGCGGACCCTTCGGTGGGAGGACGAGCGCGCCGTACCATGGGAAGATCGCCATGTCGGCGACGCTGTACCCGCGGCCAGCGATGAACCTGTTTTGCGCGAGGCGCTGATCGAGGACGTCGAGCTGGCGCTTCGTCTCCGTCGCGAAGCGGTTAAGGATTTCCGACGGGGCTCAGCGCGGCGTGCGGCGCGGCGTCGGCCGCCTTCTTGCGTTCAGCGTGCCGGCTGACGATCGTGTAGAAGGTCGGGGTGAAGATGAGGCCGAACAGGGTGACGCCGAGCATCCCTGAAAACACCGCTGTCCCGATGGATTGCCGCATCTCCGCGCCTGCTCCGGTCGCCACGACGAGCGGGAAGACACCGAGGATGAAGGCGAAGGACGTCATCAGGATCGGGCGAAGGCGGATGCGGGCGGCTTCGGACGCGGCGTGCTGCGGGGTCTCGCCGTCGTCCTGGCGCTGCTTGGCGAATTCCACGATCAAGATCGAGTTCTTTGCCGCCAGCCCGACCAGGACCACGAAGCCGATCTGCGCGAGGATATCGATCGGCATTCCCCTGAAACTGAGTCCAAAGGCGGAGGCCAGCAGGCACATCGGCACGATAAGGACGATCGCCAGCGGCAGCTTCCAGCTCTCGTACTGCGCAGCCAACACCAGGAAGACGAACAGGGCGGAGGCGGCGAAGATGACCACCGTCGGAATGCCCTGTTGCTTTTGCTGGTGAGACAGCTCGGTCCAGTCGATGTCGAAGCCGGGCGGCAGAACCTGCTTGGCCAGTTCCTCCATCCGCGCCATAGCCGTGCCGGAGGCGACGCCCGGTCCCGCGCTCCCGAGGACGTCGGCGGCTGGGTAGAGGTTGTAGCGGGGCTGGCGGAACGGCGTGGTGTTGTCGCGGAAGCTCACGACCGAGCCGAGCGGCACCATCTCGCCGTCCTTGTTGCGCACCTTCAGCCGAGCGATATCGTCCTTGGTCTTGCGGAACTGCTCGTCAGCCTGGACCAGCACCTGGTAGGTGCGGCCGAGATAGTTGAAGTCGTTCACATATTGTGAGCCGAGATAGAGCTGCATCGTCGAGAAGACGTCGCTCGGCGTCAGGCCCACCTTCTCTGCCTTCTCACGATCGATGTCGGCGTAGAGCGAGGGCGCGCCGGCGTTGAACAGCGTGAAGACGGCCTGAAAGGTGGGGTCCTTGTTGGCCGCCGTCACGAGTTTGTTGGTGGCGTCGGCGAGCTCCTGCGGCGAGTGATCGCCCCGGTCCTCGACCATCAGCTTGAAGCCGCCGGCCGATCCCAGACCCTGCACGGGCGGCGGATTGATCACGATCACATAGGCGCCCTTCACGTTCGCCAGGGCCGCGCGGACCCGCGGCAGCATCGTGGCCGCAGTGACGCCCGGGATGTGCTTGTCATAGAGCGAGGGCAGCGAATAGAAGACCGTCCCCACATTGGGGGCAATCGTCGAGGTCGTGACGTCGAAGCCGGCCACGGGCGAGTTGTGCTCGACGCCCGGCACTTTCAGGACGATGTCGTTCACCTCGCGCACCACGGCATCGGTGCGCGCCAGGCTCGAGCCTGGCGGCAGGATGGCGATGACGCCCTGATAGCCGATGTCCTGCTCGGGGATGAAGCCGTTCGGCATGCGGGACATTTGGAAGCCCGTCAGCCCGATCAGGCCGACATAGGCGACGATCATCACCGCGCTCGCCCGGATCAGGTGCGAGGTCATCCAGCCGTATTTGTGCGACAGCCACTCGAAGCCGGCATTGAAGCCGCCGAACAGGGCCTGGGGGATGCGGGCGAGACCCCGCGCCTTGGCACGGTCGTGATGCGGCTTGAGCAGCACCGCGCACAACGCCGGGCTGAGGGTCAGCGAGACGATCACCGAGATGATCGTCGAGGCCGAGATGGTGGCCGCGAATTGGGTGAAGAACAGGCCCGAGATGCCGCTGATGAAGGCGCAGGGCACGAAGACCGCGCAGAGCGTCAGCGCGATGGCGATGAGCGCGGACGAGACCTCGTCCATCGTCCTGTGCGCCGCCTCCCGTGGCGACATGCCCCTGGCCATGTTGCGCTCGACGTTCTCCACCACGACGATGGCGTCGTCGACCACGATGCCGACTGCCAGGATCAGCCCGAACATCGACAGGTTGTTGATCGAGATGCCGAGCAGGGCGAGGATGACGAACGTGCCCAGCAGCGAGATCGGGATCGCGATCACCGGGATGAGCGTCGCGCGCCAAGTCTGCAGGAAGATGAACACGACACCGACCACCAGTGCGATGGCGATGAAGATCGTCTCGATGACCTCGTGGATGGACTGACTGACGAAGGTCGTGGGGTCGTAGATCTTGATGTAGTCCATGTCTGAGGGGAACGAGGTCCGCTTCAGCTCGGCCATCTTGTCCCAGATCGCGTTCTCGACCTGCACGACATTGGCGCCGGGCGTGGCGATGGCGAACCAGGGCGCCGAAGGATAGGCATCGGCATAGCCGATCGAGCCGTAGTCCTGCGACCCGAGCTCGACATGGCCGATGTCGTGGATCCTGGTGACGCGCCCCTGGCTGTCCGACTTGACGATGATGTTGCCGAACTCTTCGGGCGTGCTCAGGCGGCCGAGCGCCTCGACGTTAATCTGGTAGGCCGCGTCGGTCTTGATC
This sequence comes from Lichenifustis flavocetrariae, assembly GCF_026130545.1. GTDB lineage: Bacteria > Pseudomonadota > Alphaproteobacteria > Rhizobiales > Beijerinckiaceae > Lichenihabitans > Lichenihabitans flavocetrariae. The sequence goes on along the minus strand of NZ_JAMOIM010000039.1, from coordinate 12,958 downwards.
GGCGGCTGGTTGAGCACGCCGGCCGATACCTGCGCGTTCTGGGCGCGCAGCGCGGCGAGGATCTCCTGGGCGCTGATGTTGTCGGCCGCCGACTTGTCAGGGTCGATCCAAATACGCATGGCATATTGCCGCTCCCCGAAGACCTGGAAGTCGGACACGCCGGGCAGGCGGGCGATCTGGTCGCGCACCTTCAGCATGTAGTTAGACATGTACTCGACGCTGCGGGTGCCCTTTGGCGAGTAGAAGTGCAGGCCGAGCAGCAGGGCCTCGATCGTTTTCTTGACCTGCACGCCCTGGGCCTGGACCTCCTGCGGCAGGCGCGACAGCGTGTTCTGCACGCGCGTCTGGGTCAGCAGCAGGTCGGCGTTGGGATTGGAGCCGATCTTGAAGATCACCGTGATGGTGAGCGCCCCGTTTCCCGTTGATTGGCTGGAGATGTAGTCCATGCCCTCGACGCCGTTGATGGCCTGTTCGAGCGGGGTCGCCACGGTCCGGGCGACCACCTGGGCGGAGGCGCCGGGATAGGCCGTCGAGATCTGGATCGTCGGCGGCACGATGTCAGGATATTGTGCCACCGGCAGCAGGCTCATCGCGGCCAGGCCGAAGAGCATGATGAAGATGTTGATGACCGTCGCGAAGCGTGGATGGTCGATGAAGAAATGCGAGAGTTTCATCGCTCAGCCCTTTGTCTGGTCGGCGACGTTGATTGGCACTTCGTGCGGCGCGACCTTCATCCCGGGGCGGACCGTGGCCACACCGTCGGTGATGACCTTGTCGTCGGGCGCGAGCCCTGAGCGGATCACGCGAAGCCCGTTGCGCAACCCGCCGATCTCGACGGTCTTGGGCGTCACCACGCCGTCCGCGTCGACCGTCATGACGAGATGCGTCGACTGGTCGGGCAGGACGGCCGCATCCGGCAAGAGCATCGCCTGCGCTGCCGGCGCATAGATCAGCCTGACGCGGCCGAAGGTGCCCGGCGTGAGGAAATGGTCGGCGTTCGGCACGGTGGCGCGAGCGTGGATCGTGCCGCTCGAGCGGTCGAGCTGATTGTCGATGAAGTCGAGCTTGCCGCGACGGTCGAATTCCGCGTCGCCGGTGAGGGCGATCTTCACCTTGTCGGCCAGGGGACCGGTCTGGCTGGCGCGCTCGCGCTTGAACGCGAGGTAGTCGGCTTCGCTCATGTCGAAGTTGAGATAAATCGTGTCCAACGACACGATCGTTGCGAGAAGCGTGGTGGCGCTGGTGCCGGTGCGGCTGCCGGAGATCAGGCTGCCGACTGAGACCTGATGGGACCCGATGCGGCCGGTGAAGGGCGCCGTGATGCGCGTGTGGTCGAGGTCGAATTGCGCGTCGCGAACGCGCGCATCAGCCTGCTGCACAGCGGCCTGACCGGTCAGTTGCTGGGCGGCGCGCTGGTCGGCAACCTCGATGGTGCCGTAACCGCTCTGCTTCAGCGAATCGGCGCGCACGAACTGGCGGTTGGCGAGGTCGAGATTGGCCCGGGCGTTGGCGAGTTGGGCCTTCGCTTCGTCGAGGGCGATCTGGTAAGGTGTCGGATCGATCACGAAGAGCAGGTCGCCCTTCTTGACGAGGTCGCCGTCCTTGAAATTGATCTCGGTCAGCGTGCCGCCGACCTGCGGGCGGAGGTCGACACGGTCGACCGCGGAGAACTGGCCGAGAAACTGCAGGCGCGAATCGACGGTGCCCTGAACCGGGTTGCTGACGACGACGGTGGGAAGGGGAGCGGGAGCCGTGGCTGCCCTTTCGCCGGCCAAGGCCAGATCAGGTCCCGCGAGGACGGCCATCGCCATGAGAGAGCCGACCAGCAGCTTCTTGCCCATCTTCAATGCGACGGGGCGTACGATCCCATCGAGTCCGGGCTTGGAGAAGGCGTTGCTCATGGGAGACCTCGTCCTGTCGCAGCGCTCGCAGATGCGCTTTGGCGGGGGGGAAATGGACGTTTGAAGGCGTCCGCAGGCGGCGGATACAGGGAGCGCGGTAGCTCAATCCCGAAGCTGCGTCGGTGGAACGACGACCTGGATCCGCCCCGTGGCCACATCGTAGACGACGCCCGAGATCATGAACCCGCCCGGGACTTCAGGATTCGCCTTCCACGCGGCGACATCTTGGGCGACGGCCTTGTAGGGGTCGGTGACCTCCATGCAGTCGAGCTGCGGTCGCGTGACCCCCAGGTGCTTCGCCAGCTGATCGGGAGCGTGCTTGTAGCACCCGATGATCCCGCAATCGGTGTGGTGCAGGATGACGAGGTTCCAGCCGGGACCCATGTTCTGGCCGACCGCCTTGGCGACGGCCGGCAGAAGGATCAGGGCCTCGATCACGGCTGGATTGATGCGCCCGCCGATGTTGCGGATGATCGCCGCCTCGTCGGGTTCAAGCCCGAGGACGTCCATGGGATCGACCCGAGGGTCCAGGCAACCAACGATGATCGTCTTGGTCGTCGGGATGATCTTCAGGTTTGCGGAGAAGCCGTGCTGGACGAAGGTTTCGTTACGCTTGGCGATCGTCTCAAGGAAATCCATGTGCGCTCCGTGGCTGCATAGTGGGTTCAGATCTGCGCGAAGCCGCCATCGACGAAGACCTCGGAGCCGGTCATGAACCTGCTTTCGTCCGAGGCCAGGAACGTCACGACGCTCGCGACGTCTTCGGCGGCGCCGTTCCGTTCAAGGGGCGTCATCGTATTCGTGAAACCGAAGTAGCCCTCGAGGTCGGCGGCCGACATGCCGACCGTGCCGTAGCCGGGCGTCTCGATCACGCCGGGACTGATCGCGTTCACGCGGATGCCGCGGCCCTTGAGGTCGGCGGCCCAGGTCCTGGCGAACGACCTCACGGCCGCCTGCGTCGCGCTGTAGACGCTCCAGTTCGCGAAGCCCTTCGATCCGACGATCGAGGCGTTCAAGATGATCGAGGCCCGGACGGAGGTGGGGCAAAGCCTTCTGGACGGTGTGGATCACGCCCTTGACGTTGATGTCGAACAGCTCGTCGATGTGCTGGTCCGTCAGGGCGCCGAGCGGGGCCAGCCGCCCGATCCCGGCATTAGCGAAGACGATATCGACATATCTCTTCTTTGCGCTCACGGCGCCGTAGAGCCGGTCGAGATCACCTTGTCGGGCGACGTCGCCCTGTACCCCTTTGGTGTTCGGACCGATCAGGGCGATGGCCTCGTCGAGTTCGGCCTGCCGACGCCCGATGACGAAGACGAAGGCGCCGTCGCGCACGAAGGCCTGGGCGGTGGCGAGGCCGATGCCCCCGGTCCCGCCTGTGACGACGGCGACTTTCCCATCGAGCTTGCCCATGTGGTCTCCTGCTGAGGTCAGGCGAAGTGTGGATCGAAGCCGACCCGGCTGCGGCGTGACAGCAGCCAGCCGGATCCATTGCGCAAGCAGCCTGTCAGGTGGCCTGCGGAAGCCGGGTCGACATCTTCGCCTGGAAGCCCTTCGGGTCGGCCGTGAAGGCCTGATAGGCCGCCTTGGTCTGGGCGCCGGCGACGATCTCCTCGCTGAGGCCTGTCTGAACCGCATCGAGGACATCGGCGACCACCTCGGCGGGCATCATGCGCGGCGGCGGAAGCCGGGCGCCGATCGCGCTCTCCGTCTGGACGGCCAGCACGCCGACTACGGCGGTGCCTTGCGCCGCAAGTTCGGCCCGTATGCTGCGCGTCACCGACAGGAACGCCGCCTTCGAGGCCGAATAGGTCCCGGTCACGGGCAGGCTGACCAGCGCGGCCATCGACAGCATGTTGACCACGGCTCCGCCCCCTCCCGCCGCCAGGACCGGGCGGAAGGCGCGGGTGAGGGCCAGAGGGCCGAAGTAGTTGACGTCCATCTCGCGGCGGGCGGCGGCCATGTCGTGCGCCGCGATCGCGCCCTGGAAGGACGCGTAGCCGGCGTTGTTGATGAGCAGCGTCACGTCCGGTGCCTCGGTCGCGGCGCGCGCCACCATGGCGGCGTCCGTCACGTCGAGCGCCATCGGGACGAGGCGCTTGTCGTCGTCCTTCATCAGGTCGGCCAAGGAGGCGGTGTCGCGGGCGCCGACGTAGATCTTGGCGGCGCCGCGCTTCAGGAGTTCGGCGACGAAGGCGCGCCCGATCCCGCCGGGGGCACCCGTGACGAGAGCCACGCAACCGTTGATGTCCATGTCATCTCCTCCCAGTCGTTCTCGTCGGATCGAGCTTCGCTCGCCTCAAAACCCGTTCAGTGTGGCTGCGTGCGCGCGGGCGAACTCACCCACCGTCATCGATCCGCGGCCGGTCAGGCGCTCGACGTTGTCGTCGGCGCCGGACATCACCCCGTTCTGGTAATCTTCCATCGCGCCACTGAGGTGCTGCACGATGTAGGCCGGGACCCCCATCGTCTCCAGCGAGGCGCAGTATTCGTCGATCGGCAGATCCTGGAAGACGATCTTGCGTCCGAGGGCCTCAGACAGTTCCGCCGCCATCTGTTCGTGGTCCATCTCGACGGGACCGGACAGCGGGATGGTCTTGCCGACATGCGCCTCGGGCGCCTTCAGGATCGCGGCGATCGCGCGGCCCTGGTCGTGCGCAGCGATGGGCGAATGTCGTCCCTTGCCGACCGGCATGCGCAGGACTCCCTTTTGCAGGTGGGGCAGTTGCCAAGGATAAAGCAGCCACTCCAGGAAGTAGGTCGGCCGCAGGTGGATGACCGCGAGGCCCGACCAGTTGAAGACCTGCTCGGCGATGAAGCTGTCGCGGCAGGAATGGCTCTTTGACTCGCGCCTCGCCGAACGTTGGGAGAGGTTCACGATCGTCGGTACGCCAGCTTCCTTCGCGGCCTGGGCGAAGTTGACGGTGGCGTTGAGAAGCCCGGGCTGGACTGGCCAGACGAAGTAGGCCGCCTCGACGCCGTCCATCGCCGCCCGTATCAAGTCGATCTCCAGGAGATCACCGGTCACTACCTCGGCGCCGGCCGCTTCTAGGGCTTCAGCCCTGGCATCCCTGTTGTGCACCATGGCCCGCACGTCGAGCCCCAGGGCGAGGCCTTCCCTTACGGCGGCCCGGCCCGTGTCGCCGGTGGCGCCGCTGATCAGGACTTTCTTGCTCATGCCCGGGTCCTCCGTGCGGAAGGGAAGGACGCGCCCTCCGGTCGGAAAGCCCGGAGGGCAAGGACCCCGATCAGCACGAAGGCGACGAGAACGATGCCCTGGGCGACGGTGAAGGGCGGTTCCGACTGCGTCGGGGCCAGGGCCGTAAGCGGCGGGATTTTGACGAACGCCTGGACAACCCCGACGAAGATCAGCAGGTACTCGCTCGCGACCAATCCCCCGACGTAGACCCATCGCGCCCACCGCGATTCGTCGAGCCGACCCCGTGAAAGAAGCACGGCGGCCAGGATGATCAGGGCCACGATGGAAATCACGACGCCGGGACTGACGCCGTGGAGCGGCAGGATGAAGCCGGTGGCGCTGGTCGCGATCGCCAGGACGATGAAGGCCGTCAGCGACGTGGACGAGGCCTGCGCCCGGAAGACGTCCCTCAAAGCGAACACGCCGACGATGATGGCCGCGATGCTGATGAGCGTGTGACCCGCAATGAAGACTTGGGACAGGGTCAATCGTTCACCTCCGGGATGCGCGGTATCCGCATCGGTAGGAGCGGCCGGACGCCTGAGACGTCGGTGCCGGCTCTTTAGATAATTGCGCGCCGTGTTTGTTATTTCGAGAAACGGCGTACGCAGCAGGATTTATATCTGTCGATTACAGAAGATGTTCTTGCTCGAAAACAAGTTACATTCGGAACGTATGCAAGGATGGCGGATTTCTGCAAGGGAGGTCTTTGCCGATCACGTATGTCGTTTGTCTGATCTTGCGCTTCCCAGGCAAACCCGCATGTGCGAATTTCCAGCCAGAGGCTCCGGCCGCCGATGCCGTCGGGGCAAGCGGGGCCGACACACTCCGGCCTGCGGAAGGGACAGCATGGCGGATTGGCGTTTGGCGTTCCGGAAGCTTGTCCCGCTCCTGCCGGAAGCGTGGTCTGACTCTCGACGCGAGAACCGGCTGCTGGCCTTGGGGCATCTTCCCCCATGACCCACCAGGCACCGGAGCCGGGCTTCTACGGCCGGCGCATCTCCGAGGCGTTCCACCTCGATGCATCGCCGACGCTGGTGACGCGTGCCTTGAAGAAGGCGCCGATCGCGGTGACCGAATTGCGCTGTGCCCACGACGGGCTCGGCATCACGTCCCCAATCATCCCCGAGGAGGCCTTCGCGGTCGCCGTCCAGTTGCAGCCCTATGCCGGTCGCCTCTGGGTCGCCGGTCGCCGGGTGTCGATGGAGCCGATGATCGCCGGCAGCGTGAGCGTCTACGACCTCGAAAAGAGCACGATCGCAGATCTCCAGACCTCGTTTCGCTGCCTGCAATTCTACCTGCCACAAGCCGCCATAGACACGGTCGCGCGTGACGTCGGCGCCCGCCCGGCCGGCGGCCTTCGTGCGCCAACGGGAGGGAGCCTCTTCGATCCGGTCGTGCTCGCGCTCGGCCAAAGCCTGCTGCCCTCCTTGGCCGAGCCGAAGGACGCGGATGTGCTTTTCGTGGACCACGTGTCGTGGGCGCTTTCCGTGCACATGTGTCGCGCCTACGGCGCGTTGGCCCCTCGGTCGAACGGCAAGCGTCCGATCCTGACGCTGCGCCAGGAACGAATGGTCAAGGCCGCCATGGACGCGCGCCTCGGGGCGGAAGTCACGTTGAGCGAGCTTGCAGACCTCTGCGGCCTGTCCGTGCAGTATTTCGCTCGCGCCTTCGCGGGCGCCGTGGGCATGCCCCCTTATCAGTGGTTGCAGCTGCGACGGCTGAACCGGGCCAAGGACCTGCTGGTCGACTCGCGACTGGGCTTGGCCGAGGTCGCGTTGGCCTGCGGCTTCGGGGACCAAAGCCACTTCACCAAGTCGTTCACGCGGGAGGTCGGCATCAGTCCGGGCGCCTGGCGCAGACATCACCAGGGGTGATGCCGTCCCTCCTTTTAGGTCCGGACGGCAACGAACGTCGTCGGCGTCCGAGCCTCTCCGCTCTTCCCACTTCCTGACGAAAGATCTTGCCCGTGCCCTACACAAGCGAGCTTCACGCCCAGGTGCTCATCACCACGGCAACCGCGCTGATGTGGGTCCCCTACGTCTGCGGGCGAATGGCCACCTTCGGCATCCTCGCCCCGATCGGCAATCCCGGTCCTGGCTATTCGGTCGATGCGCCATTGATGGACCGGGCGAGGCGGGCTCACGCCAACGCCGTCGAAAACCTGACCGTCTTCGCGCCGCTCGTCCTGATCGCGGCTATGGTTGGGCTCAGCACCCCGGTGATGGCGGCCGCCGCCTGGACCTATGTCGTTGCCCGATTGATCCATTACGTCATCTATGCCGCCGGCATCCCCTTCGTGAGGACCTTGGCCTTCCTGGCGGGCGCCTGTTCCACCGTGGTGATCGGCATTGCGCTTCTCGTACACGGGCTTTGAGCGGTGATCGCGATCCCGCGACGTTCACAAGCGAAGGAGGGATCACATGACCGAGATCGACGCCTACGACATCCTCGTCCTCGGGGGCGGCAAGGCCGGTAAGACGCTGGCGATGGACCAGGCGAAGGCTGGCAAGCGGGTCGCCGTCATCGAGGCCGGCATGATCGGCGGCTCTTGCATCAACATCGCCTGCATTCCCACCAAGGCTCTGGTGCGCAGCGCCGAGGTGGCCGAGACGGTCCGCCATGCCGGCTCCTTCGGCGCCAAAGGCGGCGACGTCCCTGTAAACATGCACCGTGTCGCCGCCCGCACGGCCGAGGTCGTCGCGGACATGGTCGACTTCAATCGGCGCGCCTTCGCGGCGAGCGGGTTCGAACTGGTGATCGGCTGGGGCCGCTTCGTGGCCGCCCGGGTGATCGAGGTCCAGTCGGCAGGAGGACCGCGGCGTCTCACGGGTGAGCGCATCTACCTGAACCTCGGCACCCGCGCCGCGATCCCGCCCGTCGCCGGACTGCGCGACGCCGGGCCTCTCACCCACGTGGAGGCGCTGAAGCTCGATGTCCTCCCCGCCCATCTGATCGTTGTCGGCGGCGGCTACGTGGGCCTCGAAATGGCGCAGGCGTTCCGGCGCCTGGGCAGCGCGGTCACGCTGATCGAGCGAGGGCCACGGCTTGCGGCGCGCGAGGATGACGACGTGGCAGCGGCCATCCAGGACCTCTTCGTCGCCGATGGCATCGAGGTCGCCATGGGTGAAGAGATCGCCTCGGTCGAGGGACGCTCCGGCGACCACATCGCGGCGGTGCTGGCCGATGGCCGGCGCCTGTCGGGTTCGCACCTTCTGGTCGCCGCGGGCCGCGAGCCCATGACGCGCGACATCGGCCTGGAGATCGCGGGCGTGGACCTCGACGAGCGCGGCTTCATCAAAGCCGACGAGCGACTGCGCACGTCGGCGCCCGGCGTCTGGGCGCTGGGCGAGGTCGCGGGCAGCCCCATGTTCACCCACGTTTCGCTCGACGACTACCGCGTCGCCAAGAGCGGCATCACGGGCGGCGACCGGACCACGAAGGGACGCCTGATCCCATCCTGCCTCTTCATCGACCCAGAGTTCGCCCGCATCGGCCTGAGCGAGCGCGAGGCCGAACGGTCCGGACAAGCTTATCGCGTGGCACGGCTGCCGGTCGACGTGATCCCCCGCGCCCGCACCCTGTCGAAGCGGGTGGGGCTGATGAAGGCCGTCATCGCGGCGGACAGCGACAAGATCCTCGGCTTCACGATGCTCGGCGCCCAGGCCGGAGAGGTGCTGGCCGTGGTGCAGATGGCGATGCTGGGTGGCCTGCCCTACACCGCCCTGCGCGACGGCATCCTGGCGCATCCAACCATGGCGGAGGGTCTGAACATGCTCTTCGGAAGCGCCCTCAGCGCACACCGGTGATTACGAGCCACGCTCCCATTTTGAAGGACAAACCGATGCCGTTGACGCTCCATGAGGCAAGCATGGCCGTGATGATCCACGGCTTCCACAACCTTGCAGGCGTTCTCGAACGTGCCCGGCTCCATGCCGAAGAGCAGTCGATCGATGAGGCGCAGTTCCTGGACGCCCTACTGTTCGACGACATGATGACTATGAGGCAGCAGGTTCAGCGCGCCAGCGACACCGCCAAGCGCGCCGCGATCCGGGTGGCCGGCGTGGCGGACGTCAGCATGCTGGACGATGAGGCGAGCTTCGCGGACCTGTCGCGGAGAATCGAGGCGACGGTGGCCTTCCTGCGAGCCGTCCCGCCCGAAGCCATCGACGGCGGTGCCGACGCCAGCGTGGCGCTGCCCACGGGCGACGGCAATGTTCGGACCCTCACCGGGCAAGCCTACATGCTCGAATTTGCCGTGCCGAACTTCTTCTTCCATCTCACCACGGCTTACGACCTGCTGCGTCACAAGGGCGTGCCGGTCGGCAAACGCCATTTCCTTGGGTGGGAGTGACGGCAGACGGTATGGACTCGTTCGCGCACATCTAAGGTCTCTTCGACTGGTCGCCGCCGTAATTATTGGAGGCAGGTGCTAGCAAATTTGAGCATCTGCTTCGCATTATCGATCTGGGCGAACCGGTTCCCACGCGATCTGCTCACCAATTTCGAGCGGTGCGTCGGTGGCAACGGAAGGGGTTGGCGGCCGACATCCGCCGCGGGCCTCCTCCAAAGAGCGCCTTTTACCGCGCACTCTTGTGCATTGATGTCGACTTCGGTCTCGCCGCCATCAGACTCGGCGTGCATCGTCAGACGAAACCTAGGCCTCGCCAATGTCCCAAGCTGTGGTGCTTATCGCGTCGGAAAGCAGCTATTCCCCTTTCGGCCAAGCTCGCCCGTTCGCGGCCAATCAGCTTCAGCTGAAGCAGACCTCCCCGGCATCGTCGTGTCGGCAGGTGTCACCCGAACTCGGCTGACGATCTCTGGCCGCGGTCAGTGACGATCACGAGCCAACACTCGAATCTGGCCGGTAGCGGCCGTCAGTCGCCTCAATCGGTGAGACATGCCGGTCCGGAAGCCGTGCAGCCTCGCACGTGTGTCGCGACGTCGGGCTGCCCGGAATGAGCTGCAGAGACGTCAGCCGGATCTGTCGCGAGATCTCCCCAACAGCTTGGGATCGATTTGGGATTTCAATTTTGATTTCCCCCCTTCTCAAGTTCAACAAGGATATCACGTCATGGCCGACAATAATCGTACGCTCTCGCCAACGCCTGCACTGAACAACGACCTCCTGGCGGGGATCCGTCAACTCTTCACACCTGACGAGATCGAAGTCATCGCGACCGCCTTGGCGGGATCTTCTTCGACAGAGGCGATGATCTTCGGAGAGTTGTTCCGTCGCAGACTTCGATCGAGCAGCCTGCTTCAGTCGATGGTGCACCGCTGGCACCTTGATGTCGGCACGCTGGTCGGCAAGTTGGAATGTGCGACGCCCGAGATGCGCATCGCATTGGGGAGGGCGGTCGAGGCCTGGTACGACATCTGCCTTCGGGAAGGTCTCTACCCTTGGGGCAGATCCTCGAAAGTGGTCTTGTCGCGTGTTGGCTTGCACGCGGTCACAGGACCGGCGGCCTGGGGCTTCGCGGTTGCGATCCATCAGTCCGTGTCGAGCGAGTTCGTCCTGCGGGATAGCCCGGATGAGATGGACTTCGACACCATGCCGGATGTCGCGTCGCTAGCCCATGCCGTGCTGGAGCAGCACCGGGACTGGATGACGGACCCTGATGTCGCGTATCGGCTCGTCACCCAACTCGCGAAGCTGACCGGGCACCGGTACTTCCGCCTTGATGCCCGCCCGGGTCGCCCGATCCTAACGGCGATCACCACCTCGGCTCTGGCGCACGACTTGGCCGATGGCAGCCTTCGGCACCTGTGGCTGCAAGGCGTCAACGCACCTCCAAGCGGGACATAAGGCGTCCTACGCACCTGTAACCGAGCCCCTGCCGGTCCTGGAGTGGGAGAGATCTTGCTCCAGGAGATCGTGGGCGGCTGCTCGCAACCCGGACCATGTCTCGGCACAACCTGCCATCTCGCGGCCCACCGGTGCGTCTCACCGGCGGACGCCCGGTCGCGCCTTCGCGCCAAAGCGAAGGCGGATGGCACGGTCCGCGTCACTGCTGCAGCGGCGGTGATTGGCATTTCTCCCAAGTCACTCAGTTCTTTTGGGATTTCGATTTGATTTCCCCCCTTTCAACCTTCAACCATCAAGGATGACACTCAGATGACCGACACCAATCGTAGGCTCTCGCCAGGCGCTCAGCGGGTCCGTGAGCAGCGCCTCGCGCTTCTCGACGCCCATCGCTGGCCGCAGTTCGGAGGCACCGCGCTCGACCGCAAGCCGCCGCCCGTCTTCGCTGCCGGACGCGATGAGCAGCCACACGGCAGCGCCTTTCTCGGGATCATGCGCTGCACCGGCACAGATCGGATCGGCGCCCGACTGCACCATCCGGTGCGCGTGATCTCCGAGATGATCGCTGCCCATCCGGTCGCTCACCTGCGCGCCATCAACGCAGTGCGCTACGGCGAGACCTATCTCGAAGACACAGGTGGGTTCGGCCGCGCCACATCGGGATGGGACGACTGGACCCTGGAGCCGATCCCAAGCGACACGCCGCTCGCACCGTACAGCCCCGTGACGATCGCGGCTGACGTCCTCACGGTGGCGCTGCCACCCGGCCTGACGGTGCGCCAGTTCCATGCCGGCGTGACGCGCGCCATCAAAGGCACGGCGTTGCACCACTATGTGCGCACCCGCTCCGGCGAAGACTGCTGCACGCTGAGCGTGACGTCCCCGGAAAGACTCTGCCGCGCCACCAACGATCCTCTGGCCGGCGGGGGACCCGTGGAAGATCTTCACCTGGTCGATCCGCAGCACGACCTGCGTCGACTGATCCGGGTGGTGGAGAATGTCGTCGCCACGGCGGCAAAGGCATCGCCGAGCGGATCGAACGCAGGCTGAGCGCGATCTGACCGTCGGCAGCCAGGCCGCGCATGAGTCAGGTGGCCGACGTTGCGGACGACTGACGGAACAGCCGGATCTCACCCGGCAGCTTGGCAGGCTGAGCCTGCACCTCTGACAGCGCGACCAAGGACCTTTGTCCCTCGCGCTGTCAGGTCCGAACACACAGGAAAGAGAAGGCGTCCCGCCTTTATGAAGCTTCAGAGTTTTTTGCCCCCGTTCTGAAGCTGGCGCAGCCGAGATCAACCAAGTTGGCGCGATTGTCCCCGCGGGGCAGAGACCCACCATGACCATAATCAATGATGCAAACCTGCGTTTGCCCGATGAGGCACGCGCCCTGACCGAAACGCTCTGGCCGCGCTGGCTCGCTGACCTCGACCGCTACGACGGCCGGGGGACCGCGGTGACCGACCCGACCGAGAAACTCCAGGTTCAGCTCAGCCTGATCGCGACCTCGCTTCTGCTAGCTGCCCTGCCAGCAGGCCAGATCGATGACCTGCGGGCCAAGACGCTCGTTGCGGCGTGGCTGCGCACGAACGATCTCGGCGACAACACGCTCGCGATGGTCGAAGCGGCCATCACGACCGACATGGCCCGCCTGCAGCCCGTGGACGACCTGCTGGTCTGACGGTTGCAGCAGAAGGGCAGGGTGGAGCGGGCTCAATCCGCGTGCTGGCCCAACGCTGATCCAGAGTGATCCCAACGTCGATCCTCATGAAGCAAGTGTCCGTTTCACGGTCAGACGCCTTTTTCTCCCCCCTTCTTGACCTTTCCACCAACAACCCAGCCGACGCGCGCTGCGCCGACCGGATCCCAAACTTCCTCAACACAACGCAACTCAACAAAGGAACATAACATGAACATGCAGACCTCCAACGCTCTCGCATCTTGGCTCGCCCTTAGGAAGCGTCGATAAATTTTTGAATCGCGACGAGGATTTTTGAGGGATTCCCTGCTGCGTCTTTACTTTGTAGATGGGGGCTGTGATCGATGTTGCCGCCA
>NZ_JAMOIM010000038.1 GCF_026130545.1 Lichenifustis flavocetrariae | reverse complement strand
TGCTCAGTTCTTCCTCGATCATCTGCTCGATGAAACCACGCACCTTTGCGCGCACATCCGTCTCGATCGGATCGAACTAACTGTCGAAAAGCGTGCCGGCGCTCGCATCGACCGACGGTTTCGTCGTAGTCTGCTCCATGGCGTAATCTCCCCCGGCGTTGACGCGCCAAGTCAGGGGTTGGACAACCTGGAGATTACGCCGCCTTCAATTTCCAACCACTCCCGCGACGGCACCACGCAACATGCTCGCTCCCGCAAACAAAGGTTTAGCGATACAGCTGGGAAAGAATGAGACTGTAGATGTAAGCAGTGAATAGCACGCTTCAGTCAGTGCTAAGTGAGTCCGCCCAATCCGCCGACGTCAGCGGCGCCTGCCCGGTGGCCGCTCTGTCCGGCGCCGGCGATCCGAACGCCACCGTACAGTTCACAGTCGACGGCCGAACGATCACCGACACCACAAAGGCCGACAAGACCGGAGCCTGGGCCTATACGCCTCGAGGTCTCGCGAATGGATCACATACCATCGTTGCAAGAGAGACGAACCAGGCTGGGAAAGCGGGTGAGGCTTCCTTGTCCTTTACGCTCGAAACGAGCGCGCCGTCAGTCACGATGACGTTGGCCGCGCAGCCTGAACCTCCATCCGCCGAGGCTGCCATTAAGGCAGATCATCTGATCCGTCTCTTTCTGGACGAGATCAATGCAATCAATCGGAGGAAGGGTGATCCTCTCAGTATCTACCGTGAATACCGGCAGCAATACGGGAAGAAAGTGTCGCTGAACATGTTCCTCACCAAGGACGGCCGGCGTCTGGGAGAGGAGCTCATGATCGTTCCTCTTCAGAAACAATGGATCCTATGCCGCTCGTCAGAAGAAAAAGTGGGTTCTGGCGAGGACATCGATCTGTCCAATTTTTTCTCCGATCCGAACAGCGCCGATGCCGATGCAAAGAAGGTCCACGAGATCGTCGGTACACTGATGAACCAAGCGAAACCGGAAATCCCGAGTATGAGGTCTAAATTCGAAGCCTTCTTCGAATGAAGGCTTTGACTTGGTGAATAATGCGTTCCCAGCCTCAGACCGAACGGCAGGGCCTTGAACCCTCAGCTGTGGACGGTCTTCAACGACAGTCTTTGTGTCGGCGGGATTTGCGATGGCCTGCTCGGCTGCGATCGCAATCGAATTGAGAATCCCCCGGATCCGGGTAGATCCCGTATTGGGGATCGTCGTCATATCCGTATTCACCGACGTAGCCGGATCCGTCGTTGCCATAGACGCCAAAGTTACCATAGCCGCGACGCCGGTTGGCGCGTTCCAAGTCCAAACCGTTACCGGACCGGACAGCACGGTCTCCGCCGAACGAGCCACTCTGCGACGGACGGCTTATGATCGAATCAGCGCCGCGGGAGGCGCCATTCACGAAGCCACCTCCTCGAAGACCTCCTTCTCTCGGTCCCGCGCCCACACCGCTTCGACCGAAGCTGGCGCCGCCATTTCCGGGAATAAAGAGTGCGCCGCCAGTTCCGCCATGGCCGCCTCCTCCAGAACCACCGCCTCCACCTCCTGCAAAGCCTCCGCCTCCTCCATGGCCACCCCCGCCAAACGCAGTTGCTGGCGAGGAAAAGTTCATCGCCGTAAAGGCCAGCGCAGCAGCAGCCGCCAAAAACCGAATGTATCCGCTGGCATTGGGAGAGTTCGACACTGAGATTTCCTTTGTCTTTTGAGGCAATCCAAAAATACGAATACGAAGGCAACTCTCGTGTTCTGGTCATGACGCCAGCTCGAATTCAGGAACTATCGCGGCGCTACATTGAATATTGGACGCGGCGAGCGGAATGTAAGCCTCAGGATCGATTTAATGGCGTAACGCGGGAGAAGTGGTACTTGGCTGGGTAGAGGAAAAGCTGGTCGACCAATTCGATGACTGCGACAGAACTGACCGGTTGTGCGCTGAGGCGAACACCATGGGATCTCGACCGATCGAGCAACTGAGTGCTTAGTGAGCTTCCCAGACAATTTTCGCCCTATCGTCCCTCACATTCCGTCTCAGGTTCTCGGCAGATATAGGTAAGGAGATCGGATCATCGGCGCCGCTTATATCGCCGGCACAACGAACCTCCGGCTGATCGCAATCTGACACTGTGTCTCATCGTGAATTCTCCGCCCGAAACCTTCAGGCAATTGCGACGGTGACGCAACTCCTCCCGACATGATCAGGCATCCAACGTGCACCCACGAAGCTACGACGCATCATGAGCAGGTAAAACGTAGACAGTGGCTATGCGAAAACGCTTGGAGCCGCGCCGGGCATCGTCACGCACAACTCGCAACAGGCCGCTCGTCTGGCGGACGTTACCGCCTTTATGCACCTGGGCGACCTCATCGAGGTCGGCAAGACTGAGCAAATCTTCGGCAGCCCGAAGGATCCACGCACCAACGCCTGCGTGAGCGCTCGCTTTGGTTGCCCGAGCTGAACCGCTCGGTGAAGACCTTGCGCGCACAGGCCGTTCGGCACCGGAATCGGCGGCCCGACAGCCAGATCGTGAGCCGTCGCTTATAGGCCGGCAGGTCGAGCAGGCGGCGGTCCATACCGACAGTGGACTGCAGACGAAGCTATCCCGTACACCGGGCAGACGCTGAATGGATCGCCACCGTGAGCATGCACGATCAAGCCGGCTGAGCGAAGCGAGCCAGGGGCTACGGCCTGCGCAGCAGGCTGGGGTGGCGAGCGGAGGGCGATCTCCTGTCGATCGATCATTGGTCCGATGGGCGCCACTTTGGCGACGATGCGTTTCGAGTTCCTGCGATGGAGCCCTCCATCGGCCACATCGCCTACACCGCTGGAGTCTATCTGGATTCATCATAATCTGCACCAAAAATGAGGCAGAACCGAACAACGACCCTACAAGATGCGAGGCTATTCATCTGTAGAAGCGGCGTTTTTCAACATGCGAGGGTGGCACACGCCGCGCGAAGAATAACCCCTCACTGATCGCAAGGTTCGCTGACATGACAATTGTTTAGCGGTGATTAGAGCCATTTCTGTCGATCAGCCCGAGCTCCTGCCGCCGATAGGCGCAGTAACTACATGAATTATCGAAATCCGGCAGGGTCCCTTGCCAACGCTGTTTCACACCCACACTCTCACAGTCTCGTTCAACCCTGGGGCGCAGGACTAGTGGATTGACGTCGACGGACGAGTCCCGTCTGGGATGCCGTTCGTTGTCGTGGCGTGCGAGTCTGGGCGATGCGCCCAGGAATTATCATTGACGTGACTGCCGCAGATCGCGCCCGACTTGAGGCTGTGGTCGCGGACCGCAACAGCCCGCAGAAGCATGTCTGGCGCGCCGCGATCGTGTTGGCAACGGCAGACGGGCACGGCACGAACGCCGTCATGCACCGGACCGGCAAGAGCAAGACCGCTGTCTGGCGCTGGCAAGAGCGTTTCGCCAGAGAGGGCGTGGATGGGCTCTTGCGTGACAAGACCCGCCCCCCGCGCGTCGCGCCGTTCGGACCCGACGTGGGTGAGCGGATCGTCGCCCTAACGCTTGCCGAGCCACCCGGCGAGACGACCCAGTGGACCGGACGGGCCATGGCGGCTATCTCGCCGAGCACAACGTCGACCCGAAACCGTTTCGCTGGAAAGCCAATCCCGACGCCATCATCGCGGCCGCTGCACGTGGGCACCAGACGTTGGATTCAATCCACTAGCAGCTACGAAAGAGAGAGGCCGCGCCTTGCGGAGCGGCCTAATTCTAGTGAGAGAACGCCCGAGAAGGGTATGCAGCGCAGTTATGCAGAGGCTCGACGAGCCTCGTGCGTTCTAACTTGAGCAATCTGCAACAGTCTTTCTTCGGATGCTTGTGGGACGGTTTCCAGGCAATAAGGGATGGGGCACCATACATGCGACGGTATATCGGGTTTGGGTGTGTGAGCGCCTTTGCCCTAGCTTTGATCCTCCAATCTGGCTGGCGGGTTGAAAAACCTGAAGATGACCAAATCCCCGTCGCTGCCTTCGGCACTCAGAAGCAGACATGCGACTCTTTCCGGGCGGATTTCTCTAAGGCGAGTGCTGAGCGTTCTAATCTACACGCTGGTCATGTAGATTCGAGTGAGTTGAAAATGCTTCGGGATCGTCGGTACGAGGGCGATAAGGTAAATCTGGCACGGTACGGCTGCCACATCTGATGGTCGTGTCGCAAATCCTAGTGAAGGTTGTAAATCGGCCGGTGATGGCCCCCAATTGCGTGGACAGCGGTTAGGCCATCGGCCGGATCAATTCTGCTAGGAGCGTGTCCCGGAGTGGCGGCACTGGATGAGGTGAGACAACCAGCATGCCGTCCATGCGCTACGATCCAGGCTTGAGGACCGCTCGACCCGCGGCCGTTATGCAGGCAACCTTGCGCGGGCATCGCGCGGGCTTACCGGGCGCGCAAGTTCCACGAAGCCAGCGGCGAGGAGCAGACAAGGCAACACGTCGTCGAAGATCGTGAGCGGGTCCTCAAACAACGACCACAGCCGTTCACCGAGCAGCGAACGCGTCGGCGAACCGCCGTCGGCCATGCGCTCAGGATCGCCGATTGGGCCTCGGTCACGATGTGTGGCTTGCCGTCCCGCTTGGTCATCTCCGATCGACCTGAGCTTGCCCGGTCTTCGCATGGCGTAGGTCGGATCGGAGCCACGGCAACGTCATCGCCAACAAGGTTAAAACGATCGCTAGCACGATGCCGAACCGCGATTGCCCGGGCTCCTCCGGTAACTCCGGGCGGGGCGGGCCAGCGGGGGGCGGCACGAAGCAAAGCATCGGAGAGTCAGCTCACGCCAGCCGGGCATCTGTCGCGCACGGGCTTGAGGGCGGCAGCGGTATGTATAGCGAGAAAGCTTGCCTCCGTGCTCGACTGTCCGTCCGTGAAGCTGAAGTCAATCCGCAGACCGGTTTCCAGGCTCGGCAGCAGGGAGCCGACGTCGAGGACGAGGTACCCGCCCGCTGACCATGTCTGCGCCAGAAGGTGCCCGACGGGCTTGCGATCGACCTGCAACGTGGCCTGGTAGCGGCGGATCTCCGACACCGATCCGGCACTCTCGTCGACGCGCCGCACCACGAAGTCGACGTGCCCCTCAGTGCAGCGGACCATCAAGGTCCAGGTCCGAACCGCGTCGTCGAGCACCGCCACGGCGTGATCCCGCTCCGCGAGCACATACCAAGGCCCGATGCCATACTCTTCCGCAGAAACGACACGCGGTGGAGCGGCCACGATCGCCAACGCCGTCATAATGGCGGCCCAGGGCTTCACGTCCTGGGTCGTGCCGTCAGATCGATGTCGAGCGCCTCGATTGCGGCGAGCACGATGCTGAGCGCCGGGTCATCGCCGAAGCTGTAACTCTGTCCCTGTGCAGCTGCGATTTCTCGCAACGCGCGGCTAACGATCAGGGCGTCGGCTGTCGCCAACGCGTCCGTCAGCAATGAGGCTTGAGCACTCGGCTCAAGAAGGCTGGATCTAGACCGATCCGGCACGTCAGTGGGCATCGACCCTGCTCGTCCCGAGTGAACTTGTACTCAATGCTGCCAGGAAAACGACGCAGTGCGCAAGTCGTTGGTGACCACTCGGACCGGGCGAAATGGCGATCGTACCCACATGAAATAAACCGTACATTACGTGGCTTCGCCTGTTTTGCCTTTGACCGAGCCGGCTGGACGCCTCATCGGGGCTCGTCCGGGCTCAGACGAGCAGAAGGCGCCCATGGTTCCGATCCTCGGAGGGCGCCTTCACGTTGTATGTCGTCACTTTATCAAATGCGCCGCTGTTCGGATGACGTCGCGAGCGGCCGATAGGTCTTGTTCGGACTATGGATAAAGCTGATCTCGTTCAGTGGCCAAGATGCTTGCCAAAGAACGTTGCGATCTCTCCAAACGCTTCCTTTGCCTCGGGAATACGATCGTCGAATTGATACTGGGCGTGGGACTCGCCCTCGAACACCTGCAACTCGGCCTCGACGCCGGCTTGCCGGAGCTTGCGGTGCACCCGGACCGTGTTGCTCAGCAGCAGGTCGCGCGTGCCGGTCGTCAGGATGGCCGGCGGGAAGTCATGCATATCGCCATAGACGGGAGAGAGAAGCGGATCCTTGAGGTCGTGGCCTTTGGCGTAAATCACCGTCGCGGCGTCGCAGAATCCGTCACGCGAGACGAGGACATTGTCCACCTTTTCGTTCGTGTAGAAGCTGTCGCCCGTCTTGGTCACGTCCGACATGGGGGTCCCGGGTGCGATCGCTCCAGGCACCGGCAAGCCGAGCTGCTTGGCCCGCAGTACCATTTCGAGCGTGAGCGCGCCGCCCGCCGAGGTCCCGAAAATGCAATATTCTTCGGCGCCGTTGTCTTCAGGACAGCCTTGTAGACCGTGATCGCGTCATCGAGAGCCGCTGGAAAGTAAGCCTCCGGCGCCATCCTGTAATCAACCGAAATCACCTTAATGGCCGAACCCGGCCATCATCAGAGCTTCGGTGATGCCCGACTCGCCAGGGAAAAGAACGTAGCATCCCCCATGGACGTGAATCAGAACCTTGTCGCTGTTTTCAGCCGGGATCGTCGTGGGCGTGATCGTGGAGACGTTGACCCCATCGATCTTCGATGGCTCGACTGACACCTGCATCCGGTCGCGCATCGCGGGAATACCTTTGAGTGCCGATTCCGACGAAGTCGCCCCTTGTTTCCGAGATGATGGCGCCCCCTGTCGGCAGGGTCCTGCTGGCCTTTCTGGTGTGAGGTCGTTTGGGGTTGAGCGTCAAGCCTGAGGTTGGGATTTTCCGCGCCGTAGGCTGTGCCCTTCGAGATCGAGCCGGTGGGCGTTGTGAAGCAAACGGTCCAAGATCGCGTCGGCGTATGTCGGATCCGCAATGACGTCGTGCCAGGCGGTTACGGGGAGTTGGCTGGTGACGATGGTGGATCGTCGTCCGTATCGCTCTTCGAGGATCTCCAGCAGATCGTGCCGGGCCTTTGCATCGAGCGGTTCGAGCCCCCAGTCGTCGAGGATCAGCAACTGAACACTGCCGAGCTTAGCCAGGACCCGTGCATGGCGTCCATCGCCGCGCGCCAGCGCCAGGCTCGAGAACAGCTTGGGCAGGCGCTGGTAGAGGACCGACCGGTCGTCCCGACAGGCTTTGTGGCCGAGCGCGCAGGCGAGCCAGCTCTTGCCCACCCCGGTTGGGCCGCAGATCACCAGGTTGTCGTGGTCCGCGATCCATTGGCCGGCGAGAAGCTTGAGGAACAGCGCGCGGTCGAGCTTGCGGTCGCTGCGGTAGTCGACGTCTTCCGGGGTTGCCTGATGGCGCAGCTTGGCAAAGCGGAGCCGGGCCCCGAGCTTGCGGGCGTGCCGCAGGCTCCATTCGCGGTCGAGCAGCAAAGCGAGCCATTCCGCGTGGCTCAAGCGCTCGGCCTCGGCATTGGCGGCGAGTTCGCCAAAGGCCTTGGCCATGCCGGCCAGCCCGAGGCTGTCGAGACGGTCGAGGGTCGGATGAGAAAGCATCGTGATCTCCTTCAGTGGTAGTAGCGGGCGCCACGGATGTTGGTGTGGTGGATCGGCTGATCCGGCGCGGCGGCGGACACGGGCGTCTGGTCGAGCCCGGTGTCGAGGATGGAGCGGACGGAGCCATAGGTTCGGGCCCCGATATCGAGGGCACGGCTGCAGGCCGCCTCGACGCGGTCGCGGCCGAAGCCTTTGACGAGGCGGAGAATGCCGAGACAGGCGCGGAAGCCCTGTTCAGGATGGGGCCGCTCGGCCAGCACCGTGTCGCAGAACACGGCTGTGCAGTTCCCGACCGCGGTTGCCTCGCGCCGGATCCGCTCGATGGTCCAGTCGGCGAAACGGCGGTGCGCCGAGGGCATGTGGTCGGCGATCGTCGTGTGGCGACCGTTGCCGCTGCCGCGCATGTGCGCCGCGATCCGCTCGCCCTTGTGGAAGAGTTCGACCGTGCGCGCCGTGATCCGCGCCTCGACCTCGTCCCGGGCGAAGCGATACGGCACCGAGTAGTAATGCCGCTCGATCTCGACATGATAATCGAGGCCGGCCCGCCGGACCCGCCACTCGGCAAAGACGTAGGGCTCGGCCGGCAGAGGTCGCAGGGCGGCTCGCTCGATCGCCTCGAAAAGCTGCCGCCGGGTCTGCCCGACATGACGAAGAACGCGCCGGTCGTTCAGATCGGCAAGCATGTCGCCGATGGCGGCATTCAGCTCGGCCAAGCTGTGGAAGGTCCGATGCCGCAACCGGCCGAGCAGCCAGCGCTCGACGATCAGCACGCAGACCTCGACCTTGGCCTTGTCGCGGGGCCGGCGCGGTCGGGTCGGCAGGACGGCGCTGTCGTAATGCGCCGCCATGGCGGCGTAGCTGTGGTTGACCTGGGGGTCGTACAGGCACGATCGGATCACCGCGACCTTGGCATTGTCCGGCACGAACAACGCCGGCGCCCCGCCGAACGTCTCGACCGCACGGACATGCGCGGCAATCCAGTCGGGCAGCGTCTCGCTCCAGCTCGCCTCGGCATAGGTCAGGCTCGAAGCGCCGAGCACGGCCGCAAACAGGTGAGCCTGTCGGATCTCGCCTGTCAGCCGGTCGACCACCACCGCCACCGTGTCCCCGGCATAGTCGACGAACAGCTTGTCGCCGGCCGCGTGGCTCTGGCGCATGGTCACCGGCAGCTTCGCGGCCCAGCCACGGTAGAGGTCGCAGAACCGACTGTAGCGGTACCCGTCTGGATGGCGAGTGATGTACTCGTCCCACAGGATCTGCAGCGTGACGTGCTTGCGCTTCAGCTCGCGATGGAGCGCCGGCCAATCGGGTTCCGGGGACCGGCGATGTCCCGTCTTCGTGCCGGCCGGGTGGTACAGCGCGGCTTCCAGGACCGCATCGCCGGCCGTCTCGTCGAGTGGCCACGTCAATCCGGCTGCCGTCGCCCGGCGCAACGTCTCGCGCACCGTCGAGGGCGCGGCGCCCACCCGCACCGCAATCGCCTTATGACCGAGCCCATGCTCGTGGTGTTAGCGCAAGATCTCGCGCACACGCCGCATCGTCACCCTCTCCGCTGGCATCCATCGCTCCTTCGGACACGCCAAAGAGAGCAAGCTAAGCCAGCGAAGACCCCACCCGGACATCACCCGATAGGGGGCGACATCATCTCGGAACGAGGGGGCGGATTAATCTCGGAACAGGGGGGCGACATCAAATCGGAATGAGGGGGCGGCATCCCTCGGAATCAGCACCTTTGAGCACGCCGGCCGCCTGTTTGTCCGCGAAGGCCCGTGCTTCCTCGCCGGTCTTCCAGAGCTTGTCCCAATCAGGATTGAGGGGCGCGGCAATGAAGGCCTGCATGCCTGGGCTGAGATCGGCTGTCGGCGCCGTCAGGCTCTTTGCAGGCACTTGCAGAGGCGGCGGCATGGCGTCGTCGGCCAAGGCGCCCGCCGCGGACGAGGCGAGAAACATAAACGAGAGGACCGTAAGGCCGGGAGGCGCCGCCTTTCCCGCTCCACGTTCTTTTGCGGGAAGATGAAGAAGCATCGTTGATGCTTCGTCGATCGACCATGCAGTCAGATTGACAAGCTATAGCTGTATCAAACCCACCCGCATCCGATCCACGTGCAAGGCGAAGCCGGATGCACCGGGATCGCCCAGCTCGGGGCGCAACTCCAGGCTGGGAACCTGGTAGTCGCCGCCGTTCTGCATCCTGTATGGAATGGGCTCGGTGGTCTCGATGCTGCGCATCCGCTCCCTGAGTTGGTCCGCCACCTGCCGGAACCCGCCTTCGTCCATCCGGTCCACGCGGTAGGCCACGAAGGGCGGCAGGACGGTGTAGCCGGGATAGTAGAGGACGCCGTGGTTGATCGGGAACAGGATGTCCTCGATCGGGCCGTTCACGCCGCGCGGGGCGTAGTGCGTCGCCCACCCGCCGACCGTGACGATCAGCATGGCGCGCTTGCCGGCCAGCGTACCTTCGCCGAAGCGGTCGCCCCAATGCGTGTCGCTCCGCTCGCCGACCCCGTAGGCGAAGCCGAAGGCGTAAACGCGATCCACCCAGCCCTTGAGGATGGCCGGCATCGAGTACCACCACAGCGGAAACTGGAGGATCAGCGTGTCGGCCCAGAGCAGCTTCTCCTGCTCGGCCTTTACGTCCTCCGTCAGCGCCCCGGCGGTGAACGCCCGACCTGACGCTCCGGCCACCCGTAGCCGCTCGTCTTCCGCCATCTCGGGGAAGTCCGCGCGGTCAACGCTCGCCTTCCATCCCTCGGCATAGAGGTCGCTGACGCGGACCTCATGCCCCCGCGCTTCCAACTCGGCCACGGCGACGTCGCGCAGCGCGCCGTTCAGGGAGTGGCGTTCCGGGTGAGCGAAGACGAGAAGAACCTTCATGGTCCGATGCTCCTGCTGGATACGTTGGTCAGAACTCGACGACGATCTCGCCGAAGTGGCCGCCGGCCTCCTGGAGCCGAAAGGCACCGGCGAGTTCGGCGAGCGGGAAGGAGTGGTCGATCACCGGATGGCCGTGGACGGCGTCGATGCCGCGGATCAGGTCCATCTGATGACGGCGGCTGCCGACGATCAGCCCCTGGAGCCGCTGCTGCCGGGCCATGAGCATGGCCGTCGGCACGGCTCCTGCCCTCCCGGTCAGGACGCGGATCAGCGCGATGTGGCCTCCTACGCGCGCGGCCTTGATCGACTGCGCCAGCGTGCCCGGGCCGCCCACCTCCACGACGTGATCCACGCCGGTCCCATCCGTGAGCTCCCGCACTCGATCGCCCCAGTCCTCGTGCCGGCGGTAGTTGATGCCGTGCGCAGCACCCATCGCGCGAAGCCGCTCCAGCTTCTCGTCGGAGGAGGAGGTCGCGATCACCGTGGCTCCCATGGCCCGGGCGATCTGCAGCGCGATGATCGACACGCCACCCGTTCCGAGCACCAGCACGCTGTCGCCGACCTTGAGGCCGCCGTTGACCACCAGGGCTCGCCAGGCGGTCACCCCGGCCGTGGTCAGGGTCGCGGCCGCGGCGTGGGTCCAGCCGGTGGGCGCGTGCGTGAACGACGTGGCCGGTGCCACCACCACCTCCCGGGCAAAGCCGTCGATCCCGTCGCCCGGCGTGGTGGCGAAGTCGGCGAGGGTGGCCTCGCCGTCCAGCCAAGTCGGGAAGAAGGTGGATACGACATGGTCGCCGGGCTTGAACGCCGCGACCTCGGAGCCGACCGCCTCGACCACCCCGGCGCCATCGGCCATGGGAATGCGGCCATCGGCGGCCGGCAGCCGTCCCGTCACCACGCCCAGGTCGTGGAAGTTCAGGGAGGTGGCATGCACCCGCACGCGGATCGCGTTCGGTCCGGGATGGCGGGGGTCGGGAAGGTCCACCAACGTCAGGCCGTTCAGCCCTTGCTGCGGATGAGCCTGGATAGCCTTCATGCGGGCGCTCCTCGGCTGCGCGTGGGCAGCCATTGCAGGACGGTCGCGATCGCCGAGACGACCAGGACGGCGCCGAGATAAGCCTGGGTCGTGCCCAGGAAGCCGGTGAGCGGAACGGCGAAGCCGGCGGCGATGGGCGGGACGCTCAGGGACAGGTAGGTGACCAGGAAGATCGCCGCGAAGAGTTCCGCACGCTCGTGCACTGGGGTGAGCGGCACGAGCGACTGGACGAGGCCGCTGAACGATGCGCCGAGCCCGGCGCCGGCGACCGCGCCCCCGACGAAGAACAGCGCCAGTGCCCCGGTGCCGATTGACGCGAGCAGGAGGCCGACCCCGGCCGTCACCGCCGCCATGCCCACGACCGCCATGCGCCCGGGCGGCAGCCCGCGCAGCATCAGCGGGGACACGGCGCCGGCGCCGCACAGTACGGCGACGGTGGCGCCGTTCAGCAATCCGCTGCTGACGCCGAAGACGGTGCGCAGCAGCAACGGCCCGAGCGCGATGACGAAGCCGCACAGCGCCCAGATGGACAGGAGCAACGGCAGCCCACGCCTGAAGGCGCCGCGCGCCGAACGGGCGACATGCACGCTCGGCACCATGGACCGCATCAGGCCGGGCACCGGGCCTGCCGTCTCGGGGATGAGCACCACGGTCGCCGCACCCAGGCAGAACAGCCCCCCGAGCAAGCCGAACGCCCAGATCTCCGCCTTGTTCGTCACCCCAAGCAGCGCTCCGGTGACGAACGCGCCCGTTGCCAAACCCGCGAGCGGCGAGATGCTGGTCAGCAAGCTGCCGAGCGCCTTGCGTGACGGCGGTGCCGCCTCGATCACCGCGGCCGACAGCGCGCCGTTGACCATGCCCATGGACAGGCCCTGAACGATGCGGGCGGCGAGCAGTCCGCCGATGCCGTCCGCCGTCAGGAACAGCGCCATGGACGCGACCTGGATCGCCAGCGCCGCGACGATCACCGGCTTGCGTCCCAGATGGTCCGACAACGATCCGGCCACGAGCAACGTCACGAGAAGCACCAGGGAGTAGATGCTGAACGCGACCGTCAGCATGCCCGGGGAGAAGCCCCAGCGCCCTTGGAACACCACGAACAAGGGCGAGGGCACGCTGGCCGACACGAAGAACAGGAACAGGATGGCCGCGAGCAGCGGGAAGGGGATCGACGAAGGGCGATGCGGTTCGAGGGATAGGGCCTCTGGCACTCTGCTATCCGCGTTGTTGATAGAGGCTCCGGGAACTCGAGCCTGTTCGGCATATTGCCTGGCACGTTGCGGGGTTGAAATCGAACCTTCTGCCTGTTGTTATCGAAGTCATGGATACCAAGAACCTCGATTTGGGCCTGCTGGCTACGCTCGAAGCCCTCCTGACGGAAGGGAACGTCACGCGTGCCGCCCAGCGCCTGAACCTGAGCCAGCCTGCCTTGTCGGCCCGGTTGGCGCGGCTTCGCGACGCATTCGGTGATCCCCTCCTCATTCCGGCACAGCGCGGGATGGTCCTAACCCAGCGCGCAGTCGAGCTTCAGCAGCCGTTGCATGAGGCGCTGGAGGGTGTGCGCAGGGTTGTTGCAGATGGAACGCCGTTCGACCCGGCAACCATGCAGGCCACCCTGGTGATCGCCGCGAGCGACTACGTGCAATATGCACTGCTCACCCGCTTCTCGGTCGCACTCAGGACCGAGGCGCCCATGGTCCGCACCGCCTGGCGGGCCCTCGACGTGCTGGCGCTTGCCACGCAGTTGGAGCGCGGCGAGGTTGACCTGGCCTTGGCATCTCCGGACCATGCACCGGCGGCCATGCGCCAGCGTCAGCTCTATCGTGAGGGTTACGCAGTGATCGCTCGGCAGGAACACCCGGCCGTGCAGGGCCGTCTCAGCCTAGACGTGTTCTGCGCTTTGGAGCACGTTGTCGTGTCTCCCCAGGGCGGCGGGTTCTCAGGGCCTGCCGATGCGGCACTGGAGGCCGTCGGCCGCCGCCGCACCGTCGCCCTGTCCACGTCGGGCTTCCTGATCCTGCCGGAGGTCGTATCGCGGTCCGACATGATTGCTCTGATTCCACGGCGGATCGCCGATGGTTGGTCGGATCGGGTGCAGGTGCTGGACCCGCCACTCACCATCCCTGGCTTTACCATCGCGAGTGTCTGGCATGACCGGACCACCAGCCATTCGGCACAACGCTGGCTGCGTGACCGGCTGACGACATTGGCCGCTGAAGGGTAGTTACTGACTGGGCTGCAGGGCTGCGCACGGCGTTTCCCGAAACACCATCGTTTGCAGGAAACCCTGATAAACAGCCTGGCTCCGACATTCCATTGACGGTTCTGTTCGGCTGACGGACAGGCATCGTAGCGTCCCGCCCTTTGTTGAAGGGGAGCTGGGATGGCGCGACGCAGGCTGCTGGGCGACGAGCAATGGACGGCGCTGTTCGCCCTGCCCGCGGGCGAGCGCGACGTGGTGCGCCACTGCACGCTGACTCCCGACGACCTGACGCTGGTCGCGGCCCAGCGCAGCGCGTCCAACCGCTCGGCTATACCCTGCTCCTTTGCGCCCTGCGCCATCCGGGCCGCGCCCTAGAACCCGGCGAGAGGCCGCTCGCCCCATGGTCGCCTTCGTCGCGCACCAACTCGGCATCGACACGGCCGTGCTCGGCACCGGCTCCGACCGTCCCCAGACCCAGCGCGAGCAGCTGGCCGAGCTGATGCGTCACGGCGCCTTCCGGGGCTTCGGCCGCGCTGAGGCCCGCGACCTCGTTGCCTGGCTCACGCCCGTGACGCAGGCCAACCGAAAGCCAGGCCAGCTCGCCATTCGGCTGGTCGAGGAACTACGCCGCCGGCGCATCCTGCTGCCCACGCCCAGGGTGCTGGAGCTGGTGATCCACCACGCTCGCATCCGGGTCGAGCGGGCCCTGCACCGGGCCATGATCGACGGCATCGACCCGATACAGCTGGCCGCACTGGACGCCTTGCTTGCTGTTCCGGCTGATCGAGGCCCACCGGGCGCTGCCGCTGGCCAGGGTTTGGGGTGATGGCACCACGTCCAGCTCGGACGGCCAGTTCTTCCGCGCGGGCGGCCGCGGCGAGGCGCTGGGCGACGTCAACGCCCGGCACGGCAACGAGCCCGGAGTCGCGTTCTACACCCACGTTTCCGACCAGTTCGGGCCCTTCCACACCAAGGTCATCGCGGCGACCGCCTCCGAGGCGCCGCACGTGCTGGACGGGCTGCTCCAGCACGGCACCGGGCTGCGCATCATCGAGCACTACACCGACACCGGGGGTGCCACCGACCAGGTGTTCGGCCTGCTGGCCCTGCTCGGCTTCCGCTTTGCGCCCAGACTGCGCGACCTCAAGGACCGCAGGCTCTACACCTTCCGCGTCCAAGCCGTGCCGGACGTGCTGGCCAGCATGGTCGGCGGCAACGTCGATGCCGACCACGTGCGGGCGCACTGGGACGAGGCACTGCGTCTGGCGGTGTCGGTTGGCGCCGGCCACGCGTCCGCGTCGGGCATGCTGCGCCGGCTGGCCGCCTACCCGCGGCAGAATGGGCTGGCCGTGGCCCTGCGGGAGATCGGCCGCGTGGAACGGAGCCTGTTCACGCTCGACTGGTTGCGCAGCGGCGAGCTGCGCCGGCGGGCCAACGCCGGGCTGAACAAGGGCGAGGCCCACAACGCGCTGGCGCGGGCGGTGTTCTTCCACCGCCTGGGCGAGCTGCGCGACCGCTCGTTCGAGAACCAAGCCTTCCGCGCCTCGGGGCTGAACCTGCTGGTCGCGGCTATCATCCTGTGGAACACGCGCTACCTGCAGGCCGCCTTCGATGCGCTCGCCGCCGGGGCGTCGCGGTCCCGCCCGACTTGATGCGCCACGTTGCCCCGCTCGGATGGGAGCACATCAGTCTCACCGGCGACTACGTTTGGGCCGCTGACGCCCAGCCCGGG
Organism: Lichenifustis flavocetrariae; assembly: GCF_026130545.1. Classification (GTDB taxonomy): domain Bacteria; phylum Pseudomonadota; class Alphaproteobacteria; order Rhizobiales; family Beijerinckiaceae; genus Lichenihabitans; species Lichenihabitans flavocetrariae. The sequence goes on along the minus strand of NZ_JAMOIM010000038.1, from coordinate 31,297 downwards.
CCCGGCCTGCTCAGCCCGTTGCGCGAGCGGCCGTCGCAGCTGGCGGCGTGAGTTCTACATCCGTTCGCACGAACCGGACGCCCAGAGCACTTTCGTGTCCTGACCCCTTGTTGGTGAGCAGGTTCTGGCCCTGGTCCCATTGGAACAGGCGGCTGTGGATGGTCTTGCTGTCGATCCCGGCTCCTTCCTTCAGGCCGTCGGCGGCGATGCCGGACAGGGCCGCGCCTTTGATCGTATAGCCGGCCTTTTCCCAAGACTCGCGGGCGGCATCGAGCATGGTGCTCTTGTCGGTGCCGGCATAACCGATGACGGCCGCCAAGCGCGGTGCCGCCAGGACGTGCCGCGAGGCCTCATCCTGATCCAGCGACAGCTTCTTACCGGCCCATTGCGGGGCGACATCGCGATGCTTGCCCTTCTGGCCGTGCAGAAGGCGGGCATGGCGTTCCATGCGCTGCTCGAGCGTTTGGTGCTGCCGGCTGGTGAACCGCTCCTGCCCCTTCTTGTCCTTGCCGAGCCGCACCAGGTCGGGCGACTGTTCGGCCTTCTCCAGAACGGCCCTGAACGTCGCGTCATCCTTCGTATGCGCCCCGATCAGCCGCACCAGCTGGTTGCGGGTGAACGTCGATCCGCTTCTGCATCTACGTTCTGGCGTGCTTCGGGGTCGCCTATCTCGGCCGCGACCAGCTGGCTGATTGGTCGGAAGCCGTAGGGCTGCCGGTTGATCCATTCTATACGCCCTTTCTGCCTGGGCTTGCCGTCTTGCTCGTGATCTGCAGCGCCGAAGGACGTCGGTTTCGTCGACAGCAGGGATTGCCGCCGAACCGAACCCTCTGGCAGAGTCGTTCGGCCGCTGGCTTGACCGGCCGCGCCCCGGCCATCTGGCGTTCGTCCTTGCCGCGGTCATTTTTCTGGCGGCCGGCTATGGCGTTCTGAGGATCACGGCCGGGTGGTTGTGGACGCCGCCCCTCAACATCTCGGACAAAAACACGAAGATGATTGTCGTTGTCTCGTGCGTGCTGACGGTCGGGGTGATCGAAGTGGGGCTGAAGCGGCTATGGGCGGCTTGGAGGCGCCGGGCGGACGCACGGTGACAGCAAGCGTGCCGGCGAAAGCCGGTACGCTCACGGTTGTGAAAGATTCGGACGGCCGATCCTCCTGACGGCCGTCCGGTCGGCAAGAGGGGGGCGCTTACGCGCCCGCCTCCTCGGCCGGTACGGCCTCTTCCTTCGGCTTCCGCTTCCGGAGCTGGATGTTGCCCGGGGTGTTCGGCAGTAGATCGAGCCTGAGGCTGAACCCTTCGCCGTCGCTGTGTGCCCCTGCGGCCCCGATGGGGGTCCAGTAGGGGTTTTCCCGGTCCGGCACGAAATACACGGTCATGTCGGGGCGCTTTTTCGATGCAGTGTCAGTCGTTGGTCGTTTCCTTTTGTTGTTGGGCCGGCTTGATCGCCTGCCATGACATCGACTCGGGACCGGGCGGCCGGGACGGGTTCAAGTTCAATGCGGGGGAGGGGTAGCTCCCGGGGTTTCCGGCTTCGGAAATTTTTGGGGACAGCCCCATAGGCATCGGCCCGCAGGGGGTTGGCTTGAACCGGCACGGTTGTCCGGCCAAAATGTCAAATGGCCGGTGATGTCTAAGCTGGCCCGGCACCACCCTTTGAAACGGCCTCTGACTGTGAAGCTACCCAAAGACTTTCCGCTGGAAGCCACCATTTTTCCGCAAATAACCTCATCACAGGACCGCGGTCTCAAAAATACCAGATGTAATACCAACGGGCATCACGTTTGACCGATCTGAGCCCATTCTCGCATGCCGATTGAGGTGATTGTGTTTGGCTGCTCGATGAGCTTGTTCCAGGCATCGCAGGCGGCGTCGATAATGGCGTCGTAGGTTTCGAACACACGGTTTGAGAGCCAGTTGGCTCGCAGGTACTGCCAGATGTTTTCGACGGGGTTGAGCTCGGGCGAGCGTGACGGCAGGAAGATGAGCGTCAGGTTCTTTGGCATGACGAGGTCGTCTGTCGTGTGCCACCCGGCCCGGTCGAGGAGCAGGACCGCATGCGCGCCCCTGGCCACGGTGCGGGCAATCTCGTCGAGGTGGAGTTGCATCGCTTCGGTGTTGGCGTGCGGCATGGCGAGCGCCGCCCCGGTGCCGCGCGCGGGGCAGATGGCTCCGAACAGATAGGCGCTCTCGTAGCGCTGATCGGCTGGCTGGCGCGGTCGCGACCCTGTCTTCGCCCACTGTCGCACGATTCCGTTCTTCTGACCGATGCGAGCCTCGTCCTTACATGAGGCTTGGGTTGTCAACGACGATTTTGCATGCGGACCTCTGTTGGCGGTGATGGGATCGGCGACGCTGTTGGGCAAGTTAGGTCCGGGGCGGTCCTGCATCGCAACAACGGCTGCGTCACCTTACATGCGGTCGGGCCATCGGCTTGGTCCCGAACCATAATGCCTCATGCACGAGGCGTTACCCCAGCGAGACGCGACCAACCTGAAACGCGGCAACGCGCCCGCAAGGAGTTCTTCACGTCGCGGGCTCGGGATGCGGCTGTCGCAGGGGCGGCAGGGTTGTTTGGCTTGTTGGCGCTGACGGTTGCGCCATTGCGAAAAGGATCACGACGCGTGTAGACGCGCCGAGCGATCAGGCTTCAGCGCGTAGACTTTTCAGGAAGACCCGCGCGACATCCCGCACCGCCTCGTCGTCGCGCGGCACATCGTCGGCTTTGTCCCAAAGATGGGCCAGACTGGCTTCAAGCTCATCCAGCAATTCAGGGTGCCGATGTGCCAGGAACCGCAGGGTTCCAATCAGAAGATGTTCGATTGCCATTTCGCGCCGGCGCGCATCCGCAATCTGATCGACAGGAGACGGTTCGTGTTGTGTGATACGGCGTTCAACACGTCAGCGTCGGCGAAGTTCAGCTCCGACGAGCCCGTGGGTGGAAAAATCGGGCCAATGCAGCGTCACGCTCGCAGTGCCATGCCTTACCTTCCTAGAGCAAATTCATAGAGGTCGTTGCTGGCGAGATGTGAGAACGCTTCGGTTCTGGTTCCGACGCTCCATTTCCAAAGCTCGGCGCTCATATATCGATGATCGAAAACATGGGAACCGAAACGCCTCAATCTCGTTTTAGAGCTGCAAAGACCTCCTGGGAGGACTTGCTTGGAGTTTACTCGCCCAAGCAGGAAGCAGTCCGGCTCCGACATGGAGTGATCGTGGTGTTGCAAGGTTTCTCGCTCGTCTGGTTACCAGCGACGAGGAGCTGCAACCTATAGCTGCTGCTCGATATGTCCACCGTTCGATCGAAAGAACATATCTAGTTTTGTCGTCATTCAGGAATTAACCCGGCAGAGCCGAACTGCAAACGTCGGCTGGTGGTCAGCGCACAATTTACGCAATCAAATTCCTCTCCCAGATCTTCAAGTAACCCGGACATGATCATGGCAAAGCAAACACTTACGGCCTTCTACGACTCTCGCGAGTACGCCAACAACGCGGCCCTCCAGCTCAAACAGGCGGGCGTCTCGGACACTGATGTGAAGATCTCACCCGCAACATCCGGGACTGGCGATTACGTCGATCCGGCCGGAACCGAAGGCAAGGGCTTTTGGGCCTCAGTGGAAGAGATGTTCGGCGGTTCCGATGATCACTCGACCTATATGGAAGGCCTTCGCCGCGGCGGCATTATGCTTGTCGCCCACGTCGATGACACCAAGGTGGATGAGGCAATTCAAATCCTGGAACAGCACGGATCGGTCGATCTGAGCGAGCGCGAGACCACGTGGCGCAGCGAGGGTTGGACGGGTGGAACCACGGTTACGGGGGGCGGTGTTGCCGATACTGGCGCAGGACCGTTGAGATCTGTGACCACCGCCACGGAGACTAAGTCTGTGCCCGTCGCCGCCATGTCGAGCGCGACCACTCTTGCATCAACCGCGGCTCCCGGCTCTACGGCGCGTACCGGGACCGACGACGTTCTGCAGGTCGTCGAGGAATCCCTGAACGTCGGCAAGCGCGCCGTGAACCGGGGTAAGGTCCGCGTCCACAGCTACGTTGTCGAGACGCCGGTCAGCGAGAGCGTCAGCTTGCGTGACGAAACCGTCAGCATCGACCGTCGCCCTGTCGACCGTGCCGTCGGTGTTGCCGACCTCGGTGTCGACGCCTTCAAGGAGCGCACGATCGAAATGGAGGAGATCGACGAGGAGGCCGTCGTGGCCAAGACAACCCGGGTCGTCGAGGAAATCGGCATCCGTAAGGACGCCTCGGACCGGACACAGGTCGTCACCGATACCGTCCGCAGCACCAAGGTCGACATCGAGGATGGCCGCAAGGTTGGCACCCGGACCGGCCTGATCAGTGGTTTCACGACCGAGATCGTCGATGACATGGAAGTGGTTGGTTCCGATGGTCAGCACGTCGGCGTTGTCGACCACCTCGATGGTGCGAACATCAAGCTGAAGAAGATGGATCCGGCCTCAGGCGGCAGCCACCACCTGATCCCGTCCAGCTGGGTCGCGTCGATCGACAGCAAGGTGACACTGAAGACCTCGGCGGCTGATGCCAAAAGCCGCTGGACGGCCGCCTGACCATATAGGTCTCCTGCAAGAGGACATCGAACTCATGTCGACCCTCAAACAGCCCCCTGACGAGGAGCTCGACACGAGTCTCGCCACCTCATCGTTCGAGGCTGCTGTCACGACGGAGCCGTCGGCGACCTTGCAGCTTCTGGAAGAGACGCTTGAGGTCTCAAAGAAGGCCACCGTGGTCGGCACCGTTAGGGTGTCGACCACGACTGAGACCTTCGACGACATGGCCGAGGTCTCGCTCGACCGCAACGTCATCGACGTGAGCCGAGTACCTGTCGGACAGATCGTCGATGTTGCACCCACGGTCCGAACCGAGGGCGACACGACGATCGTGCCCGTGATCGAGGAGCGCTTCATCGTCGTGAAGCAGCTCTACCTAAAGGAAGAGCTGCACATTCGGCAGCGCGTCGAGACCGAGGTTACTCGTACGCCGGTCTCGCTCAGACGGCAGACTGCTGTCGTGGAGCGTGTCGACGCGGAGGGCCGCCCGATCATCGACGATCTGTCGCGCAAACCAGAAGCTAGCAAAGCCTGACGTCAGGCACTTCGAGAGGAGAACACCATGGGTATTCTTGAATCCGTCATCGGCAGCGTTCTTGGCGGGAATGCGGGGAGCACCTCCTCGCCAATGGGCAGCATCTTGTCGAGCATCCTGGGCGGCAGCCAACAGGGAAGCGTGAGCAACACAGGCACCGGCGGCATGGGTGGCGGCGGGCTGGGTGGTCTGCTTCAACAGTTTCAGAGCGCCGGATTGGGCCACGTGGCCCAATCATGGGTCGGGAATGGTGCGAACCAGTCGGTCACCCCGGATCAGCTCCAGAACGTCTTCGGCCAGGATCGTGTGAACGACATGGCCGGTCAAGCTGGAATGCCTCCGGGAGACTTCCTGTCTCAGTTGAGCCAACATCTGCCGAATGCCGTGAATGGCATGACGCCGAACGGCCAAGTGCCGGACGAAGGCTCAATGTCGGTATGACGTCGCTACGCCCAGAGTAGTCGAGGCGAGAGGCTTCCTCCCACGTCCCACGAACCTTAGGTGACACCATGGTCAACCGCACGATCGCGGCGTTTGTCGCGCTGTCGTTTCTCAGTCTGCAGTGCTTGCCTGGTCCGGCACTCGCCGACAATCAGATGGGCTATCAGATGTTGACAGCCGATCAGGCCAACGCCCTTCCGCGCAACGGCGGCAAGCTCGGCTTGGACGTCGGCCGCGCCCAGCAGATCACCAGCGGTGGTATGACCTTCGATCTGCTCCGGGTGAAGGGCGTGACCGCCAGTTCGCCCGGTGCCAAGGCAGGCTTCAACGTGGGCGATCAGATCATCGCTGTCGACGGGCGGGTGTTCCCGAGCGTCGCGGCCTTTGCGGCCTACATCGGGTCGATGCAGCCGGAGCGACAGATCTCCGTCGATTACATGCCGTCGAACGGCGGGCCTCAGGAGGCCCAGCGTGTGAACGTGACCCTTGGCGGCGTCCGCCCATCGACGCCACCGCAGCAGCAGCAAGAGGAGCCTGCGTCCAAGGGCTTATCCACGGGGACCAAGATTGCCATCGGCGTCGGGGCAGCCGCCCTGTTCGGATGCTATAAAATGGGATGCTTTTCGCATCGAACTAAGACGGGCGTCGTTCCGCAGGCTGACGGCACGCGGCAGTAGCGGTTCGGGAAGAGATGCACTTCTGATCCAGCGGCCTTAGCTGCCGGGTATCTTCGTCGTGCCCAAAGAGATGCCATTTCAGTGCTTTCCGCCTGTGATCATGCGTCCCTCCAAACATGAGAAACAGTGGCAATGAGACTCCAATCCAGAGCCTTCGTGGCTCCGGGAAGCTCTTGAGACCTGCGTGAGGGTTGCCATGAGGACGCAGAGGCCACCGGATCAAAGTCAAAAGCGGCATGAGTATAACCGGAATATCAGCCACTTCGATCACCGATGGCATTGTGGACCCCGCGCCCATCCACACCAATCAACTCGGGCAGGAGTCCTCGTCAAGGGAGTGATCGCCGACCGCAACACGTGACATCGAACGCGCTCACCGCGCTGCTCCATCGTCAAACGAACGCCGAAGGCATCGACCTCACCGGGATCGTCGATGTGGATAAGCGGCATAGGGGTCGCTCCGGATTGCCTCGCAGGATAGCATTGGCGACGCGGTCCCATCCCAAGTATCTTTCGGAGCTGCGAACGGGTTTCTAAGACTAGCACGGCATGGAACCTACTCTCGACCCGGGCATTTGCGGGGCATGGCGAACGATCCAACCGACAGCGTTTCGATGCTGATTACCGAGCCCCGAACCGTTCCGTGGCTCAGCGTCGTGTTCGGCTTCGGACCAATGCTGCCCTTTGTCATGGAACCTATATATGAGCTGACCCAACTCTGACGATGGGCTAGGTTTTCTCCACCAGGGGAGAGCAGCCGTGATCAAGAATTTCGACAGCCTGTTCGACCTGATGAACGCCTTCCCTGACGATCAGGCCTGTGTCGATCACCTCCGGGCGATCCGCTGGAAAGATGGCGAGTTCTGCCCCTACTGCAACGGCTCCAAGATCTACACCTTCTCTGATCGGAAGACCTTTAAATGCGGCGACTGCCGCCAGCGCTTCTCGATCAAGGTCGGAACGATCTTCGAGGATACAAAGCTTCCGCTCCGCAAGTGGTTCATGGCCATTTGGCTGATCACCAATCACCCGAAGGGCATCGCCTCCACCACGCTCGCCAAGGATCTTAAAATCACGCAAAAGAGCGCGTGGTTTGTCCTTCACCGTCTCCGTCACGCCGCTGCTACCCCAGCGCAAGATGTTATGTAGCCGTAGCTGGGCAGGATCTCATCTGACCTGGGAGACTTTCAATCAGATCAAGGCCCGAACACCGTTACTGCGACCCAAACTGCTCCTGCCCTATCGGGCGCTGCAGAGCCTCGTGGTGCTGTGAACCAACTGCCGAAGAGCGTGGTGCGGTAAATCCGCATGCCACGTTCTGTGGGAACCGGAGGTGGGCGACCGCCTCCGGTGACCCGGTGGGCGCTCAGCAATGAGCGTCCCTACCGCGATCGTTTTGACCGTATCCATCCTCGTTTTCGTCGTCGAAGACCAAGAACACATTCAGCACCTCTTGCAAGAAGGTCTCACGGATGGTGGCTTTTCCGTCAGCATGGCCAGCACCGGTGAAGAGGCGATCGCCATGCTCGATGCAGAAGGTGCGAGCTTTAGCGCGTTGATCACGGACATCAACCTACCAGGTCAGTTGACAGGGTGGGACGTGGCCAAGCACGCCCGCGAACTCAGTGAAACGCTCCCCGTGATCTACATGACGGGTGCAAGTGCTCACGAGTGGGCCTCGAAGGGTGTACCCAATAGTCAGCTGATGCCCAAGCCCTTTGCCGTAGCACCGGCGTTCCACTCAAATACGAGGAGTATTAGTGTTTCTTAAGGTCAAACCATCAAACCTAGGCCTTGACTATTTTGATTCGTCCCGTCGCCGCTTGTTGACTTGGGTGTCGCTGCTCGGTTCGGGACTGATGTCCAACTTGGCATTAGCGGCTCCGATCAACACCTCACCCGGCACCGGCGATGACGGAACCAAGCCAACAGGCGGCGCCCGTGACGACATCCGGACAAAGCAGCAAGACGCAACCGACTCAATCGCTGTCACCGACGTCATCATGCGCGAGCGCTTGGCCCGGGAGACCCACAACTGGGCCGACGACGCAGCCTGCTTTCATCCGGATGCAGTCGTCGAAGTCTCTTGGTTCAAGGGAAGTGGCGCTGAATTCGTCGAAGCGGGGAAAAACAACCCTGATACGGAAACCGTGCACTTCGATTCGATGAGCCCCGCCGTTGTTTGGCTCAAGGACGACCGCGCAATCGCCGACACAGCCTGTGCAGTCCACACCTTCTCGCTACTGGAAGGGATCGAAGTCAGCACGACGAGCTACACGCGCCTGTTGTGGCGAGTTCAGCGATCACAGGGGCAGTGGCTCATCCGTGGCCTTCGCGGCATCTACATTCGCGATACGCTGATCCCGCGCGATCCGAACAAGGTCCCAAAATTGGACGAAGAGAAGCTTCGGGGGTTTCGCCCCTCCTACCGATATCTCAGCTACATCCTTACAGCTGGAGGAAGCCCCGCTCACAACGACCTTCCAGGCGTGGACCGGCCCGAAATAGTCGCCGCGTTGAGAGCCGGGGAGCGCGCATGGCTGCAACAGGGCTGACCGCTCACCATCAGCGCGCAACAACAGCATCCCCTTCTGGAGCCGACGGATGAAGATTATCACTGTCGAGGAACATATTATCGATCCCGTCATCGAGAGAGCGGCACACGCGGCTCTGGCGGCGGAAGCTTGATACCTGGCCGAATTGGGCGCCAGCATCGATGACAAGCCGCCGGCTTCGGCAGACCGCCCCTACGTGATACCCGTTCGCGAAATCATGCCGAAGGCCACTGACGTAGGCGCCGGGCGGATCGCCGACATGGACGAGCACGGGATCGACATGCAGGTCCTGTCGTGCAGTAACCCACTCCAGCTCGCTCCTGCCAACCAAGCCGTAGACCTGGCGCGGGCCGCAAACGACAGGCTGGCAGAGGCGGCGCGTGCCCATCCCACCCGGTTCGCCGGCTTCGCGGCGCTTCCCTGGCAGGACCCGCAGGAAGCGGCCAAGGAGTTGGAGCGGGCCGTCAAGGACCTGTACCTCAAGGGCACGCTGCTCATCGGGCGGCCAGGCAAGACCTTCCTGGATGATCCGCGCTACGAGCCGGTGCTGGCCAAGCTGAACGAGTTGCGGGTGCCGCTCTACGTCCATCCAGGCGTTCCCTTGCCGCAAGTGCAACAGCCCTATTATGGCGGATTCGGCGGCGAGGTGACGGTGCGCCTGTCCGGAGCCGGCTGGGGCTGGCATTCCGAGGCAGGAATCCAGGTCATCCGCCTGATCCTTTCCGGGACGTTCGACAGGTTCCCCGACTTGCGGGTCATCAGCGGCCACTGGGGGGAAATGGTCCCCTTGTATCTCCAGCGCTTGGACGACATCATGTCGCGCAACGTTACCGGCCTCTCCCGGACCATCACGGACACTTACACGTCACAGATTTACGTCACACCGAGCGGCATGTTGTATATGCCTCAGTTCGAGTTCATTCATAAAGTGATGGGTGCAGACCGCATCCTTTATTCGGTCGATTACCCCTACCTGACCAACACCGGAGCAAGGGGCTTCCTGGAGCGATTGCCTATTAGCCAGACGGACAAGGAAAAAATCGCTCATGGCAACGCCGAAACTTTGTTAGATCTGTGAAACTCGTTTAGGTAGACTCCAAAGATTGTTGTTCGCGGCAGCCATATTCAGGTCGGGGCAATGCTCGTCCGATTGCACTAGGCGGTCAAGGCGAGCCAAAAGCAAGCGCGGTGACAGATTGCTCACACGCGAGCGATAGCGGCAAACGAAGGCTACGTAACAAAGACAGTTGAAGCTGTCTGGTACAGCATATGTATAGCCATGATGGACTTAACCGACCGAGCCGGGGTGGTGAGCGGACTTAGCCCAGGTCGAATACACCGCTGAACATGGCCGCGCATCGCCCGCCGACATGCGCTCGTATCGCATTGTTCTCTGCGGCGCTGCGCGTCAACAGCGTGCTCGGTCGTCCCATATCTTCTCCCTGGCGCACGTGGAGCCGCACCTCCGCGCCAAGTAGGTCCGCGAGGAGCGCCGTGACTGCCGCGGTCGCACTGCCTGTCGCGGGGTCCTCCACCAGGCGCCAGGTGAACATGCGCGAGTGCAGATCGCAGCCGTGTTCCACCCCTTCGTCCACGGCATCGCGCACATAGGCGTAGACCGCGCGGGCGCCGTCGAGCGGGAACATGGCGTCATAGGCGCCTCGGTCGGGCCGCGCCCGCCGCAGCACCTCGCGGGAGCCAAGCTCAAGAACCAGAAAGGGGAGGCCAACCGAGACCACCTGGGGTACGTGCGCGTCCGTTCGCACATCGGCCTCTGCCAGGCTCAGGCATGCGGCAGCCAGCTCCGAACTGACCTCCGCGTGCCGCACCAGGGGCTGCGGCGAAAGAAGCTCGGCGCCGGCTATACTGCTGTTCTCGTACATAAGATCGACCGTCACGAGCCCCGCCCCTTCCTCGAAAGCGAAGCGTTCCGGCGGCGCACAGCCCGTCATGACCCGCTCCCGCGCGAGCAGGAATGCCGTGCCGATATTGGGGTGTCCGGCGAAGGGCACCTCGCGATCGGGGGTGAAAATCCGCACATGCGCGGTGTGCCTAGGGTCGGCGGGAGGGAGAACAAAAGTGCTCTCGACATAGTTGAACTCGGCAGCGATCGCCTGCATCTGCGCCGTCGTCAGCCCCTCGGCATCGAGCACGACAGCGACGGGGTTGCCGCCCAGCGGTTCAGCTGTGAACACGTCCGCGGTCGCGTAGCGGCGCTGCATCAGATCCTCAGTCCACAGGTGACGAACGAGTTTGTGCCTTACGTGATCCGGTTCCGCAATGGGTCGCAAGGCAGCGCGCCCAGTTCTCCTGGGGTATGCGTTAACTGGCGTAGCAAAGAGGCCACTCCACTATCGTCGTTTGACCATCTAAAATGGATCATTGATAGTGAAGTACCCTAATTGTATTTTGATCATGTTCGTTCGCGCCTACCTCCGAGCCTCAACCGAAGACCAGGACGCCTCACGCGCCCGGGCGCAGCTGGTCGCCTTCGCTAGAGCCATTTCCGCTCAGTTTGGATCATAGGCATCATAGCCTGCTGCGGCGAGGTAGTTGCGGCATTCGGTTGCCGTGAAGCGGGTGAAGGCCTGCCGGATGGCGTCCCATAGGTCGGGAACGGTACGAGCGGCGGCCGTGCGCAGCAGCGCTTTCAGCTTCGCGAACAGTTGCTCGATCGGATTGAAATCCGGACTATAGACGGGAAGGTAGAGGAGGCGCGCACCTGCCGCCTCGATGGCCTGCCGCACGCCCGAGACCTTGTGGACGCTGAGGTTGTCGAGGATCACGGTGTCGCCGTGCTTCAGGATCGGCACGAGCGTGCCGGTGACGTAGGCCAGGAAGCGTGGGCCGTTGGTAGCGCCGTCCACAAGATCGACCGCACAGGGGCCACTCGTGCGCAACGCGGCCGTGACGGTGGTGGTCTTGTAATGGCCGTGCGGCACGGCAATGTGGCAGCGCTTACCCTTTGGCGCCCTTCCATAGCGCCGTTCCATGTTGGTGGCGGCTGCCGTCTCATCGATGAAGACAAGCCGGTCGGGATCGAAGTCGAGTTGGTCCTCGAACCAGGCCTCCCGCGCTTCCATTACGTCGGGACGGCTCTGCTCGCTGTTTGAACAGCCCCTTTTATGGATGGCCCGCCCCTCCCGCTGCAGCAGCTGATAGCATGCTGAAGCAACCTGGGTGAGGACGGAGCAGAACCATGCAGCTTTCCATCATCGGCATCGATCTCGGCAAGACGTCGTGCAGCCTCGTCGGCGTGGACGCGGCCGGCAAGGTCCTGGTGCGCCGACGTATGCGCCGCGATACCATCGTCGCCTTCTGCTCCAAGTATCCAGGCAGCATCGTCGCCATGGAGGCCTGCTGTGGCGCCCACCACATCGGCCGGGCTCTGGCCGCCAAGGGACACGTGATCCGCCTCATGTCGCCCGAATACGTGCGGCCCTACGTCAAGGCACAGAAGAACGACGACCGGGATGCCGAAGCCATCGCGGAAGCCGCGAGCCGGCCCACCATGCGCTTTGTCACCGTGAAATCGGAGGAGCAGCTCGACATGCAGACGCTGCACCGCGTGCGTGACAGGCTGGTCGGCGACCGGACGTCGCTGATGAACCAAATACGCAGCCTGCTGCTCGAGCGAGGCCACATCGTAGCGCAGGGGCGCGCCAGGCTGGCCGTCGCCCTAGCCGGGCTGCTCGACGGGAAGGAACGTATCCTGGCCACTCGGATCCACGAGCTGATCGTCGACATGCGCCGCCAATGGGTCGCGCTCGACGAGCGCATCAAGACCTTCGACGCGGAGTTCGCCGACGCCGCCAAGGCGCAGGACGGGGCGAAGCGCCTCCTGTCCATCCCCGGCATCGGCGCGTTAAACGCCACAGCCCTGGTGGCAGCCGTTAGCGACGCGAGCACCTTCGCCCGAGGACGGGACCTCGCGGCCTGGCTCGGCCTCGTGCCGCGACAGGTGACGACGGGAGGACGGCCGAAGCTGCTCGGCATCACCAAGCGCGGAAGCAAGTACCTCCGCAAGATGCTGATCCAGGGCGCGCGGTCCGCGCTGCCGACGTTGAAGGCGGGGGACACGCCGGTGGGGGCGTGGCTACGCGGGCTGCTCTCGCGGGCGCATCTCAACACGGCCGTGGTGGCCCTGGCCGCCAAGATGGCCCGTACCGTGTGGGCAGTGCTGCGCCACGGGGATGTTTACAAGGCTGCGCCCGTGGCGGCCTGAACCGGATCGGCTGACGCGAGGCGAGCGTCGGCCCTCGATGTCTGTGGGTGGCGACAAGGAGATGGCCTGACTGTCAACCGGCGTCCTGGAAACCTCCGCGGAAAATGGCACTCGATGCCGTCCCTTTTATCGGGACCAGGACGCGCGGCTCTCCATCTTGGCCAACGGCTCGCCGGAAGGCCGGATACGTTTGTGCAGACAGATCAAGCTGGACCCGAGAAACCACTTGCCGACGGGGCGGGCCATACGTTTCCGGGTGATGCCATGGCGCGCGAAGAAACGGTGCAGCCCGCTCGTGCTGATCACCACCCCACGCTCCCGCAAGCTGTCGCGCAACTCACGCAGGTAGGCCTGCGGACGCGCTTCGGAGGCCGCGATGATCAGGGCCGCGTGCACCTCGATATGATGTGAATTCCGGTCGCCTCCCATCGGCTTGGCCGTCACATCACCCTGCTGCCGAAAGCGGGCATACCAGCCGATCGCCGTTGCCTCGCCGACCCCGAAGCGCTGCGCCGCCTGACGGCACGAACTGCCCGCCTCAATGGCGACGATGACGCGCTTGCGCAGATCAGGCGACAAAGCTGCGGGCATAGTGGCGTTCCCTCTTCAAACACCACCGGCTTGAATCAGAAACATTCGCGAGCCGCTACCTCGTTGCACCACGAGTCAACGTGTCAGGAAACGGCTCTAAAGAGCGGGGCCTGTTGATCGCCGCCTTCTATGCTGAGAATGAGAGCGGCGCGAAGCTGGCCCAGCCCGAGCTGTTCCGCCTCCTCTCTGACAGCCATGCCGGCGATCTCCGGCTGATCGAGCAAGTTGACCGGCTGTCCCGCTTGACTGCCGAGGACTGGCAGAAGCCGCGTACCATGATTGATCAGCCCCAGGTGCGCGTCGTGGCGCTCGACCTGCCGACATCCTGGATGCTGGCCACGCCGAGCGACGAATTCACCGGCCGCGTGTTCCGGGCCATCAACGGCATGATGCTCGACGTACTGGCTGCCGTGGCGCGCAAGGACTACGATGATGGCCGTCGCCGTCAGGCGCAAGGGACGGCACGAGCAAAGGCAGCGGGCCTTTACAAAGGCCGGAAAGAGGACGCCGCCCGCAACATTCGCTGCGCAGATCGGGATGGCGACGTTGAGCTATGCCACACACGCATGGCTGGCCGATCCGACGTTGACCTTGGCCGCAAACCTTGCGAACGCGTAGGCAGCTCTACGACGGCTATTGGACCAGTATTCGGGTCGCCTTTCCCGATATTCGATCCCAATCTGGAAGGCTCGGTCGGGTTTTTTATGGATGTCAGCCGGCGAGAGCCGGCTGCAACACCTCCTCGACCCACTGACGGAAGCTGGTCGCGCCGATGATTGGGGTGGCTCGCGATGCCACGTTGTCCATGCCTTCCTCTTTGGCCCGGAGCATATCGACAAAGCCCTGTGCGAACGCATCCGTCAGCCCACGCGCCATTGCGGTTTCCTTGTACGCCTCGTAGGTCTGATGCTTGTAGCGGACCTCGCGGCCGGTCACTTCCGACACGATAGCCGCCAGATCCGCATAGGAAAGCTCCTCAGGGCCGAGAACCGGCACGTCCTCCTGCCCCGACCAGCTACGATCAATCAGCAGCCCGGCAGCGGCAGCACCACTATCGCGGGCGGCGGTATGCGGTAGCTTTTTGTCGGGCGCGATTGGGCCAGGGATCCTACCCTCCCGAATGGCGCCGACCATCCGCAGGGCATTGTCCATAAAGGCCGGCAGCGCGATCCCGCGCACCGCAGCACCGGTGGTCCGCAGCAGATCGACCATGTGGATCGAGCCGGTCGCGTTGCCGGCGCGCTCCTGCCAAGGGGTATCCCGGCCGAGAGTGGTGACGGCGACGATGTAGGGCACGCCGTGTCGACGCATCGCCTCAGTGCCCGGTCGCGCGAAGTCCACGGTCGCAGCGGCAGGCGTCGGCGCCGGCGAAGGCGGGCATACCCAGAAAACGGCGTCCGCTCCCCGGAAAGCCTGATCGACTACGGCGGCATCGCCGTGCGAGCCTTCCACCACCTCGACCCGACCGCGTACGTCTTGCGGCAGCTTAGACGGATCGCGCACGATCAGGCGCAGCGCCTCGCCGGCGTCGAGGAGATGGCGGACGACATGGCGGCCTATATTGCCGGTTGGGGTGGTGACGACGATCATGGACAAGGCTCCGGTTATTGATCCCGGAGATAGTCGTGCGCAGTCATACGCTCTATCTCAGATCGTCCTTCATTCCTTCGCAATCGTCCGGAACCGCCATGGACCCGCTGTCCGAAATCCTCGCCGTCCTGAAGCCCAAAAGTTACCTCACTGCCGGCGTCGATGCCGGGGGCGATTGGGCTATCCGGTTCGGTAGTCGGCCCGGCACAATCAAATGCCATGCGGTGACGGCTGGCGGCTGCTGGCTAGCGGTGGACGGCATGGAGACGCCGGTCCGCCTAACGGCTGGGGATTGCATCATCCTGCCGAGCGGCCGATCCTTTACGCTTGCCAGCGACCTAGCTATGACCCCGGCTCAGGCGCAGGACGTGCTCGCCTATGCCCGGCCGGGTGGCATGATCCTCCACAATGGCGGCGGCGACTTCGCATTTCTCGGCACCCGGTTCGAAGTGGACAGCGGCAAAGCGGGAGCCTTGTTGGGAACGCTTCCGCCCCTGATCCACCTCCACGAGGCCGAAGATCGCAATGCGCTGCGCTGGTGCATCACGCAGATGATGACGGAAATGCAGGCCGGCAGGCCGGGCGGTACGCTCGCCGCCCGCCATCTGGCGCACCTGATGCTGCTCCAAGCCTTTAGGCTTCATCTGTCGCGGCAGGCAGGCGACCGTGTGGGCCTGCTCTACGCCTTGGCGGACCCGCAGCTCGGCAGGGCGATCGAGGCGCTGCACTCCGACCCGGCGCACCGCTGGACGCTGGCTGAATTGGCAAGCCGGGCAGGGTTATCGCGGTCTATCTTCGCGCAGCGGTTTCGGGAGCGTGTCGGCGAAACCCCAATTGGCTACCTTGCGCAATGGCGCATGATGCTGGCGCGGGACAGGCTTATGGCTGGCCGGGAACCGCTTGGCACGATCGCCACCGCACTCGGCTATGTGTCAGAGACTGCCTTCAATACGGCCTTCCGCCGCAAGACTGGCTGTTCGCCACGGCGATACGCCCGCCAGGGGCGTTGAGTGCTGCCAAAGGCTACCTTGCACGCCGTGCTTGTCGATTTCAGGACCGCGAGTTCACTACGGGCTTCAGTCCGGCCTCCGCCCACTGGCGAAACGTGGTCGGCGCGGTGTTTGCGGACGTTCGTTCCGCCGCATTGTCCATGCCTTCGTTCTTTGCTCGCATCATGTCGACGTAGCCGCTTGCGAACTCGTCGCTCATGCCTTGCTGCATCAATTGCGCCTTGAAGCCGTCGAAACGGGACTTGGTGGTAGCGCACCTCGCGGCTAAGGACGTCTGAGAGGATGGCGGCGATGTCGTTGAACGAAAGATCCTGCGGTCCGACCAGCGGCACGTCCTCCTGGCCCGTCCACGAGCGACCCTGCAGAAGCCGAGCCGAGGCCGATCCCATGTCGCGCGTGGCGGTGTGAGGGAGCTTTCTGTCCGGATCGAGCGGCCCGAACATCTGGCCCTGCTTGATCGCATCGACCTGCTGAAGCGCGTTCTCCATGAAACCAGGCATCGCGAGGCCGCGCACCGCGGCGCCGGTGTCTCTGATGAGGTCGACCATACGTATCGACGCGGTGACCAGCCCCGCGCGATCTTCCCATTCGGTGCCACGTCCGAGGGCGGTGACCACGACGACACGTGGAATGCTCATGCGGCGGATCGCTTCAGCCGCGGGACGGGTGAAATTGATGTAGGTATCGTCCTGCGTCTCGGATAGTGTGGGCGGCGCGACCCAGAACACGGCCTCAGCATTCTTGAAGGCGCGATCCACCACCATGGCGTCCCCGTGGGAGCCCTCAACGATTTCTGCCCGGGCCCGGATCGCTTGCGGGAGCTTGCCGGCATCGCGAACAATGACGCGCACCGCTTCGTTAGCATCGAGTGGTGGCCAATGTTGCCGGTCGGTGTCGTGACGACGATCATATGAAGTCTCCTTTGTAGGCCAGGCCGATCCGGCGACGTGGATCAGCCCGGTAAGCCGTCAATGAGCGGCTGGCCGCAGCCGGTCGTAGTTCCGGCGGAAGAGCGAAACCGCGACGTCAGGCCCCAGGCGGTTGACGCTAGCCATCGTCCAACCTCTCGCCCACGGAAACGGCTTTCCGAGCCCCTCGGCCGCCATCTCCGCCCCGAGCTCTAGCGTCGTGGCGAGATGAATGGTGCCGTCGAGATGGATGTGGCCGAGTTCGTCCGGCCCGACATAAAAGTCGATCCCGTCGACGCGGGTCTGGTCGTTAAGATGCCAGTGCGTCGTAGCCTTGACTTCCGGCCATGCGGCAATGGCGTCGGCGACCACCTGCGCCGGTCCGCCGAGGATCGGCGGCGGCGCGAACGGCCCCTTGGCTTCGCGTGGCAGGGTGGAGCGCGCTTGATCGGTCATCATCGTGTCCTTGCTGTTGAGGCCGGCGGCAGCCGCCTAGCCAAAGTCTTGGTGTCTCAACGTGTCACCATCGGTAGCGACCCATCTTGTCGGCATAGCCGTCGTTGAAGAAGCCGCCGGTCGGACCCAGCGGGTCTAGCGTCGCCAGTTCCACGGCAATCGCCGCGGCCTCCTCCACAGTGCGCGTGCCGGTATGGCCATTAAGGTCGGTGGCGGTATAGCCGGGATCGGCGGCGTTGACCTTGATCCCGTCGGCGAGCAGCGCCTTGGCGAGTTTGACGGTGAGCATGTTGAGCGCCGCCTTCGACGCGGAGTAGCCTGCAGCGCCCACGTTCCAAATTAGGCTCGTCATGTCGGCCGTGTCGGAGATCGAGCCTAGGCCGCTGCTCATCATCACGATGCGCGGCGCAGCCGACTTGCGCAGGAGCGGCAGCAACGCCTGCGTCACCCGGAGTGGCCCCAGCGTGTTGACCTCGAACATCGCGCGAACGTCATCGATAGGTTCCTCGATCACTTTTGGCGGTGGGCTGCCGACACTGATCCCGGCATTGTTGACGAGCACGTCCAACACGCGGGCCTCTTCCTCAAGGCGCGCCACGGCTGCCATCACGCTGCTTCCATCGGCGACGTCGAGCGTGATCGAGCGGGCGTCGACGCCGCCTGCGCGCAGACCGGCTGCGGCCTTCTCCCCGCGATCGGCGTCACGGCATCCGAGCCAGACGGCGAAGCCCCGCTCACCGAGTTGGCGTGCGATGGCCAGGCCAATGCCCTTGTTCGCGCCGGTTACGAGTGCGTTGTTCTTGTCTGACATAGGGGTCACCTCCAGGTTCCTCATGTCGTGACTTGGAGCGAGATTCACATTCCCGATGCTGCCATAGACTTGCCTGATCCTACCAATTGTACCATCTTTGGCACGGTTGAGGCAGAGCGAAGCGCAATGGAAGTCGAAGCGGTAGTGTCAGAACAGGCGGCTCTCGCTGCTGAGCACGCGACCTCGCCACCGGCACCATCCACCGTTCCAGGCCTAATGATCCGTTGCAGTGCCGAGCCGACGCCGCCGATCCCTGCGCTCTTCGAGCCCGTCTTCTACATTGTGCTGCAAGGATCGAAGCGTCTGACCTTCGCCGGACGGACGCACGACTTCGGCGCTGGAACCTGTGCTGTCGCCACTGTCGGTTTGCCCTTCATCAGCCAGGTAATCGAGGCCTCGCCTTCCAAACCTTATGTCGGCGCGGAGCTGAGGCTTGATCCTGGCGTCGTGGCCGAGCTGCTGATCACCTTGCCAGATGCTTCCGAGCGGGATGCCCCGAGCTTCGCTACGGCTCCTGCGGACCCAATGGTTCTGGAGCCGTTCGGTCGTATGCTGCGACTGCTGGCGACGCCTGCCGACGCCGCCGTACTCGCGGCACCCTTTGCGCGTGAATTATGCTACCGGCTGCTTCAGGGGCCGCTCGGCAACACGCTGCGACAGGTGGGCCGGCGCGGCTCACGCTTTGCACAGGTCCGTGCAGCAGCGGACCGGATCGGGCGTTACGCCGACAAGCCGCTCAACGTGAAACGTCTCGCTGCCGACGTCGGCATGAGCCCAACGTCACTCCACCGGCATTTCAAGGCCGTCACCGGTTACAGCCCACTCGCGTACCAGCGCTACCTACGTCTACTGGAGGCACGTCGGATACTCCACGCTGGGGATGCGCTCGTGACCACTACCGCATTCACCGTGGGTTACGCGAGCCCGTCCCAGTTCAGCCGCGAGTACAAGCGTATGTTCGGCGAACCGCCGGTGAGGGACATGAGGCGTCAAGACCGCGCCGCCTGAGCGTCGATCTCTCAAGAACGCAGGTTCTGCGGTTCCCGGCCGGATCTTCACTCGGCCAACCAGCCATCGCTATGTCGACATGTTTGGGTCGAACATACCGAACAGTGGCAGGATCGCAAAACTGGACGGTCAGCTCGGCCGGCGCTTTTGAGACCATTGCATTGAATGCCCCGTAAACGACGCTAGCCAAGAACATTCCACGAATGCAGCCGAGGTCACGCCGCAAGTTGCTGGCGATACAGCTTGAGCGGTCGACGTCCGCCACCGGACCGAGCAGCGCGATCCCACAGGAAATCGCCCGAGAATGCGATGTGACTCCATCCTACGGGCGAGATATGGGCCAGCAAGTCATCGGGCACCGGTTCGCCGATTGCACGGAGGTGGGCGGCCGCGTCGGCGATGTAGGTCGAGTTCCAATAGACGATCGCGGCGATGACGAGGTTGAGCCCCGACGCCCGAATTTGTTGCGCTTCGTGGGTCCGATCGGCAATGCGGCCCTGCTTGAACGTGCAGATCGCGCCGGTGAGGGCGTGACGTTGCTCGCTCTTTTCCAGCCCCGCCTGGCAGCGCTGACGAAGGGCCGAACTTTCGAACCAGTCGAGCATGAACATGGTCCGCTCGACGCGGCCGATTTCCTGGAGTGCGAGGTCTAGCTGGTTCTGCCGTTCGTAGGCGGCGAGCTTGCGCAGCGTGGCCGAGGCAGGACGGTGCCGGCCTTGAGCGAGGCGACGAGCCGGACGACCTCGTTCCAATCGTCGCGGATCACGTCGACCTTCACCCGCTTCCCCATGATCGATTTGAGCGACGGGTAGTGAGACACCGGTTTGAAGCTCGCGAGACGCCGATCGGGAAAGTCGCGCAGGCGCGGGAAGAACCGATAGCCGAGCAGCAGGTAACTATCGAACCGCCGGTAGCTGGCCGAGCGTTCGAACCAGACGTCGCCGGAGCGGAGCTTGTTGCGCAGGTGCGCCATGGTCGCCGTTTCCCACAACCGCCGGTCGATCTTGCCTCCAGCGCTGACCAGGGTGCGCCACTCCTTGCGGAACGGCATGGGAGCATTCTCCGGGACATCGCGACGCCCGAGCGGTTGAGGTCACGCAGCGTTTCGATCGCCGCCAGCGTTGCGCCGGAGCCGCGTGCTGCCTTGAAGTCGATCGCCTTGAGAAGCGCGGGTGCGAACTTGCGTAGTGTCACCCAGCGGTCGGCGGCGCGGACCAACGGATCTTCCCCGGCGAGTTTGGCGATGGCGGCGACCTCGGCCGGGCGCGCAGCAGCTTGTCCCAGCCTACCGCCTCATCAACGGCAGCGAAGGCGTCGAGGCCGTCCCCCTGCGCCGCACCGAGTGCATCGATGGTGCGATGGAAGAGCACCATCAAGCGACCGACGTCACGGGTCATCGCCGCGAACACACGCTTCTTCGGATTGCCGCCACGGGTGAAGTTGCCGCCGATCATGCGATCGGCCATGTCGAGCGCGGCGTCGATCAGCCGTGCTTCAAGATCGATCAGCACGGCGGCCAAAGTCGTACGGCGGCGGGCGCTGGTATAGGTTCCCAGTAACTGCGCCGACGACACTCGGCCTTCGCGCACAAGCTGGCGGAAGCGATCGGGGTGGACGCAACCGGCGGCGTCGGCCGCGATACCGATGCCGCGCACAAACTGAAGGCGTTCAATCAAGCCGCGAACATTGTCTGCCTTGGGTGCCGTCGCGATCTCGCGCATCCAGGCGAGCGGGGTAACGCCGTTCGCCCCGACCACTAGGAACGCGTCGAGTCCGGCAAGCCGCTCGGCCGATAAGCTGTCAAGCAGGGCGGCATAGGTCCGCATCCGCGCCTGTGCACGTCCCGCAATCCCCGCCCGCTCGAGACGACCGGGCGTTGGCAATAAGATACGCTTTGCCCGCAGCGCGTCGATGATACCTGTCGCGATCGGCACGCCACGGTCGGTCGGCCAAGCGGCCACAGCAGCGGCCTCGATCATGGAGAGGAAGTCGGTTTCGGCAGACGGTCGCACGTTCAGGGTAGCCATCAGTCCGCGTGCATGACCGCTGACGGTTTGGTTGCGCGTGCCATAGTCGGCGAGAGCCGCCGTGGGCACGCCGATCTGCGCCGCCATGAAGGCGACCAGGTGCGCCGGTATATCTCTACTGGCGGAAGCGAAGCCGGGGTGACGGAGCATGGCGAGCTGCACCGCCGTGCCGAGGCGATTGGCATCGCCGCGCCTCGCCCGAATCGTGTCGAGATCGGCGCGCGACAGGGTGTAGAGCTTGACCAGCGCGGCGTGATCTTCCGGCACGCCGAACAGCGCGCGGCGCCCGTCGTCGGTCAACAGGTCGCGCCGCCCCATCCTGATCTCCGCACTCTTCCAGAGAACGCCCTTGTCGATCATGGACACGAGCAGGTAAAGGGACGGGTTCGCGGTCGGTGCGGAGGGCGTTGTCCGGCGTCCCGCGAACGTCCGGCTGGGAGACGGCGTTTGAGCGGCATCTTGGGCTATGCGCGGGTCAGCATCGGCGACCAGGACGTCGCCGGGCAGACCATGCGCCTTGAGCAGGCTGGGCGATCAAAGTGTTCACCGACGTCCGCTCGGGCAAGTCGATGGACCGACCTGGGCTAACCGACCTACTCGGCTATGCCCGTTCGGGCGACACGCTTGCGGTCGTGCGTCTTGATCGGCTCGGCCGCTCACTTGGCGAGCTGCTGAACATCGTGACCGCTCTGAAGGAGCGCGGAATCGCGCTACTCAGTCTCGAGGAGAAAATTGACACCTCGTCGGCCGCCGGCGAGCTGGTCTTTCACGTGTTTGGCGCCATCGCGCACTTCGAGCGACGGCTGATCGCCGAACGCACCAAGGACGGCATCGCCGCGGCGCGCGCGAAGGGCAAACTACCTGGACGACGTCCGCTCGATCCCGACAAAGCGAGCGCCGCCCTCAAGCTCGTCGAAGCCGGGGAATCACCCACCGATGCGGCACGACAGCTCGGATTAGGGCGCGCTACGGTCTATCGCGAGATGGCATTCGCCGGTGCGCGGCGATCTGGGTGATGTCTGCTCGGGTGGATTTGCAACAGTCCGGCTTGGACAATTGCGACAGCCGGAGGTCCGTTGACTCTAAAGCGAAGGGATCGCCGACAAAGGTGCTGATCCCTTCGCTTTCTCGCGCGGCGACTTCAGATTGCCGAGGTGCCGCCGTCGACGGCCAGTTCAACCCCGTTCACATAGCTGGAGTCATTCGAAGCAAGGAACAACGCCACCGTTGCGATCTCCTCGGGGCAGCCCATCTTGCCGCGTGGGATCAGAGACTCGAACTGGCGCTTCTTCGCCTCGTCGAACATCTGGTCCTGGATCGGCGTCGCGATCTGCCCCGGGCTCAGGATGTTCACCCTGATCTGCCGGTCCTTCAGCTCGTTGAGCCACGCGCGGGCAAAAGCACGCAGCGCGGCTTTGCTGCCGGCATAAACACTGTAGTCGGGCCAGCCCTTCACCGACGCGATCGATCCGGTCATGATGATCGAACCTCCGTCATTGAACAGAGGCAACGCCTTCTGCACCGTGAACAGCGTGCCGCGCGTGTTCAGATTGAATAGCGCGTCGAAGTTCTTCTCGGTGATGTCGCCGATCTTCTGCGCCTCACCGCCGGCCCCGGCGCTTGCGAACAGCACGTCGATGCTGCCCTTCTCGCGCTTTACCGTCTTGAATAGGCGGTCTAGGTCATCCAGATTAGCGGAGTCGGCTTGTACGCCGGTCACGTTCCGACCGATCGACGCAACGGCCTCGTCCAGCGCGTCCTGCCGCCGGCCCGTGATGAAGACGTGAGCGCCTTCTTCAACGAACAACTTGGCGGTGGAGAGCGCCATACCGCTCGATCCGCCCGTAATCACGGCAACCTTGCCATCAAGCTTTCCCATAATCGTTCCTTCTGTTTGGTTCGCAACGGCTGCGCTCGGCTGGTAGCCGGTCTCACCCTATCAGTAGAGTTGAAAAGCGTAGCGCTGATCCGTATATATGGAGCACCGCTCCGATTTGCAAGAGATGCCAATGCGCGCTGATGCCCGGAAGAATTATGAACATCTGCTCGCGGTCGCGCGTGCCGTCATTACCGAGCACGGTGCCGACGCATCGCTGCGCGATATCGCCCGCAAGGCCGAAGTAGGATTGGCTACGCTATACCGGCACTTCCCTACCAGGGACGCTTTGCTGGAGGCGTTGCTCCACGCCACACTCGCTGAACTGACGCAAAAAGCAGGCGAACTAGAATCGTCGAGCGCGCCTGATGAAGCGCTCGTGTCGTGGTCTCGAGAGGGGGTGGCCTTCGTAAAGAGCTTCAGCGGCGTGGTCGATCTGATGGCGGCCGCCATCGCGGACCCGGAGTCCGCTCTCCATACTTCGTGCGTAAGCCTCCGTTCGGCAGGCACGCGATTACTGCTCCGTGCCCAAGCCGAGGGGATGGCGCGAGCCGACATCGACGGGACCGACCTGTTCGCTCTGATCGGTGCGGTCGGGTGGATCGGCGATCAACCTTCGTTCGCTCGGCGTGCCGCTCATCTCTTCGACATCGTCGCCAGCGCGATCCTGACAAATCCGTCGAGCAACGGCATCAGGGAGCGATAACAAAGCGCTGCGCCGTGCCGTCCGAATCAATGGTCCCACGCGCTGCCAGCCGTCTCAGCAGCATCGAGTTGCGTCTGCTTACAGCCGCAGGCGCATCAGCCGTGCGCTTGAATGACCGACTTTGAGCGACAGCAGTCATTGTCGCGCCGACGTCCGCTAGCGTTGTTTACGGGACATTCAATGCCTTGGCCTCATAAGGCCCCGGAAACCTCATAATACGCCCCGGAAACCTACATCGAATCGGGTCATTTTTCCCCCGGAAACCTCATCCGAGTCCCCGAAAACCTCATATTTAAAGTTGTAAGCTATTGATTAATTGATTTTTCCGGCCTCTGATCTTAGAATCTAGAACTACTTAGAAGTGAAAATCGAAGCTGAGGCTCCTCCGGATCACGCTCAAGTCGCGAGAGAAACGGAGCCAGAAGTTCATACAGGTAACGATCGCTGACGCAGGAACGGACGACCTCCAGCCGACTTAAAAAATCAAGGGCCGCAAAGCGGCCAGAAAGAGGGCGCTGACGCGCCCATGCAGAATCGGCTTCGCCGATAGCTCTTTCACCCTCAGGCCATCAGCGTAGCACAACGCCCGGACCGTCAACGTCTGCGCCGTGCTTCGCTATCGCTCCGCCCCCTACGGGGTGACTGGGCCGGCCTTATGCGCTGCGCCAATTGGCGATCGGGACGAAGGAATGATCCAAGTCCCGCCTCCGGCGGGGGACCGAACAAAGGAATATGCCGACGAGGGCAGGGAGGCGGCACCAGTGTGAAAGGGCCAGCGAGGAAGAAGTTTAGTGTTGTGATTAAATACAACACCTTAAGCTTGACTTTGGCCATTTCAGGCTGGGTAGCAAGCGGCATTGATGAGCCTGTCGCGGAGGATTTTCGGTATTTCGACTGTGTCCCGGTCGAGCCGGGATATTGAGAAAGTCTCGTTGATCCAGAGTTGACGCCTGACGGCTGCGATGGCGTCGGAGAAGGTGATGCCGGATTTGGCGTACCAGGCGGCGCGCCTAGGGATGACGAGGCCGCAGGCTGATAGTTGGTTGGTCCACAGGGTCACGAGGGAGAACAGGGCGAGTAGGCAAGGCGTGGTTCTTGCTACAGCCAGATCCGACCATTGGCGCTGCGTTTCGACGCCGAGATGGCGCCGTACCTCGGCGAAAGTCACCTCCACCGACCAGCGGCGCACGAAGAAGCGCAGGACGTCAACGGGTTCGGTGGCCTCGTCCGTACAGAGGAAGGCCTGCGGTTCGAACGCGCCGACGACATCGCGGACCAGCACCCATCGGACCGCCACCTGTTTTCCCGGATGATACCAAAGTGCTGTGCCCGAGGCGATGTCGAGTTGGCGCTCGCCCTGGCCGTACCAGTTCGTGACCTTGACCCGCTGCCAAGCCGTTCCTGGGTTGGCCAAGCGCTGGACCAGCGTCGGCTGGCGGGCGCCGGACACGCGTGGGCGCCCTTTTGTTCCGGGCCGGCGCGGCGGGGGCGGAGCGAACAGGCGCGCATCAAGCCGCAGGCGGGTGATCACGGTGAGGTGGCGGCAGACCGCCGCGAGCAACTCGATGGCGGCGTAGCTCGAATCGGCAACCGCCACGACCTGCCGGCCCGGCAGCCATCGCGCAACCAAAAGCAGCAACTGACGGCCCCAATCGGTTAGAGGCTTATGGCGGCGCCCCCGCTCTTGAGCGTAGCGCTGCGACGGTGCCAGCACAGTTAGGAACGGGAGCCCCCACACCCGTCCTGCAAACGGCACGGGGGCGAGCAGCATCAGGCTAATCCAGCGCAGACCAGACGCCTTGACGAAGTGACCGTGGCTGGAACGCACGGGATCGCGGTAGATGCCGCGGGCCTTGATCTTCGGCCCCCACCGACGCTCGATCGTCTCGTCGATGCCGACCACCACCGGTTCGCTCGGCACAAAAGCCGCAATCATCAGCGCGAGAAGGCGGCGGGCGACCGCCAGGCCTGACCAACGGCTGCGGCTCAGCACGCGATGATAATTGGTGAAGGTGGCCGCCCCACGCAGGCCGACGCTGCTCAGCGCCGAAGCGACGGTGCGCCGGCCAGGGGCGAGGACCGCACCCGCGACGAGGACCAGCAGATTGGCAAAGGTCGGGCGCGTGAACGCGGCGGCAAAAGGGGCCATCCAGGTGGCGAGGACATCGGGGACGGCTTGTTTTGCCATGATGGGTTCGCGATGGTGATGGACACCACCGCTGAATCCCGAATACACGCAAAAGGATTCAATATGCCGGCCAGCGATCCCCTGCGCGAGCGCATCGAGGCGTTCAACAGACAGCGCGGCCGGGGCGTCCTCGTTCGCAAAGCAGGACGCGGTTATTCACTCTCAAGCGAACACACCGGCGCGCCGCTCGCCCGCCTCAAACCCACCGGCGAGGCCGATACGGTTCAGGTGTTCTGGTGGAACGGCCAGCGCTGGGGCCCATCAGGCCCGTTCGGCGTCGCCACCATGCCGCTCGACAAAGCCCTCGAATACGTCGCCTCCGAACCAATATTCTGGATCAACGCCTGACCAGAAATGGCCAAAGTCAAGCTAAGCCTCTTCGCCGGAAAGCTTAAAACAGAGGTTGAAAAAAAACCTTTCCTGTCATGATAAGGCTGCATGGATCAAGGCCAGGAACATACGCTCGAATTTTTGCTGGCCTTCGACGGGCGGCGTCACTGGTACGAGCAGGGCTATTCCACCCGCTTCGAAATCAGACGGGTGCCGCCCGCGCCTAGCCGGCCGCACGGCCTGGTCTATTCCCTGACCCTGCATGGACCGGATGGGGAGCGGATCATGGGTTTCGACAACGCCCATGCCGTCGCGCGGCCCGGCCGCAACGCCAAACGGCCGACGGAAGCGGATCACTGGCACCGCACCGGAACCGATCCGGGACGGCCCTGACGGCCCTACCGCTTCGCCGACGCCGCCACGCTGATCGGCGACTTCTTCGCCGAGGTCGAGCGGGTCCTGACCGAACGCCGCGTGCCGATCAACGTCCTGCGAGAGACCGACAACACCGAAAGGGAACAGCCATGAGCGAACACCGGATCATCAGCCATAACGCCTTGCGCGACGAGATGATGGCCGTCGCGCGCGGCGAGACGCCCGCACCCGGCGATGCCGGCGGCCAGAGCTTCGAGTCCGTCGAGGCCCTGATGCGGCTCCTCACCCCCGAAAACCGCAAGCTGCTGGCACTCATCCGCGACCGCAAACCCCGCTCGATCGCCGAGCTAGCGAGCATGTCCGGCCGCGCCGCGCCCAATCTGACCCGCACCCTGGCAAAGCTCGTCGCCGTCGGCTTCGTCCGCATGGAAGACCAGGCCAAGCGCAAAGTGCCGACCGTCGTCGTCAGCCGGCTGCGCGTCGATATCGACCCGTTCTCCCAGAACGACAGGCTGGAAATCGCATGAAGCCTGAAACGACCGCCGACGATGCCGGTGACCTTGTGCGCGGCAGCGGCAATGTGTTCCGCGATCTGAGCCTGCCGGCCGCCGATCTTGAGCAGCTCCGGGCGACGCTCGCGGCGCATGTCATCAAGGTCCTTAATGCACGATGCCTGAGCGTCCGCGACGCGGAAAAAATGACCGGCACCCCCTATGCCGACTTCTCGCGCATCCGCAACGTGAAGCTGAAAGATCCCATGATGATCGTTGGACGGCGGCTCGGGAACATCCCAGAGTTGGTTCGGTACCAACTGGTTTGAAGGGATCTTCCTGTGTCAGCAGCCCCTGTCTCGCCTGCCGCTATCCGCGTTGACCTCGGCGCAATTTTTGTTTCGCTGGAATTGTCGAAATCGACATGGCTGCTGACATCTTTGTCGCCGGGCAGCGAAAAGATGTCTCGGCACACGGTGTCGGGCGGCGATCTGCCGGCATTGCTGACGTGTCTGGAAGGGCTTCGTGACAAAGCGCAGGCCCGCGAGGCTGTGCGCTACCCGGTGATCGTTATCCAGGAAGCGGGGCTCGATGGCTTCTGGATCCATCGCGCGCTTGCCTCGGAAATCGGCGTCACCAGCCATGTCGTCGATGCAGCGTCCATTGCCGTATCGCGACGGCACAGGCGGGCAAAGACAGACAGGATCGATGGTGAGACGCTGGTCCGCACGCTTATGGCGTGGATCCGTGGCGAGCCACGGGTCTGCTCGATGTTGCGCATACCGACGGTCGAGGAAGAGGATCGTCGTCGGATCGGGCGCGAGCGCACCGCTCTGGTCAAGGAACGTACGCTGCATACTAACCGGATCAAAGGTTTGCTTTTTAGCGTCGGAGTCCGGGGATATGAGCCGAACCGAAGGGATCGGCGCAGATGTCTCGAAGAACTCCGGACTGGGAGCGGTCAGCCGTTGCCTGTTCACCTCAAGGCGATGCTCGTTCGTGAACTCGACAGGCTGGAGTTGCTGATCGAGCAGATCAAGCGTGTCGAGGCCGAGCGAGACAGTTTGCCGGCTACGACGGCATCGTCGGCACCGCAGGCCATGCTTGCTACGATCAAGGGGATCGGCCCGGAGTTCGCCAGTGTTCTCGCCGGTGAGGGGCTGTTCCGGCACTTCGACAATCGGCGCCAGATCGCAGCCTATGCTGGGCTTGCGCCATCGCCGTGGTGCAGCGGCTCGATTGACCGCGAGCAGGGCGTTGCCAAAGCCGGTAATCCTCGGTTGCGCACAGCGATGGTACAGGCCGCGTGGCTGTGGTTGCGCTTCCAGCCGAACTCGGCCCTGACACGCTGGTTTCAGGAGCGCGTCAGTCGTGCCTGCGGTCGTGGCAAGAAGATCGCCATCGTCGCGCTGGCCCGCAAGCTGCTCGTCGCCTTCTGGAAGTTTGCGACGGGGGGTGTCGTGATTGAGGGGGCTATCGTGGCAAAAGCCTGATCGACCCAGCCGAAATATTCCTATCCCGGAGCCTGATCGGCTCCGACGGATCCAGGCATGCGGACCGAGGTAGACCATGGCTTCAACAGCCGGTTTAAAAGAATGGTGCCGCTCTCCTGAGCCCCGCCCCGAATGAGGGATTGTGGTGCAGCCGTTTCGAACGGCGACCGGATGTGAGGTTGTACAGGCAAGCGCACGCTGCCGGTACTCGTGACAGGGCTCAGTTGGATCCAACTGGAAGACAAAACATGCAGGGAGAACCGCAAAGTGCCCTCTTGACCCCGGGGATCATCATGTGAGGGTTTACCGTCGACAAGTTGATGACCATCCTCGGCAAGCTCGACCAGGACGTACACGTAACTGTGGACGTACAGCCACGGGCAGGTTCCAGCATGGCTGCGCAGGCGAGGCTGCTATGAGCTGGCATTATCGCGTTCTCAGGCATCCAGAGGTGGGCCAGGAACTCGCCTCCGGCCAGATCACGCACGAGCATCTCGTTGATTGGCGTGCCGGTGAAGCTGAAGTCTTCGACGTCCTTGGCGAGCGGCAGCTTGGCGATGGTGATCTGGTACTTGATGGAGCGCGCCTGCTTCTCGGCGATCTCGGCCTGCAGGAGATCGCCGACGATGCGCTGCGGCTCGTGCTGGCGCTTCACCGCCGTGGTGATGATCTCGTCGAAGGCGGCCTTCATGCCATAGAGCTTCAGGTCCACCATCGTGGCCAAGATCTCGGAACGCTCCATCACACGGCTCTCCTCAGGCTGTCATAGCGGGCGCAGTCGGCCACGGGCTCATGCTGGAGCCGAAGCGCGTCAGGGGTCATGATCGTGATCGGGACGACGGTCTCACGGCGCCGCGCTAGGATGTTGAGGATGACGACGGCCGAGTGGACGTTCTCCAGCAGAGCTTCATTGCAGGCAGCCTCGACTGCGGGCAGCCCGTCACTCAGCACGGTGGTCAGGATGGCGACCATCTGCCGATCGCCATCATCGGCGCCGGTGAGCTTGCGCCGAACCCGTTCAAGGCCCGAAGGCAGAACCCAGTCCTTGAACGGGGCGCCGTTCCGCAACGCGCCAGGTTTACGCGCCAGGACAGGGACGTAGTGCCAGGGGTCAAACACGGCTTTGTCACGCCCGAACGAGCGGCAATGCTCACCGACGATCCGGCCATCCTGGCGCAGCTCGATCCGCTCGGCATAAGCCCGGACTTCGACCGGTCGCCCGACGTCGCTCGCCTGGACCGAGTACTTGTTGTTGTCGAAGCGGACCAGGCACGTCTTCGACACGGAGGCCGGAACGGCATGGAAACCGTCGAACCTTCCGCCGTACGGCACCAGGCTCCGCCGTTCCGCCTCGAACACCTGCTAGACCGTTCGGTCTTTGAACTCAGGGTGAGGGTGCGCCTTGGCATAGGCGAGGCATTGGTCGAGCAGCCATCCATTCAGCTCGTCGTAGCTCGTCACACGCAGCCGCGGCGTGAAGAAGCGCTCCCGCACGACGCCTACCTGGTTCTCGACCTGGCCTTTCTCCCAGCCTGACGCCGGCGTGCAGGCGACGGGATCGACGAGATAGTGCCCGCACATCTGCACGAAGCGACGATTGTAGGCCCGCTCCTTGCCGACGAAGATGGTCTCCACCGCAGTCTTCATGTTGTCGTAGATGCCGCGTCGGCAGGCCCCCTTGAAGAACGCGAACGCCCGGTCGTGGGCGTCGAACACCATCTCCTGGCTCTCCCGGGGGTAAGCGCGCACGAACAGCATGCGGCTGTGGCAGAGCCGGACAGAAGAACAAGATCACGCGGCAATGGGCTCGCCGGGGAACGCGGCCGTCGGCGCCGCAGGATCAGCGCACCATGTGGGCCTACATCTTCGGAGCGATCTGCCCAAAGAAGGGCAAGGGCGCCGGCCTCGTCCTGCCCTACTGCGACACGGGCGCGATGAACCGGCACCTGCCCGAAATCTCCACCACCGTCGATCCGGGCGCTCACGCGATCCTCATCCTCGATTAAGCCGGGTGGCACGCGACCCCCAAGCTCACCGTGCCCGACAACATCACGCTGCTCTTCCTGCCCCCGCGAGCGCCCGAGCTCAATCCGCAGGAAAACGTCTGGCAGTTCATGCGCGACAACTGGCTGTCGAACCGCATCTTCGCCGACTACGACGACATTGTCGGCCACTGCTGCGAGGCCTGGAACAAGCTCATCGACCAGCCCTGGATCATCATGTCTATCGGATTGCGGGACTGGGCTCATGCGTTCTGATCAGCGCACGTTGGTATTAGCCGGCCCTATTCACGGACGCGCTTGGATTTCGGCCAGTTTGGCGGCCTGATGCTTGCGGTCGAGCGTCATCGTGCAGCGTGAGGAGCTGTTCAGGATGGCGGCGATGTCGGTGCGGCGCTGGAGGACGTGATGGGTTCGAGC
>NZ_JAMOIM010000037.1 GCF_026130545.1 Lichenifustis flavocetrariae | reverse complement strand
CAAAGTGTCCGACCAGGACATGGCCAAGCTGAATATCCAGCGCAACGACTTCCATGGCGAATGGAACTATACAATCGTTCCAAGGCCATCATAATCAGCGCGATAATTTGTCGACGCTGCCTTAGCTCTCGGGCTAACCGGTCGGACGACGCTCGCGCAGCACGATCCGACTCAGCAGCGGGAAAACGTCCATGACTGAAGCAGCACCAGTGGACCTGATCGACGGGGTCCTTCACACCGATACAATGGTTCTCCCCATGTCCCGGGGCGCCGGACGGAGAGGCAGGTTGATCATCAAATTCATTGGCGTGGTTCAGGCCAAACCGCAGTCGAACATCCACATCGGCAAGCCTGACCGAGACGGAGCGGCTTTGGGTTGCGCCTGCCCACATGGGCTCGGCATCACGGTCGATGACGACAGGAGCGCCCTCGATCGAGGGCCAGCCACAACACAGCCGCTCAAGAAAGCCGCCTAATGAATCACGAGAATGATCCCCGCGCCCCGCACGACCACACCGACGCGCCGCGTTGGAAACACGATGGTGTCCAGGTCATCAAGGGTGATCGGCTGGATTCCAACACTCCACAGACGCCGGGGATGTTTCGGCAGGCCGCCATCAACCATGCCCGCGTCGGGGCGCAAAAGATCTGGGCCGGAACGGTTCGCATCGAACCCAACGCCAAAACCGGGGTGCACCATCACGGCGCCTTGGAGAGCGTCATCTTCGTGATCCGGGGCCGCGCCCGGATGCGGTGGGGCGAGCACCTGGAATTCGTGGCTGAGGCCGAGCCCGGTGACTTCATCTTCGTGCCGCCCTACGTGCCGCACCAGGAGATCAATGCCGATCCTGGTCAGCCGCTCGAATGCGTCCTCGTCCGCTCCGACAACGAGGCCGTCGTGGTGAACATCACCGACGTCGAGCCGGTCGAGAAACCTGAGGAAGTCTACTGGATCGATCCGATCCATAAGCATCCCTGACGCGGCACCCTCGACCGTCCTGAGTTGTTGCAACCTCGATCGAGGAGGCCGGTCGTCAAAATCGGAGCGAAGGTTTAGTCCGAGACAGCGCGGAGAAAACCACCCGCTCGCCCTATCTCCGGCCTCCAAAAATCGTTCGGGACCCGAGCAAGCCACTATGGGTTTTTGTCGAAAGCGATCTGATTTCGGGACAAACGCTGCTCGGGAAAACAGCCATTCAGGCAAGTGAAAAGTATGGCTGGTCCAGCTCGGTTCCTGGGTGTCCACCGCTCCGGCGGTAGCCGCTTGAAGCCTCTGCGCGTCATGTACAATCGCTTTCGAATGGGCGACACCGCATGACTGATCGAAATGGGGGCCGACGTCTAAAGGTGTGCCGACCTCAGCGATGGTCAACGTGCCGGGCCAGCCGGTCGCCGACGGCCTGAATGCACGCCACCAGAACGATGAGCACCACGATGACCGCCACCATCACGGGTGTGTTGAAGCGTTGATAGCCGTACCGGATGGCGAGCTCGCCGAGCCCGCCCGCACCGACTGCGCCTGCCATCGCCGAAGCGCCGATCAACAGTACCAGCGTTACCGTGAAGCCGGAGATCAGGCTCGGCAGCGCCTCGGGCACCAGCACCTCGCGCATCACCGTGAACTGGCTCCGCCCATGGCCCGAACGGCCTCCACCAGGCCACGGTCGACCTCGCGTGACGAGACTTCGGCGACGGGCCCGCAATGGCCGGCGCGAAGGGTTTGGGAGCCGCCGTGGCAACCGCCGCTGCCGCGGTTCCTCCCCCGGCGAGCCTGATGAGGCCGCGCCGCGACAGGGGTGGTAAAAAGTATTCGGTCATTCAAATCTCCAGGAATGAGGTGTCGCGGCGAAGCCGTGACAGATGAGGGGACTCCCGCCTCTGAGTTTCTCCTCATCCGACCCGCTACGCGGGCCACCTTCTCCCGTAAACGGGAGAAGGGATGCTCACGCCGCTTTGAGTGCGGGTAGCCGTGTCGCCGCTCCCGCCTTGTCCAGCGCCTGGCGGATGTCGGCGATGATGTCGTCGGGGTGTTCGAGACCCACCGAAAGCCTGATGTAGCCGGGCGTGACGCCGGTCAGCAGCTGGTCCTCGGGCGTCAACTGGCTATGCGTGGTCGAGGCCGGATGGATGGCGAGCGAGCGGGCGTCGCCGATGTTGGCGACGTGATAGAGGAGCTCGAGGCCATCGATCAAGGCACGGCCGGCTTCGACGCCGCCCTTGAGTTCGAAGCCCACCAGCGCTCCGTAGCCGCCTTTCAACACCGCATCGGCGCGTCGGCGGTTCTCGCCTTGCTGCAGACCGGGGAAGATGACACGGCTGACGTCGGGATGGTTCGATAGGAAATCGACAACCTCGAGCGTGTTTTTATTGTGTTGACGCAAGCGCAGCGGCAAGGTTTCGAGGCCCTGCAGCAGCTGGAAGGCATTGAATGGGGAGATGCCTGCGCCGATGTCGCGCAGCAGTTTGACCCGCGCCCGCAGGATGAACGCGACGGGCCCGAGCGGTCTGGCAGCTTCGGTCCAGATCAGGCCATTGTAGGCGGGGTCGGGCTGCGTCAGCAGCGGAAAGCGGTCGGCGTGCGCGTCCCAGGGAAAATTGCCGCCGTCGACGATCACCCCGCCGATCGAGGTGCCGTGGCCGCCGATATATTTGGTCGCCGAATAGACCACCACCGCGGCGCCATGCTCCAGCGGCCGCGCGATCAGCGGCGAGGCCGTGTTGTCGACGATCAGCGGCACACCCAACGAACGGCCGATGTCCGCGACCTCGCGGATCGGGAACACCTGCAGTTTCGGGTTCGGCAACGTCTCGGCATAATAGGCCTTGGTCCTGTCGTCAGTCGCGCGGCGGAAATTCTCAGGATCGGCCGGATCGACGAAGCGCACCTCGATGCCGAATTGCTTCAGCGTATGAGCGAACAGCGCCCAAGTCCCTCCGTAGAGATCGGTCGAACTCACGACATTGTCGCCGGCTTGCGCCACTGTCAGCAGCGCGAAGGCCGAAGCCGTCTGGCCTGAGGAGACCGCAAGGGCCGCGGCGCCGCCCTCGATCGCCGCGATGCGCTGCTCGAAGGCGTCCTGCGTCGGATTGGTGACGCGGGTGTAGATGTGGCCGAGTTCTTCGAGGGCAAACAGGCGCGCCGCGTGGTCGGTGTCGTGGAACTGGTAGGACGTCGTCTGGTAGATCGGCACCGCGACCGCGCCGGTGGCGGGGTCGGAGCGATAGGTGCCGCCGTGCAGGGCGAGGGTCTCGAAATGCAGGCTGTCGGTGCTCATGGCAAAGTGTCTCCGTGGCGCTTGAACCGCAATGATACTCAGGTGCTTCTTGAAACGGGGGAGCGGCTAGGCGGCGGCTTCGGTCGGCGCCGCGCCGCTGGTACACGACGGCGGCGCTGGATCGAGCAGATCGGCGTGATGACGCTGGGCCACATCCGGGTGCGACCGCAGCCGGCCCTTCAGGTAATTGCGTCCCACCTCGTGGAAGAGCGGGTTCAGCGGTTCCTGCGTCAGCCCACCGGCCTGGGCGGCCAAGTCTGGCGGGAGATCGAGCACCGGCACGGTGGCGTCGAGCCGCGCGCCGAGGAAGAAGGCGATCGAGGTCCGCTCGCCCCCTTCAGGCGGCGACAGGACGCGATGCGGGGTGGCTTTCAGGTAGCCGTTCGAGGCGAGTTCCAGGATTTCACCGACATTGACCACGAAGGTGCCCTCGATCGGCGGCGCATCGATCCAGCTGTCCCCGACCTCGACCTGCAGGCCCGCCTGATCGTCCTGCAGCAGAATGGTGACGAACCCTGAATCCTTGTGAGCCCCGACGCCCTGGCGATCCACGCTCGACCGCCCAGGATATCGGATGATCTTGAGAAGCTGATGCGCCTCGGGCGTATAGATCGGCTCGAACACGTCCTCGGGCTGGTCGAGCGCGGCCGCGAAGGCGCGCAGCACCTTGATCGCGAGTTGCGTGACCGCCTCCTGATAGGCCAGAACCACCGGCCTCAGCTCGGGCAGGCGCTCCGGCCACTGGTTTGGTCCCTGCAGTCGGGACCGGGCGGGGGCGTGAGGGTCGCGCCGCGCCGTCTGGCGCTCCGGCCCAATGTCGATCTGCTCCCGCCAATCAGGCTTGCCGCGCGTGTGTTCGAGGCCCGCTCGGTTGTAGCCCCGGAAGTGCGGGGAATTGACCATTTGGATAGCCAGCTTGTCCGCCTCGGGCAGCGCGAAGAAGCGTTTTGACAGCATCCGCAGCTCCCGAATGAGCCCGGGGTCCAACGAAGGCCGTGTCGAATATGCAGGAACGCGCAGGAGACCGTAGCGCAAATGCGCTCGACTTGCTTCCACCTCGAGCAACCGAACGTCGGCTTTATGCTGATCAAAGCAGAAAGCGGTCATTCTCCTTCGGGCCAGTCCCGGTCATAGAGGCCCGACCGCGCTCCGAATCAACGCCTCCTCATCCCTACGATGCCGCGCAACTTACTGACGATCGATGTCGGACGGAGATTTGCCAGCGTTCACAGTGCCCAGCTATACCCTGTCGGGCGCGCCGTTTCTTTCTTGATCAAGACCTCGATCCGGCCCTCCTCGCGGATGATTTGGTCCACAGCGGCGCCCATTGAGGCGACGTCGGTCGCGTCGAGCGCGATCAAGCCACATTTCCGTCGGCTGTTTGGCCTGAACGCGATCAAGTCAGGGCGCCAACCGGCATGCCTGAGGCGTCCAGGCCGCGATATCGTGCCCGTTGCATGCGGCGAGATAATCGGAAATGACGTTGGGCAGCCGGTGGTGATGTCTGCAATCACAGCGCTATCCTTTGTCAGGGCGGAGGCTCTGGTCAACGGAACGCCGACAGGATCAAGATATCCAGCATACGGTC
This sequence comes from Lichenifustis flavocetrariae, assembly GCF_026130545.1. Lineage (GTDB taxonomy): Bacteria > Pseudomonadota > Alphaproteobacteria > Rhizobiales > Beijerinckiaceae > Lichenihabitans > Lichenihabitans flavocetrariae. The sequence goes on along the minus strand of NZ_JAMOIM010000037.1, from coordinate 42,338 downwards.
TGAAAGCACGCGCCGCAGGAACAGTAGAGGCCCGGCGAGGCGCCCGCCGTGATAGCGCGTGGCGGGGCGCTTAGCCTTGAGCGCCTTGACGATCAGATCGGTGATGATCTTGGGCGGCGGGTTCTTTCCGAGCTGCGCCTGGCGCTGGCGAAACTTCGCCACGTAGTCGGCGTAGGGGCTTTGACCGGAGTAGCGCTCCGCCTCATCGATGGCAATGCCGCTCCACTCGGTCTCGATCCCGCCGGGCTCGATCACGACCACATCGATGCCAAATCGGGCGACCTCATTGCGCAAGGAGTCCGAGTAGCCCTCCAGCGCGTACTTGGAGGCATGATACCAGCCGCCGAGCGGGGTCGCGAGCTTCCCGCCGATCGAGGAGATGTTGAAGATCCGGCCGTACCGCTGCGCCCGCATGTGTGGCAAGCAAAGTTGGATGAGGCGCGCCGGGCCGATCAGGTTGGTCTCCAACTGGCGGCGCCCCTCATCCATCGGCACGTCCTCGAGAGCGCCGAACTGGCCGTAGCCGGCGTTGTTGATCAAGACGTCGATCCGACCTCGCTCGCGCACAATCTGATCCACCGCGGCGACAATCGACGCGTCGTTGGTGACGTCGAGCGCGATCACGTTGCATCCCGCTGATGACAGATCGGCCATGCGCTCGATCCGGCGGGCGGCGCCGTAAACGGCGTACCCTTCCGCCAGGAGGGACAAGGCGAAATCCTGGCCCATCCCTGAGGAGGCGCCGGTGACGAGGGCGACGGGCTGTTGTTGATTTGGCATGGGATGTCCCCGACGCTGTGGATCGCAAAGTCTGCTTCGTAATCTGTGGGGAAACCCCACAGTCAAGGGCCTGTCTCCGGAACGAAAGTTCTGGTGCCTGGTCACGTCGAAGCGTATTGGGCCACGCCGTTTCCGAACGACCAGTTCTCGCGCTTCACTTCGACCAGGTTGATGAAGACATCGCCGATTCCGAGGCCGGTTGCAGTGTGGATCCCCTCGGCGATCGCCTTGTAGAGGGCCTGCTTCTGCACGGTAGTTCGACCTTCGTTGAAGGTGATCTGGATGATGACGAGATCGTCCGTGTGCTGCACGCCGAGGTAGGAGTTGGCGAAGATGAAATTGGCCGGCTCGTGCTCGTGGATGACCTGAAATCGATCATCCTCGGGGACGCCGATCGAGAGCAGGGCCTGGTAGACCGCTTCGCCGATCGCCTGGCGATAGCTTTCTGACTTTCCTCTGATGAGGTCGATCCGAGCTAAGGGCATTGGGCGCTCCTGTTCGTGGTTGAGGGCGGCGCGGCCGCCGTGGGAGGAAGGACGGGCTCTGCGACATGGACGAGGCGTGCAACGTGCCGGTCGACAGCATGCGCGAGGCTCCGCTGGCGAAACTGAAGCTCGTGGCCGACGAGGCCGCGAGCTGGCCCCGACCGAGGTGCTGATCGCGCCGCGGGACGCGGCCTAGACGGGCAAGGTCGCTCGCGAGGGTCCTCACAACTGGAAGGTCTCCCGCTTGGCGCTGAGACCTGCGAGGTAGGTTTGCAAATCTGGCGGAAGGCCTTCAAACCACGCCTGCTCGTCGCCAGGCACCGGAAGCACATGGCCGAACTCGACCATGTCCGTGGGCTCCAGGTTGCAGAGATAGACCCAGATGGCCGCTTCAGGAAAGGCGGCGATGGCGCTGACGTCCTTCATGATGGCGAGCATGAGTGCGCTTCGCACCGACTCGGAGCGGCCGGCGCGGATGTCCCCCCGAACCCAGATGTGCGCGCCGCTCAGCTCGCCGCCGAGATAGCGTCGCGTCGTATCGCTTTCCTGGATGACGACCTGAACGAAGAACCTGGGCGCGCCCGTCGCTTCGCTGTGGCGACGGCCGATAGCCGCCGCGATCTGGTCTTTCTGGTCGTCACTCAGGCTCTTGGGCGGCACGGAGCAGACATAAGTGGGCATCATCAGTCTCCCTGGATGCTATGGCGTGGTGGCAGCAGCCGCCGACGCCTTCGCCCTGGCGTCGAGCACGTCGACGGGGCGGATCGGGAGGTGGCGGAGGCGAAGGCCAGTCGCCGCGAAGATCGCGTTGCCGATCGCCGGCGCGATGACCGTGGTCGGCGGCTCGCCCAGACCCATGGGCGCCTCAGTGCTCTCGACGAAGGCGATTTCGAGCGTAGGCACGTCGCTGATGCGAAGGGGCGTATAGCTGTCTAGGTTGGTGTCGCGAACGCGGCCGTTGGCGAAGTCCGTCCCTTCATAGAGCGCCATGCTGAGGCCCCAGAGGACGGCGCCTTCCGCCTGGGCGCGCGCGCCGTCTGGGTTGATGATCGCGCCGGCGTCGATCTCGACCCAAAGCTTGCGAACGGTGACCACCCCTGTCGCCTGGTCGACCGCGACCTCGGCGGCACAGGCGCACCAGGTCGGCATGTCGCGCTCCTGGCCGAAGGAGCTGGCCAGGCCGAGTCCGCTGCCCGTCGGCAAAGCCCGCCCCCAACCGGCGCGCTCGGCGACGCGACGAAGCACATTGGCCTGCCGATGCGCGCCGCCGACCGCGTTCGGTGCCGACCCCGCGTTGATGCCTCGGCCCGTTAGCCGGGCCAAGCGGAAGGCCAGCGGATCCTGCCCGATCCTGTGGGCGGCCTCGTCCATGAAGCATTCGAGGGCCCAGTTGGTCCACCCAGGGGCGACGGCCCTCAGCCAACCCGGCCGAAAGCTCTTCTGAGCCAGGTCGTTGTTGATCGCCCGAACCCGCTGGACGCCCACGTCGTACCAATGGTCGGCGCCTGAAATCGAGTACGGATCGTAGAGGACGCCGTTCGTCCCCTTGAGCAGGCCCTGCGGCACCATGGCCAACACCGGCCACCCTGCGACAGCGGCGTGATCCATGGCAACCGGTGTGCGCCCGGCGTCGAAACCCAGCCGCAGCGTCTGCACCGTGGGCGATCGGATGGAATCGAGGAGGGAGTCGTCCTCGCGGGTCAGCACCATCTTGACCGGGCCCTGCAATGCCTTGGCGGTCAGGGCCGCCGGCACGCAATAGTCGCCGTTCAATCGGCGCCCGAAGCCCCCGCCGATGAGGTAGGTTCGCATGACGATCTTCTCGGGCGGAACCTGCAGGGCCTTGGCGAGGACTGCCAGGATGAAGCTCTGCGCCTGATTGCCCGTGTGGATCTCGAACACCCCGTCCTTCTGGAAGGCAAGCGCGTTGACGGGCTCGAGTTGGAAATGGAGCACGCCGGCGGTCGTGTAGGTCGCTTCAACCCGGGTCGTGGCCTTGGCATAGGCCGCCTCGACGTCGCCGCCGCCCGTGTCCAGGGTCGCGCCGGCCGACCTGTCGGCGATTAGTGCGTGGGCATGGTCGCGCAGATCCTGGTCGGACACCGCGGCGGTTTCGCCACTCCGCCACGTCACCTGCACAAGCTCGGTGGCGCGGATGGCGGCCGGATAGGTCTTGGCGATCACCATGACCCAGCCGGGGACCGTACCGGACGGATCCTCGAGCGCGATGCTGCGGAGGTATCCCTTCACCGAGCGGGCGGCAGTGTCGTCGATCGAAAGAACTGTCGAACCGTAGCGGGTCGGCGGCAGCTTCGGCCGGGCGTAGACCATGCCGTCCACTTCGGCGTCGATCCCGTAGATCGCCTCGCCCCGGGTCTTGCCTGGGATGTCCAAGGCGTCCACCGAACGCCCGATCAAGGTCCACTTGTCGGGCGTCTTGATGGCCAGCGCCGTCAGTTCGTCGGCGCTGAACCGTCGCGCCAAGTCGCCTCGCTGTACGATTTCGCCATAGCCGATCGAACGGCTGCCCGCCTCGACGCGGCCCTTTCGGGCGACGCAGGCGCTGGACGATACGCCAAGAAGCGCCGCCCCCGCCTCGATTAGCGCGATCCGCCCAGCAGCCCCGGCCCGGCTGAAGACGGGATATGTCTGCCAAACTGAGGTGCTGGCGCCCGTAACCATCGGTCCCCACTTGGGATCGGTATCAACGCTGACGAGGCGCACCGCGTCCCAATCAGCCTCCAGCTCGTCGGCCAGGATGCGGGCCAGCGCCGTGCCGATATGTTGGCCCATCTCGGCCTTGGCGATGTTGATCCAGATGAGGCCGCCCTGATCGATACGGAACCAGATCGTCGGCTCGAACCCGGTCAGTCGGGGCGCGAGCTGGGCGGGGGCGGCCGGTTGGGAGCCGCCCTCGCCCGCCACCGCGCGGCCGAAGCCGAACACCACGCTCGCGGCTAAGGTAGAGACGAAGAACGACCGGCGGGAGAGCGCGATGCCGGCGTCGTGACGCAAGAGCCTAGTCATGGGTCGTCGCCTGGACAGTGAGTCGGGCCGCGGCCTTGATTGCGTCGCGGATGCGCGAATAGGTCATGCAACGGCAGAGGTTGCCCGTCATCACCGCGTCGATGTCCGCGTCGGTCGGGTTGGGGAAGTCCTCCAGCAGGACAGCCGCCTGCATGATTTGTCCGGATTGGCAGTAGCCGCACTGCGGCACCTGGAGCTCGCGCCATGCTTGCTGCACCGGGTGCTGGCCCGCAGGATCCAGCCCCTCGATCGTGGTGACCTCGGCACCCTCCATCGCACTGATCGGGGTAATGCAGGACCGTGTTGGCCGGCCGCCGACATGGACCGTGCAGGCGCCGCACATGCCAATGCCGCAGCCGAATTTTGTCCCCTTGAGGCCAATCTCATCACGTAGGACCCAGAGCAGGGGCGTGTCGGCCTCCTCATCGGTCCTGACCGGACGGCCGTTGACTAAGAAGCTTGTGGACATGTCATTCCACCCCTTTCCCCTGCGCGCGGATGTCGGCGACGGTCTTCTGAAGGTTGGGCCAGGGCGGCTGATCGGTGCGGGTGCGCCGCAGGTAGGCGGCGAGCCGGGCCACGTCGGCGTCGCTGAACCCCTTGCCGAAGGCCGGCATGACCAGCCCCGGCGCGCCCTCCGGCGTGTCGATCCCAAAGAGGATCACGCGGATCAGATTATCTGGGCTGGAGAGATGGGCCGCGCTGTTGAGGGCTAGGTCCGGCCGAGCCGGGTTGATCACGCCCGTGCCGTTGTAGTGGCAGGACGCACAAGCCGCGACGTAGAACCGGGCGTCAGGATCGGTCTGGCGACCCGCGCTGGTGGCGTTGATTTGCAGCGCCAAGCCCTTGGCCGCGGCGGCGCTCCCGGCGCGCGCGTCGCCGCCCCCTATAGAGGCAATGTAGCGCACCAGTGCATTCTGGTCTGCCTGCGGCAGGACGAAGAGGCTGTGGGCCGCCGGTGACATAGGGCCGGCCGGCGTGCCATGAAATTGGCCGATCCCCTGGAACAGGTAGGCGTGCAACTCGTCCGACGTCCAAGGCGAGGGCGAGGGGTTGGCGGCGGTGAGTGGCGGCGCAAACCAGCCGTCGACGTACGCGCCGCTGTAGCGTGCGGCGCCTCCACGCTCGGCGCCCAACAGATTGCGCGGCGAGTGGCAGGCCGAGCAGTGGTCGAGCGCCTCAGCCAGATATGCTCCTCTGTTCCACTGGGCGTCGTGGTCGGCCGAGGGCTTGAAGCGCCCGGGCCGGAAGAACAGCAGCTTCCAGCCGGCCTGCAGCGCGCGGATGCCGAGCGGCGGGATCAGCGCGTTGGGCTGCGCCGACGCGTGGACCGGCTTCTGCGACATGATGAAGGCGTAGATCGCGTCGACGTCATCGTCGCTTATCTTGGTGAAATGTTCATAGGGGAAGGCCGGAAAGAGGTGTGAGCCGTCGCGAGCCACGCCCTCGTGCATCGCCCGCCGGAATGCGTCCTTCGACCAGGCGCCGATACCCGTCTCCCGGTCCGGCGAGATATTGGTGGAGTAGATCGTCCCGAAAGCCGACTTCATGGCGTAGCCGCCGCCGAAGGGTTGGCCACCTGGCACGGTGTGGCAGCTAGAGCAGTATCCGGCCGCCGCCAAAACCGCGCCCCGCGCAACGACATTCAGGGCGAAACTCGAGGGCGCCGGAGTCGCGATCTCAGGAAGCGCGGGCTGCCACGCAAAGGCGGCAAAACCCGCAAGACCGAGAAGTCCCAGGGCGACCGCCCCGACGACCAGGCGCCTGCATAGACGGCGCCCGGCTATCCGCTTCTCGTCGAAGGATGATGTGATTGCACGCGCCAAGCCAAACGATCCTCAATACGAGCGCGTCGCACCTTGGGCGGGCGAGTTGCTCGAGCGACGGCGTGAGCTGTTCCCGCCGCAACCAGGGTGAGTTTACGGGCGAGGCACGGGGTCAGAAATGTCGAATAGACGACGATTTCGGACACAACCTCGCCAGCCTGCCGAGGCGGCGGGGCAGACGCGCCGTTGTTCCCCCGGCCGGAGCCAGGGGACTTGCTCGGAGCTAATGCTTGGCGCTTTCGTTCAGCTTGGCGACCAGGGCGTCGCCGAAGGCCGGGGCCGACATCGGCTGTTGGCCGGTGATCAGCTCGCGGTCGACCACCACGTTGGGGTGCCAGTTGGCGATAGTCTCGACGCGGGCGCCGGCTTCGGCCAGGGCGTTGACGGGGTAGTATTGGACATTGCCGCCCAGCCCGCTCGGGCCTTCCAGCGCCTGCTCCTCGCCTGTCGCGAATACGGTAAGGCGGTAGCCGGCGTAGGGCCAGCCGGCGTTGAGCGAGCTCGCCTTGCCGTCGCCGGCGATCATCGAGGCGATAAAGGCGTCGGGGTCGGGCAGAGCGGCCAACAGCACGATCGGGCCGTGGCAGACGATGCCGGTCGGGCGGCCGGTGTCGTGGAAACTTGTCAGGATCTTGCCGAGGTTCTTGTCCTTCAGCAGGTCGGCCATTGGAGCGTGGCCGCCTGGGATGAACAGGCCGACGTAGCCCTGAGTGCCTTCGTCAACCACGGAGGCCAGGGTCTTGGGATGGTCCAGCGCCGCTAGGCCTTCCGCGAACTTGAGCGCATCGGCTCGGGCTGCGTCGTCGCCGCCGAAGAACATGGCGTTGTTGGAGTTGACGTCCATCACCGAACGGTCGCCCTTCGGGTTGGCGATCACCGGCTCATAGCCAACCTCGATGAGCTTGCGGTAAGGCACGACGAACTCGTTCAGGTAGTAGCCGGTCGAGTAGGTCTTGCCGTCCTTCAGGTCGAGCGCATTGGCGCTGGACATCACGACGAGAACTTTACCTTTGGACATGGGAATCACCTTTCCTAAGGCGTGCGCGATCGCGCCGCCGATTTTGCTGAAAAACATCGGGTTTCACTTTCGGGGGTGCGCCGCCGGTCAGCGGCGCCGTCAGTCACCCGTCACGCGACGTGGTATCGCGGTGCGGGTTTGGGGTTGCGGAACTTGGCGCCGAAAGCGCGGCGCTCTTGCTCCCACTGGGTCCAGGCCTCGGCCTCATGCAGGGCCGGGATGGTGACGATCTCACCCGCGTCGAAGCCGGCCAGGGCCGCGTCGACCAGGTCGTCCGCCCGCATGGTCGAGTCGGACGTCTTCTGCGGCGCATAGCCGGCGATGTCCCAGAACTCCGTAGCGGTGGCGGCGGGCAGTACCGTCTGGATGCGCACACCCTTCTCGGCCAGGTCCTTCTGCAGCGAATGGCCGAAGCTCAGCACGTAGGACTTCGAGGCGCTGTAGACGCCGTTCAGGTTCTCCACCGCGATGGCCACGGCCGAGGAGATGTTGATGATGGCGCCCTTGCCGCGGGCCACGAAGGCCGGGGCGGCGGCGTAGGTCAGGCGGGTTAGGGCTGTGATGTTCACATCGATCATCGCCTCCATCTTGTCGACGTCAGCCTGCAGGATCGAGGCGACCGAACCCACCCCGGCGTTATTGACGAGCATGGTGATGCTCGGGTCGTCGCGCAGGACCTTTTCGACCGTGGCCATGCCGGCGCGATCGCCGAGATCGGCCGCGAGCGGGGTGACGTTCACGCCGGTCGAGGCGCTGAGGTGCTCAGCGGCGGCCTTCAACTTCTCTTCGTTGCGGGCGACCAGGATCAGGTCGTAGCCGCGCTTGGCGAGGCGATCAGCGTAGATGGCGCCGATGCCGGAAGAGGCCCCGGTGATAAGGGCGACGCCCTTGGGGGAGGGACTGCTCATCGTATTTCTCCGTCCTTATTGGCTCGGGATTGAGCCGATGGACAGAAGATAGGCTTGCACCCCTATGTCTCAAATGTCATATTCACGGAGATTTAGGACATCAGGACAGACGTCATGCGCGACATCGCATTTCTGATATATCCCGGCTACTCGCTGATGGCTCTGGCTATCGTCGCAGGCTTCGAAGTCGCCAATTCGATGGTCGACCCGATGCCCTACGACTTGCACTACGTGTCGGAAAAAGGCGGCCCGATCAAAACTTCGGCCGGCCTGATGCTGGAGACCGAGAAGTTCACTGAGAAGCCCTTCGATACCCTGGTGGTGGGCGGGGCGACCGTGATCGCGCCCTCCACGCCTGGGCTGATCGAATTCATGCGAGACGCCCCCAAGCGCCACCGACGCATCGCAGCGGTCTGCACCGGCGCCTTCGTCTTGGCCGAGGCGGGCCTACTAGACGGCCGGCGCGCCACGACGCACTGGATGCACGCGCGCGACCTTCAGCGGACCTATCCGAAGGCGCAGATGGAAGAGGACCGCATCTTCATCAACGACGGACCGATCTGGACCTCGGCCGGCATGACCGCCGGCGTAGACCTAGGTCTGGCGTTGATCGAGAACGACCTTGGTCCCGATATCGCCAAGGCCGTGGCACGCAAGCTGGTGGTGTACCATCGCCGCGGCGGCGGGCAGACGCAGTTCTCGACCCTGCTCGAGCTCACGCCTAAGTCGGATCGCATCCAAGCGGCGCTCGCTTATGCGCGGGACAATCTGCACAAGCCCCTCAGCGTGCCAGACCTAGCCGACGCCGCGAACCTCAGCCCCCGGCAATTCAGTCGGGCCTTCCACGCCGAGACGGGCCAGTCACCGGCTAAGGCAATCGAGAACCTTCGGGTCGAGGGCGCGCGCAACCTCATGGAGCAGAGCCGTCATTCGATCGATGAGGTGGCTCGTCAGACCGGCTTCAGCGATCGCGATCACATGCGTCGCGCGTTCCTGCGCGCCTTCGGACAGCCGCCGCAGGTGCTTCGACGGAATGCGCGCCTGGAATCGATCGACATCCATAACGAGGCTGACGAACACGAGAGCGCAGATTAGGTCGCTCGAAATCTGCTGGTTTCCGGCTAAGGGTATTTGACAAAACGATTCTTCGAAGTGCACGCGTTCAACATCTTTGCGATATCCATTTGTGAGGGCATCGACGTCTTCTCAAACCCGGGATATGCCGTGCCAATCGTTTTCTTGGCCTTTGGCAGCCGATAACAGCCGACGATTGTTTGGCAGGCTGTTGCTTCATCGAACACCTCGTGGCTGCCGGGAACGTTGGCCATCATGATCGCGCCTTCGAGCGTAGCGAACAGCTTAAACGCGTCGGAGCGGGCTATCCCAGCCCCTGTCATTCTCCTTAGGTCGAGGTTGAAGAAGCGCCGCACCTCCGAGAGCACTTCTTCGGGTAGATTTCGCGCGCTGGCCCCAAGGGCGCCACATAGACACATCCGTCCGTTTTCGACCAATGCCTCGACCTTCGGAGGGTGGCGCTCTATCCAGCCGAGCTACGGACGCGTCTCTCATTCGCCTAGGCATTGGCCGAAAGCCGGGCCTCGCGCCGGAGAGCCTGCGGCGACTGACCGAAGGCACGCACGAATGCCCGGCGCATATGGTCGCGGTCGCTAAAGCCTGTCTGACGAGCCACCTCATCAATCGAATGACGGCTTTGCTCCATAAGATTGCGAGCGGTCTCGACCCGAAGAATTTCGATCGACTTTGCCGGTGACTGACCGGTCTCGGCACGAAACGCGCGGCTGAACTGCCGCGGGCTGAGACGCGCGGCGTTGGCCAAATCGGCGACGGTCAACGGCTTGTACATGTTGTCGCGAGCGTAGGTGAGCGCCGCCTGAATCCGATCGGAGTTCGGCGTGAGATCGAGGAGCTTGGAGATTTGCGATTGGCCGCCCGCGCGCCGGTGATAGATAACGAGCTCGCGCGCGACCACCTTCGCAAAATCGGCGCCGAGATCATTTTCGATCAACGCAAGGCTGAGATCGAGACCTGCGGCTCCGCCTGCGGTCGTCCAGATCGGTCCGTCATTCATGAAAATGCGGTCCTTATCCAACTTCACCGCCGGATACTGTGCCTGGAGCAGCGGCGCGTGCGTCCAATGGGTGGTGGCGTCGCGTCCATCCAAGAGGCCGGCCTCAGCTAGTACGAAGGCACCCGTGCTGATCGCAGCAATCCGGCGATGCCGTTTGGGCGCATCTCTCACATATGCGATCAAGCTAGGCGTCGACGCCTTCGGGTTTGTCGCGCCGCCGACGACAAGCGTGTGGAACGGCATCTCCGTGAACGGTTCACTCTCTAGCATCATGCCGCATGCGGTTTTGATTTTCCCCCCAGTCTCCGAGACAAAATGAAGCTCGTAGGGAGGCGCTTCCGTTGCGGCCACCGAATTGGCGACCTGGAAGGCCATAACGACGGCCCAAGACATCGCCGAATAATCCGGATGAACAACAAACGCGACATCACGCATGGCAGCACTCCCAACCGCGCACGGCCGATGGTCTCGGCTTCCCTAATACTTCAGATAAAAAGGCTCCTCGCGATGGCATTCGGCGGCCAGAAATCCAGAACGCCAACCGGCTGATCGCGAACTGGCTGACCGCCGCCACGATTGATAGTGTTCTAGATCAACGAAGCGCGGCTGTTGCTTCATCAAAGGTAGAAAGATCACCGCAGACGCTAGCCATCAGGATCGCGCCTTCTAGAGTTGCCAACACTTCAATCGCGCGATGGCGCTTCACGCCTCCAGCAATCAAACTGCTGATCGCTTGATCGAAGAAGCGTTTTACCTCGGCGACGACCTCCGGCGAGAGATCGCTCAAGGTTATGCCAAGCGCACCGCACAAACACATGCGCGTGCCATCACTCAGCGCTCCTCGGAATACATCGATCCAAGCTGCCACCACATCGGTGCCAGCTTTGACCTTCTCGTCGACCGCTTTCGCGATCCGCTCATTGTATCGGCGGGTGACCGCCGCAGCGAGGGCGTCTTTGGATGAGAAGTGATAGTGCACGCTGGCGCCCTTCACTCCTACCTCGGCGGCGACTGTCCGGAAGCTGAAGCCGTGATAGCCCGCCTCGCGAATTCGCCGTTCGGTCACATCTAGGATCGCCTCCACGGTGGCTGACATCTCGACTCTCCACGATTAAATAACTTACCTGTCGTTAGATAAGCCTTGCGGGCGCGCCGAGCAAGTGCTAAATGGACTTATCTAACGTTAGATAAGGAGATACCGATGGCGCGGTTCGAAGGTAAGGTAGTTGCAATAACGGGTGGTGGATCAGGGATCGGCAAGGAAGTCGCCGCTCGGTTCATTGCCGAGGGCGCAAGAGTGGCGATTAACGGGCGTGACGCGGCCAAGCTGGAGGCGGTCGCCCGCGAAATTGATCCGACCGGTGAGAAGGTCATCATTTCGGCTGGCGACATCGCCGTCCCTGCTACAGGCGCCGCACTTGTCGATGCGGCGGTCTCGAAGTTCGGCGGCCTGGATGTGCTGATCAACAATGCCGGCGTGTTCAATCCGAAGTCGTTCCTCGAACTGACCGAGGCTGACTACGATTGGTATTTGGATACGATCCTGAAGGGCAAATTCTTTACCGCCCAAGCAGCCGCCAAGGCGATGAAGGCCAAGGGTGGTGCGATCGTCCAGACCGGCTCGATGTGGGCGATCCAAGCGATCGGCGCGACCCCTTCCGCCGCCTATTCAGCCGCCAATGCGGGCGTCCACGCGATGGTGCGCAATCTCGCGATTGAGCTAGCTCAATACAAAATTCGCATCAACGCCGTGGCCCCCGCCGTGGTCGAGACGCCGGTCTACAACACCTTCATGACTGAGGAGCAGGTCAAGGAGACGCTGCCCACCTTCAACGCCTTCCATCCGATCGGTCGCAACGGCCAGCCGCGTGACGTCGCGGAGGCGATGCTTTTTCTCGCTTCCGATCAGGCGTCCTGGATCACGGGCACAGTGCTTTCCGTCGATGGCGGCGTGACCGCCGGCCGCCAATAAGAGAGGAAGAGAAATTATGTCAAGCGTGAATGGAATCGACGTGCCGGCATTGCGGGAGACCATTTCCGCCATTGCAGCCGATCCGGCGAAAGGTCTGGTGAGTTTCAACGTTCTGACGTCTTGGGCTGGCCAAACGCGATCGGAGTCCCGTGTAAAGTCCCTGCATCTTGGGGGAACAGCCTACGAGCGTGACTTTGTCATCGCGGCCGATGAACCTGAGCAACTGTTGGGAAAGAACTCCGCGCCGAATCCTCAGGAATTGTTGATGGCAGCTCTGAATGCTTGCATGCTGGTCGGGTACGTGACCGCCGCTGCTGCCGCCAACGTGACTCTAACGAAACTCGAGATCGAAACGACCGGCGAATTGGATCTGCGTGGCTTCCTAAATATCGATCCCCGGGTAAAGCCTGGATACGATGCGCTCTACTACATAGTGCGCATCAGCGGGGATGGAACCCTCGAGCAATTTGATGCCATACATCAATCGGTTATTCGGCATTCACCAAATCGCTTCAACATCGCCATGCCCATACGGCTCGAGGCGAAACTGGTCGTAGAATCGTAGCGAGGCGTATGGCTAACGGCCATGGCACGCCCAAAGAAGAGATCGCCGAAGCGCTGGGCGCAGCCGTGGCGCTGAATGCCGGCGCGGCGGTGACCTATTCTGCCCGGGTGCTTGACGCGATCGCAGCCCTGCCGAAGGCGTAACTTTTTCGGGGCCGGCACGCCGGCCCCGTTCCAACTTGCAGAGAGGGGACCATGCAAACCTCCGTCGCCATCATCGGGGGTGAGTGCGCGGCCCCTTCATCCCGTCCCACTGATTTCATTTCGAGGTACACCTCAATGCACACCGAAGTTGTCGTTGTGGGAGGCGGTCTTGCCGGCCTCGTCGCGGCACGCCTGCTGCACGAGGCGGGTGTCGATTTCCAGCTCTTTGAAGCGCGCGATCGGTTCGGCGGTCGCATCTTGAGCGTGGACGCGCGCGGCTATCCCTCCGCCGACGGATTCGATTTGGGGCCCTCTTGGTTCTGGCCAGATATGCAGCCAGAAATGGAGAAACTCGTGCATTCGCTGGGCCTCGCAGTTTTTCCTCAGCACGAAGAAGGGGATGTGATCGTCGATCGATATGCGCTCGAAGACCCTCGGCGCTTCCGCGCGATGCGGCAAGAGTCTTCGTCAATGCGGCTTGCGGGTGGCATGGGCACGCTGGTGACGGCGTTGGCCGCGGGCCTTCCAATCGACAGGCTCTCTCTCGCCACTAACGTCACGCACATGTCGATTGCCGGCAAGCGCGTGGTCATGATCGCCGCGGGACAAGACTGTGCCGTGCAAACGGTTGAGGCGGCGCAACTCATCCTTGCCGTGCCGCTGCGGCTATCCGCCGATACAATCTCGTTCGAACCTCTCCTTGATCCTAAGATTCTCTCCAAGTGGCGGGACACCGCAACTTGGATGGCACCGCATGCCAAGTTCTTCGCGCTCTACGAGCGTCCTTTTTGGCGGGACGAGGGCTTGTCTGGCGACGCCCAGAGTTTCGTCGGGCCGCTCGTCGAAATCCATGATGCGACGACGGCGTCAGGCCGCGCCGCGTTGTTCGGCTTCGTTGGGCCGGATGCCGCACGGCGCGAGGCGATGGGTGAGAAGGTTCTGATCGCATCTGCACTAACTCAGCTTGTTCGGCTCTTCGGCCCAAGGGCGGCCCATCCGACCGCAACTTTATTCAAGGATTGGAGCGCTGACGCGCTGACAGCCACGGCCGCAGATCGTGTTTCGAGTGGCCATCTCGCCCCCTCGCGAGATCCCTGGCTCCGCGCTCCTTGGGCCGATCTCCTCACAGTCGCCAGCAGTGAGACAAGTTTGGCGGCGCCGGGCTATCTCGCTGGTGCCGTTGAGGCGGGAAGCCGCGCCGCTAGAGAGGTGATTCAGCGCCTGCAGGCGACAAGCGCGGAGACCATCGCATGCTGACGGGAAAGACGGCTCTCATCACGGGCGGAAGCAGCGGTATTGGGCTGGCGACTGCAATAAGGCTGCACGCAGAGGGTGCGCGCGTCGCCATAACTGGCACGGACGGCGCCAAGCTGGAATCGGCGCGGGCCAAAGTGGGCGGCAACACGATAGCGATCCAGGCCGACGTTCGCCGCCTGCACGAAATCGAAGCGATGGCAGCTCGCGTCGCGGAAGCGTTCGGCAGGCTCGACATTCTGTTCGCCAACGCGGGTGTCGCCTACGGCACGCCAATCGCGACGACGCGCGATGAAGCCTTCGACAGACTGATGGACGTGAACGTGAAGGGGGTGTTCTTCACCGTGCAGTCCGTGCTGCCGATCTTCAACGACGGCGGCGCGATCATTCTCAACACCTCGTGGTTGGGCCAGATCGGCACACCCGGCCGCGCGGCGCTCTCCGCTTCGAAGGCCGCGGTGCGTTCCTTCACCCGCGTGCTCGCGGCGGAGCTTACCAACCGGCGTATCCGCGTGAACGCCGTTAGCCCCGGCCCAATCGAGACGCCGATGCATCGAACGCCCGGCCAGACGGAAGCAGAGTTCCGCGCCTATGCCGATAGCGTCGGCTTGAAGGTGCCGGCAGGCCGTATGGGAAGACCCGAGGACGTTGCGGCTGCCGTCGCCTTCCTCGCTGGCGACGACGCGACCTACCTGCTCGGCGCTGAGATCAATGTCGATGGCGGATTGGCTGAGATTTGACGATGTCAATCAATGACGACCTGACCAAACCTGTCCTTGTCCATGCCTCGCGCAATGATTGGATTCCGAGTCCGGCGCCTGGCGTAGATCGGCGGATGCTTTTTCGGATAGGCGAGGAGAAGGCCCGCGCCACCTCAATCGTCCGCTACGCGCCCGGAAGCAGTTTCGCCGAACATGTTCATACGGGCGGCGAGGAGTTCTTGGTCCTTGAGGGTGTCTTCCAGGACGGCGACGGTGATTATCCGGCAGGTACTTACGTCCGAAATCCTCCGGGAACCGCACACGCTCCAGCAGCGGAGCGTGGCACCACAATCTTTGTGCGGCTCTGGCAGTTCCGCGCAGAAGACCGGACGCAGATCGTGCGACGCCCCGGCGAGGGCGCCTGCGTCACGCCGCGCTCAGGCGGCGGAAGTGCGATTATCCTATTTCAGGATGAGCACGAGGAGGTCCGGCTGGAGGAGTGGCCAGCGGGTTCCTGTCTAACCGTAGAGAACGGGAATGGGCTGGAATATTTGCTCGTGGCTGGCAGCCTCACGGCAAACGGTGACGCGATCGCGCCGCTGGATTGGGGCCGGCTTCCTGGCGGCATCGATTTCGAAGTCCGGGTTGGGGAGCAAGGCGCTACTGTCTGGATGAAGTTTGGCCCTCTCCTTCACGGAACTGTCTGCGAGCGCTCGAAGGTCGATTAGATGCTCAGATGGGAACCTGAGCTGTGAGCGTCGAGCTTCGTGACTTGCGATGGGCGATCGTTGCCGCCCGACATCGAAGTCTTCGACAGGCTGCAGAAGCGTTGAATGTGCGCCAATCAACTCTCAGCCGGGGTTTGCGCGCTCTCGAATTTCGATTGGGCGCAGTCCTCTTCGAACGTACCAACGGCGGTACTCGCCCCACAATTGAGGGGCAGGAATTCCTCGAAGCCGCCCAGCATACGTAAAGCTCACGCCGCAGCTTGGCGATCTGCAGCGTCAGGTGGGCGATCATCGCCTCGGTGGCCGAGGCCGCCGCCTTCGCCTGCAGCGCTTCGACCGCTGCATGGGAGGCCGAGGCTTCTGCTTCGATCCTGGCCGCGCGTTCGCTCAGGATCATCGCATGCGCCGCCGCCAGATCGGCCGGCAGCGGCGGCAAGGACTGCGATGCGGCAGGCGCGCTCATAAAGGGATGGAATCACATCCTCCAGCGAAGACAAGCGAAAAGGCGTCATCCGACCGATGTCGGACGCCAGACCTCGACCGGGTTACACCAATCGATTCCTGACAGGAGGTAACCCATCTGCGCCGGCGTGATCGCCACGACACCGTCGGCCGGCGACGGCCAGAGAAAGCGGCCCCGCTCGAGACGCCGCACGTACAGGTTCGCCGCCTGTCCGTCATGCCAGACGATCTTCAAAAGATCACCGCGGCGACCGCGAAAGCAGAACAAATGACCGCCGTTCGGATCCCGTTTGAGGACCTCCTGCACCAGCAGCGAGAGCGAGGCGAACCCCTTCCTCATATCGGTGTGACCGGTCGCGAGCCACACCTTGACGCCCACCGGGACCGGGATCACCGGAGCGCCTCGAGCCCGCGTGCGAGCTTCAGCGTCACGGTCGTGTCGACCGCCCCCTCGACGATAAGCCGCCTGCCGCCGCGCAGCACGATTTCGATCCGCGGAGAGCGTGCCGGTGAGGGGGTGGCCATCGCGGCACCGCTGTGATCCGGCACCACGATGGCCGGAACGAAGTTCGCTGTCGGCGCTGGTGTTTGGTCCTTCACCAGCAGCGCCCGCCGCCAGCCGAACAACTGCGACGGCGACAAGCCGTGTCGCCGCGCCGTGGCCGACACCAGCTGCGGACCGCTCGCGCTTTCCACAACGATCCGCAGCTTCTCCGCTTCGCTCCACCGCCGTCGCCGGCCGCTCTCCACAACAGCCAAGTGGAAAACATCGTCACTGTGAGTAGGGATAGCCTACTCACAGTGTCCTGCCGAAACCATCAGCTCACAAGGCGGCCCACGGCGAATGGATACAACCGTTCGGCCCCTTTGCCCTGATCAGCCGCTTCAGCACTTATGCGGAAGCGAACCGGCTGCCCTACGGCCTCGCCGCCTATGCCTATACCCGTTCGGCCCGGACGATGGCGGATCTCGGCCGCGACGTCGAGACCGGGATGCTGTCCATCAACCACCACGGCCTCGCTCTGCCGGAACTTCCCTTCGGCGGTGTCAAGGATTCGGGTTACGGCTCGGAGGGCGGCGTAGAGGCCATGGACAACTACGTCAACACCAAGCTCGTGACACAGGCTGTCTGAACGTGACGATATGGTGTGAGGCCAAAGCGCTTCTTGGACCGGGCGGATGCTGATGCGGCTACGGATCGACCCCTATCTGCTCCTGCTCGCGGCGACCGTGGCGCTTGCCGCGCTGTGTCCGGCCCGCCATCAGCGATCTTGAACATATGCCAACGGCAGCGGGATCGGGACTGCGTCGAACGTCCCGCGCCTATGGGGAGCGATTGCAGATGCCGTGCGTACGAACAGCATTGTGTTCATGGCGGACGAGCTGCGGCTAACAGGAGCAGCAATCATCTCATCAGAGCCGATGTGATCATCGCGCGCAGGACGCCATCCCTTAAGCTGCGGAAAGTTGGGTCAGCCTGTGACGAGCGTCAGCCGTGGTATCAGGGCAGCGGCTGCCACGGCGATGTCGTTGGTGAGGGCGCGGCGGGCGTCGCCAGGATCTCGAGCCGCCAGCGCCGCGACGAGCGCACGATGGTGATCATTCGATTGCGGTACATAGCTGGCCGAATCCATAAGAAGGTTCATATAAGGGCCAACCCGGCCCCAGAGATCCTCTATCAGGTTCAGCAGGATCGGCGCTCTGGCCATTCGGTAGACCGCGAAGTGGAAAGCCTCGTTCAGCTTCAGATATTCAGCGCCGTTGGTCGCCGCGATGGCCCGATCCATTCCGTCCAGCCCTTCGTGGAGTCGTTCGAGGTCTGTCGGCCGCACATCAGCGGTGGCCAGCTCCACTGCCATGCCTTCGAGCGCCGAGCGGATGCGGGTCAACTCGCAGAACGTGCTGCTCGTCAGGCGAGGCACAGCGACCGATCGGTTCTGCTGCAGCTCGAGGATGCGTTCGGCAACGAGACGTTGCAGCGCCTCGCGGATGGGTGTGGTTGAGATCCCGAGGGTTTCCGCGAGTTTGCGGATTACGAGAGCCTGTCCCGGAACGAACTGACCCGAGATCAGGCCGTGCTTAAGGGCATCGTAAGCGCGATCGTTGAGGGTCTCACGCTCAAGTTGGAGCATGCTTGGATCCATTGGTCAGTGCTGGCGGAGCCTCGGAACTGCGCGGGACGGCGTCAAGGGTTCAACCAGGAACGGGCAGAGGTGGGCGGATCATCGGAACATCGCTGCGGGGACCGTCGGCGCCGAGCAACACGCCGCACCGACGCAATTCGTAGACGATATCCGGTGTTGGACGATGAGAGATGGCAGGGCATGGCCGTCAGACTTTCCTATCCGGTGATAAAGGCCTGACGCCTCCGCGTGAGCCAAGATCAGTCGGACGTTGAAGGTATCGTGGTTCTTGCAGCAGGTGGGCACAGGCTTCCATCATGCCCGTTCCGATCCTCACCGTCAGGTTTCATCAAGACGATGGCAGTGGAGCCTTCGCAGGGCGTCCATCGGAAATGCTGAGGTCCATCTTGTTCGCACCCAATCCTGCCCCGATTGCGGAGCTGATCGTGAGGCCAACAACCGGGTGATCAATGCCCCACAGCCGCCTCGCCCTGGCCGAGATGCCGCCGATCCGCCTCAGGATCCGAACCGCTGGCGTGATGTATCTCATTGCTCAAGCGTGCGCATCACGTCGTCGAGGGTAGCCAGGAAATAGTCAGCCTCGTCCCTCCCGAAGGGCAGCGGAGGTCGGATCTTCAGCACATCGCCCGCCGGACCGGAAGCGCTGATAAGAACGTGCCTCTCCCGAAGTCCGTTGACGATGCGTGCAGCCTGGGCCGCCCCGCTGCTCCCTGACGCGGGATTGACGTCGACGCCGATGAACAATCCGCTCCCACGCACGCTACCGAGGCGTTCGTCGGCTTCGGCGCGCGCGATCAGCGCTTCGCGCAGATACAGCCCGACAGCCCGGGCGTTCTCGACGAGACCTTCTTCGGCGATGACGTCGAGCACCGCCTGCGCTGCGGCGATGGACACGGGGTTCCCGCCGAAAGTATTGAAATAGCGTGTGGCCATTCCGAACCGTTCGAGCAACACCGGCCGGGCCAGCATCGCTGCGACAGGGTGGCCATTGCCCATCGGCTTTCCCATCGTGACCAGATCGGGCACCAGGCCGTGGCGGCTGAATCCCCAAAGGCCATCGCCGAGACGGCCAAATCCCGCTTGGACCTCGTCGGCGATGAAAAGACCACCAGCCTGTCGCACCTGATTGACCGCTGTCCGCAGAAATCCAGGCGGATCAGCGAATACCCCATCGCTGGAAAAAATGGTGTCGACCATCAGTGCGGCGGGCTTAAGCCCTTGTGCAGCTATCGAGTCGAGGGCGGCTTGAACCCCAGCCGCGAAGGCAGTCTCGACCCCCAAGTTGCAGGCCAGCCGCTGGTCGGGCGCCGGGACGGTGAATACGTTGAGCGTCGAGGTGTTCGAAGGGCCGAGAAGCGGAGACAAAGCCGCTACCGCGTCGGTCACGCCGTGGTAGGCATTTGCGGTGACGATGAATGCTGTTCCGTTGGTGCTGGCTTTGGCCACACGCACAGCGAGATCGTTGGCCTCGCTACCGGTGCAGGTGAACATGACGTGGCCAAGCTCGCGGGGGACAGTAGCGAGCAGCGCTTCGGCATAGTCCAGGATGGACTCGTGCAGATATCGGGTGTGCGTGTTGAGCCGTGCCGCCTGTCGTGCGATCGCCTCGACGACGCGGGGATGGCAATGCCCGACGACCGGCACATTGTTGTAGACATCGAGGTAGCGGGTCCCGTCGCGGTCGTAGAGCCAGACACCCTCGCCGCGCACGGGATGGACCGGGTGCTCATAGAACAGGCGATAGGCCGGACCAAGCAGGCGCTGCCGCCGGGCTATGAGAGCCGCTTCAGCGTTCGGCAGCTTGCCAGCCTGGGACGGATCGAAGCCGTTGACCATCCTCGTCGTCATTTGCCCGCCCGCAGTTCACACGCTTCTGCCAGACGGCGCGCGAGCGTTTCGCGGCCATGGTCCGCCAAGGTGCGGAGACCCAGCACGGCGCCCTTCGAGTTGCGTCGGATGTAGGGCGCGTTTTCGGGATAGCGTGCAGCTCGCCAATCGGTGATCGCGCAGCTCATCGCATAGCGCGTGGCGATTAGATCCGGGAGAAGATCCAGCTCATCCGGCTCGAACGGGGTTATTGCGTGATAGGCGGCGACGAATGTAGCGACAAGTGCGAACGGATCGTTCTCCGGTGTGATCAAGTAAGCCGCCGCAACGGCGACATCGTTGATCAGGGCGCCGAAGACCATGTCGCCGAAGTCGATGATGCCGCTGGGCGTCTCCGGATGCGATGGGTCGGCGAGGATGTTGTGGGGGTTGAGGTCGTTGTGAATGACCTGCCCGCGCAAAGCCGGCAGGCGATGCTCCACATGGCTCCGAAACCGATCGATCGCCGCCCGTGAGAGATCGCGATTCCGGTCGTCCTGGATGAATGGCAGGTATTCCGTCAGGTGAGAGGCCTGCTTCAGGTCCCAGAGCAGTTCATGATCTGCGGCGGGATCGAAAAAGCCGCGGAGAGCCCGGCCGAGGTTGGCCGTCAACTTACCCGTTCGCGCCGCGAGCGCGGGCGTTTGCGGCAGTTCTGCAACAGGGACGCCCCTGAGAAACTCAAGCATGAAGCCTGTGCGGCGATCAGTTTCGCCGTCGTTCCACCAGAACCGCGACTCGCCATCAAGGGTCGGCAAGACGCGTGGAACAGGCAGACTCGGGGCGACCGAGGCAATGTGGAGGAGCGCCCTAGTCTGAAACCAACAAAGCCGCTCGTCCTGAGACGCATTGCTGAGTTTCAGTACCGATTGTTGCCCATCGGTGCTCGTGACCAGAAAGTTCTGATCACGCTCACTGCGAAGCGGTGTTGCCGTTGAATTGAACCCGTAGCGCTGACGAACGATGTACTCGGCCTCAGCATTGGTGATGTCACGGCTATGAACCGCAAGAATGGCTGCGGGTCCCGACGCCACCCGCTCATGTCTTGTCTCTGCAGACATTCGAACAGCACCCGGTTATCTTGATATATGATGTACGATGGATGATATCACAGATAGAGATGTCAACTCCATAATTGCTGTCTCTTTATCAGGCGGCTCGCAAAGCGGTTGTCGCAACTCGGATGCAGGCAACAGATCCAGCTACCCTGCGCTCGTTTTCACATTTTGTTAACTTCTGGAAGTCCGAAGCAGAACGCGAGGCGCCGGTTCTGCTCGCGAACCGTCCAGGCTCCTGCAAATCCAGAGCCTTTGCGCAACCACAGCCTCGGCTCGCCCCCCTGGATCGTGCGCCGTGACGTGTTGAAGGATGGAAATCCACAGACGCGCGGCATGATCTTCTTGACCCGGGAGTGGTCGCTCTCGATGCCTTGCTGCAGGTGCTTTGTCACATAATGTTTTGAGAAGCTCGGCGGTAGGCCCTCCTTTCGGGTCGCCGCGATCGCCGGTGTGCATCGCGGACAACAGGAAGCATCGCAAGCGCTTGGTCTTGGACGGGTCAAGACCTTCGCCCATGTCGTTCTGCCTCAGGCGGTTCGCCTTGCGCTGCCTGGAACGAACACGATGTTCGTCGACCTTATCAAATCGACCTCTCTACTGGTCACGATCTCGGCGGCCGAGTTGATGACTCAGGCGCAGCTGATTGCCTCAGAAACATTTCGCGCCGGAGGTCTATCTGGTGATCTCCGCGATCTATTTCGCGATCTGCTACCGGTTTCGCAGTGCTTGCTCCTCTTGGAACGCAGCATCCACGCGGGCGTGCCCTTGTCCCTCGCGAGACGCCGTCGGCTCACGTTGGCAAGAACCATTCTTGCCGAGGAAGTGCTTGAGCGATGATCCCTCAACATCGGAAAAGCATTTGATTTCCCAAACGGCCGGGCGACCGGCCATCAGGATCGGCGGCTTGCGAAAGTCCTTCGATGGCAGACTGGTGCTTGATGACATCAATCTCGATGTGCCCTCCGGCCAGATCGTCGGCATTATCGGCCAGAGCCGCGGGGGCAAGACCACGCTGATGCGTTGCGTGAACCTGCTCGAACAACCGGAGCACGGAACGATCACGATCGGCGACGAAACCATCTTCGCCGACGGCAAGGTGGCGTGCCGTGATCTCGCGAAACTTCGTCAGCGCGTCGGCATGGTCTTCCAACGTTTCAATCTCTTTCCTCACCTCACGGCGGTCGAGAACGTCGTTCTGGCACAGATGCATGCCGCTGGGATCGGCGAGCGTGACGCGGTAGCATGCGCCGTTCGCCTGCTCACGCGCGTTGGTCTCACCAAACGGGCCATGGCCTATCCGGAACAGATGTCGGGGGGCGAACAACAGCGCGTCGCTATCGCACGTGCCCTGGCACTCGGCCCGACCGTACTGCTCTTCGACGAACCGACATCCGCACTCGATCCCGAGTCCACCGGTGAGGTGCTTCGCGTCATGCGCGAACTCGCAGCCGACGGCATGACGATGATCCTGGTCACCCACGAACTGCCCTTTGCCCGGGAGGTGTCGGATTGGGTGGTCTTCATCGATGGAGGTCGCATCATCGAGCAGGGCACCGCGGCCGATGTCCTCGACCGTCCGCGCGAGGCGCGCACCGCGGCCTACGTGGCCCGCTATGCCTCACCGGGTTGAGCCACAACACTCTACCGACCCCTCGGCCAGTGCCCAAGCCTCTTAGGTCACGGTCGGGGAGTCATCGACACCGCGCCACCAGAATTGGCTGGGCGCATGAGGCGGCTTTGTGGCCGCCGCTCCCAAAGATGCATTCGGACCCTATGACCAAGGTCACCACAGAGATCGCCGTCATTGGTGGCGGCGTTATCGGCTTGGCGACGGCGCTCCGCCTTCGGGCGGAAGGGCGCGACGTCGCCGTGATCGAACCGAACGAACCTGGATCGGGCGCATCGTATGGCAACGCTGGCACAGTTGCGGATTATGCGATCATTCCCGTTGGCACACCTTCGGTGCTGAAAAACCTCGCCTCGTTGCTCCTGGACACTGACAGCCCGCTGGCCATCCGCAAGACGGCCTTGCCGACGCTGTTTCCATGGTTGATGCGCTTTGCTTACGAGTCTCTCCCGCATCGATATCGGGACAATGCCAGCCGCATCGCCGATCTGGTCTCGGATGCATCGTCGGAATGGCTTGACCTCGCGGCCGAGATCGGGGCCTCGGATCTTCTCAGCGCCGCCCTGGTAGACGCGGCACGACGGAATGGATGCGTCTTTCTCCAGGCGGCGGCGACGGAAATCACGCGCCGTCGCGGAAGCGTGCAGATTGCGGCCGCGCCCTTCGACATCGACGCGAAGTCGGTCGTGATCGCGGCGGGCGCACATTCCGGCAAGTTCGCCACTCAAGTGGAAGACCCAGTCAGGCTGGACACCGAGCGAGGCTATCATCTGGAATTCGACATGGCGCAGCTGCCGATCGAGAGGCCGGTCTGTCCCACACATCATGGCTTCTACTTTTGCCCTATGAACGGCCGGCTGCGGATCGCCGGAACCGTCGAACTCGGCGGGCTTGCCGCGCCGTCCAATCCAAGGCGTTTGCAAGTGCTATTGACGAATGCGCGCCGGATCTCGCCGAGCCGAGCCGATCCTGGCTGGGCTTCCGCCCCTCGATGCCTGATTCCGTTCCGGTCATCCGCCCGTCAAGAGGCGGCAACGACGTCATCTTCGCCTTTGGGCACGGTCATATCGGGCTCACCCTCGCGCCACGCACGGCTCGCATGGTCAGCAATATCCTCGCGGCCTGCCCTCGGGTGCAGAGGCCGGCGCGTTGATCGTTGAAAACGGCGGCATCAAGATCGGCGAGTCGCCATAAGCCCAATCGTGAAGCCTTGCCCCTTTAGTGCTTCCGCCCGAATCGTGGTGACGAGGCCACCTCGGCCGATGCCGTCCCGGCGCTCGGCAAGGTGCTGACGCCCGACCGGGTTGCACGGCTTCACACGGCAGGATTCACAGATCCGGGCCGCGCCCCTAATTACTCCCGGGTAACGCCGCTGGCACAGGCCGATGCCGGTCGTCTTGCCGGGGAGTTGCTCACGATCCTCTACGATATGTACGGATATAGGGCCAACCCATCCTGCGAATCGCGACCGAGAAGGTTGGGTAAAGGCGCTCTGTGATCGAATCATGCCGTCCAGGGCCGAACGTTACCCTGCGCTTCGACACTTGCGCCTTAAAACTCCAGACAGATCTTGCCGAAATGGCTGCCGCTCTGCTGGTACCGGAAGGCCTCGGCGATCGCATCGAGCGGGAAGGTGCGGTCGATCACGGGCTTGAAGCCGATGGCGTCGATGGCGCGGACGAAATCCTGCTGCTCGCGGCGGCTGCCGACGATGAGGCCCTGCAGGCGTGCCTGCTTGACCATCATGGCCGCGGTGGGCACCGCGCCGCCACGGCCCGTGAGCACGCCGATCAGCGTGATGATGCCGCCGACCCGCACCGCCGCGATCGACTGCGGCAGCGTGCCGGGGCCGCCGACCTCGACCACATGGTCGACGCCGCGCCCCTGCGTCAGGTCACGGACGCGCGCGCCCCACTCCGGCTCGCTCTTGTAGTTGATCGTATGCGCGGCCCCGAGCGCCCGGACGCGAGCGAGCTTCTCGTCCGACGACGAGGTGGCGATCACCCGCGCGCCCATGGCGACGGCGATCTGCAGCGCGAAGATCGAGACGCCGCCGGTGCCGAGCACCAGCACCGTGTCGCCCGCCTTGAGGCCGCCCTCGACCACCAGGGCCCGCCAGGCCGTCAACCCGGCGGTGGTGAGGGTCGCGGCCTCGGCATGGCTGAAGTTGGCTGGCGCCCGCGTGAACACGGTGGCCGGCAGCGTGACGATCTCGCGGGCGAAGCCGTCGACGCCATCGCCCGGCACCGTCGCGAAGCTGCCGACCGTGGGCGGTCCGTCATGCCAGGTCGGGAAGAAGCACGACACGACCGCATCGCCCGTCCGGAACTCGGTCACGCCGGGCCCGACGCTTTCCACCACGCCGGCCCCGTCCGACATCGGCACCCGGCCATCGGCCTGCCAACCCTCCTGCGTCACGACCCCGAGGTCGTGGTAGTTGAGCGAACTGGCATGGATCCGCACGCGGATCTCGCCGGGTCCCGGCGCACCCGGCTCCTGTCGCTCAACGATCTGCAGATTAGCCAAGCCACCGGGCGAGCGCAGGTGAACGATCTTCATCACGAACCTTCGTGTTCAGGAACCGGACCTTGTATCGGCCCGTGGCACCTTAGCGGGCTTCGCTCGGCCGCGGCTCCCGCCTGCGCCGCCGTTGCGCCGCAACTGGCAGGAGGACCATGCGTCCTTAGTCGGGTGGGGTCTTAGGCCTCGCCGCCTTCGGCGACATGGCCGAGCGCCTCGCCGAGCGCCTTGATCTTGTCAGCGTCCTTGGCGTCGGTCTTGCCGGCAATTGCCACGGTCTCCTTGGCGAGCTTGGCGACGAGCTTCTGCACCTGCTCGCCCTTGATCTCGTCGGCCTGAAGGTGCTTCTTCAGGTTTTCGAGGTCCTTGACGATCGTCTTTGCGGCGGGGCTCTCGACCTTCTCGAGTGTTGCTTCCCAGCCTTCGATGTTCTTGACCGCGGCCGCGACCGTGAAGCCTTTCACGCCTTCCTGCAGGTGTTTGATGGTGGCAGCGAACTGTGGCATCTGGATCTCCCTGCTGCCCGAACGCGGCAGCCGGCAACACAGCGCTTCACCGCCAAAAATGTTGCGGGCCGGATTGTCGCGGGGGCCGCCGCTTCTCCGGCGCGGCGGGCGACAAGGTTTCCCGCTTCCGTCCAAGATACGATAGAAGAAGCCCCGAACCGGAGCGCTCCCCATGGCCATTTCCCTCTACGACGTCAGCATCGGCAGCTATCTGCAGACCCTCGATGCCCTCAGCGGCGTCCTCGACAAAGGGCTGGCGCATTTCCGGGAGCACGATATCGACCCGGAGACGATCGTCGAGACGCGGCTTTTCCCCGACATGCTGCCCTTCCGGTTCCAGGTGATGCAGGTGGCCTTTCATGCGACGGCCACGATCGCGGCCTTGAAGAGCGGGTCGATGTCGCCGCCCGGCGCGCGGCCCTCGCCCGACTATGCTGGCCTGCAGGCGCTGATCGCGGAAGCGCGCGCGACCCTGAGGGCCGAGACGCCGGAGGCCATCAACGCTCGGGACGGCGCCGAGATCACCTTCACGACCAAGGACTCGACCCGGATCTTCACCACGGGGGACTTCGTCCTCACCTTCTCGCTCCCCAACGTCCACTTCCATGCCACCACGGCCTACGACATCCTGCGCCAGGCCGGTGTGCCACTCGGCAAGCGCGACTTCATGGGCGCAGTCAGGACGAAGGGCTGAGTCCCTTCTCCGGTGGAGCGGTAATGGGCTCCGGACCTGATGCGGGGCGGTGTTATCGGCAGCATTGCGGTGCCATCCGGGGTAGTTTGGGTGAGCGATCATTTCGCCAGGGATTTCGCATGCGCATCTGGTCTGTAGGATTCGTTGTTCTCCTGGGAGTCGGTCCTGCCGCGCTGGCCAAGACCGCGCCCGTCAAACCCCTGCCGCCCGTCCATTACACCTGCGAGGATGGCACGCGGCTGCGGCTGACTTTCTCGGCCCCTGAGGTGGTGCCCGGCACGGCGCTGCTGCGTCTCCTCGGCACCGGCACCGAGTTGAAGCTCGATCGGGCGCCTTCAGCCGACGGAGGCCGCTACACGGGCGGCCCAGTCGAATTCTGGGACAAGGGGGAGACGGCGCGTTTCACGCGGAACGGCTCCACGCTCAGTTGCCGCCCCACCAAGCGTTGAACGCGCCTCTCACGCGCCACCGCCCTGGTCCATGTGCCACAAAGCATCGCGCAAGGGGCGGCTCGGTACTGTGATGAAGCCGCCGGTCGTCGTGTTGAGATCGAGGATGAGGTAGAGGGACGAAGCGACCGACAAGGCCGACAGGATCAGGACGAACAGGGTCAGCCGATTGCGTGGCGAGACCATGCCGAACACCAGGAACACGATCGCCAGCCAGAACATCAGCACAGCCATCAGGATCGGCGACAGCCGGGAATCGGACCGCTCGATCAGCGACCAGCGAATGCCTTCGATGGCCCGGACCTCCTCACGCAACAGGTCGGCGAGACGCAGATGCAGCGCGTCCGTCGCAGCGAGCTTCAGCGTGGCTCTATCCATCTGCGTCATCATGGTGGTGAATTCGGCCGTCTCGTCGCTACCGGGCGTCACGGGATGGACGTCACGGGGGTAATCGCCGGCAGGGGCCGGCTCATCCGGCCAGGTGTCAGCGATGACCGACGCCGTATACGCCCGCAGGGTTTTCCGGATGGCGTCGGTGTCGGGCCCGTATTCCTGAAGGCGCCGGTCGAATTCGAACAACGCGATGCCGTAGCGGCGATAGACCCCGGTGTGATCGTCGAAATCCGACTTGACGGAGGTGACCAGTAGCCCGAGCACCAAAGCCGAGAAGGTCACGACCATCCCGACGATGGTGCGGGCCGAGTCGGTGGTGGCGCTCGACTTGTGGTGCTCCTTCAGCAATCGCTGCGACGCCCAGCCGGCGAGACTGCATCCGATCAGGATGACCAGAAAGAACGCAGCCCAGGCTACTTCCTGCATCGGCGTCCTCCCGCAAAGCTCTGGCAGGTCACACTATCAGCCTGTGGCGCAGGGAGAAACCAGGAAGGCTGCAGATCAGCCGGCCTGAACCGGGGAGGCGCGCGGCCAAATGACATCCGCCTGTCATCGATGAACATTACGTCAACGTGCTTGCGGGTTTTTCTGCATTTTCGAGGAAATTATGCGTCGCGCTTTGTTCTCCAGTCTGCTTCTCGCTGCGTCAGCCCTCACCGCGCCGACCGCCCATGCAAGCGTCGTGTTGCTTGCCAATGGTGTCCTCAGCGGCACCACCGACCTCTCGGGCCTGACCGGAACCCTGGAGAACGGCCTTCCGGGCAATATTTTGGGTGGCCTCGGCTCCGGTCTCGCCTATGCGGGCGGCAACACATTCCTGGCGCTGCCCGATCGTGGGCCCAATGCAACCCCGTATAATTCCGCCGTCGACGATACCGTTTCGTATATCAGCCGCTTTCAAACCGTGAACATGTCGCTGACGCCGAGCAGCGCTGGTTCGAAGCTGCCCTTTACCCTGACACCCACTCTGACCGGCACCACGCTGCTGTCGAGCGCATCGCCGCTGATCTACGGCAGCGGCACAGCCTATGGTCTCCCCTCCGGCGCCCCGTCTCAGAACACCGCCGGCAAGAACTATTTCACGGGCCGGTCCGACAATTACGGCGCAGGCGGGTCTGGCAATCCGGCCGACGCCCGGTTCGATCCAGAATCGATCCGCGTCTCGAACGACGGCAAGAGCGTCTTCATCTCGGATGAATACGGCCCCTATGTGCGCCAGTTCGACCGCGCGACCGGCACTCTGATCAAGACCTACACGCTCCCGTCGAACCTCGACATCGCGAATTTATCGCCGCAGGGCGCCAAAGAGATCAGCGGCAACACGTCCGGCCGCGTCGCCAACAAGGGCATGGAAGGTTTGGCCCTGACGCCGGACGGCAAGACGCTGGTCGGCATCCTGCAGGCCTCGACCATCCAGGACACGGCGAACGGCAACGGCACCTTGCTCCGCATCGTCACCATCGACGTCGCGAGCGGGCAGACGCATGAATATGGCTACACACTGACGACGGGTTCGGGGGTCAGCGACATCGTGGCCGTGAACGATCACCAGTTCCTGGTGGACGAGCGCGACGGCAAGGGCCTGGGTGACGGGTCGAAGGCCAAGATCAAGCAGATCTTCGAGATCGATACAACGGGCGCTACCGATCTGCTCACAGTGGCGGACAAGGATGTGGGGGGTGCGACCCTTGTGAAGAAGTCCTCCACGCCGTTCCTCGATCTTGTCGCGGCCCTGAATGCCGATGGTGTGGCGAGCAAAGATATCCCATCGAAGATCGAGGGACTGGCCTTTGGCGAGGACGTGACCATTAACGGGATCGTGAACCACACGCTCTATATCGCCAACGACAACGATTTCGTGCCCGCCACGTCCGGCCCCAGCCAATATTACGTGTTCGGGTTCCAGGACGGCGATCTGCCCGGCTACATGGCCCAGGAACTCTCGAGCGTGCCGCTGCCGCCTGGCATGCCGCTGTTCGCCGGGGCGCTTGGCGTGTTGGGTCTGCTCGGCTGGCGCCGCCAGAAAAGCCGCAACGCCTGAGCCTCACCGCTCAAAAGAAAGCGAGTCCCAAAGGCCAGAGCCGGTGACCGGCTCTGGCCTTCATAATCATCACCTCAGATCATCTCCTTGATCTTGGCCGCGAAGGTCTCGACCGCGAAAGGCTTGGTGATCATCTGCATGCCCGGGTCGAGGTGCCCGTTGCCGAAGCTCGCATTTTCCGCATAGCCGGTGATGAACAACACCTTCAGGCCCGGCCGGAACACGCGACCCTGGTCCGCCAACTGCCGCCCATTCATGCCCGGCAAGCCGACATCCGTGACCAGAAGGTCGATGTGCTGTCCCGACCGGAGGATCGCGAGCCCGGCGGGGCCGTCGGCGGCTTCGACCGGGCGATAGCCGAGGTCCTGGAGGATCTCGCGGATCAGGTCGCGCACGTTGGAATCGTCTTCCACCACCAGGATGGTTTCCCCCGCTCCCTCGCGCGGACCCACGCTCGGGCGCTCTCCGGTTTCGGCGACCTGGCCGCTCGATCGCGGCAGGAACAATGTGACGGTCGTCCCAACCCCGACCTCGGACGTGATGCGGACGGTGCCTTCCGACTGCTTGGCAAACCCATAGATCATCGACAGGCCGAGGCCGGTCCCCTGGCCGATCGGCTTCGTGGTGAAGAACGGGTCGAAGGCGCGCGCAATGACGTCGGACGTCATGCCGGTGCCGGTGTCGGAGACGGAGAGCGAGACGTAGCGGCCTGGCTTGGTACCACCTTCCCGCTCAGGCCCGTCAGCCTCCAGCACCGCGTTGTCGGTCGAGATCGTCAACTCTCCGCCATCCGGCATGGCGTCACGAGCATTGATCACCAGGTTGAGGAGGGCGTTTTCGAGCTGGTGCGGATCGCAGAGGGTCAGCCACAACCCGCTGCCGAGCTTGACGTCCAGAGTCACCCGTTCGCCGATCGTGCGCCGCAGGAGGTCGTCCATCGATGTCACGAGGCGGTTGGCGTCGACCGCCTTGGCTTCGAGCGGCTGGCGGCGCGAGAAGGCCAACAGGCGATGCGTGAGCGCGGCGGCCCGGTTGGCCGAGTTCATCGCCATCCCGATATAGCGTTCCGCACTGTCGGTGCGGCCCTGGCTGATCCGCTTGCCGAGAAGGTCGAGCGCCCCGGTGATGCCTGTCAGAAGATTGTTGAAATCATGGGCGATGCCGCCCGTAAGCTGGCCGACCGCCTCCATCTTTTGACTTTGCCGCAATTGCTCTTCGGCCTGCCGCAGCGCCTCGGCCTGGTGTTTCTCCGCCGTGACGTCGCGGCCGTTGGCATAGATCGCATCATTTTCGAGGGAGGCGGTCCAGGACAGCCAGAGGAAGCTCCCATCGCGGCGGCGCAAGCGATTTTCGAAGGGCCCCGGCAGAGGGCCGTCGCGCAACCGGTCGAGCGTCCTGGTCGTGAGCGCGACATCGTCCTGGTGAAGCAGGGATGTGAAATCACGCCCCACCAATTCTTCCGAGCCCCAGCCAAGCAGCGCGGTCCAGGACGGATTGAGCGAAAGCAGCCGCCCGTCGTCGCTCATCACCGCGAGGAGGTCGCGCGAGTTGCGCCAGACGCGATCCCGCTCCAGGGTTCGGGCTTCGACCTGATGTTCAAGCGTGGTGTTAAGGTCGCGCAGGGCCGCTTCGGCCTGCTTCTCGCGGTCGATGTCCATGATGGTCAACAGACCGCCGGTGATCACCCCTTGCGCATCGCGCACCGGGGCGGCGATCACGGCCACCCAGACCCGGGTGCCGTCGCCGCGCTGGTGATGAAAGATACGCGATGCCGTTTCACCCGCCGTGACCGCCACATAAAGCGGATGGTCCTCGACGGGAACGCGCCGGCCGTTCTCGTCGAAGGCCGTCCATTCCTCGAAAGCGCCCGCATCCAGCGATGAGAAAGCCGCATAGCCGAGGATCTGTTCGACGCGTGCATTGCCTTCCGTGACGCGTCCGGACGGCATTTCGGCGAAGACGATGCCCACCGGAAGCGTATCGAACATCGCCCGCAAGCGGGCCTCGCTCCGTTGCAGGGCCTGTTCGGCGCGGGTCCGCTCGAGCGCGTCCCAGGTGCGGCGCGCCACCTCCTGGGTGAGCGAGATCTCTTCGAGCGACCAGCGCCTCGGTTGCTTCTGGGCCAGGAACAGCCCGGCCCTGAACTGGCCGTCCCGGATCAGCGGCACCGCCAGGATCGAGCGGGTCTGATAGCGTTCGAAGACAGCGAGCCGCTGCTCCGTGCTGCGGCCCGGCCGGCCGAAATCATCCTCGCTGACGGTCAGGCCGCGCATGAGCTCGCCGATTTCCGATTCAGCCAGATCGGCATAGGAAACCGCACCATTGATGGCCGGCATCGTGCCGTCCGACCAGGCGCCCTCGAACGTGATGATCCGCGCATCGGCCGAGACTTCGCCATAGCTGGCGCGGTTCACGCCGAGATAGGTTCCGAGCGACTCGGCGACGGTCTCCAAAACCTCGTGGGGATCGTTGATCTCACTCAGGTGGTCGTTGAGGCGCAGCAGGAAGGCTTGCCTCCCTTGCGCCTTCCGGAGGGTCAGGACAGCCCTTGCCCGCTCGACGGCTTCCCAGATGCGGCCGATGACTTCGCGCAGCAGATCGGCCTCGTCGCCGGTCCACTCACGTCCATCACGCGCTTCGGCCACCATCAGGGCATGCCACCGCCCATCGCGGGACAGCGGGACCGCCATACGGCCCGGCTCCCCGTTTTCCGGAGCGGTAATACTGACTTTTCCATCCCGGAGGCTCGGCGCCACCGTGGCGCCGAGCAGCTTTGTCTTGATCCGCCCTCGGTAGATCGTTGCCACGGGCGGCCAATGCGCCAGCACCTCGGCCGTTTCGCCGTCGGGGCTGACCTCGCCATAAACGATGTGGAGCACCTCCAGGTGTCGGCCGGTGGCCTCCACGGTTCGGTCAAGGATCGCCTGCGGCTCCTCGATGGTGCGCAGGCGGTCACCGAGCGTAATCAGGAAGGCCTGTCGCTCGGCCGCGCGACGACGTTGATCGATATTGATCAGGATGCCGGGGAGCCGTTGCGGGCGGCCATTCGACCCGAATTCGAGGTGGCCGCTGGCTTCGACCCAGACCCAGCCGCCGCCCGGCTGCGTGACCCGGAATTCGGCGTGGAAGCCGGTTCGAACTTCATACGCCGTCCGCAGCCGTTCGGAGAAGGTCGCCCGGTCGTCCGGATGGATCGCGGCAAGGACGCGAGAAAGTGGCACGCCTTTCGCGGTATCGGCGGCGTCGAGCCAAAGGGTTTCCGCGAAGCGGGCGTCGCCGCTGAGAAGCGCGGTACGGTCGTTCCAGACCCATGTGCCCAGGACCGCGCCCGTGCTCAGTGCAAGCTGCATCCGGCTGCTCGAATCGCGGGCCATCGTTTCGGCCGTCTTGCGGTCCGAAATGTCCTGCGTGATCCGGATGATGAATTCGGGCTGTCCCGCGGCATCGCGGCCGAGCGACACATGATGGTTGACCCAGACCGTGGTCCCATCCGGACGAAGCAGGCGTTTCTCAGAAACGAAGGCGTGCCCGTCTTCGATCAACCGCCGTGAGCCGGCACGGCTCAAGACGAGGTCGGCCGGATGGGTGAATTCCTCGATCTTGGAGCCGATCACCTGCTCTTTGGTGCGACCCAGGATGGCACAGAAGCGGTCGTTGACGGTGACAAACGTGCCGGTCAGGTCTGTTTGCGAGATGCCGACACTGGCCTGGTTCACCAGCATGCTGAGCCGCGCTTCGCTCTGCGCCAACCGCCGTTCGCTGTCATCATGCCGGCGCAACGCCAATACGTGAGCGCTGGTCTCGATGGCCGTACAGAGAACACCGCCGACCTCGCCATGATCGTCGCGGACCGGTGTGTAGAAGAAGTCGAACCAGAGATCTTCGAGCGTCCCATCAAGGCCCGCTGAGACATGTTGGTTGCGCAGCGTTACGGACTCTCCCCGCAAGCCGCGCTCAACGCAGGATCGTATGCGGCCCCAGAGGTCAGGTGAAGAGCTGGCGAGCCGCGCGCCAAACGCCGCCGGATGGTTGCCGGCCGCGATGGGCGCGTAGCCGTCGTTGTAGATCACGATCGGATCCTCGCCCCACATCACCGCCATGCCGATCTGCGAGGCGAGGAGCAGGTCGACGACCGTCCGCAGAGCCTGCGGCCATGTGGCCTGCGCTCCCAGACCGGTCTTCGACCAGTCGAGGTTTCGGGCCATTGCGGATGTTTTCAGCGGAGTGGGAGGCAGCACGGGCCGTTCCGGTCATGTCCTGATTTTTGGTGAGGAGTCGATGAATGCCGCAACGCCCGGCCTCTCGAGGACGTCCAGGATCGCGATAAACCTAACTTTGCAACGTCCTGGCCCACAGCCCTGATCCATTGGAGGTGAATCATCATTGGCCGGTCTCTTATGACCGATCCCGATGGGCTTCGCCATCTGTCAGACCGACCTTCATAGCACGCGCCGAGCGAGCCTCCGGGGCGAGCCGCGACCCCGGTCAATACCTACTTGGTTGGTCCGGACGGAAGCGGGACGCCATTGACCGTGATGGCTCCGGTTCCGTCTCCCACGAGCGCCCAGGTCATCGACCCGTCCGGCGCGGTCTTGCCGTAGCCCTTGACCAGCATGAGGGCCGCGATGACTTGACTTGCGCTGGGGTCCTGTTGCGCCTTGGCCTGGATCGTCTGGACCGCCTTATCGAGTCCGGTCGCCTGCACGGTCATCGTGAAGGCCGGCGACGGGAGCGTCAGGTGCACCTCGCCTTCGAAGCGGGCGTCGAGCGTGGACGAGGTGATCCGGCTCGGTCCAACCGAAACGACCATCTTGTCGGTCGGGCCGAGGAGCTCCTTCATCTTGGCGAGCGTTTCTGGCGACAGCGGCTGCGGCGCGTTAAGATCCAACGCGTCCACACCGGCTCGTGCGGCCTGATCGAGGTGATAGCCCGAAATCGACTGATGAAGATCAAAGCTCGTCGGGATCAGACTATTGGCCCAGGACGGCAGCTTGTCGGCCGGAACCGTCAGGCCATCCGTCGTCACAGCCAGACTGGCCATGCCGTCGGAGGTCAGACCCCGGACATCGAAATGGACCTTCACGGCCCGCATCGCGAAGGGCCCTACAGGCGTCTCCATGCTGATGCGCTCCAGCGAGGCATCCTGGGCCCAGCGCTGAAACACCGGGAGAGCTTCCCGGAGCAGCGACTTCAGGTCGCCCTGGCTGCTCTTCAAGGCTTCGGACGATGGATGCGCGACCAAAAAAGCCCAGAGGTCAGCAAGTGCCCGGATGTGCAACCCCTCCACGGCTGTCACGTCGCTGGTCGGTCCGCTCTTGATCGACAGTCGCGAGGGGGCTCCTTTGCGGGCGTCGAACGCAACGTCCTGGGAAAACGCCGCGTTGCCTTGCGTCAGCTTGGCATCCACCACACCATCGCCTGTGGCCATCGCGCTTGTGCTTTGCTGGCCCTGGCTCAGCTGACGTGCCTGGGCCGCAACCTTGTCGCTGATCGTCCCGATGCTGACGCTGTCATAGCTGCCGGTTGATTTGGTGAAAGCCGGGATGCGGGGATCGAAGATGCCGTCGAAACTCTGACCGTTCGCCACGATGCTGGTGGTTTGTCCGTTCAGCTTGGCGGTCAACGGCGGCAGCGTTCCCCCCGTGACATGCCACGTGCCGTCCTGTTGCGGGACCGCCATCATCGTGTAGCTGGCCGGCTCCATCGCAAGGCCCAACGCTTCGAGCCTGTGCAACATCGCCTTGATGTCGATGTCGATCTTGTAGGCCTCTCCGGCCGGGCTGACCGACACCGGGCCTGGGCCGAGGTAACGCTCGAGCGCGGTCTTGATCGTCCCGGCCTGTTCGACCGACGTCTCCGCCGCTTGCGCGGTCGCCGAGAGAGCCAAGACCATGGCCAGAATGGCCGGTTTTAAAGGAATACGCATGACACTCCGGGACGCGTTTCGATCCGTTGTGTCGTTATGCGGCCTCGCCGGAAAAAGCGCTACCTCGTTTGCACGCGGCTCGCCCGATAGCCACGTCGAGCGCACCCCTAAGGCCTCTCTGGAGGCGCCTCCATCGAGAGTCTCAAGCTTTAGGCGGCTTGTCGCAAGGCTATGGTCCAATCGTCGGGAACGCGACCATGAATGCGCAGCACCGTCGGTCTGCTCATGACCTGACGTTCCGTGTCATAGGACTGGGACATCACCACGATCCCGGCCCGGCGCCGGGCAAGGTCCACGCCCGCTTCGAGCGCTTCGCCGCTGCTCAGATAGGTTTGCGCCCCACTGGCCATCAATTTGTGCTTCCGCACCACATAGGGCTGGACGAAGAAGAGGGTTTTTTGCGCCATCGCACCGCCTCCGGCTAGAACATAACAGGAACATGTAGGCGTGAGCGAGGTTTGTCAACATCACTCCGCTAGGAGGTGCAGCACGACTTCGCGCCGGTGAGGGCGACGCCGATGCTCGGCGAGATAGATACCCTGCCAGGTTCCGAGCAGCGGGCGCCCGTGTTCGACCGGAATGGTGAGCGACGTCTGCGTCACCATGCTGCGGAGATGGGCCGGCATGTCGTCGGGCCCCTCATCGCTGTGCTCGTAGCGGCCGTCCTCCGGGGCGAGGGCCGCGAGAAAACGCGAAAGATCCTCCCGAACGGTCGGGTCGGCATTTTCCTGGATCAACAGCGATGCCGATGTATGGCGGCAGAACACCGTGAGCAGCGCGACACGCGGATGCTGCTGCGCCACCCAGTCGGCGATAGGGCGCGTCATCTCGTAAAAGCCCTGACCGTGCGTATCCAGGGTCAGGCGCGTGAGGGCTTGCGGCATGGGGCCTCTCCGAACAATGGTATGTCCCGGAACGACTTCCGCGCCGCGGGGTTCCGGCGCGCTCCGGCCAGACGGTGCGACAAGAGAATAGAGTGGAGACGCCATGTTCATCGGCATCGATCTGGGGACCACGTCGGTCAAGACCATCCTGATCGACGAGGAGGGGACCACGTGGGGGACGGTGTCGGAGCCCGTGGCCGTTTCGCGCCCCCGGCCGGGCTGGTCGGAACAGGATCCGGAACATTGGTGGGCGGCCGTGGCCAAGACGCTCGACGGGTTGAAGGCGGCGCATCCCGCCGCGATGGCGGCGGTGCGCGGCATCGGCCTGTCGGGCCACATGCATGGGGCGACGCTGCTCGATGCGCAGGACCGCGTGCTGCGGCCCGCCATCCTGTGGAACGACGGCCGGTCGGCCGACGAATGTCTCGACATCGAGGCGAGTTTCCCCGAGGCGCGCGCCGTGACCGGCAATATCGCGATGCCGGGGTTCACGGCGCCGAAACTCGCCTGGGTGCGCCGGCATGAGCCGGAGATCTTTGCCCAGGTGGCCAAAGTGTTGCTCCCGAAGGACTTCGTTCGTCTCCGCCTGATCGGCGACTACGTGTCGGACATGTCGGATTCGGCCGGCACCTATTGGCTCGATGTCGGCCGCCGCGACTGGTCGGATGCGCTTCTGGCTGCGACCGGCCTCGATCGCTCCCACATGCCGCGGCTGGCCGAGGGCACGGAAGCGACGGGCCGGCTCAAGCCGGACCTCGCGGCCCGCTGGGGCATGACGACGGCGCCGGTGGTGGCCGGTGGGGCGGGGGACAATGCGGCTTCGGCCTGCGGCATCGGCGCCGTCACGCCCGGCTCGGCCTTCCTGTCGCTCGGCACCTCGGGCGTGCTGTTCGTGTCGAACGCGCGCTTTTCGCCCAATACGGCAGGCGCCGTGCATGCCTTCTGCCACGCATTGCCGCAGACGTGGCACCAGATGGGCGTCATCCTCTCGGCCACCGACAGCCTCAACTGGCTGGCCCGCATTCTCGACGCGCCGGCCCCGACACTGGCGGGCGCGCTCGGGGCGAGCGTCGCGGCGCCCTCCGACGTGATGTTCCTTCCCTATCTGTCGGGCGAACGGACGCCGTGGAACGACGCGGCGGCGCGCGGGGTCTTCGTGGGCCTCAGCCAGAGCACGGAGCGGACGGCTCTGACCCAGGCCGTACTCGAAGGTGTGGGCTTCGCGTTCCGGGATTGTCTCCGCGTGCTGGAGGAGGCCGGAACGGCGGTCACCCGCGCCTTCGCGGTCGGCGGCGGCTCCAATTCGCCGCTGTGGCTGAAGATCATGGCCAGCATCCTGAACCGGCCGCTCGACCTCGGCGCCGATGCCGACGTGGGTGCCGCGCTCGGTGCGGCGAGGCTCGCCATGGCGGCGGCGCTCGGCGGCGATCCCGTGCGCTTCATGCCGCCGCCGGCCATCAAGGCCACGATCGAGCCGGACCCGGCCCTGGTGCCGGCCTATGCGGAGGCCTACGAGCGCTACCGGGCGCTCTATCCGCTGGCCCGCGCCGCGGTCCCGGCGCGATAGGCGTCCGGCGTCGCGCGGCCTGCCCGGTGTGCTCCAGGCGCGGCCCCTGACTTGATCAGGCGAGCGCGACGCTCTGCGCGGACGGAGCATCGGCCGGGAAGGAGCGTGCCGTTGCGGGAGCGCCGATGTCGAAGGGCGTGACGTCGGACCAGAAGCGCCGCTTGAATTGCGACGCATCGACCTCATAGGGCCGATCGAAGGTGAAGCGCATCTCCGCGACTTCGCGCAGGAAGGGCGAGACCAGTCCGAGCACCGGCAGGAGCGAGAGCGGCACCGTCCGGATCCTCAGCTTCACGCCGAGCGCCTCGGCACCCAGCCTCAGGATTTCGCGCGGCGTGCGGGTGGGCGCGCAGGGCATGTTCCACGCCCGGCCAAAGGCGTCGTCGGGTGCCTCGAGCAGGGTCACCACGGCTCGCCCGATGTCGGGCACATAGGCGAAATCGTGAGGCGTGTCGGGTGGCGCGATCAGGAATGCGGGCTTGCCTTTGGCGAGGGCGCCGAACGTTGAGGTGCCGAGGTGGGAGAGGCCCACGCCAGGACCGTAAAAGTCCGGCGGCCGGAGCGCCGTGATCCGGGCCCGGCCAGCCGAGGCGGCCGCCATCCAGATCCGCGTCACCTCGGACCGGATGGCCGGTTTTGCGCCATAGTCCGAGAGGGCCATGTCTTCCCGCAGCGGCTCACGCTGGGGCCCCATCATGTAGAGATTGTCGATGAAGACCAGACGGGCGCCCGTGGCCGCGCAGGCCTCGACGACATTGGTCATCGC
Organism: Lichenifustis flavocetrariae; assembly: GCF_026130545.1. GTDB lineage: Bacteria > Pseudomonadota > Alphaproteobacteria > Rhizobiales > Beijerinckiaceae > Lichenihabitans > Lichenihabitans flavocetrariae. The sequence goes on along the minus strand of NZ_JAMOIM010000037.1, from coordinate 3,939 downwards.
GCGGGGCCACGCCGTCCTCCAGACGCGGCTATCGTAGGGAAGGCCGATCGAGAGCACCACCTGGGTCGCGCCGAACAGGGCCTGCTGGACGGCGCCCGGATCGAGCACGTCGCAAGGCCTGAATTCGATCGTCTGCGGCAGATCCGTGGGTCGTGTCCGCTGCGCCACGGCGACCGTTCCGCGGTTGCGCCGTATCAAGGCCTCGACGGTGGCACGGCCGCAGGCGCCGTAGCCGACGACGACAATTCTCTCGCTCATGCTGTCCTCCAACATCATGGAAAGAGCTTAGGACACGCCTGTTCATGTCGGAAATGCATTGTTATGATCATAATCATGCAAGATGTGAATATCGCGGGCCTCGATCTGAACCTGCTTCCCGCGCTGGAGGCGCTGCTCAGTCGGCGCAACGTGACGCGGGCCGCCGCCGATGTCGGGCTGAGCCAACCCGCCATGAGCCGCGCCCTGGCGCGGCTTCGCGACCTGCTCGGGGATGCCCTTCTGGTGCGCACCACGAATGGTTATGTCCTGACCGCGCGGGCGCTCGCGATCCAGCCGCAACTGGCCGCCGCCCTGCAACCGCTGCGCGAAATGTTTCGGCCGCATCTCTTCGATCCTGGAAGCGAGCGTCGCCTGCTCCGCCTGGCGGCTTCCGACGCCCAGACGGTGCTGCTCGTTCCCGGCCTCATGGCGCGCCTGGCGCGCGACGCCCCCGGGGTCGATCTCCGGGTCGAAGCCTATGGGGCCGACCTGCTCGCCCGTCTCGAGAGCGGCGCGCTCGATCTCGCCTTCGCGCTCTCGTCCACGCCGCTGCCTCCCGGCGTCCATAGCGAGATCGTCGGTGAGGACCGCCTGACCCTGGTGATGCGCCAGGGCCACCCCGCGGCGCACCGGCCGTGGACTCTGGCCGACTATGGGACGCATCAGCATGTGGGCATCGCCCTGCTGGGCGACGGGCAATCGGAGATCGATGCCCGCCTGGCCGCCGCCGGCCTCTCCCGGCGGATCGCCATGGTGACGCCCCATTTCATGGCCGCTCTCGCGGCCGTGGCCGCGACCGACATGGTCACCACCATCTCGGCCGCACTGGCGCGGCGCTTTGCCGGACTGTTCGACCTCGTGCTGCACGCGCCACCCTTCGACAATGTCGAACTTCACAGCACCCTGGTCTTCTCCCGCCTCCGTGCGGCGGATCCGTTCTCGATGTGGGTCCGCGGCGTCATTCGCGACGTGGCACGGACCGTCGAGCCGTCAGGGACCGCACCCCTGTGACCCCGAGGGTCCGAGCGTCGCCCGCTCCTTCCGATTCGTTTCCGGCAAGTGCCCGCCCGTCGCTCTCCCGCAGCTATCGGCCTGGGCGACCTGCGCCGTCCACATGGCGGCAAGCCGCCTCGGCCGTATGACAGGGACTTATGACAGGGTGAGTCCCGGCCTGCCTTCCATCGTCGCTTATGACCTGACCGGCGAGCCCGGAGCGGGACGGATCGCGGGTCTCCATGTCATCCACGGCGCGCGCGATGGGCCGGATGAAGGCTAGCCGGGGGAGCGGCTCCCCTTCGCCCGCGCGAGCGGGAGAAGGTGGCACGGCGAAGCCGTGACGGATGAGGGCGGAACTGACCAACGGCCACGGCGCGCGAAGCGAGCTGGGGTTGCCGGCGGAGGGCGGCTCGGACGCCGGGCATCCCCTCATCCGACCTTGCTGCGCAAGGCCACCTTCTCCCGCTCGCGCGGGAGAAGGGAAGCGCCAGGGAACACTGCGCTATCCGCAACATTCGTAACTTGCGTTTGTTTCGAATACTTGCTATGGATCGCGCTTACGGAGACCGCCCATGACCATGCCAGCCAAAGCCGAACCGCTCGGCCGCCGACTGCCATCGGCGGATGAGAGGGCGGCCGCCAATCAGCTTCGCAAGATCCTCGCGGCCCATGCCAGCGGCCAGGACACGAAGCTGCGCATCTTCGACGAGGAGACGAAGACAGCCGAGATCGTGTTGACGCCCGGGCTGTCGACCATGCTCATGGAGCTGCTGCGCCACATCGGCCGGGGCGATGCCGTGACGCTTGTTCCCGTCAGCCAGATGCTCACCACACAGCAGGCGGCCGACATCCTCAACGTATCCCGGCCTTACCTCGTCACGTTGATCGACACGGGCAAGATCAAGCACAGCAAGGTGGGCCGTCATCGGCGCATCAAGGCGGAGGATCTGTTCGCCTACAAAAATGCGAGGGATGAGAAGCGCAGCAAAGCGCTCGGGGCACTCGCAGAAATGGATGCGGCGTTGCTCTGAGCCGTGTTCGCGAAAAGCTTCACAGCCTTTGTGGATGCCTGCTCGCTTGCCAGCGTCCTGCCGCGCAATCTGCTGCTCTCATTGGCGGAAGCGGAATTCTTTCGCGTGCGATGGTCGAGGCCGGTGCTCGATGAGACGGAGCGAGCCATCGTCCAGATAATGGCGGGACGGCAGATCACCGGCGCCGAAGCGAAAGCCAGACGGGCGATCGCCGTCATGGAAGACGCCTTCGAGGACGCCATGGTGTCCGACTTCGAGACGTTCCTCTGCGTGTGCGAGAGTCTGCCGGATCGAGGGGACGCGCATGTCGTGGCCGCTGCATTGAAAACCCAGGCTGCGGTCATCGTCACCGAAAACCTGAAGCACTTTCCGACCGAGATTCTCGGACACCTCAACATCGAAGCGCGATCGACGGACGCGTTCATCGCCGACACCATCGCTCTCGACACTGGCAAGGCCGTCGCCGCTGTCCGACGCATGCGGGAGCGCATGAAGAGGTCGGAGCGGTCGGCCGATAGGCTCCTCATGGATATGGAAGCGAACGGACTGACCGAGACGGTGGATGTGCTCCGACCCTATGCGCAATCGCTATGAGACGCATCCGGATCGACACGACCGAGTTTCAGGTGACCGCCACCGTCCAGCCCGGCAATTCCGGCGGCCCGGTGCTCGACGTGACAGGCAATCTCCTCGGCGTGACGGCGGCGTGCATGAACCACGTCGCGGCGCTGATGGCCACCAACACGGTGCCGCAGAGCGTCAATTTCGGCATCAAGGGCGAGGTCGAGGCGAGTTTTCTGCGGGTGGACGGGGTCGAGCCGAAGACGGGCGGGGCGGCCGCGGCGTTAGGCAAGCCGCATATCGTGGCGGCGGGCGGGAAGGCGTTCACTGTACAACCGCATTGGTCTAATCATCAACATCGCTGAACACCGATCTGCCTGATTGCTCCTCGCTAGGAGCATCCGGCTCGACGCGGCCAAGACGCCAATCTGACTCATAGTCTTCTTCGGGCGGCTCTCTATTTGATAGTCGCATAACTGCCTGGTCAGCCTCCCCTTCGTATCCGTCATGAGCCCCCCACTTGGTCCTCGATCGGGCGGAGCTAGGCGTGAGGTGGCGGTGTGGCGTGGGGGCCGGCCGCTGCGGACTGATAAGCACGGTCATCAGCACCATCCTCAACGCGTACTATGCTGTTCGAGCCCCGCTTTCCGCGGTGGCCGCCCGAAGGGGCGCGCACTGATCGAAGACGGCGTGGACGGCTTCGCGGATGACCATCCAGCGATCTTTTAGATGGTCTGGTAGAATGTTTTGGATCTCATCGCCGTAGATTGAGATCCCGTCCGGGTCGGTGCAGTGGACAAGGATGGTCATGACGGGCGCGGCGACGTCGAAGGTTTCGAACACCGGCTTCCAGTGGTCGAGCCCGAGACGCATTGCCCCGTGGAAGCCGTTAGCCCAATCCTCGGCGGAGGTTTCACCGTCTTGGCTGCGCATGAAGATGGGTTTGTATGAGTAGCGATCCTCCGACAGGCAGGTGCTGATCTCGTTATAATGAGCCGCGATGGTGTCGAGCACAGCCTGGGCCTTGGTTCCGATGAAGGCGCGCTTTTCATGGTCGCCGACGATGTGCCACATCCATTTTTCCGGATGGATG
>NZ_JAMOIM010000036.1 GCF_026130545.1 Lichenifustis flavocetrariae | reverse complement strand
ATGATCAAATCGAGGTTGGCGTTCATCGAATCAAAACGCCCGCGATAGGCTGCTTCGACAAATCGTTCGGCGTCGAGGTGCGAGAGTAGGGTGAGCCCATTGCCTTGAGCTGTCTCAGCATCGAACGCGGCTTTTGCCTCAGCGGCGAGCTTGCAATCGCTTGACGGCAAAGCTGTTCTGTTACCTTGGGAAAAGTGGAAAGCGTGATCAAGCACCAACGTGGCATCAGAGTCGCGCGGTGGGCCTTCCATCGCAGCAACGGGCAGCATGGTTGCCAAGAGCAGCGGGAATGCGACCGCCACGGACATCGATTGCTGTTTTGACTTTAGCGACACCCTCTTCGCTATGACTGATCTCGCCCCTCGCTCACCACCGTGGAGCGGGGCAATGCGCGAGATTGGCATACCAAAAGTGGGAACCGACGAAGACATCACGGGCGTCTCTTTCAGACTATTATGTACCTTTAGTGCCTGGATTTCGGACCGGCAAGGGTTGTTTGTCTCCAGTGCATGGACGTCCGCGCCCTGGTGGGTTTCAACTTGCGCAGGTTGCGTATCGCTCACGAACTCTCGCAGGAGGGTGTCGGGCTCATGGCAGGCTTCGAGCCCTCGTATGTCGGTCGGATTGAGCGGGGGACTGAGAACGTCACCGTTGGCACACTTGATCGGCTTGCGACCGTGCTGCAGGTGCCTGTTTCTGCATTTTTCACTGTGCCCGCGGAGGGTGAGGCCAAGCCCTTGGTGCTGAAACCCGGCCGTAAGCGAAAGACCAGCAGCGCAGCTAAGCAATGAAAGGGGCATCAAAATTCCGCTCCCAGCATGATCGTCAGCACCCGGATGGTCACGGCTGGGATTGCGGGATCAGGCGAATAGGCTGTCAGCGTGCGATCGTAGTAGTCGATCTTCCAGCAGGCGCAGGTCGCATCGGTTCTAACGACGCCGAAATCGTGTTCGTCGAAGGGATCGTTGGCGCCATCGAACGCCGCAAATGACCGGATCGCGGCAAAGATGCTGGCCTGAACAGCCGCTGGTAAGGCTGCAACCCCGGCCGTGATCATGACCCGCCCCCCGTCGCCTTGGCAGCGAAGCCGATCGTTGAGTTGTCGGATCCGGTCGGCCCGAGCCCCTTGAACCAAGTCCGCACTGAACACGTCGCGCCTTCGGCTGATGTCACTTTGCGCTTTGGTCAGTGTCATTGTCCTGCCTCCTCGCTTTGCTGCGCCTGGGGGTGGAGCAACGCCAGCTCGTGGGTGTGTCGTGCGAAAGGCGGGTAATCTGAATAGTCGCGCCAAATGAGGATATGAAGTCCGTCCGGCTGCGTCTCGGTGACGACGGCATCGCACCAGCCGTCTTCAGGCTGATCGATAGCCAGAACCACACTGCCTGGGCGAATGCGGGTCCAATCCTCCGGGTAGTTCAGGATCAGTGGCGCTGTCTCCGATATATCCTTCACGGCATCGGCATTGTTGGCTTCCCGTTGCGGAAGCACGACCTCATTCGGGTTGACCCCGCCAAAGCCGCATAGTTCGTCATACAGCGCCCTTTTAACAAAGGGCACGAAGGCCTTGCCGCTGGCGAAAACCCGCCCCTTGGGCAGCTTTTGGGCCGCGATGTGATGCTCGGGGCGGTCGAGCTGCAACACATGCAGGCCCATCAAGCTAGCCGCCTTTCGCGCCAGGTCGGCATCGGCCTGGCCAAACACCGAGGCATGCGCCTTGCGGCTTTCGTCGAGCCCGAACACGGCGATGTGGGGCGGGCTGTCAGGCAGGGTCACTGCCGAGGTTTGGTCGTTCATCAGTATCTCCAGAAAAGAAGAAGGCCCCGGAGGGGGCCTGGAAAGGTTGCGCGGTGGAGTTTTCGTTTGGGCGCCATTGGCCTAGTGGCAACGAAGTCTTGTGCGCTCATGGTTCGCGCCTCGATGGGGCTGCAATCATCGCAGCCTTACGTAGGGTAATACACTCTGTGGTTGAATGTCAAGCGACCTTAGCTCTCAAAGGACCTTCTTGAAAGCAGCATCTGCATTGACGGCCTTCCCGCCTATCCATCGTTCTGCCAAACCGGTCATCCGCTGAGGCGCTACGACTCCCAGTTCCGCAAGATGGCAACGGAGGGCATTGATCAACATGGTGCGCTGCTTGACCAGACCCTCAAAGGTCTCACCGCTACGAAGCCATCTGCAAACAATGGACATCAGAACCAGGACGGTTCAGACACAACCCAATTCATCAGATGCTGGAACTGAACACCTAGAGAATTTAAAAGGCTCACAATCAAGGAAACTTCGGTGCCAGTTGACGCTGGCCATGACGGCGAGCGTTGCAGATCAGCCGTGGAGCATGGAAGATGTGGCCGAGATGGTTGAGGCTGGGATGTCGAACCCGCTGAAGCGTGGCCCGTACAAGAATGCGACTACCTTGGGGTGAGGCTTGATGGCAGAACTGGTGAAGTTTGAGGACCGCGCACCATCCGCTCAAACGGCGGTAGATGTCTTTCGCGATCGTTGGGCTTGCGATCTGCGTCCTCTCCTTGGCGTTGATGGCACCGGCTCAAATCTACTTTTTACACATGACGAGCGGCCCGCCATCTCGGCGAGGGCATTGGGTCTGACCGACTTTGCGGGACTGCACATTCTCGAAATCGGACCCTTGGAAGCAGCTCACACCTACCGTTTGGAGCAGATGGGCGCTGCAAGCGTCACCTGCGTCGAGGCAAGTGCCGAGGCGTGGCTCAAATGCCTTGTCGTGAAAGAGCTACTTGGTCTGAACCGGTCGAAGTTCTTGCTCGGCGATGCCATGGGTTTTCTTGAGGCTGAGCTTCGCCGCTTCGATGTCGTGTTCTGCTCGGGCGTTCTCTATCACATGTCCGATCCGATCCGGCTCATTCGCGCCATAGCGGGGGCAAGTGACCGCTGCTTCGTCTGGACCCACGTCTACCATCCCGATCGGCATCCTGTTCCGTTTGAGGCGTCGTCTGTCGAACGCGAGGGAGTCACATTCGACTACTGGACGCACCGATATGGCTCGAAAGAAGCGCTCCACTGGGGCGGCATCGATCCGACTGCGGCATGGTTGACGAAAGAGGACGTGTTGCGCGCCTTTTCGGCCTGTGGGCTTTCGGCCGTCAACTTCATCGAGGATCAGGCCAACCATCCGAACGGCCCGGCCATCATGTTCACCGCGAGTCGGCCGTGAACAAATCCAAGTCGAGACACTACCGAATTTCCAGCCACCTGCATTCTCGCATGCGTCGATGTGCGGGCGTCGATGTGCGGGCGTCGATCAGGTAGTTGGTTGTTCGCAAATCCTGGATAAGATCTGGAGTGGGCCCCGGTGCCGGACAGGATCATCGGTTGGTATCCCCCCATGCCGGTCTTCCGAAAGAAGGCCCATAGCGAAGCACCGAACACACAGCATCGATTTCAAGCGGCAGGTCGTGCAGGACCACTTGGCCGGGGAGAGCCTTCACGGGCTTGCCAAGCGCCAAGATCTTTTGAGCTGGAGTTTCTAAAGGGGGCTTCGCGTGCCGCACCCGGCCCAGAAACGCCGCGACGTCCACCATCATCGCCCCTCGGCTATCTCAGCCCCAAGCAGTTTGAGGATCAACTCCCCTGGCAGAGCGTCAAATCAGCAGCCTGAACTCGTCCGGCGCCAGGGACCCACTCCACCCACCGCCGTTCAGACAAACGGAGCCACCTCTGGTTACGGCTTCGAATAGGTGCGGTCCAGGAACTCTCGTGTGATGGCATTTCGTCGTGCCACCGGTGCGGAGAGTTCGGCGGCTAACTCCGATAGAAGATCCGCATAAGCCCGGACATTGCGGTGGACGACAGCATGCGAGTTTGAATTCACGATCGACACACCGACGTTCGGCAGGTCCCACACATGCAAACCATGAAAATAATCCATCCAGAAGTGAGCGTGAACGGGGTTGTCGGCTTCGCCGACGGCCATGACAATTGTGGTGGACGCATGCGGATCTGACGCTTCGATCAGTCTCGCTCGCACATCAATGAGATCGTCCGGCGTTGCAAGGGGGCGGATACCGGCGAAGTGAACCTTCGTTTTTACCGCCGAATCCGAACGCGTTTGTGGCGCGCAGGCAACCACGGTCGACCCTGGGAAATAAGTGGAAGCTACCAGGGCGGCATATGCGCCAGATGACTGTCCAAAGAAGAGTGCGGGCTTGTTGCCGATCTCGTCTTTCAAGAACATTTGGCAGAACACACTGAGTTCAGGAATCAGGCACGAACCCTGATACCAGCCACTTTCAGGATCCTGCACATACACGACCTTACATTTCAGGGTCTGGGCAGCGGACAGCATATGAAACCGTTCGAGATTACCAGCAAAAATAACTACAGTGCGATCGCATTCAATTTCGCCCTCGATCACCACACAACCGAGTTTGTCAGCGCGCTCATTGAATTCAGTAATAAGACTACGAAGCTCTTCGGCAGGCAGATCGATCATCCGAATAGAATGACGCTCAGCGCGAACATGCATGAGGTCGGGGAGTGCAGGAATTATATGCCTAGAAGGGTACAACAGTAATGACATCTGATTGAGCCATGATCTCATACGAGAAAGCATTTGCTGAAGAACTCCGACACATTTCCGGTGGCAGCTAGGCGATGAGACAATGGCGCGGACCACCTAGCAACACGGTCTCGTCTGATAACGAGTGGCCACAAAATTAGTCATCCGGGTCACGGGCGCCGGCATTTCTATTGTGGCGGTTCAGCCACCATCCTTCGCTCACATCGCGGCCTGACTTAAAAAACTGACGACGGACATTCCCCTGGCGATGCTCACGGGAGAACTGGTCCGTTCCGCGCCTTTCACCTTACGCAGTTGTCGCCTCTCCTAAACAAAAGCACACATGAGGTCCAATTTGAACGGAACTAATTCCCGTCCACGAGTTGCACGATGTGGCGCAGCTTGTCGGCATCGTCCCTGGGCCGAAGCAGGCCGATAAATTCGACCAGGGTCATTCCCGTATCGGTCGGCTCAGTGAGGAAAAATTTTGCCACGTGTCGCGACAGGACGGAAGCCGTTGCGGCCTCCGGAAATTGACCGCAATCGGCGACAGAAAGATCGATGACCCGCCGTTGGGGGTCGACCGCCGGCTGGGTGCCAGCATAGCAGAACGGGGCGGCATGTTCCCGTACCAGTCTCAGAGGACCTGAAACGGGACCGCCGGTCGGCATGGTCGCGACCGAAGCGCCGAGGCTGCGCGTGTCGACGGGCGCTTTCTCCGTCGACCGGTCGAGGCCGAGTTCAGCGAGGTATAGGTCGTAGCGTGTGGGCGCATTCCGAAAGCGGTCGAGCACAGCCGTCCCCTTATCGGCATGGTTCCAGGCCAGATATTCGTCGAGTGCCGTTTTAAGCTGAAGCCCCGTGCCGCCGATCGGCGGCGTGATCTTCCAATCGCCGATACCTTGGTCCCAGAGCCCGTTCAGACGAAGCCCTTCGTAGGCTGTGTCGCGTGGGAGATGATAGGGCGGATTGATGTCGCCGCCTTGCGGCGGCGAATTGCAGGTCGCGAGATGACGCCCCTGGATAATGTCAGGTGCCGGTGGATAGATTGCGAGATCGGGGGCGATCGGACCGCTCCGCCCGACATAACGGTCGAAACGGACGTTGACGGCCTCATCGAATTCAAGAGGGCTGATGTTGCGCCGCAGGCGGAGCCCGTCAGCGTAGCAGAATTGCGGGGCGTTGCTGGCAAGATCACGCAGGGCTTGGCGTCCGCCCTCGGCATCCGGCCGGTCGAGCAAGGCGATCGAACCGGCAACGATGTTGCCGTCCATGCGCAGAAGATATTGCTGGCCGGGACGCGCTTGGGCCGCGAAAGCGGCGGGGTCGGGCTGGCACAGGACAGCCGGCGTGACGTCACAGGCGTAATACTGCGACTCGGCGATGGCGCGCCGTTCGAGCGGCGCGGCGCGCGCGCCGACGAGTTGGAGGAAACTCGTCGTGAGCGAGGCTTCCGAAGCTCTCACTTCGACGAATTGCGCCTCCACTCCAGCACTGTCCGACAAAGAGAAGCCGGGGGATTGACGCAAATCAGCGAGACGTCTCGCGAAGCGGAACGAAAGGCGCGGGCGCGCGTCGCCGCGCCAGTCCGCTGCCGATTTGTTCAAGAGCGCAAGGGCCGCCGCGCGCGCTTGTGGAATGGCATCGGTCGATCGATCGAGACGATCTGCCGCCGCCAGAGCCGCCGCATCTGCGATATTGGCCGTGTCGGTATCGAGCGACATCAGCCTGATGCCGTCCAGCGCGAGGCCGATCAGGCCAAGAATGGCCGGAATCGCGATGGCCAGGAACACCAGAACGAACCCCGCTTCATTTTTGAGAAGCCGATGAGGCCGCGCGCGCCGAGTGGCGTCGTTGAAGCGCAAGCTGACACATCGAAGACCGAAGCACCAAGCCATCAGCGCGTCAGCAGGTCTTCGCCCGGCACGCCTGCCGAAGCCGTGATCGGCAGCGTGTCGCCCCAGAGTTCGCCGAGGAACAGAGGCTTGTAATGCAGCCCCACGAGACTCACCCGGACATCGACTTGAACCGGAACGGGCCGCGCGACATAGCCAAAACCATTTGTCGTATAGGTGATCTGGAGATTCTCGGGCCGCAGATCCGGCATCACGGCCTGCATAGCGCTCAGAATGGGTCCGAGGCGTCTCGCAACAAAGCGGAAGCGGCACGCATCACCTGTGCAATGGCAGCCCGCCTCAAAATCGCAACGCACTTGGAAGGTGGGACAAAGGGTGCGCTGTCCTGGCGGGGGGAAGCATCGCGCGCCGGGCGGCAAACCGTACCAATAGGTGGCACTCTCGGCCGGATCGAGCCCAGGCCCGACCGCAACAGCATCCGACAGGATCGCACGGCGCGCCCCAAGCTGGACGGCCTTGAGGGCGAGGCTTTTGGTCCAGAAATAGAGGCTGACGTCCGTGAGCCCGAAAACCAGGAGCAGCAGGACCGGCAGGACAAGCGCGGCCTCAAGCAAAGCCGCACCCTCCTGATTTGACGCGATATCACTCGGCAATCCGCTGCTCCTGGTGCACCGCGCTCAGCGTGAGAAGCGGTCCGAGCCCGACGAACCGCAGCATGTCGCTGTCGAGCGTTAAACGCGCCTGCATGGTCACAGTGGGGGATCCGGGCTCCCATTGCGCTGCGACACTGATGGCCGCCGGCAGGAGGCCGGTGTTTTCTACGATTGCGTTGCGTGTCATGGCCACGGCGCGGGCCGCCCCCGGCGTGCAGATGTTGAGGCAGGTCGGATCCGGCACGCGTGCGAGGGTGCGCGCACCGCCGCGCACGGCTTCGATCATGGCCTCCCGGAACAGAAGTGCGCGCCCGAGTTCGAAGGCGGCGCCGAGCAGCGCCAGTAGAATCGGCAGCACAAGGACGAACTCCAGAATAGCGGCGCCCTCCTGACAATCCGCAAGATTTCGCATGGTCTTCGCACGGACGACGCCAGAAGGTGAGCGCAAGGCTGGCTGCTCCATCTCAATGAGGGAGCGTGGCCATCACCTTGAGGACGGCCGGTGCCAGTACGGCAATCAGCACGACCGGAAAGATGAACAGGCCTAACGGCAATGTGAGTTTCGGAGGCAGCGCCGCCGCCTTTTCTTCGGCGTTCGACAGGCGTTTGTCCCGCATCTCGTCGGAGAACACCGTCAGCGCCTGCGCGACATCGGTGCCGAGTTCGATCGTCTGCTGCAGCAGGGCCACGAAGGACCGCGCTTCCGGCAAGCCGAGCCGGTCGGCCAGGGCCTTCAGCGCATCGCCGGTGCTCTTTCCGGCCCTCATCTCTCCAGCCATAAGTTCGAGATTGGCGTAAAAGGCGGCCGCCTCTTCGTCTAGTTCGCGCCCGGCGCGGTCGAGAGCCGCTTCCAGGCTCAGACCCGCGTTGACGCACACGACCAGCATGTCGAGGAAGTCGGGGAACACGAGGCGGTAGCGGTTCTCCAGATGCCGTTGCCGGCGGCTGAGATAAGCTGGCGGGAGATAATAGGCCACCGCGAGGAGGATGCCGACCAGCGCGACCCGTTCCGTCACGCCCCAGCTCGCGGCGGTGAAAAGTGCGACGAACAGCCCTATCAGGGGCAGCGCGATCAGGAAGGCAATCCTGATGACGGCATAAGCCGGCATAGCCGACGTGCTGAAAAACCCCGCACGCATCAGCGTGACCCGCAGCTCCCGCTGCGCGGCGGCATCGAGCCCGAGGCGTCCAGGATCGATGCCCGTCCAGGATCTCTCCCGCTCCACCAAGTCGACGTCCGCCCGTGCTCCCACAATCGACGCCGTGCTGAACCGCCGGCGCCGACGCGCGCGCTGTTCGACCGTCCGGATGGCCACCAGGGTGATAATCGTCACGCAGACGAAAATCAGCCCGGTGATGAGGAAGAGCTGATCCGCGATACCCGGCATGTCACACCTTGAAGTTCACTAGGCGGTAGATGACGAGATTACCGACGAGCAAAAGCGCGATGCTGATCGCCAGAAGTGGTCGTGCGGCGGCGCTATTCCAAAAATCCGCGTAGTAGGATGCGCTCACGAGGTTGATGATGCCGAATAACGCAACTGGGAGAACACTCAGCGCATAGCCGCTGAACCGGCCTTCCGCCGACAGGGCCCGCACGCGGCGGCCGAGGCGGAAGCGATCACGCAGCATGCGCGACAATCGAGACAGGATCTCGCCGAGGTTGCCGCCCGTCTGATGTGCGATAGCGGTCGAGGCCACGAAAAACCTGAGTTCAGGGTAGCCGACGCGGTCGGACAGATGTTCCAGCGCCTCACTGAGGCTTCGGCCGTAATTGACCTCGTCGACCACGAGCGCGAACTCGTGCCCAGCCGGGTGCGGGGTCTCACGCGCAACGAGATTCAACGCCACCGCGAGCGGATGACCTGCACGCAGGCTACGCACGATGACGTCGATCACATCCGGCAATTGCTCGCCGAAGCGGGCGATCCGCCGGGCCCGTTTGATGCGAAGCCATCCTTCGATGAGACTGATCGCGACTGCGGTGGCCAGCAGAGCGCGCAGAGCGCCGGAGGCTGGAACGGGCAACAGCAGCGACATCACCAGCGTCAGCCCGAGCCCCATTAGGGCGATGGTCGACCAAGCCAGCTGCGTTCCCGACTGCACGATAAGCTGGTTGGCATGCCGGGCGAGGAAAGACTGGCTCCAGCGGGTCGATCGCCGCCGCAGTTCCTCCAGGCTTGCTGGGTTGCCCGCCGCCTCCAGCGACGCAAAGCGCTTTTGCTTCTGCCGGCGGAGGCTCCTGGCGGTTCCCAATCCTTGCTGCAATTGCTGAATTGCGACGGCAACCAGGATGAAGATCAGAAGGTAGAGAGCCCAGGGCTCGTTCCCGTCGGACACTACAAGCTCGTGCGCGGATCGAAGGCCTGAGCCGGCAGATCGATCCCCTGCGCCTTCAGCTCGCCAATGAATTTCGGCCGCACCCCGGCGGCTCGAAACTGACCGACGATCTGATTGCTGGAGTCGATGCCCTCGCGCACAAAACTGTAGATCTCTTGCATCTGGATCATGTCGCCCTCCATGCCGGTGATCTCGGCCAGGCTGGTGATCCGCCGCCGGCCGTCGGTCATGCGCTGCAGCTGTAGAACGAGCTGGATTCCTGATGCGATCTGATTGCGGATCGAGACCAGCGACATCGAGGCCGCCGCCATCCCGATCATCTGCTCGATGCGGCTCAAAGCGTCACGCGGCGTATTGGCATGGACCGTGGTCATCGATCCTTCGTGTCCGGTATTCATCGCCTGGAGCATGTCGAAGGCTTCCTCACCGCGGCACTCCCCTAGGATGATCCGGTCGGGCCGCATTCGCAACGCGTTCTTCAACAGTTCGCGCTGCCGGATCTCGCCCCGGCCCTCAACGCTCGGCGGCCGCGTCTCGAGTCGCGCCACATGAGGCTGCTGCAGTTGCAGTTCGGCCGCATCCTCGATGGTAATCAGGCGCTCGCGCGGCGAGATGTAGGACGACAACGCGTTCAACATGGTGGTCTTGCCGGAGCCCGTGCCGCCGGACACGATGATGGAGATGCGGCCTCTCACCGCCGCCTTCAGCACCTCAGCCATCAAGGGTCGCAAGGCCCCGAGTTCGACCAGCCGATCCATGGAAATCGGACGTTTTGCGAATTTGCGGATCGACACGAGCGGACCGTCCACGGCCACGGGGCGGATCGCGACGTTGACGCGCGACCCGTCAGGTAAACGGGCGTCCACCATGGGCGAGGACTCGTCGACGCGGCGGCCGACCGCCGAGACCATCTTGTTGACGATGCGGAGCAGGTGGGCCTCATCCTTAAATCGAACTCGCGTCAGCTCGAGCTGCCCATTCCGCTCCACGTAGACCGACATATGTGCATTGACCAGAATGTCGGTCACGGTCGGATCCTTGAGGAGCGGTTCGATGGGGCCCAGCCCGACCATCTCGTCCAGGACCTCGGCCGCGAAGGCTTCGAGCTCTCGCTGATTGAGTGCCAAACGTTCACGTGATGCATGTTCGGCTACGAAGCGTCCCACCTGACGCGCGAGATCGTCCGCGGAAATGCGATCGATAAGCGCGAGGTTGAATTCATCAATGATCCGGCCGTGCAACTCCACCTTGGCATCGACCAGGGATTTGTTGGGCACCTCAAGCTTCGTTGCGACAGACGGGACAGGCAGGCTCGGCCGCTCCGGCTCGGCCGTCGTTTCAATGCGGGGAAGGTCTGGCTGCGTGCGCCAGCGGTCGGACAATCCCGTCCTCACGCCAATGCCTCACGGAGCAGTGGCGTCTTGACCCTCGACTCTTGTGACTGCCCGGTCGCCTTTTCGATCCATACCGCGAGGCATTTGACGTCCTTGACCATTCTGCTCTGGGGCGCCAGCTCGGACAGTGGCTTGCCGATGTCGAGCGCACGGGAGGCGCTTTTACCATCGTGCCGCACGAGAAAGCTTTGACGCTTCGCGAGGGCACGTTCGATTAGCATGCGACGCGATGCCCGTCCGAGCAAATCCGTTTCGACGGCGTTCACCACAACCGCAAGCTTACTGCCCGGCAGCGCTAGACGGTCGATGTGATCAAGTGCGGTGGTGAGCCGCCGCAGCCCGGGCACGCTTTCGGTCCCCGAGATGACCACGGCGTCAGAGCCTTTCAGAAGCGTATCGGTCCAACTCGACCAATGGACCGGAAGGTCGAACAGGATCGCATCGTAGCGGCCGGCGATGGAATCGATGAAGGTGAAGAGCAGTTCGGATTTGACGCCGTCCAGCCCGAGCCGACTCTTCGAGCTGGCGAACACATCCAGGTTTTTCGAATAGCGGCTGGTGAAGATGTCGATCAACTGCTCATCGAGCCGCTCGGGCCGATCCACGATTTCCGAAAGATCGAAGCGGGGTTCCAGGTCCAGCGCATCCGCAACGGTCCCGCCCTGCAGGTTGAGATCCAGAATCGCGATGCGCAACCCGCCCCGTTTGCGGCGTGCGGCCATTAAAACGGCCGTCTCGACCACCAGCGTCGTGTTGCCGACGCCGCCTTTGCTCGGCACGAAGCTTACGATCTTGGCCGCACGCCCGCTGGTGTCCGCGACTGCAAGGCGGGCTACAAGTTCGGGCAACTCGTCCCGGCAATCACGAAGTGTGATCCAGTCCGCAGAGTCGGTCCGCACGAGGCGCTTGTAATCGGCGGGCGCGATCGTGTCGGCGACGTAGACCACGAAGGCTTGGCCATTAAACTCGCGGGCGAAATCCACAACCTCGGTGACCGTGGCCGGCAGCGCCTGGGCGTCGGGCACCAAGACGAGCGGACGCTCCGCTTCCGCAAAAGCGCGATCGAGACGCAACTGCGCAAGACCTTTCGCATAACAGAGCGATAACCTAAGTTCCTTCACCACTGCCGCGAGAGCATGGTGGAGGGGTCCACCCCCTTCGCCAACGATGAAACTTTGCACGTTGTTCGACCTTCGCGGTTCGGTATTTGATCTCCGCAGCTATTCACCCCGGATTTGTCGCATCACTCAGGTTGGTTTCCGAGTTTTCTCATGAGGCGAAGAGTGCTTCTCGAAGGCGGCTCGGCCATGAGCCTCAGCGCTCAGCCGAAACCGTGTAGGCCTCGGTCTTCGCTCCATTCCGAGTAACATTGATGACAGAGCTCGATTTTGGCTGTACGGCGGGCACTTTCACGATGGACTGCGCCGGAATGGGGACTGGAGCGCGAAGGTGCGCTTCGATTTCGGCCATCTTTTGCGCCATCGCTCGATCAGCTTGCGTCCGGGCCGCCTCTTCGGCTGCCTTCATGTCTGCCATCCGTTTTTCGAGATCGGCGATCTTGTCTTGCGCAGCGACCTGATCCCCGCCGAGGTCACCTATCGTAATCCGCCTCGAAGGCTCCTCGTCCACTGCATTGGCTTGTCGCAGAACGAGAGACAGACGGCCGATCTCTTCGGCCAGTATGACTTTCTGCGATTGCATGACGGTTAGCTCAAGTGTGACCGCACGGGCGACCGCTGGCTTGTCCTGCCTTTCATCAGCCAATTGATCGACGGCCAGAACCTTGACGTTCGGCAGGAGCATGTCGGCATAAGCCAAAGTCTCCTGCGAGCCACCCCCGCCACGGGTCGAGATCACATCGACGCGGTCTCCTGGCAGGATGAAACCAGCCACGCCGCGAACCTCATCCACACGAATCGTGACTGCTCGCATACCCTCGTCCAATTGCGTCGCCAGTGTCGCGCGCTGATTCGGTCCTGTGATCCGGGAGGCAAGGACCGGTTCGTTCGGCTGCATTGAAAGCAGTGCGAGCCGACGCCCGTCCTTCACAAGGTCGCTGACCCGTGCGAACGAGCCCTCCAGAGGCGTGGTTGATTTCCACGCGACCTCCTCCAGATTGTCTACGGTCAACGGCATTCCGAAGGGCACAGCTTTTCGGGCCACCACGATCGTCGTCGTCAGCCCGGCTTGGCGCGAAAGCCCTGCGGTGCTAACTACGACCTCGCGAACTAGAAATGCCGCGAGCCCACCGACCAGCAAAGCAATCAGAAGCGAGAATTTTGATGTGAATGTCACTGATCGCAGGAGGCGGAGGGAGACGCTATCTTACAGCTGATTTTGGTGAATTGCGCGTTGACATTGGTTCCGACCGCCGCGACGCCAACGATGGCGACAAGCGCGACGAGCGCGACCAGCAATGCGTATTCAACCATCGCAGCGCCAGATTCGTCTCTGATGAAATTCCGGAGAAATGTTTTCATCACTTGATCACCATTTGCGAGAGGAGGCCAAAACAATGGATTGACCTCGTGCGAAGAGTAAATATTTCTTAAACTCTTTAGGCTATCGGAGGACCTTTGTACAGATTTGTACCATGTGATCCGACGCAATCCGTGCAATCAGCACACCCCTTTCAACCGCCGCGCGACACAAACACGTGATCAAAAGCGTTCCGATCCGAATGAGGCATAGTCAGGCTAACCCTAGGGTGCGGCACGCCGATTCGGTTGATCCCCCGTGCGGACCAAACTTATATTGTTCTCCACCACGGCATTATTTGGGCTCAAGCTCGCCGCCCTTTCGAGTTCCGACAAAGCCCGCTTGCGATCACCCCGAAGATAATACGAGTAGCCGATGTTGTTCATGATCCAGAATGTTTCGCCCCTGAGGCGTATTGCTTCGGCATAGGCACGGTCGGCGAGTTCGAACCGCTTCAGATTGTCGTAAGCAGCGGCCAGACCCACCCAAGCGTCATAGTTTGCTCGATTTTTTTCGACAGCACTCCTAAAGTGCTCCTCCGCCAATCCACTATTTCCGGCCGTGAGGTCCTGACGGCCCAAACGGCTCAGTTCATCGGACGCTAGGGGAGCGGCATCGAGATCAGGTCCCGCACCACTGGCCGATACCGCGTCTGGCGGTGTTTGACAGGCCGACAATGCAAGCAAGCCGCCGAACCCCAAAGTCCTAACTACGCGAAGCATACGCTTCTTCCGGTTCGGATCACCAACCTGTGCTTTTGCATGACGCAGCTTGCACGAGCGGCTAAGCGGAACAGAAACATCTGATCCTTCAATGGAGTGGACGAACCACCGGACGGCCACACGACTGAATGAACCTTTCGACGGCATCGATGTCTGCAGGCCCGAGCGATATGAACAAACGATACACCTTCAGCTGTGTCAACGGGACAGGGTTGGTGCCCAACGAAACGGTTATATCGAGCGCACGCGGTTTCGTCAGCAGCATTTGCCCGATCGTCACAGCGATATCACGCTTCGGCCCAGACTTTTCCGAAACTACAATTTCGGACGGCTTGTTCAACGTGAAGCGAAAAACGGTATTCGTCGGCGCCCTCGGCTGATCAAAGGCGGTGATCGCTCCGTAACCAGTAGTTTGCGATGTGGCGATCGGCGTTGGCAAGGAAAGACGAACTCGCCTGTCTGAATCCGAGCAGGCAATCAGCACCCCCACATCGCCGGCCCGCCCACTAGACCTGGACGTCCGGAGGATAGCGACATCGGTGCCGAATTGCTCAAACGCCCAGCCGTGTGTGCTCACACCGTCACGAGCGCTTGCACTTAGGTCAGGGTTTATCACAGACGCAATTAACGCCAAACGCCAAGTGGCTTTCAGAAGTCGATCACCGTATCGATGATCGCTGATTTCGAGATCAAGTGCCACAATCATGCAAACGACTGAGCCTTCCGTCCGCAAATATCAAGTTGGATCGTACTCCTGAAGCTTGTTATAGTCCAAATTTCGTCAGATTAGAATCTGAATATTTGATGCTACACCCGACACGATCTTTGAAACCAATTTTGGTTCCAATGCTCGAACTCAAACTAGCAGAGCAGTGTCCCGCCACATCACGCGGGACACTGCCGAACACATGTGCGATTACCTGATCAAGCCGTTCAGGCCATTCGGAAAGAAGCCCGTTGGGGTTCCATTTGGGTTCAAGTAGACAATGTTTAGGACCTGAGATGTAGTCCGGGAAAACGCTAAGCCGGACGAATCCACAGGAACAAGGTTGGACGTCATCGCGTCGCCAATTCCCTGATCCAGATCGGTCGGACCGTCGAGCGAGTCACGCGCGTTGGAAATTGCCTGCGCCTGACTGAACAAACCCTTGCCGTAGAGAATTGTGCGGATTGTGCCAGCATGGTACGCTTCAACCGCCAAAATACCGGCCGCGTAGGATCGGTTCGTCGTGTCCGAGATTAAAGGCGCTGCGCCGTGATACGCTGTTACGCCGACGTCTTCGAATATGAAGGCCGCCAGCAGGAAGTTGTCTTCATTGGCGAACGCGTCGAAGGCGTCATTCGGACCCGCGAGACCCGCCGCACGGGCCGCAAGCGTGAAGGCGAGCCCCAGATCGATTGATGGGCGCGCGACGGCTACACTGCCAAGCACCGACCGAATGGTCTGAACATGTGCTCGCTCGTTGCGTGCGATTTCGTTCGCGTAATTAGCGACCGCCTGGCTGTCGAACTGAACTTGGCGTCCGCCACTCACCGGCCCGAGCGTGCCAGTACCGCTGACCTCCATATCGGTCAAACCCTCGCCAGTTGACGCCCGTAAATAGAACTCGGCTTCAAGATATTCCAAATTGAGAGCAAAATTGAAAATATCGGCATCCGTTACAGATTGCGCCGAGGCTGGCTTGACCGAATTCGACCCAAAGAACGCGGCGCCCGCGACGCCCAAACCGAGTGCCTGGATGAATGTGCGACGGCCGGCCTCAAGATCAATTCGTACGGGAGCGGTTTCGGCCGCCGGCTTATCTTGCCAGAGCTTTGAATTGAGATTCGTCATTCTAAACGTTCCTCTATTGATGATTTCAACGAATTTGACCGGCGCCATCAGTGCATTGAGGACCCCTCAGCACCGCAGTTGACTGAACCACAATCAGTGGAGCTTTTTTCTTCTACCGGATAAACTGTTCGTTAGCCAGTTCAAAACTGGCATCAACCCGACAAAGAAGGTAGATATATTTTTATTGGTTCTCGTTATTACTTGAAACTTTCGATGACCGCGTCCGTATCTAGTGCGGCGAGGTCCTGGTCTGAAATGGCACCATGCAAAGAGCTTTCATTTTTGAACAGACTTGTGCGCAACAGGGAACCCCGCAGTCAGACGCAGGCTGACTGTCATGCCCACCTGCAAAGTACACGTCCTCGCTTCATGTTTCGATTTTACCGGAACAGTATCAACATTTCGATTTTTAACCCAAACGTTGCATTCTGATCTTCAGCACGCCCATTAACCCTCCAATGTTCTGAAGGTACGCAGGCAACGACGCGAAGTTTCGGATGGTTCCATAAAAATTAAGGAAGTCTGACCTTAAGTTCTCCAATCATGCAGGGTTCTCCCAAGTGCGGCGCGTTGACGCGGTGTGGATTGCTCGATGATCAAGTGATAGGCCAACTCGATGATCGGGCGATCAGTGTTTCGCGACCCAGACCACAAGACTGCCGTGGATGATCCAAGCAGCGGCGATGCTCGGGCCAAACGGAATCAGGGTTCGTCCGCCCCTGGAACGCTGTGGCAGCCAACCCGCCCAAGCGCCGGCCAGATAAAGCAGTGTGCAGAACAAAAGTGCGATGGCGAACACGACGCATCCTTCCGGCCCAACCCAGAGGAGGGCGGCCGAAAGCAGCTTCACGTCTCCGCCTCCCATCATTCGCAGAGCAAAGCAGCCGCTGAGGACACCGAGTCCCAGGACGGCGAGAATGCTGTGCGGTACCATCAGGGCGAGGCGATCCCCGAGAATGCAGTCGAGTGCGAAACTCGAAATCAGAGCAATGATGAGGACGTTGCGTATCCTGAACCGCAGCATGTCCTCGACGAAGATCCAGCAGAGGATGAGACCGACCACCACTGTCAACGTGTCAGAGCGCATGATTCAGCCACTCGGGATGGCGGCATCAGCCGTCACAGCGAAAGACGCGCAGCCGCACGATTTACGGACAATTGCTCTTATAGTAGAATCGTGGAGGCGGAATGTGCCCACTCATACATCGCAGCCGTGGTGCTGATCCGCGATGAAGCTTTCCTCGGTCACGGGCGCCTTGTGGTCAACGACAATGTCAATCTGGCGCCAGCGCGTCATGGCAGCATCTCGTCTCCTGGTGGAATATTTATCAGTTCGGAGGATCTGACCTGGTTCGAGTCGATGGCTCAGTCTCGAATCGAGCCCCATCCGGGTTAAACAAGCGTGCCTGCTTCTAGCGTATTGCATGACCCCGTCCTCAACCACTGTGGGAGCGCAGATTGAGGTGATGCGTCATATCGTGCGCCATTGCGCGCGACGCGCTAAGCATGCGGGCGTTCCTCGCGGCGCTCGACGACGGTCCGTGACCGGGCAAGGCACGTGTAACCACAAGAAGCCCGGCATCCAGGACATCGGGAGCACCGTGCCCGGTTTGCCGCCGCAACCCAGAACCCACACGGCGTTCGCATGCGACAACGAGTACAAGCGTCACGGCACGTTGAGCCTTTTCGCAGGCATCGAACTGCTGGCCGGGCAGGTGTATGCCAGCATCGAGGACTACCACCGCTTGCGCGATTTGATTGAGTCCTCAAGAAACTTGATGCCGGTTGTCCGACCCAAACCACCATCAAGGTGATCCTCGGCACACGCGGCGGACATCTCCAAGGAGACAAGGCTTGAGTCGATACTCGGCCCGAGGGCCAGTTCTCCTTCGTGATCACGCCAAAGCATGGGTCCTGGTTTAACCTCGTTGTGAGCTTCTTCGCAAACGGGGATAGGAATCGATCGATGGACGCGTCGGACTGGGCGAAGCGGCCAAAGCTCTACTTGAGCGTCGGGGCAAACGCGGGTGCGACGCCGACGGGGATTGTAGACGAGCCTGACGGCTGCGTGCCACTTGAGGGATTGCGATATTGCTCCATGGCGTGTTGAAGACGCTCCCCGTTCGTATCCAACACAGTCCACCGTGCGGCCGGAGGAGAGGGGTCGATCCCCTGAGCAGTCATGTCGGCCCTGATGGCGTCACCTGAGCCGGCGGATAGGGAATCCCTTCGGACCAGGTAGTCTTCTGAACAGGACGAGCAGCAGAGACTGCTCGCGAGGATCACGACTATCCTCAGGTCAAAGGGAAAATGCGCATCAGGCTGTCGCATCTCAGTTTACGGCGTTCGAGCGCGTCGCCACAGAGGGGGTGTTGACCGGCTCCTGCAGAATATGACCATAAGGTCCGATCACCTTGCCACGGGGTGTCGCGAAATAACGCGGATCACGCGGCACTTCCATGCGGCCGTCGACAAAAAGATCCACATCGTTCGCCGGTAAGGTGGTGTCGAGCGGTGTGCCGAGCGGTGTGCTCGGTTTAACCGGCTTGACGAGTTGCGGCGTTACGATGACCACAAGCTCGGTTTCTCGCTCCTGAAACAAGCTGCTTCGAAAAAGAGCTCCAAGGACCGGAATGGATCCCAGCCATGGCAGTTGGTCGATGTTGCGGGTCGATTGCGTCTGAAGCAAGCCCGCGATCGCAAAACTCTGACCGTCGCGCAAGTCGACGCTCGTCTTCGCACGCCTCTTGGAGAGACCTGGGACCGAGACGCCACCCCCAACTGCAACCGAAAGTGTCGAGTCGATGTCACTAACCTCGGGCTCAAGCTCCAGGTGGATCTGGCTGTTGCGCAGAACAGTCGGCGTGAAGGCCAGCTTCACGCCGAACTCCTTGTACGACACCGTGATTTGGGGTGAGCCGTTGGTGGTCTGGTTGGCGATGGGGATCGGGATCTCGCCGCCGGCGAGAAATTCGGCTCTCTCGCCGGAATTAGCGATCAGGTTCGGCTCTGCCAAACGTCGCAGCAAACCTTTGCTTTCCAACGCCGAAATGAAAATATCGAGCTGGTTGCCCGAGCCGGTGAAGGATTGAACGACGGTGCCGAACGGGACTCCTCCGGTCGTGGCCGCGCTCACAGCGGTGCCGACGGCACCTGACAGGAGACCTCCCGTGTTCGTCGAACTGCTGATTGCAGACGAGGTCCCGAAGGCCCCGATCGATGCCAAAGTATGGCTGCCGCCAAACTCAAAGCGCGTCCCGAGCTCCCGATCCGCATTGCGGTTGACTTCGACGAACCGGACCTTGAGCATAACTTGTTGAGGTGAACGCACCTGCGTCAAATTGACGGTTCCAGGCGGCGCTACCTGCATGGCACGGTCCACCGTGGGTGCATCTTCGGCGACCCCGCCGAGAAGCACACGGTCTCCTTGGCTTGCAACCGTCAGCTTGGGCTCACCTGTGCTCTGGTGGATCTGCGAAGCGATCGCGTCGACGTCGGGCCGGACTTCGACGTCGATCAATCCCACCAATTTCTTGTCGCTGCTGATGATCGACACATTGGTGGTGCCGACCTTCTTGCCCAGTAGATAGATGGTTCGATCGCTGAGCGGCACCACATCCGCGATCTCGGACGAGCCGACAAGCACATCCGCGAAAGCGGCCCCCGCTTTGACCGTTTGCGATTTGTTAACCGTCAGCCTGATATGGCTGAGCGTGGCACCGCCGTCAGTGCGAGGCAGAACTTTCACCTGTGACATCGTCGGGCTAATGCCGAACACGGCGCAGGCCAGGACGCCTGCTGTCAACCCACACAACACGCGCCTCGCGTCTTTTCGGTAAGCAATGCGCGGTCTCGCAAACTCATCTGGCACGCACGTGCTCCTGCCTCGGCCGCCGAGGATCGGATGAATGCTATCCGGGCCAACGGTCGAGCGATAGACGCACCGTGAAGAACATGGCAATGTGCGGCAATATGGATACGGTGCGCCGCGATCCAGCCTCAGCTGAGAGAATTGTTGGTGCGGTTTAGAGACTTCGGCTTATTGAGAAAGAGCCTTCGGAAAGTTAGAAGCATCCTCGCTGCAAGATATAAGTCGCAAGCGGGTTTCGATTTTGCTGGACTCCAGGCGTCAACATCACCTGACGCCTTCGACCCGATCTGGTATCTTCACCGCTATCCTGACACCGCAGATTTTCATCAAGGCCCGTTTGCGCATTTCTGCCTCCATGGGGCGAAAGAAGTAAGACATCCATCTCCTCACATCGATCTTTCTTCTCTCTACAGATCTCGACCCAATCTTCACAAGTCAGATCCTGACCTCTTGCTCAAGGCTATCGAAGACAATCTGGGAGAAACGGCACGCCCGCATTTGCCGAGCGATGAATATTCTTTTGAATACTTACTTTTCAAATATAAGTTGTTCGACGCGGAATGGTATTTGGCTCGAAATCGCGATGTCGCCAGTTCCGGCTTGTCGCCGATCAAGCATTTCGTTCGGCATGGCTCCTACGAGAACCGCGATCCAAGCCCGGCTTTCGATAGCGAGTTCTACCGCGCCGTGCATCCGGAATACGTAGAAGACAGCCTCACAGCGGTG
The DNA here is from genome assembly GCF_026130545.1 of Lichenifustis flavocetrariae. GTDB lineage: Bacteria > Pseudomonadota > Alphaproteobacteria > Rhizobiales > Beijerinckiaceae > Lichenihabitans > Lichenihabitans flavocetrariae. The sequence continues at coordinate 28,178 of NZ_JAMOIM010000036.1, read as the reverse complement.
GAGTATTTCGTCAGGATAGGGGCGCGCCGCGGTCACGTCGGCATCGGCGCCCCCGCCCTCGAACGTTGGCTTGAAGCTTTCGACACATTGACGCCTAGAGACATCAAAAGGATCGCTGCAGATCGATCCTTATCGCATCACGCGGTTCTCGTATTGCATATCATAGACGTCGATGCGGTGGCGTGCTTCGATAGGATTTTTGCGGCATGGGCTGCGCAGATTGGCGTAAATTGCCGCATCTGCTTTGTTCGCGGTTCGACCGTTCCGGATGACGTTTGGAACCGGTGCACCTTCCGCGTCGACGGCCACGAAGGCATGTCGACCGCCACATCGCCAAACGAGGCGATCGGCTTTTCACCGACCACCACGCTTATCTTCTGCGCGGGGGCGCAGATAATGCGCCCGCATATGGCTTACATGTTGGCGCTGACGCTCGATCAATCGGGAGCCGACGCGGTCTATGCGGATCATGACCACATAGCGGAAGACGGCCGGAGGTCAGCGCCGGCTTTCAAGCCAGCTATGTCGCCGGACTTCATGCGGTCGACGCCTTATGCCGGAAACACTATCGGAACCATCTTCTACGACAGGGATCGAAAACTGTACGAGGCAATTCTCGGACGCGCCATGCTCGGCCATGCCGAGATTACGTGGGCTGCCCACCTCCTTCAAATCGCACCGAGTAAAGTCGCGCATGCGCCGTTCATTCTCTCACATGACTGCCTGATCGGATCATGTGGCACGGATCACGGACACGGGCTCTCTGTTGTGCCGATGGAACGCGATCGGCACGATAATTTGGCCGACGTCACGATCATCATTCCGACGCGTGACCACTGCAACCTCCTGCGGGAGTGCATCGACAGCATCCAATCGGACACCGACTACCCGTCGCAACAAGTCACGATCGTTGTTGTCGACAACGGGTCGACGCAAGCCGCCACGATCGCCTACTTCGCGGAGCTTCGATCTAATCCCGGCGTTCTGATCGTTCCATCCCCGGGACCATTCAATTTCGCAAAACTCTGCAATGTCGGCGCGTTCCATGCAAAAGGCGACGTCGTCGTCTTTTTGAACAATGACACGACCGTCCTCCGACGTCATTGGCTTCAGGCGTTGGTCAAACAGGCGCTCAAGCCGGATGTGGGCGTCGTGGGTGCTCACCTGCTCTATCCAGATGGAACGACACAGCACGGCGGAGTCGTATTGGGTGTCCAAGGTGTCGGCGCACACCGTCTGAAGCCGGCGGCTGTCGGGCCTGCCGGTCAAATCGACCTGCCGCGGGAGATGGTGGCCGTGACCGGCGCCTGCCTCGCCCTCAGGCGCAGGCTCTTCGAAACGCTGGGTGGCTTTGATCCCGTACTCAAGGTGGCCTTCAACGACGTCAAGCTGTGTGCAAGTGCCTATGAGGCAGGTTACCGCAACATATATATGGGCGAGCCGCTGCTCTATCATCATGAGTCGAAGTCTCGCGGCTTCGATGTCACGCGCGATCAGCAGCACCGCAATGCGCGGGAGGCTATGTATGTCCGCGACCGCTTTGGCCCGCTTTTTCAGAACGACCCTACCTATTCTCCGAACCTCTCGCTGCAGGAGGTCGACAAACTCGCCACACCGCCGCGCGCCATCAGACCCTGGCGCCGTCGCTCCCCGAGTGAGAGATGGCGGGTGCTTCTTCTTTGCTATCAGCATGGCCTGGGGCATGGCGTCGCAATCGTTCTGGAGCAACAGGCACTGTTCCTGCGCGAGCGTGGCTGGGATGTCGTCGTGGGCGGTCCCAAGCGAAGCCGAGACTTGGCATACAAAGGATGCGAGCGGGTCAGCCTTTGGACCCCCGAAGCCGCTGCCGCCTACGCGACATCCGAAGGCATCCATTGCATCATCGCCCACACGCCACCGTTTTTCTCCATTACACGCTATCTCGGCGCGGAGCCGCTCGTGTATTTCATGGATCATGGCGAGCCCCCGGCCCAGCTGTTTCCCGATCGGGAGGCACGCGAAGATATCGATTGGGAGAAGCGCTTTTGCGCCTGCCTGGCGCGGCGCGTGTTCGTGATCTCGCGGGCCATCCAAGATGCCCAGCATCGGCCGGACACGATGCTCATTCGCAACGGCAATTCGCATCTCTCCTCGTGGTCAGAACGTTGGGCGGGACAGCGGGACTCCCTGCGTCGCAAATATGGCTTCGACGATTGTTTCGTGATCTTGAACGTGTGTCGCTTCCGGTCGGCGGAACGGATCTACAAGGGCGTGGTTCGTTACGGGAACGTCGCATCCGACCTGCCTTATTTTTACCCTGACATAGGGGAGAAGGTGCGGTTCATTTTGGCCGGGCGCGGTGATGACGATGATGTGGCTGCCGTGCAGGCTATGGGACTCGACGTTTATCCGAACGTTTCGGACGCCGAACTGATCGAGCTCTATGCCGCCAGCGACCTCTACATGAACTTTTCAGAATGGGAAGGTTACAACCTTGGCATCGGCCAAGCGCTTGCGATGGGGCTCGACGTCGTGGCCTCAGATATCGCAGCGCATCGGGAATTCGATATCGAGGTGTCCGACAGCATTCTGAAGATCTGCGCATCGATTAAAAAGCGCCAGGCGGCTCAAGATGATGCTCAGAAGACCCGGCATTCCAAGTTGGACATGTGGAAGACATCACTTGGCACTCTAGCTCAAACCATAGAGGCAGACCTGCAAGCCTCCGAGCGTCAAAGGGCGTCGGCGCCACATCGCGAGCAACGTAGCGCGCGAGGAGACTAAAAGCTTCGGACGCTCAATCGCATGCATAGCCTGCGTGCTTGAGGAAGTTCCAGAACCCTGCTGGGCTGAACAGGTCAAGGCTGTTCAACGCTCTTGACTGTGGGGCGCAACGAAGACGCGGCCTCGGATCATGGCGCCACGGCAACCCATCCCGCGAGCGGGTCAAGCCGCACCGGCGCGCAATATCATAATGCGTCGGCGTCCGGTCCTCCGGCATGTGCCGCGTGGTGTGCAGCAAGTCGTGCCCATTCCAACCAAGACGGCCACACTCGAACCCCGCCAACAAAGCCGTCATCGCGATTCGCTTCCCCCGGCCATTTGTCGCGATCGTAGCAGAACTTTTGCCGTTGTTCTTGATTTGTTCACAGTCTGGCGCATGCTTCGGCCGAAGACACTCGCGCAATATCCCTGGGTCGTGGTGCGGATCGATTGCGTGCTTTGTAATCGTCGCGGCTGCTATCGCTTGGCGCGCGTCGCGGCCCGATACGGTTCAGAGCAGAGCCTCGATGGGTTGCTTGCCGACCTCGCGCACGATTGCCCGTGGTGGCGCTCGGACCCGAGAAAGTACGAGCCGCGCTGCGGTGCCCGCTTCGTCGATCTCGACCACAACCTGCCACCAACCGATCATCCGAACGAGCCGGTGCATCGCCGTCGGCCGCCCGCTCGTGAAGACGTGGTGAAACGAGTTGCTGCTTCCCAGCTGCGGCTTCCTTGCGAGGTGCCCCGTCTCTCGACGTGGCCTTACCCCGAGATCATCGTGGCTTGTGCCAGATGCGGGCGCCGCGACTTTCTCTTGATCGAGCACCTTCGCTTGGCTGTCCAGGGCGACGACGCGCGGTTGACGGATCTCCTGGTCATCTTGACGGCGGAATGCCCGCGGCGCAATGCGCAATCGGTCTATGAGCAATGCGTGGCGCTATTCGAGCGGCCGAGCTGATGAAGTCGTCGGGCGACCGGCACAACCAGACGGATCCGGCTTGCGTCCGGGCTGCCGCAGTAGGCGCCTACGGCAGCCCGGTACAGGCTCCAGTTCTCATCAGAGCTCAAGCCATCATAGCCGCCCACCCCAGATCATACCAGCCTCGCGCAAGGTTCCCTCGGCAGCCTTGCCACCAAGCCGGTCCAGTTCGGCCCCGGGCGGTCCGGCAACCCATCCTCAGCGTATTCGCGCCGACGCGCCACCATCCGTAAATTTGAGGGTACGCGGCGGCGCGTCAGCCATGAAACAATGATGAATGAGGGTTGACGCGAGGTGAACGGGAGCGAGTCTGGCATGATCTATCCACACCATGTGCATCAGATCGGGCAGGATCTCCTGCTTAAAGTGTTCGATCAGATTGGAGACTGATCCCCGCCAACAAGCCGGCTGCGACATGAACTTACTTCAGCGTTTGCACAATCGGGAGCAACGAGAGCAGGCTCACAACCGGCAGCACCATCTGAACCGGCCGCAACCGCGCGAAGAACAGCGGCGCTTCGCCACTTTGAGCGGCGATGGGGTCAAGGATGCCGATGCTGGCAAAAGCTGCAGCGAGCAGAACGAGGGTGAGGCTGGGAAGACCGAGCCACCACAGAACGAGAGCACCTGACCCTGCGCTGAAAAGCCAGAGCATAGTGATGATCTGGCTGCTCGTTGGCCCACCCATGGTCCGGAAACTTACACCACGGCGCACACCTGCAAGGAAGGTGCAGATGCTGGCGGCCCAGAAGATGACAAGATCGAACCAAGCGTCGCGGCCAGGTTTAAAGTCCAGCCAGGCGAGCGTCGCGCCAATGACAAAGGGCAGCATCGGACCGAAGCCGAACACGACGCTGAGCCAGGGAACGGTCCGGGGCTCGGTAATCAGCATCGATACGCTGTCGGGAGATTTGTTCGCCATTCCCCGCAAATGCGGGGGTCCAGAGTAGGTTCCATGCGGTGCTGGCTTTAGAAATCCCTTGGCAGCTCCGAAAGTTCGGTAAGATGACACGGCGTGGCCGATCGCCATTTCGGTACCGCGGCGTGGGCGCAGGGCTGGATCGCATGAAGTGGCGGCCGGTGGGCGGATGAGGGGAAGCAGTGACATCAAAAACCTGGAAGCTCATCACCGTCGCGCTCGCACTTACATCTTTAGGCGGAGCGGCTTCTGCACGCGACTATCGGGCCGTGACCAAGGCCGGTCGTCCCGTCAGGATAACTACGCAGGCCTCGTGGCACCGCGATTGTAAACCTGACTCGCCACCCGAAATCCAACTCTTGCAACAGCCTAGCGGAGGGTCTGTGCAGCTTCGATCGGGCTCGACTATTACAATCCACAGTGCAGATGCAGGGGGCGAGCAATGCATTGGACGGCCGGCTGTTGGGACCGGGATCTACTACCAGCCGCAACCGGGCTATCGAGGCCAGGACGAGTTCAGCTTTTCCGTCTCGTATCCCAACGGGGTTCAGCTACAAAATCGAGCATTTGTGACAGTCAGGTAGGCCAGCGCTTTCGACCTAGCTCAGCATTTTGGCTGCCTGCCTGCACTTCTACGAACATGGGACTCTTGGCTCGGAAATATTCTTCGGGAGGATTGGCCGGACCGCCCGGGACGGAACCAGTCCGGCTTGGTGGCAAGGCTGCCGCGGGAACCTTGCGCGAGGCTGGCTGCCCACGCGCGACGTGGTGATCAGCGTTTGACCCGATCAAAGATTAACATATTCTGCTCTCAAGCAATCGGCGGTTGACCAGATTGCCTCAAATACTCCGGGGGGAGAGGCAATGATCATTTTTGTAGGTGCCGTGTGCGCCGGCTTGGCCATGCCGCGAACGGACCGCCCTGAACACCGTCAAGGCCACCGCCCAATCGTCCTCGTTCATCCGCGTCAGCATGGTCGATCCCGCAAAGCCGACCCGCTATGAATCACCGATCAAGTCGCTTGGGAATCCATTGCCACAGAGCTTCACCGATTCCGTCCACACGGACTAGTTCGTGCTATCCTTGAAACGTCGAGCGCAATAGGGTCATAGGCCGCTCTCGCAGAGGCGCGATTTCCGATCACGCAGGTACATTTTGAGCTCTTTCGAGAATTGGGCGGCGTCAGAGGAGAACTCGTCAATTTGCGACAAGGAGCCAATTCATCAACCAGGCTCCATCCAGCCGCACGGCATTCTACTCGCACTCGCCGGCCCAGATTTCGACATCCTTTCAGCAAGCGCAAGCATCGAAGATCACCTCGGAATTATGCCATCAGCCGCTCTCGGCATGAGGTTGCTCGATCTCACCTCCGAGGCGACCTGTAGCCGCCTGCGCCAGGGTCTCGTTGGGTCGGACCATGACATCAATATCGGTTTGCCTCTTGAGATCGACTTAGGCGGCCAGCCCTCAAAATGGAGGGGTCTCGCCCATCGGCAGGCTGGCTTGGTGCTCCTTGAACTGGAGCCTCCCGTGCCCGCGATCGGAGGGGAAAGTGCTTTGCTGATGGTCAGCGGAGCGTCCATTCGCCTGCATGGCGCGGCGACGCATGTCGAAGCTTGTCACATCGCCGCCGAGGAGGTCAGGCGAATTGCCAAGCTCGATGGGGTTATGATCTATCAGTTCGCGTCGGATTGGTCCGGCGAAGTCATCGCGGAGGCCCGTGATGCCGCGATGCCGTCCTACCTCGGTCTGCATTTCCCCGCGTCCGACATTCCGGTGCAAGCTCGGAGGCTTTACCGTTCCAACCCCATCCGCATGATCGTGAGCGTGGATTACGAGCCCTCGCCGCTCATCCATCCGCCAAGCGCGATCGGCACGGCGCCAATCGACCTGAGCTTCTCGATCTTACGAAGCGTGTCTCCCATTCACCTCGAATATCTTCGCAATATGGGAGTCGGCGCTTCGATGTCGGTGTCGGTGCTTCGCGACGGGGAATTGTGGGGCCTCATTGCCTGTCATCATCGAACGGCCAAGCATGTCGGATATGAGTTGCGGCAGGCTTGTGAGTTGGTTGCACGGTTTTTGGCCGCCCAAATGGAAGCGCTGGATAAACTGGCGCGCGCCGGACGAAAGGCCAAAGTGGAAGAGCTCCGCGCTCAACTTGCCGACGAGATCGCGAGCGGCCATACAGTCGCGCAGGCCATCGAGCGGCAAGGGGACCGGCTGCTTCAGCTCCCCAGCGCAATTGGCTTTGCCATGGTCCTGCCGGACGCTGTAGCTCGGGTGGGCCACTGCCCGGAGCAGAGCATTATGAATGGGTTGAGCTCATGGCTCGCCTCCCGACAAGACGACGCGGTTTTCCAGACGGATAGGATCGGTGAGCTTTATGAGCCTGCCGCGAGCCACGCGGAAACTTTCAGCGGTTTGATGGCGGTTCCCTTGGCGCGTCCACATGAAAGTCACTTGATCTGGTGCAGACCCGAGCAAGCTCAAACTGTGCAATGGGCGGGCAATCCGGCCAAGCCAGTGGATCAGCGTGCAGACGCATCTCAACTGTATCCACGACAATCCTTCAAGGCCTGGACCGAGGAGATGCGCGGCCGTTCATTGCCCTGGTCGGTTCAGGATGTCAGCGCTGCCGAGCAATTGCGCGATATCGTGCTTGACCTCATGCTTCGCGAAAAGGATGACCTGACGCGGCAGAACCTGCGCCTCATCCATAGCATGCACGAATTGGAGACGTTTCTTTACGTTGCCTCTCACGACATCAACGAGCCGCTTCGCCAGATGGAAATGCTGATGAGCTTGGCCCGCCGATGCGTTGCTCCGCATCAGGCTGAGGAAGCGGCCGAATATTTTCAGGACTTCGGCACCCTGTCGAAACATCTTCGTTCACTGGTGACGTCGCTTGCGGACTTTGCGAGACTGGGACGATCGGAGGTCAACTTCGGGCCGGTGGACCTTGCCGAACTCCTTCGTGCCGTCGTGCAGCAACTGGAGCAGAGGATTGTGCTGGCCAACGCGGCCATCGTCATCGGAGACCTGCCGCAGGTCCATGGCGAAAGGGATCAGTTGCACCAGGTGTTTGTCAATCTGCTCGGTAATGCCCTCAAATATCGAGACCTGGAAAGACCGATTCAAATTTCCGTCACGTCGGAGCCCGTCCGATCAACGAGGGCCTCCGAACAAGGCGCCGCCGCCGGCATGGTCTCGATCGTCGTTCGAGACAATGGGATAGGGTTCGACCCACAATTCAGCGATCGGATCTTCAAACCATTCGAACGGCTCCATCCGCGCGAGCGCTATGAAGGAAGTGGGCTTGGCTTGTCCATCTGTCGGCGCATCGTCGAGCGCCACGGGGGGCGGATCGAGGCCCGCGGGGAACTCGGACAGGGCGCGCAATTTCGCCTGAGATTGAAGACCGAACCGGCGCCACGCGCGCTGCTTGAACCGCGAGACCCCAATGCCGCATCCCCCTGATCTCAATGTCCTGATTGCGGAGGACAATCCGTTCGACAGGACCATCTTGAGGCGTGCCTTCGCGGCCGCGGGGAGTCATGCAACGTTGCGCTTTTTCGACAATGGCGAGGATCTGCTCGTTTTCCTACGCGCTAGCGTCGATGAACCGGCGAAGAAACAAGGTCCGGCTTTCGTCCTGCTCGATATGCACATGCCCCGGATGAACGGGAAGGAAACTCTCCAGCACATCCGCCGCGACGGTCGCTTGAAACCTCTGCCGGTCATGATCCTGACCACGTCGGATAACGAACCGCACGTTCATGAAATGTATGAGTTGGGCGCCAATTCCTACCTGGTCAAGCCGAACAATTTCGATGAACTCGTGGCGACGGTGAGTGGTCTCGAAGGCTTCTGGTTTGGTGCCGCCCGGCTCCCGAAGATCATCTGATCGGCTTTCAATATCCTATTTTAGCGCTCGCCCTCTGCTGCGACCAGCCTTGGCCGCCTGTTCGGCGACGGCAATCAGTGCTTCAGGGGCATAGGGTTTGACAAGATGACCGTTCATTCCGGCTGTTTCAAACTCTTTGATTTGCTCAATGAGCGCTAGGGCTGTCAGCGCGACAATGGGAACCTGACCACGCCGGCCCTCGATCGCACGAATGCGCCGAGTGGCTTCGAGCCCATCCACATCGGGCATGCGAACATCCATCAGCACCACATCGAAATCATCCATGTGGGCAGCCATGACCGCCTTGATGCCACCATCCGCGCAGACGACCTTATGACCAACCGAACAGAGATAAGCGCTGGCGATCTCGCGGTTCATCCCGATGTCGTCGACGACCAAGACCCGGAGGGGGCAATCAGGCAGGGCGAGCTCTTCCGCTTCGACGTTGTTCGCTGACACTGTCTGTTCGAACGCCAACGGCAATTCCAGCCAGAATACGCTGCCGCCGCCTGCATTGTCTTCGTGGTCCAGTTTTCCTCCCATGGCATTCGCCAAATGGACCGAAAGCGCCAGCCCCAAGCCCGATCCCTCGACTTTGTCGACGATAGCGGCTTCGAGACGCGTGAATTCCATGAACAAGCGCCGGCAATCCTCGATCGGAATACCCGCGCCCGTATCGGCAACCTCGATCCGTAAAATTTGGGAAGAAGCAGAGCCGGCGGATATGAGCGTGCGAAGGCGCAATTCGACGCTGCCGAGCGCCGTGAACTTAACCGCATTGCCTAAAAGATTCAGCAAGATCTGCTGGAGCCGCGTCGGATCGGCGATCATCCGGCGAGGAACTTCGGGTGCGATCGAGAGACTGATCTTGAGACCCTTCGCCATGCAGGCCGGCTTGACGACATCGAGGCAGTTACTGGCAAGGATGTGAAGGTCGAAATCCTTCTGGGCAAGAGTGGTGTCGGCTCCCGCGATTTGGGACAAATCCAACACTTTGTTGATCATCTGAAGCAGATGTTTTCCCGCGGCCAGCATTGCATCGATGCGCGCGTCCTGAACGCTGTTCAAGTCACCTTCGAGATGGAGGAGTTGAGCGTAACCCAAGATGCCGTGCAGCGGGGTGCGTAATTCATGGCTCATGCTGCTCAGGAAGCGTGACTTGGCCTGGCTGCTCGCTTCCGCCTGTTCACGCGTCTGGACGAGCTCTCGTGAGAGCCGCATCACCTCGTCATCTGCCCGGCGAAGCGCCTGTTCCTGGTACCGCAGCTGCTGCTCTTGTTGGGCTAATTGCAGGCGGAGCAGGTCTAGGGTTTGCCCGGCTGATTGAGAATCATAGCCTCCATCATTCTTCGATGAGATGCAGGTTCCGAACCGATGCCTAGCCGCATTCGCGCTTTGGTCCTCTCGATCGTCGTTGACCGATAGAATCGGAACTGGCCTGACCAGCGGCAGATCTATTCCATTTTGAGGCGATTTTTTTGCAGCATAGGGCAAGGGAGGATCCTGATTTTATTCATAGGATTTATGTATTTTGAAGCGACGGCTACCCAAGATATGCAAACTCTAAATAATACAATCCAAGAAAACAGAATAATGGAGATAAAAACCGCGATGAGGGATTGATACTGACCGCGCCCTACGCAGTTCTGTCTTTACGAGTCGCCTTATTCTAAATTAGCCTCCCCACATTCCGTTCCTAAAGCCGATACTTAATCTGGTCGGTCCAGAAGCGTTCGAGACGGGCGAGACAGATGTTGAGCTGGGCGAATTCCTCGGCCGAGATGCCGCCGATATGTTCCACCGTCATGACATGCTTCTCATAGAGAGCTGCCACGATCTCGTGAACCTCCTTGCCTTTTTCGGTCAGGCTGATGCGGACCGAGCGCCGATCGACGCGTGAGCGGGCATGATGCAGGAAGCCCATCTCGACGAGTTTCTTGACGTTATAGGACACGTTGGAGCCGAGATAGTAGCCCCGGGTCCGCAACTCCCCTGCGGTGAGTTCCTTGTCGCCGATATTGTAGAGGAGGAGCGCCTGGACCGAATTGATGTCGCTTCGGCTTTTGCGGTCGAACTCGTCCTTGATCACATCGAGAAGCCGGCGATGGAGGCGTTCGACGAGGGTCAGCGATTCAAGGTAGGCGGGGCGTACATCGGCAAGGCGGCCACTGCGGGTAGGTGCGGGAGCGATCTTGGCTGCGGTGTTCATGTCGTGCCTCAAACTCAGAGAGCTTATCTCGCGCGATCTCTCACATTGTCTTGACGGTACGAGCCCGATGTGAAGGCGACTCTAAAGAACAGAATGAACATCCTCTTTATCCAGCTCGCCTCCTCTAGTAAATCAATGCACGCGGCTCCGATCCTTATGAGATGAGGAAGAACAAGGCTCACCGTCTAAGGGCTTCAATACCGAGTTCACGCCACATCCAGCCAAAGTCGCAGGTGGCCACTGGATCGGTCGGATCGTTGTGGCTGGCCTAGCGGTTTTCCAGGAACTTCAACCAGTCTGCAACTTTGTCGCGTCCTTCGGCAGTTTTGACCGCGGCGCGAGGAGAGATATTGCCGATTATGCCGAGTGGTTTGTCCAAGGTCTCACGATACTGCTTGTCAAGCATCGCGTGTACAATCGGCCTCGCAACATCAGGAGAGCTATCGGAGGCCCGCGTGGGTTCGTTCTGAGGAGATGCGCGCATCTGATCGACGGCCTGGATTTCGGTCAACGCGTCAGAACGCGCTCGGGCGCAAGCGGCTTGAAATTCCCGTGGCGTGCGATGATGGTCGTAAGGGCGCCCTGCACGTCCTGCCTTTGCGGCGCGGCCGCATGTCGGCCGACAGCCAGGCCGCCGCGGCGATCTTCGTTGCGCAGGCAGACGATCCCTTCGTGCCGCCGACCGAAGTCGTTGCGGCTCTCTTCGGGCTTGCGCCTGCAGAAGGCCGTGTCTTCGAGCACGTCGTCGCCGGGCACGTTCAGTTTTGGAAGAACACCGTCCGTTTGTCGGACTTCGACAATTCTGGGGTGCGGGATGTGACGAAGACCCGGCACTTCAAGGCGGCTATCACGTGTGCGAGGCTTCCTCCGACCAGTAGGGCCTGGCATCTGTCGAGGCAGTCCCGTGCATCAACTTTGTGGATCCCGAACAGTCGGCGTTCGCGGTCACGTCGAGCGGCCCTGGGTTTGTGATCAATCTCAGACAACAGCCGAACCTCTTGAGGACGCACGCGCCCGGGACTTCTTCCGAGGATGAGCTATGGCCTGCGATCTCGAGGCGGACGAAAACATCATTCTATCTACCAAAGGCGGCTCAAAGGCCGGCGCGTTTGTATTGCTATCCGCATCATACCAGTTAGAAGCGGGCCATCCGAAGCCGGGGGTGAACGATGAAGCAGCCGCTCTCCTTCAGAATCGCTGCGGATCTGCTGGCTGCCATGCGGGACTGCGATCTTCAGGACAACCGTAGCCTCGCTAACTTTATCGAAACGGCCCTGATCGCCCGTATTGCGGCGATGAAGCAGGATCGTTCGAGCACCGGTCCCGCTCTGCCGGACCAAAACCATAAGGCGACGATCAGTGGCGCTTGATCCAACCTCCGGTCCGGCGCTGCCGAAGGCTAGGACAGGCATCGTAGGCTTCGACGACGTCACCTTCGGCGGCCTGCCTGCAGGACGTCCCACTCTGGTCTGCGGTGCGGCCGGCTGCGGCAAAACGCTGTTTGCGGTTACAGCGCTGGTGAATGGCGCTACTCAGTTCGGCGAGCCGGGCGTCTTCATGAGCTTCGAGGAGCGCGCCGAGGATCTGGCTGCGAACTTCGCCTCGCTCGGCTACGACCTCGATGGCTTGGTGGCCGATGGCAAGCTCGCCATTGATCATGTCCGGGTTGAGCGCAGCGAGATCGAAGAGACCGGTGAGTATGACCTTGAAGGGTTGTTCATCCGCCTCGCCTACGCGGTCGACACCATCGGCGCCAAGCGCGTGGTCCTCGACACCATCGAGACCCTGTTCTCCGGGCTGACCGACGCCTCGATTCTGCGTGCCGAATTGCGCCGGCTATTCGGCTGGCTCCGGGACCGCGGGCTCACCGCTATCATTACCGGAGAACGCGGCGAGGGCCAACTCACCCGGCAAGGTCTTGAGGAATACGTCTCAGATTGCGTGATCCTGCTCGACAACCGAGTTGAGGACCAGATCACCACGCGGCGCCTTCGGGTAGTGAAGTATCGCGGCTCAGCCCACGGTACGAACGAGTACCCGTTCCTTATTGACGACCAGGGCATCAGCGTCCTGCCCGTGACCTCGGCTGAACTCGGCTACGGCGTCTCCAACGAGATCATGTCCACGGGCATCGGCGGCCTGGATGCCATGCTGAGTCCGGGCGGCTTTTATCGCGGCTCCAGCGTCCTGATCTCCGGGATGGCCGGCACGGGCAAGACAAGCATCGCCTCGTCTCTCGTGGATGCCGCCTGCCAGCGTGGCGAGCGCTGCCTGTCCTTCGTGTTCGAGGAGAGCGGCGACCAGATCTGCCGGAATGCGCGCTCCATCGGGCTCGACCTCAAGCGGCACGTCGAGAATGGACTGCTTCGGTTCGAAGCGGCGCGTCCCAGCCTGTTCGGGTTGGAGATGCACTTGGCGCGCATGCATCGCGACATCGAGCGGTTTCAGCCCTCCATCGTCGTGCTCGACCCTATCTCGGCTCTCCGTGGTCCAAATTCCGAAGTGCAGGCCACGCTGCTGCGTATGGTCGACTTGCTCAAGATCCGCGGGATCACGGCCGTGTTCACCAGCCTGCGGACCGATGGGACGTTCGAGGATGATGACGATCTGGGACTGTCCTCGCTGATGGATGCCTGGGTGAAGCTCGTCAGCGTCGAGGCCAACGGTGAGCGCACACGGACCCTGTACGTGATCAAGGCACGCGGGATGAGCCACTCGAACCAAGTGCGCGAGTTCCAGATGTCGGCGGCTGGCATCGCCCTCATCGACGCCTATATCGGCCCGGCCGGCGTCCTCACCGGCACGGCACGCGTCGTACAGGAGGCCGAGGAACATGCCGCAACTCTCCGACGTCGCCAGGAGAGCGAGCGCCGCAAGCGCGAGGTTTTTAGGCGCCGCCAAGGCATCGAGCGCCAGATCGCCGAATTGCGCGCGAGCCTGGAGATTGCCGAGGATGAGGAGGCCGTCCTCGTGACCGAGGACGAGGCCCGCGATACGGTCATGAAGAAAGAGCGCCTCATCGTCTCGGCCCGCCGGGGTGCCGCAGAATGAGCGACCTGAACAAACCCGAAGTGGCCGACGAGAACGGCCACTATCATCTGCGCCTCTATGTTGCCGGTCAGACCGTCAAATCGATGGCCGCTTTTGCCAACCTCAAGCGGGTTTGCGAAGAGCACCTCGCCGGGCGGTACGACATCGAGGTGATCGATCTCGTGAAGAACCCGCAACTGGCCGCCGGTGACCAGATCCTCGCCATTCCCACCCTGGTCCGGCGCCTGCCGGAGCCGCTCAAGCGGATGGTGGGCGATCTATCCAACACCGAAAAAGTTCTAGTCGGGCTCGACATCCGCCCGAGAGCTTTCCTCCCTTGAGCAGCGCCCCCACTGATGAAACGTCACAGAACCGATATCTGCTGCGCCTCTTCATCGCGGGTTCGTCGCCACGGTCCCGGCGTACCATTGAGAACCTGCATCGCATCTGCGGCGCGTATCTGGCCGGCCGCTTTGACCTCGAAATAGTCGACATCTATCAGCAACCGCAACTTGCCGAGCAGAACCAGGTCGTGGCGGCGCCTACCCTGCTGAAGCTTCAGCCGCTGCCTGCCCGGCGCATCATCGGCGACCTTTCCGAGGAGGCCCGTGTCCTGCGTGGGCTCGACCTTCAGCCCGTCACACCTCAGGGCCGCGATGGGCGCTGACGACACGGACACGGACACGGACTTCGACCTACGTCATCGTGCGGATCAGGCACGGATCCGTGAGCTTGAGGCGCGTCTGGAGGAGAGCGAGGAAACCCTGGAGGCGATTCGCCGAGGCGACTTCGACGCCGTTGTGGTGGAGACCCCGGATGGCGAGCGTCAGATCTACACTCTGGAGAGTGCGGACAGACCCTATCGCGTCCTCATCGAACAGATCCAGGAGGGCGCCCTCACGCTAAGCGCTGAGGGAACGGTGCTGTACTGCAACCGACGCCTCGCCGAAATGCTCGATGTCCGCCAGGAGCGACTAATCGGCCAGCCCTTGCAGGCCTTCATCCCGGTCGAGGACGGACCCCTCCTCGGGCGCCTTCTCGAAGAGGCAAGGCTTGGCGTGGCACGCGGCGAGCTTTCCCTTGCCACCGATGGCCAGAACCAGAGGATGCCGGTCTACCTGTCGCTGAGCCTGCTGGCGCGGGATGAGACAGTCCCTCTTTTGTGCGGCGTACTTACCGACTTGACCGAGCAGAAGTTCCACCTGAGCGAGCTGGCCGGCGCCAATTCCCGGCTCAAGGCCGAGGGCCTGGAGCGCGAGCGGATCGAGGACGTCCTTCGACAGGCCCAGAAGATGGAGGCGGTCGGGCAATTGACCGGCGGCATCGCGCACGATTTCAACAACCTTCTAACGGTTATAAAGTCGTCCTCGGAACTATTGCGTCGGCCGGACCTGCCCGAGGAGCGCCGTCGTCGGTACGTGGACGCCATTGCCGACACGGTGGACCGGGCCTCCAGGCTCACCGGACAGTTGCTCTCTTTCGCCCGCCGGCAGTCGCTGACGCCGACGATCTTCGACCTGAGGGACCGTGTTCATCGTATCACCGACATGCTCGGAACCATCGTGGGTTCGCGCATCAGGATCGAACGGATCGTGCCTGAGATACCCTGCTTCATAGAGGCGGACACTAGCCAGTTCGAGTCGGCGCTGGTGAATCTGGCCGTGAACGCACGGGATGCCATGGATGGCGAGGGCCTTCTCACCCTGCGTGTTCAATGCGGGATCGTTCAACCGGCGATACGCGGACATGCCTCTCCGAGCGTCTCGTTCGTTTCCATCAGCATCGCCGACACGGGATGCGGCATCCCTCCGGATCGGATCGGCCACATCTTCGAGCCCTTCTACACGACGAAGGAAGTCGGAAAGGGCACGGGCCTCGGCCTCAGTCAGGTTTTCGGCTTCGCTAAGCAGTCGGGAGGCAACGTCGAGGTCACGAGCGAGGTCGGCTGCGGCACTACTCTGACCCTCTACCTGCCCGAGGTGGAGGGCCGCCCGACCGAGAATCAGGAGGCGGCGTCCTGGAACGTGGCCTCCGAGAGCTTGAGCGGCGGCGGTCGTCGAGTGCTTGTGGTCGAGGACAACGTCGAAGTCGGCACGTTCTCGACGCAGATCCTGCAGGACCTCGGCTATGAGACGACCTGGGCCGCCGGTGCCGAGGAGGCGTTGAGGCAACTCGCCGAAGCCCCGATCCGCTACGACATCGTGTTCTCGGACGTGGTGATGCCGGGCATGAACGGCGTAGACCTGGGACGCGCGATCCGTGATCTCTATCCGGGCCTGCCGATCCTGCTCACAAGCGGCTACAGTCATGCGCTTGCCGAGGACGGCCGCCACGGCTTCGACCTACTGCAAAAGCCCTACTCGATCGAGGACCTGTCGCAAAAGCTCCGCCAATCGATAGGTGGTAGTGGCGTCGCTTAAATGGTCTTAAACATAGGCAGGCAGAAAATTGCCTGATTCAGTCATTCAAAAAATTGAATTCGCCGTTCGGAAGAGGACCTCCATAAGGTCCACCGAGGATGAATTTCTGCCGTAGAGCAGAACCGCCACATTGCCCGCTTTTGGGCGTCGCTCGCAGAAAATTGTAAGACTAGATCGGGTGAATTGAAAACTCCTTTTTCGGCGCCGATTACAGTTCCGAGGCTCTGGGCGGGTTTCTGGGCGGACACTCGGTTGGCCGCGTTTAATTGCGGAAGCCCGGTGGAGATCGATCTAACCGATGTGGCGCGCCGTTTACCCGCTGATCTACTCTGCGACTTGCAAATCGTTGATTTTCGCTCCGCGTTAAAACAGAGTTTTTCAACGCAATCGACATCCGCCAGCAATAAAGGTCTGCTTTGTTGCAGGCCTGCTCGGAACCGGACGGTCAGCCGTCGGCCAGTTGCCGACGTGAAATCCGCGCTTACGGATCTTCGTGCAGGCTCTGGCTTCAACTCTGAAGCACGCGATAAACTTGCATGCGCGAACAGCCGATCGCCTTCGCAATCGTCGTCGCCCCAGCGCCGTTCGAGTGAAGCGCAAGAATCCGTTCACGATCGATCCGACGCTTACCGCCCTGGTATACTCCTTCGCCCTTCGCCCGTTCGATACCGTCCCGCTGGCGCTCTTTAATGAACCGGCGCTCCATCTGCGCGACCATGCCGAGCACGGTCAAAACGATGTGACCCATCTCGCCGCGAGTCGACACGTGCGGGTCGAGGACGGTGACGAACGCGCCCCGCTGCTCGCATTCATGAATCAAATTCAGCACGTCACGGGTGTCCCGACCGAGCCGGTCCAGCCGGGTGACGACCAACTCGTCGCCCGGCCGCAGAAAATCCAAGACCGTGGCCAGTTCGGTTCGACCGTCACGACTGCCGCCTGACACTTTTTCTGCCCTGATCACCGAACAGCCCTCGGCCTTCAACTTCGCATGCTGAATGTCGAGATCTTGGTCGATCGTGCTGACGCGGGCGTAACCAATGCGGGCCATGTGTCACCTCAAGCTTTAGGCCCAAGGCTACTTGGTCACAAATAGTCGATGTCAACCCAGATGTTACGTATCATTCGCCCCCCTAAGGTGACGTCACGCCAGGGCATACCCTGGTGTGTCGACCTGACTGCATAGGCCTCAAGTTGAGCACACATTCATTGTTGACGCCCTGGGAAGCAAGCGAACACGTGACCCATCTCTGACCTTCAGTAGGCCTGCTTCTTCGCTTTCTGACTAACCATCGCAGGTCGAGGGTGGCCGTAAGCGGAACGACCGCTGCCAAGCGCATTGCTGGCGGAGGATGGACTCCGTTGCATCGCGACCATCGACCTGAGCCCTCCGGGGACGCCGTCCTTGACCTCGCCTGAACGCGCTTGTCTGGCTGGATGTAGCAACTAACATGGCGACACAAAGCGGTATCAAAGGCGGGTCGATGAAGGGGCATCATTCCGGCGCAACGTGGCGCAAGGCAGATCTTCAATGTCATACCGCGCGGGATCACAGCTGGAGAGGAGGCACCCAGCTGCCGGGCACAACTCCCGAAGAGGAAGCCGCCCGCGACGCGTGGGCTGACGCGTTCATCGCGGCTTGCGTGTCCAAAGGACTGCATGTCATTGCGGTGACCGACCATCACGACGTGTGCATGGCCTCGTATGTCCAGCGAGCGGCCGAACGTGACGGGAACCGTGTTCTTGTTTTCCCAGGCGTCGAGGTCACGTGCAGCGACGATGCGCAGTGCCTGACCATCATCGAGCCGACATCAACCCCAGAGTTACGGTCCCGCTTCGTCTCGCTGCGCAACTTCACCGCCGCCAGCCACGCTCTCGGCCGGACCCCGGTTTCGTCGCCCGTCAACATGACGGTTATCGACCTGTTCGAGATCATCCAGGGCGACAGCGAGTTACGGGAAAATTCCGTCGTCCTGCCCCACTTCAGCGATGACACTACGAACGCGCACAAGCACATCAACAAACCGCGGACTCAGATGCGGTTTATCAATCTGAACTGCGATGGCGTCTACATCGAGAAGCCCTTTTCGGAGCTGCACGAGGATACGAAGAAGAAGGCTTACGGGAAGGTAGTCGAGTGGGGCAGCCGCCGCCGCGCGATTATTCCGACCGGTGACAATCGCTACGAGGACTGGGGCAGGCTCGGAAAGCATGAGTGCTGGATCAAGCTAGGCGAGAACAGCATCGAGGCGCTGAGGCAGGCGCTGCTGGCTGATGAGGCTCGCATCACCGTCACCCCGCCGGTCGTTCCCGGAGAGCGGCTGATTTCGCTGAAGGTGCAGTCCGACCTTACCGGGGCTGATCCGCTTTCAATGACGTTCAATGAGGGACTCACAGCCATCATCGGTGGACGTGGCTCCGGGAAAAGCTCAATTCTCGAATACCTGCGCTTCGCTCTCGCGCGGACGGTGGCTGACTTCCCTGCAGGCGAGGTGGTCTCCAGCGGCGGCAAGGAGCAGACCTTGATCGAGGAGACCCTGAAGACGGGGTTTGTGGAGGTTGAACTTGACCGCGACGGCTTGCGCGAGACCTGGCAGCGTGAGTGGGCCAGCAAGGATCACATCACCGTCACTGAAAGCTCAGGGACAGTGCGCCAAATGACGATCAGAGAGGCGCAACGCACTTTCCGCGCACGCGGGTTCTACCAAAAGGGACTGTCTACAACCGTGAACGACCCCGCATCCGCTGCGGACCAGATTACAGGGATTGCCGCAGCGGAGGTCCTTGAGCGCCGTCGAGCGATCGAGCAGGATATCGAGAAGGCTCAACTCGATGTTCGTAACGCCCTCGGCCTGGTGGTCGCACACTGGCTAGACAAAATGAGGCACCGCCAGGCGCGCAGCAGCGCGGACGACGTTCGTCAGCGGCTTCAAGCCGTCACGGACCGGCTCGACGAACAAGGCGTCTCGGCGGAGATGAAGGATGTCCTTGCCAAGGCCCCCCTTTACTCACGGGCGAAATCCTGGCTCACGGAGCTGGACCGACGCATTGTCGCCACGCGAACCGCGATCGAAGAGCTGAAGGCCCAGCTGCTGGAGACCAAGACGGACATGTCCAAAGCTGGTGCTGAGTTCGAGGAGATGGCGGAGATGGCCACCGCAGTCGATCAAACAAGCGCAGCCATAGCCGGTCAGCTCGACGCTGCCATCGCAGTTCTCGGCAATCTGGAATCCCTCAGGCAGAACGTGATCGTGCGGTTTGAAGCGCGGTCGGCCGCGTTCGATGTTGTTCATCAGGCGGCGGTCGCCGCCCAGTCCGCTCACACTGCGTTGATCGAGGAAAGCACCCAGCTCACGCAGGAGCACGAAGCCGCGGTCGCTAAGATTGCCGCTGCAGCAGCCGGCGAAGAGAAGTCGGCAAGCTCTCTGACGCGCTTACAGCAAGCTCGTCAGCAGCTTGAGACGTTGGTGGCAGGTCGACGTGCCCTGCTGCAGGAAGCGGCTGATCACGTCGGCGGTCGGTCAAGCCAGCGTCTGGAAGCGCACGTTAAGCCCGACCCTGCACCGGCAGAATACATCGCCGCTCTCTGCCGTACCCTGCAGAGCAGCTACGTCTCAGATCCGGAGACGAAATGCACCGATTGGGTCGAAAAAGCCATCAAGGCAGGCCCAACAACAGCGTGGCCGGATATATCTGAAAGGGTTCTGAAGGTCTACGAGGCGAAGACGATGGCCGGCAGCCCCGCCGATCCGAGCACCGACATTTCCAATGGCTTGCATTCCCTGTTCTTCGGTGGAGGCAGCCTAAATGCAAACCAGACCAAGCGTGTCTACGGCAATCTCAATGACGGGACCGTGGGTGAGCTTTTGGCCGCCGTGCCCCGGGATTACATCTCGCTCCGCTACATTGACGACCAGGGACGTCGCAAACCCTTTGACAAGGCATCACCTGGTCAGCAGGCCTCAGCGCTGTTGGAGCTTCTTCTGCAGCAATCGGCCGGCACCCTGATCATCGACCAGCCGGAAGATGATCTTGACAACCGGGTCGTCATGAAGATTGTCGACTTGATCAAAACCTCCAAGAGCCGCCGGCAGCTTATATTCAGCACTCACAACCCCAACATCGTTGTGAACGGCGACGCGGACAAGGTAATTGCGCTGGAGACGAACGACGCACCTGTCATCCCGACCGCAGATATCCCGGAGATCACCATCGACGTTGACGGCGCGATCGAGACGCCGGACATTCGGATTGCCGTCACCCGGATCATGGAAGGTGGCAAGGATGCCTTCGAGCTTCGCCGCCGCAAATACCGCTTCGATCACGCGATCTGAGCAGAATGCGAAGCGCGAGTGTATCACCTATTTGTCTCCGGAAACGACGAGGCGTGGAGAGGCGAGCCTTGGCAGATTGGGAAGTCACGATGCGTTCGGGAATCTACCGACGACGCCCTGACTAAGCGTGTCGGAAACCTAGATTCGCAGGCTGTGGCTGGGCTCAGGCACCTTCCCTGCATCTTTGCTTACGAAAAGGGGAACAGGCTTGCACCCCATTTCGGTCGCATTCGGGACGTGACGCGGAGACAGGGTGTTCAGGTTCAAATCGAGTAATAGATTGCGCCTATTGGCTCATTTCTGACCGCTGACGATCTGTTGGAGCTGTCGCCCTCCCTTGACATCGGGAATGGAGCTGCATCGCACGCATTGGGCTGTGAAGGAGGTGGATCTCGCCCACGAGCTCGGACCAAAGAAGATAGTGTTCCCCAACTGGTTCGGATGGACATCAAACTGCTGCGCCAGTTCGGCCAGCATCTTCTCGCCTCGTACAGCCGCCAAGGCCACCTTCGCCTTGAAGGCGGGTGCGTGGTTCCGGCGTGGTCTCTTACTCATCGTCTCTCCTGCTCCGCGGCCATCCTGGCCGCCGTCAGGCAGAAACTCCACTCATGCAACCTGTTCAGATTTCCCGAGCCATCTCCGTCCGCCGCACAAAGGTGGCGCTCGTCTAGAAGCGCACAGGCAACCGCGTCACCGCCATTTCGCGGATGGTAGCGAGCTTCAGTACGGATCCGGCCAGTACCGCAGATCTGGGCTACCGCGTCACGGTGATCCCAGCGGAAGGTATTGGCGGTGCGTCAGGCTGCCTGAAAATAAACGTGATGGGCTGCTGGCCTTCTAGTTCCAGGGCAGCAGCTCGTCGAGGCGACTGGCGGGGTGGTCCGGAGGGTTCGTCCCGTCGTGCGATCATTCAGCAGAGGCCGTGGAGCGTGTTGTTTGAGGCAGTCAATACCGACCGATAGCCGTAGGATCAGCAGTGCTAAGGGTCCAGACACTCTTAAATCCGTGTTGAATTTTCCAGCTCGACAGTGCCGCATCATCATCACAGCTTACGGCAATCGGGTCACGCCTCATCGCGAACTCGCTGTCTTCGATTTCGCCAAATATAAAACATTCGCTCTTATAATCGCCCAGCATACGGTTCTTCAGCCCAATGTTGATCCGGCTGAGAGCGGTCTCAAGCTTCCGGCCTTTGAAGTCTGACATCCCATAGTCCTCCAGTGCAGCGTTCTCGCTCATGAGCTCCCAACGATTAGCTAGCTCATTGCGGTAGAGCGAAGCGAAAGTTGGGAAAACACGAGCCACACCCTCGCTGTTGTCTGGATGATCCATGAACTCTTTGACATCTGCTGCGATGTTGGCTTGCGACGCATTGGCGCTGCTCAAGTATTTATCGCGCGAGGCCGCTTGCAAGTTAGCCAGTTTGGAAGCTTCATCAGCGGCCCGAAGACTCGCAAGATGCTGCTCCTCAATTTGCCGACGCTGACGCTCGGCCGACTGCCGCGCGGCATTTTCGTTTTGCATTCGCAGCTTATCAGCCATGGCCTTGACTTTATCAGTCTCGATCCAAACTGAGCTAAATCGATATGCGAGCCCATCGCGCTTGAGCGCTCCCGCAAGGTCTTTCAACTCGGCCGATTGCGCATAGATTGCCCCGCACTGACCACGCTTGGCGTTCACGAAAGCACCATCCGGCGATGTAGGCACGAGCGTTGGTGCGGCTCTCATATCGGAAGCGAGCCTCTCCGCGTGGCCAACGAGCAATTGCCGATGCGCCTCCACTTGGTCCTGAGCCACTAGACAGATGGCAGCGGAGTTTCCGGTGAAAAGTATCAAACCGAAGCCCTCCTTCACGCCTTTTTCCACGTCCGCCGCGATCTCCGTAGCGGCGACGGCATCGGCCGAGGCCGCTGCTTTTAGCTGGGCATCTGTGACAGTGACCAAGCTCTTGAACGCATCAATCTCGATCGCTTTAATGAGGGCAAGCGCAGCCTCTGGGTCCTGACGCAGGAAAGTGCCCCGACGGGTCGCGACCACGTCGTAAGTGTTTAGTTGATCCGCGTTGCAGGGATCGCCGCCGAGTACAACGGTCTTAGCCGTATTGTACGCCGACAGTGTTGACCGCATTACAGCACTAAGCTCCCTATCGTCACCGTCTCGCCCAAACAAACAAGCGTCGGCTCTGCCCTCGGTGAAAACAATGTCGCCTCTTAGGTTGCGGACGACGTGAGGCGCGCTCGATGAGGAGTTATACATCAAGACCACGTCCTGCAGATCCCCCTTAAGCAGGAAGGCATTTTTCTCGGTGCCGACGAGCTGCACGCCCGTCTTCTGTTGAGCTTCCGCACTTTCAATTTTATGGGCCTCGCTGGACGAGGCGGAATCGCCCTGGGTCGAATCGTCCGGCTGCTGCATCTTTTGACTGGCCGCGAACTCGTCCGACAAACCCGCGTCCTGCAACGCGATATCAACCTGCCCCAAGAGAGTTTGGACGCGGTCAAGGTCAGGGCTGGCGACGACCACCTCGGCTCGCTTGATGAGCGGGAGTAGCTTGGATGCGTTCGCCGATGTCGGATCACGTGTCACGTAGCCGACCAGGAATTGTCGCTGCGACGTCAGCGTGTGGACCGCGTCGCCCAAGTCCCTCGCGATCTGCCGTTGCCTCTGCTTATCTCGTTCATCACGGAATCGCTGGAAATCGGGGTCATCTTGAAGCGACCGGAGAAGGGCTTTAGTTTTGGCTTCGGTGACATTGGCATCGCTCGCCGATAAAGTGTCGTTCAGATCGGCAATCTGCTGAACGTAGTCGAGCAATTTCGGAGTTGTCGCGCTCGATTTTACGAAAGCCGATGCGTCGTCGATAGCTTTCTTAGCATTGGTGGATGCTCGCTCAAACTGGGCTTTGCGCAGTTTCGCGGCGGCCGCATTTCGTGCCGCCTGCGCCTCGGCCTCTGCCTGGTTAGCTTTTTCCTTCGCCTCCGCTTGAGCACTATCGTCCGGCGCTGAACCAACGGGGGATCGGGGTGGAACGATGGCTGTCGGCATCACCTCAGAGAATGCAAGCGCTTGATCAGAGGTTGCTTGTGCAGGCGCGGATGCAGCGTTGAAAACCGACGCATCGGCAATGCCAAAACGAAGGGTCCCATCTCCCCCATCATTGAACCGAGCAGCCCAATAATATCCGGAACCACCAGAAATCTTATAAACCGGCAGCCCTCGCCGGGCAGAAGCGCGATAGTCACCAAGGAAATCGATCAAAATACCTGAGTTGACGACCTGTCCGGACGCGAGAAGTGATACATTCTTGGGATCAAGCGGCGTGAGCATCAAAGAGCCCCACAAAGCTATAACGGCCGAATTTCCCTCTGCATTGCGTTCCATCTTTAGGATGCGGGGATGGGCTTGATACAGATCGGCGATCCGCTTGATCTCACCTTGAACAGCACCGGGCTCGAAGTGAGCCGCCTCATAGTACTTATTGTAGTATTCTATCTCATTGGCAGAAGAAACAAGTATAGAGATCGTGGTTAAAATAGAATTAATTGCTTTCCTTCTCCGAAACCATTGGAAGCCCAAGAACTGCTCACTTGGAGAAAGGCTAAAATCGGGCGCAAGGTGCCCCGGACTGAGACGATCCCCAAGTCCGTGCCCATCGACTGCGAATAATTGTGCGCTCGTCCTCGGATTGGAGCCGACCAATCGACTATCGTCGCCACCATTCTCCACGGTAGGTGTGCGATCAGGTAACCTTGGGCGCTTTCGGACCTCCCGCTGCGACCCCTGTATCTCGGATTGAATGGCACCCTGCATCAAGCCGCCGATGATCCCTCCCAGATCAACATTCTGAGCTCTCGCTGGCGTTAGGACCGCGGACGTCGTCATAAGGATCGCGGCCAAGCCCCGAACAGCACTCGACTCTTTAGTACTCAAGGACTGCTCCCATCCTTAAAAGCTGGATCATACTCGCCCACCCAGCCAAGCGCGGCAAGCGTCGACACGGTACGCTTCTACGGCAAGGCTTATCGCATCTGCCCTGTGCTCTTGGATCGGACCCGAATGCGTTCCGCTCTAGCGCAGAATGAACGCGGTCGGGCGGCTTATTTCAAGGTCGGTCGCCATCAGCACCGAGGTCGATGGCCGGTGTAATTGTCCAAAGAAGTGCTGTGAGGGCCGCTAGAAGCCGGTGACGAATGTGGGCTAAGCTGAGGGCTGCCGCATCGAACTAGCCAGAAAACTTCAAACAATGTAGGTACTTAGCCTAAATGTCTGGCGGAAGGGGCGGGATCCAAACGAACAAGAGAAATAGGGACCGCCTCGCCAGTCATCGCTCTTAAGCCGGTTCTTTCACCTTCGCTTGCACAAAAAAATAAGGGAGCTTGAACATCGCTCCTGCCATTGTCTTAAGTGTCACGTCACCGTAGCTGTCCGATACGCTGCGAGGGGCGTGACCCTGGATTGCATCAAGGATGCGAAGTGGGATGCCGGCTTCCATTCCTACAGTTTTGAAGCGATGCCGCCAGCCGTGATTCGGCGCGACCCCTTCGTCTGGAACGAGTGCCCGGCCGAACTCAGCCAAACGGTTTTTCAACGTCTGAAGGGGCTTCAGGACATCTCCGTCACTCCGCGGCGACAAGAAAAGGTGCCCGGAAGGCGCAGCTGCGACGAACGTCGAAAATCCAAGCTTAACAATCTGTGGGTGTAAAACGACTTCACGAGCTTCGTTCGTCTTAACCGTGCCCGCCTCCGGTGTGATTCGGACCACCCAGTAGTTGTCGCGCTGAGTAACGTCCTCCTTGCGCAGCTGGGCCAGTTCGCCGACCCGCGCTCCGGTAAACGCGCACAGCCAAGGCACCCATCGCTTGGCGGCCTTCAACTGCGGAGCATCACCGCTCAGATTCGCATTGAGCGCTGCGGACAGAATCAGTTCAGCTTCCGTGTCTGTGAACCATTTCGGTCTGAGGCGTTGCGGCTTGGCAAGCTTGATGGTGATGCCTGTTGCCGGATTGGCCCCGAGCTTGCGATTGGTTACCGCCCAGCCGAACAGTGTCTTGAGAGCGGAAAGATCGCTGTCTTTGACGGTCTTCGCTGACGGTGGCTTACCGGTCCTCTTTGAGGGTGTACTCAGGCGATGATCCTTGAAGGCGACAACGTCGCTTTCGGTGACACGCGCCGCATCTTCGTGTCCGAGGAACTCGACGAAGGTGACGAACGTGTTGCGATAGCTTTCATAAGTGCTCGGCTTTCGTCCCACCGCCTTCGCTTCGGTCCACCAAGCCTCTAGCAGGTTCGCAAACGTGAGCGCGTCCGGTTCATCCTTGCTGCTCACCGCTCGTGCCACCCCCGTAGCCGCACCGCGCGAACGCGGCGTACCGGAAGGAGGCGAAGTGCGCGGAGTGACCGTGTTGGCCGTCGGCAGCTCCTCATCGATTTCGACAGGCTCGCCTGTTTCGAACGAATCACCGAGTATCAGACTCGCGCGTTGCAAGGCGATGGCGCAGGCGCGAACAAGCTTCAGGTGGCTGTAGCCATCCACCCGTAGCCCGTGAGCTTCCAGGATGTACTTCGCCTGCGCACGAGCGAAGACCCGCATGTTCGCTAGCAAAAGTTCATCAAGGTGAACCCCGGCAGTATCTTCTTCTACGTTGTCGAACCCCTGGTTTTTCAAATCGCTTAGAGGATCGGTTTCTGGCAGGAGGGTCAGGCGTTCGTATAGGTCGGGATGCCATTGGAGCTGGTTGCCGGGATCATCCTGATAAAGCACCAGCCATTTGCGAAAGATTGGTTTCGCGAGTTCATGAGCTTCACGTTCGGTAAGAATGCGTTGCCCTGCACGGAGATTTGCCCATTGCGAATCCATCTCGGCTATCGCTTTCGCGTGCAGCCGCTTCGCCTCCTCGGGGTCGCGCGTTCCGAGACTGAACTTTTCTTCTCGCTTCCCAACAAGCGACCGCAAGCTCTCGGGCACACCACGCCGCAGCCAGTAAATTCCAGTCCTCGGGTGCTTGTAGGGACGCGCCATCATCAAGGGCATTTGTACCACCCGTTTGTACCACCGGGTAGCCGTAAGTGCCTCGAAATGCTTGAACTTGTTGAGCGTCAGCCACTTAGCAAGCTGATGGTGCCCAGGGGCGGAATCGAACCACCGACACTGCGATTTTCAGTCGCTTCAACACCGCTTGGAAACACTGATTGATTCGCAACAAAGATTTCCGTGCAATGACTTAGGGGGACAGGTGTGGACAAGTGGTGTCGCGTATTGCCACTTGCAGTGGAGCAGTTTTGGAGCAGCCGTCCTCGCGACCGCTTCGCGCGGTCGAGACGCAAAGCGCCCGCCACCCGTTCGAGCTGCGCCGTCCGCGAAATAACGAGAACCGCCGCCTTCTGGGAACCGTCACCGTCCGCGGAAAAATCGCGAAACATTCCGCGAGGCGATGAGAAACCAGCGCTACATTCCGCGAAGGTTTGAGAAGCGCTTTCTCAGCAGTTCTGCCCGTGAACAAGCGCGCGCGGGCCGGATCGCGGATGGGGAGTTCAATAGCCTTCCGGTGACACCCTCCCAGCCGTCGGAAACAGGCCCGCCGAACCACTCCGTAGGCCATTGACCCGACAGCGAGCCGGATCGGCGCCATGGACTTGCGCACGGCGTCCAGGAAGGCTGCGCTTGCGTTCTCGATGAGGTGCCAGCGGTCGGCAACCTGGACAGCCTGCGGAAGCGCGCGTCCGGCGGCCTCACCGTAACCTCCGCCGCGGTCGCGGGCGATGATGCCAGTCTCGGGCCGCGGTCTCAGCCACGCCTCGACCGTGCCGTTGTTCCCGGGCGGTCTGACTCTCACAGCGATGGACCGTTTGGTAGGCTGGCGCCGCAAGGCGTCCCGTCACTCTAGAGATCTGCCGGCCATGGCCGCCTCGGTCGGCACGCTGCGCTCCACAAGGGCTCCGCGCACCGCCCGAGGCTCTCACCCATTCCCGATGTGTTATAGCCCGGAATTTACCGCCCAGGCCGTACAAGACTGGATCAAAGCCGTTGGCGCAAAGACCGCCTACATTGCCCCAGGTAGTCTATGGGAGAACGGCTACGTCGAGTCGTTCAACGCCCGCTTCCGCGATGAACTGCTTGATGGCGAGATCTTCTACTCATTGAAGGAGGCACAGGTTATTATCGAGAGCTGGACACGCCATTACAATACTGTGCGCCCGCATGGCTCAATCGGCTACCGACCCCCAGCCCCGGAGGTGTTCGTACCAGCCTTCGCCGCATGGCCGGCTGCGAAACCCCGGCCATCTACGCCGGCCATGCTCACGCTAGCCCTCAGGGCCGCCATGAACTAACATCCAACCCGGACCACACAACTGGGGCCAATCACTTTGGTCCTTGAGATAATCCGGACTTGAAGGCCTCTTATATTCTAGACGACGACAAGGTCTGGTTGTGCTTCGAGGTACAGTCGCCGAGAGTGGGGCCTGATGGCACTAGAGATTACGGTCGGCCCACCCCTCCTGACTATCAACCAGGGCCGGACCATCCTGGCGAGCGAGCCGGATGGCCAGATCTATCCCGAAACGGACAAGGGACTCTACTTCTTCGACACGAGAATAATCAGCACCTATCGCATCTTCGCGAATGGCCACTCGTTCGA
>NZ_JAMOIM010000035.1 GCF_026130545.1 Lichenifustis flavocetrariae | reverse complement strand
TCTTCCGTGATCCCGTCTTGCCGCACGATCCTCTGGACCGATTGCAGCTCGGCCAGCTGACGCTCGATCTGGCTGTGTGCGGAGGTCATCGATTGCAGTCGCGCCTCGTTCTCCGCCGCGAATGCGTGGAGGGCCGCTTTGCAGAGTTCGGCGTGGACGTAAGCTGCCGTCAGTTCGCCGATGAGCACGGTCGGTTCAAGCGTCACGAAGGGGATGTTCCCCTTGGGGCTGGTCAAGGTGGTCAGGTCTATCGGGAAAAGGCGACGGCGTTCGACGCGACAGCCGTGCCCTGGATCCCACCGGCCGAACATCGCGTCGAGACGGTCGACGTCCCCGGCGGCGATGCGTCGGTAGAGCGCCTCGGCGATCACGGCCGCGAGCTTGGGAATGCCATCCGAATGGGAGGGCATGGCGCCTGACCATTCAGGCGTGATGGCCCTCTCGCGAGCGACGGTCCCGCCACGCGTTCCTATGAGGTACAACTTGCCGTGGCCTAGATCAGGTCCGGCCGCGTCGAGGAGGCGCTCGCTGAAGGCGCCGGCAAAACCCTGTTCGGCGCAGAACAGCACGAGCGCCGAGCCGGTCGGCCGATGCGCGGGACTTTCCGAACGGATCGCGGGCGTCAGCGTGAGGGCCTGTCCAATGGCCGCGGCGATCGCGGCCGCATAACCGTCGACGGAGGCGAGCTGGCCGCGGGCCTGCTGGGCGCGGGCGGCCGCGATGCCGCGCATCGCATTCACCACCGCACCGAGCTGCCGGATGCCGTCGATCCGGGCTCCGACCTCGGCGAGACGCTCGGTCACGCCGGCTTGGCCGATGTCGGGGCCGGCGCTTGCGCTGGCGCTGGCGCCAGTGTTTTGACGTGACGTTCCAGCACGGTGCGAAGCGCTTGTTTCGTCTTGTCGTCGAGCAGGCCCTTGTCCTCGATCTGCCTGACCGCCTCTGCCGCATCCTTGTCGAGCGCATCGCGCAAGCCTTTCCGGACGGCATCCACGGTCGGCAACGGGATCGTGTCGAGGAGGCCGAACTGCACCGCGAGCACCAGGGCGACTTCGTCGGCCAGCCGCAACGGCGAATGCTGCGGCTGTTCGAGGATCGCCCGGATGCGGGCGCCCCGGGCGAGCTGGTTCCGGACCCGCGTGTCGGGCATCCCACCGAAGCGGGTGAAGGCCTCCAGTTCGAGGAATTGCGCATAGTCGAGGCGCAGCGTCTTCGCGGCGTCCCTCAGGGCGTGGGCCTGGGTCTTGCCGCCGACGCGGCTCACGCTGGTGCCGACGTCGACCGCCGGCTTCTGGCCCTGGCGGAACAGCTTCGCGTCGAGCACGATCTGGCCGTCCGTGATCGATATCAGGTTGGTTGGGATGTAGGCGCTGAGATTGCCCGCATCGGTCTCGGCGATGGGCAGCGCCGTGAGTGACCCGCTGCCCTTCTCCTTCGAGAGCTTGGCGGCCCGCTCCAGCAGGCGCGCATGCACGTAGAACACGTCGCCCGGATAGGCCTCGCGGCCGGGCGACTGGCGCGTCAGCAGCGCGATCTCGCGATGGGTCGCGGCGTGCTTGGTCATGTCGTCGATCACGATCAGGGCGTGCTGACCCCGATCGCGGAAATACTCGGCCATCGTCATCGCGGCGAACGGCGCGATCCATTGCAGGCCGGGGGAACTCGCGGCCTCGGCGATCACGATGATGCACCGCTCCGGGGCGCCGCCGGCGTGGATTGCATCGACGGCGCGGCGGATGCTCGAACTCTTCTGGCCCACCGCGACGTAGACGCAGACCATGTCGCTCGATTTCTGGTTGATGATCGTGTCGATCGCGATCGTCGTCTTGCCGATGGCGCGGTCCCCGATGATCAATTCCCGCTGGCCGCGACCGAGCGCGAACAGCGCGTCGATCACGATCAGTCCCGTCTGGACGGGCTCGGTGACGAGGTCCCGGTCGATGATCGCCGGCGCCGGTCGCTCGATCGGCTCCTTGCTGTCCGCTGCGATCGGCCCCTTTCCATCGAGCGGCCGACCGAGCGGATCGACCACGCGACCGAGCAGGCCTGGCCCGACCGGCACGCGGACCACGTCGCCCGTGCCATGCACTGCATCGCCGGCCTCGACGCCATCGACGTCGTCCAGCAGGACGCAGCCGATCCGGTCCTGCTCCAATACCTGGGCGAAGCCGAACTGCCCCTTGGCGAACCGGAGCAGCTCGTCGAGCCGCGCGAGTGGCAGGCCCGAGACGAGGGCAATGCCGTCGCCGACCTCCTCGACGCGGCCGATCTGCTCGGCCCGGGGCCCGAGGTTCGTCGATCCCAGCGTGGATCGGGCGTCCGCGAGCCAGGCGTCCGCGCGCGCGTCAGCATCCATCGTCATCGCTTCAAATCCGCCAGGACCTGCGCGAGATCGGCGCGCCAGCTGTTGCTGACGGCCAGGTTGGCGCCGCGCAATTCGAGGCCGGCGATGAGGGAGGGATCCGCCCGATACGTGATTTGGGGACGGGACCCAAAGGCCTGGCCGATCGCTGCGTCATAACGAGCCTGGTCGGCGGCGGCGATCGGCGTCGCGCTGACCGCTTCAAGAGTTGCGCCCTCCGCCCCGGCGAGGCGGCGCGCGGCCTCCGGCATCGCCCCGATCGCCTTGACGAGCCAATCCAGGAAGGCGGCCTGCACGGCGGCGCCGTCGAGCCGCGCCGCGAGGTGCTTCGCGATGTCGACCGCGAGGTCGCTCGCGCGGCGCGAGGCGGCGGCTTCGGCGGTCGACCGGTCAGTTTCGATCGCGGCCCGCGCCGTGGCCTCCAGCACCGCTGCCGCCTTGCTCGCTTGCTCCCGTTGCGCGGTGCTGTCCTTCGCCGCCGCGGCATGGGCCGCCGTCCGGATCGCTTCGCCCTCCTTGGCGAAACCGGCGCGTGTCGCGGCGATCCCGGCCAGCGCCTCGGTCGCCTCCTTGCGCTTGGCCGCGGCGTCGTCGAGTTGGCCCTGCACCGTGCTGCGGCGCTGCTGGATCATGGCCGACACGGGCTTCCAGAAGAACCGCTGCAAGAGCCAGACGAGCACCGCGACGTTGACGGTCTGGAAGCCGAGCGTCCACCAGTCGAAGGTCATGGGGTCACGACTTCAGCAGCGGGTTGGCGAAGAGCAGCAGAAGCGCGATGACGAGGCAGTAGATCGCCATTGTCTCGATCATCGCGAGCCCGACGAACAGCGTGCGCGAGATCGTATTGGCCGACTCGGGCTGGCGGGCGATCGCATCCATGGCGGCGGCGACCGCGCGTCCTTCCGCGAGCGCGGGACCGATCGCGCCGAACGAGACCGCAAGCGCGGCCGAGACGATGCTGGCGCAGGCAAGCCAGTTCATGAGGTTGTCCTTGGATTGGAGAGGTCGGGGATGGCGCGCGCGGGTTTCCCGTCACTGACCGCGCCGGCGATGAACACCATCGCGAGGATCGCGAAGATGTAGGCCTGGACGGCCCCGGTCAGCAGGTCGAGCGCCATGAGCGGGATCGGCACGAGGAAGCCGGCCAGCGACAGGACGATCCCGATCACGAAGACGCCGCTCATCACGTTGCCGAACAGGCGGACGAGGAGGGAGAAGGTGCGCGTCAGGCTCTCGATGAAGTTGAGCGGGATCATGATCGGGTTGGGCGAGGCGAAGGTCGCGAGGTACCCGAGGACGCCGCCCGCGCGGATGCCGAACCAGATCACCGCCACGAAGACGAGAAGGGCCAGCGCGGCATCGGTTTCGAGCTTGGCGGTGGGCGGCCCGACCCCAGGAACGAGCGACGACCAGTTGGCGACGAAGATGAAGACGAACAGGGTGCCGACGAAGGCACGGTAGGGGCCCGGCTCCATTTGCATGGTGTCACGAATCTGGCCGTCCACGGTATCGACGATGAGTTCGAAGGCGGCCTGCGTCCTCGACGGGACAAGCGTCAGCCGGCGGGTGACGAGGACGCTCCCCAGGGTAAGGATGGCCATGAGCGCCCACGTGACGATCACGGCCGCGGTGATCGGCACCGGACCGACGTGGAACAGCGCGAGGCTGGACAGCGGCGAGGTCATGCGACCACCCGGCGGATGCGGCGCGTCACGACCGGACGGGCCAGGAGAACGCCGGCCGCGGCCGCGAGCAGCGGCGGTGCGCCGGCGAAGCTGACCAGCGTCAGCAGCCCGCCCAGGAGGACGATGCGACCCAGCATGACGCCCAAGGCCAACAACAGTCGGTCGCCCCCCGCGAAAAGTCGGGCGGTCCACCAGAGGCCGCCGAAATGCACGCCGCCGAGCGCGAGCCCCCCGGCGAAATAGGCCGCGAGGCTCGCGGCCACGGACGGCCAGCCGTGGAACGCCCAGGCGCTCATGCGGCCTGCGTCCACTTCCAGGCCGACCAGCAACCGAGCGCGGCCCCCAGCATCAGCAGCGGAGCGGTGCAGAACAGACCGGAGTCGAAGGTCCGGTCGAGCCAGCGTCCGGCGAAGACGCCGAGCAGCATGGGCACCACGACGATCCAGCCGAGAACGCCGATCTGGGCCAGGCGGCGGGCGACGGAGGGCTCGCCGTCGCGCAGCCAGGCCCGGTGCCGCGTGCCGCGCAGCCTGACGCTGCCGAGGAGCTGGTCATCATCGACCGGGTCGTGGTTCGACGCCGTCATCCGAAGGTCTCCGATGGCGGCCGTCCTCCTTGGAGATGACGCATGATTTCCCTTATGGCGCGCAGTTGCAGGCGGGTGCTGTCGACCCGCTCGGCCCGCTCTGTCTCGATCTCGTCGCGAAACCGGCTCAGGACGGTCTTTTCGAGCGTCGCGATGTCGTCCCCTGCGATCGCCTCCCGGGTGGCGATGGCGATGTCGCGTCCGGGCGTGACGGTCAGGACGCCGCGCCGCACGGCGCAGCATCGTTGCGTCCCCCCGGCCGCCGTCCAGCTCACCACGCAGATCGCCAGGCTGGTGAGATATGCGGCGTGCCGCGGCAGGATCCCGAAGGCACCGCTCACGTCCTCTCCCCGGAACGCGAGGACGCCGTCCTCGTCGACGACGGTCGCAAGCGGCGTGTCGATGCGCAGCTTCACGACGGCCGATCCATCTTCTTCGCGTCCGTCTCCTTCTTCCGCGCCTCGTCCAGGTTGCCGACCATGTAGAGCGAGCTTTCGGCCCATTCGTCGGTCTCGCCGTCCAGGATGGCGCGGCAGCCGGCGATCGTCTCCGCGCGGGGAACGCTTCGCCCGGGCGTGCCCGTGAAGGCTTCCGTGACGGCGAAGGGCTGGCTGAGGAAACGCTGGAGACGACGGGCGCGCTTGACGATCTCCCGGTCGCCCGCGCCGAGTTCCTCGACGCCAAGGAGGGCGATGATGTCCTGGAGGTCCTTGAAGCGGGCCAGGGCCTCGCGGGCGCGCTCCGCGACCCGGTAGTGCTCCTCCCCGACGAGGATCGGATCCAGCAGCGCCGACGTCGAGGCGAGCGGATCGATGGCGGGGTAGAAGCCCGCGGCCGCCAGGTCGCGCGAGAGCACGATCATGCTGTCCATGTGGCTGGAGATCGCGGTGACGGCCGGATCGGTGAAGTCGTCGGCCGGGACGTAGACGGCCTGGATGGCCGTGACCGCGGCGCCGGCCACCGACGCGATACGTTCCTGCAAGGCCGCGACCTCTGTCGCGAGCGTTGGCTGGTAGCCGACCCGGGATGGCAGGCGCCCCAACAGGCTCGACAGTTCGGCGCCGGCCTGGACGAAGCGGAACACGTTGTCCATCAGCAGCAGCACGTTCTGGTGCTTCTGGTCGCGGAAAAACTCGGCGATGGTCAGCGCCGTGAGCGGCACCCGCCAGCGCGCGCCGGGCGGCTCGTTCATCTGGCCGTAGACGAGCACCGTGCGGGCCAGAACGCCCGAGCCCTGCATGTCGGTTAGCAGTTCATGGCCTTCCCGCGAGCGCTCCCCGACGCCGGCAAAGACCGAAATGCCCTGGTACTTCTCGACCATGGCATGGATCAGTTCCATGACGAGCACCGTCTTGCCGACGCCCGCGCCGCCGAACATCGCGGCCTTGCCGCCCTGGAGAAGCGGCGCGAGCAGGTCGATCACCTTGATGCCCGTCTCGAACACGGCGGTGCTGGACGTCTCGTCCTCCATGGAAGGCGGCGGATTGTGGATGCCGCGTCGCGGCGTTTCGGGCGGCAGCGGCGGCCCGCGGTCCCTGACGGTGCCGATGACGTCGAGGAGGCGGCCGAGCACGGCGTCGCCGACCGGGATCGAGATCGGAGCCCCGGTCGTGCTGACCCGCGTGCTGCGGGCGAGGCCCGCAGTCGCCTGAAGGGCAATGCATCGCACGGTCGAAGGATCGACGTGGCTGTGAACTTCGAGGACGAGCGACTCCGGACGGTCCCACTGCACGATAAGGGCGGTATCGATCGCGGGGAGGGCCGCGCCGGCGAAGCTCACGTCCACTACGGCGCCCCGCACTGAGATCACGCAACCTGTCGCCGGACCTTCGTTCATGTCTCTTCCGATGCTCAGACAGTTGGGCCGAAGCGGCGCGACGCCAGTTTGGCAGGGCGGTTGCAGCGGAGGTTTCGTTCGAACGCAGGCGTCGCGTCCGACCCGCCGACGAGTTCAGACAGCCCACATATGCGTCGGAGAATTCGTAGCGTACGGTGTCTGCGACCCCGACGTGAGCAGCAAAGTCGGTGACCGGGAATGCGAAAACGCTTCGCGCATCCGCGGTGACGAAACTCCGTTGTCGGGGTGTTGGACGGGACCTCGGCTTCCCGTTCCAGCCTTGTTGGAACCGCGGCATGGGCTCGTCCGACGTGGAATGCACTGAGCGATCTCGGGTAGCGGCTATTCGGAAACGGAACCTATCTGCCGAAGCGGATCGTCGCCTATCGTGATCAGCCTATGCTGGAGCAGGACGATCCGAGTCCCGAGGCCCTCCGGGGATTGCTTTGCCTCGGCATGAGGTAAGGTGCGAGGCCGGCAAGGAAGGACTCATCGTCATGGATGCGTCGGCTCACGAATCCCGCGGCCTTGCCGATCGAGGTAGTACGGCCACGTCATCGGTTGCGACGGCCAAGGACCCGGTCTGCGGGATGTCGGTCGATCCATTGAAGACCGCCTACAAGGCCGAGCGAGCGGGTAGGACGCACTTCTTCTGCTCGGCCGGGTGCCGGACCAAGTTCCTGGCCGAGCCGGCCAAATACATCCGTACCGAGAAACGCCGCGCGTCTACCTCACCGGCCGGCACGATCTACACCTGTCCGATGCACCCGCAGATCCGGCAGGAGGGGCCGGGAAGCTGCCCCATCTGCGGCATGGCCCTAGAGCCGCTGACGGTCACGGCGGAGGCGCCGCCCAACCATGAATTGGCGGACATGACCCGTCGCTTCTGGATCGGCCTCGCCCTGACTCTGCCGATCTTCGTCCTGGAAATGGGGAGCCACGTCCCGGCCCTGGGCCTCGACAAGCTCGTCCCGCCGCATGTCTCGACCTGGATCCAGTTCGTCCTGTCGACGCCGGTCGTCTTGTGGGCCGGCTGGCCTTTCTTCGAGCGCGGCTGGGCGTCCGTGCTCCACCGCAGCCTGAACATGTTCAGTCTGATCTCGCTCGGAACCGGCGCTGCCTACCTTTACAGCCTCGTCGCGACCTTCGTGCCGGGCCTCTTCCCGGCCGGCTTCCATGAGATGGGCGGCATGGTCGCCGTCTACTTCGAGCCGGCGGCTGTCATTGTCGTCCTGGTGCTGCTGGGCCAGGTGCTGGAGCTGCGCGCCCGCGACCAGACCGGCGGTGCGATCCGCGCCTTGCTCAAACTCGCGCCCAACACGGCTTGGCGCGTGGGAAAGGGCGGGACCGACGAGGAGGTGCCGCTGGCGGAAGTCCGGGTCGGTGACTCGTTGCGCGTACGCCCTGGCAGCGGCGTGCCGGTCGACGGCGTCGTGCTCGACGGCCGCAGCGCCGTCGACGAATCGATGGTGACCGGCGAGTCTATGCCGGCCGCCAAGGGTGCCGGCGACAAGCTGATCGGCGGCACCGTGAACGGCACCGGCGCCCTTGTCATGCGAGCCGACAAGGTCGGGTCCAACACGATGCTGGCGCGCATCGTCCAGATGGTGTCCGAGGCGCAGAGGAGCCGGGCCCCGATCCAACGCGTGGCCGACACCGTCGCCGGCTACTTCGTTCCCGCAGTGCTTGGGATCGCCGTCATGACCTTCGTGGCCTGGGCCGCCTGGGGACCCCCGCCGTCGCTGTCCTACGGGCTGATCGCGACCGTGTCCGTCCTGATCATCGCGTGCCCCTGCGCGCTCGGGCTGGCCACGCCGATGAGCATCGGGGTCGGCGTCGGCAAGGCGGCGGGCGCGGGAATCTTGATCAAGTCAGCCGAGGCGTTGGAGCGCATGGAGAAGGTCGACACACTGGTGGTGGACAAGACCGGCACGCTGACGGAGGGCAAGCCCAAGGTCACCGCGATCGTGCCTGCCGAAGGCCTGTCGGAGACAGACGTGCTCGCCCTGGCGGCGAGCCTGGAGCGGTCGAGCGAGCATCCGCTCGCCGCCGCCATCGTCGCGGCGGCGCGCGACAAGGGCATCACGGTCCAGGACCCCACCGACTTCGCCTCCGTCATGGGCAAGGGGTCACGGGCAAGGTCGGCCCACGCTCGGTTGCGCTGGGCAACGAGGCCATGATGCGGGACGCCGGGGCCGACCTCGGCCCGTCCACCGCACGGGCGGGGGAACTGCGCCGCGACGGAGCGACAGCCCTCTTCATGGCCGTGGACGGGAGGGCCGGGGCGGTGATCGCCATCGCCGATCCGGTCAAGTCGAGCACCGCCGCCGCGCTCGACGCCTTGCGCGCGGACGGCATCAGGATCCTCATGCTGACGGGCGACAATGTCGCGACGGCCCAGGCGATCGGGCGGCTGCTCGGCATCAAGGAGGTTCAGGGCGATGTCCTGCCCGAGGGCAAGCACGACGCTATCCGCAAGCTCAAGGCGGAAGGCCGGGTGGTGGCCATGGCCGGCGACGGCGTCAACGACGCCCCGGCCCTTGCCGAGGCCGATGTCGGGATCGCCATGGGGACCGGCACCGAGGTCGCCATCCAGAACGCCGGAATCACGCTGGTCAAGGGCGACCTCGCCGGCATCGCGCGAGCGGTCGCGCTCAGCCGGATGACGATGAGCAACATCCGCCAGAACCTAATGTTCGCCTTCGCCTACAATGCGATCGGCATCCCGGTGGCGGCCGGCGTGCTTTACCCGGCCTTCGGAATCCTGCTCAGCCCCATCGTGGCCGCGCTTGCGATGTCGCTCAGCTCCGTGTCTGTCATCGGGAACGCGTTACGGCTTAGATCCGCGCGCCTGGGTTGAAGGGCCTTATGCAAAGGTCAGGCATTGGAGCAGGTCCTGGTACTTCGTCCGATCTGGATTGAAGCCGGCGCGAAGTCCATCAGCCAGGACGGGAAGCCGAAGGCTCTGTGTCGTCGAGAACGGCTTGCCGCCATCGTCGACGGATCCCGGATCGACGTGCCTCGCGGTCGCGGGCTGCAAAGCGGGCCGTGGTCGATGCAAGCCCTGATCCAAGCAAGGTCCCCGCGCGTCGCGATCACGCGGTTTCCTTGGAGGCTGGAAACCAGGTCTGACGACCATCGAGATTGACGGTCGACGCCGCACTTGACTCGGCGGAGCGTGATCGGCGCCTGATCAGGGGCGTGTCGCTCTCTCCTCGCCAGGAATCGTGCGGGCCCTTGAATCGTTCACCCATCCGCGAGGAAGTCCCCACGTCGTTGCGCCAAGCCGGTGCCGCCGCGTTCTGGCTGGCGGTGGTGCTCACGGGCATCCTGACCGGCACGGCCACGGCCGCCCTCACCGGGCTCCTTCAATTCGTGCAGCACGCCATGATCGGTCGAATGCGGAAACGAATAGTCCAAACGCGAAATCAGGCACGTCGGCAACGGTCACCTGCGCGTTCACCCGGATATGTCTCAATTGGGGCATGAAGTTCGAGCGTCCAGGAGCCGTCGCATGAACCCGATCACATCGCTGCTGGCAACGATCCTCTTCCTTTGCGGATTGGCGCTTGCCGGATTCGGCACGTTGTCGTTCAGCTGGTTCGCCGTACCCCTGGCCATCCTGTTCTTCGTTGCAGCCGTGCTCGTCGCCCTCTCGCTCAAGGTTGCCAATTCCTGGGAGAAGTTCGTGATCCTT
Organism: Lichenifustis flavocetrariae; assembly: GCF_026130545.1. GTDB lineage: Bacteria > Pseudomonadota > Alphaproteobacteria > Rhizobiales > Beijerinckiaceae > Lichenihabitans > Lichenihabitans flavocetrariae. The sequence goes on along the minus strand of NZ_JAMOIM010000035.1, from coordinate 38,745 downwards.
CGAGCGGGCAAGCTCCAGGGCGTCCGCGGGCCCGGCTTGTTCCTGATCATTCCCGTGTTCGACCGGGTCATCGCCGTCATCGACGAACGGATCCAGACGACGGCCTTCAACGCCGAGCAGGCGCTGACCAAGGACACGGTGCCGGTCAACGTGGACGCCATCATCTTCTGGCACGTGCACGACGCGGAGGCAGCCGCTTTGAAGATCACGGATTATCGTCAAGCGATCGATCGGGTAGCGCAGACCTCGCTCCGCGAGATGATCGGCTCCTCGATGCTGGCCGCATTGCTGTCCGACAGGAAGGCGGCCGACGAACAGCTCAGAGCCGAAATCGGCGCGAAGACATCGGCCTGGGGCATCTCGGTGACCTCGGTCGAGGTGCGCGACGTGGCGATCCCCGTGGCGCTTCAGGATGCGATGTCGCGCCAAGCGCAGGCGGAGCGGGAGAAGCAAGCCCGTATCATCCTTGGATCAGCCGAGGACGAGGTCGCCAGCCGGTTTGTCGCGGCCGCGAAGACCTACGCCGAGTACCCGATCGCCCTGCAGCTGCGAGCGATGAACATCATCTACGAGACGACCAAGGAGAGGGGGTCGACCATCCTTATCCCGACGTCGATGGTGGAAGCGATGAACCCGGCTTCCGCGTTGGTGTTGGCCGGTTTGGCCGCTCCAAACCCGTCGATCTCGCCGCCCTTGAAAGCCGTTGCATGAGGGATCCGAGTGTGGACTCGGTGATCTCGACGCTGACGCCCCTTCTTTAATCGGGTGACGTCGTGCTCGACGGCGGCAATTCCTACTACCACGACGATATCCGGCGAGCTGCGCGCGAAGAACTTGCACACGTCGACGTCGGCGTGAGCGGCGGAGTCTGGGGGCTGGAGCGTGGTTTCTGCCATGATCGGCGGCGATACGGCTATCGTGCAACGGCTCGATCCGATCTTTCGTGCATTGGCGCCCGGCGTCGACGCCGCGGCGCGAACCGCCGGGGCCACCGGCGAACCGACCAACGCGGAGATGGGCTACTTCCATTGCGGCCGATCGGCGCCGGGCATTTCGTGAAAATGGTCCACAACGGTATCGAATACGGGATGATGGCCTCCTACGCGGAAGGCTTGGACATCCTCATGCACGTTAACGCCGGGCTCCTCGCCCCGGCGGCGGCCGATGCGGAGACGACGCCGCTACGCAATCCCGAACTCTACAAATACGACATCGACGTACCGCAGGTCGCCGAGATGTTGCGGCGCGGCAGCGTCGTCTCGTCATGGCTGCCGGACTTCGCCGCGGCAGCCATGAGGGAAAGCCCGGGGCTGGATGGCTACGCCGGCCGGGTGTCGGACTCCGGCGAAGGGCGGTGGACCCTCCAGGCGGCCATCGACGAGAACGTGCCGGCGCCGGTGATATCGGCCGCCCTGTTCGCCCGCTTCGGCTCCCGAGGCCAGGCCGACTACGCCGACCGTGTCCTGTCGGCGCTCCGCTTCGGGTTCGGCGGCCACCTGGAAAGGACCGCCGAACGGCACTGAGCCCTTGTCGATGCGGATGCGGCTGCGGCGGCGCACTGCGCGCGGCGCAGTCATCTGACGCGAACAGATCTTCGTGAACGAGAGCAAGCCATTGCCAACCTCGGCATTGACCGTGAGATGACCTTTCAGGTGCCGGGGCTACGCCGACGCTCGAAAGCGTGCTTCGGGAGAACACTGGCGCAATGGTTCTGCCGCGCAACCCTAGTCACGATCATGCCGGCCTCCTGGTTTCAGGCTCCAACCGATTGCGCATTGACAGCAATTCAAGGCGTCGCTCCTCGCTGGTTTTCGGGAAAGACATCTTCAACTCCTCGAACGTGTCGAGGACGATCTGTGACACGATGAGTCTCGCGTTTTCCTTGTCGTCGGCGGGCACGACGTACCAAGGGGAGTCGCCCGTACTCGTCTTGCCCAGGCACTCCTCATAGGCCGTCATGTAACGCTTCCATGACTCGCGCTCCTTCACGTCGGCATCGCTGAACTTCCAGTTCTTGTCCGGCTGGTCGATGCGAGCGAGGAAGCGCTTCCGCTGCTCCTCTTTTGACATATGAAGGAACAACTTGACGATGCGGGTGCCGTTGGCGTGGAGGTGCCGCTCCTGGTTGCGGATCGACCGATAACGATCGTGCCAAAGTTCCTTGTCGTGGCGCGGCGCGTCGGGAACACCTTCGCCCAGGAGGATTTCCCGATGGACGCGGACGATCAGAACCTCTTCGTAGTACGACCGATTGAAGATCCCGATCCGCCCGCGCTCCGGCAGGTCACGGGTGGTGCGCCAGAGGAAATCGTGCTGCAACTCCGCGGCGCTCGGGTGCTTGAAGCTGAAGACCTGGCAACCCTGCGGATTGACGCCGGACATCACGTGCCTGATCGCGCCGTCCTTCCCCGCGGCGTCCATGGCCTGGAAGATCAGCAGGACGGAATGCCGATCCGAAGCGTAGAGGAGCTGCTGCTGATCACTGAGGCGGCCGACATGGTCCGTGAGCATCGACTGGTATTGCTCCTTCGACCGGTAGACGGGTTCGACGCGCGTGGGCCACTTCTCGAGATCGACCTCGTCGTCCTCGCGCACGCGAAAGTCCTTGGAATCGATCTTCGTCGCCATTCGATGCACTCCTGATCCGGCCTAGGTGATCGCGAGACGTCGGAAGAGCGGCACCTTCACCAAGTCCAGGAGGACCGCGAAGACCGCCGCGGCGGCGAGCGTGGAAACGACCAGCCAAAGCGGCAGGGCCGCCATCGCGATGCCGCCGACCGCGAGCGTCGAGGCGATCAGGATGTCGGCGGTCGACGACGCGATCAGCCAGGAGCTGGGCCGGGACGACCACAGGTGGCGGCGCTCACGATTGGTGTAGGTCGTCGCCTGGTTGCCGAACACGATCGCGACGAAAGCCAGCGTCTGCAACGGGCCGATGGCAAAGCCCATCCTGTAGAACCCGAAGACCAGGATGGCCGAGCAGAAGAGCAACTCGCCGAGCCCCATGCTGACGCCGGCGACGGTCAGGGGGGCGATCCGCCACGCGTTCGGCGCGGGCGACGGACGGACGTTGTCGGTCGTCAACGCCATGCCGAGGAAGTCGCCGGTGATCATGATGAGGACCATGAGCATCGGCGTCAGGATCGCGTGGCCGGTCATGAGCAAGCCGACCGCCAGGAACAGCACCTGCACCGTCTTTTTCGTGATGGAGTTGAGCGTGTAGCTGAGGACCCGCTGGAACGTGGTCCGCCCTTCCTTGACCGCGGCGACGATGCCCCCGAGCCCGGGCTCCGTCAGCACCATGCCGGCGGCCGACTTGGCGACGTCGGTCGCCGTCGAGACCGCGATGCCCATCTGGGCCTGGCGCAGGGCCGGTGCGTCGTTGGCCCCGTCGCCGCACATCCCGACGGCATGGCCGCCCGTCTGGAACGCCTTGACGAGCTTGTACTTGTCTTCCGGCAGGACGCCGGCGAACACCGCGAACTGCTCCGGCCGGACGGCGTCGGGGATCGGCTCCGGCGGGCAGATCGGGCCGGCCAGTCCCACGGCCTTGGCGACGATGGCCGCCGTGGCCGGCGCGTCGCCCGTCACCATCACGGTGCGGATGCCGAGGCCGTGTAACTCGGTGATCAACCCGGCCGAATCCTGACGGGGCGGATCACTCAACGCGATCAGTCCCGCGAGCTTCATCGCCGTGGGGGACCCGGCCGCGACCGCCAGGACCCGGAAACCCTGGCCTTCGAGTTCCTTGGCCGCGACCGCGGCGCCAGGTGAGGACTGGGCCAGTGCGACGACGACGACGAAAGCGCCCTTCACGATCCGTTGCGCGTCCCCCGAGGCCCCGGTCGCCGTCGCCTCGGACATCTTCTTGGCCGGATCGAACGCGGCGAACTTGACCAGCTTCGGCGCGTCGGGGACGGGCTTGCCCGCGGCGGCCGAGCGGATGGCCCCGTCGACCGGGTCGTCTCCGCCGTCCGAGCTGGCGAGCGCGGCCAGTGCCAGGACGTGCGCCTCGTCGAAACCCGGTTCCGGACGGACGGTCGCGACCTTCAACGCGTTGCGCGTCAGCGTGCCGGTCTTGTCCGCGCACAGCACGACGATCGATGCCGCCTCGTCCACGGCGGAGAGGCGGGTCGGCAGGACGCCCTTCTGGGCGAGGGCGCGGGCGCCGAGGGCCGAGGCGAGGGTGAAGGTGGCGGGCAGCGCGACCGGGATGGACGCAAGGATCGCCGTGAGGACGAGCGGGATGATCTCGCCGACCGGCATGTCGATGAACCAGGAATAGCCCACCAGCATCAGGATGACGACGCCGTTGACGGCGGCAAGGTTGAGCACGACGCGCAGGACCGCCTTCTGCTGGGAACTCACGACATGGGCGGTCCGAACGAGTTCAGCCGTCCGGCCGAACTTGGTCCGTCCGCCGGTGGCCGTGACGACCCCCTCGGCCTCACCGCGCCGAACCAATGCCCCGGCATAGGTCTGGAGGTTCGCGGAGCCTTCGATCGGGACCGATTCGCCGGTCAGCATCGACTGGTCCAACAGTATCTCCCCGCTCGTCAGCTTCAAGTCGGCGGCGACCACGCCGCCGAGCGAGAGCTTCACCAAGTCGCCGGGGACCAGCTCCGCGGCGGGTACGGTCTTCCATTTGCCGTCACGTCGCACCGACGCGGACAGCGCCAGTTTCGCCTTCAGTGCGGTTAGGGTTGCCTGGGCGCGGCTCTCCTGGAACAGGCCGAGGGCGGCGTTGAACAGGAGGAGGAAGACGATGATCGCAGCCTCGGCGTACTTGCCGAGAACCACCTCCAGGACGACCGCCGCTTCCAGCATCCCCGGCACGGGCGCCAAGAACTTCTCCAGCGCCATCCGCAGGGGATGCGCGCCGGTGTCCGGCAGGGAGTTGGACCCGAATTTGTCGAGCCGCGCGCGCGCTTCGTCGCTCGTCAGCCCTGCCTGTTGAGCGGCGCCGGCAGTAACGTCAGCGGGATCGGTCGATTTCGGCGCATCCCGAGCCGCGTTCGCGTCGATGACCTTCGACGGCGATTTCGATCCCTTCTCGCGTTCGGCCTTCGATTCCCTCTCGGAACCGGCAACCTGGGCGTCGGCGGGTTTGGTTTCCATGAGGGCTGAGCCTTCGGTGCAATGTCGGGATGCGCCGATATGGCCGCAGCGAGCCAGTGCTTCGGAACGATGGAAGCGCGGCCGCGCTGACGAGGCCGCGAGGGGTGGTGGTGCCTCCCCGTGTTCAGAAGCCGTAACCACGCCAGCCGTAATGGGTGTGGAGTTTCTTCTCGTAGACCTGGTCGATCATTGCGATCGGGTCCCAAGGCGGACTGCTTTTCACCCTCTCGCGACCGACGTCGAGCCTGATCTCACGGGCCCTCCAGCTGACGGCCTTCACGGCGTAAGGCGAGATCAGGACATGCTCGCCCGGCCACCAGTTCCTGGTGTCCACGATGATGTAGCGGACGTCCCAGTTGGCGTCGTCGACGAGGAAGTTCTCTGCATGGCCGATCTCGCCATCCACGGCGTGCATGTGGTAGCCGGTGACCTCGGCGAGGCTGCGAAGGTGCGGGTCGCCTTCGTCGTCGTCGGCGAGGCCGACACCGTCACGTCCGCCGAGGTACCTCGGACCGCCCAAGGGCCCTCCGAGGCCATCCCCACCGAAGTAGCTGTAACCCCAGAGCGGATCCGATCCGCAGTAGTCGAAGAGGTTCGTTTCCATCCTGGTGGACACGGGCTGGTCCGTCGCGAGCGGCGGGCTATTCTCGATCTGGAGCTTCGTCAGGGTGAGTGGCAGCACCTGGCCGACGTAATCCGGGTTCCGGATCGACGAGGGATGGACGAGGACCTTTCGATCGCTGAGCCAGGACCCGACGTCGACGACGAGCCATCGGAGCCGCCAGGTCACGTCGTCGAACAGGAGGTCGTGGACTTTCCCTATCCCGCCGCCGTCACTGGCCTCGACGGCGTATCCCTTGAGCGCTGAAACTGCGATGAGCATCGATGATCTCCTAAGGCTTACGCGTCGGGTGGAACGCCTCGTCAATCACGGTTCACAGGGGTCGTGACTCCTGTCCCGTCTTGTGGCTTGATCGCGTCCAGATGGATCGGTTCGGATCGCGCGGATGTGGTCTGTGCTGCCGGGGAATGGGACGAAGCGACCGCACCGAGCGCGAGGGCGCACAGGACCATGAGGAGCATTGCCCAATGGGGCGTCCTCGCCGCGTCGACTTGGCCTGCGGCTTCGCTCTTGGAGCCGACCCGAATTACCTGCGCATCGGCCGGCAGCAGCGCGACCAGCCTCGAAGCGGTTTCGGCCGCTCCGGCAAGGGCAGGCGCAGTCAGCGGCATCTGCGAAATCCGCTCGGCGAACCAGGACGCCGCGACCGCCTTCGGAAGGGTGACGAGGCGACCGGCCTCGATCCAAGGATCGAAACCGAGCCGGGCCAGGATCGAAAGGACGGTCAACTCCGAGCCGTTCAATTCGGTGCCCACCCCAGAGTACAGGAAGGGATTGAGGCTCGGCGGCAACGAGGCGAATGCGGCGGGGCGTGCCATCGTGGCGATCCAATGCAGAAGCAAAGGCGTTCGCCCTGGCCGATCGACCTGTAGTCCAACGTCAACCTTCACACCCGAACCGACTTCGCGCCGCGGCTATGCGAATATGCGTACGCGTGAGTCGACGCCGGTCCGACGTCAGGCCGTCGACATCGGTCGCGGCGGCCAGTGCAGGCTCAAATGCCTCGATCAGCCCTGCAACAGGGTTCGCGCGGCTGCGATATTGCCAAGAGTCCAGTCGCGCCTGCGAAAACGTTCGCGGTCCTTTCATCGGGAACGCCGGGTGCTTGCCGGAGGCGCTTCGGACCGAGCTTAGTCGGCCTCTCGGCAGGTCGTCGCCGCACGCGCTTCGTCCTCAATCCACCCAGTGGATCTCCGGCGACTTGCGAGGGACCGGGGCCGCCGCGGCTTTCGGGTGTCCCAGGATGATCGGCGCCACCGGGGCCCATTCGACGGGAAGACCGAGCGCCGCCTTGCCGGCAGTCGTCCCGAGGTAGCCCTGCGCGAGGCCTATCCAGCAGGAGCCCAGGCCTACGGCATAGGCGCCCAGCATGAGGTTCTGGGCGGCGAGCGCGCAATCCTCGACCTTCCAGGCGTTCTCGGTGGCGGCCGAGATCTGGACGAGCACCGGCGCGTGGTGGAAGACCTGGCAATCCGGGTCGTCGAGCATCGACTTGAAGTGCGCCGGCACTGCGTCGGCAGGCGTCGTCGCCAACACGTGGGCCTTCGCGTCCCGCGATACGCGATCGAGCACTGACCCGTTTCGCACGACAGTAAAGGTCCAGGGCTGCCCGTTGACGGCGCTCGGCGCTTCCATCGCGTCGTCGATCAGGAGACGGATCGTTCGTTCGTCGACGGCTTGGGCCATGTATTCGCGGACGGCCCGGCGGCCCGCCATGGCTTCGTCGAGTTCCATTTCGCGATGTCCTTGTTTCCGACGCTGGCCGCGCCTTCAGGCCTCGGGGAGACCGGTGCAGGAGGTTCGACGGGACGGGCGACCACGATGAGATGGTTCATGGTAGGCCGCTCCGAAGCCACGGCGGCCGAGTCGAGCCGACGTGGAAGCAGCGTTTTCGCATAGCGAGTATCGAAGATCGCATGCGGCGTATGTCGCTAGGGTGTCGTTGGTAGATGTAAACTTGTCGGACCGGACGTGGGAGGACCTTCGTCCCGACGCAAAGAAACTCCACGATCGACCTGCAATACGTCTCCCCGATAAGCTTTTCTGATCTCGAACGCACCGAGCGATCCCGGGTAGCGACTATGCGGAAACGGAAAGCGTCTGGTTCGGGCGTCCGTCGCGTGTTTAGGAGAGCCCTATGCTGGATTGGGATGACCTGAGGTTTTTCCTCGCGGTAGCACGTCTGGGCAGCCTTTCGGGTGCCGCGAAGCAATTGCACGTGGCCCAGTCGACCGTGGGCCGCCGCCTCAACTCCCTGGAAACCAGCCTGGGCGTCCGGCTCCTGAACCGGACCCCGGACGGCTACGTGCCCACGCCGGCCGGCGAAGATGTCCGCAAGCAGGCGGAACTGGTCGAGGCGGAGGCACTTGCGCTGGAGCGCCAAGTGGTCGGACGCGACCTGCGCATGGCGGGCCCGGTCCGCGTCACCTGCGCGGAGACGATCGCCAGCAACCTCGTCGCGCCATGCCTGGGGACGCTCTACGAAACGCAACCCGACATCATGGTCGAATTGATCCCTAACCCTCGGGAACTCAGCCTTTCCATGCGCGAGGCGGACATATCCATCCGTCTTCGGCAACCCGAACAGCACGACCTCCTCGTCAGCCGGATCGGCACGCTCGCCTTCGGGCTCTACGCCAGCCCCGGCTACCTCGAACGGCACGGCGAATGCGACTACGACGCGGGCTGCGCCGGGCACCGTCTGATCACCCAACTCGAAGGCATCCAGGACGCGACCCAGACGGACTGGCTGGCGGAGCTTGCGCCTCGGGCGCGCATCGCCATGCAGACCAGCAGCCACGCGGCCGCGCTCGCGGCCGCCAAACAAGGAGGAGGCCTGGCCAGCCTCGTCCGCTACTGCGCGGACGCCGAGCCAGGGCTCGTTCGGCTGAAGACCCCGCCGCTGCCGACCCAGATACCGAGCACGGGCATCTGGCAGGTCGTGCACAAGGACAATCGCGACACTCCCCGCATCCGGGCCGCCCTCGATCACATCACCAAGTGGGTCCGCCAGCGCGGCGATGAACTCAATCCCGTGCAGGATGAAACCGAGCTTGCCCCGGCGGCATGACGGCGCTTCGTTCGCGGCGTCGATGGGGCCACGCGACCCTTCGGCGTCGAGCACGACGCCCCACTCTCATGAGGTCGAGCCGATGAAGCAGCACAACCACGCCGTCGTGTGGATCGATCACCACGAAGCCAAGGTCTTCCATTTCGACGCCGACCAGATGGACAAGCTGGTCCTGCATCCAGAGGACCCCCACGTCCATATCCACCACAAGGCGAATTCCATCGGGAGCGGTCATGCCGCCGAAGACAAGGATTACCTGCACGCGGTGGTCGAGGCGATCGGAACGGCCCGCTGACGGGACCCGGCTTGGCCAAGACCGTGCTATAAAACACATCGCGGCCCATGATCCGCGCGCGATGGACAAGATCGTCGGCATCGAGACGGTCGACCACCCGTCAGATGGCGCGCTGCAAAAGCACGCCCGCGCCTATTTCCATGCCGAAGACCTGATGACGCCGCAGAAGTAGCGGTCGACCCCATGAGGCGTCCGGTCTAGGCGCCCTCCCTCAAGCCGTGATGCGGCCGTCGACGACGTCCACGATGCGATCGCAGCGCTTCGCGAGATCGAGGTTGTGCGTGACCATCAGGATGGTGGTTCCGCTCTCGCGGTTTACCTCCCGCATGAGGTCGAAGACGCCGCCGGCGGACTGCGTGTCGAGGTTGCCGGTGGGCTCGTCCGCGAGCAAAAGGTCGGGGCTCATCGCCAGTGCGCGGGCTATGGCCACGCGCTGCTGCTGGCCGCCCGACATGTTCATCGCCCGGTTGTCGGCGACCTTCGCCAACCCCACCCGCGCCATGAGCGCATTGGCCTTCTGGACGATGTCCGGGCCGGCGAACTCGGCGTCGACGAGCAGCGGCATCAGGACGTTCTCGACCGCGGTGAACGCCGAGATCAGGTGATGGTCCTGGAACACGAAGCCGATCGTGTGCCCCCGGAGCCGCGTCAACGCTGCGTCGTTCAGGAGCGCGGTGTCCTGGCCCTTGATGAAGAGGTGCCCGGACGTCGGACGGTCCAGGAGCCCGATAATGTTGAGGAGCGTGCTCTTTCCCGAGCCGGACGGCCCCATCAGCGCCAGGAACTCCCCGCGTTTCAGCGTAAGATCGACGTCGTGCAGCACCTTCGTCTCGGAAGGCAGGCCCACGTTGTAGGCCTTGCAGATCCTGTCGAGGCGCAGGACCGGATCATCCACGGATCGCCACCACGGGATCGAGCTTGGCCGCCCGGATCGCCGGGACCATGGCGGCCACCAGCCCGGTCGCCGTCGCGAGCAGCGCCGTCGCGATGAAGAGGTCGCGCTCCAGCATCAAGGGGAACAGCTCCGATCCATCGGCCTGCCGCATGGCGGAATGCCAGTACATCAGTCCCCCCGCGCCCAGGACGGACCCGGCGATCGCACCCACGAACCCGAGCACGCCGCCTTGGATCAGGAACACCCGCAGGACCTGGCCGCGCGACGCGCCCATGGCGCGCAGGATGCCGATGTCCTTCGAGCGCTGGATCACCGAAACGACGAGGACGGCCGCGATCCCGAACGCCACCGAGAGCGCGACGAAGAGCCGGATCATCGTGTTGGATGTCTTCTGGGCCTGGACGGCGGTGAAGAACTGGGCGTTGGTGGCGATCCAGCTGTCGGCCTCGACGGCGTTCGAGCCCTCGATCCGCTTGGCCAGGGTCTCCGCCGCGTAGATGTCCTTGACGGTCAGGTCGACGGTGGTCACGCCGCCGATGATGCCGAGCAGCGACTGCGCCGTCCGAAGGGCCACGTAGGTGTTGCGCTCGTTGACGGCCTTGTTGCCGAGGTCGAGCACGGCCGTGACGGTCAGGACCACCGGCGTGCCGGTCGCGGCCTGGACGTTCAGCTTGTCGTTTACCGTGGCGCCCAGGTCCTTCGCCAGCTCGGTGCCGATGATGATGTCCTGGCTGTTCAGGCGCGGCACGCCCGCGACGACATAATCCGGGATCCGCACGATGGTGAAATACGAAGTGGGCTCGATGCCGGAAATCGTGATCGCACGGCTCGCGGCCCCTCGGATCGCGAGAGCCGAGCCGGCCATCGTCGGGGAGATGGCCGTGATCTCTGGCATGGACTGCATGCGGTCGCGGACCTTCTGCCATTGATCGACGGAGATGACGCGCTGGCTCGGACGCTGAACGGATGCATTCTCGAACACGCCGGGCGCGTTTCGGAGCGGACGGGCGATCTGATCGAGCGGGATGAGCTGGATCTGCGGCTGGGAGGTCAGCACCCGCTTGATGAAGTTCGCCTGAAGCCCCGTCAGGAGCGCCGACATGAAGACGATGACGCCGACGCCGATCGCGATGCCGGTGATGATGAACAGCGTCTGCATCCGCCCTTCGCGCAGGAAGCGAATGGCGGCGATCCACTCGAAGGGCAGCCATCGGCTCATGGCGTGATCGGCCTGATCCGCTGCCCCGTGAGGACGCCGGCGCTCGCGGGGATCGCGGCGTCGCCGTCCTTGATGCCGGCGAGGACTTCGATCTGCGTGTTCCCCTGCAAGCCGAGGCGCACGGACTGCTTGTAGGCCCGCCCGTTCCGCACCCCCATGACCCAAGGGTCACCGGAAAGGCCGTCACGCACCGATCGCACCGGCAGGACGAGGGCGTTCGCGCTGCGCGCGACCTCGATGTCGACCGAGACCGTCATGTCCTGCCGAAGGTAGGCCGGGGGGGCGGCCACGGTCAGCTTGACCTCGACGGACGCCCGCGTGATGTCGACGGCCGGGTTGATGTAGGAGATGATGGCGTCGAACCGCTTGTCCGGATAGGCGTCCGCCGAGGCGATGGCGTGCTGCCCCAGCGCGAGCTTGCCCATGTTGCGTTCGTCGATCGCCAGGAGGAGCTGCGTGTCCCCATCGGGGGCGAGGACGAGCAGCGTGTTCCCGGGCTGCGCGACGGTACCGCGCTCCACGTTTCGGGTGATGAGCACGCCGTCCCTGGGCGCCGAGATCGTCGCGTAGGCCAGTCGCGAGGTGGCGGTGTCGAGGCTCGCCCGCGCCTGGTTGAGCTGGGTCTGCGCCATGACGTAATCGCTGCCGCCCGGGCTGGACGTGTAGACCTGTACCTCGGCGGAGCGGACCTGCGTGTGCCCGACGTCCAGATCCCTCTGCGCCGTGTCGAGGGCTGCGTGCGTGGCGAACCCGTTGCGGCTTAAGTCCGACGTGCGGTCGAACGTCTGCTGGGCGTTCAGCAGCGTGGCCTGTGCTTCCTTGCGGGTCTCGCGGGCGGTCGGAAGCGTGAGTTCGTCGATCTGACGTGTCCGCGCCTCGGCCTGCGCGACGGCGCCCTGCGCCTGGACGACGGCGGCCTTCAATTCCCGCGACTCCAGCGCGATCAGCGGCTGCCCCTTGGTGACACGGACGCCTTCCTCGACCAGGACCTGCTCGACCGTTCCGGTGATCTGGCTGCCGATGATCACCCGATAGAGCGTTTCGACGTTGCCCGTGGCCACGACCGTCTCGATAAGCGCGCCCCGTTTCGCAATGTCGACGACGACGCCGGGGCCGAACCACATACGCGCGCCCTGCCAGCCGCCCAGGCCTAGCACGACCACCACGGCAAGGACGAACCAGCGGTGGCTCCAGAGGAAGGCCGGAGCGCCCTTCGTGGCATCGGCACCGCGACCGATGAGGCCCGTCACGTGCAGCGATCCGACGACCGCGAACGCCCATGCACCCCCGCGCGTCGGCAAGGCGTGTCGCCGTCCCATCGCTTCGGTTCCCGGGCCTCGGACGCTCGGCTTTTACGGATATTCGACTGCACAACGAGAGGCCACGTGCAGCCGGCTTGCGGAAGGGGACCCATAGGCCGGTCCTGCACCGGAGCGCGACGGCCGTTTCGGATCATGACCAGGGCATGATTGGGTCCCGCATTGCATCGGACAGGCGGGGTCATGGGACTTTCGCGAGAGAGGCGGACCGGGCGTCCTCGGCCTTTCGGTCCTCCGGCGAGAGTTCGAACGCGCCCGTCATGGGCAGCACCCAGACGATGTGGTCCTTGATCGCGCGAACGCCCCGCACGTTCTCGACCGCCACGCGGACCGCCGCGCGCTCTCGCTCGTCGGAAATCGATCCGCGCAGCTCGACTTGGCCATCGCGAACGAGGACGTCGACGGCACCCTTGGGAATGCATCTCTCGCGATCGAATTCGGCCAAGATCTCGGAAAGGATGTCCGCGTCATCCCGCATCGGGTCCGGCCACCTGAACGGACTGGCCTTGGCGAACGCGCGGAGGATGTCGGCCCGGGCCACGATCCCGACCGGTACGCCGTCCCGCACGACGGGAAGTCGCTTGATGCCCTTCGAGACCATCAGGTCGACGATGCGCTCGATCGACGTGTCGGGCGATGCCGTCACGACCTCTTGGCTCATGACTTCGCAAACCTTGCGTCCATGCGAGTGGGTATAGTCGTCGGCAAGACTGCCGGGTCCGAGCAGGAAGCCGAGCAACCGGGGCCGGCGGCGCTCGGTGCCCAGTTCCTCTCGACGGAGGAAGTCCCCTTCGGTGACGATGCCGACGATACGTCCGGCGTCGTCAACCACGGGCAGACCGCTGACGTGCGAGGCGAGCATGATCCGCACGGCGTCTTCGATGGCCGCATCGGACCTGACGGTAATCATTTCCGTCGACATGATGTCTCGAGCGCGCAAGGCGTCCTCCGCTGAGTCGATCGGGCCGCGAGTGGCGGCTCCGCTTCGCCGTTAGGTCGCACCGCGAGTTGCCGGCCTTCCGCACCGCCTCGATCGACGCCGAACACCGACCTCGATCCACGGCTGGACCGCGTAACGTTGCCTCGATGCCTGCCGCTCCGGGGCGCTTCCTCCCCAAACTCGGGCCGCCCGCTGCAAGAGCGTGGCGGCCTCTCTCGCCAAGTAATGCATGCTTGTCGGCTGGAGCGTCGAAGCGTTTTCGCATTCCCGGTGTCTGTAAATGGAGAGTGGGCATCCCATAGGGGAACGGGCCAGTCTCCCGTCCGAGCGCCATTCGACCTGACCGATCCGATGATGATCGGATCTTAGAAGTCTCCTCGCGACTAGCCGTCGAGCATGCCGTTGGCGTCGAAGAATGGAGCGCGGCTCACGTGACGGCGCTCCACTCCGGCGTCCGGGGCTTGCTCGCCTCGCCCAGGGCGCGACGGACGCCGGCCGCGTCGAGGTCGCCGCCGTACACAGGCGTGCCCGGCTGCTGCCGCCAGGAAGCATCGAGGCCGCCGGCATCGACGGGGTCGAACCCAAGTTCCTCGACGAGCGTCATGACGGTTGCCTTGGCCTCCGGGTCGTCGCCCGCGACCGGCAGGGCGATGCGTCCCGGCGTCCCCTGGGGCTTGCCGAGGTCCATCAGGTGTCCGGCATGGATGTTGTTGAACGCCTTGATGACCGGACGGCCGATTTGCTGCTCGACCCAGACGCTCTCCGGCAGGCCGCCCTCGATGGCAGCAATGAGGCCGTCGCGCTGGCGCGGGTAGTAGTTCCCCGTGTCGACGACGACCAGTCGCTCCGGGGCGTCGGCGAAGAGGCCGGCGGGCAGTTCGGGAACACGTTTCTCCGGGATCGTGACGACGACGAGATCCACGTCGCGGACAGCCTCGACCGCCCAGACCGCGGTCGCGCCGGTCGCGGCAGCCAGCGCCTTGAGGGTCTCGGGGCCGCGGGAGTTCGCCACGACGACGCGGTGTCCGAGCGCGGTCAGGCGGCGGGTCAGCGTGCCGCCGATCTGGCCGGCGCCGATGATGCCTATTTTCATGTTCGTACCTGGTCATGGTTGGCGACGGATTGCGTCGGCACGCCTGTCGTCCCGCAGCGTCGTTCAAGCCCGTTCGCGATCGTAGTCACGCTGTCCATGATGATGACAGGCATTCCTGCCGAGCGAGACGATCAAAGGCGCTGACCGGGAATGCGAAAACGGTTGCGACGAGGTGCCCGGATCGCCGCGATGACGGCGAGCGTCCAGCGTCGGCGAACGTCATGTCGCGCGTTCTCAATTGCGGGCTGTGCGCGATTTCGATCGAGGGGTCCGGCCCAGCCGCGCGGGGAGGCCGGGAACCGATCGCGTGGCGGAGATGGCGTGCTCGACGCGGTTCTACTTCACGCGGCGGCCGGCGAAGTATCCCTTGTTCGTGGTGTTCTGCTTGACGTTGGCGGTCTCGCCCTGCTCGGCGGTGTTGTCGGCTTGCGGGTGGTGGATCGAGGTGTCCCGATCCGTCTTCGGATCGGAACCGGTCCCCTTCGGGCTGCGGTTGGCGGGCGGCACCGGCGGCATGTGGCTTGTCATCGTTTCGTCCTCGGGTGGCGGGCGGATGCCCTGGGGTCAACCTCGGACCGGTGGCGTTGTTGCTTGGCCACCCGTTGCGCGCGGCCGTAGGACGCCGTGTTCACGTCGGTCCAATCGTCGGGGTCAACTCGGCCCCACGACGCGGATCGGGGTGCCGTCGAGGAAGGCGAGGGCGTTCTCGACGCTCTTGGGATAGAAATCGCGCCAGGTTTCCGCCACGCCGTAGCCGAGATGGGGCGTCAGCACGGTCGACCCCTCCGCACGGAGCGGGTGGTCCTTCGGAAGCGGCTCCTTGTCGAAGACGTCGAGCGCGGCGACGATCCGGCCCGCCTGGACGGCGGCGACCAGCGCCGCCTCGTCGACCAGCGGCCCCCGGGAGGTGTTGATCAGGATGGCGCCGTGCTTGAAGCGGGCGATGTCCTCGGCGCCGAGGATGCAGCGACTGCGGGGCGACAGCACCATGTGGATGGAGATCGCGTCGGACGTCGCCATCAAATCGCCCTTTCCGACCAGCCGTGCGCCGGCCTCTCGTGCCTTCTCCTCCGTCAGGTTCGGGCTCCACGCGATGACGTCCATGTCGAGCGCGGCACCGTAACGCGCCATCCGAGTCCCGAGGCGGCCGAGGCCGAGGATGCCGAGCGTCTTTCCCGCCAAGCCGATCCCGACCGGTACGCCGTGCTGGAAGCCGCCGGCCCGCATGGTGGCATCGGCCACCGGGATCGCCCGGGCGGCGGCGATCAAGAGTCCGAGCGCCAGTTCGGCCGTGGCCCATGACGCGGCCGGGCGCCCGTCCGTGGTGTTGCAGACCGTGATCCCCCGCCGAGCGCAGGCCTCCATGTCGAGCGAGGCGTTGGCGCCGCCCGTGATGCCGATCATGCGCAGCTTGGGCAGTCGCGCGAGGAGGCTGTCGGCAATGGCCGTCCGTTCCCGCATCGTCAGCAGGATGTCGAACTCGGCCAGCGCGGTCGCGGCCTCCTCGGTGCCGAGGGCGTCGGCGAAGAAGACCACGTCGGCGCGGGCTTCCAGGGCCGACCAGTCGGCGCTCCGACGCGCCACGTCCTGCCAATCATCGAGGACGGCGATCTTGACCATGCTTGCTCCGTATCGCGCCTCGGATGGGCGGCTTCCCTACTTGATGCGCTCGACAGCGTTGCCCGTCAGCGGCTGAAGCCAACGACGATCTTTCCTGGCGTAGGCCCGGTCCAGTTGCGTTCGACGGGCAGCCTGTCTCGCCAACCCCGGCGGCTGCCAAGGACGATGGACCCGGATCACGCTCTTTCCGATACGCCCGGCACCATTGGTCATCCGGGAGCCCAGGCATAGTCGATTTAGCCTTTCGGCCCCCGGGTGTACCTGGTCGCGACGTTGCCTTCCGTGAACGCCAAATAGTCTTGGCTTCGGCGGGAGAGATCCGGATCTGGCAGGAACGCCCGGCCGAACGCGATAGCGTCGGCCCCGCCGTCGTTGAGTGCCTCCTGCGCCCGGGGACCGTCGTAATCCGAGTTGAGGATCAGGGGTCCCTTGAAGACCCTGCGGATGATCGGTGCGACGGGCGGCACGTTGGACTGGGCGAACCTCACAGGCGCCAAGCGATCATGGGTTGCGACTATTCGGAAACGGATCCTGATCGCCCTGTGGATTCATATTAAGGCTGCGGGGATCACCGATTTGCGGACCTGCCTTTCCGACAACTGAACCGCACCGGAACGAGGCTCTCTCGACGAATATCGTGGTAAGTCGCCGCGCGGTCGGCGCCATGCCTGAGGAGAAAACCATGAGGATTCTCGTAACCGGCGCGACCGGCGGCACCGGCCGAGAGGTCGTTCGTCAAGCTCTGGCCAGGGGACATCAGGTAAACGCATTGGCGCGCTCGGCCTCGGATGCTGCGCCGCTACTTCCCGGTACCGACATCATCGAGGGCGACGCACGGGATGGCGAAGCCGTCGCGAAGGCGCTTGCCGGTTGCGATGGGGTCATCAGCGCGCTGGGAACCAAGCTGTCCCTGCTCCACGAAGAGACGCTCCTCTCGACCGCTACGCGCGTCCTGATTGACGCCATGCAGCATCGGGGGATCAAGCGCCTGGTGTGCATCACGGGAATTGGCGCGGGCGACAGTCACGGCCATGGAGGCTTCCTGTATGATCGCATCGTCCAGCCGTTGCTCCTCAACTCGACCTATCATGACAAGGATCGGCAGGAAGACGAGGTCCGCGAAAGCAGCCTGGATTGGACGATCGTCAGGCCCACCAATCTGACCAACGGCCCGGCCACCGACGATATACGTGCCCTCACGGATCTGACCGACTTCCATGGTGGCAGCATTGCGCGCGCAGATGTGGCCCGCTTCCTCATCACTGAGCTTGAGGACCGGCACTGGGCCGGCAAATCGCCGGTCATCACGTCGGCAGACGCCGCGCGAGCATAGAGATCGAGGATGTTCGACCCGCTTTCTGATGACTCAGGAGGGCACGGATCCGGAGACGGGCGAGAATCGGCGCCCATGCGTCTGCGCAGGTGGGGAGTGGGGCCCGGATGAAGACCCTAGGCCCTCGCCTCAGCAATGACATGAACGACTTCGGTTCGCGGGAATGCGAAAACGCTCACGGCCTGAACGACGCCGTGATCCGGCGCTTCGTCCGAGGACTCGCATTGGAGCGTCGTGGCTTAAGTCGGTTGCATACCATGTCGTGGCGGCGACCTGCCTTGGCCAAGCGCAGGTTATGCCGGGACTCGGTTCCGTGTTAACTTTGATCCTTCGCGACCTCGGGCGTGTCGATCCTTCCTGCATGGCCGTTTCCCCTATTCCAGGATGGCGCCGATGATGAACCCGTTCTTGACTGTTGATGAGGCGCGGATACTCGCGCTGGAGATCGTGAATACGATCCCTGACCCGTTCCTGGTCCTCGACAGCGAGTTTCGCGTCCTGGCGGCGAGTCGCTCTTTTCACGACACGTTCAAGGTCGACCCTGAAGAAACTCGGGGTCGCACGCTCTATGAATTGGGCGACGGCCAGTGGGACATCCCTGCACTGCGTCTCCTCCTTGAAACAATCATTCCCGATCACGCCGCCATGGACGCGTTCGAGGTCGAGCAGGATTTCCCCGAGGTCGGTCATCGGGTCATGTTGCTGAACGCTCGGCAACTGCTCACCCCCGAGGGCGAGAAATCGACCATTCTGCTCGCCTTCAGGGACGTGACCGACGGCCGCGCGATCGAACGGGAGAAGCAGGAACTGCTCGTTGAGGCTGAACGCCTGTTGTCCCAGAACCGCATCCTGTTGCAGGAGCTACAGCACCGCGTCAGGAACAGTCTTCAGATCATTGCCAGCATCCTTCTCTTGAAGGCACGGGCCGTCGCCTCGATCGAATCGCGCGGTCACCTTGAGGACGCCTATGAGCGCGTGATGTCGGTCGCGCTGGTTCAAGCGCACCTCAGTGAATGCGAGGGCATGGTCGAGATCGAGATCGGCGCCTTCCTCTCGAAGCTCTGCGACAGTCTGGCTTCCTCGATGAGCGACGAAAACCGTCCGATCACGATCGAGGTCCTATCCGACGAAGGTTTGATCGCGTCGTCCAATGTCGTGAGCATCGGGTTGATCGTCACGGAGCTTGTGATCAACGCCGTGAAATATGCGTTTCCGAACGGCGGGCCCGACTCCCGGATCCTGGTCACCTATGAGGCGGACGGAGCGGATTGGAAGCTGACGATCTCCGACAACGGCGTCGGAAAAGCCCCTCAAGTCGGCAAACTGGGCGGCGGGTTGGGAACGATGATCGTCGACTCCCTGGTCCGGCAGTTGGGAGCCGCCATGGATGAAGTGAGCGGGAAAACCGGTGTCAGCGTGTCGATCGTCTCGCCGACCTTTAAGGTGCTTCTGCCACAAGCGGCATGAACCGCGACTCGACGGGCCACATGGAGGCTTTCGAACGGTCGTCCTTGCGGGGCGTCTTCGGGACTTGTTCGCTGGATAGCGGGTACGCGGGACTCACGTCCCCAGCTGCGCCTTGCGGATTCGCAGGACGATGATGACGCCCTCCGAGAGCCATTCGAAGTCGATCGAGCCGCCGAGCTGGCCCGATACGGCACCGGTGACCAGCCGGCTGCCGTATCCGTCGTTCCCCTTCGGTGGGATGACCTCGGGCCCGCCTCGCTCCCTCCAGGTGATCACCGCCTCCCGGTCGTCGGCGACGCAGGAAACGTCGAGCGTCCCGGTCGCGGTCGAGAGGGCTCCGTACTTGATCGAGTTCGTCGCCAATTCGTGGACGACGAGGGCCAGGGCCGTTGCGGAGGCCTCGCCGACGATCAACTCGGGTACGGTGACCAGGACCCGGTCACCGCCGGCCCCGTCGCCGGCATAGGGGGCCAGCAGCAGCGCGAGCAGGTCGGCGAGATGGGCCGCCTTTTCCGGGTCGCCGGCCATCGGACGAACGAGGTCGTGCGCGCGGTTGAGGGCGGACAACCTCAGCCTGAGATCCTCGGACATCTCCTTCGAGGTCTCGGTCGACCGCTCGGAAATCATCGCCAGGGCGGACGCGATGGAGAACAGGTTCTTGACCCGATGTCCCATCTCGCCCGCGATCATCTCGCGGGCTTCCTCCGCCATCTTGCGCTCGGTCACGTCGAGGAAGACCCCGAACATGATGCGGCCGACGATCCCCTGGTCGTCACCCCGTCCGCGTGCCGAGACCCACCGCACCTCCTTGCCGCACAGGATGCGGAACTCGACCTCGTAGGCGCCCAGGACTTCCCTCGTCGACGCGAACGCGGCCCTGACCCTGTCGAGGTCCTCCGGATGGATGTTCGCGGACAGGTCGGTGAACGTGACCGGCCCGCTCGGGACCCCCCACAGGTCGTGGGCACGCTCGTCCATCGAGATCGCGTCGGTATCGACGTTCCAGGACCACAACGCGACCCCTGCGGCGTCGGTGGCAATGCGCAGCCGGTTCGCATCCCAGATGGCAGGGGGAGCCTTTTGTGACGCTTCACGATCCCCGGCGTTTTGGGATGCTTCACGATCCCCGGCGCTCAGCAACGTCCCGAGGGCATCGCCCAGCGTCCCGCTCTTGAACGGCTTTTGCAGCACGGGATATCGAAGGTAGGCTTCCCCGATACCTTTCGGTCCGTAGCCGGTGGAGAAAACGAACGGCACGCCCCGAGCCGCAAGCGCATCCGCCACGGGATAACTCTTCTCGCCGTTGAGGTTCACGTCGAGCACCGCCGCGTCGATCTCCTGGGCGTCGATGATCGCCAGGGCTTGGTCGACCCGCGCGGCGGGACCGACGACTTCGCACCCGAGTTGTCCGAGCATGTCTTCCAACATGAACGAGACCAACACCTCGTCCTCGACGACGAGGATGCGCCGGCCGGACAGATGATCAGTCATGGCTCGCCCACCGATCCCCTTTCGGGACCGGCATCGCGATCTCGCAAGTCACTCCCGTGACCTCGAAGGCAAGGCGCACCTCGCCGTTCAGGTCCTGTGCCAAGCCGCCCTCGATGAGCCGCCGGCCGAATCCCGTGGATGAAGGTGGGGTGACGGGAGGGCCTCCGCTCTCGCTCCAATGCAAACGGACCCGATCGCCGTTCGGCATGGGTTCGAGCCGCCACGATACGTCGACCGTTCCGCCGTCGGTCGAGAGCGCGCCGTAGGTCATGGCGTTGGTGGCCAATTCATGGAACGCTATCGTGAGGCTCAACGCCTCCTTCGGCCGGAGGGGAACGTCGTTCCCCTCGATCGAGACTCGGGCCCGAATCCCCAGGGTCCCCAGCGTCTGGTCGAGGATGTCCCGAAGGCCGACCCTGTCCCAATTTTCGGAGCCGAGGAGCGCGTGGGTCTTCGACAGGGCGAGGATGCGCCCCTCGAAGGCTTCGATGGTCCGCTCGGCCGCCATGCCGCGCAACGTCTGCCCGGCGATCGCAAGGACCGTCGCGAGCGTGTTCTGGGTGCGGTGGTTGAGTTCGTCCAGCAGGAACCTGAGCCGCTCCTCTTCCCGCTTGTGCGTCGTCACGTCCGCGAAGGAAGAGAAGTGCTGCACGACCCTCCCCGCGCCGTCCCGTACCGGATTGATGAAGATGGAGACCCAGACCGTGCCGCCGTCCCTGCGCCGGAAGCGGACCGGCGTTTCGAGGCCTCGGCCGCCCTGGAACGCCGTCCGGATCTCCGTCAGCGCCTCGGGGTCCGTGCCCTGCCGGAACAGGAAGTCGAACTTCTGTCCGAGCACCTCTTGCTCGTCGTAGCCCGTCAGGTCGAGGAAGGCCTGGTTGACGAAGACGATCGGGTTGTCCGGAGCCGTGGCGTCGGAGAACACCATCGGCATTCGCGTCGTCTCGGCAGCGACGACGAACGGACCCAGGTCCTCGCGGAATCCTTCGACGTCGGACTCGGCGTGCTTCTGCTTGCTGGACTTTCCGGCTTGGTCCGACATGGTCGTCTCTCCCCCTTCCCTGCGAGGGAGGACGGCCGCGTCGAGCGGTTCCTCCTTGTCGAGGAGCCTCAACGCCGCGCGGAACACCTCGCTCGCCGTGCGGTAGCGGCCGGCGGCCACGCGCGCCATGACCGCACCTTCCAGCTCCGGCGTCACGGACACGTTCATGGTCTTGCGTATTGGAATCGCGGTGGCTCCGATGAGGAACCTCAGTAAGGGCTGTGCCAAGCGTTGGCACAAGCTTTCGATCCCGTATCGGATCGCAAATATTCGCATAGTGAATATGCGTTTTTGCCTCGAAGCGGAATGTAGATTGAAAATCAGCCGCGGGCGTCGCTGGGACGATCTCACCTGGCCGCGAGCGACGCGGGGGTATTTTCAGTAAGGGCAGCGTTTCCAACGATCCTGAGCGACATGCTGGGTCGCTGAACGGTTCCCCTCACCCCGCGCGAGGACGCTCAGGTCACGGCAGCCTCGACGCTCCGGTACAATGGCGCAGGGCGTCCTGCGCGCCATCTGGCGGTTCACGTCAGGGGCACCATGGTTCCACCAGACCGACATTGAACGCGGCCGTTTCAGTCAGGTGGAGATGCGGCTTGCTGGATGAGCTTTCAGGTGAACGACCAAGGCATCGATGAAGACCCGGACCTTGGCCGAAAGGCTGCGATGACTCGGATAGAGGGCGTGGACGTCGACCGACTCCGGTTCATGCGCGGGAAGCACCCGGACCAATTCGCCCCTGGCAATGGCGGGGGCAGCGAGGAAATCCGGAAGGCGCGCGATGCCGCCGCCTCCGACCAGCACGACGAGCATTGCGGCAGGTTCGGGCACCACCATGACGGGCTGGAACTCGACGGCCGCCTCCTCGCGCTCGCCGGTCCGGAACGTCCACTTCGTCGCCCTGTCGGCCCTGTCCAGGAGGTCGTGTCCCCCCAGGTCGTCCACCGAAGCGGGAACTCCTCGGGCCGCCAGGTAGGCCGGGCTAGCGCAGGTCCACAGATGCATCGTGGCCAGGCGGCGGGAGATCAGCCCGGATTCGGCGAGGGTGCCGATCCGGACCACCAAATCGGCCTCCTCGGCCAGCACGTCGATCGTGCGGTTGTCGATGGTGAGAACGACGCGGACGTCGGGATGGCGAGTCCTAAAGCCGGGCAGCATCGGCGCCAGCAGCCCGACCGCGAAGGTGAAGGGGGCATTGACGCGCAGCGTGCCGCGCGGCTTCCCCGCGAAGCTGCCGAGGGCGTTCCCGGCCTCGTCGACGTCGTTGAGGATGCGGAGAGCGTGGGGAAGCAGCAGGGTGCCGGCGTCAGTCAGCCGGAGGTGCCGCGTCGATCGTTCGACGAGGACCGCGCCGATCGACGCTTCCAGCCTAGCCAGCGATCGACTGATCGACGACTTCGGCGCATCGAGGGAGCGCGCCGCCGCTGATACGCTGCGAAGCTCGGCGATGCGGACGAAGGTGCGAAGGTCAACCAGATCCATCATCGTCCATCGTTCCCCAACTGGAACGCGCTGTCCAATCTCAAGTGACTGATCGTCGGCTGGGAACGGCCTATCTCTCCAGCTTGTCGAATGACCGTGCCGCCATGTCGGCTCGAAAGGAAAACTGATGACTATTCTGCTGGCTGGCGCGACGGGCGCCCTTGGAGGTCGGATCGCGCGCGAATTGCGCCTTCGCCATGCCGACGTGAAGGCGATCGTCCGGCACGGCACGACACCCGACAAGGTCGCGCGATTGGAAGCCCTGGGCGTGACAGTCGTGGAACTCGATCCCGACGACCTGTCGCAGGTGACCGAGGCCTGTCGCGGCGCGTCCTGCCTGGTCTCGGCGCTGAACGGCCTGCGCCCCGTGATCATCGACACCCAAGGGGTGTTGCTCCGCGCAGCGGTCGCAGCCGGCGTGCCACGCTTCATCCCCTCGGACTTCTCTCTCGACTTTACGAAGACTCAGCCGGGGGCCAACCGCAACCTCGACCTCCGCCGCGACTTTCACAAGCTGCTGGACGCGGCTCCGATCAAGGGCACCTCCATCTTGAACGGCGGCTTCATGGAGCTGCTGGCGGGCCAAGCGCCGTTCCTCCTCTTCAAGCCGAAGCGCGTGCTGTTTTTCGGGGACGTCGACCAGCGGCTCGACTTCACGACAATGGACGACGTTGCCGCCTTCACGGCCGAGGCTGCGCTTGATCCCACGACTCCGAGGGTCCTCCGCATCGCCGGAGACCAGGTCAGCGCGCGCGACCTTGCCGCCATCGCCGGCAAGGTGACCGGAACGCCCTTCAAGACGCTCCGCGCCGGGAGCCTTGGAGCGCTCGCGACGGTCATACGGCTTCTGCGTGCAGTTGCGCCCGGCCGGCGGTCAGTCTTCCCGCCGTGGCAGGGCATGCAGTACATGCACAACATGTTCACCGGCGAAGGGAAGCTCGCACCCCTCGACAACGGCCGCTATCCGGGGCTGCGCTGGACGTCGGTCGCCGAGGTGCTTGCAACGCGCTGAACGGGAACGCTGGTAGAACGACCGATCCGGGTCGCCGGCGCTCCCCCGTAGGGCATCCCCACGCCTCGCGGCCTCATCGACTGGCTGACCTGCCCGGAGAACGGCTTCGCCTCGATCGCCTACCGCAACGGCGTCGGCCGACCTTCTTCCCCTTTGGTGGGCCACATTCCTCGCGAGGCAAGAAGCCCGGCCGACGCCGTCCTCCGCTGGCGCTGCGGTCTTCACAGATGCGGCGACGATCGCCTTCGGCCCCTGGATCGCCATCGAGGCCGCGATGGACGCGGGCTCAAGCGAAACGGGAGATCACCACCATGACGACCATCGGCACCTTCAAGGCTCAAGGCAACGAGTTCAGCGGTTCGATTTGCACCTTGACCATCCGCGCCAACGACATCCGAATTGTTCCGGTGACGCGAGGCAGCGAAAATGGCCCGAGCCACCGTGTGCACGCCGGAGCCATCGAGATCGGTGCAGCGTGGGCGAAGCGTTCCCGCGAAGGACGCCCGTACCTTTCTGTTCTACTCGACGACCCGAGCCTCATGTCCCCGGTCTACGCCTGCCTGCTCGCCGACGAGAACGGGAAGGGCCACAGCCTGCTGTGGTCGCGAGGCAAACAGCGCGACGGAGAGTGACGAGAAGGGCGCCTCGCATGATGCGGAGGCGCCCGACATTCCCCAGGCGAGCTTGTGGCGGCCCGTCATGTCTGTTAGTCTCGACAGATGGACAACGAAGAGACGATCCTCGCCATGGCGGCGCTGGCGCAGTCGACCCGCCTCGACACGTTCCGGCTGTTGGTGCGCCACGAGCCGGACGGCCTGGCTGCCGGCGAGGTCGCCCGCGAGCTGGCCGTGCCGCACAACACGATGTCGACGCACCTCAACATCCTGGCCCGCGCCGGGTTGGTGAGTTCCGAGCGCCGCAGCCGTTCGATCATCTACAGGGCCGACCTGGACCGGCTCCGCGCCGTGGTGAGCTTCCTGGTCAAGGATTGCTGCGGCGGGCGGGCCGAACTGTGCGCGCCGCTCATCGCCGAACTGACGGCGCCGTGCTGCACATCGAAGGACGCCGCCAGTGCTTGACGTCACCTTTTACCACAACCCCGACTGCGGCACCTCTCGCAACGCCCTTGCCTTGCTGCGGCACGCCGGCATCGAGCCGAGCGTGATCGAGTACCTCAAGACGCCCCCAACCAAGGATCGCCTCCGGGAACTGGTCGCCCTCATGGGCCGGCCGGTCCGCGAGGTGATCCGCGAGCGTGGCACGCCGTTCAAGGCGCTCGGGCTCGGCAAGCCGAGCCTGTCCGAGGACGACCTGCTCGACGCCATGGTCGCGAACCCGATCTTGATCAACCGCCCGATCGTGGTGACGCCAACCCGCGTGAAGCTCTGCCGGCCATCGGAGGCAGTCCTCCACCTCCTGCCGCCTTCTGCCGTGCCGAAGGTCGACCTAACGAAGGACGACGGCACGCCCTTCCTTGCCGACGAGGTCTTCCCCGCGAACGACGACCTGGAGGACCACTTGGCGGCTGCCGGCTTGCCGACCGACGACCTTCGGGACCCTGGACGCACCTTCACCGCTACGGGCTCTTCGGCGGGACGACGGTCGGCTTCGGCGGCCTCGAACCGTACGGGACCGACGTCCTGCTGCGGTCGCTCTGCGTCATGCCAATCTTCCACCGCAGGGGCATCGGGCGAAACATCACCCTGCTGCTGATGACGCGAGCCCTCGACCTGGGCGCCCGCCAGGCATACGCCCTGCCTTCGACGCAGGAATCGTCAGCGTTCTTCCAGTCGCTCGGCTTCGCCCCGATCCCGCGTCCTGCGGCGCCGCCCGCGATCTTGGCGACCCGTCAGGCCTCCGGCCTGTGCCCTGCCTCCACGCCGCTTTTGACGCGCCGCATCGCGCTCTGAGGGAAACATGTCCACCTTCGAACGCTACCTGACCCTCTGGGTCGCCGTGTGCATCGTCGTCGGGGTCGCCGCCGGACATGCCGCGCCGGGACTCTTCCAAGCCATCGGGTCGGTCGAGGTCGCCAAGGTCAACCTGCCCGTGGCGGCCCTGATCTGGCTGATGATCGTGCCCATGCTGCTGAAGATCGATTTCACGGCGCTCGCCCAGGTGGGGCGGCACTGGCGCGGCATCGGCGTGACGCTCTTCGTGAACTGGGCGGTGAAGCCCTTCTCCATGGCGGCTTTGGCGTGGCTCTTCGTCGGGCACCTGTTCCGGCCCTACCTGCCGGCGGACCAGATCGACTCCTACGTGGCGGGCCTGATCATCCTGGCTGCGGCGCCGTGCACCGCCATGGTCTTCGTGTGGTCCAACCTGACAAGGGGAGAGCCTGCCTTCACCTTGAGTCAGGTCGCCCTCAACGACGCGATCATGATCGTGGCGTTCGCCCCCATCGTGGGGCTGATGCTGGGCCTGTCCTCGATCAGCGTGCCTTGGGCGACCCTCGCGATTTCCGTCGCGCTTTACATCGTCGTGCCGGTGATCGCCGCGCAGGCCATCCGAAGCGCGCTGTTCGCCTCGGGCGGACAGGCCGCGCTCGACAAGTTGCTGGGGACGCTCCAGCCGGTCTCGCTCGTTGCCCTTCTGGCGACGTTGGTCCTGCTCTTCGGCTTCCAAGGGGAGCAGATCATCGCCCAGCCGACCGTCATCGCCATGCTGGCGGTGCCGATCCTGATCCAGGTGTATGCCAACGCCGGGCTCGCCTACCTGCTGAACAGGCTCACGGGGGAGGAACACTGCGTGGCCGGCCCTTCGGCCCTCATCGGCGCCAGCAACTTCTTCGAGTTGGCCGTCGCGGCCGCCATCAGCCTGTTCGGCTTCCGGTCAGGCGCCGCGCTCGCCACCGTCGTGGGCGTGCTGATCGAGGTGCCCGTGATGCTGTCGGTGGTATGGATCGTGAACCGAAGCCGGGGCTGGTACGAACGTGGGGGTGCCGGGGCCGTCGCCCGGAGGGACCGCCATGCGTAGCCCCCGGATCGCTGTCCTCCTGGACGAGAACACCAGCGGCGGCGGCGACCGCTACGAAGCCGCGAAAGGGTACTTCGTCGGCATCGCCGATGCGGGCGGCCTGCCGTTCGGTATCCCCTACCTGCCGGGGATCGTCGGCGCCGTCCTGGACGATTTCGACGGCCTGCCGACGGCGGGTGGGCGATTCGCCTACCCGGAAGCTTGGTACCTGCCGGGCCATGTCTCGCCGTCGCCCGCGTCGGATCGACTCGACGTCGAGCGCGCGCTCGTCCAGGGCTTCCTCGACCGCGACAAGCCGATGCTCGGCATCTGCGCCGGAATGCAGATGCTCGCCTGCATCAAGGGCTGCCTGCTCACGCCCGACCTCAGGGCCACTATGCCGGACGCCCTTGAACACGACCGGCGTGGAGCCTCGCACGCCATCGAGATCGCGCCGGGATCGAGGCTGGCCCAGGTCCTGGGGCGGGGGACGCTGGACGTGAACACCTTCCATCGCGAGGCCGTGGCCCGGATGGCGCCGGGCGTCACGATCGGCGCCCGTGCTAGTGACGGCGTCGTCGAGGCCATCGAGCTTCCCGGCCGTCGCTTCGCCGTTGGGGTCCAATGGCACCAAGAGCGTTTCGCCTGCACCGACCACGCCGGCAACGCGCTGTTCAGGGGCTTGGTCGAAGCCGCGAGTGAAGGATGAGCTGCTGCACGCCGACCACGCCACAGGACGCCTGCTGCGCCCCGAAGGTCGACCTCCCTCCCGAGGCGCCGTGCTGCGGGACGCGGGTCCGCAACCTTTCCGACCCCGACCACCTGCCGGCCCTGGACCGCCGTTATGCCGTCGAGAGGCCGGCGCTCGGCCTCGGCCCGCTGGACCATCCACCGCGTATCCTGCTGCTGTACGGGTCGCTTCGGCAGACGTCCTATTCGCGGCTGGCGACCGAGGAAGCCGCACGCTTGCTGCGCTTCTTCGGGGCCGAACCGAAAATCTTCGACCCGTCCGACCTGCCGTTGCCCGATCAGGTGCCGGGGGACGACCATCCGGCGGTGAAGGAATTGCGGGACCTGTCGATATGGTCCGAGGGCCAACTATGGTGCAGCCCCGAGCGGCACGGCCAGATCAGCAGCGTCCTGAAGTGTCAGATCGACCACTTGCCCTTGTCGCTCGGTGGCGTCCGACCGACGCAGGGGCGTTCGCTCGCCGTCATGCAGGTGTCAGGCGGCAGCCAGTCATTCAATGCCGTCAATAGTTTACGTCTGCTCGGTCGCTGGATGCGAATGTTCACGATCCCGAATCAATCGAGCGTGCCGATGGCGTACAAGGAATTCGAGAACGGCCGAATGCGCCCCAGCAGCTATTACGACCGGATCGTCGACGTCATGGAGGAACTGGTCCGCGTCACGGTGTTGATGCGCCCGCACGTGGCCCAACTCACCGACCGATATTCCGAGCGGAAGGAGGACGCTGCCAAGACCGAGGCGCGTCTCCTAGCCACTACAAGGTGACTGCGACACCCCCGGTGGGCGACACCGCCGGCAATTTCAAGGCTGGACCCAACCTCGTCGGATGGGACCTGGAAAAGGCGTCTGTAGAGCGGCTCGATCCAGCGCGGGGTGAGCTTCCGTTCGACCCACGAACGGAACGGCGCAACGACCAGGAGTCCAGCTGACGCGACCGGGATGGCGCCGATCATGTCGAGGGGGGAAGTGGATGCCCAGGAACAGACGCGCCCATGCGACGGGCAGCGTCAGGGCCAAGACAAGGAGCCCCGCCCAGCGGCGATGCGACCAAGCCAGCAAGCCCAGGCCCACCGCCACCAGGAACGTGACGTGGTCGCTGGGAACGATCTGTCCGCGGCGTGCTTGACGAGCGTCCGGCCGATAGGGACGGCGAAGGGGCGCGGGTGGAACCAGATCAGCGCGGCGACCTGGTTGAAGCCCAGGGCGATCTCCGCTCCGCAGAACGCGAGCACCAGGTCGCTCCGATCCTCCCGCCCGTCCCACAGCCACAGCCACAGCCACAGCCACAGCCACAGCCACAGCCACAGCCACAGCCACAGCCACAGCCACAGCCACAGCGCGGCAAGAAGAAGTGGAACAAGGAAGATCGCCCATTGCGCGATGGCCGTCGCCAGGAGAACCAACCCCGCGGCCGGGTGCTCGGGGGCGTTCAGGGCCAGGAAGACGGCGCGGTTCCAACTTTCCATGTCAATCCTGCTTGTCGATGGTCGAAGGTACGGACACCGTCATGGGTCACGCCGGAGAAGCGTCACCGCGCCAATGAGACCGACCATCGTGAACGCGGCGCCAACCATGAAGGTCGAGCCCGGGCCGTACGACTGCCACAGGGCTCCGGCCAGGACGCTGGCGAGCAGGAGCGCCACGCCCCCGGCCAGGTTGTAGACGCCGAAGGCCGTGCCGCGCCTGTCGGCGGGGACGGCCGCGGACACCAGCGAGGCGAGCAGCCCCTGGGTCATGCCCATGTGCAGCCCCCACAGGGCGACCCCGAACACGCCGACCCAGAGGTTCGGCGCGAAGGCAAGGATGACGTCGGCGGCGACCAGCACGCCGAAACCGGCACAAAGCAACAGCTTCGGGTCCTTCCGGTCGGCCAGGATCCCCATCGGATAGGCCACGAGCCCGTAGACGACGTTCATGACGACCAGCACCAGCGGGACCAGCGTCGCTACGAGGCCGAGATCCTGCGCGCGGAGGATCAGGAATGCCTCGCTGAAGCGGGCGAGGGTCAACACCGTGCCGACCGTCACCAAGCGCCAGTAGGTCGGCCCGAGGCGCATCAGCTCGCTCGGATGGATCGGTGAACGGGCGGTTGTCGCGGGTGATGCCGGCCTCGCCGGCTCGCGAACGGCCACGACCAGCACCGCGACCGCCAGCAGCGCCGGGATGACCGCGATCCAGAAGACCAGGTGGATGTCGCCGCCGCTTGCGGCAATCAAGGTGAAGCGTGGAACAACGGTGCGGGTGCCTCGCTCACCAGCCAATCCGCTTGATTGGGATAGGGCGGTACCCTATCCTGACGGAATGACCCACACAGTCCGCGAGAAGCAGAAGCTCCTGGCGCGCGTTCGTCGCATCAAGGGACAGGTTGAGGCGATAGAACGTGCGCTGGAAAGCGAGGCCGAGTGCGACCAGGTCATGCACCTGATCGCCGGCATGCGTGGGGCGACCTCCGGCCTGATGGCGGAGGTCATCGAGGACCACGTTCGGGAACACCTCGCGAACCGCGACGACAGCCACGGCGGCGACGCGGCCGGGCTGCTCGTCGAGACCATCCGCACCTACTTGAAGTGAGGCCACGACGATGACGGATCTCTCCTCTGCGCGGCCCGGCGCGCACAGCCACGTGTTCCTCGGCGAGGGTCACGCGAGCAACGAGCGCAAGACCTGGGCGGTCATCTGGCTCTGCGGGATCATGATGATCGCCGAGATCGTCGGTGGCGGCCTGTTCGGCTCGCTGGCCCTGGTCGCGGACGGCCTGCACATGTCGACCCACGCCGGGGCGCTGCTCCTGGCGGCGCTGGCCTACACCTACGCCCGCAAGCACGCGACGGACCCGACGTTCGCCTTCGGTACCGGCAAGGTCGGGGACCTCGCGGGGTTCAGCAGCGCCATCATCCTCGCCATGATCGCGTTGCTGATCGGCTACGAAGGCGTGGCCCGGCTCCTGCACCCGGTGCCCATCAGCTTCGACGAGGCGATCCCGATTGCGGTCCTCGGGCTGCTCGTCAACGTCGGCAGCGCTTGGCTGCTGAGCGGCGGCGAGCACCACCACGGTCACGGTCACGGTCACGGTCACGGTCACGGGCACGGCCACTCGCACGGGCACGCCCACCACGACCAGGATCACGGGGACGAGACGCACCGCATCGAGACCGATCGGGGCGTGGTCGCGCTCGGCGTGTTCGAGGACGGCGTTCCCCCTCGCTTCCGGCTGCGATTGGAGGGTGTGGAGCTGAATCCGGAAGGGGTCGTCATCGAGACGGTGAGGCCCGATGGAACGCGGCAGACCTTCTCCCTCGTCGATCGCGGCGACTACCTCGAATCCGCCGATGAGATCCCGGAGCCGCACGCCTTCACGGCCAACGTCCGGATCTTCGCCGAGTCCGGCAAGTCACGGGACTATGCGGTTCAGTTCGAGGAACACGCGCATGACCTTCATGGCGGTGCGCACGGCCGCGACAACAACATGCGCGCGGCGTTCGTCCACGTGATGGCCGACGCCGCCGTCTCGGTCCTCGTCATCGTCGGGTTGCTTCTCGCCCGGACGTTCGGTTGGCTCTGGATGGACCCATTCGCCGGGCTAGTCGGCGCCGTGGTCATCGCCAGCTGGTCGTTCGGCCTGCTGCGGGACACGGGTGCGATCCTGTTGGATCGAATCCCGGACGCGGCCCTCGCCGACAGGATGCGGAAGGTCATCGAGGCGGACGGCGATCGCCTGACCGACCTGCACCTCTGGCGGCTGGGGCCCGGCCACCTTGGTGCGATCGTCTCCCTGGTGACCGATCGTGCGCGGGGACCGGACTACTACCGAAAGCGGCTCTCCGGGTTCGGCGGACTGTCGCACCTCACGATCGAAGTCGGCGCGAAATGACGCGCGGGACGGCGATCATGAACGAAAAAACCGAAACCTACGACCGGACGACGGTCGCGCTGCATTGGATCACCGCCCTGTCGGTCGTTGTGCTCTGGATCATCGGCCAGACGGCCGACTGGATCCCTGACGGCCCGGTGAACACGGCATACTGGTCGGTCCACGTCGTTTTGGGCTTCGTGCTCGCGGCCGTGCTGGCTTGGCGCATCGCGTGGCGAGGGACCGCCGGCCGTCGCCTGCCGGCCGCCGATGCCGCCACCCTGCACGCCTTCGCCAAGGCGACCCACTACCTGCTGTACGCCCTGCTGCTGACCGTCGTCGTCCTTGGAGTCGTCAACGCCTTCGTGCGCGGCTACAACCTGTTCGACGTCGTGCACCTGCCCCAGGTCGGCGACCGCGCCTGGCGTCGGCCGATCACGCAGTGGCACGGTCTCGCCGCCAACATCCTTCTCGGATTGGCGCTCTTCCATGCCGCCGCAGCGCTGGTGCACCACTACCTTTGGAAGGACGGCGTGCTCGGGCGCATGCTTCCCGCCAGGAGCGGCGCCGCCAAGGTCCGGTGACCCGTCAGTGGTTCACCGATCCGGGTGGCAAATACGCCGGCATGCGCGGGCCCCCCGCGTCGCTTCCCTCAAGGCCCCGGATGATCGGGCACTCCGGACGCCCGTTTCCCTCGCAAGCGTCGGCCAACGCGTGCAGCACGTCCGCCATCTCGCGCATGTGCGCGATCCGGGTTTCCATTTCGGCCACGTGGGCCAGGGCAATGGCCTTGACCTCCGAACTGGACCGGTGCCGGTCGCTCCAGAGCTTCAGTAGGTCTCGGATGCGATCCATCGGGAAGCCCAGGTCCCGCGATCGGCGGATGAACCTCAGGCGATGCACGTCGGCGTCGTCGTAATCCCGATAGTTGCTGGGTTGGCGCCCCGCCGAAGGCACCAGCCCGATCGCCTCGTAGTGGCGGATCATCTTGGCGGTCACCCCCGACGCCTTCGCTGCCTGACCGATCTGCATCACCGCCGCTCCGTCGCCTGACGGGTGACCTTACCACATGGCATCGATGTGGCAGTCGACCTTCTGG
Organism: Lichenifustis flavocetrariae; assembly: GCF_026130545.1. Classification (GTDB taxonomy): domain Bacteria; phylum Pseudomonadota; class Alphaproteobacteria; order Rhizobiales; family Beijerinckiaceae; genus Lichenihabitans; species Lichenihabitans flavocetrariae. The sequence continues at coordinate 6,073 of NZ_JAMOIM010000035.1, read as the reverse complement.
GTTTCGAAGGCCGCCTGCGATTCCTGCTTATGGGGCTTGACCTTGCCACGACGGGAAAGTGCATGAGGGATGCCGAAGGGACAAGTAACATGGTGGAATCGGCGCACGAAGTTAAGGCTAGCGGCAAGGGATGCAGCTGCGCCGGCGGTGCTCAGGCGGAGCTGGAGCCATCGACGAGCATGTCTAAGGACCCGGTCTGCGGAATGTCGGTCGATCCGGCGAAGTCGCCCCATCACGCCGAGCACGGGGGTCAAGCCTATCATTTCTGCTCGGCTGGCTGCCGCGCGAAGTTCATCGCCGAGCCCGCGAAGTACGTCGCCACCGGAGCCGAATCTCAAGACCACGACCATGGTCACGGCTGCTGCGGTTCCAGCTCCGGCGAGCCATCGTCGGCGCACGACGAGGGCAGCAGTCAGGCCGTGAAGGACCCAGTTTGCGGCATGTCTGTCGACCCGCTCACCGCCAAGCACAAGGCGGAACATGACGGCCACCCCTACTTCTTCTGCTCGGCCGGGTGCCGGACCAAGTTCCTGGCGGACCCTGCAAAGTACCTCTTGCCCGTGCCGGCCGCTGCCGCTGCTCCCGTGCCGGAGGGCACGATTTACACGTGCCCGATGCACCCGCAGATCCGGCAGGAGGGTCCAGGAAGTTGCCCCATTTGCGGCATGGCCCTTGAACCCCTGACGGTCACGGCTGTAGCGCCGCCCGACCATGAGCTGGCGGACATGACCCGCCGCTTCTGGATCGGGCTCGTCCTGACGCTGCCGATCTTCATTTTGGAAATGGGCAGCCACGTTGCGGCCCTGGACCTCGACAAGCTCGTCCCACCTCACGTCTCGACCTGGATCCAATTCGTCCTGTCGACGCCGGTCGTCCTGTGGGCGGGTTGGCCGTTCTTCGAGCGGGGCTTGGCTTCGGTCGTCCACCGCAGCCTGAACATGTTCAGCCTGATCTCGCTCGGCACCGGCGCCGCCTACCTCTACAGCCTCGTCGCGACCTTCGTGCCGGGACTCTTTCCGGCCGGCTTCCATGAGATGGGCGGCATGGTCGCCGTCTACTTCGAGCCGGCGGCGGTCATCGTCGTCCTGGTACTGCTCGGGCAGGTGCTGGAGCTGCGGGCCCGCGACCAGACGGGCGGGGCGATCCGGGCATTGCTGAACCTGGCGCCCAAGACGGCCTGGCGCGTCGGAAAGGGCGGGACCGACGAGGAGATGCCCCTGGCGGAAGTCCGGGTCGGAGACTCTTTGCGCGTGCGGCCCGGTAGCGGCGTGCCGGTGGACGGCATCGTGATCGACGGCCGGAGCGCCGTGGACGAATCCATGGTGACCGGCGAGTCCATGCCGGCGGCGAAGGAGCCCGGCGGCAAGCTGATCGGCGGCACCGTGAACGGCACAGGATCGCTCGTCATGCGGGCCGACAAGGTCGGGTCCGACACGATGCTGGCGCGCATCGTCCAGATGGTGTCCGAAGCGCAGCGCAGCCGGGCTCCGATCCAGCGCACGGCCGACACCGTCGCGGGCTATTTCGTGCCCGCCGTGCTTGGCATCGCTGTCCTGGCCTTCGCCGCCTGGGCCGCCTGGGGACCCGCGCCCTCGCTGTCCTACGGATTGATCGCGGCCGTGTCCGTCCTCATCATCGCGTGCCCCTGCGCGCTCGGGCTGGCCACGCCGATGAGCATCGGGGTAGGCGTCGGCAAGGGAGCGGGCGCCGGCATCCTGATCAAGTCCGCTGAGGCGCTGGAGCGCATGGAGAAGGTCGACACCTTGGTGCTGGACAAGACCGGCACCCTGACCGAGGGCAAGCCTAAGGTGACGGCAATCGTGCCTGCCGAAGGCATGTCGGAGAACGACATGCTTGCCTTGGCCGCGAGCCTGGAGCGGTCGAGCGAGCATCCGCTCGCCGCCGCCATCGTCGCGGCGGCTCGCGACAAGGGCATCGCGGTCCAGGACCCCGCCGACTTTGCTTCCGTCACGGGCAAAGGCGTCACAGGAAAGGTCGGCCTACGCTTGGTGGCGCTGGGCAACGAGGCCATAATGCAGCAATCCAGCGTCGACCTCGGCCCCTTGGCCGCACGGGCGGGGGAACTGCGCCGCGACGGGGCGACCGCCCTCTTTATGGCCGTTGACGGCAAGGCGGGTGCGGTGATCGCCATCGCCGATCCGGTCAAGGCGAGCACCGCCGCCGCGCTCGACGCCCTGCGGGCGGACAGCATACGGATCGTCATGTTGACGGGCGACAACGTCGCGACGGCCCAGGCGATCGGGCGGCTGCTCGGCATCAAGGAGGTTCACGGCGACGTCCTGCCCGAGGGCAAGCACGACGCCGTCCGGAAGCTCAAGGCCGAGGGCCGGGTGGTGGCCATGGCAGGCGACGGCGTGAACGACGCCCCGGCCCTCGCCGAGGCCGATGTCGGCATCGCCATGGGTACCGGCACCGAGGTCGCCATCCAGAGCGCCGGGATCACGCTGGTCAAGGGCGACCTCGCCGGCATCGCGCGCGCCGTCGCGCTCAGCCGAATGACGATGCGCAACATCCGGCAGAACCTGATGTTCGCCTTCGCCTACAATGCGATCGGCATCCCGGTCGCGGCGGGCGTGCTCTACCCGACCTTCGGCATCCTGCTCAGCCCCATCATCGCCGCGCTCGCGATGTCGCTCAGCTCCGTGTCGGTCATCGGAAACGCCCTGCGCCTCAAATCCGCGCGCCTGGGCTGAGAAGGATGCTGGAAGCGAAACATGTCTGCCTGTAGATTCTTCTTCAAATGAAGAGCGTCGTCGACATCGTTCGCCGTTTAAGCGTGAAGCTGATGCTGGTCGCCATCGTGGCCCTCGCCCTCCAGGCGGGCGGGGCTTCGGCATACGCCCATGGCGAGACGGGCGACTGTCCGAACGAATTTCATCTCGCCCAGTCGACGGACGGAGCTAGCAACGCTTCCTTCTTCGAACAGGCGGGCGTCGCTCACGTCCCCAAGGCGCCCTGCACGTCGGCGTGCTGCAACGTGGCCTGCTCCATGGCAGTGCTGGCCCTTCCGGCGACCATTCCGTTTCCTGCATCCGCGCCCGGCACCCGCCATGCGACCGTCTCAACGGGCGCCGAGAGCATCGACCTGGATGGCCTGTCGCGGCCTCCCAGAAACTCGCCTGCCGTCTAACGCGGCACGGGCTATCCGACGCCGCGACTGAGCGCGTTCGGCCCTCCCTTCCAATTTCGATGATACGTCCCCCGAGGGCAAACGGCTGACCGCCGGCCCCAGCTTCACCCGAACGTCGCGTGTCAGGCCGATCGGCCTGACGCGGACAGTCGCCCATTCCCAACCCAGGAGAACCCCGATGAACAATCGCTTCAAGATCGCCGTCGCCCTCGCCGCCGTGGCCGCCCCGGCCATGGCGTTCGCCGAGGACATGAAGATGGACATGAACGCCAGTGGCGGCACGCCCGCCGAGAAGGCGTTCGCGGCGTCGATGCAGACGATGATGAAGAACATGGACGTGAAGCCGACCGGCAAGACGGACAAGGACTTCGTCACGATGATGATGCCGCATCACCAGGGCGCCATCGACATGGCCAATGTCGAGTTGCAGTACGGCAAGGATCCGATGCTGCGGAAGATGGCGGGCGACATCGTCAAGGCGCAGGAGCAGGAGATCGGCGAGATGAAAGCCTGGTTGGCCAAGAACCCGAAGTAGGTTCAACCCTTGACCCCGCGCGGGCTTTTCGTTCGGACTGGCGGGGAACGCCAGGCCGGCTACACGCGTGCCCAGGTCCTGCTGCATTGGAGCGTGGCCGCGCTGGTGGTCGGCCAGTACGCGACAATCGGGGCGATCACCCGCACCCACGGCATGCACATGATCGGCTGGAAGCCCAGTCCGGCCGACATGGTGCTGCACACCGTGCACAACCATCCCGGTCTCGTTCACCGCGAATTGGAGAGCGCCGTCGTCGCGACCTTCCTTCACTCCCAGCCGCCCGGCAAGAAGGCCTCCCTGGCCGATCTGCGTGCCATGGTGGGGGCGGGCAAGCCCGACGCGATCACGCTCGGCAAGGCGTTGGGGGATTGGGCGAGTCGGTCCTGGTACCTGGACGAAGCCGAGCTTGCGAGCGCGCCGGAAAGGCCTGACGGTACCAAGGACCTGCCGAAGACCTGGCGCCTTGGTGACCAGCCCAACCTCAAGCAGATGCACGACGACGCTCGCCAACTGCGCGTCGGCGAGCCCGCCGACGACGACAAGCTGCTCGACCTGGTCCGCAACGATGCCAAGTTGAAGGCGACGGCCGGGCCCGGGACCAAGTTCCACATGCTTCCGGCAAGTGCCGGTGACGTAGCGGATGACGGCGAGTTCCACTTCGCCGTTCTGGGCCCCACGGCGGCGGCGGAGTCGGGAAAGCCGTCCGCAGAGGCAGTGCGCTACATCGACCAGACCACCGGCAGCGACAAGCCGAGGGTCAATCGCAATGCGCTGGTGCTGGGGGTGCCGTCTTCGGTCGGCATCGCCGCCGCGCGGGATCGTATTCGGGACTTCCTGGCGTGGCAGGAGGTGAAGGCTCTTCTTTCGGGCCACCCCCAGGAGGCGGTTCGCACGGCGAAATTGCAGGCGAGCCTGAAGTCGTCGGAAGACGCCATGAAGCAGGCGGTGAGGCAGGCATGGTGTATCGGCGTCGCCACCGCCGAGGATGACTCCATCAAGGCGTTCAAGGTGACGGTCGAGGACGCGAAGACGCTCTTCCAGTGCATCAAGGACGACAAGGATTCACGGATCCAGGAGACCGCCCTCGATCCCGACCTCATCCTGCCCGGCAGCAGTTATGACATCTGGCGTTCCGACGAGCCGACGCAGCGGGTGAAGACGCTCGTCGGCGCATTCTTCGAGCGATCGAAGTTGCCCAAGATGTTGCGACGGAAGGAACTGCTCGACACGGTCGCCAACGGTGCGGAACAGGGTCGGTTCGTTCTCCGGCTGACAAGGCCGGACGGCAGCGCCAGAACATGGTGGAAGAAGCGTTCCGACGAAACCGCGATGGCCGAAGCGAACCTCGAAGCGGTCCAGCTCGAAAGTGCGGAGCTGGAGGCCGTTGACGTCGCCCTGCTTCGTCCCGGCGTGTTGCCCGCCTTGGATTTCGGGGCAGGCGTGAAGGTCTCGGCCTTGCTCGCGTACTTTGCGGGAGGAAACGTCGTTGATGTGAAGCAGAACGTCGATGGCGTCGAGTACCCTGAGCACGTCGTTATACCCAAATCCGCCGAGGCTTCGATCCTTTCCGCCGTAAGCTCGGCAGTGAAGGAAGGCGTGCTCTGGCTCACCAATGGCCCAATGTCGTTCTGCGGAGAGGAGCCCCCGGCCGGAGCGGTTTCCAAGACGGCCGTTCTCCGAATGCCGCCGTCACCGGTGGCGCTGACGGCGCTTACGCCCGAGGAACTTCCCGACGCTTGGTCGGACGGTGAAACGACGGCTCTGAGCATTTGGAACGCGGCGTCCGAGAGGTTCGCGCCGCCGGGCGTCACCCTTCCATGGAAGTCGATCTCGACGACGATCACGAACGCGCTCAACAGCCGCTACATCGTGACCGCGCCTGGCGGTGCAGTCTCATGGCCCTGTGAAGCCCATAGCGCTGCTTCAGTTTCCTTCCTGCTTCCGAACGCGGCCGAGTCCGAGCCTGCAAGTCCTGGCCCGGGCGCACGGGATTCGAGCTTCCAGGAACCGGCGAGCGCGACGATGGATGCGACGGTGGCGATGGCCGTGCTCGACAGCGCCGCTCTCAGCATGCTCGCCGATGCGATTGCCGACGTGCAAGGAGCGGTGGCGGGCTACGGCGTTCCCCTCAATTTCAGGGTGACCGTGGAGGCTGCCGGACTTCCGCCGGCTGGCCGTGAGATGTTACGCGCGGAGCTAGCCAAGGCGGTCAAGGCGTTCAAAACCGCAATCTGAGCGGAAACGGGTTTTTCACGTTCGACCGACAGAGTTGCCGCATCATGGGGCGGGTGTAACAGGGATCTAAAATTAGTAATTACCCAGGCCATTTGGAGGCTGGTCAGGCGCTGACGGTCTGGAGAATGACCTGAAAGGCGTTGGTGCCGGGC
>NZ_JAMOIM010000034.1 GCF_026130545.1 Lichenifustis flavocetrariae | reverse complement strand
TGACCCGTGCCGTCGAGGACATCATCGTCGCGCTGGCGCGGTTCGATCGGGAGAGCGGCGCGGCCGTGGGCCGAACTGCGACGTTTGAAGTTCATGACAGCAGCCCCAAGGGCCGTGCCATAGCGGCGCTCGCCAAGGCGCGCCTCGTCACCGTCGATGAGGCGGCGGGCAAGCAGGTGGTTCGGCTCGCTCATGACACCCTCCTTTCGCATTGGGATCGTGCTCGCCAGGTGCTGAGCAAGCGCAAGGGCATGGTGGTCCTGCGCACGCGCCTCTACGACATGGTCGACAACTGGAAGAAGACGCGCGACCCCGCTTATCTCCTGAAAGGCCTGGACCTCGAAGCGGCCAATGCATTGGTCAAGGAGGAGCCCGCGTGGGTTTCGGCGGATCTCGCCGCTCTCGTCCACGGGTCCAATCTGGCACTCGACGCGGAAAAGGATGAGCTGAAGCGAAGAGCGAGGCGGGAGCGTCTCCGATGGCAGGTGGCGTCAGCCGGCTCCGGCGTTCTGGTGGCTCTGCTGGTCGGCCTCTATTGGTACTCGCAAAAGGCCACGCGGGCTGAGCTGGAGGCGACACGCAATCTGGAACTCGCCAGCCAGGCCGTGCAGACGCTTGCGACCAAGGGGTTCGAGCGCTTCGTGACACTCAGCCTGCCCAGCGACTATGGTCGGGAACTGCTGGCCACGGCGCGGGATCTCCAAGAAAAGATCGCAAGCAAGGATGCCGCCTCGCCCCCCGTGCGGTTCCAGCAAGCCGTACTTCTGGGCGTCACGTCGAGCTATGCGAACGCGCTCGGCGATCGGCGATCGGCCGAGCAGGATATCGCCAAAGCCATCACGATCCTCCGCGCCCTGGTCGAGCAAGATCCCGAGAACGTCGAGTGGCAGCGGCTCTTGGCCAAGTCCAACGTGGCTCTGGGCGAGATGCTGGTGGCCTCAGGAGACACCACCTCGCGCGAGAAGGCCATCGTCGCCTTCAACGATGCGCAGACGATCGTGGACGCGTTGCTGACAGCGAACCCGATCGATCCGCTTCTGGATCCGCAGGATCAACGATTGCAGGCCAGCATCCACAAGGGGAAAGGCGACATTGCCGCCCAAGAGTGGCAGGACGCCCCGGAAAGGGACGACGCTCAACGCGCAAGTCTCGGCAAAGCAATGATCGACGACTACACGTCGATGTACAACATCTTGAAGGATTACATCGCGAGCGATGCGGACAAGCTCGCGTTGAGCGAGGCCGATCGGACTGTGGCGACGGCCTATCTGAAAGTTGGACAGGTAGGAGAGGCCGCGAGATACGCCAAGGAAGCACTGCTTGTCGTTGACCAGCTGCTGACAGGCGTATCCACCCGCCCATTGTATCAACAGCAAAAGGCCGAGGTGCTGCTGCTGCTTGGCAGGATTTATGTCGAAGAGAACGAGCAGCCGGGGGCACCCGCCGGGCAGACCGGCAAAGTCATCAACCTGCTTGAACAGGCCCGGACGATCCTTGTCGACCTCGTCGAGACGGACCCGGGCAACGACGTCTGGCGTCACGATCTTTTCGACGCTCAACGCCGTCTCGCCGCCCTGCTGGCCACGCCCGGGAACGCGGCCAAAGCGCGCCCCATCGCGCAGGCCGCCGCCGAGACCGCCGAGGCCATCGTGGTTCGGCACCCGAACGACATCGCGTCGGTGCAGGATCTGGTCGCCGCGCGGTCTGCCTTGGGCAGGATCGATCTTGACGCGGGCGACATCGACGACGCCATCCGGTCTCACTCGGCGGCGCGCGACGCCGGGGAGAATGGTCTAGAGAGGGTCCCGGCCGCCCGGGACATCCAGCTGGTCCTGGCCGACGCGGAAGGTGGTCTGGCAGAGGCTTTGTCGAGGGCGTCGCCACCTCGGTTCGACGAAGCCAAGGTCGCCTTGCAGTCCCGCATCGATCTCGCCCTGAAGCTTCTGATCTCCGGCCGCGATTCGGCTCCCGATGTCCGGCGTCTGGGGACCGCCTATGGCGATATGGGCCACCTCTATGCGACGCGAGACGGAAAGAGCGGAGTCGCGCTCGACTATTACCGAAACGCGATTGGCCAATTCGAGAAGCTCGTGACCGATACGTCGAGCCCGCCCGCGGATCTGGTTGCCTACGGGTCAGCGCTGTTGGCGGCAGGCGATCTTGCCGAGGCGCGTGGGCAAAAGGCCGATGCGCTTTCGTTCTACGACAAGGGCATTGATGCGCTCAGAAAGGCGGTAGCGGCCGACCCCAGGGATGCAAATGCGCGTCTTGCCCTGTCCACCATCCTTGCCACCGGGCCGGTCGCCAGCCTGCGCAATGGTGACGAGGCGCTGGCCTTGGCCAAAGCCGTCCAAGCGGAGCGGCCCGACGATATACGGGTTTTTGATGCTCTCGCAGCCGCGTCCGCGCGGACCGGGGATTTCGTCAGCGCCGTCGCATTCGAGACGAAGGTTCTATCAGATGCCACCTTCGCTCGTACGACGGATGCCGAGCAGCGGCTGGCCGCATATAAGGACGGGAAGCCATGGCCTCAGCCATGAACAGCGGTTGGAACGTGGGGGAAGCCATCATGATCAGACAACCGTCGTGCGCATCGCCTCTTCTGACGATGTCGCCGATCCTTTGCGACGCCCGCGTGCAGCGCGCTCCCCCAGTCCTGGCCGAGTGCAGCTCGAACCTCATCTTGAGCAGGCCTCGCGGAGGCCGGGTCAGCGTGAGAGCTTGGAATTTTGGGTCGGGTTCTCAGGATGCGGTCGTGAGAGGCCCGAGGTCCGTCCGCGCGCTGACGGCGCTCGGATTGCTTCTGCCGCTCCTCGTGACGCCGGTCCTGGCCGAGGATCTTCCCAACCTCGAACTCCAGACGACCATAAACGTGACGGCCGAGCCAGGCGAAAGCTGCGAAGTCGCCTGGACCAAGCGCGGCACCTACACGCTCCCCCCCGGCGAGTTGGACATCTCCGGCTTCACGCTCCCGACCCCACCGGGAGCCCTGAAACCGTTCCCGCCCGGTTCAACCGTGTCGCGAGAGGGCGATCAATGCGTGATCAAGGTTTTCGTGGCCAAGCGGAAGCAATGGTGCGACCCGGGCGACAAGCTCTGCGTGCCGCCACCCGGAGAATATTGATCGCCCGGCCTTCTCTTAGTTGAGGTAAGTTGAGGCGGCCGCCTCGAAAGCCCGCTGCGCGGAGGAATAGCCGGTCAGGTCGTAGACGAAGTCGAAGGACTTGCCGCCGAAGATCGTCATCCGGATGCGCAGTGTCTTGGCATTCTCTATACGGTCAAGCAGCAGATCCCGCGACGAGGGAGCCAAGATGCATGACTTTCCGTTGACTTGACCGCAGGCGAGTGTGTCGACCGCGCCATCGTCGACGCGCATGATGATCTGCGTCATAGCCCAGGCAAAGTTGGGATTGTCGAGAAAGACTTCCTTCTGGCCTTGAGGCATCGCCACGACTTCGACATCAAGGTGCGTCGCGCCGATCGGATAGGGAATGCGCCTGGTGCTGCCGTTGGTGCAGAGCTTCTGGTCCGACATGGCGTCGGCCCGGCACGACACGTTCCAGGCGCCGAAGGTCTGATGATCGGTGGGCGCCGGCGCGGCGGCCAGAAACATCGAACCGAACAGAAGCGAGAGGACGACAAGCGCCATCGCGAAGACCGCGACAGGCAAAGTGGAGCGCGAGGGCTTGGAGCTGGAAAGATTGGACAAGGTCGTGACCCCATGTTGGAATTGACACTGAGAGTGACGGAGGCGTCCTGGTTTTTGGGACGACCGCCATCGTGTCGTGTCGGACCCCGTCGATGTCGGGAGTTGCGCGATGGCCGCGCGCTGTCTGAGCAAGTGAAGGACCCTGCCTGATGAGTGTCGCCGGCGGCGAACGTGAGGTCGAAAGCATCGCCGCGATGATGCAAGGCGATCAGGCGGCCCTTGCCGCCTTCAAGTCGCGCCATGAGAGGCTGCTGCGCGACATCTGTCGCTCGGTTTCGCCCGATCAGGCCTCAGCGGAGGCGGCGCTTCGGGATTTGATGGCGTCGCCCACCTTCGCCTCGGAGTTCGCGGGGTATCGGGGCCGCGGCGAGTTTTCCACCTTCGCGACCAAGGTGCTGGTCGATGGGTTCTTGTTCCATCGGCTGCTCGCTCTGATCCGGCGAGATCGGGACCAGGGCATGATTGCCTTTGAGGCGTTCTTCCGGCGCCGCCTGAGCCGCATCGTCGCCGCCCGCATTGAAGATCGCGAGCTGCAGAGGGATGGCAGGCAGTGGGTGTTGGAACAGGTTCTACGAAACGAGCGGCAACAGCTCGCGATCTGGGCCGAGCAGGCGCGGGCGCCCGGGTTTGTCGTCACCAAACTGATTCTGCTCGCCTCCGACTTTCTGAGGTCGTCAGACGCGCCATCCGAGGTGCGCCGGCGGGACCTCCCCGAGGCCATCGCGGCGCTGACGCCCTTCGATCGCGCTGTCTTCGCGCAATTCTACTGGTATCACGCCGCCTCGGCGCGCGAGATCATGTACGGGCTCGTGAGTTTCTTCCCCGGGACCACGGAGTTGACCGTTCTGGACGCGCGCATTCGCGTCGAGGCGGCGCTGAAGTCGAACCCCCAACCGATTTCGGTCGACGTGGTCTCCGCGGACGAGCCCGCGGACGACGGCAACGGCCCTCGGATCCAGCCGAGCATCGAACCGACCGCCGATACGGACATCGAGGACGAGGAGGCGTGGGAAATCTTTCGGGCCGCGCTGTTCCGCGCGATGATCGACGCTCGCCTGTCTCGTCGCGAGCGGCAGTATCTTGAACTCTATCTCGACGGACAGCCGTCGCGGGACATCGCCGAGACGATGGTGGAACCCGTGACAGCCATCTACAAGATGGCGCGCAATGTCCACGCGAAGCTTCGGACGCAACTTCTGGACGCTCCGGCCGCGAAAAACCTCATGGCCTCCGTCACTGGTAACGACGCCTTTCTGGAGCCGAGACGCTCGACGAAGGGTGAGGACGAGCCGCGCGCATCGCTGAAGGGTTTGAAGCCATGACCAAGGACGAGGTCGCCGCATTCTTCGATCGGCTGTCCGAGGAAGCGACGAAGCCCGACGGTCGGATGCCGCCCGAATTCGCCAAACTGGCGGAGACGTGGCGCGGGGCGCTGTCGGATGCCAATGGCGACGAGATCGAAGCCGATGCCGAGGAAATTGCGGCCTATGTGGACGGGCAGCTTCACGGCGCCGAGCTGTTGGCCTTCGAGGCGAAGCTGGCCGCGTCCCCCGCGCTGCGGGACGAGGTGGAAGACCTGCGCGGCGACATCGCGGCGCTGGGCTCCAATGCCGAGGAGGCGGTCCAAGCATCTGTCGCCGGGGAGGTGGACTTGGCCGGTCTGCGCGCCACTCTCGAAGCGAGACAGCCCCTGACCATGGCGCAGCAACGAGCGCTTTTCACCAATCCAACCCTGCGCGCGGACTACAACCGCCTCATCAGGGTGGATCGGCTGCCCGCCGCGGCCGCGCCCTCGCCCTCCATGCTGCGAGCAGTGCCGCACCTGGCGATGCCCGCTCGGGCGGCGGCGGCCAGCGATCGGGAGATCGACGGGCGGAGCTTCGCGGGCGCGACGATCCACATCGGCTCGGCCGGCCTGCCGAACCAGTTCCTGATCCGCATCCGCTTCGAGGGCGGAGAAGCAAGCTTCGACGCGCTGGAGCTTCAGGGCTCGGACGGGACGCTCGCCTATCTGACCCTGCCGCCGGCGCACAAAGGCGAGATGAAATGGATCGCCGATACCGACGCCCCTGACGTTGGCGAGGCCGTGGCCCTTCTCAGAGACCCGAGGGCAAGCGGCACCTTCCGCCGACGGGAGGATTTCGACTGAAGCGGCGAAGGCTGTCGCATTACGTGCAGGCCCGAAATCGCCGGCACGTCCCATCTGGTTGTTGCTTTTCACAGGGCCGACAGCGGTTTTGCGGCATGACGGTGTTGGGGTCGGTGTCGATCTGGTCCGTCGATGTTGCATCGATCGACGGCACGCGGATGCCGCCGCTGGCGGCGTCGCGAAGGGTGACGCTGCCGCTGACACAGATCACGCGGTTGTAATATTGAGTGGGGTCGACCCCATGGGGGGTGAAAACCCACAGGTTCGAGCCGACCAGCATGATGTTGCCCTTGGCACTGGTGACGCGCCCACAGGCTGAGACGTGCTGGTTGACGAAATTCGGTGCCAGGCTGGCATCGATCTTTCCGGGTCCGAAGGGCCCGTTCATCGGCACGGGCGTCGTCTGCGCGTGGCTGGAGGAGCCGACGGCAACAAGACCAGTGAGCAATCCGACTATCCCGGAAACCAGCAACGCTTTTCGGCGGATCGTGACAGTCGCTCGAGAGAAAAACATACGCATGCAAATGTCCTTGCCTTGAAAGCATCCGGCCACAAGAGCGCGTCGACTAAGCTCTTCTCGCGAAACGATACACGATGACGCCACGATTCTTGAACGACGATATCGAGCGATCTGCGGCCCTGCTGAATCTCCAGCCCGACGAGCTCCAGGCGCTGATCTGGATCAGGCATGAGCTGGTGGCAGGCCACATCCTCCATGCCCCTCACAATCGCGACGAGGGCCCGAAGGTGGCCTTCAACATGGGATCATGTTCCCAGGGAACAGCGGTCTGCATCGCCAGCTGGATGGAGGTCCGGCTCAGTCGGCGCGTCTACGGCGCCGTGGCGGGCACGCAGCGCCTGTTTCATCCCGATCCCAGGATTTATCGCGACGTCCTGCTGAGCTCGATCACGACGGCGCAGGCGGTTCGCGCGATGGATGAATTTCTCGACGGCAACAAATACGCCTGCTGGAACGTCGCGCTCTCGGCGTCGGCCCCTTACGTGCCGCTCGTTCCGGAGGCGAGTGAAACACGATATCGGAATCGGGAGTGGTGATGTCGGGGGGCGGTTCGGCCGGCTCCGTCTTTGGCACCAGCCGTCCATCCTCCGCAGGGTACTCGATCCCTTCTTCGAGGCCTCCGGGTCCGACCACGCCCCAGGCGAAGCGATGGCGTCCCTCCGCGTCGAACCAAGCCCTACCCAGAAGGCAGTTGGTCTCGCCGGTGGCTTGCTTTGGCATGGCTCCGTAGTGTTCCGGAAAACTGTTCCGATGGAAATGCCGTCATGTCCGAGGATGATGCCCGTGACCTGAAGGCCCGGGCCCTAGCGGGAGATCCCTCCGCGCAGATCGCCATGGGCATGTCGGCGATCAGGACCTGGACACCGGAAGGAGGAGCGGAGGGGCTCGCTTGGTTCCGGAAAGGGGCCGAACAGGGGCATGCTCCGGCGGCGGTGCACCTCGGCGTCTTCCTCACACGCCGCGGCAATGCCTGCCTGCGCGGGCGCGTGAAGAGCGACGACCCGGTGGCTGAAGCCGAAGCGCTGTTTCGCGAAGCGGCCCGCTACGACTATGGCCCTGCGCAGTATTCTCTGGCGCGGCTGCTCACGCGGCCGGGTCGGTCTGAGAACGAAAAATCCGAGGCGGAGGAGTGGTTTGCTCGCGCGGTCGAACGAGAGGAACCGCGCGCGCAGCGGCGCCTAGGCCTACAGGCCGCGCGGGCGACGCCCCCCGACTATCAGACGGCCCACCTGTGGATGGGCAAGGCCGCCGAGCAGGACGATCCGGTCGCGCTGCGATGGTTGGGGATCGCCTTCGACGAAGGGCTTGGAGTCGAGAAAGATGCCGCCGAGGCGGCTCGCCTCTATCTCAAGGCCGCTGAAGAGGGGGATCGCGAGGGCGCGTTCCGTATCGGATTGGCCCTGCAGTTCGGGACCGGAATCGAGCGTGATCCCGTCGAGGCTCTCGAATGGTACGAGGCCGCCGCCGACGCCGGCCATGCACGCGCGAGCTTCAATCTCGCGGCGATGTTGAGCGAAGGCGCTTTGGTGCCCCGCGATATCGCCCGTGCGATCGAAGCCTACAAGCGGGCCGCCGAGGCGGGCGAGACGCGTGCGCTCGTCAACCTTGGCAATCTCCATGTGCGCGGCGATGGCGTGCCGCGGGACGATGCCGAAGCGGCGCGTTGTTTCGCGCAAGCGGTGGAGAGCGGCGACGCGCGCGCGGCCTACCACCTCGCTCTCCTCCATATTCACGGTCGTGGCGTCGCCAAGGACCTCGTCGAAGCCCGGTCGCTGCTTCTCTTCGCGTGCCGCGATCCGCATCCCACGTTCCGGGATGTGCTCGATGACCTCGATCGGGTGCTCGACGACGCCACGAAAAACGAAGCAGCGGCGCGTGCAAGAGACCGGTGGGGCGCCCTTCACTAGGGATGCAACTCGGATTGGTGCAGGCGCGCCAGCCGAACGGCGTCCTTCGTCGCGCTTGCGGCGAGAGGGCACCGGCGGGCCAATGAGGATAGGTGTCTTCTTCCCCGCTTCGGGGAAGGTGGGACGAGGGGTGGTGCTCTCGCTGACCCCGGTGTAGGCCCGCCGCCTTCATGATGTCAGCGCTGCCAAGCCTTCAACAGCTCCGCGATGCGTTCGTTCGTGCTCTTTTGGCGGGCAGGCGCCTCGTCTCGCTTCGGCCGGGTCACCAGCGGGCTCCAATCGACGTAGAACCATTGCACCTCCGCATCCGGGACGGTCGCCATGTCCGCAGCGGCGTCGAGTCCGGCCTCCGTCATCCGATAGAAGTGGATCTTGACCTTGTCGCCGGGCTCGATCCGCGCCAGGGCATCGCTGAGGCTGCCCTGATCCCAGATAGGGTAGACGAAGCCGTTGGACCATTCGACGGAGTAGACGAAATCGCCGGCATGTAGGCCGATGGACGCCGCCGCGCCGTGGGCGTCCACGCTCTTCACGAAGAGCGCCGACCTCGGCAGCGTGAGGCTGCTGAAGTCCGGGGATTTGACCACCACCCCAAGGTCAGGACGGGAGACCGCGCCATTCGCGAGGATCGCGCGGGCGTAGCGGGCCGCCGTCTCCGCGCCGCGTGCATAGGAAATGCCCGTCCGGGAAGCGTGCACCGGAATGTCATCATCGACATTGGCCTTCTTCGCCGTCGCGCTGACGATATCGCCGACCTTCACACTGGCGACCGAAATGTAGCTGTTCACGCCGACCACCTCGCCCTGCCGATTCAGGAGGGGGCCGCCGGAATCGCCGTGATTGACCGCCGCATCGGTCTGCACGAGATCGCTGACCGTGCCATCGAGATAGGAGCGATGCAGCGCGCTGACGATGCCGCGAGACACCGTGGCCTCGCCGTCGATGGCATCGGCGAAGCCGATGGCGATGGCTTCCTGTCCCACCTCGATGGTGCGCGCGTCGGCAAAGCGCAGCGGCTTGCGTTCGGCTCCGAGTCCGTCGACGTGGATGACGGCGATGTCGCCGGGGGCGTCGCAGCCCACCACGGTCGCGTTCAGCCGCAAGGCCGGATCGTCCGGGAACTGCACGGCCACCTCGATCTTGCCCACCGGCTTGTCGTCGTCCGACGACACGACGTGGCAGTTGGTGACCAAGTCCCCGTTCCCGTCGAAGACGAAACCGGTCCCCGTGCCCACATGGGTTCCGAGATTGCCGTCCTTCCGCTTGTACGGAATCTTCACGACGATCTTGCCGATACTGAGCTTTGCGGCTTTGACCATGTCGGCGATCGGCAGCTCGGGCGCTGCCTGCGCATGGGTTGCCACGGCGACGGACAGCGCGAGGGCGCTGATCGGAAGTCTGCAGGTGCGTCCAAACATCATGATCTCCCTGCCGCTCGCATGATGGCGGCTATTTGGGGAGACGGATGCTTGATCGGATTTCGGCGGAGCCTCGTGGAGATTTTCCGTGGAGCCCTAAAAGCTAGTCCCCCTCCGTCCTGATCTACGACAGGTTTCGACGGCCTGGCGCCAGCACGCGCCCGGACCGGGGAAATCGTGTCGTGACTCAGGAGATCACGATGAGCATGCACAATCGACCGGATGACGATCCGCTTTCGCGCTTTCGGGATGGCGTCGTCTGCAAGGGCAGCGGCCTGCCGATCCCGCTCACGGCCACGCGCTTTCACGTCACCCTGCAAGGCCATGTCGCGGCGGTTGAGACGTGGCGGACGTTTCGCAACGGGGAATTCGAGAGCATCGAGGCGACGCTGACCATGCCGATGCCCGTCCGAGCCGTCCTTTACGATCTCGAGGCGACGGTCAACGGACGCACCCTGAAGGGGATCTGCCAGCCCCGCGAGGCAGCGCGCCAGACCTACGAGGATGCCATCGACGAAGGCTGGCTCGCCGTGCTTCACGAGGAAGTCCTTCGGGGCATTCATCAGCTCTCCCTCGCGCATCTCGCGCCGGGGGCGGAGGTCGTCATCCGCGCCTGGTGGGCCGCTTTGCTCGTTCCGAATGGGCCGAGGCGTGTGATGTTGCGCATCCCGCTGACGGTTGGCGATGTCTACGGACGCTCGCCGCTCAGGGCGTCGGACCGCCTCAGCAATGGAGGACCGAACGGGATGGCGCCTCTGAGTATCTCGGCAGGGGACAAGACCGTCTGGCTCGGGGAGACGGCGCTTCAGGTCGGGGAGATCGAGGTGCCGCTCAATCGACCCATCGATCTGTCCATGGAGGCCCCAAGCCGGTCGAACAGCGCCGGCCGCGCGGCTGACGGCCGATCGATCGCGTTGTCGATCGTGGCAGAACCCGAAAGCGACCACGCGATCGCGGCGGCGATCCTCGTCGATCGGTCGGGCTCGATGGCCGAGCGCTGCTCCGCCGACGCCGCCACCACGAAGCACGGTTCGGTGGTGGCCGGGCTTCGATCGGTGTCCGGCCACCTGCGATCGGCAGACCAGATCGATCTCTTCGAGTTCAACCAAGCCTGCCAGGCTCTCGGCAAGGCCACGACGGCGAGCGGATTCGAGGAGTTGCTCTGGCACCTGGGAGGGCCGGAAGGCGGCACGGAAATAGGCGGAGCGCTGCAGGAGGCGATCGACCGGTCACCCGCGATGGACGTCCTCATCGTCACCGACGGCAAGAGCTACGCCCCCGATGCCATGGCCCTGGCACGGACCGGGCGCCGCTTCTCGGTGGTGCTGATCGGGGAAGACAGCCTCGAAGCCGGGATCGGTCATCTCGCCGCATTGACCGGGGGCTCCCTCGTCGTGGCGCGCGGCAGCGACGTCGCCGGCGCGGTGGCCAGCGCCATCGCGGCCTTGCGCACAAAGCACGAAGAGGCCGAGATGATCGAGGGTCCGCTCGATCGGTTGATTGCCGTTCGGGATGGGCTGCGAATCACGGCCGAATGGCGGCTGCCAGTCGAAACAGACTTGCCAGCTCTAGAGGCAGTGGCGGCGCTGGCCACCACCCTCGCCTTGCCCCGGTTGCCGGAAGCACAGGCCACGGCCCTGAGCGTGGCGGAGGGGCTGGCCGGCCCACTGACAAGCCTTGTCCTGGTCGATCGTGACGGGGCGCGACAGAGCGGTCTGCTTGTCACGCGCAAAATCGACTTGCCGGCACCTGCGGCCTCGTCACCGAGATTGACCGGCGTCGCCCTTGGCCACAGCTACGACGGCGACAGCATGATGATGATGCGGAGGGAGCCGCCGATCCCGACAGGGTTGAGCCGGATGGTTCACCGGGTCTCGCATGCCGCGTCGCAATGGCTGGAGCGATCGCCGATCAGCAGACGTCCCAGCAGTCCGTGGCCACAGGTTCCCGCCGACCTTTGGGATGCCGCCGGGCCCCAGCTGGTTGACGGGGATCTCAGCGGTTTGCCGCCCGACATGGCGGACCAGGTCCAGCGCCTGGCGGCGCGGGCCACTCTCAAGCGGGTCGCCCGGATCCTGGGCCTCTCGCCGGTGGTGTTGGTCCTGGGCATTCTGGCCCGGCGCGATGCCACGGGCAGCCGAACGGCCGAGCGCGTCGCTCGCCGCATCTTCGCGCCCCTGAACGACGATGTGGTCGCCAGGACCCTCGCGACCTTGCCGATCTAGGGGCACGAGCCCTGCACAACGCTCCCGCGCCGTCCGGCGCGGGGGTCCAAAAGCTTCCCTCGATTCCGTGTCGCGGAGGTCTGGACCCGCGGCGCCGGACTTGTCTCACTCCCGGGATGGATGCCTTCTATGACTGATACGACCTTGGAGCCTGTGGCTCGGCCACGACCGGCCGACGGCTGGCGAATGCGCCGGATCTGGATCGGCGCCGCCTGCGGCGCGTGGTTTGCAGCGGCCCGCTGGATCCTCGATTTCTGGCCTCTGGGTGCGGGCGTTCCGCAGGCCCTGCGTGTGGTGGTCGACCTCTCGCGCCTCGTGCTCATCCTGCCGCTCGCCGGTTTCGTCCTCACGCTTCTGATCGGGATGAGCATCGCCTTGTGGCGACGATATTTCCGTCGGGCGGCGAGCAGCTTCCTGGCCCTTGCGGCGCTTCCGGTCTGCCACGTCATCATCGCGCGGTCGTCCGTGCTCGATCCCTGGCTATGGTACACGATCGCCAACAAATCCCAGCTCGAAACCGTCGCCACCACCGCACCGGCAACGGCCCCGCGCTATGCCGTGCTCAAGGCCGAGGACGTGTCGTCCGGTTTCGCCGGGATCGATCCCAACCACTTCGTCCTGCTCGTCTACGACGACAGCGACGACATCGGTCGCGAGCCGGGCGACCGTCCAGCTATTTGGCAGAACCGAACCGTGCCCGGACTCGATCTTCCGCTGCCAAAGGGCCGGCATCTCATCGGCCATTTCTTCCGGGTCGATTGCTATGATTGACAGGCACCGTGAGCGCGGCGCCCCGCGCAGTGCTCATGATTCTTCCGGCTCGATCACGCGAAAAGTCTCTGGCCCTTCGTCACCTCTAGCAGGCCGCCATTGGGGCGGCCGCTTCGTGGGAGACGGACATGAGCAAGCATTTTTCTCAAGCCCTGACGGCGCGCCGCCTCGTTGGGGGCCTCGGTGGCCTTGGTGGCCTCGGCGCTCTGGCGCTTCTCGGCGGGTTGATCACAACAACCTCGCCGGCGCTCGCGTGCGAGGCGATCATGACCGATGCCTATGGCAACTTCATCATGGACTGCTCGCATGATGCGGGCGTCGCCGCCGGCCCCCGCTACGCGGCCATCGCCAGACAGACCCGCGGCCAGGCGATCGGCTATGCGTGGAACTATTCCGATCAGGGGGCGGCGGAGCGGGCCGCCGCATCGAGCTGCGACCGCGAGGCCAATGCGATGGGCGCTTGCTCATCCGTGGTCTGGGCTGTCAACGCTTGCGCGGCCATTGCGTTCGCCGATGACGGCAGCTCCGGCACTGCGTGGGGCGAGAGTGCGGACGAGGCGAAGAAGGCGGCGCTGGCCGCCTGCGACAAGAACGATTGCAAGGTCCGCAAGGTCGTCTGCACCGATTGAGTGTTTTAAGGCGGCGGCCTTCCCCGGCAGCCGCCTGTTGTCGCCAACAGGAGCGGTGGATGAACATTCTCAAACGATATTGCGGGCCCCTGCTCGTCTGCAGTGGCCTCGTCGGCGTACTGTCTATGCCAGCGGCGGCAGAGCCGGCCCCCGCGGCCCGCGCAGCACTCCTCCTCGGCACGTTCGACAATCCCGATCACCCGCAGATCTCGGTCGGGGAGGTCCGTTGGCATGCCGAGGCCGACGGCGACGCCATCCGCGCCGATGTGGCGCTTCCCGGCACGGGCGCGGATCTGACGATACAGGTCCGCTCCAACACAGACCCAAGCCTGCCCGTCGACTATACGATCGAACTTCGCTTCACCGCGGCCGAGACTTCCTTCCAGGATTTGATTGAGACCGTCGCACCGCCGACCCTGCGCGCGACCGAAGGGGCCGTCGGCCAACCGCTCGCCGCGACGGTGGTGCCGATCAGTGCGCGGGTCTATCTCGTCGGCCTGCCGCATGGTCCGGACGCGGACAAGGACGCCACCCTCTTGCGAAGCGCGGAATGGTTCGATCTGCCGATCAAGCTCACCGGCAACCGCCTCGCCAAGATCACTTTCGAAGAAGGCATGGTGGGCCACCAGGCGCTCGACAGGGTTTTCAAAAGGCGCGGGGGGCAGTGAGACAGGCTGCCGCCTCTCCGAGCCAACGTCGCCTGCGCGTTCCACGCTCAGCCGTGCGTTCGTCCTTGGGCGGTTTTCAGACGCCGGCCCTCAGCCCTCACGCTCGGCCTCAGCCGGCCGGCATCCGAAAACCTTCACCATTGGCCGGAATGGCTTTGAGCCTCATAACTGGGGCTGCACAAGCGTCGACCATCGTAGAGGTGTCGGGTGTCATTCAGGGACGTGCATTTACAAGCCAGCTCAATCTCGATGTTGTTGGCAATCAGGCTTTGAGCGGTACCGGTACATTTACTGGGTACGGGCTGACGAACGCCGATCTCGTCCTAATCACCACCAGCACTTCCTATAACGAGACAATTCCTGGGCCTGTAGGCTTTCGCGGGAATGATGGGACTGATTTCGGCGGGTTGGATCAAGCCTACCCAATTCTCACGAATGGTCTGCTTTTCGACGTCGGAACCACGACCGCGTCGTTCGGAGCCTTTCCGCTGTTCGCGGTCTACAGTAATGGCAATGGCACGTATGGTGCTGCTTCCACAGGCAACGTGGGAGGAACCGGGTACTATGCACAACTCAGTTCGTCGGAAGTGTCCGTTTCGGTAGGGACCGTCTCTCTGCCTGCCTCCGCCCCGATGTTCGGCGCCGCCCTCATGGCTCTCGGCGTAGTCGGTTATGGCATGAAGCGGAATGCGAAGGCGCACGCCTGAGACACTCACCGAGGAATCCAGCCGACGGTTGAGCACCAATACCTAGCGCCCGCGGCTCACGCTGCGCGCGTTTCCCTTGCCATCGTGCCTTCCGCCGGTCACAACCCCATTTCTTCGGCCGCCCGGATCACCGCGTTTTCTTGAAGCGGCGGATCACCAATGCATTCCATGTCGACCAAGAGTGGCAAAGTTTCAGGAAACCCGTCGCCATCTTGGCCCCGAGTTAACCAAGTTGGCTCGCGGTCCAGCGATCGTCAGCCGGCTGTGGCCTTTGGATGGCTACTTGGGAAGCCGGGTAAGCCGTGGGCGCCAGATGCCGAGCGCGACATTGGCGATTGCGACCGCGAGCACCACCCACAATGTGAGTTGCTCCGCCCCTGACGATCCTCCCAACGTCGCTGGATCGACTTGGCCCGCGACGGCTCTCACACTTCGTTCGGCTTCGTCCTGCATCACGCCCTGAACGTGCGCGAAGCCCTCGAAAATGAGAACACCGCTCGCAAGCTTCAGCCATGCCCAGCCAGCATTCTGATAGGAGTTGTTCAGTGCCATTGCGAACAGGCCCGCGACCAGAGTGAGTGCGATCGACGGCAGAAAAATCCACTTGGCGATGGCGCCCATGGCGCCGCGCAGCAGGGCATATCCGGCCACTGAGGCCGGGGGAGGAGCGACGCGAAGCAATACAAGCATCGACGCGACCGATCCCACGAGCCCGATCGCCCCGATCGTGTGCAGGAATTTGAGCAAGCGTCGCAATGTGTCTCGATGAAGACCGCGGTAAGAGCGTCAAAACTCGCACGAGATTAGCTCCATCCGCAACTTCGCGGGTCGAGCACCTACCCCGATCAACTCGCCTTCCTTTTCGCCCCTAAGGCAAGGCAATCGCCCATTAGGAGAGAAGATGCCCGGCCGCTTCCGGGAATGACAATTACCGGAACCGACCCTTTGCGGGCATTCGGAAGGTCTGCAAGCGGGCAGCCTGTTTCGTCGAATATGAGCAAGCCTGGCCGAAAGGGGAATGGCTGCTTTCCGGTGAGATCATCAGCAAGCCGACATTTACCGAAAATGGCCGAGTGCACCCCAGCGATCAGCCCGGAAACGTTCTTGGCGGCTTCGAAGGACGAGCCGCGCTTCACTCGTCACTGCCGAAACCTCGTCGCTTCTGAACTCCCACCAGGCACCTTCCGGATGCCTTCGCCCGCTTACGCTGGTCTAAGGTCAGCATTGCGTGCGGGTTGTCGAAATGCTGCAGTGTAGTCCGACTGCTCAATCATCAGGTCCAGCGCGGGCACGCCCCTCCATGGTCGACGACAGCCTCTGCTTTGGCACCTTCGAACTTCGGCCGAAGCAGGCGGTGCTTTTGGACGGAGGGAGGCGTATTCCGCTCGGCAGCAGAGCGCTCGCGATTCTCACCGTGCTTGCCCGGCGGGCCGGCGGGCTTGTCACGACAGACGAGCTCATCCAATTCGCATGGCCCGGGGTTATCGTTGAGGAGAGCAACGTCCGGGTCCAAGTCGCCGCATTGCGCAAGGCGCTCCGCGACGGAATGCATGGTCAACGCTACATCGTGAACGAATCCGGGCGCGGCTACCGGTTCATCGCGCCCATTGTCTCGGCGGCGTTAAGCGGCTTGGAGCCTCGATCCGAGGTGATCCGATGGCACCAACGAGCGCCTTCATTGCCCTTGATCGGTCGGGACAAGGCCATAGCCGATGTCGTGGAGCGATTGGGCCGGGAGCGCATGCTGACGCTCGTCGGGCCTGGTGGGATCGGAAAAACCAGCGTGGCCATGTCGTGCATGGCTCGATTGGCAGATCTGGGACGTAAGGAGATCTGCTTCGTCGATCTGTCGACGCTGGACGACCCTTCCCGCGTAGCGGCCGCCATCGCATCCGCCTTGCATCTGCCGCTGTCGGGCGAGCCGATTCCCGTGATCCTGAGGGCGCTGCGAGGGCAATCAGCACTGATCGTGCTCGACAGCTGCGAACACGTCATCGTGGCTGCCGCAACGCTTGCCGAGACCTTGCTGCTGTCATGCAGCGGAATCGGCATCATGGCCACAAGCCGGGAGGCCCTCCGCTGCAAGGGCGAGGCGGTCTACCGGCTACCTCCCTTGCAGGTGCCGCCGAACGAAGACGCACCTTCGGCGACCGACATCACTGCCTTCTCGGCCGTGCAGCTCTTCGCGGAGCGGGCTGCAACGTCATTGAACCCGGTCAGCATCACGCCCATGAACGCCGGAACTGTGGCCCGGATCTGCCGCCAATTGGACGGCCTGCCACTCGCCCTCGAACTTGCGGCCGCCTGCGCCGGCACCCTCGGCCTGGACATCCTGGCATCCGGTCTCGGTGATCGCCTGAACCTCCTGACGCAAGGTCGGCGAACGATCGCGCGTCATGAGACGCTGCGGGCCATGCTGGACTGGAGCCACGACCTGTTGGCCGACGACCATCGCGCGGTCCTGGAAAGCCTTTCAGTATTCCGGACAGCGTTCACCCTGAATGGGGCGATAGCTGTTGCCCAGATGGACGGGGTCTCGGAAACCGATGTCGTTGCCGCCGTCCTCCAGCTCGCGGCGACGTCGCTCCTGCACGTCGACAAGGCAGACACGACGGCTATCTACCGCCTGCTCGACACGACCCGGGTCTATGCGACGGAAAAGCTTGTTGCGTCAGGCCGCCTGGACCAGGCTCGCCGACAGCATGCCGACTACGTGCGCATGCGCCTCGCCGCGGCCGAGGCCGAGTGGAAAGCCGCCCGACAGGATGATTGGTGGGCACGCAATGGCAGCCTCGTCGAGGATGTCCAGGCTGCCCTCGACTGGGCGTTCTCTCCTGAGGGAGACGCAAGAACCGGCATCGAGCTCACGATCTCGTCAGCGCCGCTCTGGCTCGGACGATCCCAGTTGGGCGAATATTGGACCCGCGTCACACAATCGCTCAATCGCCTGATCGCGACAGACCTTGGCGGCGGTCGGGAGGAGATGCAGCTGCAGCTCGCACTGGGACACCTCGTTTTCCACATCCATGGACCAGGACCAGCCGAAGTTCTCGCATTTCAGCGTGCCCTGGAGATTGCCGAGTCCACCGACGACGTCCCGAGCATGACGACGGCCGTGTGGGCGTTGGCTCACGAGCGCGGTGTCATGGGCGACCATCCGGCCGCGATGTCGCTCTGCAACAAGCTCATTGCGCTCGGCGAGAGCGAGGGGAACCTGGAAACGGCGGCGATCGCGAGCCGCACGTTGGCACTTACGAAATTTCGTCAGGGTAATCTTGTCGAGGCTCAACGCATAGGTGAGGCGCTCGTCGCGGAGCACCGCCCCGTCGGCCCTTCCTTCGGCACCGTCTACCGCTATGACCAAACGACAGCGTCGCGGGCTAACCTCGCTTGCGTGCTGTGGATCCGAGGACATGCCGATCGAGCCTTGGAGATGGTCCGCGGCGCCGTCGCGGACGCGGCCGAGGCCCGCAACCCGAGCTCACTCTGCTACATATTGTCGAGCTGCGCATGCCCATTGGCATTCTGGTCGGGCGACAATGAGCTTGCGGCGCACTACATCGACCTGCTGGCTTCGGAAACCCAGCGAAACGCCTTCGCATACATGCAGGGTTGGGCGGACCGCTACCGTCGGATTTGGACAGCCCGAAAGGCGGGCGTAGACGTCGCCGGCAGCAACATCATTCCAGGAGTCAGCAACCTGATCTGGTTCGATCGCCAGATCCTCGTGTCGATCGAAGCGGGGTTGCTCAGCGGCCCGGATCTCGTCGACACCGGCGCGCGCCAAGCGAGCTGGTGCGGCGCAGAGGTGCTGCGTGCGGAAGGCGAACGCGCCCTCCGGTCGAGCGAAACAGACAGGCAGGTATTAGCGGAGCGGCTGTTCGTCGAAGCATTGGACGTCGCCCGCGAACAGGGCGCACTTGCCTGGGAACTTCGCGCGGCGATCTCTCTTGCATCGAGCAAGCGGAAAGGGAAGCAACCGCATGCGGCCTTCGGCATTCTGCAGCCCGTCTTGGAACGTTTCTCCGAAGGGTTCGAGACCACCGACCTCCTCGCCGCCTCGGTGTTGTTGAACGAGCTCCGAAACTCCGCCTGATCGCGAAAGGTCATGTCAACGTACCATTCAGGCGCGGTCATTGGCCAGGACAGGCCGATGCGCCGTCATCGTCGTTCTCCCCCAACATCCGTAGCGACGACTGCCTTGCCCGCGATCGTACCGACCTTCGCGGCGGCCTGCGACAGGGTCTGTCCGACCTCCGCATCCACGGACGGGCTATCGCCGTCGATCTTCTGCCCCTCGATTAGGCGAGCACCGATCAGCCGCACGATCTCGGGACTTTCTGCGAACTTGGTGTGGTTGATGTCGTCGCCGGTGCGGACCTTCGTGAGGTCGATCGCGGCGATATCGGCCCCTGTGAGTTTCGAGCGATAGGGTTCCACCGACGGGTCGATCTCCCCGAGCCGGTCGATGTCCCCGGCGATCGCTCTCGAAATTCCAAGCGCCTGGTCGTCGGTCGATACCAAGAGCGTGAACCGCGGTCGCGGCGATGGGATGTCGAGGAACTCGCTCTTGAACACGTCGACGTCAAGGTCAGCCGAGGCGAGGATGACGTTCTTGATCTTCGGGCTGATTGCCCCGTGTCGTATCGCCATTTGCCGCAAGGCCTCCATGGCGACCCAGTTCCCCATCGAATGGGCTAGCACTGTGACATCGCTCACATTCGGGTCGCCCGCCGCGCGCGCAAGGAGCGCTTCCAGGGCATCCCGGGAAGTGGTCGCGCTTTCCTTGTCGTAGGCATATTGGAACAGGTCGCCGCGCGACGGCCAGGTGAATAGAACCGGTGCCGCGCGCGTACCGGCATCATGGACGATCTGGGCGAAGCGGTAGACCGCCTCCTCGTAGGTGGTGTTGAAGCCGTGCACGAAGATCAGGAGCTTGTTTCCGTTCGTTCCGACGCGGCGGAACCAGGAACCCGCCTGACTTCGCGCCATGTCGACCACCTTCACGGTCGCGAAGTCGAGCGCCGGATCTGCCGGGAGCGCCGCCGGCCACTGGACGTCCCCGACCTTGCGGTTGGCATCGGGGGGGACGGAGACGACGATCTCGTCGAGAGCCCGCCCCGCGCCGCGCTCCCCGGTGAACAACTCGCCGGGTTGTGAGGATGGTGCGCGGGTCGTCATGACGAGCATGTCGACCCTGCTAGTGTTCGGCACCTCGACATCGATCGGGATCAGGACGTTGCGCGCATGCTCGGCACAGCCACAAAGTGTCACTGCCAAAGCGGCGGCCAAGCCCAGCGGCTTGATGGTACGGACTGCGTTCGACGCCGCGTGCTCCAGCCGACGGCGCGTACCGCACACTTGGTGATTCACGGCTCCCGACCCATGTGCCTAGCGGCTATCGATAGGTGGCCCGGCCGGCTCGGCGTCCGCGACGCGGGACATCCGGTCAGCCTTGGATGAACGCGAGCAGATCCGCATTGATCTGCTCGGCATTCGTGGTCGGCATGCCGTGGGGAAAGCCCGGGTAGAACTTGGCCGTCGCGTTGCGCAGGAGCTTGGCCGACAGCGGGCCGGCATCCGCGAAAGGCACGATCTGGTCGTCCTCGCCGTGCATCACGAGTGTCGGCACGGCTATCGCCATGAGATCCTCGGTGAAGTCGGTCTCGGAAAACGCCTTAATGCAGTCATACTGCGCCTTGATGCCGCCCATCATGCCCTGACGCCACCAGTTGCGGCGCACGCCTTCCGAGACGGCCGCGCCCGGACGGTTGTATCCGTAGAACGGCAACGTGATGTCGATGTAGAACTGGGAGCGGTTAAACGCTGTGCCGGCGCGGATCTGATCGAACACTTCGATAGGTAGGCCGCCCGGATTCCTCTCGCTCTTCACCATGATCGGTGGGACGGCGCTGATTAGCGCGGCCTTCGCCACGCGGCCCGCACCGTATCGGGCGACATAGCGGGCGACCTCGCCGCCGCCGGTGGAGTGGCCGACATGGATCGCATCCTTGAGGTCGAGCGCCGCGGCCAACTCAGCCACGTCGGCGGCATAGGTATCCATATCGTTGCCGGTGGACGTCTGCGTCGAACGACCATGGCCCCGCCGGTCGTGGGCGATCAAGCGGAAACCGTGCTGGAGGAAGAACATCATCTGTGCGTCCCAGTCGTCACTGCTGAGCGGCCAACCGTGGTGGAAGACGATGGGCTGCCCGCTCCCCCAGTCCTTGTAGAAGATCTCCGTTCCGTCCTTGACCTTGATGGTACCCATCGCTTCGGCTCCGTTCGTGTTCGCTTGTGCAGGTTGTCCCTCGGCCAGCGCTCCGCCCGAGGGCAGACCCGCAACGGCGAAGAGCGCCGTTGATCCCAGGACGGCCATCCGTCGGGTCAATCCTGCGGAATGGCGATTGCAATGAGGCAAGGCTGATGCTCCAAAGGGTCGATCCGGCCGGTCGAGCTGCATGTCCGCGGCTCCAGGTTGGGCCAATCTAGCGACGGTGGCCCAAACCGATTGTACGTTCGGCCACCTTTTTCGCTGGGCGGAGCGCCGTGCCGGCCTATCTGGCGGCCAGCCAGACCGTCATACCAGGGTCCAATCCTGCGTCCTGAGATTGCGGGTCGAGCCGGAGGCGAAAGCTGTTGAGGTCGTGGTCGCCGACGGCGCGAGCGGCGCGCCACGTGGCGAACTCGCCGAGCGGCCGCATCTCCACGACGCGAGCCTCCAGGCGCTTGCCATCGGCGGCCGTCAGCGTCGCCGCGCCGCCGATCGTTAGTCCCTGCAGCCGGTCCTCGCGTATCGTGAAGGCGAACCAGCGCTGGCCGTCGAGGTTGAGCGTCATCACGGCCCTGCCCGGAGCCATGATCTCGCCGAGTTCCGCCACGCGGACGCCCACGGTCCCGTCGTCCGGCGCCACGAGACGGGCCTTGTCGAGTTGGGCCTGGAGCGACGCGGCCGCGGCGTTCGCCGCCGCGAGCTTGGCGTCGGCCAACTGGCGTTCCTCGGCCGTGGGGCCGGCCCGGTCGGCGGCGGCGGCAGCCCGCTTGCCTTCGACATCGGCCCAGGCTTTGGCGAGGGAGGTCCTGCTCTCGTCGAGCTGCTGCTGGCTGAGAAAGCTCTTCGAGTTCAAGGTAGCAGCGCGATCGTATTGCTGTTGGGCCAGCAGGAGGTTGGCTTCGGCCGTCCGAACGGCCTCGGCCGCTATCGAGACCTGCTCGGGCCGCGTGCCGGAATAGGTGTTCGCGCGATCCGCTGCGGCGCTGTCCGCCGCCGCCTTTGCCTCGGCCAGGGCCGCCGTGATGTCCGGGTTGTCGATCACCGCCAGCAGGTCGCCGCGCCTGACGTGCCGGCCCGGCGCGACCGCGATCGACGCCAGCCGACCGCTGACCTCGGGCGCGATGCGGATCTCGGTCCGCCGCACCATGCCGAGGATGGGGGGCGCCTCGTCTGCGCCGTGGCGGCTGTAGAGGACGGCCCCCGCCCCCGCCGCAAGCACAAGAATGGCGAGAGCCACTCGTCTAGTCGACATGGACGCGCTCCTCACGGCTGGCGAGACGGGCCATCACCATGGCCAGCACGGCATACACGACGACGAGCACCCACAGCCGCGCCCAGTTGGCGAAGACGTCGCCGAACGAGGCGCCCATCTGGTTGATGCGTACGAGGCCCTCGATGCCCGAGGTGCTCGGCAGGGCCGCACCCAGCGCGCGCAACACGGGCGGAATGGCCTCCGGCGGCCAGGCGACGCCGACCAGGAAGAAGATCGGCAGGCTGACGGCGATTAGCAGCAGCACCGCCGTCTCGCGGCGGCGGAAGGCTGCGCCGACGAGCTGACCCAGGAAGCTGATCGACAGGATGTAGGGAATGACGAGCACGAGTAGGTCGAGCAGCCGCTCGGTGTAGGAGAAGCCGTAAAGGCGGGGCAGCACCACGAGGTAGAGCGCGCATCCCGGCAAGGCGAGCAGCAGGTGGGCCAGCGCCTGCCCGACGACAGCGGCTGGCGTGCCGCGACGGCGTCGCGCCGCGAAGCCGCCCTGCTGGAACGCGATGCCGCCGAGCGTCGCCGACCCCATCAGCAGCGTCTGCTGCAGGATGAGCAGGAAGGCGGCCGGGACGATGTAGCTCGCATAGCCGCCGGTGGGATTGAACAGCGGCTGGTTGAGGATCTCGACGGGCGAGCTCCGGGCCAGCGCGGCGCGGTAGAGGCTGCCGTCGGATCGCGCGCCGCCGCCCGCGAGATCGGCCGACACCGTGCCGGCGGCCTCAGTTATCCCTTGCAGGGTCCGGCTGTAGAGCAGAAAATAGGCGGAATCGACATAGGCCGGCAGGCGCGCGCGGTCGCCCTTGAGAACGTCGCGCGCGGTGCCGGCGGGGATCGAGAGGATGCCGAACACCTCGCGCCGCGCCAGGGCGGCCTGCGCCTCCGCCAGGGTGGTGGGACGCGCTGCGACCGTGATGGCCTCGTCCGCATCGAGAGCCTGCACCAGTGTACGGCTGAGATCGGTGCCGTCGTCGTCCACCACCGCTATGGGCACGTGGCGGATCAACTGGCCGAGGTAGGGCTGCGGATAGAAGACCCCGTAGATCAGCGGCCCGAGCACGATCAGGCCGAAGGCGCCTTTGTCGCACAGCACCCGGCCGTATTCGGCCACGAAGAAGCCGACGATGCCATGCGGCGTGGCCGCAGGCGGGGCGGGGTCCGCCGCGGAGGCAGGCGGATGTCGCGCGACGACGCGCAGCCGCAGCCAGGCGAGGCCGAAGAAGATGATCGCTAGCGCCGTCAGATAGGCGAAGGGCATGGCCGAATCGCGCAGCGGAACCGCGCGCGCGGCCTGGTCGAACAGGATCTGAATGTACCAGCGCAGCGGCAGCAGCGATCCCCACGTCCTCGCGAAACCGTTCATGGCCAGCACCGGGAAGCCAACGCCCGCAAAACCGAAGGCGGGCGAGCAGACGACGCCGGCCAGCGTCAGGCCCGTGGCGAGGTTCAGGACGAGCAGCTGGAACAGCGCGCCGAGTGAGAGATAGGCGAGGATCAAAAGGCAGGCCGCGACGGCGGTCATGACCGGGTCGCCGCGGAACGGAATGCCGTAGAGGCCGTGGATGATGCCGAGGCCGACTGTCATCATGACGACGAACAGGCCGAAATAGGGGGCGAGCTTGCCGACGAGCGCCGTGAGCGGCGAGCCGCCGGCCGTCGCGAGCCAGTCGGCGACGGACCGGCCGGTGAACTCCGACCCCACCGCGAACCCGGCCGCGATCGCGATCATCACGTGCAGCACGGTCGGCAGGATCGCCCGGAGCAGGAACTGGGCGTAGTTGAGGGCCGGGTTGGTCAGCACGTATTGCTCGACGACCAGCGCTCCCGGCGTGGCGCCGGCGGTCTTCACGCCCTTCGGCAGGTCGGTAACGGCGGCAGAAATGGCGGCCTGCAGCGCCCCGGACGCGACGTTGCCCGGCGTGAAGAACTGCTTGTTGTAGAAGATCACCACCTGCGGCCGCCGGCCGGCCATCAGGTCGCGCTCGAAATTCTGCGGAATATAGGTGGCGGCGATGGCTTCGCCCGATCGGATGGCGTGCATGGCGCCCGTGAGGTCGGGCGAGCGCAAGGCGACCGTGACGCCGGGCGCGGCGTCGATCGCCTGCACCAAGCTCAGCGACGAGGGCGAGCGGTCCTGGTCGACGACGTCGACCTTCAGCTGGCGGATGACGGCGTTGCCGAAGGTCATGGCGAGGAGCGCGAAGGCGAGCAGCGGCACCACGAGCACCATCAGGCGCGCCACGCGATCCCGACGGATCCAGGCGACCTCGCGGCGCGCGACGGCGAGGAAGCCGGGGCGCAGCGGCCCGCTCACCGAGCGCCGTCCGCCCAGGCCGCATAGGCGCTCATGCCCGGGCGAAGTTCGGGGATCTTCTCGACCGGGTAGGCCCGCACCTCGAAGGTGCGCAGGTCGAAGTCGCCGGTCGCGCGTGTGGCGCGCCAACCGGCATATTCGCCGCGTGTCGCGATGGTGCGCACGGCGACGCCGACCATGCGGTCGCCGAGGGCCGGCACCTTGACGGTGAAGCGGTCGCCGATCTTGAGGCCCTTGACGAGGTCCTCGCGCAGGTCGAACCGCAGCCAGACATCGCCGAGGTCGACGAGCGACAGCAGCGGCACGCCCGGCGAGATGTATTCCCCGACCTCGCTGCCAACCTGGTAGACCTGGGCAGTGGACGGCGCCTTGACCACGAGCTCGTCCACCTGCGCCTGCAGGGTTCCGACCGAGGCCTGCGCCTTGGCGACGGCGGCCCGGGCGACGCCCCGCTCCTCCGGGGTGTAGCCGGCGACGGCCTCATTGTAGGCGGACGTCGCCTGTTCGACGCCGCGCTGGGCGACGTCGAGGCTGCGCGTGTTCTCGTCGAGCTTCTGCACGGGCGCGAAGTCGCGGGCGGTCAGTTGCTTGGTCCGGTCGAAGGTCTGCTGTGCCAGCGTGGCGTCGGCCTGCGCCGCGGCCAGCGCCGCCTTGCGCTGCGCCACCACCTCGGCCCGCGTGCCGACCAGGATGCGCTTGAGGTCGGCCTGCGCCACGGCTTCTGCGGCCTCCGCCTCGGCGAGCTTGGTCAGGAGCTGCGGATTGTCGATCCTCACGAGCATGGCGCCGGCCGCCACGTCGCTGCCCCGGTCAACCGGCCGCTCGGCGACCCGCCCGTCGACCCGAGCCGCGATGTCGATGCGCGTGGCGTCCGCCTCGCCCTGCACCAGCAGCGGTTGCGGCTGCACGAGATACCACAGCGACAGGCCGACGATGACGGCCACAGTGACGATCACGATGGCGGCCGAGGTTCGCGGCGCCTTTGCGACGGCGGGAGGTCCTGCTAGGGGATCACTCAAGGCTGGACTCCAGAACTCGTTTTCGCAGGCTGTTGAACAGCGGGTCAAAGCGCATGCAAGACCCAGCGCAGGGCAGTAGCAACAGCGGCCACGGTGAGCACGCCGCCAGCCACAGGCCAACGAACCAGGCAAGCCGCTTGGGAAGGTTATCTGCCCTCGTCCTCTCAGTGGTAGTGCGCACCGGCCTTCACCTTTCCGCGGAACACCCAGTAGCTGAGGCCCGAGTACGTCAGGATCAGCGGAATCAAAACCGAGGCGCCGACCAGGACGAAGAGTTGGCTCGCGCGGGGCGCGGCAGCCTGCCAGATGGTGATGTCCGGCGGGATCATCAGCGGGAACATGCTGATGCCGAGGCCCGCGAAGCAGAGGACGAACACTGCCAGCGCGCTGAGGAAGGGCGTGAGGTGATGCTCGCGCGTGATGCCGATGTGGAAGCCAAGGGCGATCAGCGCGATGAGGATCGGCACGGGGCTGGTGAGCAGGATGCCTGGCCAGCCGAACCAGCGGTGCATGAAGGTCGCATTGAGGAACGGGGTCCACAGGCTGACGGCGACGATCAGCGCGAGCGTCGCCCAGGCCAGCACCTGCGCCTGACGGCGGGCGCGGTGCTGGAGCGAACCCTCCGTGCGCCACACCAGCCAGCAGGCACCGAGCCACGCGTAGCCGACCACCACCGCGATCCCGCACAACACCGTGAAGGGGGTCAACCAGTCGAACCAGCCGCCTGCATATTGCCGGTTCACAACATGTATGCCCTGCAGCAGGCCGCCTAGCGTCAGCCCCTGACAGAGCGCGGCGAGCGTGGAACCGCCGAAGAACGAGAAATCCCATAGCTTCCGCCCCCGCTCGGTTTCGGTGCGGAAGCGGAACTCGAAGGCGACGCCCCGGAAGATCAGGCCGAACAGCATGCCGAGGATGGTTGGGTAGAGCGCCGGCATGATCACCGCATAAGCGAGCGGGAACACGCCGAAGAGGCCGCCACCGCCGAGCACGAGCCAGGTCTCGTTCCCGTCCCACATGGGTGCGATGGAATTCACCATCGTGTCCCGGTCCTCCGCCCCGCGCTCGACGGCGAACAGCATCCCGACACCGAGGTCGAAGCCGTCGAGCACGACATACGCCATGACCGCGAAGGCGATCAGGCCGGCCCAGATGGTGGCGATGGTCTCGGTGCTCATGATCCTACTCCGCCGGCTGGATCGAGGCTTCGCCCGTGCCGGGCGGCACGGCGCCCGGCAGGCCCGGATGGATGCCCGCGGTTCGGGTCGGCAGGTCAGTGCGCACGCCCGTTTCGCCGGCCCGCGGCGGCTTGGCCATCAGGCGGAGGATGAAGAGGATGCCTGCGCCGAACACGATGAAGTAGACGACAGCGAAGACCGCGAAGGAGGTCGCGATCCCCGGAAGGCCGATCGGAGACACGCTGTCGATCGTGCGAAGCACCCCATAGACGGTGTAGGGCTGGCGGCCGATTTCCGTCGTCATCCAACCGCATAGCAGGGCGACGAGCGGCCCGAGTGATAGCGTCAGTGCCGCGCGGTGCAGCCACCGGTTGGTGTAGAGCATACCGCGCCAGCGCGCATAGAGGCTGAAAAGCCCGAGCCCGACCATGAGGAAGCCGATCCCGACCATGGCGCGGAAGGTCCAGAAGATGACCGGCGAATAGGGCCGATCGGCGGCCGGGACCTCCTTTAGGCCGGGGACGCGGCCGCTCCAGGTGTGGGTCAGGATCATCGAGGAGGCGTGCGGGATCTCGATCTTGTAGTCGGTGCGCTCTTGCTCCATGTTTGGCAGCCCGAACAGGATGAGCGGCGCGCCGTCGGGGCCGGAGGGCTCCCAGTCGCCCTCCATGGCGGCGATCTTCATGGGCTGGTGCTCAAGCGAGTTCAGCCCGTGAAGGTCGCCCATGACGATCTGGGCCGGAGCGACGATGGCGGCCATCCACATCGCCATCGAAAACATCGTGTGCACGGCCGGGGTCGCGTGGCCCCGCAGCATGTGCCAGGACGCGACGCCGCCGACGATGAAAGCGACCACGAGGTAGGACGCGAGCACCATGTGCGGCACCCGAACGAATACGGAAGGGTTGAACACCACCTGCCAGTAGTCGGTGGGGAACATTCGCCCGTCCGGGCCGATGCCGAAGCCGGCCGGCGTCTGCATCCAGCTGTTCACCGACAGGATCCAAAAGGCGGACAGGAAAGTGCCGCCGGCGACCATGCATGTGGCGAAGAAGTGCAGCTTGCGCCCAACGCGTTCCATGCCGAACAGCATTACGCCGAGGAAGCCCGCCTCCAGGAAGAACGCCGTGAGCACCTCGTAGGCCATGACCGGGCCGATCACCGGGCCGGCCTTATCCGCGTATTGCGACCAGTTCGTTCCGAACTGATAGGACATGACGAGACCGGACACGACGCCCATGCCGAAGCCGATCGAGAAGATCTTGATCCAGTAGCGGAAGAGATCGAGATAGACCTGCCTGCCGGTTCGCAGCCACAAGCCTTCGAGCACCATCAGGAAGCTGGCGAGGCCGATCGAGAAAGCCGGGAACATGATGTGGAAGGCGACGGTGAAGCCAAACTGTGCTCTCGCGAGATGGAATGCGTCGAACATTGCGATCATCCCTGGCGGTCGAGGCTGAAATGGACGAGAACGAGTGATCAGAAGGCGCGTAACGAAGAAAGCGAACTGTCGCAGACTTGGTGTGAAATGAGCGGCAGATCAGCCGCTTGATGGCTCCGTTGATCGGCCTTGGTAGGCATCGCCGTGCGATAAGCCGGCAGCCCGGCATCGCTGCGTTCCGCGACTCGGCTCCGGCGCCATTCGAACGGCGCGTTTCCCACGAGACGGCGGAACACCCTTGAGAAATGCGCCTGATCCGTGAAGCCGCATGAGAGCGCGACTTGGCTCAGCGGGTCTGTGGTCTCGAGCATCCTCTTTTTCGAGCGTTCGATGCGCCGCTTGATGATGTAGTTATGCGGCGACGTGCCGAAGCTCCGCCGGAAGGCACGTGTGAAGTAGCTCCTGCTCAGACACGTGATCCGCGCGAGTTCATCCAGACATAGCGGTGTCTCAAGCCGGCTCTCGATGTAGGCCGCGATCCTTCGGGACTGCCAAGGAGCCAAAGAGCCTCCCCGCGTCGCGTTTCTGTCGTCAATCGACTTGGCCTCGACCGCCGCCTCCAGAAGGGCCATTGCGCGTCCGAGGAAGGTGAGGGCCCGCTCCCGATCCCCGTCCAGCGCTGCGGTCGCTTGATCCATGAGCCCTGAAAGCAGGGAACCCGCATGTCGTGCGCCGGCGACACTGCCCACAACGATGTCGGAAGAGGCGGAGCAAGCTGCGTTCGGGCAGACTGTCTGTTCGAATGTAGGCATGCCGGTCAGGCCTCCATCAACGGGCGCCGCTCGCGGGGCGGCTAGCTCGGGCTTGACCAATGTTCCACGTGCATCACTGAAGAAGCGAGTTAAACGGTGTGAAAATTCGTGAATCCCGCACGGTAGACTCGGGAGCAACAATGAGCCCTCCATGGGGTTCATCAGGAGGCCTTCAACCGCTTCATCGCACGGCGAAATAGGATTTGATCCTGGAAAAGAGGTCGGGGGCGGCGATCGCGTGCGCGCCGACGCTCGCAGCCACCGAGCGCTGGAGGATACTCTGGCCGCGCCTGGCCGAAATCTCGAATGCGTGGAGCAGGTCCGGATCGGAAGCCATAAGTGGGCGCAAATCGTCTGACCGCAGCTCAAGGACAACGGCATCGGTGATTGCCTTCGCACCGGCACCGTAAGGCGCGCCCGTCAACAGAGCGATCTCGCCGATGTAGTCGTCGGGACCGATCCGCCCGACGACTGTTGATGCGCCCGCCAAGTTGCGCGCCACCTCAAAGATGCCAGACACCACGATGAATGGCGAATCGCCACTACTGCCCTCAGTGAATAAGACGTCTTCCGGAAGGAGGGTCCGCTTCAGCGTCACCGCAGCCAGCAAGGCGATTTGCTCCGGAGTTAAGGCACGAAAAAGCGGGATTGCGATGGCATCGCGCTTCTCCTCTTCGAGGCTTCGTCGCCTGACCTCTGCGCCGACGATGCCAGCCGCCCGAAACTGGCGGACGATCTGGAGCAGCAAAGTGTTGCGCGCGCTCCCGAGCGCATCCCCGTCCTTGGCAGAGAATGAGACATGGTAGGTGTTGAAGCGTCTCCCGAGTTCGCCAATCGCGACAGCGGCGGAAGGCTTCAGCAGGATCGTTGGGCAGAGCAGGAGCGCGTTGCCGATCAGGGCAATGACCTGTTCAGGGGGACGCAGGATGGGCACGGGACATGGATGGTGTCTCTCCGCCGCTTCGACGGCACGCTCCTGTTGACGATACGTGACTTCGCGGCCACGCTGTTGGGGATCATTGCGACGTCGTCCCCATCGGTCTGGATCCGGACGGACCGCCAGTTGATCTGGACGACCGTGCCTTCGGTCTGGCCGTCGATGAGAATCCGGTCGCCGACCGCGTAGGGCTGCTCGATGCCCACGGCGATACCCGAAAAGACGTCGGACAGCGAGCTCTGCAGGGCGAGGCCCAGTACGATCGCGATTACCCCCGACGTGGCGACCAGGGCGCCCACCGGGAGGCCGAAGACGGCCCCGATGATGCCGAGGGCCGCGGCCAGGTAGAGGAGACCAGCCAACAGGTCCGGCACGAGCCTGCCGCCGTGCGCGAGTGGACCGCTGCGGAAGACGTGGCGCGCGATCTCGCTGAGCAGCTTGGCGGAAAGCAGCCACCACAGGGCGACGATCGCCTGCTGTCCCAGGAGCCAGCCGGCGCTGCCGCTGAACGATGGCTTGATCGGGGTGCCGACGATACGGAATACGAAGGTGCTCAGTGTGGCAAAGAGGCAAGCGGCGGCTCCCAGTCTCTGCCAGGTAGCCTGCGCGCGCGAAGCACCCCACCAGATGAGGCAAAGCACCGTCAGGGCGGCGGCGATGATCTCGTTGGGCAAGGCCGAATCCTCACTCTGCGACCCGCGCGAGGGCCCGCGCGCTTAAAAGCTGTCAGCCTTGAGGAAGGCGAGCAGGTCGGCGTTGACCCGGTCCTTGGCGGTCGAGCACAGGCCGTGGTCGGCGCCGGAATAGACTTCTAGTACCGCGTTCGGCACCAGTCTGACCGAACGTCGGGCGGAAACGTCGATGGGCACGAACCGATCGTCGTCGCCGTGCAGGATCAAGGTCGGCCTGTCCAACCTGATCAGGTCCTCGGTGAAATCAGTCTCGGAGAACGCCTTGACGCTATCGAGTTCGGACTTCAGTCCCCCCATCATGCCCTGCATCCAGAGCGCATGGCGCAAGCCTTGGCTGATCCCGGCGCCGAGCCGATCCATCCCGAAAAATCTGATCGACAGGTCATCGAAATACTGAGCGCGGTCCTCGATCAGTCCGGAGCGGATCTGGTCGAAGGCGCTCGCCGGCACTCCGTCCGGGTTCGCGTCGGTCCTGATCATCAGGGGCGGAACCGCTCCGATCAGAACGACCTTGGAGACCCGCCGTGTCCCGTGCCGCCCGACGTAACGGGCCACCTCGCCGCCCCCGGCGCAGTGACCCACGTGCACGGCCGGCCCGAGATCGAGCGCCATGGTCAGCTCTGCAAGATCGTCCGCGTAGGTATCCATCTCGTTGCCGTCCCAGGGCTGGCTGGAACGGCCATGTCCCCGCCGGTCGAAGGCGATGCAGCGGTAACCTTCCGAGGCGAGACACAACATCTGGCTTTCCCAGGCGTCGGCCGACAGAGCCCAACCATGGCTGAAGACGACTGGCTCTCCGGCGCCCCAGTCTCTGAAATAGATCTCTGCTCCGTCTCTCGTCGTAATGGTCGTCATCGACTCACAACCTCGACCGATAGTATTCTACCTCAGGAAATGTGCAGCAATTAGGCTCGTTTTCGTAAGTCACTGCGACGCTCGTGTGGCCAAAGACCTGGCACCCGGCTCCCGTCATGCGCCGGCTGCAATAACTCCTTTTATATTTACTTGTCGAAGGATGTCCGGAACGTCACGGACCTCATGGCTGACCTGCGCTCCCGAGGTTGACCAGAGACAAAGGCGATCGAGGCTCGCCGGATCGGCCGCGGCCTGTTTCGCGCAGCAGCAGGCTGAGGAAGAGGGCCACTGCCACGCAACTCGCCCAAAACAGCGCTCCTTCGCGGAACTGTGCAATGTGATCGGAGTTCAAGCCAACGCCCGCTCCGATGAAGCGGGCGAAGACCGGGCCGATGACCGCGGTGACTGCGAAGGTGACGAAGTTAATCACCCCGACCGCGCTGCCTTCCACCCCGGCAGGGTTCACCTCCTTGATGATCGTGTAGGGGATCATCGCCGCCCCGGATCCGATGCCGACGACCAGCATGGCAGCGTAGTTGACCGGGAGGTCGGGCGTGAAAGCGATCACGAGCAAGGCGGCCAGCATGACGATTGCGCCGCCGGTCAGGGCAAATTTTCGCCTCCCGAGCGCGTCGGCCATCCAGCCCAGAAGCGGACAACCGATCGCCCATCCGAGCGGAACCATCGCGACCACCGATATGGCTCGCCCGTACTCGAAGGACCTGTCTTTCTCGAAAGCCAGGACGCCCCAAACCATGTCGCCCACGGTGGTCGGCACGAACAGGAGGCCGGCAATGATCCCGCACAGATAGGACTGAGGGTTGCCGAGCACGGTCTTGAACGGGGCGAGGATGCTGTTCGACCGTCCAGCATCGTGGCTCGGACGACCTGCATCGCGCGGCGTCGTGATGAACAGCACGACCGCGACGACAAAGCAGGCGAGTGCTGTCACGATCCAGAACCCTCTCCAATCCAATGGTCCGTGGATCAGGGGACCCACCCCGAGTTGGCCCGCCGAGCCACCCAGCATCCCGAAGGACTGCGTGAACCCGACGGCTGTAGCTAGGGCGCTACCGGAGAAGCCGCGGGTTGCGAGGAAGACCGCCCCAGTGAATGCGAAGGCCGATCCAGCGCCCTGCAGAAGCCGCCCTGTGTCGCCGATCGGCGACACAGGGACGACAAACAAGAGGCAGCCAAGGCCCAGCATCGCCAAGCCGATCACCACGGGCGTCCTCGCCCCCCACCTATCCAGGGCGGCGCCGGCGACGAGGCTGGTCACAGAATAGGTGTAGTAGTAGGTCCCGACGATGACGCTCACGCTAACGGTATCGACGTTGAACGCGGTGCTCAACTCGGGCAGCATGACGGCCGGCGCGGCGCGGACGACGTATTCGAGAAAGTAGAAGATCAGGGCCACGCCCCATGCAAGCCTATAGGCACTGGTTAGCGAGCCTGTCCTGCCTTCGCCATTAACGATCAAGTCCGTCCTCCTACTAGTTCGGTGACGTTGAAGACAGGTCGGCCCTGGCAAGGAGGCCGACACCTTGCAAAGCGCTTCGCGTCAGCGGCGCAGCAGGTTGGTCTCGGCCAGATCGATCACCTCGTCGCCGCGGCCGCTCATGACAGCTCGGAGCACCCATAAGCTGAAGCCCTTCATCT
This sequence comes from Lichenifustis flavocetrariae, assembly GCF_026130545.1. GTDB lineage: Bacteria > Pseudomonadota > Alphaproteobacteria > Rhizobiales > Beijerinckiaceae > Lichenihabitans > Lichenihabitans flavocetrariae. The sequence continues at coordinate 17,152 of NZ_JAMOIM010000034.1, read as the reverse complement.
GCTCTATGCCGATGGTCGGCGGCATGGATAGCTCCTGCTTGGCCGTGACCACGTCGAGCAGCGCGGGCCCGTCATGGGCTAGCATGGCTGCAACGGCGTCGGGCAGCTCGCCCGGATCCTCGACGCGCTGGGCATGAATGCCCATGGCCCGCGCCATGGCGGCGAAATCCGGGTTTTCGAGGTCGACGCCGCTATCGACGAACCCCGACGCCTTCATCTCGAGAGCCACGAAGCCCAGCACGCCGTTGTTGAAGATCACCACCTTCACCGGCAGCTTGAGCTGCTTCAGCGAGATCAGGTCGCCCATCAGCATGGTGAAGCCGCCATCGCCCGAGAGCGAAATGACTTGACGTCCGGGCTGGGCTGCCTGGATGCCGATTGCCTGCGGCATGGCGTTCGCCATCGAGCCGTGGACCAGCGAGCCGACCATCCGCCGCTTGCCGTTCATTTCGAGATAGCGAGCCGCCCAGATCGTCGGCGTGCCGACGTCGAAGGTGAACACCGCGTCGTCGCTCGCGGCCTCGCTAACGACCTTGGCGAGGTACTGCGGGTGGATGGGCTTGTGGCCGGGCGTTCCCTTGGCGAGATCGTCGAGGCCCGCTCGGTCCTTCTTGTAATGCGCCACCGCGTGATCGAGGTGATACCGGTCGGTCTGGGTGTTCAGTCTCGGCAGGAGCGCCTCGATAGTGGCGCCGACGTCGCCGACGAGGCCAAGATCGAGCTTGGCGCGCCGGCCGAGGTTTTCGGGGCGAATGTCGACCTGTGCGATCTTCGCGGCGACCGGCAGGAACTGCTTGTATGGAAAGTCGGTGCCAAGCATCAGCAGCACCTCGCAGGCGTGCATCGCGGCATAGCCGGAGGAATAGCCGATGAAACCCGTCAGGCCGACATCGTAGGGATTGTCGTATTCGACATGCTCCTTGCCGCCGAGTGCATGGACGATCGGACTCTTCAAGGTCTCGGCGAGCCGCATAAGGGGGGAGTGGGCGCCGGCGCAGCCCCGTCCGCAGAACAGCGTGATGCGCCCGGCCTCGTTGAGGAGCGCGGCGAGAGCGTCGAGCTCGCGTTCGGCCGGCACGACGCGGGGCGTGGGCGGCAGCAGCCCGGTGTTGGGCGAGATCGCCCGCGCCGGCGCGGGGCGGAGCGCGACATCGCCGGGAACGACGATGACGGCGACGCCGCGCAGGCCGATGGCCGCCCGGATGGCGTTCTCGAGGACGTAAGGCATCTGAGCGGGGTCCGAGACCAGCTCGCAATAGTGGCTGCACTCGCGAAACAGGTTCTGCGGATGCGTCTCTTGAAAATAGCCGCCACCGATCTCGCCCGAGGGAATGTGCGCCGCGATGGCCAGCACCGGGGTCCGACTCCGATGGGCGTCGAACAGGCCATTGATGAGATGGAGGTTGCCTGGCCCGCAGGAGCCCGCGCAAACCGCCAGTTTCCCGGTGACCTGCGCTTCGCCCGCCGCCGCGAAGGCCGCGACCTCCTCGTGGCGCACGCCCATCCATTCGATGACGTGCTGCTGGCGCAGCGACTCCGTCAGACCGTTCAGGCTGTCGCCGACGACCCCGAAGATGCGCTTGACGCCGGCCTGGCTCAGCGTCTCCACGATCAGGTTAGCGATGTTGTCTGCCGTCACTGGGCGCTCCTCTGTCCGCGATTCAAACGCATGCAGATCACTCTACTTATGAATGACACTATCTGGCCGCTGTAGGATGCGCTGATGCTTAGCGCAGATAAGTTCGAGATTGAGGCTATCTGCTTTGCCGGTCGTGATCTTGAACGAATGCGCACCGACTTGAACGATTGGACGCCGCCATCGTGGCCGGATCGACATGCGCAATTCGTAATCTCTGCAGAACGGAGAATGGCTGCTTTGAAAGCCGGCTGAATAGACTCGGGAAGTCCGGGATGGGCGCACAGCTGCAAGTCTGCTCGCGGTTCCCCAAACTGGGTCGGCCCGTGGGAGACAAGCTGGTCGGCACTTCGCTGAATCTGGGTCGGCGTCATGTCTTGATCCCGCATCCGCGCCGCCATGGTGTCACCGCGCCAATTCACACGACTCGCCGCCGACTTCTTCCGCGAGCGTTATCACCCCGGGTCCGACTGGAGACTGAGCGCCAAGGGCCGTGACGCTGCTCCGTCATGCGAGCGGAATGCGGCTTCAAGGCAAAGCAAACCCTGCCGGGTGGTTGCCTCGTTGGCCGCGGCATAGCCGATCAGCAGTCCGGCGCATCCCGGCCCATGGCGGTATTGGATCGAAAGCGGCGAAACGTTCACGCCGTGACTCCGGCAGGTAGCGGAGATGGCGACATCATCCAGGCCGCCATTAAGCACGCCGAGGATCTGGATGCCGGCCTCTCCGTCGCCCAGCTGACCCCATTCCGATAGACGCGCCTCCCACAGGGTTCGAAACACCTGTCGTCGCTGCGCATAGATCCGGCGCATGCGGCGGAGATGGCGCGCCATGTGACCCTGTTCGATGAAATCCGCGAGCGCGGCTTGCAACAGCAGCGGCGCGAATTGGCCCGTGATGCTGATGGCCCGTGTGACGCCGGGCACGAGATCATGCGGCAGGACCATGAAACCGACCCGCAGCGCCGGGAACAGGATCTTGGCGAAGGTGCCGAGGTAGATCACTCGCTGCGAGCGGTCCGCCCCCTGCATCGCCGGGATCGGCTGACCCTGGAAGCGGTATTCGCCGTCGAAATCATCCTCGATGATCCAGGCGCCTCGGTTCTCCGCGATCTCGAGCAGACGCAGGCGCTGCTCCATCCGCATCGTCGCCCCGAGGGGATGCTGACAGGAGGGGGTGACATAGACAAGGCGCAGCCTCTGGTGCGCCGGCGGGTCGAGCGCCCAACCCCCGGCATCGACGTCGAGGGGAAGCAGCTTCGCACCGGCCGCCACGAAGGCCGATTGCGCGCCGTAATAGCCGGGTTCCTCCATCCACACCGCGTCGCCCGGATCGAGCAGCAGGCGCGCCAGCAGATCGAGGGCCGCCTGGGCTCCGGTCGTCACCACGATCTGCTCGGGCGCGCAGAGCACGCCGCGGGCCGCCTTGAGGTAGGCGGCGATGGCCCGCCGCAGAGCCGGATGGCCCGCCACATCGTAGGTGCCGAACAAGGTTTCGCCTGCATGGCTGGCCCGGCGGCTGAGCAGCCGGCTCCAGGTCCCGAACGGGAAATAATCGGCGTCCGGCATCCCCGGATGAAAGATCATACGGCCCGGTTCACCGTGGTGAACCGGCTGCCGCGCCATCAAGGAGCCCCGGCGGGACAACGGCTGATGGGCTTGGGCGGTCTCGATAGTCGCCGCCTTGGCTACGCCGGTCGGCAGGTCCACCACTCTGGGCCGAGCCCCGGGCCGATTGAGGAGATACCCCTCCGCGGTGAGCTGGTCATACGCCGCCGTGACCGTATTGCGTGCCAAGGCGAGGTCCAGGGCCATTGCGCGGGTCGAAGGCAATGCGCTTCCGGGCGGCAATGCGCGGTCAATGATGAGAAGACGCAGCGCCTGATAGAGCTGGCGATGCAGCGCCACGGAGCCCGAACGATCGAGCCGGAGAGCGTCCAGCGGAAATGATGCTTCTGCGGCCATGGACACCATCTCCGACCTACGAGACGTCTAACTGGCACCAATCAAAGCCGAAAAACTGGATCTCGCAAAGGTATCAGAATGGCGAGACACTGATCCGGTCTTGGATCCGGATGTCTGCGATGAGCGTCAAGATCGGCATCAACCCAATTACCTGGACGAACGACGACGTTCCATCGCTCGGCGGGGACACTCCCCTCGAGCAATGCGTCGCCGAGACACGCCAGGCCGGCTATCGCGGCACCGAACTCGGCGGAAAATTTCCCCGCACCAGTGACGCGCTGCGAACCGTTCTGGCCGAACACGATCTCGAACTCGTCTCCGGCTGGTATGATGGGCGAATCCTCGAACGCGACGTCGACGCCGAGTTCGAGGCCGTGCTGCCTCATCTGACCTTGCTTCGCGATCTCGGCGCCAAGCATGTCGTCTACGCCGACACCTCCCGCGGCCGGCACGATGCCATCTTCCGCCCCTTTTCGGAGCGGCCCCGGCTCACAGAAGACGAGTGGCCCGCCTACGGAGCCAAGATCACCGCCTTGGCCGAGCGCATGCGCGACTTCGGCGTGGCCATGGCATTCCACCACCACATGGGAACCATCGTCGAAAGCGACGCCGAAATCGACGCGCTGATGGCGCATAGCGGCGAGGCGGTGGGGCTGCTGTACGATACCGGCCATTGCGCCTTCTCCGGCGGCGATCCGGTGTCTCTCCTCGATCGTCACCTCCGTCGCGTCGTGCATTTCCATTGCAAGGACGTGCGGCCCGACGTGCTGGCCCGCGCCCGCAATGCCGACATGAGCTTCATGGACGCCGTGATGGCGGGGATCTTTACGGTCCCGGGCGACGGCGTAATCCCCTATGCGGCCCTGCTGCCGAAGCTCGCGGAGGCGGGTTATGCCGGCTGGCTGGTGGTGGAGGCGGAACAGGATCCCGCAAAGGCCCACCCTCTGACCTATGCGACGATGGGCTATCGGAATCTCCTGGCCGCAGCCAAGGCGGCCGGCCTCTCGGTGGAGGTCTAGCCGATGAGCCCTGAGCTTCCAAAACTGGTCATCAACATCGACGATCTCGGCATGTGCCATGGCGCCAACGCGGCCTATCTGGCGCTGTTCCAGGCCGGCCGCTGCGACTCGGGATCGGTGATGGTGCCGTGCCCTTGGTTTCTCGAGATCACCGCGGCGGGCGTGGCCGATCCCGCACTCAAGCTCGGCGTGCATCTGACCATCACGGCCGAGAAACGGTTCTATCGCTGGCGCCCGCTGACCGCGCCGGGACCAGGTTCCGGTCTCGTCGATCCGCAGGGCTACTTTTGGGGCTCTGTGCCCGAGGTCCGGCGACGGGCCGACCCGCAGGCGGTCGAAAAAGAACTCCGCGCGCAGATCGATGGCTTCCTCGCCGCCGGTCTGACGCCGACGCACCTCGACGCGCATCAGGGCGCCGTCCTGGCCCCCGAATTCGCGCCGATCACGATCGCACTTGGCCGCGAATACGGTGTGCCGATCCTCTTCCCGCGCACCATCGACGGCTATGGCCCGATCCACAATCTCGGGCCGCTCGACCCCGCAATCTACGCCGATCGCGCCGCCGACCTCGCCCGATCTGGCGCGCTCCTCGTCGATCGCGTGCTCGAGACTCCGTGGCATCAGGACGGAACGGCCGAGGATCGCTACCGCGCCCTGTTCGCGGAGATCGGACCCGGCGTGAATTTCATGGCGCTGCATGCCAATGCGCCCGGCGAGATCGAAGCCATCGAGCCGGCCTCGGCACGGATCCGCACCGACGAATACGCTGTCCTCGGCGCGTCGGCCTGGATCGACGATCTTGAGGTCGAGCGCGGAACGCTGAAGGACTTTAGCATGGCCTTGTCCGCGTCTTGAACGCGAACCGTGCGTTTGCGTCTGCGGGCGAGCGCACGGTTGGGATCGACCGCAGTCGCATCACGGGAGATGAGAATTATGTCGATGGGGTCCCTGAAGAGCATTCGGTCGTTCGTCGCCGCGGCGACGATCACCTCTGTAGCGGCATGCAGCGCTTGGTCGCCAGCTTTGGCGCAGGCTAAGAACATTGAAGACGTGCGCATCGTCTTCGTCACGCACGGCCAAGCCAACGATCAATATTGGACGGTGGTCAAGAACGGCATGATGGCCGCCGCCGCGGCGCTCAAGGTGAAGGTCGACTACCGGGCGCCCGAGACCTTCGACGTCGTCAAGATGGGCCAGCTGATCCAGGCCGCGACCGCCTCCAAACCCGACGGGCTCGTCGTTTCAATCCCGGACCCCACGGCGCTTGAAGCCCCGATCGAGGCGGCCAAGGCGGCCGGCATCCCGGTCGTCGTGATCGACTCCGGCGAGGAGCAGGTCAAGCCCTGGAAGCTCGACCTTTTCGTCGGCGGCGGGTCGGAATATGACAATGGCAAGCAGGCCGGCGACATCATGGGGAAAGCGGGGGTCAAGGAGGCCATCTGCATCAATCACGAGGTGGGCAACGGCAGCCTCGACCAGCGCTGCCAGGGCTTCACAGACGGCCTGAAGCCGCTGGGTGGGACGGTGTCGGTGGTGGCCGTCACGCTCGATCCGACCGACTCGGTGCGCCGTGTCGAGGGTTATCTGACGGCTCATCCGAACGTGAACGGTGCGCTCATGCTCGGCACGTCATTGGCTGGTCCGATGCTCACCATGTTCGACGAACGCGGCTACGCGAGCAAGCTCAAGGTCGGCACCTTCGACCTCGCGCCCGAGGTGCTCGACGCGCTGAACACTGGCAAGATGATGTTCGCGATCGACAACCAGCAATATATGATGGGCTACCTGCCCGTCGTGTTCCTGACCATGAAGGCACTCTACAAAACCTTTCCGACCGCCGACGTGATGACCGGTCCGGCCTTCGTCACCAAGGCGGACGCCGCGCCCATCAAGACCCTGAGCGACCAGGGCATCCGTTGACATCAGGCGGCGGCTTCAGCCGCCGTCGCGTTGCGAGAGCGATAGCATGTCGGATGCAGCCGTGAACCTTTCCGCGGGAGACGCCGCGCAGCCGGCAAGCCGCTTCACCCGCATGATGAAGCGGAGCTTGCGCCGGCCGGAACTCGGCTCGTTCGGCGCGACCATCTTCGTCTTCCTGTTCTTCGCCGTGACGGCGGGGAACAGCGGACTCTTCAGCGCCCTCGGCATCGTCAACTTCCTGCAGGTTTCAGCGCAACTCGGGATCCTGGCGGCGGCCGTGGCCCTGCTGATGATCGGCGGCGAGTTCGACCTATCGCTCGGCTCAATGATCGGCTTCGCCGGCATCGTGATCGGCATCGCGGTGACGCAGTTCCATCTGCCGATCTGGCTTTCGGTGGTGATCGCCTTCGGCGTCGCGATCCTGGTCGGCACGGCCAACGGCATGCTGGTGACGCGTACCCGGCTGCCCTCCTTCATCGTCACGCTGGCCGGCTATTTTGTGCTGCGGGGCCTCAGTCTCGCCACCACCCGCGCGCTGACCGGCCGAACCCAGATCCCCTACATCACCAGGAACACCACCGAGACGGCCTTCGTATCGCTGTTTGGCGGCAAGTTCGGCGGTCCGCTCTTCACCTGGCTCGGACACATGGGCTGGATCGGTATCAAGGCCGACGGAACACCGCTCGTGTCCGGCATTCCGATGTCGGTCGCCTGGTGGCTCGGCCTCACGGCTCTGGCGACGTGGATCCTGGTCAAGACCGAGTTCGGTAACTGGATCTATGCGGTTGGGGGCGACGCGCAGGCGGCGCGCAACGTCGGCGTGCCGGTCGGCCGGGTCAAGATCCTGCTGTTCGTCGGCACAGCCTGTGCGGCGACGCTGTTCGCGGTGATCCAGGTGCTCGAGACCGGATCGGCCGACACGCTGCGCGGCACCCAGAAGGAATTCGAATCCGTGATCGCGGCGGTGATTGGTGGCAACCTGCTGACCGGCGGCTACGGATCGGCCATCGGCGCCATGTTCGGCGCGCTGATCTTCGGTACGGTCGAGATGGGCATTTTCTACACCGGCATCGATACCGACTGGTTCATGGTCTTCCTCGGCCTGATGGTCGTGCTCGCCGTCCTGTTCAACAACTTCATCCGCCGCAAAGCCACGGAGGCACGCTGATGGCATCCCCGGAGTCTGCGGCAAACCCGCCGCTGATTGAACTCGACGGGGTCGGCAAGAGCTTCGGCACGGTCACGGCGCTCGACGGCATCTCGATCGTGGTGCGGCACGGCGAGGTGCATTGCCTGCTCGGCGACAACGGCGCCGGCAAGTCGACCCTCATCAAGATCCTGTCCGGCGTGCATCAGCCCACGGCCGGCACGCTGCGGATCGACGGTGCGCCGACCATGCTGCAATCACCCCGCGAGGCGCTCGATCGGGGCATTGCTGCCGTGTTTCAGGATCTCGCGATGATCCCGTTGATGAGTATCACCCGGAACTTCTTTCTCGGCCGCGAGCCGGTGCTCGGCCGTTTCCTCACCCGCCGCATCGACATGAAACGCGCTGACGCTATCGTGTTCAGCGAACTCGCCAATATGGGCATCACCGTGCGCGATCCGCAGCAGGCCGTCGGCACCTTGTCGGGCGGCGAGCGGCAGTGCGTTGCGATCGCGCGAGCCGTCTACCACGGGGCGCGCGTGTTGATCCTCGACGAGCCGACCTCGGCGCTCGGCGTCCATCAGGCCTCGATCGTGCTTCGCTACATCGCGCAAGCGCGTGCACGCGGCATCGGGGTCATCTTCATCACCCACAACATCAACCACGCCTATCCGATTGGCGACGTCTTCACGCTGCTCAACCGCGGCCGCACCCACGGCACGTTCCGCAAGAGCGAGATCACCGAAGCCGAGGTGCTCGACATCATGGCGGGCCGTCGCGACCTCAAGAGCCTGCAGGTCGACCTCGATCGTCTCACGGCCGAGAACGCCGTCCGCCTGCACTGACCGCATCTATCGCAAGGAACATCCATGACGGAACGCCTCAACATCGGTGTCGTAGGCGGCGGCTTGATCGCGCAGGTCGAGCACATCCCCAATCTCCTGGCCCTAAGGGCAAAGTTCAACTTGGTCGCCGTCAGCGATCCCTCCGCGACCGTGCGGGCAGGCCTCGCGGAGCGCTTTGGGGTAACAACCGTGATCGATGCGGCCGATTTGCTCGCGCTCAACCTCGATGCCGTGCTGATCGCGGCGCCCGATCCCTGGCATGCGGATTTGGCTAGCCGCGCCATGGAAGCAGGCCTCCACGTCTTCTGCGAAAAGCCGCTCTGCTACGGGCTTGCCGAACTCGATGCGCTGATCGCGACCCAGGCCCGCACCGGCGTCGTTCTCCAAGTCGGCTACATGAAGCGCTTCGATCCGAGCTACGAGGCCGCGCTCGACTTAATTGGAGGCAAGGGCGAGCGGCTGCGCTATCTGTCGGTGGAAGTGCATGACCCCGATGCCTGGCCCTTCGTGGCGCACCAGCCGCTCGTCGTCGGCACTGATGTGCCTCAAAGCCTGATCGCCATGACGGGCGAGCGCCGCCGAACGCAAGTCGAAGCTGCGCTTGGTTTCATCCCGTCCGAGACGATCTTCCGCGGCTTCGCGGGCGCCTATTGTTCGGCGCTCGTCCACGACGTGAATGCGGTGCATGGGCTGCTCGATGGCCTGGGACTGTCTCCTGGGCGCGTCAAGGGTGCGGCGCTGTTCGCCGGCGGGTCCGGCGGACAGGCCGCGGTCGATTTGCGAGACGGCGAAGCGCTTTGGACCATGACCCATGTGGAAGTGCCCAAGGTAGCCGACTATGCCGAGCGCATTTCCCTCTATTTCGAAGACGAGATCGTCGAACTCGTCTTTCCGGCCCCCTATCTCAACCATCATCCGACCCAACTCCTGCACCGCCGCTCGACAGGCGGTCGTCTTGAGTCGATCGCAATACGTCCAAGCTTCGAGGAAGCCTTCGCGCGCGAACTCGATCACTTTTGGGCTTGCATCGTCAGGGGCGCTTTACCTCGAAACACAGTGGTCGAGGCCAGGCGCGACCAATCGCTTCTGATTGCCATGGCGGGCGTAGCCGCAGCACCGGGAAAATGTCCAAACTAATCGAGGCGTCGAACTGCCATTGCGCGCTCGCTCCCGGCCGGCCGCGCCCAGTCTGGGCCTGGAGGTGGGTCTCTCCGGGTCAGCATTGAAATATCAAAAATGATGACCTGCGGCGCACGCGGTCCGCTCTTGGTGTCGACCAGTCAGTGGTGCAATTATGATTCGTAAGCTTCGCGCTTCATGACTTTGGTCCTGGCTTCAGCAGCCGTGGCGCTCCCCGAAGCCGATGGATTGGGAGCTTGACACGGCCTGCTTGCAATCCGCCTGTGTTAGGAACGTCTGCTTTAAGTAGCGGCCCCCGCGAGCGCTGAACGGCGTGGATGGGCGCGAAGGCGCAGCCGAGATCCAGAAGGTGGGCTGCGCCTCCTACGTTCAGATCTCGGTACGTTCAGACAAGGTCAGCGCGTCTTCGACATCCACGCCGAGATAGCGCACCGTGCTCTCGATCTTCGTATGCCCAAGAAGTATCTGCACCGCGCGCAAGTTGCCGGTCTGCTTGTAGATGATCGACGCCTTCGTTCGCCGGAGTGAATGGGTTCCGTAGTCGTCTGGCCGCAACCCAATTCCAGTCACCCACTCGTCGACAAGCCGTGCATACTGGCGGGTGCTCATGTGCCGGGCATGGTCGATCCGGCTCGGAAAAACGAAGTCGTCGAGTGATCCGCCTCGACGTTCGAGCCAAGCCAGGATGCTGCCCCGAGCTGACTCGAGCAGCTCAAATCTAACAGGCCGGCCGGTCTTCTGCTGGACCACGATCGCGCGGTTTCGGACCCGGCCGCCAACGACGAGGTCGCTGATTTTGACCTTCACGACATCGCAGCCACGCAGCTTGCTGTCGATCGCCAGGTCGAACATGGCGCGATCACGTAACCGGTCTTCCCGACCAAGCCAGAACCGAACGGCCCAAACTTGCTGCGGCTTTAACGCTTGTTTGGCGCCAAGTTTTCGGCCGGCATTCCAGGGGCGCCGTTCTTTGAAGCCTGGATCGAATTCTGAATGTCCCATCGTTGATCTCCCACGGCCGAAAGCGGCCGTTGGTAGAACAGGCAAGCAGCCACAGACTGGAGAGCATGGCCGGAAGGGGAACGTCTGGTTCGGAACGTGGCAGACGAAGCAGCGGACGATGATTGAAGCCGCCCCCGATCGGCAGGATCCAGTTTCGCTCGCGCCTCTCCGCTCAGCGATCCCTCAGAAGACGATTGAGGCCGACGTCTTGCTGATCGAGCTGGCGGTTCGCCGCCAGAAGATAGGGGATCGCGGGACGGTTCGCGCTTTCGACAGCCGCGTAGTGGCGCCGAAAGGCCGGCATCAGGTCATCGAGGTCGGCACGCAGGGTCGCTTCGTCGACGCTGAGGATCCGGCCGTCGCGCATGATGATACGGCCGTCAACGATCGTGGTCCGGACGCCTCGCCCGCATTCGGCATAGACAAGTTGTCGGGCGGCGCTGTTGAACGGCAGATAGGCGACATCGCTGAGGTCGAGCAGCGCCAGGTCGGCGCGGAACCCTGGCGCGATCCTGCCAATCTCGTGCTCCAAGCCCGCTGCCTTCGCGCCCCCGATCGTGGCGGCCTGTATAGCGTCGGCGGCATGTACGCCAGTGGGGTTCGGGTCCGTCACACCCGCCAGCAGGCACAGCATTTTCATCGCCTGAAACAGGTTCTGACAATCTCCGCATGAGCAATTGTCGCAACCGAGCGCGACGTTGATTCCCGCGTCCATCACGCATCGCATGGGCGCAATGCCGCTTTTGAGCTTGAGATTGCTAATTGGGTTATGGGCGAGGCTCACCCCGCAGCCGGTGAGGATCTCCATCTCATCAGGCATCAGCCACACCCCATGTGCAATCGTGGTGCGATGCTTGAACAATCCCACCCGCTCGAGGTAGCGGATCATCGAGCCGCCGTCCTCGCCGTAGATCTCGCGCGCCTTCGCGGTCTGCGCCTTGGTTTCGTACACATGGGTGAAGATCGGCAAGCCGTGCCGTCCCGCAATATCGCAGACCCCGTCCAGCAAGGCCCGCGACGAGCGCTGCGGTCCGGACGGGCTGACCGCCCAGCTGAAGCGTGGTCCCGCGGGTCGGCGCGCAATTTGGCGATCGACGAAATCGATTTCGGTCGCGGGATCGTTTGGGCTGCCCGTGATGATCGCCAGCACCTCGGGCGGCACATCCGGCGGCAGGAACGGCGCGATATCGAGCGCCGCGAGATCACGCATCGCAATGGAGAACACCACCCGAATGCCAACCTCGGCATAGGCGGCCAGAATCGTGTCGAGCGTGTCCTCGTCGCGCGGCACGAGCGTGTTCATGTCCTGGATCGTTGTGATTCCATTGCGCAGCGCTTCCAGGGCGCCGACGAGCACGCGGGCGCGGAGTTCGGCCTTGCTCCGCTTGCCGAAATAGACCGGCTGGGAATGCAGCGCCCAGACGTCAAACGGCATGTCTTCGAGCATGCCCTTCTGCAGCACATCATAGGAATGATAGTGGGCATTGATGAGACCCGGGATGACGAGATGGTCATGCGCCTCGATCACCACCGGCGCGTCGGGTTCGCCCCGCCTGGCCGACGCGACCAGCGTGCTTTTCATCTCGAGATCGGCGTCGGGCGTCGTGACGGAAGAGATCCGGTTGCCCTCGATGAAGATGTCGCGCACGGGCGGCTGGTGAATGTCGCCGTTATGGTCGTAGACGCGTCCGCCACGGATCAGGATGCGGGAGGGTTCGCGGGTCATCGGGTGTGTCGCTCTTCTCAAACGGATTGCGTGAAAGCCCGCGTCATGCGGGCGTCGCCGAGACGTCGGCGCCTCGCTCGACCATTCGCAGGAAGCGCTGCGTGCGCTCCTCCTTGGGGGTACGCAAGACGATGTTCGGCGGCCCCTGCTCGACGATGCGGCCTTCGTCCATGAAGATCACGCGGTCGGCGACGTCGCGGGCGAAGGCGACCTCGTGCGTCACGACAATCATCGTCATGCCGGCATCGGCAAGGCGACGCATCACGCTCAGCACCTCGCCAACTAGTTCCGGGTCGAGCGCCGAAGTCGGCTCGTCGAACAACATGAGCCGGGGCGAAGTCGCGAGCGCCCGTGCGATCGCAACGCGCTGCTGCTGCCCGCCTGAGAGCCGATGCGGCAGCTTGTCGACATGTTGGCTGAGGCCGACGGCGGCCAGAAGCCCGAGCGCGATCTCGCGCATCCTGTCCGCCGGCTCGCGGTGGACGTGAACTGGCGCCTCCATGACGTTTTCGATCACGGTAAGATGCTGGAACAGGTTGAAGTGCTGGAACACCATGGCGATCCGGGCCCTGGCCCGCGCCTTTGCGAGGTCGCGCGTCGGCCGCAGGACCGCGCCCCGCTTTTCATAGCCGACATAGCGCCCCTCTACCTTGATCTCGCCGTGATCCAACACCTCCAGATGGTTGACGAGGCGAAGCAGCGTGCTCTTGCCCGACCCGCTCGGCCCCATGATGACGACGACCTCGCCGCGTTTCACTTCAAGGTCGATACCGCGCAGGATCTCGCGGTCCCCGTAGGATTTCTGGACGTTGAAGCAGGTGACGAAGGGCTCGGCGGCGGGGTGCTCGGGTTGGGATGTCACGCCGATCGCTCGAAGAGCGGTCGAAAGGTCGATGCGGCTTGGAGGCGTTGCGCCAGAGGTCGACCGGTGGCGCGGCCGGGTGCGGGCGACCGCGGTGGCAAGCAGCCCGCGCCGTCTTTCCTGGCGACGCTCCAGGTCGTAGTGCCGCTCTAACCATATCTGCACGCCGGCGACCGCGCTCGTCATTACGAGGTAAATAATCCCCGCAGCCGCGAAGACGACGAAGAACTTGAAATTCTGCCCGACGATCTGCTGGCTTCGAAATGTCAGCTCGTTGACGAAGATGATGGATGCGATCGACGTGCTTTTGATGACGCTGATCGTGTCGTTGGCGATGCTGGGCAGGATCGCCCGCATGGCCTGGGGCATGATGATCCGCCGCAGCGTCAGCATCGGCCCCATGCCGAGTGAGGTCGCCGCGATACTTTGGTCGCGGTTGACCGACAGGATGCCACCGCGAATGATTTCGGCGCTGAAGGCTGCCTCGTTCAGCGCGAAGCCAAGCACGGCCGTCGAATAGATATCGAGCTTGATCCCGAAACTTGGCAAGGCGTCAAACAGGAAGACGAGCTGCAGCAGGGGCGGCGTCCCGCGAATGAACCAGATATAGGTCCAGGCAAGCCCATTGATCACCTTGAAACGCGACATGCGCAGAAGCGCGAGGCCAAGGCCAAGCGCGGTGCCCAGCACCATCGCAACACTGGCGATCTCCAGCGCGACCAGTGCTCCCCGTAGGAGAAAGGGATCGACAAGGTAGCCGAGCATCTCCTGCACGGCCTCGATGCTGAATTTCGAGCTCGTGGCGGTGGAGACGGCCACGGGTGCAGTCGCGGCGGGCACCGGGGGGACGGCGACAGAGTGGGTCGGCGGGTTCTGGGCAATGGGCTTGGCGCAGCCGACGATGCATCCTTCGTCGGCAGGCGCGCTAGTCTGCGACAAGGCGGGAAGGTGCGCCAGGACGAGCCAAGCGACGGCGAGCATCAGTGTTTTCATGTGACCCCCCGCCTTCTGCGCTCATCAGCGGACCCAGCCATGGCCCGGTGGCCGATCCTTCCTACTGCTTGCGAATTTCAACCGGAAATACGAGGGCTGGGTCGAGTCCGTATTTGACGAAGATCGCCTTTTGGCTGCCATCCGCCTGCGCGATTGTGAGCGCATCGGCGATGGCCTGGAGCAGCACCGGTTCACCCTTGTTCACCGCCGCTCCGATGTGCAGGTCGCTCTGGATCGAAAAGGCGAGCTCCAACTGCGGTTCCTTGCTGATCAGATAGGCAGCTTGGCCGAGATCGTTCATGATCACGTCGATGCGCCCATTCATGACCTCGCGGTCGCCTTGCGCCTCGTCGCCGAACGTCAGGAGGTTCACGTCAGGCTTGCCGTCTTTGACGCATAGCTTGCCCTGAGCGCGGAAGGCCGCCTCCTGAACGGTGCCCAGCATGGCACCGACATTCATGCCGCAAACGGCGTCAAGCGATGTCACCTTCTTCGGATTGCCCTTCTGGACGAGGAACCCCGTGCCGGCGGATTCATAGATGACGAAATCGACCTGCTTGCCGCGGGCCGGCGTGTAGAGCAGCGAGTCCCACATCACATCGTTGCGGCCCTCCGTGACAGAGGTGATGAGGCCCGCGAAGGCGCCGAGATTGGGTTTCCACGGCACCCCGATGCAGGCAAAGACCTCGTTCATCAGGTCCGCGTCGGCGCCGATGATGTGGTCGAGGTTTTTGGGGTCGGGGTAAGTGTAGGGTGCCTGCGCCGCGGTCAACCCGACGTTGACGGTCTTGCCAATGAGTGCCGGGTAGCGCTCGGCCAGTTTATCGGGCGCGCATTGCTGCGCTGCCTGTACAGTTCCTAAGCCAGCCGCGGTTGCGCCGAGGGTCAGCATCGCAAGAACGCTCAAAGCACGTATCGTCATGTCAGCACTCCTTCTAGGGATCGGCATCGGTTTGGCCCGCCCGGTCTACAGGGCGTCGGCAGCGTCAAGCGGTATCGTCGCCGAGCACCAGGGCTGCGGCGCGCACTGGGCAGCCGGTACCGCCGACGGTCTTCATCGGAAAAGCTTGGAACAGGAAGGTCTTGCCGACGAGTTGGTCGAGGTTGCAGAGCTGCTGCACCATGCAGATGCCATTGGACAGCCAAGCGAGGTGGGTCGGTTCCCACCACTCGTCGGGATTGTCCATGCCAACAAGGTCGGTCGCAAACAGCGAGACCTGGCGCTCCACCATCCACATCGCGGTCTCGGCGGGGACGTATGGCCGTAGCCGGTTCATGTCCGGCCTGCCCCAAAACTTGTCGACACCGGTCCAGCAAACGAGAGCCGTGCCCGGCCCCACACGCTGGCCCGAGCGTTCTTCCGCGGCCTCGAAATCGGCGACGGTAATTGCTTCCCCGTGACCCTTTTGGGTGAAGTCGAGCAGGTGGCCGGGCAGCAACAGTTTCGTCAGCGGCACCTCGTCGATCGCCGCGCCATCGTCGACGAAGTGGCGGGGGACGTCGATATGCGTCCCGTTATGCTCGGACACAAGGATCATGCGGGACGCGACGCCCATCTTGCCTTGGCTCAGGGTCCGGGTTTTGGCGAGCGTGTCGATGACCGGAAAGGCCGTCGTCCAGCCGCCCATGTTGAGCATGCCCTCGCGGATCTCGTGGCTGAGGTCGACGACGTCGACGATCGGGTTTGGGCGTGCGACGGCCATATCAAGCTCCGCGAACGGTTGGGTTCGCTGATCATGAGCAAGCTCCGTGCCACCAGCCGGCGTCGATTGGATCCAATGTTTCGACAAGATCGGATCCAATCTTATGCAGAAAGCCTTTTCTGAAACAGATTGGCTTTCGCTTAGACAGGCGGGTTGCGTCGCTCGAAAATGGCAGCCAGCTTGGCGGCTGGGTCGCCGATGTGGCGCTTCAACGTCCGGCGTGCCGCGGACAGATCGCGGGCGCGGCAGGCTGCCAGAAGTGCGCGATGCTCGTCTTGCGAGCGTCGCCGGCGGTCGAGCCTCGCGTGCTCGACGGCAAAATACCGATCGTAGGCGTCATAAAGCGTCTCGATCTGGCGACGCAGGCGGGTGCCCGGCTTAATCCCGTAAAGCGCCATGTGGAAGCGGCGGTTGAGGCTGGTGAAGACGGTCAGGGCTTCCGCATCGTCAAGCGCCACGCAGATCGCCTCCGCCTGATCAAGATGGCTCATATCAGACGACGCAAAGGAGCGTTCGAGCGCGAGGTTCTCCAGCGCCACGCGCATCTGCGCGATCTCAAAAATATCCTCTGTCGAAAGCGTTGCGACGACCGCGCCGCAATGTGGCACGAAGTCGATCAGGCCCTCGGTCTCCAGTCGGCGTAGGCTCTCGCGGACCGGCATGCGGCTGACGCCGAGTTCGGCGGCCAAAAGGTCTTGCCGCAGCGCCGCGCCACCGGGGATGACGCCATCGACGATGGCCGCGCGTAACGTCTCCGTCACTGCGGACGCTGCCGTCCGGTGGCGCGCGCGGACCTGATCCAGAAGAGGTCTGAGTTCCATGACGATGTCATTCGCAGAGCCGTGAGGATTTGGCCAGATCGTCTCTCTTGAACAATCCGGAAGCGAGGTGGGTGAACAGGCCGGCCGTGCGCCCTTGCGGCACGGCAGTTTGCGGAAAAACGCACGAGCATTTGCCAAAGTTGGACTCGCCTTCCGTTCTCGCTCGACAGCCGGATTGGCGCCGGCCGGCATGGTGTCGTTGGCTTCGTGCGAGTAAGCCGCAGAAAAGCGCGGGCGACATCATCCACATCGGGAAAGGCGGTCGCGCTTGAGCTGTTTTGGGAGCCAGCGCGTCTGAGAGTCTGTCCGAAGTCATATCTTTTTCTGGCAGAGCTTTCGCAGCATGAGTCGAATAGACGCCAGTTGTAAGAAGG
>NZ_JAMOIM010000033.1 GCF_026130545.1 Lichenifustis flavocetrariae | reverse complement strand
CAAAATCGGACAAACGGCACGGTCCGGTAGAGAAAATCCACCTCAATGCTTATTGGCCTGCATAATCCGGGCTAGCAGGCTCTTTGGAGAACATGGTCTTGAACCTGCGGAAGCTCGACCTCAACCTGCTTGTCGTGTTCGACGCCATCGCTGACGAGCGCAGCGTGACGCGCGCAGCCGCCAAGCTACACATGACGCAGCCCGCGATCTCCCACGCACTCGGACGGCTGCGCATCGCGCTCGGTGACGACCTGTTCGTGCGAACCCCGGAGGGCATGGAACCGACCCCGTTCGCGCTTCGTCTCTCGGGTTCCGTGCGAACCGCGCTTCGGGGCATTCAGGCAGGCCTTCTCGACGCGTCCATCTTCGATCCGGCAACGAGCGAACGCTCTTTCTCGATCGCGGTCGATAATCGCAGCGCCCTAGTCCTTACGGCTCCGATCACCGCGGCCGTGAGTGCGGAAGGACCGGGCATACGCCTCGACCTGCGCCCGAGCGGCACGCTGAACCTTCCGGAGCAGCTCGACCGGGGCGACCTCGATCTCGCCCTCGGGGGTCTGGCTTCTTCAAATGAGCGTTTCAGGGACCTCAAGCTGTTCGACGATGGATTTGTCGCCTTGGTGCGTGTGGGCCACCCGGCCGCACTTGGCGAGATGATCGGGATCCATGCGCTGGGAGAGTTCCCTCACCTCATTCTGTCGTCCACGGGCGAGGACAGCGATTTCGTCGACGATGAACTCGCCGCTCATGGGCTGGCCCGGCGCGTCGCGCTTCGCGCGCCCCTGCTGGCGGCCGGTTCCACCCTGGCGCAATCCAATCTCATCGCGATCCTCGGCGAGCGGATCGCGAGAACCTTTGCTAGGACGACACCCCTTGCCGTGCTCCGACTGCCCTTCGTGTCGCCACGGTCGAACCTGGCGATGCTCTGGCATCGTCGTAACGACGACCTCCGGGCTCATCGCTGGTTACGTGACGTCGTCATGCGCGTGGCACGTACGGCGTGAGCGCTCCGACGCTCATGATCCCGCGGCGACGTGCTCGTCGGGTGGATGGGTCAAGGCGCCGCCAGCGCGACCGCAATGAGTTCTGCGGCGTAGGTTGCGGAAGCCCGGACGGCCGCGGCGTTGGTTCTCGAGGTGCCGACGTCGTCCGGTATCACGATCGCCTGCGCGTCGATGCCCGACGCCCGATAGGATCGCAGACGACTACCCAGGATTTCTGCCGACGAAAGTGGGTCCACCGACTGCCAGACGAACCGAAGCTTCGGTGGCTTGTATCCGTTGAGCGTCGCCTCGAATGACGGAAGCCAGCCGAGGTCCCGACACAGTAGCAGCCCCCCACAAATTGGGGTTTCGCCCCCCAAGGCAAGTCGGAGCGCGAGAGCTTCTCCCCCGCAGAGACCGACCAGGACGAGATGCGGCCCATGCCGTGTATCGGATCGCTCGACCTGCAAGAGACGATGCGTCTCGATTTCGTCGTCTTGAGTCTCGATCACCCAGAACGCAGCCGCTGGCATCGAGACGGCCCAGGTTTCGATCACCCGCTCGGCTTCGAGCGACCCGCCGCTTGCCACGAGCACAGCCACAGGGACCGACCGGTTGATCGTCGATGGAGCTGCCCATAGAGGGAAAGGTGACATGGTCTGGTGGTCCTCCGACTCTCGACAGAGTCGCTGTCGGACTGTACCGCCGCCAATGAATGTTCGACATCGTGACATGCCCCGTGATCATGCGGTGTCGCCTGCAAGTTGCTGGTCGGCGTTCGCTCTCTGGAGTCACCGGCGTCGAGAACTTGAGGACCCCCGACCTGGCCTCTCCTCCACGATCGCCTCCGACGCGCCGGCGAACATTACCACTTCAAAGGCGACAGCCGGCGCGATCGGCAGCACGGTGGCGGATCGGTCTGAGTGGTTCGTCGCAATCCAACATCTGAGTCGGAGAACCCTATTCAGATCGCGCATATCGGCATGCGCGATCTGAATTGGACCCAGCACACCGAAGAGTGATCTCAGAAGAGCGCTGTAGAACACTCGAACCACACCACACTCCTGAAGCGGTGACCCCCATGAACCGAAACCAGACAAGGCGTGGAGTTCTGACCGCTGGCGCCACGGCCAGCTTGTTCGGCCTCACCTCCCGGGCTCCAGCGGCCACCTTCGGTGATCCTGACGAGCCACCTCAAGGGGCGATCAATGCCGAGCGGGATCCGGCGAGCATCATCGATCGGGGGCCGCAGAACCTGACCCTCGCCGGGCAGTTTCCGAATTCGTTTAGCCCACCCCCGACCGATGTCGGCGATCTGCCGCAGTTCTGGGCCTCGTTCAACAACGCACCACGGCGCATCCAGGACGGCGGCTGGGCCAGGCAGGTCACGCAGGCGGATTTCCAGATCTCGAAGGAGATCTCCGGAGTGAACATGCGGCTCGATGCAGGCGGCGTTCGGGAACTGCATTGGCATCAGGCGGCCGAATGGGGCTACATGAGCTACGGCGCCTGCCGCGTCACTGTCCTCGATCCGGAAGGACGCGCCTATGTGGCCGACACGAAGGAGGGCGATCTCTGGTATTTCCCGACCGGCTACCCGCACTCGTTGCAGGGGCTCGGCCCGGATGGCTGTGAGTTCATCCTCTGCTTCGACAGTGGTGAGCAGTCCGAGTACAACACTTTGCTGGTGACGGACTGGATCGCCCACACCCCACCGGACGTGTTGGCGTTGAACTTCGGAGTGCCCGCCGAGATGTTCGGCAAGATCTACACTCACGACCTTTGGATTTTTCAGGGAACTGTGCCAGGTCCGCTTGTCGCCGATCAGGACGCGGTCAAGGGTTCGAACGGGCCGGTTCCGAACCCCTTCACCCATGCGCTCGCAGGAGGCCTTATCGCCAAGCAGACGAAGGGCGGCATGGTGCAGATCGCCGACAGCAGCAACTTTAAAGCGTCGACCACGATAGCGGCCGCGCTCGTTACCGTACATCCAGGTGGCATGCGCGAGATGCACTGGCATCCCAACGCCGACGAGTGGCAATACTACATCAAAGGATCGGCGCAGATGACGGTGTTCAACACCGGTCCGAAGGCCGTGACGAACAATTTCATGCCCGGCGACATCGGCTATATCAAACGCAATCTGGGTCACTACATCAAGAACGTGGGCAATTCCGACTTGGTATTCTTGGAAGTGTTCAAGAGCGGCTCCTATCAGGATCTGTCCCTGTCAGATTGGCTTTCCCACACGCCTCCGGCCCTTGTCGCCGCTCACCTCAACGTGTCACCGGAAAATATCGCCAAGTGGCCGAGCGGCGCCCCCGTCGTTGTGCCGCTCTGATGCTTCGGCTCCCCGAACGCGAGACATCCGGATTGCACCTCGTCCTATGAGTTCGGGTCGAACGTCACCGCCGCGGCGGGGTCAGGTTCAATGGCACGATCCAGCTTCCCCATCCTCTTCACGGAGCGCGACCCGCGATGAAACCGTTCACTGCCATCGCTTGTGCAGCGTGTCTGGCGATCGCCGCCGGTGTCGGAACCGCAACCTTCTTCTTCGGCGGCGTCTTCAGCGTAGCGGCGAGCGAGCGGGATCCCGCGTTGGTCAATTGGGCGTTGGTCCATGTCCGTGAGGCCTCGATCACGCGTCACGCGACCGATCAGCCGCCGATGTCGCTCGACGATGCGTCGGTGGTCCAGGGCGGGGCACAGGCCTATGCGAGCCTGGGATGCCAGTCCTGCCATGGCGGCCTCGGGGTGAAACCCGCACGGTTCTCGCAGGGACTGAACCCGCAACCGAACCTCAAGGCGGTCATCGAAGACATTACGCCCCCGGAACTCTTCTGGGTGCTCAAGAACGGCATCAAGATGACTGGCATGCCGAGCTTCGGTACCGGCAAGGATCCCGTTCCCGATGCGGAGCTTTGGAGTGTGACCGCTTTTCTGAAGCGCGTGCCCAGCCTGTCGAGCGACGATCTCGCCAAGTGGACCGCGGCCCATCACGGCTAGCTGAGAGCATCGACCGTCGGGTACGGCGGGGCAGCGGATCGAACACCGCTCGGATGGGTGAGTTGACGAGCAGCCGTCACGAACCTGCATCGACACAGGCACCTGATGAAGAGACGGCACACTGATCATGCCTCAGCGGCGATGTCCGTCGCGTCACCGTGATGAGAGAGAAAGTAGGCCGTTATGCGAACATTCATCTCGCGATCGTTGATGGTGTCGGCCGCTATCGGGGCCGGTGTTCTCGGCTGGGTCGTCCTGAACCGGCCCGCACCTTCATCCGCGCCTGCCGTAGCTCCGGCGCCGGTGCCCGTCGTCACGGCTGTCGTGAAGAGAGAGGACGTCCCGATCGTGCTGGAAGGCCTCGGCACGGTCCAGGCCCTCAAAGTGGCAACGATCCATAGCCAAGTGGCCGGACTACTGGAGCGCGTGGACTTCACCGAAGGCCAGACGGTCAAGCGCGGCGACGTGCTGGCTCAGATCGACCCGCGGCTCTATCAGGCGAGGCTCGCGCAGGCCCAAGCCCAGCTGGCACGCGACAAAGCGCAGGTGACCAACGTACAGACCAACCTCGGCCGCAACGAACCACTGCTGCAGCGCGGCTACGCGACCGAACAACAGGTTACCGACCAGAAGGCCCAGGTCGACCAGCTCCAGAACACGCTTAAGGCCGACCAGGCCGCCATCGACGACGCGGAGACCGAGTTCGAATTTGCAACTCTGCGGGCACCGTTCGATGGCGTCACCGGCATCCTGCAGGTCGACATCGGCAACGTGATCCGCCCCGCGGATCCCGGCGGCATCGTCACCATGACCCAGGTGCAGCCGGTCAGCGTCGTCTTCACGCTGCCCGCAGCCGACATACCGCCCGTTCAGGCGGCTCTCGCGCGAGGGCCGATCGCGGCCACCGTCTACGACCAGGGCGGGACGAAGAAGCTCGACACGGGTTCGCTGCTGCTAATCAACAACCAAGCCAATCCGACATCCGGCACCGTCCAGCTAAAGGCCAACTTCCCGAACGCCGAGCGGCAGTTGTGGCCCGGCACCTTCGTCAACGCCGAGATCACCACCTCGGTGGTCAAGGACGCCCTGACGATCCCGACCGATGCCGTGCAGCAGAACGACAAGGGACAGTTCGTCTACGTCGTCGGTGCGGACGGCAAAGTCGCCATCAAAGCGGTGGAGATCGGACAGCGCGAGCGAGGGACGGCTTTGATCGCCAAGGGGCTCGATGCGGGCGAGACGGTGGTAGTGCAGGGCCAGTACCGTCTCGTGGCGGGCACCCTGGTCAAAGCATCGTCGCCCGGCGACGTGCCGAACACCTCCACGGCCAGCGCGGGGATGCTGCCATGAACCTGTCCTCCGGCTTCATCCACCGGCCGATCGCCACCGTCCTGCTCATGGTGGCGGTGGTCGCCCTCGGGGCTCTCAGCTACACGCTGTTGCCGGTGGCGGCGCTGCCCAACATCGACTCGCCGACGATCCAGGTCACGGCGCAGCTTCCCGGCGCCGATCCGCAAACCGTGGCGTCGTCTGTCGCGACGCAGCTTGAGCGCCAGTTCGGCGAGATCCCCGGCATCACCCAGATGACCTCGAGCAGCGGCACGGGGTTCATGGAGATCACGCTGCAGTTCGACCGGAGCCGCACGATCGACTCGGCCGCCGGCGACGTGCAGGCCGCCATCAACGCCACCCAGGGACAGCTGCCGGCGAGCTTGCTCAATCCGCCGATCTATCGCAAGACCAACCCGGCCGACACGCCGATCCTGCTCGTGGCTATGACGTCCGACGCGCTGCCGATCATGACGGTAAGCGACTATGCGAACTCGATCGCGGCCCAGAAGATCTCGCAGATCCCCGGCGTCGGCCTCGTCGGCCTCGGCGGCCTGCTGAGCCCCGCCATCCGCGTCCAGATCAACCCGGCCCAGCTCGCCGCCGAGAACCTCGACTTCGAGAACGTCCGGGGGGCCCTGGCCAACCTGACCGTCGACCAGCCGAAGGGCCAACTCTACGGCGGGCAGCAGGCGACGGCGCTTCAGACCAACGATCAGCTCATGACGGCGGCCGGCTTCGACGCGACCATCGTGGCCTATCGCGACGGGGCGCCGATCCGGGTGCGCGACATCGGCCATGCCGTAAAGGCGCCCCAGGACACGACGCTGGGAGGCTGGCTCAACACCAAGCCCGCCGTGCTCCTCGCCGTGCAGCGCTCGCCGGGCGCGAATGTGATGTCGACCGTTGCTGCGATCAAGAAGGCGCTGCCGCAACTTCGTGCCTCACTCCCGCCCAGCATCGACATGCAGGTCGTGTCCGACCGCACCCAGACGATCGCCGCCAGCGTCGCGGACGTGCGTTTCACGCTGCTGCTCACCATCGCGCTCGTGGTGGGGGTCATCGCGGTGTTCCTGCGCAAACTGTGGGCGACCGTGATCCCGGCGATCTCGGTGCCAATTTCCATCGTGGGCACCTTCGGGGTGATGTACGCGCTCGGCTACAGCCTCGACAACCTGTCGCTAATGGCACTGACGATCGCCGTCGGCTTCGTGGTCGACGATGCCATCGTCATGGTGGAGAACATCGTCCGCCACATCGAGGACGGGGCGGCGCCGCTCCAGGCCGCCCTCGACGGGGCCGGTGAGATCGGCTTCACCATCTTGTCGATCTCCATATCCCTTATCGCCGTGTTCATCCCGCTCTTCCTCATGAGCGGCGCCGTCGGCCTGATGTTCCGGGAGTTCGCCGTCACGGTCGCGGTGTCGATCCTGGTGTCAGTCCTGGTCTCGCTGACCCTCACCCCGATGCTCTGCGCGAAGCTGCTGCCGGCCCACGAGCACGGCGAGGCGGGGCGCGTGTCTCGCGTCTTCGAGAGCTTCTTCGCCTGGCTCGTCGGTGCCTACGACAAGGGCCTCGTCGTCGCCCTGAGATACCGCCTCGTGACGCTCGGCGTGATGATCGCCACGGTGGCCGCGACGGTCGCGCTCTTCGTCGTCATCCCGAAGGGGTTCTTCCCCCAGCAGGACACCGGCCTCATCGTCGGCATCAGCGAGGCCGCCCAGGACGTCTCGCCGGCCGGTATGAAGGAGCGCCAGCAGGCCATCCTCGATATCACCAGCCGCGACCCCGCGGTCGCGTCGGCGGTCGGCTACATCGGCCCGGGCGGACCCACCGTAACGGAGAACGACGGGCGCGTGTTTATCACGCTCAAGCCCAAAGGCGAGCGCGACGTCACCGCCGACCAGGTCATCGCGCGCCTCACGACGGCTCTTCAACCGGTCCAGGGCATGACGCTCTACATGCAGGCCGCCCAGGACATCAACATCGGCAGCCGCCTGTCGAAGACCCAGTACCAATTCACCCTAACCGACGTCGACAGCGCGGAGCTGAACCTCTACGCCCCGAAGCTGCTCGCCAAACTCCAGGCTCTGCCGGAGCTGACCTCCGTCGCTAGCGACCAGCAGTCGACCGGGCGGACCCTCAACGTCGAAATCGACCGCTCGGCGGCCTCTCGGCTCGGCATCGACCCTGCCGCGATAGACTCCACACTCTACGACGCCTTCGGTCAGCGCCATGTGGCGCGCATCTACACGGCGCTGAACCAGTATTACGTGATCCTTGAGGTGGACCCCCGCTATCAGCTCGGGCCAGACGCGCTGGGACGCATCTACGTCCGCTCGCAGAGCAACGCCTCCGTACCGCTCAGCCAGATTGCCAGTTTCGTCCAGAGCGTGGCACCCGTCGCGGTCAACCACCAGGGGCAGTTTCCCTCCGTCACCCTTAGCTTCAATCTCGCACCAAGCGCGACCATCGGGGCTGCCGTCTTCGCTGTTCAGGACGCGGCGCACAAACTGCATCTGCCGTCCTCGATTGCGACCGGGTTCCAGGGCAACGCCCAGGCGTTCCAGAGTTCGCTGTCGAGCACGCCGCCGCTGATCCTCGCGGCCCTCTTCGCCGTCTACGTCATCCTGGGCATGCTGTACGAGAGCGCCATCCACCCGCTGACCATCCTGTCGACGTTGCCGTCGGCGGGCTTGGGGGCGCTCGCGACGCTGCTCCTGGTCGGGCGCCCGCTCGACGTGATCGGCATCATCGGCATCATCCTGCTGATCGGCATCGTCAAGAAGAACGGCATTATGCTGGTCGACGTGGCCCTGGTTGGGCAACGGGACAGGGGCCTGTCGGCCGAGGCAGCTGTGCATGAAGCCTGTCTTCTCCGCTTCCGGCCCATCCTCATGACCACCATGTGTGCGCTCCTCGGCGGCGTGCCCTTGATGCTGGGCACGGGCACAGGATCGGAAATCAGGCAGCCGCTCGGATACGCCATTGTCGGCGGCCTGTTGGTGTCCCAGGTCCTCACGCTGTTCACCACGCCCATCGTCTACATCTACATGGACAGGCTCCGCGACGCTCTATCACACATGCGCCGACCGGCTCCTGCGGAACTGGCGAACCGCGCCGGACCGGCCCAGCAGGCCCACACCGTTCCCGGTGTTGGCGTGAGAAAGGCAGGTTGATCATGAGTCTCTTGAAGTCACGCCATAGCAAGCTTCACGCTCTGACCCTGGGGATCATCTTCGGGCTGAGCGTCTGCTCCGGCGCCACCGCCGACGACGCGGACGATGCGCGGACGAAGGCCATGGCCTGCAGCGAGGCCGTGATCACGCAGGATGCTCTCTCGCGAGGAGAGAGACCCGTGGCACTGGCTCGGCGAGCCTATTACAGCTGCATCGACGCCTGGGCTGACGCCGCACATCTCCTGTCGGACCATATGGCAGCCGATCCTGCGGTCCGCGCGCTGAGGCTGGATCAGAGGACCTTGAACGGCAGCACCCCGGCTGGCACCTATCTGGGACTGCGCTCTGCAGACCTGAAGCTCCGGGCCGATTTCATCCGCACGGCGAAATCAGAGATCAGAGCCATCCGTGCTGGTGGAGCCTTGGGCGGCGCCCCCGAGCGGTGAGCCTCTTCGGGCAAACCGTTCCAGAGCCCGACATCTCGAACTGCGGTGCTCGCCGATTGAAGTATGCTGGCGGCGCATAGCCTGAATCTCGCACCGACCTTTGTCGTCTTGGCAACAGCGGCTGCCGTTCGAACGCCGCACGATGTTCAAACCCGTCGTGTCATCACCGATGAAGGCCAATATGCGTCCGATGTTCCATAAGCAGCCCAAGTCACAGCGAGGCTCAGCAGGCGCGGACCTCCCCATAAGCATGAAAAACGCCAGGGCCGCATTTCCAGCCGAAGTCTCGTCAAAATCGACCGTTGTGGAACTCCCCCATTGCCAGATGTGGCTACCTCGCCCTTTGGGCCGTCACGATCTTGATCGGGGTCGGAGCCGGACTGTGCGGGATGCTTCTCGCGATGTTGCTCCACTTCGTTCAGCATATCGCTTATGGCTACAGCCTTGCTGAGATCATCAGTCACGAAAGCTTTCTCAACGGAGTGGTAGACGCAAAGCCTTGGCGTCGTGTTGGTGCAATGGCAGTCTGCGCATCCGTGGCCGGGTTTGGCTGGTGGGCGGTGTACGCCTATGGTCGTCCACTCGTCAGCATCAAGCAAGCGGTGAAGTCGCACGAGGCAACGATGCCCCTGGCGACTGTCGGACATGCCCTGCTGCAGATTGTCACCGTCGGTTTAGGTTCTCCACTGGGCCGAGAAGTGGCGCCTCGTGAGATCGGTGCTCTGCTGGCGACTTGGCTGGTGCGGAAGACAAATCTCAGTGCTGCGAACACCAGGATCATGATCGCGTGCGGTGCCGGTGCCGGGCTAGCTGCAGTCTACAATGTCCCGCTCGGTGGCGCTGTGTTCACACTTGAGGTTATGTTGCAGACGTTCAGCATTGCTGCCGCAGTCCCGGCCATCATCACGTCCGTCATTGCAGCCCTGGTCGCCTGGATTGGCTTGGGCAACGCATCGCAGTACAGGATGCCCGACCTGCAGGTCAGCACTTCACTCATATTGTGGTCTACCTGTGTCGGACCAATCTTCGGTTATGGAGGCCAATGGTATGCGAGGCTCGCCACAGCGGCGCGGGCCCGAGCGCCACGGAACTGGCGCCTCGTTCCATGGTGTGGCGCCGTTTTCATTCTGGTCGGTGTCGCTGCTGTGCCTTTTCCGCATCTACTGGGAAACGGCAGGGGCCCGATCCAACTCGGGCTGGACAGCGACATCAGTTTACGTCTCGCAGCAGAACTGCTGGCTCTAAAGCTTATTGCGACGACGGCCTGTCTTCGCGCTGGAGCGGAAGGAGGCATGCTCACCCCCGGCATGACCATCGGCGCTCTTCTCGCAACCGCACCAGGCATAGCATGGACCGCACTCTGGCCTGGCATTCCCATCGGAGCATTCGCGGTGGTAGGGGTGACTGCGTTCCTGGCTTCGTCCATGACGATGCCGCTCACGGCGGTCGTGCTTGTCTTGGAGTTCACCCGTGTCAGCCACGATTTTCTAATTCCCATGCTCCTCGCAGTTGGCGGTTCAATGGCCACCAACAAATGGTGTCGTAGTTGATCCCGCAGTTCGGTTCGAGCACCGAGACCTTGTCCTATCTCGCATCAGGCATCCGGCGTCGGCCCCAACGCGGCGCTCGCCTTCCGGGCCACCATCGACCGGCCCAACCGCTTCCGGCACTCGCGGGACGTTGGCGCCCACCTCGACCTGACGCCGGCCCTCTATCAATCAGGCGAAACCGATATCCAAGGGCGGGTCAGCCGATGCGGCGACGAACTCGCGCGAACGGCACTCTACGAAGCGGCGCACACGCTGCTCGTGAGGAGCAAGAAATGGTCGAGCCTTCGGGCCTGGGGCATGACGATCGCCAAACGCCGCGGCATTGCGCGGGCCCTCGTCGCAGTCGCGCGCAAGCTCGCCGTCATCCTGCACCGCATGTTGATCGATGAGACCGAATTCCGTTTTGGCCGCGAGCCAGACGCCGCAGCCCGTCTTGCAGCTGCCTGAGACCATCAAGGAATCGGTCAAACAGGAGGCCGGTCAATAGAATTCGGCCCTCAAGGGTCGTCCGGATCGTTCCCGTGGGGACGAAGGGCAAGACAACCTCGTTAAGCGTCTCGAACCAGCGGCAATCCCCTTGCCGCAAGGTCGTGAAACAGATTGAGGTGTCACGCCTTCCTGACCCCATCATGCGGCGGCTCCACGCCGACCGCGAAGAGAAGCGAGTGACCCACGGGATCGACGGCGAAACCCTGAGCAGGACAGCTTGACCACCAAACCCCAATCAGAGAAGGCTCTCGGTGGTGCTCAGCGAACAACCATCGCGCTGCCCTCATGTGGAGCGGGACCAAATCGCTTCAACGAAGGTGACAAAGCGATTCAGGCTGTGTTGCGGTCTCCACCGATCAGGACAGGATCGAAATCAAACCCGAAGCGGCGTGGACCCAAAAGGTTTCGCCCTACGGGTGTCCTCCAGATGGGATCCAGGCTCGGAACGGCGACGATGGAGACAGCGCGGCCGGGCGTCACGTCGCCGAGCGTCGTGAGTGGTTCGAGTGTACTCGCGTCAAGCACGGCAATGGGATCGGGGCTGGAGGCCACGAGAACGCCATCGCGCATGACGAGATGGTGCTCGTTCTTCACCCAGATGGAGCATTGGCGTCCCTCGTCGCGGCCGGTCCCCTCGATGAAGTAGTCGAGTTCACGGAAGCGGTAAGGCTCCTGGCTTCGCCAATGCGTCTGCTTTGCCACACCCTCGAACAGCAGGTGAGCATCAAAGGCGGCCACGACAGCCGCGAGCCGGACCTTCGGCGGTTCGGCGCCCCCCAGCAATTGCCCAGCCGTTTGCGCGCGTTCGACACTGCCGGCCACCAGTCCTTGTCCGAATGAGGCCGCCGGTTGAAGGTAGCCGGCGCAGGCCAGCCCGCGACCCCACACGGCGCGGCTGACGTGACGGCCGAGGCGATCCGCCATGGCGGCGCTCGGGGACGAGAGCAGCACCGTCTCTCCCCCGAACCGGTCGACCAGGGCAAGCGGCGCGGGCGCCAGACCGACGAGGTCGAGCTTGCTGAGGCCGAGTTCCGGTATCGAGCGGCCGGTGCCGTCGGCGTCAAGCACCGCCTTGCCGAGGAGGTCGGCCGCGACCAGGGTCGCCGCCATGGCGAGGCTGCCAAGCTCGACCACGGCAAGCGCCGTGATCGTCCGACCTGTCGCGCGCTCCAACGCCGTCACGGCACGGGCGAAACGCTCGCCCATGGCGAGATCCGCGGCCGGAACCCCGAGTGCGTGCCGCTCCTCGGCACTGACATCCTCCTCCGGGTCTCGGCCGCCCAAAACGATGGTGGCGCAGGCGAACGCATCCCTGGGCAGAGACGCCGGATCCGTGAAGCGCGGCTGGTAATCCGGCCCGAAATGCGCGCGCAACAACGCGATCCCGGCGGCCGCACGGCCACCCCCGCCTGTCCCGAAGAAGACGAGACCGCGGAACAAGTCGTCGAGAACGATTCCGGCCGCCGCGCTCACGACGGTTGCCCCGCGTAGATCAACAGACCGAGTCTCGTCGCCTTGAAGCCGTTGCAGACATTGCGCTCCTGCGGGCAATTCGAGATCGCCACCACGAGGTCCCGCTCGGCCTTGAGGTCGATGCTGTCGCCCGGCTTCGAGATGGGCGCGATCACGCCGATGTCGCCGTTCGGGCCGACCGGGACATTCATGAAGATATTGAACGTGTACGGGATTTCGGTGAGCTTCACACCATAGGGCGCCATAACGGCCGCCAGGTTCTCGCGGCAGTTCGGCTGATGTTCGGCTTCGCTGCCGTAGCGCATGCGGTTCAACCCCGGGCAGCAGGAGCCGGCGAGGATGTCGTGACGCCCGACCGTGTCGCGGGTGATCTCCAACATCCGCCAGGCGTCGACCGAATAGATGTAGTCGCCCGTCGTCAGATTGATGTTGCCCTTCAGCATGACCGTGGTGCTGTGGGAGATCTTGTCAGCCATGTTGTTTTTGTCGAAGCAGATGAAATCGGCGACCTGCTGCCCGTCGAGATCGACGATGCGCAGCGTTTCGCCCTGTT
Source organism: Lichenifustis flavocetrariae (assembly GCF_026130545.1). Taxonomy (GTDB): domain Bacteria; phylum Pseudomonadota; class Alphaproteobacteria; order Rhizobiales; family Beijerinckiaceae; genus Lichenihabitans; species Lichenihabitans flavocetrariae. Next base: position 37,274 of record NZ_JAMOIM010000033.1, on the reverse strand, counting down.
CGAGCTCGAAGGCGACCCGGCCCTTGGGGGCGAGAACCTCCGCCCACCGACAGGGTCCCGGCTCATCGGGAAGATGTCTCAGGTCGGCAGGGCGATCGATGGCGGAGGTGGGCATCGGAGTCTCTCCGGAACGCGGGGGATGAAACGGCATCGTCACACCAAAGGCCAGTCGAGTGCGAGATAGCGGGCCGCGACGGTGCTGCCGCGCAGTGACGTGCGCCGCCGCAGGCGGGTCCGGGCCTCAAGGCGGTCCACAGCCGCACTAAGCCCGAGGGTCATCAGCCAGTAGAGAAGCGCCAGGGCCGCGAAGACCGGCACGGTCGCGAAGCTTTCCGCCTGGATCCGCATCGCCGCATGGGTCAGCTCCGGCACGGAAATGATCGACAGGACGGCGGAGTCCTTGAGAAGCATCACGGCCACCACGCGACCGGGCGGAACGGCAGCGGCGGTCGTCTGCGGCGCCACCACGGCAATCAGCGTTGCGCGACCCGTGAGGCCAAGGGCATGGGCTCCCTCCGTCTGGCCTCGCGGTACGGAGAGAAAGGCACCACGTAGGACCTCGGCGAAATAGGCAGCGCCGTAGAGGGCAAGCGCGACGACGCCGCTGGTGCTCGGCGCGAACCGTATCAGGAGGCGTGGGGCGCCGAAATGGACCACAACCAGAAGCACCACGAACGGCATGTTGCGCAGAAGCTCGATCAGTTCGGTGCCGAGACCCCGGACAACGCGGTGTCGGGACAGCTTGGCCAGCGCGAGCGGCACCGCCAGCACCAAGCCTGCGACGATCCCCGCGGAAGCCAGAAGCACGGTCAGCAGGAGACCCTGCGCCAGCAGGCCGGCGTGATCGCGGAGCACCGCGAAGGCGTCCGTCATCGCACGAACCGGGCATTGCGTCGTTCGGCGAGACTGCCGAACCGGCTCGCGATGAGATTGATTGCCACATAGATGCAGGCCGCCGCGAGCAGCGTCTCGAACGGGCGATAATTCACGGCATAGATCTGCTGGGCGGTGCGCAGGACGTCGGTCACCGTGATGGCTGACAGCAATGCCGTCGCCTTGAACAGGATGGTGAACTCGTTGACGAGCGCCGGCACGCTGACGCGCAGTACCTGCGGCAGCAGAACGCGAAGCCAGATGCAAGGTGCGCCGAGGCTCAGGCTGGCCGCGGCTTCCACTTGTCCGGCCGGAATGGTGGCAAGGCCGCCGCGGAAAATCTCGCTGACAAAGAAGGCGCTGCTTGTCCCGATCGCCAGAGTGCCGGCCGTCACCGGTGTGAGGTTCAATCCGATCGCGGGCAGCACGTAATAGGCAATCAAGATCAGCACCAGCAGCGGCGTGCCGAAGATGATGCTTCGCGCGACCGCCACGATGGCGCTGAGCGGCGGCCACTTGAGCGCCCGCAGCACCGTCAGCATGAAGCCGCCGCCGATCGCGAGCGACATCGCCAGCAGCGCGATGCCGAGGCTGACGCCGCTCGCGGCGACCAGCTTGGGCAAGGCGGTCGCGAAAGCGGTCGTGTCGAAGTCCACGGCGAACCTTCGATCGACGTCAGAGCGCGCCCGGCGGGAGCGTGACGTTGTCCGGGATCGTCATGGTGAAGCCGAACCAGTTCTTCTGCAGCTCGGCGAGCTTGCCGTTGTCGTTCATTGTCTTGATGACGCTCGAGATGCGAGCCCGCAGATCGTCGTCGCCCGGCCGGCAGACCCAGGCGATGTAGCGCTGCGATTGGCTGACCGGTCCGGCGAGCCCGAACACACCCGGCTTTTCCTTGACCAGCACGGCCGCATTGGGCGCGCTCTGCACGACGGCATCGAGTTCGCCGCTGGCCAAGGCCTGATAGGCCTCTGGGAATGACGGGTAGAGCTTGAGGTCGGCGAAACCCATGCCGCCGGCGGTCTTCAGGGCGGCATCCGCCTTGCGGGCCTCCTGCTCGGTCGTGGTGCCGAGCTGGGTGCCGACCGTCTTGCCTTCGAGATCCTTGACCGCGGTCAGCGCGGTCTCGTCCGCCCGCTTCACGATCACTTCACTCGAGACCGCGATGGGAAACGTGAAAGCGTATTTGGCGGCGCGCTCCGGCGTGACGCCGACCGATGTCGCCACGAAGTCGAATTTCTTGGCATCCAGCCCCGCGAGAATGCCCTGGAACGGCACGTCGAGTTGATTGAGCTCGACCCCGAGGTCGGCCACCACGGCATCGAGGATATCCTTGCCATAGCCCGTGATCTTTCCGTCCCGCATGAATTCGAAGGGCGGAAAGGCCACCTCCGTCCCGACCGTCAACTTCTTGGTGGCCAGGATGTGCTGCAGCGTGGTCTCGGCGCGCGCTGCACTGCTTGCGCCGCCGGCAAGGAGCGCGAGCGCTAAGGCGGCCACGAAAGGCCGGCGTGTCCATAACGTCATGAGGACCCCTTGAGAAAAGTACGGGTGAGTGCGTCACCCATCGAGGCGACGATTCGGCTCCACTGAAAGCAGGCTAGACGAACACCGCGCTGCGAATAGCATTGATTTCACCCTGCAATGATGCCTTTCAGGCACCAGAAAAACAGCCCTTGCGGAATGCGCCCGCACGCATTTAGGCATCGCTGCGCAAGGTATTTGGTTCTTCTCAGGCTTCGCCGCCTGGGCTTGTGATGCCGCCATCAGGCAAGGGAGATTGGGCGTGGCAGAGGGGAGTGAGACCAGTGGAGCGCGCGACCGGGTCTTGGAACCGCGTGGTCGCAGCGCCTTCGCGATGCGGGCCGGCGAGGTGCTGCGCATCACGGATATCGAGGGGCAGCAGGTGGCCGATCTGGTCTGCTTCAACCGGCACGATCTAGGCGAGAAGCTTTCGGTGCACGTCACCATGATGGACCAGGGCAGCATCTACATGAAGAAGGGCCGCAGCCTGCTGTCCAACCATTGCAACAGCCTGATGACCCTGGTGGACGACACCTGCGGCGTTCACGATCTGCTGGCCGGCTCGTGCAACGAGGGATCGAATTTCAAGCGCTTCGGGCAGCATGACACCCCCAATTGCCGCTCGAACCTCGAAGCGGCGCTGGCGCCCTTCGGCATCCCCATGACGGAGATCCCCTATAGCTTCAACGTCTTCATGAACGTGAGCATGCATCCGGACGGCAGTATCCGCACCATCGAACCGGTCTCGAAGCCCGGCGACTACGTTGATCTGCGCGCCGACATGGATCTGATCGTCGCCATCTCGAACTGTCCCTCGGACCAGGGTCCCTGCAACGGTTATCATCTCACGGAGATCGGCCTCGTGGTCCGGCCTGGCGAGGCGCAGTGACGGCCGCCCCGATGCGGACGGTCGCCGTGCCGGGCCTCCGGACCCTGGGCGCCGAGAGTCTCGCGGTGCGGGCCGGCGGGCTTGTGTTCACCGGAGCGCTCGGCACCCGCCACGGCGACGGCGGCGATAGCTGGACCCATGTCGCCCGCGCGCTCGAGGTGCTGGGCTGCCGGCCCGACCAGGTCGGTAAGCTCAAGGCGTTCCTCGTGACCATGGAGGACGCGGGCAATGCGACGGCCGTCTGCAGGAGTGTGTTCCCCGCAGCCGCCATCACGGCCGTGGGCGCCGGTCTCCCTGCCGGCGGCGGATCTTCGCTGCTGGAAGCGGTCGGCATGATCGGGGACAGGCCGGAGGTCGTCGTCGAGCACGGCGCCATCGTCGCGACGCGGCTCGGCCCGCTGGTGCTCACGGCCGGGTGCGGCCCCTTCGCGGGCGATCGGCTGGTGGGCGCGGGCGACCTTGGAGCGCAGGGCCAGCAGGCGCTCGAACGGATGTGTGCCGCCCTGAACCGAGCGGGTGCCGGGCCGGACGACCTTCTCAAGGTCAACAACACGACCTCCTGCTGGCACGACTACCGGCTCTACAACGCCGCCTATAATTCCAATCTTGCGGGTTCCAGCGCCGCGCGGTGTTCCGTCAGCGGCGCCTTGCGCGATCCCTTGTCCCTGATCGAGATCGAAGCGATCGCGGCGCCTGGCCTCGATCGCCGCTACGTCGATTCGACACGCAGCGGTGTGGGACGGGATCAGTTCCTGGCCCGTCCCGACACGACCTACCTCCCCGACCTTGGCCCCTGCAAAGGGCCGCACAGCCATGGCGCTCGGGCCGGGGATCTGGTGTTCATCGCCGGCGAGTGCCCCTACGATGCGGAGGATCGGCTGGTCGGACCGGGCGATGTCGCAGCCCAGACGATGCGGACGCTGGAGAACGTGAGATTGTCGCTCGAAGCTCTCGGCGGGACCCTCGCCGACGTTGTGAAGACCAGCGTCACCTTGTCGGATGCGCGGCTGATTCCCGCCTTCGAGCGCGCCTATGCTGAGGTCTTCGCGCCGCCCTATCCGGCGCGGTCGCTCGTGGCGACGCCGCTCGGCCAGTACGGCATCCTGGTCGAAATGGAGGCGATCGCGGTGATCGGCGCCGCCTGGGACGGGCTCGCGGCGGTCGGCGGCGCAATGCCGTGAGGGAGATGCACGTCTTGATCGAGCGAGCCGAAGGCCAGGACCCTTGAAGGGCCGCCATCAGCCGCTCTCCCCGGGCGTGCCGATCATCGAGCTCGACGGCGTGCGGCTGTCCTACGGCACAACGGCCGTCTTGCGCGACATCGACCTCACGATCCGCTGTGGCGAGCGGGTGGCGGTCATCGGTCCGTCGGGCTCCGGAAAATCGACGCTGATCCGCTGCATGAACGGGCTGGCCGTCCCACAGGCCGGCGCGGTGCGCGTGTTCGGCAGCGACCTGCGGGATGACGGGGCGCTTCGCTATTGCCGGCGCCATAGCGAAATGATCTTCCAGAGCTTCAACCTCTACGCCCAGCGAAACGTCCTCGACAACGTCACGCTCGCACCCATGAAGCTCCTGGGCCTGCCGCGCCGTGTGGCCGAAGCGGCTGCGCGGCAGCATCTCGAAGCCATGGAAATCGCCGAGCTTGCTCATGCCTATCCGTTCGAGCTTTCGGGTGGCCAACGCCAGCGGGTGGCGCTGGCCCGTGCGCTCGCGAAGGGCCCCGACATCCTTCTGCTCGACGAGCCGACCTCGGCGCTCGATCCGGAACGGGTCCAGGGCGTCCTTCAGGCCATCGAGCGGGCGACGGAACGCGGCATCACGACCGTGACGGTGACCCACGAACTTGGCTTCGCACGCCGGCAGGCCAGCCGCGTCGTTTTCATGGAAGCCGGATGCATCGTCGAAGACGTCCCGGTCCCGCAATGCCTGGACGCGCCGCGTTCGACGCGGCTCGCGAACTTCCTCAATGGACGGTTGGCGCCAGCTTTCGGCTGATCGCGACCATCACGGCCGCGGAACGTCGGCCCCGCCACGCCGCCCGCAACAGCGGATCGAGCTTGCGCTCCATCGTCCGGACCACGGCCGCGACGGCGGCCACCATGGCGAGATAGATCAGCCCCGCCGAGACCAGGGGCGTAATTGGATCGAAGGTGCGCGAATAGATCTCCGTTGCGGCATTCATCAGGTCGCGGATCGTGATGAAGCTCACCACGGCCGTGCCCTTGAGGATGAAGACGAGTTCGTTGCCGTAGCTTCTCAATCCGATGCGGGCGGCATTCGGGAGCTTGATCAGCCGGAAGATCTGCCAGCGTGAGAAACCCGCCGCGGTCGCGGCCTCGACCTCCGCCAGCGGCACGGCGCGGAGCGCACCGGCCATTATCTCGGCCTGGAAGCCGGCGGAGTTGAGCGCGAGGGCGAGGACCGCCACGGGAAACGGCTCGCGCAGCAAGGGCCAGAGCGCGCTGTGGCGCAGCGCGTTCACCTGCGGCAGCCCGTAGTAGAGCAGGAACAAGACGACCAGCAGGGGCGCGCCCCGGAAGAACAGGATGAAGCCATGGCCGAAGCGGCGCGAGGCCGTGCTCCGGCTGTCGCGGGCGAGCGCCACCGGCAAGGCGATCGCCGGGGCCAGCAGGGCCGTCCAGAAGAACAGGGCTGCCGTGACCCGTGTGCCCTGCCACAGCAGCGGTAGCGCCTCCAGGAGCCGAGAGGGCATTGTTCCGCTCACCCGGCCCAAACGCGGGTCAGACGGGCTTCCAGCCGCATCTGTATCAGACCTATGGCGGCCGCGAGCGCGAGATAGATGCCGAGCGCGAGGAGGTAGAACAGCAGGTAATCATGCGTGTTGCGGCCGGCATCGCCTGCCGTCCTCAGCAAATCCTGAAGCCCCACCGCAGCCACGAGCGGGGTCAACTTGAGACTGACGATGGTCAGGTTCATCCAGCCGGGCAAGGCATAGCGCAGGGCCAGCGGCCAGGCGACCAGCCAGAAGACCGGGACGCGCCGCAGGCCCAAGGCGCGGGCGGCCTCGATGGGGCCGGGTGGCAGAGCCGCGAAGGCGCCCCGGAACACTTCCGTGCAAAACGCGGCATGGATCAACGTCAGGGCCATTACGCCCGCCCAGAACGCATCGATCGCGACGAAGCCGGTGACGCCGAAGGGCGCCACGATCGCCTGAAGAAGAAAGGCGAAGCCGTAATAGGCGGCGAAGATCACCAGCAATTCCGGCAGGCTGCGGACCAGGCCGGCGGCCATCAGGACCAGCCGTGGGCCAAACACGCCCGGTCGGGCGGCGAGCAGGGCGCAACCCAGCCCGACCGCCGTGCCCAGGACGATCGAAAGAGCTGCGAGCGCGAGCGTCACGCCGAGGCCGGCCGCGAGCTGCCCGCTCCAACTCGCCGCGAGGACGAGCGTCTCCATCGCGGCCCGCTCCGCGCAATCCTTACCAGAGCTTGTCGGCCTTGATGTCGATCTGCGGTCCGAAGTAGCTTTGGCTGAGCTTCTCGAAGGTCCCGTCCGCGTAGACGGCCGCGATCGCCTCGTTAACCTTGGTCGCGAGCTCCATCTCGTCCTTCCGCAACAGCGCACCCGCGCCGCGGCCGAGGATCGGGTCGCTGTAGGATGGGCCGTACCACTGGCTTTCCGTGCCGGCCGCGGACTTCAAAAACGTGCTGACCGGCAGCTGGCCGTTGAAGCCGTAGTCGATGCGCCCCGCCTCGAGATCGGCATTCACCTGATCAAGGTTCTGGTATGGCCGCGTCTCGACCTTGTCGCCCCATTTGGACTTGATGAATTGTTCGCCCGACGAGCCTGCGAAGACGCCGACACGCTTGCCGTCGAGCCCCTCCGGGAAGGTGACGTCATGTCCTTTCGGCCCGTAGAAGCGAAACTGGTCGGACAGGTAGGGTTTGGAGAAGAGCCTGCGGCACGCTCGGGCGTGATCGACATCGACGAGAAAATCATGTCGAACTTCCGCGCCATAAGGCCCGGGATCATGCCGGCGAATTCCTGCTTGACCCATTTGCAGTCGAGTTTTGCCTTTGCGCAGACGGCGTTGCCGAGATCGATCTCGAACCCGGAATAACGGCCGTCGGCTTTGGTCTTGCTGAACGGGGGATAGTCGGCCTCGGTCGCGATCGTGACCATTTCGGCCATCGCCGGAACAGTTCCGAGAAGTAGCGCTGCCCAGCCGATCAGCCACGCGCGTTTCGCCCTATAGAACATCGCCCACTCCCTTGCCGCAAGACCCAGCATTCGATCCTTGCGAATTACAGCGGCTTGTGTGAGGCAAAGGAAGCACCGATTTCGGACCGCTATGATGCCTTTCCGGCATCGCATTCGCAGAACGAGAGCCGCGATGCTGCACTCACGCTTGATGCGATATATCGACGAGGTGGCCCGGACCGGCTCGATCCGGCAGGCCGCCGAGCGTCTGTCCGTCGCGTCGTCGGCCATCAACCGCCAGATCATCGCCTACGAGGAAGAACTCGGACTGCCGGTGTTCGAGCGGCTGTCCCGTGGCGTCCGCCTGACCGCCATCGGTGAACTTCTTGTCGAGCACATTCGCGCGACCATGAAGGACCACCGCCAGACGCTTCACCGCATCGGCGACCTGAAGACCCTTCGGCGTTCCAAGATCCACGTGGCGACGCTCGAGGCCTTGACGACCGACGTGCTGGCGCAGGTCGTGAGTGCTTGGCACCAGACCTATCCGCTGACCCGGATCAGCGTGACGACGATGCCGTCCGAGGCCATCGCGGCGGCCGTTGGCCGCGGCGACGCGCAACTCGGTCTCGGGTTCGACATGCCGCCCCAGCCGAACCTGACGACCTTCAGCAGCACGCCCTGCAGCCTCGGCCTCGTCGTCCGTCCCGGCCACCCGCTCGCCAGCCGCGCCAGCCTGCGGTGGAGCGAACTGGCCGACTGTGCCTTCGCGCTGCCGGCCGAGGGGTTGACGATCAGGACCCTGTTAGACCGGGCGATCAAGCGGACCAGGCTCACCGTGGACCCGATCGTCGAGACAAACTCCATCGATCTTCTCAAGCGGCTCGCCATGCTGGGGGACGTGGCGACCGTGCTGACCAAGGCGGATGTCGAGGTCGACCGTCAGCGTGGTGCGCTGAGCTTCATTCCGATCACCGACGGCGAGGCCGGGTCCCAGTCCCTGGTGATCGTCCATCGCACCAGCGCGCCGCTCGACGGCGTCACCACCCGCTTCGCCGAAAAGCTGGCCGAGCTCGCCCGCCAGATCGGTGACGAATCCCCGCACAACAAACCCTTTGCAACCGGCTGATCCTTACCGGAGTCAGGAACCCGATAACCGGCACTTCATGCTCTGCCGAGTTCGATACGTCTTCGAAGCGGTCCGCCATCCAGCATGTCTCAAGCTGACGCGCCTCGGCGCCGTCGCTGCCGACGAATGCTGCTCCAGGGTGCAATGTCCTGAGGCGGTGCGCCTTAAATGACCGCTTGCAAGCCCATCCTTACGCATGGAGCGACTTTGATGGCGTGATCCGGACCGTTAGAAACATCCGACAGAGGTCACTCCCGACTTCGAGGAGTCTTGCGACCCGATGTCAGCCGGGCAGCTTCCGCGACCGAGTCTGACGCGCCACACGACGATCGGCCTCGTTGCGTTTCAGGAGCGCCGAGGCGAGATCGTCGTAGCTGACGCCGCTCTTCTTGACGGCGCGCCGGGCATCGTCGATGTCGAAACCCAACAGCTCGAGAACGCTCAAGTTCAGGCTGGATGCGATGCGATCAAGCGTCTTGAGGGTCGGGTTCCCGATGCCACGAAGCACCTGATAGTAGGTGCCCCGAGCGAGCCCCGTTTTCGGCAAAAATGCTTCCATCCCGCCATTCTCAATCTCGAGCTGCTGCAGCCGGATGGCGAGCATTTCGTTGAGGATGGAATTATCGATGGCCGTGGGTTTTCGAACGGGCGGCATCTGGGGCACGAGGCTGGAGTGATACGCGATCGCACCTCAGCGGCAACGTCTTGTATATTGGATGTCTGACCTCCTTCCGAAGCTTTCCGGCAGCTGTCCAGTCGCGCGAGCGACCACGGCGGTCCCCGGCATGCGAATCTGGAGGGAGCTACCGATTCAATTACCTCCAGGGTAGTTGAGCCGTGACTGCTGAAGCGCGATCCCTTTGGCCTTCAGCGTCCGCACGATATCCTGAAGGTCGCCGATACGAGAGGACGGCGCTGGTGGCGAAGATCTCTGTGCTTGCGGTGGAGCGTAGCGCTCCGGCTCCGCGTCAGTCCTGGCAAAGCCTGACAAAGCGCTCAATTGCGTTGGCGCACGGAGGGCTGGGCATCGGGCCTAGCAGATTCGGCGGACGACTGTTCCGGACGAGCCGTCCCGCGGGCACGGCTCCGCGCCGGCTGGGGTTGGATCAGCTCGCGGATACGCGCAGCGACGGCAGGATCGACCGGGTTGTAGACGATCATCGAGAGGTCGGGCCGGCCATCGACCGCGAAGGAGGAGTATTCCAGCTCAATCGGGCCTAGTGTCGGATGCGTCAGGCGCTTGGTGCCTTCCCCCCAATTTACGACATCGTGCTGCTGCCACAGCTCCCGGAACTGCGGGCTCCTGTGGCAGAGCTCATCGACCAGCTTGGCAACCTCGCTGGCCGCACCAGCCCGAGCGGCATCTGCCCGGAATGCCGCGACGACAAAGCGGGCGAGCGTGTCCCAGTCGTGCTGGGCCGCGCGGACGTCCGGATCGCAGAAGATGCGGCGCAGGATATTGCGCTGCTCGGGCGGCTCCTGGCCCCAGTCGGTCAGCACGATGGCGGCGGCGCGGTTCCAGGCCACCACCTCCCAGGTCGCCGTCTTGATCAACGCCGGGCTGACCTCCAGCGTGTCGAGCAGGCGCTGCAACCGCGGTGTCACGCCTTCGGTCGGACGGTAGCGGACCTCGGGCGGGCGCCCGAGGCCGAGCATGAACAGGTGCTCACGCTCCGTATCTGTGAGCATCAACGAACTGGCGATCCGGTCGAGCACATCGGCCGACGGCGCGCCACCACGCCCCTGTTCTAACCAAGTGTACCAAGTCGAGCTGATATTGGCGCGCTGGGCGACCTCCTCGCGGCGCAGGCCCGGTGTGCGCCGCCGGCCCGACAGGCCGAACGCGGCCGGATCGAGCCGGGTGCGGCGGTCTTTCAGATAGCTGCCGAGAGGATTGGGTGGCAGCGCGGGCAAGATTGGCGCGGGCGACAGCGAGGTGGGCATGCAGATCCTGTTGGTGATTATACCAGGATAGTCTCACGGCTTTAACTTGATGCGAGCGTAGCGCAGACTGTCGGCATCAACAACGACGGAGAGTTTTCATGCGCGTGTTTCTGACAGGTGCCACTGGCTTTATCGGCTCGCGCATCGTGCCCGAGCTGCTGCAAGCAGGACACGAGGTGATCGGTATGACCCGGTCGGAGGAAGGGGCGCAACGTCTGACCGCGCAAGGTGCCACGCCACATCGCGCCACGCTGGAGGATCTCGATAGCATCCGGCGCGGCGCCGAGCAGGCCGACGGCGTCATCCATTGCGGCTTCGACCATGATTTCTCGAACTTCGTCGCCAACTGCGAGAAAGACCGGCGCGTGATTGGAGCGCTGGGCTCCTTACTAAACGGCTCTGACCGGCCGCTCCTGATCACATCCGGTACCGGCCTGGGCAGCGCCCCCGGCAAGCCGGCGGATGAAGATGTCTATGACACGACGCATGCGAACCCGCGTAAGGCCTCCGAGGAGGCGGGCCAGGCGCTGCTCGACGCCGGCGTCGATGTCAGAGTCGTGCGCTTGCCGCAGGTGCATGATACCGTCCAACAGGGGCTGATCACGCCGCTGGTCGCGATCACGCGCGAGAAGGGCCTCTCGGCCTATGTCGGCGAAGGGAAAAACCGCTTCCCGGCCGCGCATGTCACCGATGTCGCTCGGCTCTACCGGCTCGCGTTGGAGAAAGGCGAAAAGGGGGCGCGCTACAATGCAGTCGCCGAGGAAGGTGTTTCAGTCCGCACCGTTGCCGAGATCCTCGGCAAAGGGCTGAACGTGCCGGTCAAATCGATCACGCCCGAGGAGGTGCCTGCGCATTTCGGCTGGATGGCAATGTTCGCCGGCATGGATCTTTGGGCGTCGGGTGCCAAGACGCAGGCACGTTTGGACTGGCACCCGACCGGTCCCGGCTTGATCGAGGATCTCGAGCGCATGGACTACAGCGTAGCGCACTGACACGGCGCGGGGTCCTGACGCCGATAGGCGCTGCAACTACCTGAATCATCGAAAGTCGACCAAGTCCCTTGGCAAGGCTGTTTCACCAGCACAATGTGCGAGGCAACCGAATGCGAGCGTCGTAAGCGTCGTCAAGGGAACCATTCTGTTCCTTCAAGTGGACAAAGAAGGAACCGGCTTGGGCGCTGTTTATGCCATCGCCTATTGTGCGTCCTTGGAGGGCTACATCGCGCCTCCCGGGCTGTCGCAAAACAGCCGTTCAAACGTGTTCAATCCGGTAGCGTCGAGGTCAGACACAAGCCAGTAGGTGAGGTCCCCGGCGCTCCAATGTCTGACCGTGTAGCCGTCGCGTTGATCCTCGCCTTTCGGCATTGGACCAATGCGAGGGACGACGGTGACGCTGATCACGTGTTGATCGTGCCGGTAGACAAGGGTCGGAACGGCTTTGCCGCCGACCACATCGATGCGGCCACCCGCAAGCGGATATCCTTTGTCGGTGAGGTCGATCACGTCTGGAGCGACGGTCGTCCGGCCGTTGAACCAAGGCTTCACGACGTGACGGTTCGACGACGCTATGTCGAATGGCTGGGGCGCGATCAGTCCACGAAGGTGTCCAGCGACGACGGCGTCCTCGGTCGGTTGCGAGCCCAATGCTGCGAGCCAAATCCCGGTGCCTCCGCCGATCAGACCGCCGCCAAAAAAGCCCACCAGCAGCACTGCCGCCATCAGTTGCCAAGCCTCAAACCACGAGCGGTGCGGCGCGGCACGGCGGAAACCGATCTGCTGAACCACACTGGCTCGCAAGGCGTCCGAGGCTGGAGGCGTCGCCAACGCGTTGCGAACCTCGCCCGAAAGCGTCCTCAAGCGCTCCGCCCGTTGCCGCAACTCGGGCTCAGCCGCGAGCCGTCGCTCCATCGCCAGCGCTTCGCCCGGTGAAAGCTCGCCGTCCTGATAGGCACTGAGAAGCAGAAATGTCTCTTGGTCTGCGGTCATTGGGGTTCTGACTCGAGCAAATTCAGAAGGTGCTGTCGGGCTCGCGCGAGCCGCGACATCACGGTCTCAATCGCAACGCCGGTCACTTCGGCGATCTCCCGGTAACTGAGCCCGTGATACTCTCGGAGCACAAGAACCTCCTTGAACGGCACGGGCAACGCATTGATGGCCCGAGCCAGCCGTCCGGCTTCGTCCTTTGCGAACAGAGCGGCTTCAGGCGTTTGTGGTGCTTCCGCTCCCAGAACTCCGCCAGCATCGAGAACAGAGTTGCGCTCCTCTGCTTCCAAATCTTCGCTGAAGACGATGATGCGCGGTCGATGCCGCTGCAACCATGAATAGCATGTGTTGCGCACGATGGTGAGGAACCAGGCCCGCGCGTTTCCCTCAGCAAACCCTTCGATGCCGCGGTAGGCCCGCAGGCTCGCTTCCTGGACCACGTCCTCAGCATCAGTCGGATTGCCGGTCAGCCAGCGGGCAAGCCTGTAGCCTTCATCAAGCCGTGGCAGGACGATCTGGCTGAAGCGGGCATGCGCGAGCGCTGTCACGGCGACACCCCATGCGGCGCCGCTCGCAATCGGCCGTGGTCAGAACGTTTTGACAACGATCTTGCCCGTCATGTGGGGATGCAGAGAGCAGAAGTAACCGTACTCACCTGGTTTGGTGAAGGTGAAGCTGAATTTGTCATCAGTGTCGAGCGGCTTCGATCTGAAGACCTTGTCGTCAGAAACCACCGTGTGTGGGATGTCGTCCGCATTTGACCAGGTCACCATTGTACCTGGCGTGACGGTCAGTTGCGCTGGGGTGAACGTGAAGTTGTCGATGGTGACTTTGGGGTCCTGCGCATAGGCCGCCGACAGACTGCAGGTCATCGCCAGAAGGAGCATCATCTCAAAGGCTTTCGCCCCCGGAGCCCGAGAGATGGGCCGAAACACCGAATGAAGCATGGCGAGTCCTCTTCAGCCGGCAAGAGGGATATCGACAATGGCAAGCTGTTCCTTGCCCTGGATGAAGGTCACGTCCGTGATACCGAGATATTTGCGCAGCTGCCCGTCGGGCACCTTGATGGGGCCAGGCGACGGCGCCGTGCCGGGCGCGGGCTGAGGAAAGCCGGTCGCGCGGGCGGTGTGGAACGCCACATGGCCTTCGACCTTCTGCGTCACCTGATGGATGTGCCCGTTGAGTACCGTCACCGACCCGAAGCGCTTGAGCAGGTCAAGCGCCTGGGCGCTGTCCGCGGTGCCCCAGCCCCATTCGGCGTAAATGGTCCAGAGGGGAATATGGGCGAACACCACAATGGGCGTTGACGTAGACCGTCCGCGCAGGTCGTCGGCCAGCCAGGCGAGCTGTTCCGCGCCGAGATTGCCGAGCCCTCCGGGCTTGAGATCCGCCACGTTGATGAGACCGATGAAGTGCACTCCGTTCTGGTCGAACGAGTACCAACCGGCGCCTTTCGAGCCCTTACCATACCGGGCGAAGTAAGCTTTGCCAGCACCATCATCGAGCAGGTCGTGCTCTCCCGGCACGTAGAAGACAGGCGCGTTCAGACCGTTCATGACTTGATCGGCGTTGTCGAATTCGGAGTCCTTTGAAAGGTGGCTGATGTCGCCGGTATGAAGATAAAAGGTCGGCCGGCTCGGCATGGCCTTGATCTTGTCGACTGCTTCTTTCAGCGTCCCGAGGGCATCCGGGTTTGCGGGCTTGTTGAAGCCGACGTGACTATCGCTCAGCTGCAGGAAGGTGAAGCCGCCCGGCTCGTCCAAGGTCGCCGCCTTGGCAAGGCTCATGGAGCGGGGCACGCCGCCCGTCAGCGTTCATAGCACGCCGGTCCCGGCCCACAGCATGCATTCGAGCGCGCCGCGACGATTGAGCCCGTCCCCGTGTTTTTCATCATGATGACTCAAATGAGTTCTCCTCAGAAGCAGGTGCTCCTGAGATGAGACCCGGCCTCATCGGCCTTTATTCCGCGTCCATTTCCTTTCTGAGTAAATTTGCAGCGTAGAAATGAACTGGCTGGTCCTCTGCGCAAGGGCACGCGAGCGTCTGTTCCCGAGCCAAACCGGTTCCGAGCTATATCAAAGAACAAAGGCACGTACAGATAACGATCGTTGTCCAGATTTCTTAGGCGGTCAACTTAGTTGTCCAGGAAACACCCGATAACCGGACACGTGGCGGACGCGTCGATCTAACCGGCGAAGCCGGCGCATTGCCGCTTCCAACCTATCCAAGACAGTTAAAGAGCAAGCTCCCGCTCCGGTCAGCTGCCATTGCCGATGGTAGTATTCTGTTCCCTTGTCACCGCGGCGGAGCGACTTCAGCAACGACGGTATCGATCAATGCGCGTAGCTTGGGCGGTTGCGACCGCTGTCCTGAGAACATCAGAAACATTGGTCGATGCGGTGCGATGAAATCTGTGAGAACGGGAATAAGCCTTCCCGTGTCGAGATAGTCGCGAAGAACCGCTATCGGCTGGAGGATAATGCCGCCGCCCGCTGCTGCCGCATTCGCGAGAACACGTCCGTCATTGACCTGGAACCGGCTGCGGATCCGAGTGGACTGCGGAGCGCCGTCCCGGGCTGTGAAGCGCCATTCTGCGTAGGTTAAGCCTGATGCGTTGACGAAGCCGAGGCAGTCGTGGTCGCCTAGATCTGCTGGCGTCTGCGGTATGCCCTTCCTTGCCAGATATTGCGGCGAAGCGCAGGCGACCTGTTCGTGTGGAGCGAGTTCCCGGGCGATCAGCGAGGTGTCCGCGATCGGGCCGAGCCGAAACACCGCGTCGAAGCCTTCATCGATCAGATCGACATAGCGATCCGTCAGGATCAACTCGACCTCGACCTCGGGATAGCGCTCCATGAAGGTCGTCAGTAAAGGAGCGAGACGGCATGCGCCGAAGCCGATGGGCGCGCTGAGACGCAGGCGGCCGCGGGGTGTGGCGTTGATGTCCTCCACGACGGCTTCGGCTGACGCGACCTCGGTCAGGACCGCACGGCAGCGTTCGTAGAACAGGCGACCGGCATCGGTCAGGCCTTGCCGACGCGTGGAACGCCGCATCAGTTGCGTGCCCAACCTCTGCTCCAGCACGCGGATGTGCTTGCCGACCATTTGCGACGAGAGCCCGAGCGACACCGCCGCGGCAGTGAAGGAGCCCAGATCGACTGCCTTTACGAAGACCTCCATGCTGGTCAGTCGATCGATCATTACAAACTCGTGGTTTCAACTGCTGAAGACCTAGCCCGCTTAATGCCATCCGCCAACCGCATTAGATCACTGGGCGTCGAGGCCGCGCGAGAGACGGGTCGAAGGGAGACTACAATGGCGAGCGAACTGAAGGTCGGCATCATCGGGATCAACACGACCGGAGGCTGGGCAAGCGAAGCGCATGTGCCAGCCGTCAAGGCAATCAAAGGCATGACACTCGCCGCCGTCGCGACGAGCCGGCAGGAAACCGCGGACGAAGCCGCAAACGCCTTCGGCGCGGAAAAGGCCTATGCCGGGGGCCTCGCCCTGATCGCGGATCCCGACATCGACATCGTGACGGTTGCAACCCGTGTGCCCGACCATCGCGAACTGCTGCTCGCTTCTATTGCGGCCGGCAAGCACGTGTACAGTGAGTGGCCTCTAGGCGCGGGTGCCACCGAGGCGCGGGAGATCGCCGGCGCAGCCCGTTCGGTCGGCGTGAAGCACGCCATCGGCCTGCAGCTTCGAGAAAGCCCGGCCGTGAAAAAGGCTCGGGGCATCCTCGGCTCTGGCGCACTCGGACGCCTACTGAGCGTCACTGCCTTCTCAACGACAGCCGGCTTCGGACCGGACGTGCCGCCGCAGTTCGTCTATCTCGAAGACCCGGCCAGCTTCGCAAACATGATAACCATCCAGGGCGCCCACACCCTGGACCTGCTGATCGCGCTTGGCGGCCAGCTCGAATTTATGAATGCCCTCGTTTCCCGCCAGTTTTCGAATATTCAGGTCGGCGAGCCGCGCCAGTCCCGTGCGCGCGTGACCTTCGACCACCTCCTGATGCACGGGCGTTTCGGGTCTGGCGCGCCCTTCGGGCTGGAAGTGGCGGGCGGGCGAACGGTCGACACTCCCTTCCATCTCGAGGTTACAGGAGAGAAAGGCAGCCTTCGCCTCGACGGTGGCGCGCCGCGCGGCGTCCAGTCGAGCCGCATCGGTCTCTCGCAAGATGGCGAACGGCAGAGCGTCGACGAGGGAGAGTTCGCGGGACTGTCGGACGGGGCATTGAACGTCGCCGGCGTTTACGAGGCGCTCGGCGAGGATATCCGAAACGGATCGTCGAACGTCGCCGACTTCCATCACGCCGTCAGGCTCACCCGCCTGATCGAGGACGTCCTCGAAACGTCTGAACAAGGCGCTCGGGTGACCGGCGGCCACACGTGGCCCGACCGTTAGAAGGGGCTGGTTCGGCTATCGTTCCATGTTGACTGAACGCAGCCGGACCGCTTCCTACCCATCTCAACCCTAGCGGAAACATAACCCCGCTCGATCACTCCGCTATGCCCACAAAACGATCGGACCCTGTTGGCGAAACGCTTAGGCAGCGAGCTTGGCGAAGCGTGACACGCGGGTTTTCGCCAAAGGTATGCCGGCCAGCCAAGCGCTGAGGCGCTCGATATTGAGGGCGGCCGCAGCTGCGGTGTGCTGTAGGCGCGTCTTTTCTAGGCCGCGATAACGACAGCGTCGGAGACCAAAGCTGTGAACGCCCTGGGCGATCGTACCCTCGATTCCTTGCCGTTGAGCGTAGAGTTTCTTGCCGCTTTCGCTCTGACTGCGAGACCGGGCAGCAATCAGCGCCTCGTGCTCCGCACGCGTGTGCAGACTCAGTTGCCGCCCTCCTGCCTCGGCCTGAAAGCATCGCGCCCTGGATGGACATGGCACGCAATCACCAGGCGCGAACCTCACTTTGATAAAGGGACCATCTCGTTTGTCACTATAGTCATGTCAATACTGGTTGATCTTGCCTTCTGGGCATCTCACTTGGTGGGTAGTCCAATCGACTACAAATGCGCTTAGATCGAAACCACCATCGGCCTGACGCTGGTTCGACATGCTACGCCGGGCCGGTCCGACAAGATCGACGCCATGTCGATCCCGCAGGTCGACAATCAAATCAGCGCTCACATAAGCGCTATCGACGAGTTGCTCGTTTGGCAGCAATCCCTTCGCGGCCAGACCGGTGTGGATCGGACCCGTGCGTCGCGCTTCGTGGACGTCGGCTGGCGTCGTATCGGTCTGAAGAACAAGATGTGGCACGTCGGCGTCACACGATTTCGGTGAGGTGGACCATGTAGCCGGTCCTGTGCATGCCTCGTTTCGAGCGAAAGCGCGCCTCCGGCTCATAGGGCGTTTCGATGCGATCCTCGGCACCGCGGTTGCGAACAACGCGCAGCTGCACCTTAGTGCTCGGGCTGCCCGATCCGGAAACATCACTTGCCCGATGACGCTCGAAGTGCCGAGCCCAGACCCGGCGCAGGATTGTGAGAGCCGTGATGTCCCGCAACACTATGGGCGTGGTGCCTCGGTCTAGAGCGTCGAGTAATCCATAGCCGTCGGCGCCGATCTGGACGGCGTAAGCATCTCGCTTGGTCTCTGTGTCCGGCAGTCGCATATCCTCGATCCGACGGCCATATCGGGAGTACCAGTCAGAGGGTGCAACCTTGCGTAACCAATCCGGCTCGATCACTGCAATTGTATTCAGCGCGGCTCGCATGGTCTCGCCGATTAACTCGAGGCGATTGAGAACCCGCAGAGCGCCAAGAACGTGGGTCGAGTCAGTTCGCTGACGACCACGCTCTTTCAACAGCCCAGCCGATCTCGCCGCGCCCAGGACCCTGTCGAGTAACCTTTCTTCAGCATCGTACTTCAACAACCTCGAACGAAACTCACAAAGAACGCTGTAGTCGAAGCCGGGGTCCGCCAGCTCCAGGGCAAGCAGATACTTCCAATCGATTCGAGCCCGGGCGGCTTCAGCCGCCTGCCGATCGCTCAATCCCTCCCGAAACTGCATGAGCGTCACAAGTGCAAGGCGCCAGGCCGGATAGCCCGGCTGGCCGTGATCTGGGGTAGAGGTCGGTGAAGTCAGCCTCGGTGAACACAGTGCCGAGCTGGTCCCTCAGCAGGAGGTAGGGCGAACCGCCCGGAAAGGCGGCGCAGGCAACCTGGGCGGTTTGCATGGGGACGGTGATGATGGATTGCTTGCGTGGTGGCGACATGGCAGCGGTCCTCCCGCAATCGGGAATCCCGAACCAGCCTCATTGGATTCATTGCCCCCTCATATTCGCCAACAGGGTCCGATCTTTTTCCTTACAACGTGGAAGGCGGCATGGGCTGCCACCCCTATCCAGCTCTAAAATGTAAGGAAAACGTGTTAGCTTTTCTACTGTAAGTTAAAGGGTAAAATGCAAGCATCCTGACATGCTCATCGGTTATGACAGTGTCGACCGCGGACCAGAACCTCGACCTGCAGCGCGACACGCTCCGGAAGGCCGGGTGTGAACGCATTTTCGAGGAGAAGAAATCTGGCAAGGCAAGCACCAGCCGGCCAGAGTTCGATAAGGCGCTCGCCTTTCTTCGTCCCGATGACATCCTGGTGGTCTGGAAGCTGGACCGGCTCGGCCGCTCTCTGGTGGAGATGATGATGACCCACCAGCGCCATCGCCGGGAGGAAGAACGCGAAGCCGCTCCAGCAGCCATCGATCACGCCGGCCCGCATCATGTTCATGTCAGCCCTGGCCCGCGTTCGTTCAGCCGGACAGCGCCAAGCGCGAAGAGAGCGGGCATGATCCAAGCGAACGTCCGTGACTGACCGACAAGCAGCGCTCCAACGATACAGCCTAGGACGAAACCCACGAGCAGCGGCCATGTGGCGGTCCAGTGACGCGCCGCTTCGTCGCGGTCGGCATCGCCGCGAAGCAGCGCCAGTCCGGACACCAGCGCCGCAACGATGTTTCCCGTCATCACCGCCGTCGTCGGCGCCTGCTTGCGGCTGAGGTGCAAAAAGGTGTTCTGAGCCGCCATCGCCATCACGGCGATCGCGGCGACCGCAAATGCCGCTCCCCCGTGCGGATCGCGCGATGGCTGCAATGCCCAGGCGACGACGGCCGCAGCGACCAGCAGCCCGAACTGGATGACGAGCAGGGATCGAGCATGGCTCTCGGCGCATCGGTCCGATCGATGCACCAGTTGATCGGCGACCAGCACCGATACGCCGAAGATCGGGATCAACAGGATTGACGTAAGGTGGGACTGGCCGCCACCGGCCAACGCCGCCGCGAACACGACGATGTTGCCGGTGATGTGAGCCGTGAACACGCCGCCCAACGTCAACCAGCCGATCACGTCGACCATGCCCGCGATAAAGCTCAACAACGCCGGCAAGGTCCGGTATCCGACGGAGGCGGAGAACGACGACGCGGTTGCGGTCATGTCGGTGCTCTCCCGCCGCTCGCGCCGGGTGACAGCGTTTCATAAAGCTGTTTTGGTATTGCCAGCCCCAGCGCCATGGCGAGAACGATCGCGAAAGCGGTGACGGCATCCGCCAGGACGGCGTCGAGGAGCCTGGGCGGGATGTCGGACCCGGCCGCGGCGATCTGCACTGCCCCACTCATCAGGCGAAACACGAACACCCCGGGCAGGAGCGACACTACCGACGCGAACCCGACGCCCGCGAAGGGCAGCCGATAACGCCGGACGGCGGGTAAGAGGATGGTGGCTGCGACGAGTGCCGCCACGCCGGTCGCCGTCGCGGCGGACAACCCGAACGTCGCCATCGCCCACCAGTGCGCGGCGTGCGCGACAGCGCCCGCCGCGGCGGGCCAAACCAGCATCCGCACCGGCATCGAGTAGAACACGCCATAGCACATCGCCACGATCGCCGCGGCGGGTACGTCGACCCAGACCGCGACGCTCCGTCCAGGTTCGAAAGCGGGGAGCTCACCGCCGGCCAACGCGAGCCCGGCAAGAAGCCCGACTCCGATCGCGAAAAGGACGAGGACCGCGAAGGCGAGTCGCGAGGCGGCGAGTGGGATACGCAGCGCCAGCAAATCGAAGGCACCGTTGAGGATGTGCGGTCCTGGCACCAACACCATGCACGGCGCGACCGCGACCAGACGGAGCACTGAGCACGGAGCTGAGCTGCCAACGCACCGCGAGGGCCAGTCCCGCCACCAAAGCGGCGAGAAATGGTTGGACGATGGCGCTCGCGCCGCGTCGACCAGTCGCTCGCCTTATCATTCCGCCCGCGCCGGCGCTGAGCGCAATCAGCAATAACGCTTGCCAACGTGTCGCGCCGGAGATGATGCCGAGCATAACCGCGCCGACGGCGCATGCGGCAACGAACAGCAGGTCGCTGCTTGGCGGCAACTCGTCAGCCAATCGCAACGCCGGACCGTCCTGCCGGTGACTTCCTGCTTTGTCTTCCAGGTCGTCGATCAGCGCCATGGTGCCGACCACGCGGTTCATCGCCACGGCATCCGGCGTCGCGGTGTCGACGCGCCAGACCTGGCCGTCTCGCCCGCCCTTTAGCGACACGACAACCTCGCCCCAGCGCAGGAGGAGCGTCACGGGATGGCCAAGCGCCATGCCGAGCCGCTCGACCGCTTTCTGGGTGACGGCCGTCTCCTGACCGTTACCGTGAAGGCTGATTGCCGCCTCCATCAGCAGGTCCGCCGCCTGTTCCGGCGTGATCCGGGTTCCAGCTGCGTCCGCGGCGGTGTGCGCCACTGGCCTAGGCGCCGGCAACGCCGTGCCCGACCATGTTGATCGGGTTCACGATCTGATCGAACTTCGCCTCGTCGATCTTGCCGGAAGCGACTGCCGCCTCTTTGAGCGTGCTGCCATCAGCCGCGGCCTTTTCGGCAATATGCGCTGAGTTGATGTAGCCGATCACCGGGCTGAGCGCGGTGACCAGCATCAGGCTCTCCCCGACATACTGCGCGATCTTCTTCTCGTTGAGTTCGGTGCCCTCCACCGAGAAGGTCCGGAACTTCTCGCACCCGTCGCCCAGGATGCGCGCCGAATGGAGGAAGTTGTTGATGATGATCGGGCGCATCGCGTTCAGCTCGAAATTGCCCTGGCTAATCGCGTATATTTTGATCGGTGCTCATCCAGCAACGGTGAATGGGTGTGTTCTCGAACCAGAGGGTTAATCAGGAAGGCAAGCCGACCCCCGTCTTGAGGAACGGCGCGGTGAAGTTCACGCCTCGTAGATCGGCGAAAGTGCGGTAGTCGCGTGCCAGAAGAGCTCAAGAAATCACGAGACAGTCGCCTCTTTGAGCTCAGGGACTTGGACGTCGTCGTACCGATTTCCCAGGCGGGCAGTTTTCGGCGCGCCGCCCAATCGCTTGGTGTTGAACAGTCAGCCATTAGTCGTCGGCTCCGCACACTGGAAGACGAACTAGGAACGTCGCTGTTTGAACGTCATCACGGTGGTGCGAGGCCAAAGAACGCCGGACGAATGTTTCTGCAAGACGTCCTCGGCATCTTGGCGCGCATGGACGAGGCTGTCCAAACAGTCGCGGGGGCTGGTCGCGGTGCGAATGGCCGGGTTGCAATCGGCATCAAGGAGCGCATCGCCGAGCTGCGCGCAATCAAAAGTCAGGCTGAAGCCGACGCCGAGCGGGCTGCGGCCGAGGCCGACACCATCGGGCCGGAGATCACGCCGGCAACCCTGACGGCGTTCGCTGCGGCCGCGCGGCGAAAGCTGCGCGGTCCGGACGGGCGGTTCCGGCGTGACCATCTGCGAGCGCTGGCGCAACGCGTGGAGGTCGCCGACCGCGAGGTTCGGATCATGGGGTCGCGATCGGAATTGCTTCGGCAGCTCGCCATCGCCAACGGCGTAGCCACGGCGGCGGGCGGCGTGCCCAGATCTGTTCCGAGCTGGGGGACCGTGCAGGATGAAGCTGGGCACCACGCCTACGCCATACCACTCTGAACGCGACCGCCCCTGGTCGAGGCGGCGATCACCGCCTCTCCTCAGCGGCTCGCCCGCTGATGTTCACGGCCGTCCCGATCAAGCAGGAACGATGTATGGCGATCGCAGCGCGTCGACGAAGGCGCGGAGGGCCGGCGCCATGTTCCGCTGTTGCGGGTAGCAGAGATGGAAGCCTGGAAAGGGAGCCGACCAGGGTTCCAAGAGCCGCACCAAGCGATTGTCCTCGACGAACGGCGCGATCGCCTCTTCGACGGCGAAGGCGACGCCTACGCCGTCCACGGCGGCCCGCACGCCGAACTCGCGGCTGCTTGCGATCAGCGAGCCTGAGACTTCGACGGCGAACCAGCGGCCATCCTCGCAAAACTCCCAGGCGTAGGGTCGCTCATGTCCCGGCCAGCGCCAGCGGATGCAGTTATGTGCGAGCAGGTCTCGCGGCGTAACCGGCGCGCCGTGTTCGGCGAGGTAGGATGGCGCAGCCACCGCGACCTGGCGTAGCTCAGGACCGAGCCTGAGGGCGACCATGTCGCGCTCGATCAATTCTCCCAGGCGGATCGCGGCGTCGTAGCCGGCGGCGACGATGTCGACCACGTTGTCGTCCAGGGTGACGTCCAGCACGACGCCCGGGTGGTCGCGCGCGAAGCGGGCGAGCATCGGCGTCAGGAAGAGGTCGGCCGCGATCCGGAAGGCGTTGATCCTGACCGTTCCGGTCAGCTGGCCCGTGACGCCGGGGTCCATGCTCATCACGGTCCCGAGCTCGTCGATCGCCGGCCGGACGCGATCGTAAAGCGCCTGACCCGCCTCGGTCAGCGAGACGCTGCGCGTGGTGCGGTTGAGCAGCCTTGCGCCCATGCGGTCCTCAATGCGTCGCACCCCCTGGGTGAGCGCCGAGGAGGAGACGCCGAGGGACTTGGCCGCCCGGCTGAAGCTCAGAGCCTCGGCCACCGCGACAAAGGCGCGGAGCGCACCGAAGTCACTCGTCGGGATCATGCCTGCTCCGAGCATTTATAAGCCTGCATTACAGGCTTGCTTAGAAAGTCGCAATTCTCTCGCGGGCTCCAGAGCTCTACTTACCAGTTCAGCCCGACGCAGATCGGCTGGTCGCCAGCTCCTGGCTCGGGTCCGCCGACCCGGGCGATGCTGGACTTATTTGGAAGGAGCGTGGTCATGACCCCGGAGAGGTGGAGCCTAGACGGCAAGGTCGCGATGATCACCGGCGCGGCGCGCGGCATCGGCCGCGCGACGGCCGAGCTGCTGCACGCGAGAGGCGCGCGTGTTGTCGCGAGCGACCTCTCCGACGTCGTGCACGAGCTGGACGGCGACGGCTACGCGGCCCTGACCGGCGACGTCGCCAACGAGGACGTGGCGCGGCGCACCGTCGCCCTGGCGCGCGAGCGGTTCGGCCGGCTCGACATCCTGGTCAACAACGCCGGCCGCACGCTGAACAAGCCGCTTCTCGACACCAGCGTCGAGGAGTGGGACGCAGTGCTGGCCACCAACGCCCGGGGGAACTTCGTGCATTCGCGCGAGGCCGTCCGGGCGATGCTGGAGACCGGCGGCGGCGCGATCGTCTCCGTGGTTTCGGTCGTGGCCCAGGTGGCGATGAAGGAGCTGGCCGCTTACGCCGCTTCCAAGGGGGCGATCACCCAGCTCGTGAAGGTCATCGCCGTCGAATATGGCGCGCGAGGCATCCGCGCCAACGCGGTCGCGCCCGGCGTGGTCGAGACCGACATCCTGCAGAGCACCGGCGTCGAGGACAGCCGGGCGAAGCTCGCCGGCTACGGCGACGCGCACCCGATCGGCCGCATCGGCCAACCTGGCGAGATCGCCGAGGTGATCGCCTTCCTCGCCTCGCCCGCTTCCAGTTTCATGACCGGCGCCCTGGTCATGGCGGACGGCGGCTACACCGCAATTTGAAAGGACCAGTTTGGTGAGCAACTCGATCTTGATCATCGCGGCCGAACGTGGGCTGGGCCTTGGGCTCGCTCGAGAGTTGTTCCGCCGCGGCTGGAGCGTCACCGGCACGGCGCGCCCGAGCGCGGACATCGGCGAGCTTGAAGCAGTCGGGCGCGAGGATCCCTCGCGGCTCTCGCTGGCGTCCATCGACGTGACCGACGCCGGCCAGATCGAGCCGTTCCTGGCTTCGCTGGCCGACCGCCGCTTCGACGTGATCTTCTTCAACGCCGGCATCTACGGACCGCTGCACCAGAGCGTGGCGCAGGCGACGGACGCGGAGTTCGCCGAGATCATGCTGACCAACACCTTCGGCCCGATCCGCCTCGCCCACCGGCTGCTCGGCCGGCTTACCGAGGTCGGCGGAACCTACGCCTTCATGTCCTCGCACCGGGGCAGCACCGCCATCAACCTGGAGGGCGGACTCGAGCTCTACCGGGCCAGCAAGGTCGCGCTGAACATGCTCGCGCGTGGTTTATGGGCGACCAACCGGGACCGCGGGCCTTTCGGTCTCACCATGCTCTCGATCCACCCCGGCTGGGTGCGCACTGCCATGGGCACCCTAGACGGCACGGTCGAGCCGGAGATGGAGCTGGAGCCGAGCGTGCGGGGCGTCGCCGACGTGGTTGAGCGCCACCAGGGATCGGGTGAGAACCTCTATCTCGACTGGCAGGGCAGCCCGCTGGGCTGGTGACGACCGGTCGTGAACCATCAGACGAGAGCGGTGTACGGGACGATGAGCGCCGCAGCCGTGCTGGCGGCGGCGATGATGGGGATCGTGCTCGTCACGGTCGACGTGTCGGCGGTCAACGTCGCGGCGCCCGCGCTGGGCAGGTCTTTCGGCACCGGCTTGGGCGGCATGGAGTGGGTGCTCAACGTCTACACGCTGGCCTACGCCGCCTTCCTACTCAACGCCGGCGCGCTCAGCGACCGGCATGGTCCGCGCGCGACGTTCATGGCGGGCTTCGCGTTCTTCACGCTCGCCTCGCTGGCCTGCGGGATCGCGCCAGCGTTTAGCTGGCTGCTGGCTGCTCGGATGATGCAGGGGCTCGGCGCGGCCCTGCTCGTGCCCTCCGCCTTGGCGCTGCTCCAAATCGCCTACCCCGACAGGCAGGCCCGGGCGCACGCGATCGGCTGGTGGGCGGGGGCGGGCAGGCCCCGGCCCTGTCGCTGCTCAACGGCGCGGCCGACCCGCAGATCCTGCCGGTGGTCGGGGTCGCCGCATTCGCTGGCGGCCTGCTGCGACGGTGGATGGGCGAGCGGCTGGGAATCAATAACGGGCTGGCGCAGCTGTTCGCCGCCGCGCTGCTCGCCGGGGTCGTCGGCGGAGTCGCCACGCGCTTCCATGTCGCTCTCGACTCCGGGCTGGTGATGATGGGGCCGTTGCTGGTGCTGGTGCCCGGCCCCGCGCTGATGGG
This sequence comes from Lichenifustis flavocetrariae, assembly GCF_026130545.1. Lineage (GTDB taxonomy): Bacteria > Pseudomonadota > Alphaproteobacteria > Rhizobiales > Beijerinckiaceae > Lichenihabitans > Lichenihabitans flavocetrariae. Next base: position 11,455 of record NZ_JAMOIM010000033.1, on the reverse strand, counting down.
CGCTACTTTCGACCTTGCCGGGCTGCGGCTGTTGATCGGCCTCGCCAGGCTTACCTACGGGCTGCTCTCCATTGTCGCACTGTCGGCCGGCGTGCTGATCGGCGCGGGCCTGGCGGACGGCGTTGCGCCTGATCCCAACGCGCCCCCGTCCGACCTGTCATGGTGGCAGGACATGGCCTGCGCGGCGATGGCCTCGGCGGCCTATGGCGTGTTCTTCTCCATACCTTACCGGATGCTGGCCTTGCCGGTGATCGTAGGCGCGTTGGCGCACGGCCTGCGCTGGTTCTGCCTCACCGAGCTGCACCTTGCCAACGCCAGCGCCGCCGGGATCGGCTGCCTGCTGGTCGGCGTGGTGGTGGAGCCGATCGCGCGGCGCTGGCGCCTGCCGTTCGCGGCGGTGGGGTTTGCGGCGGTGGTCGCGCAGGTGCCGGGCAGCTTTCTGTTCCGCATGGCCGCGGGCTTGGTCGAGCTGCAGCGCGCCGGTGCCGGTGCGCCGCTCAGGCTGCTCGCCGGGATCGGCGCAGACGGCGGCACCGCTCTGTTGACGCTGGTCGCCATGGCGCTGGGACTTGTCATTCCTAAGTCCATCTGGATGCGGCTCGATTCACGCCGATGCCGCGCAGCCGAACATGAGCGGTTCTAGCGACCACGCCGCGCCTGGCGATGGCCTCCGCTGGACGCGCCTGCCGCCCGCACTAGGCTTTCTCACCGGTATGATCGACGTTATCGGCTGGCTGACCCTTTCGCACTTCTACTCGGCTAATATCACCGGCGATCTGACCCAGTCGGTATCCTACCTGCTGCCCGGCGAAACGCCGCATGCGCCGCAGATCCTGGCGGTGCCGGTGTTCTTTGCCGGCATGATCCTGATCTATTTTTAACGCGACGGCTGGGAACGGACAGCCGCGCGATGATGCGCGGCCTGCTGCTGATGCAGGCAACCGCGCTGCTGGCGCTGTGCATCGCCGCGGGAGTCGCGGGTCCGGTGATCGGCAGCAAGTCGGACGCCGGCCTGCTCGTCGGGCTGCTCGCCGTGCTGTTGATCGCGCTGTCCAATACCGCCATGCACATGATGGACAAGTCGGCACCGACCACTTGGGCGCTGACCGCCAACTGCGTTACCGGCAGCGTGGCTCTGCTCAATCTGGCGACCGGGCATGGCACCGCCGAGGAGCGCGAGCGGGACCGGCATACGTGGCGGGCGATCGTGCCCACGCTGCTGATGTTCCTGCTCGGCGGCCTGCTTGGCGTAATCGCGGTCCCCGGTCTGCACGAGCGCGTTTGGGCGGCACCGTCGGTAACCGCCCTGCTGTTGTGGGTGCTGCTGTGGCCGCGAGCGACGGAGCGAGTGATCGCGGGAGACTGAGATTCTCGACAAGGGCGGGGCTAAGGCGGGTACCTAGCTGTGACGACCTATAATGATGGCCGGCTCGGCGCCAGCTAAACGGCCGATTTTTCTGACGGCTCCTGATTGGCGCGAGATATCCTCGATCCCTGACTATAAAACCCGTCCGGAAATCACCGCAAGGTTGACCCCTCAGCTGCGGCTTGCCGGACAAGGGGCTTCTGCGTCTAACGGATTTTGCGTCGGGTGCGGATGATCTCGCGTCGGTCTCACAGATCGTGCGTTCATTCTCACAGAGCGTGCGTCGGCGGGCGCCTCCAGTCTCAGCTAATGTGCATCGGAAATGGCCCTTGATTGCGCGTCGGCCACATTTCGATTGCGCGGCACAGAAGTGCCTTCAGCATTTCCTCGAAGGCCAGAACGGACGGACGCCTTGGATTTCAACCCCGGCGCCAGCCCGTTTCGCTAATCTTGACAAAGCAATCCCACTCAGGCGAGATGAATGTGGACGTGCGAAAGTCACAGCCCGGTAGGTAGTCCGGGTGGCGTTAGCGTTCGTACAGCCTACACGTCTGATGGAGACGTGGGCAACCTGTACGTCCTTTCCCTGATCGAGGGAGAGGAGCGTCCTATGGAAATCGCCAAGTATACTATCGCCTTCGTCGCCCTGTTCAACTATGGCGGCCTGGTCGCGGATGCGATTGTGCCGTCTGGCGCGAAGCAGCATTTGTTCAATCCAAAATGGCCACCACATGCTAAATTTCACAACGGGCAGACGATGGCTATGGGCATCATTAGCGGATCACTGTCACTCGCTATCCTGTTCGGCTCACGTCCGCTGACGCTTCCGTTGTTCCTGATCGCCGCTGCGGTCGCGGCGAACTACTTCGTCGCCATGGCTTTGGCGCGAGCATTTCCCGGCACCGCCTGGAGCGATCCCGAGTTCGCGGTTCGACTGCCCCGTCCACTGGGCCTCTATCCGCAACAGCTCGTTACTTACGTGCTGTGCACGCTCGTGCTGATCGCGGTCGCTCTCGCTGTTTTGGCGCACTGAGAATTGCGACCGCCCTGAAGCCGCCGGCTCCGACGGGGATGCATATTCCACGTGGTGAGGTGATAACGGCCATCATGACACGCAAAGCGAGACGAGCCAGAGGCTGGCGACAATCCCAGGTGTGGGCATGCTGTCCGCGACCATCATCGCGGCGACAACGCCAGATGTTGTGAAGGGCGGTCCAAATCCAGGCCAGGGGGCGGAGCAAATCCAGGCCAGCCCTACAACGGCCGGCGACCCCGCTACAGACGAAATAAGATCATGAACGTAAAAGGTTAGCCAAGGCACCGTTTAATCTAGTATCGATCGTCTAGAGTCGGACGGGGCGGTGGAGTGGCCTGGATTTGGACCGCCCTCTACATGATGCCGAGCTGCCCGGCTTCTGCTGCCTCAGGACGGCCGAAAACCGGCGCGGCAAGGTAATGCTGACCTCGCGCTGTATGGCTGTAATACAGCTCCCGTGAGAGGGCCGGAGAGATCGTCTCCATCGCCACGTGGATTAAGCCCGGCGGCATGGCGTGGATGAAACCAGCGGGACCCAGCACAACCTCTCGCGTTGCATCGTCATCGAACACGACGCTGATGATGATGTCGGCTTCTCCGATTTCGCTCAGAGAGCGCGCGACGATGGCCCCCCGCGCCGTGAGATCACTTAACGCGGTAGGTCGCCGAGCCCACAAGGTGACCCTGCGCCCGGTGGCCAGCAAATGCCGGGCGACCGAGCTTCCGATCGCGCCCAACCCCACGAACCCGATCGACAGATCACGTCCGGTCGCCATCGTCCCGGCCGGATCGGCGTCCAGTTCCTCTCGATCGTGGTCATTCATTGATGGTGATCACGATCTTGCTACCCGACACGCCCGCCTTCTGGACTTGCAACGCGCCCTGTAACGCTGCCAGGCCACTGCCGACGACACGGCGCTCGGGCGCAGGCTGGAAGCGGCCAGCGGCCAACGCGGCCGGCAGAAAATCGCCATATACCGCCCGGCTAACCTCGTTGTCTTTCAGGCTGGTGCCGAAGATGTGGTTGGTCTCGACGTCCGCGGCCCGTCCCTCTGGAGGGGGAAGGGTTGTGGACACGAACTTGCGCCCCCGGCATCGGCTGACGACCGCGAAGCTGGCCAGCATGTCGCCTGTCGCGTGCAGCGCCCCTGCAAGCGTCTTGCCGCGGAGCGCCTCGACGATCGTCTCGACCACGCCAGGATCAGCGTGATCGAAGACATGGCTCGCGCCGAGATCCGTCAAAAACTGCCGGTTGCGCGGCGAGGCCGTGGTTACGCAGTCATAACCCGCCGCGACCGCGAGCTGGATCGCGTTGCAGCCGACGCTTGATGAGCCACCCCAAACCAGAACCGTTTCCCCAGTTTGGTGTGGCGACAGGCTGGGATGATGAAGCCCGAGATGATCCTTCTGGAACAGCCCGCACGCGGCCGTTCCAAGGCCGAGCGGTATGACAGATGCATCTTCATAGGCCATGCTGGCGGGGATCGGTGCGGCCATGTTGGCCATGATGAGGGTGAAGGTCTGGAAAGCGCCATGCGTCGGCCGGTTCGTCGTCGCTCCGACCGATTGTCCAAGGACACGATCGCCGACCTTGAAGCCGGTGACGCCGCTGCCGATTGCAGCCACCTCTCCCGCCACATCGCTTCCTAGGATGGCCGGATAGTCGAGCCATGGGAAGATCGCATTGTCCTGGAGTATCCAATCGACGGGGTTGATGGCGATCGCCCGATTGCGGACCAGAATTTCATTTTCTCCTGGAACCGGCATTTCCGCCGGGCCGACCTCAAGCGGCGTTCCAACCCGTGGCTGCCATGCGGCGCTATTCGTATTATCGCTCATTGACTTCGTTCCTTCCAGATGTACCGCCGACGTTCAGAAGAGGATGACCAGGCGACCACGCACCCCGCCGGCTTCTTGGACGGCATGGGCGGCGCCCGTCTGCTCGGGCGCGTATTCACCAGCGACGCGAGGTACGATCTTGCCCGTTTCGGTAAGCCGCCGAAGCTCCTCAAGCCATTCGGTGCGCTCGAACACGTCATAGACAAGTACCGGCTTGACGATGATGCCGCGCTCCACCGGCCTTTCTTTCCAGCGCCGGACGGGAAGGTAGACTCCGCCATCGCGAATGGCGGGAAAGGCCTTCTCCTTTAGGACTGCCGTATCGATGAGGGCATCGACACCGCCCGGAAATTCACGCCGGACAGCTTCGGCGAAGCCTGGTCCCCGATCTACCACCACCTCCGCGCCATAGCTGCGGACGGGCTCGGCCTCCTCTGGCTTCGCGTCCGCGATGATCCGCAGCCCACGCTCTTTCGCGATCACGCTCGCATATTGCGCGAGAAGCCCGGCTCCGCCGCTGATCGCGAGGCTTTGTCCCTGTCGTAAACCGGCGAGTTCCAACGAGCGAAGCGCGGTGAGCCCGTTCATCGAGATCGTGCAGGCCTCGGCGAAGGAGAGATCATGGGGCATGGGGATGACGGATGCCGCCGGGACAACAATGTATTGGGACTGCGCTCCGCCCTCCGGCCGATGGGCCTTGACCACCGCAACGACCTTTTGGCCGACGCTAAGGCGCGAGACTCCTGGGCCTATCGATTCGATGGTACCGGCGGCATCGACGCCAGGCACGGCAGGGGGCGGTTGGTCGGCGCTCCCCATCTGGCGCAGCAGAATGTCGGTCGGGTTAATAGCGGCTGCCCGAACCGCGATCCGCACCTGCCCTTCGGCCGGCGGGGGAACCTCGCGGTCGATGACGCGGATGACCTCGACACCGCCGGGCCCGTTGAACGCCACGGCTCGGGCGGTCAGCGCTTGTCCTGGTTCTACATCCGTCACGAAGACGCCTCCAAGGTTGACCAACTCAGCTCCGACACGGCGCTTGCGGCTGCGTGATCACGTGAAATCACAACAGACCGGTTGATACGTGGACATCCTAAGTATCCTCGTGATACTAGACGTCAAGAAAGCACTTCGTTTCGCCTAGGTATATCGAAGGATACCGCTCATGGTCGGCCCCCAACGCTTTTCCTCCGAATGCCCGAGCCGTCAGTTGTTCGACCAGATTGCCGACAAGTGGTCGATGATGGTGCTGGCTATCCTTGAACCGGGCCCGCTGCGCTTCAACGCCATACGGCGTCAGATCGAAGGCGTTACGCAGAAAGCACTCACGCAATGTCTGCGCCGGCTTGAACGTAACGGCCTCGTAGAACGTCGCGTTATTCCGTTGTCCCCGGTCGCAGTTGAGTATGAGCTCACTGAACTCGGTCAATCTCTAGGGAAGCCATTCTCCGTTTTATACAATTGGACTGTAGAAAATCTAGCTGCGGTCAATCTCGCGCGTTCGTGCTTCGATCAGCGGCCGAATGAAGCAGAGCGGGCCGCTAATCGGTTAGCCCCTGAGCCAATCGAGCGCGGCGGCCATTAACGGGATGCCGAGCCCGCGATCCCACCCCGGCGCCCTGAGACGTCCATGGCTTTCTCGTCAAGGAGGCTTTAGCCGACGGGAACCTCAAAAGTCTTCTCGATGAAGTCCTGACCGACCTGGGGCATTGCGCGCTCTCGAACGACGGTTTGGGTCTATTCCCCGCGATAAATTTTCGTGTCCGTGATGCGAAACTCACACAGACCGTGTGGAAACTCGGTTTTGGGTCTGGCGAGGGTGAAAGGAGGCTGACGGGGCCCTGACGCGGCCCTTGAGGGCCGCTGGGCCGTCGTCGGCCGTTCGGATCGACCGATGATCGACAAAACTGGTCAGCCTTGGCCGTCCCGCAAGCCGGAAAGGCCTCCTTCAGGCCTGGATCGCCTCCATCAGGATGGGAAATGCCACGAGGTTCAACACCCGCCTGAGGTTGTAGGCGAGCGCGGTCAGGCTGAACTCGGCGCGCACTTTGACCAGGCCGCGCATCAGAAAGGCGCCCTTGTTCATCCATTGCTTGATGCTGCCGAAGGGATGCTCGACGGTCTCGCGTCGTTGGCCAAGAACGCTGGGGCGCTGGGCGAGGCGGGCCTGCATACGGTCCAGGACGGCTTCGTTCTCCAGACGCGATACGGAGCGAAAGCTGCTGGCCGTGCACTGCGGACGAAGCGGGCAATCGCGGCAGGCGTGCCTATTGGCGTAATTGATCTTCTTCAGGTCGCGTAGAACAGATGATGTATAACGATACAGATGCTGGCCGGCGGGACAGAGGATGCTGTCGCTGGCCGGATCGTAGATGAACTCGTCCTTGCGAAACAGGCCGGCTCTCACCGAAGGGCCACGCTGCGGACGCGGCACATAGGGGTCCATCCCGGCCTTCTCGCAGGCCTCGATGTCCTCGATCTTGAAGTAGCCCTTGTCGGCCACGACCGCGATCCGTTCCACCTCGAGAATCTGCTTGGCGGGTTCCGCTGTCTGCGTCAGCAGGCCCATGTCGACGACCTGATTGGTGACCTGTTGCTCGACGATCAGCTTGTGCTTGGCATCCACCGCGATCTGCGCGTTATAGCCGACGCCGACATGGGTGTGGGCCGCCATCGCGCGGCTGTCGGATCGGTGAGCGAGATTTGGCTCTCGCCCGTCCGATCCAGTTCCGCCAGCATGGTCCTGCAGCGCTCGCGCCGCTCGCCAAGCGCGGCGATCTTCGCGGCCAGGTTCGTCACACGCGTGCCACCCTTGCCGCTCTCGGTGGCGTCGCTCGTGTCGAGGCGCTGGAGATAATCCGCAAGCCGGTCATCGGCCTTCTTGATGATATCGGTCAGCGTTGCTCGTGTGTAATTGCGGTCTTTGTTGTTGACCGCCTTGATCCGCGTGCCATCCACGGCCAGCAACTCCCGGCCGAACAGGTCGAGCTGGCGGCACAAAAGCACGAACTGACGGAAGATCTGGCGAAAAGCCTGACAATTGCCGCTCCGGAAATCAGCAATGGTCTTGAAGTCCGGCTTCAGATGCCGCAGCAGCCAGATCACCTCGACGTTGCGATGCGTCTCGGCTTCGAGCCGCCGGCTCGATCGCACCCGGTTCAGGTAGCCGTACAGGTAGAGCTTCAACGGATCGGCGGGCGCATAGCCCGGACGGCCCGTCACGCGCGGCGTCGCCCGCGCGAACCCCGCCGCCGCCAAATCCAACCCGTCGACAAAGGCGTCGATGAAGCGAACGGGATTGTCCGGACCGACATAGTCGTCCACCGTCTCGGGCAGAAGAAGCGACTGGCAGCGATCGTGGCCGGCGATGTAAGTCATGCCGCCAGGATACCGCCTCACCCGCACCGCAGGAATCCCGTTAAGACCTCTTTCCACGGTGCCGTCGCGAAGTTGGTTGGAATTGCTTTTTGGCGCGATCTCCAGCGTGACGAGGTTTATCCGATCATGCGGCGAGGTCAATGACCTGATCGGAGAGCTTTTCGGGAAGGGTTTTCCAGCCGTCGACCTTCCGCAGTGTGATCTGTCCTGACGCCATCAATGCCCAGAACAACATGGCGGCGGTCTCGGCGGCCGGCAGCACGGTCTGTGTCTTGATCCGTCGCTTGAACTCCTCATGCAGCCGTTCGATCGCATTCGAGGTGCGGATCGACTTCCACTGGCTTTGCGGAAAGCGCGTAAAGGTGAACAGCCGGTCGCCGGCTTCCTCCAGGCTATTGGCCACCGCCGGGCATTTCAGCCGCCATTTCCGGAGGAAGGCCTTGCGGCGGGTTTCGACCTCCTTGGCCGTCTCGGCGTAAATCATGTCTTTGTAGTCGTTGGAGAGTTCCTCGTGCAAGCGCTCCGGCGCGTGAGCCAGGAGGTTACGATGCTTATGGACTGTGCAGCGTTGGACCGCGACGTCGGACCAAAGCGCCGCCAGGGCCGCGTCGAGTCCGGAGCCGCCGTCCACGATCACCAACTCCGGTGTCTTCAGGCCGCGTTTGACGAGATCGTCCAGCAGCGCCCGCCACGCCGCCTCGCTTTCTCCGCCCATGTTCTTCACGGCGAGGAGCACCTTCTGCCCGTCTTGCCGGACCCCAAGGGCGACAAGAAGGGAAATCGAGGTTGCGTTCTTGTCGAGCCTGACCCGAACCACCGTCCCATCGAGGATGAGACGAATGATCGGTTCCTCGGTCAGCGAGCGGGCGTTCCAACCGTCCCAGTCGCCTTTGACCTTGCGCCACGTCCGGCTGACGATGTCCTTGCCGACACCCTTGGCGAACACCGCCGCCAGCGCACGCCGAACCCGCCGCGTGTTGGTGCCAGACAAATACGCCGAGGCGATCAGCGCCTCCGCGGCCTGAGTACGGCGCTGATAGGCACGCAGCGCCTGGCTCTTCCACTCCGTCGTCTTGCCATCCTCGCCAACCAATCTGGCACGGGAACGGCGATCTCGGTCGGTCCAAATGTTCCCGTGAGCGACCGCTTCCGATGGCCATGACGATGCCCAGCCACCGGCCCGATCCCGCCGTCCTCCGCCGGTGAACCGGCGTGGCGGCTATAGCGCGGGCGGGACAGCACCGTGCTCAGTTCTTCCTCGATCATCTGCTCGATGAAACCACGCACCTTTGCGCGCACATCCGTCTCGATCGGATCGAACCAACTGTCGAAAAGCGTGCCGGCGCTCGCATCGACCGCCGGTTTCGTCGTAGTCTGCTCCATGGCGTAATCTCCCCCGGCGTTGACGCGCCGAGCAAGGGGTTGGACAACCTGGAGATTACGCCGCCTTCAATTTCCAACCACTCCCGCGACGGCACCTTGCTGAACTCGATTGAGTACTGACTGCTATAATCCGGATCAATCTCGATGAGGGTCTATAGAAGCAGTTGATATTAGGTATGAAAAATTTGCTGCACCTTGTACTCTTGAATTGCTGCACCGACACTCACTACCATAAACACCTCGTAAGGTGGGTTGATCTTAGCCTGCATTTCTCACCGGCCGAATGCATGAAGCGTTTTTGACTGCGGTGGGCAGAGTGCTTGGGGGTTTGGACATGAGCCATCATCCCGCGAGGCGGTTCGAGGGTTGGGGCGGCTGAGCGGGTCCTGTTAAGGGTGAATGGGGGGGTGATCTGGCGGCATCAGGCCGCGGCGTTTCGCAATCGCGCCTGGGCGAGCCGCCACTCCTGCTGCCAGGGGTGTGCCGAGGCCATGGCAATCTTCTTCACGCGGCGAACGCTGGTTGTCACCAGGGCGCCGACCTTGAGCAGCTTGAGCCGGATGGTGGCGGAAGTCGCCTCGGCGAAGACGGTGTGCTTGAGGCCGATGCGTCGGAGTGCGCAGAGAAGAGCATAAGCCAGGGACGCGAACCATAACCGCAGCTGGTTGGCGCGCATGGTGGCGGCCGAGGTGCGGTCGGCGAAAAGGTCGGCTTGGCACTCCTTGATGCGGTTTTCCATGTCGCCGCGTGCGCAGTAGATATCCTCGTAGAGGAAGCGGGCTCCCGCCTCTGCCTTGTCGAGCGAGGTGACGATGAAGCGCGGATTGGCTTCGCCGTTTGTCCATTCGGCCTTGGCGATGACACGCCGCCGCTTCGACCAGCTGTCGCGCGTGGACCAGCGGAAGTCTTTGAAGCGGCGCGCCGGCCGACTTGTCCGGGTCGCCTCGTCCTCGGCCTGGATCAGTTCGACCGCGATCTCCTCGACGAGGCGCGCGTTGCGAGCGAGACCGAAAACGAAGTCGATGCGGTGCTGCTCGCACCAGGTCATCAGGGCCTCGCGGCAGAAGCCGGAGTCGGCGCGCAGCAGGATGCGCACGCGCGGCCAGCGGCTGCGGATCTGGCCGACCAGACGCGCCACCTCCTCGACGGCCCCGGCCGAGGCGTCAATGTCGGCTTTCCGCAGCTTGGCCGCGAGCAGGTGCCGGCCGCAGAAGATGTAGAGAGGCAGATAGCAGTAGCCGTCGTAGTAGCCGTGGAAGAACCGACCCTCCTGATGCCCGTGCAGCGGATCGTCGGTGGCATCGAGGTCGAGCACGATCTCCTTAGGCGGCGTGCGATGCGCCTCCAGGAACAGATCCACGAACAGCCGCGCGATACGCTCGGGATCGTGGCCGATCCGGTGATAGCGCTTCGGGATCGCCGACGGGGCGTGTTCCAGCCGGTTCAGGGTCGACTTGCCGGCCAGTGGTGCACAATCGGGACGCTTCGCCGAAAGCTTGCCGGCCAGAACCGCTAGAACGGGGTCGTGCCGCAGAGTGTCGTGGTCGACGAGGTCCTCGTATCCGAGCGCGAGGCCGAACACACGTTGGCCGATCAGCGTCCTGACCGCATGCTCGGTCCGGGTCGGATCACGCGCATCGTGAAAGCAGGCCGCGAACCGCTCCACCAGCGGGATCGCGCGATCGGTCGCGCCGAGGAGCAACGCGCCGGCATCGGACGTGATCGCGCCACGTCGAAATCAGCCACAACAGAGCGACTGAACCGCCCCGGGATTGCCGGAGGCCCCAACTCCTGAGAGGACGGGGCTATGACAAGCAAGACATCTAACAAGTTTTCACCGGAGGTCCGGGCCCGAGCGGTTCGGATGGTGCTGGACCACGAGAAGGATCACGCGTCCCGGTTGGCGGCTGTAGTTTCGATCGCCGAGAAGATCGGTTGCGCAGCGCAGACCCTGCATGAGTGGGTGAAGAAGGCCGAGGTCGATACGGGCAAGCGGGCCGGCGTGTCGAACGATGTCGCCGAGAAGCTGAAGGTGCTGGAACGGGAGAACAGGGAGCTGTGCCAACCAACGAGATCCTGCGCAAAGCATCGGCCTATTTTGCTCAGGCGGAGCTCGACCGTATCCGGCATGAGCACCTCACGTTTCAGAACCGCTCGTGAAGCGCGATGATAGCCCCTTCGGTGAGATAGTGGGGGATGATTTGGCCAGTGACGATGATCGGCACGCTGATCAGCATGATGCCCAACGCGTACATGTTGGATATGGGGTCGGGCGCCGTGTTGAGGTGATCAGCGGGGTGGAGCGCCGCCGGCGTTGGGCGCGCGAGGAAAAGGCGCAGATCACGACGGAGAGCTTCGTGCCCGGCGCCAATGTCGCGGACGTGGCGCGGCGTCATGGGATGAGCCTGGGCCTTCTTCACCACTGGCGACGCCTGGCGCGCGAGGCTGCGAGC
>NZ_JAMOIM010000032.1 GCF_026130545.1 Lichenifustis flavocetrariae | reverse complement strand
CCCCTCACGCTCGAACCCATCACGTCCTCCAGCGCCGCACCGACATCGCCGCCATCCTGAACAGCTCCTCACGCTGCGATGGCACGGCGCAATGCGCTGAGGACGGCCTCCCGCTGGCCCGAGACGGCGATTGGCGTGGGCAGGCTAACGGACGGCACGACGGGAGCGCGAGCAGGGTTCGGCGGATCGGACTTGCTTCGATATCCATTTCTGCGCAACCACAACGGCTGGTATTCATCGGGGCGCTGAGCCGGCGTCTTCCAAATTCGCACGCCCTGCTTATTGGCGTTGTCTTCCCGAAAGTCTGAGAAACCTACAAACCTGTCCCTGGTCGATGCATCGACCGCGGATGAATGAAGTCCGGCGCCTTGACCTTCCCATTCGCGCTCGAATGAACGCAAAGCGCATCATGGGCTCTGTGGAATAGCCAGGGATCGACCCTCGACCCGCTCCACCGATCCTTGGCGATGCGGACGAATTGAGAGGTCTTCCGAAAAGACGTAGGTCAGGATCGCGGTTAGAAACATCGTGACACCAACCCAAAACCACGGCGAATGATGGACGCGCCGCCAGTCCCGCACGGGCCGCTCCGTGATTGAGCTTTTGGTCAACGCTCGACGGGTTCCGCTTTGAGGAATGGGTCAGCTTGCGCCTCTCTGGAGTGGTGATTTTTCGAAGCCAAGTCCTTTTCGAATTCGTGCAAATGGCCGTCGTGAGCTTTAGCATTGATCAAAACCGTGACCGGGCGCCCCACTGCCGTGCCGTCGGTCAGGATGTCGGTGAGATCGATGGCGCGGGTCCGAGCGATAATGCGACGGATGGCAAACATCGCCGCACGTTTGGTGCCAGGGCCCGCCACCATGACGGGCTTAGCCAGCGAAGCCGCCTGTTCCTTGAAGCGGGCCTCGGCTTCCGTCGCCATGAGCGTCTCCAGTTCCGCCATATGTGAAGGGCGGCCTGTAGCCGGTATGGCTCGAAGCGCCGCCCTGCCGAGTGACGTCAATAACACTTGATCGTGGGATCCCAACAGGCTCGGAATCTACCTACGCTCCGCATGTCACATCGCTGGTTGAAAAGTCTGCTGGGATTGAGCGGGAATGAATATGACGGCGACGACATACATGATAGCGCCAAGGCTTTTGTCGATTTTGTCGAGGCGCATAGCAATCAGCTTGAAATTTCAGTTTATAGAAAAGTTCTCGATCTTGTTTTGCCCTATGCTAGGGATTGAGCCCGGCACATAAGTAGAAGTCATACGATTTCTGTGAGATTTTGGCTTAAAGTTATGCAATGTAAATTTTCGTCAATATCAAGTAATTAATAAATACTAACGCGGCGGACATCGTCTCGTAACATGGGTTCATGCACCCTACGTTCATCAGCACGCTGATCGAGCCGTGCGACAAGGCGACCACCGAGGCAATCAGATGAACATCATCAATATCCGTAACCCGTCCCGGCTTCGCGCTGCGTTACTCGGTGCCGTCGCCATCGTTGCGGTCGGTGGCGTCGCCACGGAAACCACGCTTCTCGGCACCACGCCCTCGCACGCCGCCCAGATCGCCAGCGAGCCGGCCCCCGCCGAGATCGCACCCGGCTCCTTTGCTGACATTGTGGCTCGGGTTAGCCCGGCCGTCGTGTCCGTCAAGGTGAAGATTACTGAGGACGATGTCGCCGCGAGCCAGGATGGAAATGGTGCTGGCCAGCAGCCGCCCAGCATGCCGAGCGTCCCCAAGGATGATCCGATGTACCGCTTCTTCAAGCAGTTCGGCGAAAACAACGGACCGGTCCATCCGAACTCGCGCGTCGGCATGGCGCTCGGCTCGGGCTTCTTCATCTCCAAGGACGGCTACGTCGTCACCAACAACCACGTCGTCGAACACGCAACGACCGTCGAACTGACGTTGCAGGATGGTCGTACCGTACCCGCGACCGTCGTCGGCACGGATAAGAAGACGGATCTCGCCCTGCTCAAGACCAAAACCGGCGACAACTACCCATTCGTGCCGTGGGGCAACAGCACCCCTCGGGTCGGCGACTGGGTCATGGCGGTCGGCAATCCGTTCGGCCTCGGTGGTACGGTGACAGCCGGCATCGTTTCGGCGCGGGGACGCGACATCGGCGCGGGACCCTATGACGATTTTCTGCAGATTGACGCTCCTGTGAACAAAGGGAATTCCGGGGGACCGACCTTCAATACGCAGGGCCAAGTCGTTGGCATCAACACCGCCATCTTCTCGCCGTCTGGCGGCAGCGTCGGCATCGGGTTCGCCATTCCGGCCGAGGTCGCAAAGGGCGTTATTGCGGAATTGAAGGCCAACGGCGTCGTATCGCGCGGCTGGCTCGGGCTGCAGATTCAACCCGTCAGTGCCGACATCGCCGACAGCCTGGGCTTGAAGAGCACGAAGGGCGCGTTGGTTTCCGAGCCGCAGAAGGGTTCGCCCGCTGCTGACGCGGGTGTGAAGTCCGGCGATGTCGTCGAAGCCGTGAATGGAACGGCCGTCGAAGGCCCGCGTGACCTGTCGCGCAGCATCGCCGCCTTTGGCCCGGACAAGCAGGTCACGCTCACCGTGTGGCGCGATGGTGCAGACAAGATGATCCCGATCACGCTCGGCAAGCTACCGGGGGACAAGGAGGCGAAGGCGGATGCCTCGGCTGAAACGGACAAGACCGAACTGTCTTCGCTCGGCATGACGCTCGTCCCGTCTTCTGTGGTGCCGGGTGGGGCAAAGGACGGCGTGACGATCGCTGCCGTCGACCAGGACGGCATCGCGGCCCAGAACGGCCTGAGTGTCGGCGACGTCATCCTGCAAGCGAATGGCAAGACCGTCTCGCGACCGGCGGATCTTACGACCGCCTTCAGCGCGGCCAAGCAGGAGCGCAAACCCGTTCTGCTGCGCGTAAAGTCCGGAGATAACGTGCATTACCTCGCGCTCGGCGCCAATGCCTTCGGCTGAGGAAGCGGTGATGCGGCTCCGCTGTCCGGAGCCGTCCCTACTTCAGCCCGAAGGTGAGTTGGACATCGGCGAGCCGCTTTCGAAAAGCGCGAGTGTCCTCGCGCGCCACGCAGAGCATAGGTAGTTTCCGAGCCTCTTCGTCCGCGGCAAACAAATCTAGTCTTCCGTCATCAAGAGCGTGATTTGCCGCTGGCGCCGCCCCCCCTTGGCGTGTCCCGCCATAGCACCGACGAAGACTGAAGCGCGCCGAACCAAAGAGGATCATCCCATGCTTATCGCTGTTTCAGCCTTGAAGGGTTATGCCATCCTCGCCACTGACGGCCGCATCGGCAGTGTCAGCGACGTTCTGTTCGATGACGAATCGTGGAGGCTTCGATGGCTGGTCGTCGACACCGGAACCTGGTTGTCAGAGCGTAAAGTCCTGGTTCACCCGTCAGCCATCGGCCAGGTCGATCACCGCGCGCAGGAATTGCCGGTTCGGATGTCGAAGGCGCAGATCGAGCGCAGTCCCGACCTCGCCCGAGACCGGCCTGTCTCGCTCCAGATGCAAAGTCAGCTTTACGACTATTACGGCTGGGACCCTGTCTGGGGTGGCAGTGGCTATTTCGGAGGCGGGCTCGGCATGGTGGGCTCTTTGGGCTATTCCGACATGGGAGCGCCTCGAATGCCGAACCGGCATGCCTCGGACGAGGGTGATCCGCATTTGCGCAGCATCACCACCGTGACCGGTTCGCACCTTCAGGCGACCGATGGCGAGATCGGCCATGTCGAGAACATGTTGATCGACGATGCGAGCTGGGACATTCGCTATCTCATCGTCGACACCAAGAACTGGTGGTTCGGAAAGCACGTCCTGATCTCGCCTTACGCCGTTAAAGGGATCGCGTGGTCGGAGCACACGATCCGGCTCGACGTCACCCGCGATCGGGTCAAAACAAGTCCGGCCTGGGACCCGATCGCCATGATCGATCAGGTCTACGAAAAAAGTCTTCACAACCACTACGGTTGGCGGGGTTACGGATTCTAGATCGGTTCGGAACGAACAGTCGATCGGAGCGATCCCTCCATGCTCAGCCAGCCCATACAGCCTGAGCCTGAGGTTGAACGGAGGAGCGGGGCCGACATCTTTCTCGCGGCGATGAACACGTCGGGGATCGCCACGGTGCTGACCGATCCTCACCGCCCGGATCATCCGATCGTCTTTGCGAACGAGGCGTTTTCCAAGCTTACGGGCTTTGCGTCCGATGAGATCATCGGGCGCAATTGCCGGTTCCTTCAAGCTCCCGAGACCGATCCTGCAGCGATCCGCACTCTCCGCGAGGCCCTTGCCACACGGCGTCCGATCTCGATCGAAATCCTCAACAGGAAGCGCGACGGCACCTTGTTCTGGAACGCTCTCTGCCTCGGACCGGTCTTCGACGCGGACGGCGAACTTCGGCATTTCGTCGGCAATCAGGTCGACGTCAGCCAGCGGCGGACCGCCGAGCAAGCGCTGCACCAATTGCAGAAGATGGAAGCGATCGGGCAGCTCACGGGTGGCGTGGCACACGACTTCAACAATCTCCTGACGGTCATCATGGGCAGCGTCGAGGCGCTTCGGCGAAAAAGTCTCTCCCAGGAGAGCCGGAGCCGCTATATCGACGCGATCGGCACGACAGCCGACCGGGCTGCGAGACTGACCGGACAGCTTCTCGCCTTTGCCCGCAAGCAACCCGTCGAGCCAACCGTCTTCGACGCAGCAGTTCAGGTGCGTCGCACGGCCGACATGCTGCAAACGATCGTGGGCTCGCAGATCGAAATCACCACCGAACTCACATCGGATCGTTGCTTTGTCAGAGGCGACATCAGCCAGTTCGAAACGGCTCTGGTCAATTTGGCCGTGAACGGGCGCGATGCGATGAATGGCCAGGGGCATCTCACGATCTCGGTCAGACAGATGTCCGATGTTCCTGAGTGGGGAGGACACGTGGCAGTATCCCGCGACGTCATCGCCGTGGCCGTGAGCGACACGGGCACGGGCATCCCGTCCGGACAACTCGATCAGATCTTTCAGCCGCTTTACACGACCAAGGCGGTGGGCGCTGGGACCGGTCTCGGCCTTTCGCAGGTCCAGGGTTTCGTCACACAGATGGGCGGGGAGGTGCGTGTGGAGAGCGAGGTCGACCGCGGCACGACGTTTACCCTTTTCCTGCCCTATGCCCAAGCGGAGCCGATGGCCACGATGGCGCGAATTCAAGCGAGACCAACAGGACAGCGACGACTTCTCATGGTCGAGCACCACGTTCAGATTGCAGAAATCACCTCTGAAATCCTGGAGGATCTCGGTTATGAGGTCCGCTCTGTTACCAACGCCGCTGCGGCTTTGGCGGCGATCGAAGGCAGCGAGCGGGACTTCGATCTCGTCTTCAGCGACGTGCTGATGCCGGGACACATGAACGGCGTCGATCTTGCGCACGAACTGAACCGCCGATGGCCGGGACTGCCGGTGCTTCTGACAACCGGCTACAGCAACGTCCTGGCCAGACAGGAGGAGCTGTCTGGCGATTTCCGGATCCTGCGGAAACCCTATTCGGCAGAGGCCCTGACGAGCCTCATCGGAGACATGATCCGTATCGGGCCGACCGTAGCGGAGAGCGCTGTCTGATCAAGGTCCGACCCAACGCCGAACTACGGGCACGTGACCAGTCTTTCGGTCAGGACCCGCTGCGCAACCCCCTTGCCCAGTCGGCCATCGATCGACGGACGACGGCGTCCTGTGGGCCCTCGATCACCGCAAAATCGGTTCGACCGCCCTTCCGCTCGAAGCGGATGTTGAAGCTCATCGCCCCGACCCGCAGGTCGCGAACCGTGAGGCTCGACATCCAGTCCGGCAGCGCCGGATCGACGTAAAGCTTCCCGTTTGGCGCGTCCGGTTGAAACCCGAGCATGGCCTGGAGTAGCGAGAAGATCGACCCGGCGGCCCAGCCTTGCGGAACGTTGGCGCCGATGTACTGCACGGGAAAATTCGAATCGTCGCGCTGCGTGCCGGCGTAGAGTTCCGGCATCTGGTCCATGGCGAAATAGCCGGCCGCGCGCGTGATGGCTTCGGCGACGCGGCAGGTCTCGTCGTGGAAGCCGTAGCGCTTCATGCCCTGCGCGATGAAGCCATTGTCATGTGGCCAGACCGCGCCAGTCTGATAGTTATAGGGATTGAAGCCCTTGTGACCAGCCGAGAGGGTCCGGATACCCCAGCCACTCCACATGTCCGGCTGCATGAGACGATCCGCGACCCGACGCGCCCGATCCGGCGGCACGATGCCCGACCAGAGGCATTGCCCGGGGTTAGACGCGATCGACATGACCGGCTTCTTGTCGCCATCCAGCGCAAAGGCGTAGAACCCCTCCGCCTCGTTCCAGAAGGTGGCGTTGAACTGGTCGAACAGCACAGCCGCCTTCCGGCGGAGTTCGCCGGCACGTTGGCGGTTTTCCAAGGCATCGTAGATCTGGGCCATGCGCAGCCAGGCGTCGTAGACGTAGCCCTGCAGCTCGCAAAGCGCCTTTGGCCCCTGGACCAGCGAGCCGTCGACGTTCATGACGGCGTCGCCCGAATCCTTCCAGCCCTGATTGGCGTAGCCGACGGGCGAGCGGGTTTCATATTCCTGAAAGCCGTCGCCGTCGCGATCGCCATAGCGGTCGATCCACGCGAGGCATCGCTCCGCCGTATCGAGGTGCTTGGCGAGCAGCGTCCGGTCGCCCGTGCAGGTCCAGGCGGTGTGCAGCGTGATCAGGTAGAGCGGGGTCGCGTCCGCTGTTCCGTAATAGGGCGTGTGCGGGATGAGCTTGAAATGGGCGAGTTCGCCCCGCCGCAGCTCATGATGGATCTTGCCCGGTTCGGCGTCGCGGTAGTCGTCGCGTTCGGTTGCCTGCCATTGCGCCATAACCAGCAACGCACCGCGCGCAAATTCGGGATGCACGATGGCGTTCTGCAGCGAGATGATCAGGCTGTCGCGACCGAACAGCGCGACGAACCACGGCAGGCCGGCCGCCGGTACGAACTGCAGGTGATCCGTGCCCTCGATCGGCAGGCGCAATGCGGACATGTCGTCGATCGCCTGCGCGAAAGCCGTGGCAAAGGTCTGGTTCTCGGTCTCCACCTTGAGCACGCTGTCCGCCCAGCGCTTTTGCGCCTTCATCGCGTCCGAACTCATGTAGTCGGCAACGGCCTGCTTGGGGGCCTTGCTCCACGTCTCGCCACTGGCGAAATCGTAGAGCAGACCGGTATGCCACGAGGCGCCCGGCTCAATGTCAACGGTGAAGTTCAAGCGGCCGTTCGCATAGGTCATCGCCGTGTGCTGGTTGATGGCCGTCACCTTCAGCGCTCTCGAAAAATCTTCATGGCTGTAGGTGGTCGTCAAGGCCTGTTTCTCCGGAGACCAGTCGGTTCGGATCTGGCCCCGGCGTGTGACCGTCTTGCCCTTCACCTCGAAAAGATCAGCGAAGTCGCTTCGGATCGCGAGTTCGAGACTGAAGCACACCGGCGTGGCGCCATAGTTGATAATATCGACGTCTTCATGCATGCCGCCGTCGATATGCCGCCCGAACACGAGCCCAAGGGTGTTTTCCGCGATCGTTCCGCCAGCCGTGAGGATCGGCAGGTTGGTGCAATAGATCCGGGCCGCGGAGGCCGACAGCGCACCGCCGTTGAGCAGCTTCCAGGGTACGCCATCGGCGAACATGGCCCAGGCACTGATGAGCCGCGTGTCGAGAAAATAGAGACCCTTGTCCCCTTCGACGCTGATCTGCCCATCCGGATCGCTGACCATCACGGTGTAGCCCTGATGAACCGCGAGCTGGGGCGGACCGACTTTGATCTCGAGCGTCATGTCAGTCCTTCAGGCACAATCACCCGCCACATCAACTTCAGGGACGATCCGCGCCCTTGGTGGACTGTCCAAACAGAGCTGCTCGTCACGGGGCGGCAAGGCGATTTCTGATGGCACCGAGCATCCACGCGCTCTCGCTGACCTTTGCAGTCTTGGCCGCTTGTCGCAACTGATCATAGAGCTTGGTGGGAACCGGGACGTTTATCAGAGTGTCCTCCGGGGAACTTCCGGGCGAGCGAAAGACAACACTGGCCAGACTGGAGGCGAATTGCCGGACCTGTTCAGCTTTGCTCTCATCCGAAAGTCCAGCCTCCGAACCGATGCGCGAACAATAGCTGGTCACGAGCTGATCCACGATCTCGCCGCTCTTCAGGCCTTTCGCCCGCAACCGATCGATAGCGGTCATCACAGAACTGCTGACACTTGGATCGTTCTGGAGAACCGCATCAGCAGCGACGCTTGATCCGCTCTCCGACGACGGGTTTGTTGCAGGGCATTGAAACGCCGCAGACGAAGGATCGCTCAATGTCAAGAGCGCCGTGAAAGCGAACAGCGGAGCGAACTCACAGGATTTGAACAAGGGACCCTCTCGTCGTGTGAGCTGGACGCAAGGAGAACGAGCCAACCGAGGTTGCCGACGCCCCGTCGTAGCCAATTTGCTCATTGCAGCCCATGGCAGGCTCGGGAATGACCTATGCCGCACATTCGGTTTGAGGCACGGGTGTTTGTCGCCATGTAATGAGTGACCATCGAACAGAGTTTCACCTTAATGGCCCTCGCTATCGATATCGGCCGTGAGTGAAACGGCGGCAGTTTGCCATTCGACAGCCAGCCGCGTCCCGAAGCGTTCGATCCTTCCGTTTGGCAACGACGTTCCTCGTAAAGGCGTGGCAGGATCGCTTTCGAGGAACGGATCGGGTCCTCCCAGGGTGGAGGACCAATCCTTCAGGTGCCATTCCCTTTGGATCTCATGTAAATGAGCGTCGCGAGCGCCTCCATGGATCAAGATCTCGAGCGCATTTGCCCCCGCCGCGTCGTCACGGACGGACACCCAGAGGACCAAGCCGCCTTGGGCCAGTTGCTGCTCGACACGGTCGATGTGGTGGTGCGACATCAGGCGCGCGAGCAGCCCACCAATGCCGGCTCCGACGGCACCGGCGGCCATGGCCGCGACAATTGCCGCCGCAAGTGCGCCCCCAGATGCGACGACGGCAAGCCCCCCCGCGATCCCGCCGATGAAGAGAGGGGCACCCACAGCAGCCGCCTTGCCCTCCATCCGCGAGTCCTGGGACACGAACGCGGCCAGAGGCGCTCGCGGATCGTCGACGATCTCAGCGACCGAGTCATAGAGACGACCCAAGCGCTCCTTAACAATCTTGTCGCTCGCGAGAACCGAAATGGCGGCACGGTCGAAGCCCGATATTTGCAGCCGATCGACGGCCGCCTCCAAAGCTTCGGGGGTATCGAAGACCCCCACGACTTCTCGGGCGGCATAGCCCTCCGTCCCCTCATCAGGCTTGGTTTCCGCCATCATCTTCAGCTCCATTGGGCGCGGGATTTCGAACAATGCCGAGTTCCGGAACTTATCCCCCCGGCCGCCCGGCCCCGCTGATGGTCGAGGAGGTCTTCTCGGCGAAACCACGTACTGAAACCCGATCCTTACTTCTGGGCAGCAACCGGGGTTGGATCGTCCGTCCCACCGGCCTTTGGTGAGGGTGCGCCGTTGGCCGCGGCCTTGGGCATCACGTCCGTGACTTCGGTAAAACTATCGGGGCCGATCACCATTGCGACCGGATTGCCTGCCTTGTCTTTGGCGCGCACAAAGAAGGACGACGGCGTTACTGAGATGGTCGAGTAGCCGTCCTTGGTGAGCTGGTCCTGGATCTGCTGCCGCATGTTCATAGGGCGACCCATCTGATCGGCGGCGGCCATGGCCTGGCTATTTTGGATAACCGGACCGGCATCCTTCGCCGCTGGGGTCGTCGCTGCGTCTGCAGCAACAGGAGCGACTGAGAGAAAAACAGCACAACTTGCCAAAATTAGGAGACATTTCATTTTCACACCTCTTGATCAGCTCTCGCTGATCAAGAGGATAGGAAAGCAACCACCGAATCCTAGCTTCGGAAAATACCTATGGGTCACATGGGTACGTTCCGATATCGGGATGAATGCGGTGACGTTAGCGCCAGGATGCAGGTAATAAGCTGTGCGGCGGTTTATTCAGCAGCCGGCGAATGCAGGAGTCGTGGGTCGGGCGGCGCGGCCAACCTCGCCTTTATGGCGGTCACTCTCGCCGGAGAACCAGAACCGAAGCCCCGCGCACTTCCATCGATAAGTAGTTTCCGATGCTATCTGCCGGCTCGTGAATGTCCTTCCCTGTCACGAACATTGATTTTGGCGAGGTCAGAGCAATGCAACACGATGACAAAATGGAGCAGTCCCGCAACGGCTCGGCTGCGCCAATGATGACCGATAAAAGACTGCAATCACGCATACAGGGTCTGGGGAGCGCCCATCGGGTATCCGGCAGCGCCATTTTCGCTGATCGCGAGACGGGCGAAGCTACATCGTCCGTTCTGAGTGTCTCCTGCGTCCATTCCGGAGAGACACATTGCGGGCGCATGCAGGTCATCGGAACAGGGTGTCAATCGCGCGTCCTCGTCCTCTACCATGGAAGCGAACTTGGCGCCGAAATCGGCGCGTTGCCGGCCATCGAACGCGCGAGGGAGCTTCTTGAAAGTGTGGTCGTGTCTGCAGCCATCGCCAACGTCGTTCATGCCGGCGAGAACCAAAAGTGAGACAAAGTCCTTTCGAATGTCATCTGATGAGTAAGAAGCCGTCTTTCGAAGATCACCTATCTGAGATTTGCATCGATTGCCGAAGATGTACTGAGACAATATGCGAAACTGGGTTACCGCGTCTTGACCATACATTCTAAAATCCGCCTCCTCCTCGCCGATGTCGATGGGACCTTGTTGACCCGCGACAAAGTGCTGACTGAGGACGCAAAAGCGGCCGTCCACGAACTACGGCGAGCCGGCATCGTCTTTGCGATCACCAGCGGCCGGCCCCCGCGCGGCATGCGGATGCTGATCGAGCCCCTTGGGCTCGACGGGGCCATCGCCGGCTTCAATGGCGGCGTTCTGTTCAATCCCGACATGTCCGTCATCGAGAGCCATCGTCTCGATCCCGCAACGGCCCGGCAGACCGTCGACTTAATCCTGGGCCGTGGCCTCGACGTGTGGATTTATACGACCAACGACTGGTTGATCCGCGATCCCAAGGCGCCGCACGTCACGCACGAGACGTCCAACGTCAGGTTCGGCGCCACGATCGTGCCATCCTTCACGCCCGAGCATCTGGCGCAGGTCGTAAAGATCGTCGGGATTTCAGACAACCTCGCCCTGGTGGCGGCCTGCGAGAAGGCAGCGCAGGAGACGCTGGGCGCGACGGTCAGCGCGGAGCGCTCGCAGCCGTTCTATCTCGACGTGACCCACCCGGAGGCCAACAAGGGTGCCGTCGCCGTTGCCTTGTCCAGGCTGCACCACATCCCGCTCACCGAAATCGCGACGATTGGCGACATGCCGAACGACATCCCGATGTTCCGCAAGAGCGGCTTTTCTATCGCCATGGGGAACGCGAGCGACGACGTGAAAGAGCAGGCGCACGCTGTGACGGATAACACCGAGCACGAGGGTTTCGCCAAGGCGGTGAGGCGCTTCATTTTGCAGCCGGCAACCGCCTGAGTATTTCCGATGATGTAGCGGGCACGGCGTAACCACAGCCGAATCTCGGTTGTGCGTGAGAGCGGATGTGTCAGCTTGCGTGCGGCAACCAGCCCCTGTCGCGCGCCGCCTGGGTCGCGACGTGCCTCGCGTCGTCGATCCAGATGGCCGCCACATCGGGCTCGGTGCCGCTCTTCCAAATCGGTGGTCCTGCCAGGCGAATGTCGACCACGTGAGCTGTCGGAAACTCGAACGTGAAACGATCGCCGTCATCGTTCGCGACCGTCAAGGTGCGTCCGCTCTCTTCAATGATGCGTGATTCAAACATTCGACTTTCTCACTCGCCTGCCTACCATCCTACGTCGAGCCGTGCCGCCCAGCATCGCGGGTCATCAATCCCCGTTGGGCGGTCGCCCATAGCGGACCATGACGGTAAAGGGTCCGTCACGACCGTCACAGGTCGCGCGCGGGCTTTCCGTCGCGCCAATGCGCTTCGATCTGTTCGAGGGTCTTGCCCTTGGTTTCGGGCACCAGGAGATAGGCGAAGACCCACGACCCAAGCGTGACGGCGCCATAGAGCCAGAATGTCGCCGGCTTGCCCAGCACCTGGGTGAGCGTCAGGAACGAGAGGGCCACCACCAGGTTGGCTGCCCAGTTCGCGACGGTGCCGACGCTCATGGCGCGGCCGCGAATGCGCAGCGGGTAGATCTCTGACAACATGAGCCAGAAAACCGGACCCAAGCCGACCGCGAACGCGCCGACATAGACCATGAGGCTTCCAACCGCGATCCATCCCAGGCTGCCAGATAGTTGCGGAAGCGCGAAGGCCAGCCCCAACACGATGAGGCCGAGTGCCATGCCGGCCAGGCTGACCAGAAGAAGAGGCCGCCGCCCGACCTTGTCGATCAACTGCATGGCCACGAGGGTGAAGGCGACATTGATGACCCCGACGCCGACACTGGCCAGGATCGCTCCCGAGGCGGAGGACAGGCCGGCGAATTTAAAGATCGTCGGCGCATAATAGATGACCGTGTTGATGCCGGTGATCTGCTGCGCGATCGCGAGGCCGACGCCAACGATCATCGCCGGCCGCAACGTCGGGCTGAGCAGTTCGGACCAACGTCCCTTCTGCTGCGCCGCGCCGGATTGGATCTCCTTCAGCTCGCGTTCCGCCTGGTCCGGACTTCGGATGCGCTTCAGCACCGCCCGGGCCTCGTCGACCCGGCCGCGCCCGACGAGCCATCGCGGACTGTCGGGAATGAACATCAATCCGATGCCGAAGGCCGCCGCGGGGATCACAGCAAGCGCGAACATCCAGCGCCACGCTTGCGCGCCCGCGAACGCGTAGTCGACGAGGTACGAGATGACGATGCCGCTCGTTAGCGCGACCTGATTGACGGAAACAAGCTTTCCCCGAATAGCGACCGGCGCGATCTCGGATATGTAGAGTGGCGCGACGAACGAGGCGACGCCGATCGCGGTGCCGGCCAAGAGCCGGGCCGCGATCAGCCACCCCGTTCCCGGCGCCAGGGCCGCACCGATCGCCCCCACACCGAAGACAGCCGCGGTCACGATCGACAGTTTGCGGCGTCCCAGCCTGTCGGCGATCATCCCACCCGCGATCGCTCCGACAAGCGATCCCAGCAAGACCGCGCTGACGACGACCTCCTCGGCGCTGGAGGAGAGCGCGAATTCCGTCTTGATGAACAGGATGGCCCCGGAGATGACGCCGATGTCATAGCCGAACAGCATGCCGCCAAGCGCCGAGATGGCGGTCGCGAGGTAGACAAGGCGCTGGCGCTCCGGCCCTCCGTTTGACGTGGCAGAATCAGGCTTGACACGGGAGGTGGCCGCTGATCGCGGGGTCACGCCCCGGCGCCCTGGAGTTCAATGGCGTCGCTTGGCTCTCGAAACTCGAGAACGGTGAAGTCGAGCCGGAACAGAAGACGGCCGTGATCGTCTGTGACCTCCATCCGCCAATCCTCTCCGAGTTGCATGCGGGCGAAGTCGGACTCGATCAGGGCACCGGAGAGCCTGATCGCCCGGCGTCGCGCGGCACGTAGACCCGACAGGACGGTTCCCTCCCGATCCAGCGTGGTCTGACCGTCATGGGTGTTGAAATGGTAGCGGGGCATGGGCGCTCTCGATCAGGCTAACGGACGCTCATTGGCCGGAGGCAAGCGGCTGCTTGAGTGGCGGGACCGCAACCGTCGTTGAAGCCTGGGAGCCGGCTGTTTGCACGGACGGCTGTTGGCTCCCGGCAATAGCCTGCACGCCCATGATTAAACCCATCGTGATCGCCCATATGACGAGCCAGGAGGTTGTCAGCCCAACGGCGTCGTGGACTGTCGCGCTGCGGGATGCCGTCGAACTGGTCAGCTGCGGGAGAAGCTTCATCAGGCGATGGGCAGTCATACCGGCATCAAGTCGCTGAGCCACACCAGGCATTCCCGAAATGACTGCTGCAAGTCGGTTCGTTGCGACCTCGACCGGCAAAGCCGCGAGTTCGGCGGCCTCTTGCCAAGGATCGAGGTTCCGTCGTGCCAGCGTGGACAGAAGGCTGAGCGTCATCCCGTTTTCTTCGTGGCCGATTGGAGCGTAGAGGAAGGGTCCGAACTCAGGCCCAAGCAATGCGACAGGGCGTTTCGTCTTGACTATGGGGAAGCTCATGGCGGGTCACCGAGCAGGAGGCGGAGGCCCTTGCCAGCGCCTGTTGGACCCAAGATATGGCCCGGCGACTGAGGCCGTCAGGCTCGGAAACTACTCAATCGTCGCCTCAGGACGGACCCGTTCGTACCCACCCGGGCCCGAGACGCCAAGGGGTGCCGGGCGAACGGCTCGTCCATCGCGAACGAGGCGTCAGCGCTGTTCCGCCAGAACGTAGGTCCGCAACGCGGCTGCGTCGTGACGGGCGTTGTGCGGCACCTCGCTGAGCGCCTCGGAATTGAAGAGCGGCAGGTCGAGCAATTCGAACATCAGCCGGGGCGAGGCCAAGCGATACCCCGGACCTGTGACCATCAGCAGCGCCAGATGGGCAATGTCTTCGGGCCAGTCTGCCACCACCACCGGTTCCGGATCGCTGCTGAGATACGCGGCCAGCTTGGCGATCATCGCGGGACGCGAGGTTGGTGTCGTCCGGAGGACCGGGAGGACATGCGCTGCAACCCAGGGCTCAGGCGCTGCGCACGGCAGCGCTTCGTAGAAGACTGCTGAGTGCGGATCCTGGGGCACGAGCGCTATGGAGATGAGCTGGCCGCCGAAACCGTTGAACTCGGCATCGAGGAAATAGCGCACCAGCGCCACTTATGCTCCGGCCCGGACAAAGTTTTGGCCGACATCACGGCCCGCGTCATGCGGGATCACATCGCGACAGCGCCGAGCGACAACGTCCGCCGGACCAACGATCGTGTTTGTCACGCCGGCCACGCCGGGCACCCGGAGGACATCCATTTCGGCGGCAACCTTTTTGAAGGTCTGATCGACACGCCCGCTCAGGGTGACCCATCCCTTGTCGACCTTCATCAGAACCGCATAGCCAGGGTCCACGTCATGCCAGGCGAAACGCACGGCCGCCGCCGCCGCGATGTCCGCGTCATCCCCTCCCGGACAGGAAGCGCGGTGACTCTTGGCGGATCCAGCTCCGGTCTTCTCCCGATCGATCCGGAGGAGGTCTGCATCTTCTGCGGACGCATCGAACAACAATTCGAAGGGGATCCGGAAACTCAGCGCGCCTTCCAGCCGTGTCGCACCTGCAACGCCTGGTTCCAGCACGTCTTCACCAGCCGAGACCTGGTTGAGTCTCATGGAATGGGACAAGGGACACCTCGATGTTGCGAAAAAAACGACCCGATTGTCGGCGTCCAACGATAGGCGCTGGATGATACGGAATAGAGGCTCGGAAACTACTCAACCGCTTGCCTATCTCCCCACGTGACACCCATGGCTCCAGATCCGGACCGCTCGGCCATGCCGGCCGATGGACCGATGGTTGCGGTTGAGTCTTCGGCGACGAGCGGCGTTCGTCGTGATCGCTCAGGGCACGGCTTGAGTAGATCCCGAACCTGCCGGGCAAGGCTCAAACTCCTTAACGTGGATCCGGCAGTGCGCTCCACGTGAAGGCTGAGCAATGCGGGCCTTCTCGGCCGCGTGATCGCCAGCAAGGCAACGGCACGTTCCCTCCTCTCGTTCGAAAGTCAGGACTATGGACCACTATGATGCGGCTGTCGGCGTCTTTGCCGATCATCTCGCGGCAGAAGGCGCTGTGAAGAAACTGGCCGCGGCCGGCTTTCCGATGAAAGACCTGAGCATCGTCGGCAAGGGGTATCACACCGACGAGAAGGTGACAGGCTTCTACAACATGGGCGACCGCGTCCGGTTCTGGGGCACGCGCGGGGCCTATTGGGGCGGGCTCTGGGGCCTCTTCTTCGGTGGCCTCTTCTTGACCATTCCGGTCGTGGGTCACGTCGTCGTGCTTGGATATCTTGCCACTGCCGCAGTCTCAGCCGTCGAGACCGCCGCAGTCGTCGGCGGGCTCAGTGCGCTTGGCGCAGCGCTCTACAGCGCCGGCATCCCGAAGGACAGCGTCCTCAGCTATGAGGCGGCATTGGCGGCGGACAGCTTCCTGGTGATGGCGCGCGGAACCAAGGAGGAGATGTCCCGGGCCAAGGTGATCCTCGGGACCGCAGGATCGTCGCAAGTCGATCTGCATCACCAGGCCGAAGTCCTCGAACCCGTCTGATGGTCGATGCTGAGGCGGACGTCTGAGTAGTTTCCGAACCTGTTTCCTCGATGCCGCGAGATCCAGCTTGAGGAAGATCGAATTCCTTGGTCCAACAACCAGAGTGAAAGCCATGAAACATATTGTTCTGTTCAGTTCCATTGTGGGATGCCTTTCTCTCGGCCTTCCCGATCCCACGCTCGCGGCTGAGGCGATCGCAAGTAGTACCGCGGCGGCAACTCCCGCGGCCGATCAAAACAATGCTTCCGCGGCGAAGCCGGCAGACGCGTGCCTACAGGACCTCCGCGCCTTCAACGCCAAGATCGACAAGGATGGCTTTCAGCTGGGCGGCGCCGGTTACGGATACGGATACCCTGCCGGTGGATGGGGACTTGGTTATGGCTACGACGGCTACGGGATGGGTGGCTACCGACCGCCTGTCGGCATCGGCTACCAGAACGCAAGGCCGGGATACGAGGTCCGAAATCTTCTAGCCTCCGCCAATATCCTTGCCCGGCAAGGTCAGCAACAGCGCTGCGAGGATCTTCTCTCGACGACCAACGTGATCTACAACCAATATGCTTTGGACATGCGTAACGGCAAATCCGAGATGGTCGACGGCAAGGGCTGGATGCGGCAGCAGATTGATGCTGCGCAGCCGGTGACGGACAAGACCTCCGCCATGCGTTCGGACGAGTTGATCGGCACGGAGCTCCGCAACAAAAAAGATGAGGAGCTCGGCAGTGTCGATGACCTGATCCTGAGCCCGACCACTGGAAAGATCGCCTATCTGATCATCGCACGGGGCGGGATTTTCGGCATCGACCAGAACTACGTTCCGGTTCCTTGGACGGACATCAAGGCAAGCCCGAACATGAGTATTCTGGTCCTCGACAGTGCCAAGAGCACCATGGATGGCGCCCCGCAGGTTAAGCACAATCAGTTCCTCACGCCTGAGCAATATACCGCAGCCAGCCAGAAGGTGGATGGTTATTGGAAAACCCATCTCGCGGCAAACTAAACCCGCCGCTGGGGCTGTCATTGCTGTTTGCATGAGAGGCATCTGCAACTCTGCCGGGTGGGCATCTTTACGGATGTCCGTCCGGCGTCACGGGACATGTGAGTAGTTTCCGAACTTGCCTTTGCCGGGGTCAAGGCCGACCCTGTGCTCCGGACCTTCGGTGCGATCGCCGTTTAAGCCGAAATAGATGAGCTCGGCTTCGATCGCAGAACGCCAACCTTCGGTCAGAACGTCGCGATCAGGGCGTGAGCCGCATCTCGATTCGAAGCGCCAGCCATCCTCGTGCGCGCGCTTCACCCCAAACATGACACGCGGCGAGCGCGCCGAACCCCTTAAGGATCCACCCGACATGGACGCACCAACCCTCACGCGTGAGCCGCCGGTCAGCACCGCCGGTGATCGAATTCCGGACAAGCGCGGGACATTGGGTTCCGGCGAAATGCGCAAGATGAACGCCTACTGGCGTGCCGCCAACTACCTCTCGGTGGGGCAGATCTACCTCTACGACAACCCGTTGCTGCGCGAGCCTCTGACGCTGGCGCATGTGAAACCTCTCGTGGTCGGCCATTGGGGCACGACCCCGGGGCAGAACTTCATCTACGTGCACTTGAACCGGGTGATCAAGAAATACGACCTCGACATGTTCTACATCGCGGGACCCGGTCACGGCGGCCCGGCGCTGGTCGGCAACACCTATCTCGAAGGCACCTACAGCGAGATCTACCCCGACATCAGCCAGGACGAGGC
Organism: Lichenifustis flavocetrariae; assembly: GCF_026130545.1. Classification (GTDB taxonomy): domain Bacteria; phylum Pseudomonadota; class Alphaproteobacteria; order Rhizobiales; family Beijerinckiaceae; genus Lichenihabitans; species Lichenihabitans flavocetrariae. Next base: position 35,013 of record NZ_JAMOIM010000032.1, on the reverse strand, counting down.
CGGGATGAAGAAGCTGTTCACGCAGTTCTCGTTTCCGGGTGGAATCTCGAGCCACGTCGCGCCGACAACGCCGGGGTCCATTCACGAAGGAGGCGAACTCGGCTATTCGTTAAGCCACGCCTTCGGGGCCGTCTTCGACAATCCCGACCTGATCGTCGCCTGCGTGGTCGGCGACGGCGAAGCCGAGACCGGCCCGCTGGCCACGGCCTGGCAGTCGAACAAGCTGCTCAACCCGGTGTCGGACGGGGCGGTGCTGCCAATCCTTCATCTCAACGGCTTCAAGATCAACAATCCGACGATCCTTGCCCGCATCGAGCACGAGGAACTGGAACAGTTCTTTCGAGGCTGCGGCTGGACCCCGCTCTTCGTGGAGGGCGACGACCCGGACACGATGCATGAACTGATGGCCACTACAGTTGAGAAGGCCGTCGAGCAGATCCGACTTATTCAGAAGACTGCACGCGCCGACGCATCCACCGCCCGACCGCGCTGGCCCATGATCGTGCTTCGTTCGCCGAAGGGTTGGACCGGCCCAAAGGTCGTCGACGGGCTGAGGATCGAAGGGACTTCGCGCGCTCACCAGGTGCCGCTCCTCGTCGACGAGCAGCATCCGGAGCACGTGGCCTTGCTCGAAAGCTGGATGCAGAGCTACAAGGCCGAGGAACTGTTCGACCAATCCGGACGCCTCATCCCCGAACTGGCCGACTTGGCGCCGAAGCGTGACCGCCGCATGGGCGCCAATCCGCACGCCAACGGCGGCCTGCTCCTGCGCGACCTGCGCATGCCGGACTTTCGCGATCATGCCGTAACTGTTCCTGCGCCCGGTGCCGTCATGGGCCAGGACACGCTCGTGCTGGGTCATTTCCTGCGCGATGTCGCCAAGCTGAACCAGGAGAAACGGAACTTCCGCATCTTCGGCCCGGACGAGACGCTCTCGAACCTGCTCGGGGCCGTCTTCGAGGTCACCGACCGGCAGTGGGACGCCCGAACGGAGAGCATGGACGAGTTCCTCGCGCCCGACGGCCGGGTCGTCGATTCCATGCTGAGCGAGCACCAGTGCGAAGGGTTTCTGGAGGGCTACCTTCTAACTGGACGGCATGGGCTTTTCAACAGCTACGAGGCCTTCATTCGCATCGTCGACTCGATGTTCAGCCAGCACGCCAAATGGCTGAAGGTGACGAAGGAGCTGCCCTGGCGCCGCGATATCGCCTCGCTGAACTACCTGCTTGCCTCCCACGTCTGGCAACAGGACCACAACGGGTTCACGCACCAGGACCCCGGCTTCATCGACCACGTGGTGAACAAGAAGGCGGACATCGTGCGGGTCTACCTGCCGCCGGACGCCAACTGCCTACTGTCGGTCTTCGACCACTGCCTTCGCAGCCGGCACTACGTCAACGTTGTGGTAGCCGGCAAGCACGCGCTGCCGCAATGGCTCACCATGGAAGCGGCCGTCGTGCATTGCACGCAAGGGCTCGGCATCTGGCAATGGGCCAGCAACGATCAGGACGGTGAACCCGATGTGGTGATGGCTTGCTGCGGCGACACGCCAACGCTGGAAATCCTGGCGGCCGTCTCGATCCTGCGTGAGCATCTCCCCGAGCTGAAGATCCGGGTGATCAACGTCGTCGACCTGATGCGCCTGCAGCCCGAAAGCGAGCATCCGCACGGGCTGAGCGACACGGACTACGATTCGTTGTTCACCAAGGATAAGCACATCATCTTCGGCTACCACGGCTATCCGTGGCTCATCCACCGGCTGACCTACCGCCGCGCCAACCGCAACCTGCATGTGCGCGGCTACAAGGAAGAGGGCACGATCACGACGCCCTTCGACATGCGGGTGCAGAACGACCTCGACCGCTATCACCTCGTGCAGGATGTGGTGGATCGTCTACCGCATTTGGGTAGTCGCGGGGCCTATCTCAAGCAGTTCGTCAAGGACAGGTTGATCGCGCACAAGCACTACATCGACCGGCACGGCAAGGACATGCCGGAGATCGTGAACTGGACGTGGGGCACTGCCACATGAGCGCGCGAACTCTGGCAGACACGGCACGAGCCTTGGTGGCAGGCGACAAGGGCCTGCTGGCGATGGACGAGAGCAACGGCACCTGCAACAAGCGCTTCGCCCAGCAGGGTATTCCTCAGACCGAGGAGGCGCGGCGCGCCTATCGCGAACTGATCGTGACGACGCCCCATCTCGGCGAATGCATCAGCGGCGTGATCCTCTACGACGAGACCATCCGGCAGAGCAAAAAGAATGGCACGCCCTTTCTCGAAGTCATCCAAGAGGCCGGCATCATTCCCGGCATCAAGGTCGACATCGGCGCCAAGGATCTGGCGGGTCATCTCGGCGAGACGATCACCGAAGGGCTCGACGGTTTACGCGACCGACTCAAGGCGTATTTCGATATGGGCGCCCGCTTCGCCAAGTGGCGCGCCGTCATTGCGCTCGGGGACGGCCTGCCGACCCAGGCCTGCATCGAGACCAATGCGCAGGCTTTAGCCCGCTATGCGGCCCTATGCCAGGAGGTCGGACTGGTCCCGATCGTGGAGCCGGAGGTGCTGATGGCCGGCGATCATACGATGGAGCGATGCGGTGCCACGACCGAGCAGGTTCTGCTGACGGTGTTCGCGCAGCTTCACCTGCAAGGCGTGATGCTGGAGGGCCTGATCCTCAAGCCGAACATGGTCCTTCCGGGGTTAAGCAGTGTTCAGCAGAAATCCGTGGAAGAGGTGGCTGACGCGACGGTTCGCGTCCTATTGCATACGGTTCCGGCCGCCGTTCCCGGAATTGCCTTCCTGTCGGGCGGCCAGTCCGCGAAACTCGCATCGGCGCGTCTCAACGCAATGAACCGCCGCTCCAAGGAATGGGCAACGCCGTTACCCTGGGCTCTCGCCTTCTCTTACGCCCGCGCCATCCAGCAGCCGGCACTAAAGATCTGGCGCGGCGAGGCGTCGAATGTCGTCCCGGCGCAGCGCGCCCTGTACCACCGGGCACACTGCAACGTAGCGGCGCGACGCGGCGACTACGCTTCGTCGATGGACGTCAATTGAGGGCTGCCTCGGCGCTTCTGCGCACCGGACTGCCAGGTCGGAGCTCATAAGGCTCCCCGCCAATAAAAATCGTCATTGGCTCGCCACTCTCCAGTGTCGCCTCGATCAACGTCCTGGCCTGTTCGATTCTGACCTTCAGGTGGCTGCGACGCCACTGGAGGCTGAAGGCGAGTCTGAGCCAGCTCGCCGGCAAGTGCGGATCGATGGCGATGCCGTCGTCACGGATTGTCAGCCCTCCGAAACCGAAGACCGCCACCATCCAGATTCCCCCAAGCGCCGCGATATGCACGCCGCCGTCGATCGCCACCTTCGTGTCCGAGAGATCGATGTCGGCGGTCTCCAGAAAGTAGCGCAGCGCCACATCGGACTGCCCCAGCCGAGCCGCCGCGAGCCCGTGCATGGCCCGGCTGAGAGAGCTGCCGTGGCTGCATCGTTGGTCGTAGTAGCGAAAGTTCGCTACCCCGCTGGTGCCTGCGAACTCCTCCGGCAGCAACCCCAGAAGCGCGACGACGTCGGCCTGCTTGACCACCTGTGATTGCTGCGTCCGCTCGCGCCCGAGCACCACGTCCATCGGCACCGAGCGACCCGCGTAAAGCGCGAGATCGATGTCCTCAAGGGCGAAATAGCCGGCGAACTGCTCGAACAGACCGGTTGTCGGATCGAGCCCGGTTGCGATCACGTCCGCCACGTTCTGCCACTGCTTGAGCTCGACCTCGTTGAGCTTCAGGCGTTGGGCCAGGCTGGCCCAGCGATCCGGCCAATGCTTCCGCAGCAAGGCTGCGACATCGAGCGCGCGGCGGATCGTCCAGCGCGCCATGACGTTGGTGAAGGCATTGTCGTCGATGTGTTCGTGATACTCGTCGGGACCGATGACGCCGCGGATGTGGCACAATCCGTCCGCCTCGGGCTGAGCACGGCTCGCCCAGAACCGCCCGGTTTCCAGGACGATCTCGGCGCCGGCGTCGAGCAGGAACGCCTCGTCGCCGGTCGCCTGCCAATAATACCAGACCGCATAGGCGACGTCGGCGCTGATGTGCTGTTCTTGCGTGCCACACAGGATCTTGATGATCTTACGATCCGGACCCACCGCCTGCGTCGGCGTCATCTCGTCCCCGGTGTCGGCCGATTCCCAGGCGTAGAAGGCGCCGCGATAGCCCATTCCGGTGGCCTTCGCGCGCGCCGCGTCGAGGGTGTGAAAGCGATACATCAGCAGCGCGCGTGCCGCCTCGGGCCAGGTCAGGGTGTAGAACGGGAGGAGGAAGATCTCGGTGTCCCAGAACACATGACCACGATAGTCGTCGCCGGTCAGCGCGCGCGCCCCGATGGAGACGCGCTCGTCACCGGGATTGGCCGCGCTGTTCAGGTGGTAGAGCGCAAAGCGGAGCGCCTTCTGCGCCTTGGCATCACCCTCGACCGTGACGTCGCTGCGCTGCCAGCGAGAGGACCAGGCCGCCTCGTGAGCGACGAGCACGCCGCGCCAGCCGATCCGTTGCCCACGGTCGAGCTGGTCCCGAGCTTCGTGGCCCGGATCGACATCTTTGACGTCGCCGCGCGCGATGGCAACCGAGCGCTGAAAACTCACGGCCTGACCGGGCTGCGTCGTCCATGACCAGGTCAATTTGAACGGGCCGAGCGCCGTGGCCGGAACATCGCGGCCGTCGATCTGGAGCGCCGCCGCGGTTGCCATCGCGAGCCCTTTGCCGGAATGGGCGGTATGCCACACGCCGAGATCCTGATCCAAACGGTCGCTCAACAATCCCAACCCAACGCCTTCGAACGAGGCCTCGACCGTGACATCGACCACGCCGGCCTCGACAGTCATCTCAATCAGTTGCAGTCCAAGCGCGCGCTCGCTCATCGAGACCAGACGCAAGGTCTTGAGATGCACGTTGAGGTCCGCCCTCGTCAACCCGCTGCTTTCGCTGAGCAGGGCGCCTCGCCGCAGGTCGAGCGTCATCCGGTGGGAGCGAACCTCGCCGGGGTGCTGCACCAGCGGTTCGCCATTCACCAGAAGACGGATCTGCAACCAATCCGCGGCGGGAACGAGCCCTGGCGTCGCGTAGGTGGTGTCGGGCGTATCGAACAGGCCCGCCACATAGGTGCGGGCCGGCGCCACCCAGCGGGTGCCGCGGGTCGTCGCCCGCACACCTCTGACGCCGAGGAACCCGTTGCTGATTGCGAACCGTGATTCGACGCTGGTTTCGCGTAGCGGATCGAAGCCCTCCTCGATCAACACCCAGGCAGGGTCGCCCGTCGGCGCGAGCAGCTGTTCAAGGGTTTTCGGCTGGGTCATGCCGGCACCTGGCAGAGCCGCCCGCCGGCCAAGGCGTCGACCGCAACGGCGTCGAGGCTCGTCACCACGAGATCGGCACCCGCCGCGTGGAGCAGGGCCGCGTCGTCGTGGCGGGCGACCCCGAGCGCCCCCATCGCGCCGGCCCTGGCCGCCGCGATCCCGGCGGGCGCATCCTCAATGACGACACAGTGCGCCGGGGCGATGTGCAGCGCCTCGGCCGCCAGGAGGAAGATCTCCGGGTCCGGCTTGCCCTTTTTCAGATCGCGCCCGCAGACATTGGCGCCGAACACGTCGAACAGGCTCTCGCCGGACGGTAGACGGATCGTCCGCATCATACCGTTGGCGTTCTTCGAGGAGGAGGCGACCGCCATGGGCCATCCCAACGCGCGGATCGCCACAACGAAACGCAGCGCATCGGGGAACGCCTTCACGTGTCCGGCGGCGATCAACGCCTCCAAGCGCTTCTGCTTCCGCTCGGCGTAGACGGCGACCTGCCGCGCCGCATCTGGCACCCCGAGGGCCTCCAGGGCCGCCAGAGCGCCGGCGAGGCGCGGCTTGCCCGCGACCTGAGCCTGGTACATGGCCGTTGTGAAACGGTCCGGCTCCGCGAATCCCTCAAGCGCCTCACGCCAGGCTTGCTCATGAGGCGATGCGAGCAGGACGCCATCGACGTCGAAGATGACCGCAGTCAGCGTCCTGGGGCGCTCGGTGTGGGCGGCGGACTGCCTCTGGGTTATCATGGATCGGCACCTTGGCTGTGTTCAGGTCGCCGCGTCTGAGCTTGCCCTATGCGCATTGAGTTGAATGAGGTCGGAATGGAGGTTTGCCCAGGCGGAGGAATTCACCCAGTTATGCGGCAGTTGTTCTGAGCGGATAGGCTCGGAAACTACTCAGGTGCGGCGGCAGGCTGTTAATCGGCACCGCAATGGACCCTCGCCAAGACGGGCGACACGCCGAGGCGGCAATCCAGGACAGTGACGTCAAACATGCACCGCGGCACTCGAGCCGCGCCGCATGTGTCGCACCCCGCTCACGCCTGCCACGATCAGGTCTTGCGCGATGCCAATAAAAAGGCCGTGTTCGATGATGCCGGCCCTTGCACCGAGTCCCTGGGCGAGGACAGGGACATCGTGAATGAAAGGGCCAAAGCGGCTGTCGAGGATCATGTTGCCTTGATCGGTACGATAGAGGTCGCCATTGTTTTTGCGCGGGGTGACAACCGCGCCGAGGCGTTCAAGGAACCGTTTTTGCGAACGCCAGCCGAACTCCAAGACCTCCACCGGCAGCGGCCAATGCGTGCCGAGCCTGGGCGATAGCTTGCTCTCATCGACCACGATCACCTGCCGCCGACTGGCCTGTGCCACGATCTTCTCGCGAAGCAACGCGCCACCACCGCCTTTGATGAGGTCCAGCGAAGGGTCAACTTCATCGGCACCGTCGATGGTGATGTCGATCTCGCGGGGGATGTCGTCTGTCAGCATCGGAATGCCAAGTTCTCGCGCCGCAGCGTCGGTGGCGTGGGAGGTGGCGATCGCGACGATGTTGCAGAGTTCGCCCGAATGCAGTCGCTCTGCGACACGGCGAGTGGCGAAAATCGCCGTAGAACCGGTGCCCAGTCCGACCACCATGCCGGATTCGACCAGCGCCGCGGCCTCGATCCCAGCCTGCTGTTTGAAGCGAACCGCGTCGTCGGTCATCTGCGCATCCGCCTGTAGCGATTGATCAGCGCGTTGGTGGAGGAGTCGTGGCTCAGCGTTGGCTGAACGTCGCGATCCAATTCCGGGATGATGTGGCTGGCCAAGACCTTGCCCAGTTCGACACCCCATTGGTCGAAGCTGTCGATTGCCCAGATCGCCCCTTGCGTGAACACGCTGTGCTCATAGAGCGCCACCAGGCTGCCGAGCGAGGCGGGATCGAGCCTATCGGCCAGAATCATGTTGGTCGGCCGGTTGCCCTCCGTCACGCGGAACGGCGTCTGGAAGTCGGGCGAGCCTTCCGCCTTCAGCTCTTCCGCGGTCTTGCCGAAGCCGAGCGCCTCTGCCTGCGCGAACAGGTTCGCCATCAAAAGATCGTGCTGGTCAGTGAGCGGGCTCAGCGGCTGGCAGAACCCGATCATGTCGCAGGGGACCAGCTTCGTGCCCTGATGCAGAAGCTGGTAGAATGAGTGCTGGCCGTCCGTGCCGGGCTCGCCCCAGATGATGGGGCCGGTTTGGTAATCCACGACGCCGCCATCGAAGCCGACGTGCTTGCCGTTGCTCTCCATCTGCAACTGCTGGAGATAAGCGGGAAAGCGGGCGAGGTGCGCCGCGTAGGGCATAATGCCGATCGTCTGCGCGCCGAAGAAGTTGTCGTACCATATCGTTAGAAGTCCAAGCAGCATCGGCAGGTTGCTTGCGGCGGGGGCGCGGCGGAAATGTTCGTCCATGGCGTGGAAGCCGCCGAGCATGGCTCGGAAGTGATCGGGCCCGACCGCGATCATGGTGGACAGGCCGATCGCGCTGTCCATCGAGTAGCGGCCGCCCACCCAGTCCCAGAAGCCGAAGATATTGGCCGGCGTGATGCCGAACTCGGTAGCGGATCCGATGTTGGTGGAGACCGCGGCGAAATGTTTTGCAACGGCCGCGTCCGTGCCGAGCTTTCGCACCAGCCATTCGCGTGCCGCGGCCGCGTTGGTCATCGTTTCCAGCGTGGTGAAGGTTTTGGACGCCACGATGAACAGCGTCTCCGCCGCGTCCAGGTCCTGGGTGGCTTCCGTCAAATCCGCCCCATCCACGTTGGCGACGAAGCGGAAGGTCATCGACCGGTCGCTGAACGGCCGTAGCGCGCGATAGGCCATTTCGGGACCCAAAAAGGACCCGCCGATGCCGATATTGATGACGTTGCGGATGCGTTTGCCAGTGTGCCCGGTTGATGCCCCGCTCCGCAGGCGGTTGGCGAAATCAGCCATCGCGTCGAGCACCTTGTGCACCTCAGGCACGACATCGGTGCCGTCGACCTCGATACGGGTTCCGCGCGGGGCGCGCAGCGCCACGTGCAGCACGGCACGACGTTCGGTCGTGTTGATCGTTTCGCCCGCAAACATCGCATCGCGCCGCTCGGCCACGCCGCGCTCAGCCGCCAGCGCAAGCAGGAGCCGCAGCGTCTCGTCGGTGAGGCGGTTCTTTGAGTAGTCGAGGAACAGGCCAGCACCCTCAGCCGAGAAGCGCTCTGCCCGCCCGGGGTCGTCAGCGAACAGACTACGCAGATGCGCGTCCTTGATACGAGCGTAGTGGGCGGAGAGCGCCTGCCAGGACGGGAGAGCGGCAAGAGCGGTCATGAGCAGTCTCCGAAATCAGGCCAAAACCCTGCTCTTGGCGTCGATTGCGCCGTGCAGCTCGTACCAGGACTCGACGAAGCCCTTGGCTCCGTCGGATTGCAACTTTGCCGCCAATGCGGTCAGGTCGATACCCGCCTTCGCGTGAGCGGCCAGCACCACGTCCGCATCGCCTCCGTCGCGCGGGAGCGTGTGAGGGGCCGCGCCATGATCGGCGAAGGCGAGCAGCGTCTCCTCCGGCATCGTGTTCACCGTATTGGGTGCGGCAAGACCAGAGATGTACAATGTGTCCGACGCATGCTTGTCCTTCGTCCCGGTGCTGGCAAACAGCAGCCGCTGCGCGCGAGCGCCGACATTCTCCAAGCGCTGGAATCGATCGCTCTCCAGCACGTCGCGATAGGCCTTGTAGGCCTGACGGCTGACCGCGATGCCGAGTGTGTTGCGCATCGCGGCGGGCAGCTGCGCCGTCACGGCGCGGTCCCACCGGCTGACGAACAGCGACGCGACCGATCGCACATCGGGCGACAGGCCGGCGGCGACACGCCGCTCCAAGCCCTTCAGATAGGCATCGGCAGCAGCCTTGTACTGGACGGTGGAGAACAGCAGGGTCACGTTCACCGGAACGCCGGCGAAGATCGCTTGCTCGATCGCCTGCAGACCTTCCGTGGTGCCGGGGATTTTGATGAATAGATTGGGCCTGTTTGCCTGGGCGTGCAGCGCCTTGGCTTGCGCGACGGTGGCTCGCGTGTCGTAGGCGAGCAGCGGCGAAACTTCCAGCGACACGAACCCGTCCACCGTGCCGGTTCGCGCATGGACAGGTGCGAACAGGTCGGCCGCACGGGTGAGGTCTTGAACGGCGAGGTTGAAGAACAATTCCTCACCCGACTGGCCCGCATCCAGTTGGCGGTGGATCTCCACGTCATAGGCGGCACTGCGCGAGATGGCGTGATCGAAGATCGTCGGATTGGAGGTCAGCCCGGTCACCGACAAGTCATCGATGTAGCCCTGCAGCCTCCCGCTATCGAGCAGATCGCGGGTGATGTTGTCGAGCCACAGGCTTTGGCCGAGCTCGTTAAGGGCCCTGGGTGCGCCTGAGGTCATCGTTCGGTTCCTTCATTACGTTGCCGGGACAGTGGGTGAGCGGTCGGCTGCCCTGCAGATGGGAATGCCGTCACTTCAGCGTACAAGGAGCTATTATCGACCTTGATGCGGCGCCAGGTTCGGAAACACCTACGATCCGAATGCCAGCTTCCGGGATACCTCAATGGATCAACTCGTGCCGGATGGCCTGGAGTTGCTGCTCCCGCTCGACGCTCACTTCGGGGTAGCTCATCTTGAGCCCGTCTAATGTGTCGAGCACGATCTGAGAGACGATCAGCCGGGCGTTCTCCTTGTCGTCCGCTGGCACGACATACCAGGGTGAATGCTCGGTACTGGTTGCGCTGAGGCATTCCTCATAGGCGGTTCGGTATTGCTTCCAGAACTTCCGTTCCTCCACATCAGCGAGGCTGAATTTCCAATTCTTGTCCGGCTCGTCGATCCGGGCCAGAAACCGCTGGCACTGCTCGTCCTTCGATAGATGGAGGAAGAACTTGACGATGCGGGTGCCGTTCGCGTGCAGGTGCTTCTCCAGATCGACGATGGAGCGGTAGCGGTCGTGCCAGAGCTTGCTGTCGTGACGGGGCGCGTCGGGCAGTCCCTCGCTGAGAAGGATGTCACGGTGCACGCGGACCACCAGCACCTCCTCGTAGTAGGAGCGGTTGAAGATGCCGATCCGTCCTCGTTCCGGCAGATCGCGGGTGGTGCGCCAGAGAAAGTCGTGTTCCAATTCGGCCGCGCTCGGGTGCTTGAAACTGAAGACCTGGCACCCCTGGGGATTGACGCCCGACATGACGTGCCTGATCGCGCCATCCTTTCCGGCCGCATCCATGGCCTGGAAAATCAGGAGTACGGCATAGCGATTCGAGGCGTAGTGCAATTGCTGCAAAGCGCTCAGCCGATCCACATGCTCCGCCAGAAGCTGTCTGTACTCCTCACTCGATTTGCAGATCGGATCGGTGATCGTCGGCCATTTCTTGAGGTCAACTTCGTCGCCTTCGCGGACGCGGAAATCTTTCGAATGGATTTTCATTGTCGTTCCTTTCGCGGCGCGCGCCGCATCGGTCGTCGTCTGTGACCCGTCGCTCATGCGCGCAGATAGATCGGCATTCATTCGGCAGCTTGCGGCGTTGCATCCGGCGGCGATCCGCTCTTGGCGTCCTGGGAGCGACCCGCGGCGGATGCCTCAGCCTCGGCAATGGCCTTGGCCACGATGTGCCCTGCGACGTCTGGATCTTTGAGGACGGCCTCCAAGATGATGTCCCCGAGCTTTGTGTCGATCAGCGTGGCCAGGTTTGAATTGGCAGGGGTTCCTATCTTGGACTGGAACTCGGACAGGAGGTCGGTCTTTGGGTGCGACTCGGCTTTGACATCAGGCGGCGCGCCGACTTTGACGACGGGGTCCGGCTTGGGGTGAGCATCGGAAGAGACGTTGGTCGTAGCCCTCGGTCCCGTCTTGTCCGACGCCGCGGGCGTGCTGACACTCTTGCTAGCCAGGCGCGGTTTTTCTTCTGCGGCGGGCTTCTCTTCAGCTTTGACGTCGTCGAGAAGCCTGTAGGTGAGCAATTTCGCGCGGTCGTTCACGAGAGCCCAGGCGAGGGCATAGCCCCAAACCAGCAGCGCCCAATACCAGCCCAGCGGTGTCACCAGACCAAACCCGAAGATCGCAATCAAGGTCGCGACGGTCTGGGTTCCGAGCACCGCCATCCAAAGGATCTTGGCGGGACGAATGGACCAGAACGGCCCACGCGTCCGCGTCAGAAAGATTGTCAGATGTCCGGCAACCGAAAGCTTCAAATACATCAGGGTTTGGATGTGCGGCCGGTCGAGATGAAACACGCGCTCGCCGAGGTAGAACAGGCCGAAAGCCGCCACGACGCCAAGCACGCCCAGGACTGTGGACACGCCGAGAACGAGGCGCATGTTCCAGGCTTCCGGCGCATTCCTGTACTGGACGTTGTCATAGGCGATCGACAGGATCGCGCCGTCGTTGAGCAACGCCAGCATGACGATCATGACCGCCGTGAGCGGGTAGAAGTTGAAGACCAGGATGGCGAGCGTCATGAAGAACAGGACGCGCAGCGTCTCGGCGATCCGGTAGATCGCATAGCTGTTCATGCGCTGGAAGATCCGGCGGCTCTCCTGGATCGCGTCGATGATCACCGACAGGCCGGGGGTCAGCAGCACGATCGAAGCTGCCGCTCGCGCCGCATCCGTCGCCCCGGACACGGCGATCCCGCAGTCGGCCTTCTTCAGCGCGGGGGCATCGTTCACGCCGTCGCCCGTCATGCCGACGATGTGCCCCCGCTTCTGCAACACATCCACGATGTGGAACTTATGCTCGGGGAACACCTGGGCGAAGCCGTCCGCGTCCTCGATGGATTTGGCGACCGCCGGGGTTTCGTCATGCTTGGCGTCGCCGAGGCCCGCGCCGTCGAGGATATCGGCGCCCATGTCCAGCGTCTTGGCGGTCTCGCGGGCAATCGCGAGCGCATCGCCGGTCACCATCTTGATCTTCACGCCCATCTGGCGCGCGGTTGCGACCGTCGCCTTGGCGTCCTCGCGCGGCGGATCGAAGAGCGGCAGGACGCCGACAAGTTGCCACTTGCCGTCGCCGTCGGTGCGGGCCACGCCAAGCGCACGAAAGCCGCGTGCCGCAAACCCATTGACCGCCGCGTCGACGGCGGTCTTCACGGCTGCGGCATTGTCCGACATCTCCAGAATGACCTGAGGAGCACCCTTCGCCACCTTGAAGGTGCTTCCGTCCTCGGATTTGACGGTCGCTTCGGTCCGCTTGTGCACGGCATCGAACGGCGTGAAATGAACGACATTGTAGCCGTGCAGGAGCTTGTCGTCCTTGACGCCGCCCAGGACGGCAAGATCGATGGTGTCGTCATTGTCGGAGCGCGACGCGAGCGCGGCATTCAGGATCACCTGATCGGCAGCCATATCGCCGACGCTGAACGGGTCCCCCAGTGTCAGCTTGTTCTGCGTGAGCGTCCCGGTCTTGTCGGCGCAGAGCATATCGACGCCAGCGAGTTCCTCGATGGCGACGAGGCGGCTCACGATCGCCTGCTTCTTGGCGAGCAGCCGCGCGCCGACCGCCATGGTAACGGACAGAACGGTCGGCATCGCAACGGGGATCGCCGCGACCGTCAGCACCAAAGCAAACTGCAAGGTCGAAAGGATTGGGTCGCCGCGGTAGAGCGCCACCGCGATGATCACCGCCACCAGGACCACCGCCAGAACGATCAGGTAATTGCCGATCTTCAGGACGGCCTTCTGGAAATGACTGACCGTGACGGCCGTCTCGACCAGTTCCGCCGTCTTGCCGAAATAGGTCTTTGTGCCCGTCGCATAGACCAACGCGCCGATCTCACCACGGCGCAGGATCGAACCAGAAAACACGGCGTCGCCGGATTTCCGCGTGGCCGGGAGCGATTCTCCCGTCAGCGCCGACTGATCGACCGAGATCTCATCACCGTCGAGCAAACGGGCGTCAGCCGGCACGATATCACCCCGACGCAGGCGGATGACGTCGCCCGGCACCAGGTCCCGCGCTGCCGGGGTGACCCATTTGCCATCCCGCTTGACCCTGGCCTTGATCGCGAGCTTCGCCTTCAGCGCCTCGATGGCATTGCCGGCCTGACGTTCTTCCCAAAATCCGACGCAGGCATTCGCAACGAGCAACAGGAGAATGATGAAGAAATCCGGCCAGTGCCGGACGACCCCCGAGAGGATGACCGCAACTTCGATCATCCAAGGGATCGGGCCCCAGAAGTACGACAGGAACTTGAAGATGAGATTGGTTTTTTTCTCGGCAATCTCATTCTGCCCGTATTGGGTCAGCCGCTTTTCGGCCTCCGACTGCGTGAGCCCGTCCGACGACGATCCCAGCCTTTTCTCGACCTCCGGCAGGGGGAGAGTCTTCAGATCGTCGGCGGCCTTGACCTTGGGATCCGATTTGGCATCGCGCGCCATGGCCTCATCTTTGTTGGGCGTCGCCATGGGTGCTCCTCGAATATTCATGGGCAAAAGGGCTTGGGCGGCGTAAGGTTTGCGCTCACGCCGTCTCGATGGGCACGCCGCCTGGGCCCTCGCGACGGTCCGAGAAGAACGCCCGCACGTGAATCCGCTCCAGGCGGGACAAGCTACGCTTCGGCTGCTGCCGTGGGACAGGATCGGAAACTACTCAGCCGCGCGGATGATCGCGTTGAAATCCGCGGCATGCAGGCTTGCCCCGCCGACCAAAGCGCCGCCAACGTCCGGCAGTGCCAGGATCTCCCGCGCATTGGCGGGTTTGACCGATCCGCCATAGAGGATCCGTATCTTTTCCCCAGTGGCAGCCCCGAAGCGCTTTGCGAGGCATTGGCGGATGTGTGCGTGCATCTCCACGATCTCGTTCGCAGCCGGCATGTGCCCGGTGCCGATCGCCCAGAGAGGCTCATAAGCGATTGCCAGTATGCCGGGGTGGACCAGAGTCTCGGGCACGCTGCCGGCAATCTGATCGCCGCATACCGACAAGGCCAGACCGTCCCGCCGTTCCGCTTCATTCTCGCCGATGCAGATGATGGCCAGGAGGCCCGCACGTCATGCCGCCGTTGCCTTTGCGGCCACGGCTGCGTCGGTCTCGCCGTGATAATGCCGCCGTTCCGAATGGCCGACGATGACTGCGGAGGCCCCCGCATCCTTCAGCATCTCGGCACTGGTATCGCCCGTAAACGCCCCCTCGACCGCCGCGTGGCAATCTTCCCCGCCGAGGGGGACGCGGCCTGAGGCGGTCTGCACAGCGCGAGAGATCAGGGTTGCAGGCACGCAGATCAGCGTGTCGGCTTTTGGCGGCGTGGCAGCGACGGAAGCGGCGATCGCCTCGATCTCGGCCAGCTGTGCGGCCAGGCCATGCATCTTCCAGTTTCCCGCAATCAAGCGCCGCATGATGTCCCTCGTCGTCGAACTGGGTCGCTCGATGCTTTCGGCTTCCGGCGCTCCGACCGCCAGGAGATTGCCTCTACTTGGTGTGGTTCGCGCTGCCGTTCGTCAGGACAAGCCCGGCGTTGGGGCTGATCGGGGTCGTCAGGCCCCCATTCGCGCCGGAGGGTTTTGCGACCTTGTCGACGATGTCGAGGAACGGCTTGATGATGTCGATCGGCATTGGAAATACGACGGTCGAGTTCTGTTCGGCGCCGATCTCCGTCAGGGTCTGCAGGTAGCGCAACTGCATGGCAGCCGGAATGCTCGACAAGATCTTGGCGGCATTGACGAGGGTCTGCGACGCCTGGAATTCGGCTTCCGCGTGAATGACCTTGGCGCGCCGGTCGCGCTCGGCCTCGGCCTGCTTGGCGATGGCCCGCACCATATTGTCGGTGAGTTCGACCGTTCTAATTTCGACATTGCTGACTTTGATGCCCCAGGCTTCCGTCTGCGTATCGAGGATACTTTGCACGTCCGTGCTCAGCTTCTTGCGTTCGGACAGCATCTCGTCGAGCTCGTGCTGACCGAGCACCGCCCGCAACGTCGTCTGGGCCAGCATCGTCGTCGCCGACAAATAGCGTTGAACCTGGATGATCGCCCGTTCGGGATTGATCACATTGAAGTACAGCACCGCATCGACCTTCATCGACACGTTGTCGTGGGAGATCACATCCTGGCTTGGAATTTCGACGACCTGGATGCGCAGATCGACGCGGACCATTTCCTGGACGAAGGGGATCAGCAGGACGAGGCCCGGCCCTTTGACGCGCTGGAATTTGCCGAGGGTAAACACGACCGCCCGCTCATATTGCCGGAGAATCCTGATGCTCATGCCGAGCAAGATCAAAGCGACAACGACCAGGGTGGGTAAGAGGTAATATGAGAGGGTAATCATTGAATTCGTCCGCGGAAGGGAAAGAGTTGCTCGTCGTAAGTGCTGAAGTTCGACGAGCAGATCGGTCTGGCACCTTCAAGGTCTGCCGTTGCAGATTGGGAGGCGCTCATAAACGGTTCCTGATTTGTAGAGCACGCCGAAAGGCCGAGGCGGTAGGGTCGGAAATTACCTATGCGTCCCACGGCGTGGAGATCAGGTGGCAAGCGATTTCCGTCGCAATCGGCCACCCGTCGGGTCTGGTGGTGCGCCATGCGGGGAACCGGTTGAGCAATCCGTCACGAGATCATGCTCTTGCCAGCTTAGGACACGATCCCGCATCGTCGCTTTGTCGCTGTTGAAGACGATAACCGACCGGCAGACTTGAGAAGAGTTTATTCTGAACGTCTATTGCACGATCAGGACTCCTCTATGCTTTGATATTATTTGAAAAGCCGGACGGCGCGATGGATCGCGACGAGCCCGCTGGCCTATGCTACGCTGAAGCTGCGCGTCGAACGAAAGCCTCCATCATGTCAGAGAAGCGTGCTCTGCGCGGCGAAGCGGACGGAACTCAGTCGAACCCGCGGTCAATCTTGGCGCGCGGGCCGCCGACCCCATCATCCGGCGACTTCCCGATCGTCGGTGTCGGGGCTTCCGCGGGCGGGCTCGATGCCTGCACCAAGCTGATCGAAGCCATGCCGGCCAAAAGCGGCATGGCCTTCATCCTTGTCCAGCATCTCGAGCCAAACCACGCCAGCATGATGGTGGATCTGCTGGCCACCCATACGTCGATGGTCGTGCAAGAGGCGGCCGACGGGGTGCGGCTCGAATCCGACCACCTCTATGTCATTCCGCCTGGGCAATATCTCTCTGTGCGCCTGGGCACTCTGCACCTCGCCAAGCCACGGACCCAACGCGGCCCGCGCCTGCCCTTCGACGTGCTTCTGCATTCGCTGGCGGAGGACTGCGGTCAACGCACGGTCTGCGTGATCCTGTCGGGGACCGGGAGCGACGGCAGCCTGGGGCTTGCCACCATCAAGGAGAAAGGCGGGCTCATCATCGCTCAAGACCCGCGCGAAGCCGGCTATGACGGCATGCCGCAGAGCGCCATCGCGACGGGCGCCGTCGATCTCGTGCTTCCGGTCGCCAAGATCGCCGCAGCTCTTCTCTCGCATAGCCGACAAAGCGAGATGCATGAGCCGACGCAGACGGCGCCGACGCCGCCTTCGACCAATCGGCTGCCGGAGATCGTCGAACTCCTGCGAACGCGGACCTCGCATGATTTCACATCCTACAAGACGGGAACGCTACAGCGGCGGATTGAGCGTCGCATGGCCATGGCCTCGATCGAGACACTCGACATGGGCCGCTATCTGGAGCGACTGCGCGTCGATCCTGACGAGGTCGAGCTGCTAGCCAAGGATCTCCTGATCAACGTCACGAGCTTCTTCCGCGACCCGGCGGTCTTCGCCAAACTGGCGAAGGACGTGGTCCCCGACATGCTCCGCACCCACCCGCCGGACCAACTCCTTCGCATCTGGATCGCCGGGTGCAGCACGGGCGAGGAGGCCTATTCGCTCGCCATGCTGTTTCGGGAAGCGATCACGGCCGCGAAGCGGGAGATCAAGCTGCAGATCTTCGCGTCCGATGTCGACCCTGATGCCGTCGCTCTGGCGCGCGAAGGGCTCTATCCCGAGACCATCGAGGCGGATGTCTCGCGACGCCGACTGACCCGCTTCTTCGCCAAGGAGGACGGTCACTATCGGGTGCTTCCAGACCTCCGCGCCCTCGTGGTGTTCACGGTCCAGGATCTCCTGTCCGATCCGCCTTTCTCGCGGCTCGATGTCGTCTCCTGCCGAAACCTGATGATTTATCTCGGTCCTGAAGCGCAGGCGAATGTGGTTGCGCTCCTCCATTTCGCGCTTCGCCCAGGCGGCATCCTGCTGCTCGGCAGCGCCGAGACGGTCGGCAGGGCTGAGGGGCGGTTCGAGGTGATCGCGAAGACGGAACGCCTCTATCGGCGCGTCGGCCGCAACCGGATGGGGGAGTTCGCCTTTCTGCGGGGGGCAGGCGACGGGGTGAAATCGATTGCCCGCGTCGAAGCGCCGGCAGTGCCATCCCGCCAGAGCGTCCTTGCGCAACTCTGTCGGACGACCGTGCTGGATGCGCATGCGCCGGCAACTGTGCTGTTGAACCGTCGGCACGAGTGTCTGTTTTCGCTCGGACCGATCGATCGATTCCTGCAGGTGGCCCTGGGTCAGCCAAGTCAGGATCTTCTCGTCATGGCGCGCCCAGACGTGCGGACCAAGCTCCGGTCGGCCCTCCAGAGGGCCGCGCGCGAGAATGGCAGGGTCGTCCTGGCAGGCGGTCGGCTCAAGCAGGACGGCCAGACGACATCGTTCAGCATCGACGTCCAGCCCC
Organism: Lichenifustis flavocetrariae; assembly: GCF_026130545.1. GTDB lineage: Bacteria > Pseudomonadota > Alphaproteobacteria > Rhizobiales > Beijerinckiaceae > Lichenihabitans > Lichenihabitans flavocetrariae. The sequence continues at coordinate 16,983 of NZ_JAMOIM010000032.1, read as the reverse complement.
TCATCAGCGAGGGCGAAGATCTCCTGCTTGTCTGCTTCGTCGATACGCCGCGCCATGGGCACGACGACGGCCATCCCGTGGCTGCGAGCGGGTCGCCGCGCATCGCCGATCTCGAACGCGAACTCGATGCCGCACGACAGGAGCTCCAGGATGTGACCCGGAGTCTCGACGCCTCCGCCGAAGAGCAGAAGGCGATCAACGAGGAAGCCTCCTCGGTGCGTGAAGAATATCAGTCGACCAACGAGGAACTGCTCGCCTCCAAGGAGGAGTTGCAGGCGCTCATCGAGGAGCTGACGGCTCTGAACAGCCAGCTTCAGGAGACCCTGGAGCGGCAGCGCACGACGTCGAACGATCTCCAGAACGTGCTCTACAGCACGGATGTCGCGACGCTCTTCCTCGACACCGAGCTGAGCATCCGCTTCTTCACGCCGGCCACCAAGTCGCTGTTCAGTATCATCCCCAGTGACGTCGGCCGGCCCCTCACGGACCTTCATGCTTTGGCCATGGACGGCGCCCTTGTGGCCGACGCGCATGCGGTGCTGCGGGATGGCTCGACCCTCGAGCGCGAAATCGAGGGGCAGCAAGGGTTATGGTTTGTACGTCGGATTCTGCCTTACCACACCTCGGACAGAGGAGTGGAAGGGGTGGTGATCACCTTCACCGACATCACCGAGCGAAAGCGCGTGGCCAAGTCGCTGGAGGCCTCGCAGCAGCAGGCCGAGACGGCCAATATCGCGAAATCCCGGTTTCTCGCGGCTGCCAGTCACGATCTTCGTCAACCACTGCAGGCGCTCAAGCTGATCCGCGGGGTTCTGGCCAAACGGATTTTGGAGCGGCGCACCGAGCAGGCCTTGGAACTCGTCGCCAAGCTCGATGACACGGCGTCCTCAATGTCGACGATGCTGAACACGATGCTCGACATCAACCAACTCGAGGCCGGCACGGTCGACACGGCGGTCACGGCCTTTGCCATGAACGATCTCCTCGACCGGTTGCGGGCGGAGTTCAGCTGGCACGCCGGCGAGCAGGATCTCGGGTTTCACGTGGTCCCGTGCAGCCTCGCGGTCGAAACCGACCCGCATCTGCTTGAGCAGATGATCCGCAACCTGTTGTCAAACGCTCTGAAATACACGAAGCGCGGCAAAGTCCTGATCGGATGCCGACGCCATGGGGCGACGCTCTCCATCGAGATCTGGGACACCGGCATCGGGATCCCCCAAGATGAGCTGCAGGCCATCTTCGACGAATATCACCAGATCGACAACAAGGCGCGGGAACGTCATCTGGGGCTCGGGCTCGGGCTTTCCATCGTGCAGCGTCTCGGAAGCATGCTCGGTCATCCGGTACGCGTCCGCTCCACGACCGGCAAGGGATCGGCCTTCATGATCGAAGTCCGAATCGTGCCTAACGGAACGGCCAGGCCGGCGTCCGCTCCGCCGCCCCGTCGGCGCGAGGAGGCTGCCGATGGTGTCCGCAAGACAATGATCCTGGTTATCGAAGATGATCCGACAGTCCGGGACGCCCTAGCCCTGTTCCTCAAGGACGATGGTTACCAGGTGACGACAGCGTCCGACGTCCCCATGGCGCTTGAACTCGTGGCCCGGGGCGAGATCCATCCAGATCTCCTTCTCGCCGACTACAATCTTCCGAACGGGCCTAACGGGCTCGAAGCCGGTCTCAAGCTTGGCGAAGTCCTCAAGCGCGAGATCCCGGTCATCGTTTTGACCGGGGATATATCGACGCAAACCCTGCGGGACATCTCCCTCAGCAAATGCGTCCTGCTCACAAAGCCGGTGAAATTAGAGGCCTTGATGGAAGCCGTACGGCGTCTGCTGCCTCATGGTCCATTGGTCTCGCTTCCACGCCCGCAAGTAACCTCCGCGCCTGCGAACGGTGCTGCGCCTCCAACCATCTTCGTCGTCGACGACGACAAGACGGTGAGCGATGCCGTGCAAATCGTCCTTGAGGAGGCCGGCCATCGCGTTAAGGCATTCGCCTCATGCGAGGCGTTTCTCGAAGCCTACCATCCCGGACACGGCACGTGCCTCCTCATCGATGCCTACCTGCCCGGCATGGACGGGTTTGAACTCCTGCGGCGGCTGAGGGCCGAGAGACATCGCCTCCCGGCCATCATGATCACCGGGCGCAGCGACGTGCCCATGGCGGTCAGGGCCATGAAGGCGGGCGCGTCGGACTTCATCGAGAAGCCGGTCGGGCGCGACGAGCTGCTTGCCGCCGTCAACCGCGCCCTCGACCAATCACGCGATCAGAGCAAGCTGTTCGCCTGGCGGGAAAAGGCCGCCCGCCAAGTGGCCGACCTCACGCCGCGCCAGCACCAGATCATGGATCTCGTTCTCGGGGGCCAGCCCAGCAAGAACATCGCTGCGGACCTTGGCATCAGTCAACGCACCGTCGAAAACCACCGGGCGTCGATCATGAAGCGAACGGGTTCGAAGTCTATGCCAGCCCTCGCGCGCCTGGCCCTGGCGGCGGCGGCGGACGATGCGGAGGAGCCACCTTTCGAGCCGATTGCTGCCGAGTAGCGCGCCGATCGGGGCCACCCACCGTTTTTCGCATTTTACGTAAGTCCCATTCGCATGCCGAGCAGCGAATGGGGCGAACTGTTCACACGTTGGTCGACCCTGCCTCCGCCCCGAGAAGGCCGCGCGGCCCTTCTATCATGCAGAATCTGGCAGCCCTTCTATCGACATCGGATAACGCGCCGTCATGCTGCCGACGCGCATTGGGGTCGGTCTTGTGCGGGATCGAGTTCGTCGCCGCGTTGGCGGACCCATTTTGTGATGTGATCGAGGGCGACCCGGATGCGAGGGGTATCGCGATTGTCCTTGTGCACGACCTGCCAAATGCCGGTGCTCGGGACCGGAACCGGCGGTGACTTGAGCCGAACGAGCCCAACGTCGGCGTCCGCGCAGAAGCGAACGAGGCAGGCCAAGCCTCCGCCCTGTTTTGCGGCCGCCAGTGCTGCGGCGTGGCTGGTGGTCTGCATGGCAATGCGTGCCCGGGGCGCAAGCTCTGCCAGCCAGTCCGTCTGGGTCGCGTCCTGCATGCCTTCGAGCTGGGTGATCAGGCGGTGGCCGGGACAGCCCGCATCGTAATCGCATTCGCCGTGCCGTTCGAAGTAGCCGGGGCTGGCGTAGAGCCCGAAGGCGAGTGTCCCGATGCGGCGGACAACCAGATCGTGCTGGAGGGGCGGTCGGAGCCGGATGGAAATGTCGGCCTCACGCATTGCGAGACTTAGTTCCTTCGGGTTGGGGATCAATTCGATCAGGATGTCGGGTTGTGTTTCGTACAGTGTCCCGAGGCAGGGCGCGACGAGGTTGCTGGCGATCGTCTCCGCGCAGGTGACACGGACATAGCCCGCCATGCGCAAGTCGCGTCCGACAACTTGCCGCTCCAGCGCACGGGCCTCCACCTCGACGCGTTCGGCCTGCTTGAGAACGTCGCTGCCGGCCAAGGTGGGCACGTAGCCGTTTGGAGTCCGGTTCAGGAGGCGAACGCCGAGGTTCGCCTCGAGCGACGCGAGGCGGCGGCCCACCGTTGACTGGGCCACGTGCAAGCTCTTGGCGGCTCCGGACAGGCCGCCGGTGCGGGCGATCGCGAGAAAGAAGCGGAGATCGTCCCAATCCATCATAGGCCCCTCCCAATGCAGAACGATGGCCTCCGGCGGATGGCGGTCGACCCGGTACACAGCCTCAAGGTCACGTTGTAGAGATCGCGGGTGATGAAGCGTGCCTCAATGTCGTTCATCGGTCTTTTCCAGATGGCCGCCGAACCCGAAGCGGAGTGCTGAAAGGACCCGGTCGGCGTAGTCGGCCTCGCCGCGGGAACCAAAGCGGGCGAACAGGGCGGCCGAGATCACCGGCGCCGGCACGCTCTCGTCGATGGCTGCCTGCAGGGTCCACCGGCCTTCACCAGAATCGGATACCCGCCCGGCATAGCCATCCAGCGCTGGACTTTCCCTGAGTGCCGCCGCAGCGAGGTCCAGCAGCCATGAGGAGATAACGCTGCCGCGCCGCCACATCTCGGCAACCTGCGGCAGGTCGATGTCGTATTTGTAGAGATCGGGCCGACGTAACGGCGTGGTTTCGGCATCTGTCTTCGCCGGGGCAAGAAGCCCGGCATTGGCGTGTTTGAGGATGTTCAAGCCTTCGGCGTAAGAGGCCATCATCCCGTATTCGATCCCGTTGTGGACCATCTTCACGAAATGCCCGGCGCCGGTCGGCCCACAATGGAGGAAACCCATCTCTGCATTCGACGGTTTGCCGGTCGCGCCGACGGTTCTCGATGCGGCGTCGACGCCTGGCGCCAATGCACGAAAGATCGGGTCGAGCCGCTGCACGATGTCTGTATCGCCACCGATCATGTGGCAGAAGCCACGCTCCAGGCCCCAAACGCCGCCGCTTACGCCAACGTCGACATAGTGCAAGTCCTTCGTGCGCAACTCGCCCGCGCGCCGGATGTCATCATGGTAGTAGGAATTGCCACCATCGAGCACGACGTCACCCGGCGAAAGAAGCGGCGTCAGCGTCGAGATCACCGCATCGACCGCAGCGGCCGGCACCATGAGCCACACCGCCCGCGGTCGTTCCAACAGCTTCACCAAGTCAGGAAGGTTCTTCGCACTCCTTGCGCCTTCGGCGGCAGCGGTCGCGATCTCGCTGCTGTCATGGTCATAGACGACGCAGTCGTGGCCTGCCTTGACCAAGCGGATGGCCATCTTTCCGCCCATCCGTCCAAGGCCTATCATTCCTATTTGCATCGTCATCGCCTTCCTTTTGCGGCGTGCCCAGGTTGGTGTTCTCACCCAAGAGACTGGCTGAACGCTGGCGAGGAATTCCAGCGGGTTGCGGATGAGGACGTCTGCAAGCGACGGCCGAGCCTTGCGACGAGGCTAGGACGGCTGTGACAGGTTCCACCTGGAGCCTTGACCCATGCAAGTTGCCGTTTACAGCAATCATCGGCCCCCCTGGATCCTCCTGGTAGTCTTGGTGAGAATGCCGATTTCATGTCTGTTCGGTAGGATCGGAAAATACTCAGACGGCTTCTACTGAGTAAATTCCGATCCTGTCCCGCGAGGATCGATGGTGCCCATCGTGACTCTCGCTGGCGGACGGACATGATCACCGAACTTAAGTTTGAACACAGCGAACTCTCGCTTCTGACGCCCACCCAGATGGGTGACGCCGACCGCGCAGCTGAGGCGGCCGGCGTAAGCGGCGCTGCGATGATGGAGGCGGCCGGCGGCGCTGTCGCAGTCGCGGTTGGCGAGCGCTGGCAGATGCGACCGGTTACGGTTCTGTGTGGCCCCGGCAACAATGGTGGCGATGGCTTCGTCGTTGCCCGCCATCTCAGCGCTGCGGGGTGGCCGGTGAAAGTGGCTTTGCTTGGCTCACGCGAAAAGCTATCTGGAGACGCTGCTCGGGTCGCCAGCATGTGGAAAGACGAGCTGGCGCCATTCACACCAGACAGTCTCGATGGCGCTGGGGTGATCGTCGATGCACTCTTCGGTGCTGGACTGTCTCGTGCTTTGGACGGCCAAGCGGCTATCCTCGTTGAGGCCATGAAATCGCGCCGTGTTCCCATTTGTGCTGTCGATGTCCCGAGTGGCCTCGACGGCGCCTCCGGGAGAGTGCGCGGTGCGGCGGCGCCGGCTGACCTGACGGTGACCTTTTTTCGCAAGAAGCCCGGGCACCTGCTCTATCCGGGACGAGCGCTGTGCGGCGACATCTTGGTGGCCGACATCGGCACTCCAGTGTCGGTGCTTGACGCCATCGGCCCGAACACCTGGGAGAACGGTCCCGGCCTTTGGCTGGGCGGCTATCCATGGCCAGAGCCCGAAAGCTACAAGTATAAGCGCGGCGAGGTCCTGGTCCTCGGTGGAGAGGCGATAACGGGGGCCAGTCGAATGACCGCCTTGGCCGCGTCCCGCGCCGGCGCCGGCATGGTGACGCTGGCGGCGCCAAAGGCGGTGTGGAGCATCTACGCCACGGCCTTGACCAATGTGATGGTGGACAGCTTTGAGGGAGTCTCGGGCTGGCAGGCTTTGCTGGCTGACAAGCGTCGTACGGTCATCGCAATCGGCCCGGGCGCGGGCGTCGGAACGCTGACCCGTCGTTACGTCGCCGCCGCGCTGGCAATGAAACGGGCGACAGTGCTCGATGCCGACGCGCTGACCTCTTTCGCCGAAGCGCCAGAGGATCTGTTTCGTGCGATCGATGGGCCCTGCGTGATGACCCCGCACGATGGGGAGTTCATGCGCCTGTTTCATTTCGAGGGCGACAAACTGGAGCGCGCGCGCGCAGCCGCCAGGCAAAGCGGAGCCATTGTCCTGCTCAAGGGGTCGGATACCGTCATCGCGGCACCGGACGGGCGCGCGATCATCAATTCCAATGCGCCGCCGCAGCTCGCGACCGGCGGGAGCGGTGATGTCCTGACTGGTTTTATCAGCGGGCTGCTGGCCCAGGGAATGACCGGGTTCGAGGCCGCCGCGGCTGGCGCCTGGATTCACGGCGCGGCAGCGGCGGAATTCGGGCTGGGGCTCGTCGCAGAGGATCTACAAGGGGTTCTGCCACGGGTGCTGCAAAAGCTCAGGGCGCAATTGGATGCATAGTCAGCTGACAAGCATTTCACTGTTGCCAGCGACCACTCGCCCAATCAGACCAAGGACGAAACCATGAAGGCGATGGTGCTCAACAGGCCGGGGTCCCCGCTCAAATGGACGGAATTGCCTGACCGACAGCCCGGGGACGGCGAGGTGCGGATCAAGGTCCTCGCATGCGGCGTCTGTCGCACCGACCTGCACGTTCTGGACGGTGAATTGCCCGACCCGAAGTCACCGGTCATCCCCGGCCACGAGATCGTTGGCCGTATCGATGCGATCGGACCAGGCGTTGCAGGGCTCGCCATGGGTGAGCGGGTGGGAATTCCCTGGCTCGGCCATACCTGCGGCGTCTGCCCCTATTGCGAAGCAAATAGGGAAAATCTTTGCGACGCGCCGCTGTTCACGGGCTACACACGTGACGGAGGCTTCGCGACCGCAGTCATCGCCGACGCGCGCTTTGCTTTTCCGCTCGGCGAGACCGGCAGCGACGTGTCACTGGCGCCGCTACTTTGCGCCGGCCTGATCGGCTGGCGCTCCCTGAAGATCGCCGGCGACGGTAAGCGGTTGGGACTCTACGGGTTCGGCGCCGCTGGCCACATCGTCGCCCAGGTCGCCAAGTGGCAGGGCCGGGAGGTCTTCGCCTTCACTCGGCCCGGGGATACAGGCACGCAGATCTTTGCTCGCACCCTGGGCGTCACTTGGGCAGGCGGCTCTGATGAGATGCCCCCGGAGCCGCTCGACGCGGCAATCATCTACGCAACCGTGGGTGACCTCGTTCCCCAGGCGCTGAAGGCAGTCCGCAAGGGCGGGCGCGTGGTTTGCGCCGGGATCCATATGAGCGACATCCCAAGCTTTCCGTACCAAATTCTTTGGGAAGAGCGCCAACTGCTGTCAGTTGCCAACCTTACCCGCCAGGATGGAATCGATTTCCTCGGGCTGGTTCCGAAGATCGGCATTGTCGTCAAAACGACGGTCTACCCGCTCGAACAAGCCAACAAAGCGCTTGAGGACCTGCGCGCTGGCCGGTTCGATGGCGCCGCAGTGCTCGTGCCGTGAACAACCGCAAATGTGGCGCCCCGCCTGCCCAGAGACACGAAAAGACCTAATCGCAACTCTGGCCGATCGCGGCCCAGTCAGGCGGCGCGGGTGAAGAGCTCGACGGTCGACTGGTGGCGTTCGTGATGGCGGTCAACTTTGAGGCTTTTCGTGCCGGATTGGAGACGGCGCTGTCCTATCCGGATGCCGCCAAGCGTGCCCAGGCGCCATAGGTAGTTTCCGAACCTCGACATCGTTGCGGAACCGATGTCGCACGTCGTTTAGCCAAACTGAGCCACCTCACAGTTCGGCACAGGAGCAGGGACTATAATTCACCCCGGATCCGGGCCGAGTCTACGCGGCCGCCGAGCGATGCTTGCAGAAGCTATTCGAGCGAGCTTTCCGCCATCACGACGGCACTCTCATGCTTGCCTTCTACAAGCGATTGGAGGCGCGAAAAGCAACGATCGAAGGGTGACATGCCATGACGATCACGATCCGGGTCCCGCAAGTCAACTGACTTACACCAAACAAACCAGCGCAATGCCTTCGCGAACTATGGCCTGAGTAGTTTCCGAATCTTTCTAAGCCCGTTCTGAGTCCGTAGACTAGGTTGCAAGGGGTTGGGGGACACCAAACAGCAAAAGAACGAAGAGCGTCGACGCGGCTTTTGGCATCGCCCCGGTCAATTCTAGCTTGGCGATGTTTGTACGACTACGTCCGCTTGTTCGGTCGGGCACGCCATTTCCAAATCTGACATGGTCTTGCCCGACACGATTGGCCGATGTTCAACGAGGGTGACATGATCCACGATCGTGACTTGCAGAAATCCGTTCTCGCCGAACTGAGCTGGGACCCCAGCGTGACGGCGGCGCATATCGGCGTCACCGCCGACCAGGGGGTGGTCTCGCTTTCCGGACATGTCGAAAGCTACGGCGAGAAGCACGCCGCGGAGGCTGCCACGCGCCGGGTCAAGGGCGTGAAGGCCGTGGTGGAAGAGCTCGAAGTCCGGCTGAAGTCCGACTGTCTCCTCAACGACGATGACATCGCAAGGGAAGCCATTGGCAGGCTCGCCTGGCATGTGGTGGACCCTGAATACAAGGTCGCCATCAAGGTCGAGAAAGGCTGGATGACCCTCTCAGGGCAAGTCGAGTGGCATTTTCAGAAGGAAGCCACTGAATCCGAGATCCGCCGCCTCCCGGGCGTCGTGGGCCTGGACAATCAGATCACGATCAAGCCGCGGGTCATCGTGTCGAATGTCAGCGATGACATCACCCATGCGCTGCATCGCTCCTGGTTCTTCGACCCGAAGACCATCGACGTCAGCGCCGAAGCCGGAACGATCCGGCTGAATGGGACGGTTCGATCATCTCATGAAAGAAAACTCGCCGCCCAAACCGCATGGGCCGCGCCAGGCGTCACCATGGTCGAGAACAATTTGTCGATCGTCTGAGCAGCTGTAAGGAAGGGCGCCGCATGGAAGGTTCCAGTCGAGACATGGTGGTCAACACTCCGCTCAGGCGGCGCGCCGACCCGGACGCAGCGAAGATCTACCTGGTGGGCGGCGGCATCGCATCCATGGCGGCGGCGGCCTTCATGATCCGCGACGGCGATATTCTCGGACAGTCGATCACCCTCCTCGAAGAATCGGACAAGATCGGCGGCAGTCTCGACGGCGCGGGATCGGCACGGGATGGCTATGTCCTGCGTGGCGGGCGCATGATCGAGCGCAAATATCTCTGCACCTACGATCTGTTCGCCTCGATTCCCACCCTCGACGGCTGCCGGACCGTGACGCAGGAAATCTTCACCTGGAACGAGACGATGAAGACGTCGTCGAAATCGCGGCTCGTTCGCGATAGGAAACGGCAAACGGCGCCCGACTTCGGATTGAGCGAGACCCACATCCTCACGATCGAGCGTCTCGCCTTGGAACCTGAAGCCATGCTCGACGGCACGAGCATTGCGGATCAGTTCGATCCGGCGTTCTTCAAAACCAATTTCTGGTTCATGTGGTGCACCACCTTCGCGTTTCAGCCCTGGCATAGCGCGATCGAGTTCAAGCGCTATCTCGTCCGGTTCGCCCATATGGTCTCGGGCTTCAGCCGGCTCGAGGGCATCATGCGGACGGTGTACAACCAGTACGATTCCATGATCCGCCCGCTGCAGCAATGGCTGGTCGAGCGGGGCGTGAACTTCGAACTTCGCACTCAGGTTACTAAACTCAAGTTCTGCGACGATGGCGACGCCGAGAGAGTCGAGGCCATCGTCTGCCGCCGCGGGACGCAACCCGAGGATATCGCCATCGGCCCGGACGATCTCGTTCTTGTGACGCTCGGCTCCATGACGGAGGCCTCCAGTCTCGGCGGCATGGATCAGGTTCCTGAGCTCAAGGGCAAATACGACGGCGGCGCCTGGGCGCTTTGGGAGGACATGGCCGAAGGTCGCCCTGCTTTCGGTCGTCCCTCGGTCTTCGCCGGCCACGTCGACGAGTCGAAATGGGTGTCTTTCACCACAACCCTTCATAGCGAGACGTTTCTGACGCGGGTGCGTGAGATCACCGGCAATGTGCCCGGCGAGGGCGGCCTCATCACTTTTCCCGAATCCAGTTGGCTCGCCTCGATCGTCATCCCGCATCAGCCGCATTTCATCAGTCAGCCGACCGATGTCGGCGTCTGCTGGGGCTACGGTCTCGTTGTCGATCGACCGGGAGATTTCGTCGGCAAGCCGATGTCGGACTGCACGGGCCGCGAGATCATGATGGAGATCCTCGGGCATCTGGGAATCACCGCCGAGGCGCATGAAATCATCGAGAGCTGCATTTGCATCCCCTGCATGATGCCTTTCATCACCAGCCAGTTTCTCCGGCGTGAAAAAGGTGATCGCCCGCAGATCACTCCCGAAGGCACCAAGAATTTCGCCTTCATCGGCCAGTTCTGCGAGCAAGCCGACGATGTGGTGTTCACGGTCGAATATTCGATCCGCTCGGCCCAGACGGCGACCTACGCCCTGCTCGGTCTTAATCGCGAGCCACCTCCTGTCTATCAGGGCCGCTTCGACCCGCGCGTGCTCGCCAAGGCGTTTCTAGCCTTGCACGACATTCCCGCGTGAGCGCGCTTCACTTTCGTTTCGACATCCAGGGCATGTCTGCCGCCGCGATGACCTCCGTGCGAAGGCAAAAGCCATGCATCTCGACCCGCTGATCCTGTCACGCCTGCAGTTTGTGTGGGTCATCGCCTGGCATATCCTGCTGCCCGCCTTCACGGTCGGCGTCGCCTCGTTCATCGCCGTCATGGAGGGGATGCATTTTGTCACAAAGCGGGAGATCTACCTCCAGGTCTCGGGCTTCTGGATCAAGCTCTTCTCGGTCAGTTTCGGCATGGGCGTCGTGTCCGGCATCATCATGCCGTTCCAGTTCGGCACCAATTGGAGCCGCTTCTCGGATGCGACCGCAAATGTCGTCGCACCTTTGCTGGCCTATGAGGGCTTGACTGCCTTCTTTCTCGAAGCGGCCTTCCTCGGCGTGCTGCTGTTCGGCCGGAACCTCGTGCCGCGCTGGGCGCATTTCGTCGCCGCCCTGATGGTGGCCTTCGGAACGCTGTTCTCCTCGTTCTGGATTCTCGCCGTCAACAGCTGGATGCAGACGCCGGCCGGCTACGAGGTGGTCGACGGCCGGTTCTTCCCCGCCGACTGGTGGCAGGTCATCTTCAACCCGTCCTTCCCCTATCGGCTCGCCCACACGGTTTGCGGTTTCTACATCACAACCGGCTTCGTGGTTCTCGGCGTGGCGGCCTGGCTGATCCGGCGGCGCACATTCGTGGTCGAGGGCCGGCTGATGCTGTCGACCACGCTGTGGCTGCTGCTTGCGCTGGTGCCCCTGCAGATCGTGCTCGGTGACCTGCACGGGCTCAACACGCTCGAACATCAGCCCGCGAAACTGGCCGCGATCGAGGGGCGCTACGACACCGCTTCGCCCGCTCCGCTGACGCTGTTCGGCATCCCGGACGGCAAGAATGCAGTGATGCACAACGAGGTGGCGGTCCCCTGGCTCGGCAGCTTGCTGCTCACGCATAGCCTCCGCGGCGAGATCAAAGGGCTGAAGGACTGGCCCGTCGATCAGCGGCCACCGGTCGGCCCGCCGTTCTTCGCCTTCCGCATCATGGTCGGGTGCGGCCTGTTGATGCTGGCCCTGGTGATCTGGGGCACCGTACTGCGACGGGGCGATCGGTTCGTCACCAGCGTCGCGTTTCTTCGCAGTTGTCAGGGCGCCTCGATCCTCGGTTTCGTCGCCGTCCTGGCCGGGTGGACCACGACCGAGGTCGGCCGCCAGCCCTGGACGGTCTATGGGCTGATGCGAACCGCGGATTCCGTCACGCCCTCTCTCACCGGATGGGACGTGCTCGTCACTTTCATCGGCTACATCCTGGTCTACCTCATCATCTATCCAGGCGGCCTGTGGGTCATGGCAAAGATCGTCCGGCACGGGCCTGCGGCCCTCGGCGACGCCACGATCGAGAGCGGTCGGCCGATGCAACCCGTGGCCGCGCTGCCCCTCGCCGAGGGGAGTGCGCCATGACCTTCGTCCAAAGCTTTGTGCCGATCTGGACCGTGATCCTGGCCGTCGGCGTGTTCCTCTACGTGCTGCTCGACGGCTTCGATCTCGGAGTCGGCATGCTCTACGGTCTGGCGCCCGACACGAGATCCCGCAATCTGGTGATGAGCAGCATCGCACCGGTCTGGGACGGCAACGAGACGTGGCTGATCCTCGGGGGCGTCGCCTTGCTGGCCGCTTTCCCGCTCGCCTTCGTGATCGTCATCCCGGCGGTTTATTTCCCGGTCGCCATCATGTTGCTGGCGCTGGTGTTTCGCGGCGTGGCCTTCGAGTTCCGCTATCGGGACGCGGCGCACCGAACCTTCTGGGACCACGGTTTCGCCTATGGGTCGATCGTCGCAACCTTCGCTCAAGGCGTCGTGCTGGGTGCCTTCATCCAGGGGTTCAAGATCGACGGGCGGCAATTCGTCGGCACCAGCCTGGATTGCTTCACGCCTTTCTCGATCCTCACCGGCATCGCCCTCGTCTTCGGCTACGGCCTCCTCGGGGCCGGCTGGTTGATCATGAAGCTCGAGGGCGACCTTCAGCGCGCAGCGCGGCGACATGGCCGCTGGTGCCTGATCGGCGTGCTGGCCTGTATCGCCACTGTCAGCATCTGGACGCCGCTCGCGCAGGCGCAGATCGCCGAGCGCTGGTTCTCGTGGCCGAACACCGCGCTGCTGCTGCCGATCCCGATCGTCACCGCGCTCCTGGCCTGGACGGTGTGGCGATCGCTCGACCACGCGGCATCGAGCTTTGGCCCGTTCCTGGGCACGGTCGGGTTGTTCCTGATGTCCTATCTCGGGATCGCCATCAGTCTCTGGCCGATGATCGTGCCCTACCGCTACACGCTGTGGGAGGCCGCCTCCTCGCCCAAGAGTCAGGCCTTCCTGCTGGTCGGCACGCTCATCCTGCTGCCCGTCATCCTGCTCTACACCAGCTGGTCCTACTGGGTGTTCCGCGGAAAGGTTCGGGCCGACATTGGATATCATTAATCGTTCGACAACGCTCGGCGGGTCCGGCCTGACGAAAGACAGGGCCGGAAAGCCGCAGCGGATCAATCGCCGGTGACCGTCTCAGCATCGGGGGACCATCTCCGCTGGACGGCCCTCGCCGGCGGGTCGACGTCCATTGTGGCGGAGGGATCCTGGACTGTCGCCACTGTGGCTGGCCTCGATCCGCTGGTTCAGGCCGCCAGCGATGCGTCGCGTTCGGGAGCGGTTGCGGTCGATCTTCATGCGGTGAGCACTGTCGATACCTTCGGTGCATGTCTTCTGGACCGACTGATCGCGACGGCGAGAGCGCGCGGGCAGACGGTGTCCATATCAGGGTTGCCTAAGGGCTACAGCGGCCTGTTGGCGGCCGTCGAGCGCGTCGGTCTGCGTGAGCCCGCAGCACCCCAAAATGCCGATCGTTTTGCCGCCGTCGCAGGGCTCGGCCGCGGTCTCAGCAACACGGCCCATGATGTCACGGTCTTTCTGACCATGCTCGGCGCGATCAGCGCCGCGGCGGGACGCCTGATCCGACACCCCCGACGCTTCCGCCTCACCTCGGCCGTCCATCAACTCGATCGCGTCGGGTTCCAGGCGATCCCGATCATCGCGCTGATCACGCTCCTGATCGGCGCCATCGTGGCCCAGCAGGGCATCTTCAATTTCCGCAAGTTCGGCGCCGAAAGCTATGTCGTCGACCTCGTCGGCATCCTGGTGCTCCGGGAGCTTGGCGTGCTGGTGGTCGCCATCATGGTGGCAGGTCGCTCCGGCAGCTCCTACACGGCCGAGCTCGGGTCCATGAAGATGCGCGAGGAGATCGACGCCTTGCGGACCATGGGGCTCGATCCCGTCGAGGTGCTGATCCTGCCGCGCATCATCGCGCTCGTGGTGGCGCTGCCGTGCCTCGCCTTTATCGGCGCCATGGCGGCGCTCCTGGGTGGCGGGCTGGTGGCTTGGTTCTACGGCGGCATGAATCCGGGCATTTACCTCGCACGGCTGCGGGAAGCCGTCTCGGTCACGCATCTCGAAGTGGGGCTCCTCAAGGCGCCGTTCATGGCGCTGGTGATCGGCGTCGTCGCCTGCGCTGAGGGGATGCGGGTGCAAGGCAGCGCCGAGTCGCTCGGCCTCCGCACAACAGCCTCCGTGGTCGAATCGATCTTCCTGGTGATCGTCCTCGACGGCTTGTTCGCCATGATCTTCGCCGCGATCGGAATGTAGGGGATGGACGCTCCCACGACCCCGGCCATCAGCGTCCACGATCTTGTCGTCGGCTTCGGCGACAAGATCGTCCTCGACCACCTCAGCCTCGATGTTCGCCGCGGCGAGGTGCTCGGGCTCGTCGGCGCCTCTGGGGGCGGCAAATCCGTGCTGATGCGGACCATTCTCGGGCTGTTGCCGAAGACGAGCGGACGTATCGACATTCTGGGCGCGGATCGCGATGCAATCAGCCCCGAGGCAATGCGCACCGTCGAGCGCCGCTGGGGCGTTCTATTCCAGCAAGGCGCGCTCTTCTCCGCCTTGACGGTTTGCCAGAACGTCGAATTTCCCATGCGCGAATATCTTGATCTGCCCGACCGGCTGCGGACCGAGGTCGCGCTGACCAAGCTCGGGATGGTCGGCCTCAGCCCCGATGATGCGGAGAAATACCCGGCCGAACTCTCGGGCGGCATGACCAAGCGCGTGGCTCTGGCTCGCGCGCTGGCGCTCGAACCCGACATCGTATTTTTGGACGAGCCCACCTCCGGGCTCGACCCGATCGCGGCCGGCGCGTTCGATGCCCTGATCAAGACGCTCCAGAAGACTCTCGGCCTGACCGTCTTCATGGCCACGCACGATCTCGACAGCCTGGAAGCCGTCTGCGACCGCATTGCGGCGCTGGCGGACGGCAGAATCGTCGCGCTCGGACCCATGGCCACCATGCTGGCCTGCGAACACCCCTGGGTGAAGGCCTATTTCGGCGGCAAGCGGGCGCGAGCCGGCGGTCCGCAGCCATCGCCGGAGCAACCCTGATGGAAACCAACGCGCGCTATCTCACGATCGGCACCTTCGCGCTTGCCGTCATCGTGGCGGTCTTCGGCTTCGTGCTCTGGCTCAATCGCACGAACGGTTTCGGGGTGCAGGACACGTATCAGGTGCGGTTCGGTGGATCGGTGTCCGGGCTGCAGCCCGGCGCGGCTGTGCTGTTCGACGGCATGCGGGTCGGCGCGGTGTCACGCGTCTCGCTCGACCCCCAGGATCCCCGGCACGTGCTGGCGACCATTGCGGTCGCAACAGGCACGCCTGTGCGGCAGGACACGGTGGCCGGTATCGAGAGCCAGGGTCTGATGGGAACGGCAGCCGTGTCGCTCCAGGGCGGAAGCCCGTCGGCGCTGCCGCTGGTCCGTCAAGGCGCGGAGCTCGGCACCCTCGTCGCCGACCCCGCAGCCGGCCGCAGCCTTACCGACATGGCGCGCGACACCCTGAAACAGGTTGACACAATCCTCGGCGACAATGCCGATGCCATCAAATCCACGATGGACAGCTTGAAGACTTTTACGGGGGCGCTCGCCCGCAACGCTGGCAAGGTCGACGGCTTGGTGGCGGGCCTCGAGCGCATGACCGGAGGCGGTCCCGCCAAGGTGCTGCCGCCGCTCTACGATCTCAGCGCGCCGAAACTGTCAGGCTTGGCGGCCGCAAAGCCGCCGGGCCAAATTTTCGTCGTCAATCCAACCGCCGTCGTCGCCTTGCAAACGCAACGGCTCCTCATCCGCTCTCCCGACGGTCAGCTCGCCACGGTCGGCGAGATGCAGTGGAGCGACGCGCTCCCGACCCTGATTCAGGCCAAGATCCTGCAAAGTTTTGACGATGCAGGGTTGGCCGCGACCCTGACCGCGCCGGCCACGTTCGGGAAGGATGATCGCCAGCTGCAGATCGACCTACGGGCGTTCAATCTTACACCCAAACCGGACGGAATGGCGGAGGTCGCCTTTTCGGCCAAGCTTCTGTCCGCCGATGGGCGCGTCCTGAGTACAAAGCTCTTCGAAGCCAAGGTGCCCTGTCCGTCCGAAGACGCCGCCACCTCGGTCGAGGCGCTCGATACCGCATTCGGGACGACCGTCGGCGAGCTGGCCTTGTGGATTTCAGCTGGATCCTGAGCTCGACTTTGCGCATTTTGAAGACCGTCGCTGAGTCGATTCCGACGGCTTTCGACTCCCCAAGAGGTAACCTCATCTGGGAGTGACGGCGATGATCGGCCCTGCTTGTGATCCGATCAGCGGACTGGCTGGTTCCCTTTCAGGTACTGTTCTGTTCACGCATCCGACATGACGGCGCGTCCGCGTTCTGGTCGAGGGCGCAATTTTGACGCCCCATCGGCGCATCATCAGTATAGCACTCCGCGCCACCGGCAAAAGTACCGATGCGGTTTCGCCCTCTACCATGCCGTGCTGAACCGGTGCCACTGGTCCGCCTTGGCGGCCGCCCGCATCCTGTTCCTGACGCTGGTCGGTCGGTTCGCGGCTTCTGGACCCTTGGTAATCGGCCTTGACGACACCAATGAGCGTCGATGCGGTGCCGAGATCAAGGCCTGCGGCATCTACCGGGACTCCGCAGGGTCGAGGCACGGGCACTTTGTCAAGGCCAGCGGACGCTCATGATGCTCTCCCGTCGATCGGTTGCGAACTGCTGCAGGGGTTACGCATGAAAGACGCCTGTGAGGATTTGCTCCATGTATTGGTTGTTCCACGCTGCCATTTTCCGTCTTC
>NZ_JAMOIM010000031.1 GCF_026130545.1 Lichenifustis flavocetrariae | reverse complement strand
AGCCGGCGTCGGTAAGCCGCCCAAGGACGAACGCGCGGGGGTGGCCCTTCACTATGGGGATTTGGAGGAAGCGGCGAGAGCGCGAAGGCGCCGCGGCCAGCCCAGGCTGACACTGTTCTGGTGCGGCAACTCGACGTAGAGCCGGTTAAGACGGCTCGTTGCGCGAATGTCGAAAGAGCTTTCGCGGACCTGCTTGACCGTGGTGATCCCCGCCAGCGGAAGGAAGAAGCCGAAGTGGTTCGGGAAATCGGCATAGGTGCAGGAGATCGGCGCGTCGTCGGTCGTGAGATCTTCGGCCTCGAACAGATCGCCATCCGTGGCGAGCACAAAGCGCGCCTTTGCCCGCACCGTCGCCGGGCTGGCCTTCAACGCCGCGAGCGTCCGCGTGACCTCGCCGGGTTTGCAAACGGCGATGTGGATGTTGTTCGTCTGAAGCACGCCGCCCAGATCGGACTTGTTGGACTCGCCCTTGCGCAGGCGCTTGAGCGTGGTTTCCTTATTCCCGAAGGCTTCAAGGAACGCATACGGAAACTCGTCAGCGTCGAAAGGCCGCTCCGCCAGTGCCGAAATGGCCTCTTCGATTTCGACCGCGTTCATTCGTTCTCCCCGCTTTCCGTGGTCGGCACACGGAAAGGCTCGACCTTGATCTTGTTCGCTCGCCGCATGACCTCGGCCAGCTCAAAATCGAGCTGCCGAAGCAGCCATTCGCGCGCTGAAGTGCCGAACGCCTTCTCCAGCCGAACAGCCATCTCCGGCGAGATTCCCGACCGGGCGTTCAGCAAATTGCTGAGCGTCTGTCGATCAACACCAAGGATTCGCGCGGCGTCGGTCACGCTCAACCCGTTCTTTTCAATACAATCCTGCCGGACTGTCGTTCCTGGGTGCATCGCCTGTCGATTCGCATTAGCCCTAACGGCACGAACGTATAGTGATAATCGACACTCGACAAGCGGCGCGGAGTATTTCCGACATAATCGCCACATCCTTCTGCCCTATCTGACGTAGCCGGTGATCGTGCCATCCGACGGCCTACTGCGAAGGATGCGCATCAGCAGTGCCAGCCTCCCCGCAGAAGGGGTACGTCGGTGACTGCGGCGCCGACCGGGGGAGGCTTTCCCCTCCAGGCCTTCCAGCTCGCGGCCCTGTAACTTCCAATTAGCGGACCATTGACTCCCAATCAGCCGGACCGGATAGTTCCAATCTTCCGAATTCGGAGATGGCATGTTCGAGCGGTTTGTGGAGCGACGGGCGGAGGAAGCCCTGTCTGATACGCCGGTGGTCCTGATCGTGGGCCCGCGCCGTGCCGGCAAGACCACGCTCGTCCGCAAAATGGGAGAAGCCGGGCGGACCTATATCACGCTCGACGATCAAACGGTCCTCGAGGCCGCCCAGTCTGATCCCGCCGGCTTCATCCGCGGCCTCGACCGTGCCATCATCGACGAAATTCAGCGCGCCCCTGACCTGCTGCTGGCCATCAAGAAGACGGTCGACGAGGACTATCGGCCGGGTCGCTTCCTTCTCACCGGCTCGGCGAACGTCCTGACCTTGCCGCGAGTCGCCGACAGCCTGGCCGGTCGGATGGAGACCATCCAGATGCTGCCGCTCGCAAGGGCTGAGGTCGAAGGCAGGACGCCGACTTTCCTGGAACATCTCTTCGCAGGAAAGCTCCGGAGCCAGCGGGAGGCAATCCTTGGCGACAACCTGGTCCAGCTTGTCCTGCTCGGCGGCTTCCCCGAAGCGATCAGTCGCGACAGCGAGCGCCGGCGGCAGGACTGGTCGAGATCCTATCTCACGTCGGTCCTCACGCGCGATCTGCGGGATATCGCTGACGTCGAGAAGCTGACGGAACTCCCGAAATTCGTAAGGCTGCTGGCCGAGCACTCCGGCCAGTTGGTCAACTATTCCCAGTTCGGCGCCGGCATCAACGTCAGTCACAAGACGGGGCAGCGTTATGTCGGGCTGCTTGAGCAGGTGTTCCTGATCGCGACGGTGCAACCATGGTTCACCAATGCCCTAAAGCGCATCGTCAAGACGCCGAAGCTGCACTTCCTCGATTCCGGCCTGCTAGCGACTGTGCGCGGTCTTTCTTTCGACAGGGTCAAGGCGGATCGCAGCACGTTCGGCGCGCTGCTCGAAAGCTTCGTGTTCGCGGAGGTTTTGAAGCTGATGACGGCCTCGGACCTGCGGCTGACCCCTCACCATTTTCGGGATCGGGATGGGCGCGAGGTGGACATCGTGCTGGAACGTGATGACGGGATGATCGCAGGCATTGAGGTCAAGGCGAGCGCGACGGTCAAAGCCGGTGATTTCGGCGGCCTGCGGGCCTTGGCCGAGGCGTGCGGAGACCGCTTTGCCTTCGGAGTCGTCCTCTACGACAGCCCGGATGTCGTGCCGTTCGGCGACAGGCTGGCGGCAGCGCCATTGTCGAGTCTTTGGAATGGAGCGCCGCGGACGAACAAGGCGGACAAATCAAGATAGCCGCCGGGAAAGGGGAAGCGATGCTCTGTAGAGGGTCAGAATGGCGGAGATGGGAACCGCATATCCACGCGCCTGGCACGGTCATGAACAATCAGTTCAGCGGCCTGAACGCTTGGGGCGATTATCTGACCGCGCTTGAGCAAGCGACGCCGGTCATTGAGGCGATCGCGGTCACGGACTACTATGTGACCGATACCTACGAGGAGGTGCTGCGGCACAAGGCGGCCGGGCGTTTGCCTAGCGCCAAGTTGGTCTTCCCCAACGTGGAACTCCGGCTCGACGTCGCGACGGCGAAAGGGGCCTTCGTCAACCTCCACCTGTTCGTCAGCCCGGAGGATCCGCAGCATCTCGACGAACTGCGGCGTCTGCTGTCGCGCTTGCAGTTCAACGCCATGCAGGATCGTTTCGATTGCACGCGGGCCGACCTCATCCGGCTCGGCAAGAAGGCCGATCCCAACATCACGGATGAACGGGCCGCGCTGGCCTATGGGGCCAACCAGTTCAAGGTTAATTTCCAGCAGCTCCGCGAGGTGTTCTCCGAAAGCGGATGGGCGAAGACGAACATCCTGATCGCTGTGGCTGGCGGCGCGACGGACGGCACGTCGGGCGTGCGGGAAGCTGCGGATCAGACGATCCGGCGTGAGATCGAGGGCTTCGCCCATGTGATCTTCGCGGGCAGCCCAGCACAGCGTGAGTTCTGGTTGGGTCAGAGGGATCTCGGGCCCGAAGAAATCCGCACCCGTTACGGCGGGCTGAAGCCCTGTCTGCACGGGAGCGATGCGCACAAGCTCGACGACGTGGCGTCGCCATTCGGCAATCGCTTCTCGTGGATCAAAGGCGGGCTGGAATTCGACGCGCTCCGCCAAGCTTGCATCGATCCCGACGGGCGTGCCTATGTCGGTGAGCAGCCGCCGCGCTCGGCCATGCCATCGCAAGTCATCTCGCACGTCCAAATAGCCGATGCGGATTGGGCGACCACGCCCGACATACCCCTCAATCATGGTCTCGTCGCCATCATCGGCGCACGTGGATCGGGGAAGACGGCCCTGGCCGACGTGATCGCAGCGGGAAGCGACGCGATTTCGTCGGCCGGCTGGAACGCCGATGAGAATATCAGCCCGTCGTTCTTAGCCCGGGCGCGCAAGTTGATCGGCGACGCATCGACGACGCTGACCTGGGGCGGCGGCGCGACGGTCACGCGCGCCCTGGATGGCAGCGACGCCAACGGCCATATGACCTTTCCGCGCGCCCGGTATCTCTCCCAGCAATTCGTCGAGGAGCTTTGCTCGGCCAAGGGCGTCTCCGACGGCCTGGTCGACGAGATCGAGCGTGTGATCTTCGAGTCGCATTCCCAGGACGACCGCGAATGGGCGCTCGATTTCGCCGAGCTGCGCGACCAGCAGACTTCGCGGTTCCAGCAGGCGCGCGAGCGGGAAGCCGAGGCGATCGCCGACATCTCGGACCGGATCGCCACCGAATTTGAGAAAGAAAGCCTTGTCGCGACGCTGACCACTCAAGTTGGGCAGAAGAGGAAGCTGATCACGGATTATACAGCCGATCGCGCCAAGCTCGTCGTCAAGGGCACCGAGGCGCAGGTCACTCGCCACACGCGGCTCAGCGAGGCGGCTCAGAAGCTCCGCAACAAGATCCAGTCCTTCGGCAATCAGCGCCGCACCTTCGTCGCCCTGCAGGACGAGGTTCGCAGCATGCGCGCGACGGGGGCGCCGGAGTTGCTGCGCCAAGCTCAGGCGCGACACACCAATAGCGGGCTTGACGCCAAGCAGTGGGACGACTTTCTGCTCATCTACAAGGGCGACGTCGATAAGAGCCTGACAGCCTATATCGTGTGGGCCGACGGCGAGGTCCGCAAGCTTAATGGTGCAGCGCCGCCGCCCGGCGATCCGAATGTCGCGCTGATCTCCGACACTGCCGATCTCTCCACGCTTCCGCTCGCGCCAATCGCCGCTGAAATGACGCGCCTCGAGGCGCTGTTCAGCGCCGACAAGGTCGTCCGCGATCAATACGCGGCGCTGACTGGCCGCATCGCGCAGGAGAACTCCGCGCTCCAGACCCTCGAAACCCGGCTCACCGATGCGCAAGGCGCCGCAGCGCGCCGGAAATACCTTCAGACCGAGCGCGACGACACCTATGGCCGGGTGTTCGAGGCGATCATCAACGAACAGAGTGCGCTGGCTGGACTCTATGCGCCGCTGATGGCGCGGCTTGCAGAGTCGTCGGGCACGCTCAAGAAACTCAGCTTCTCGGTTCGCAGGATCGCTGACGTTCAAGCATGGGGCTCGGTAGCGGAGGAAGAACTCCTCGATCGCCGCAAGACCGGCCCCTTTTACGGGCGGGGCTCCCTAATCGCGGCCGCCACTGAAGCGCTCAAGCCAACCTGGGAGACGGGATCGGCAGCCGATGTCCAAGCGGCAATGACGGCCTTCATGGCAAGATACCTGAGAGACCTGCTGTCGCACGCACCCTTTGCGCCGACGCAGCAGGCCGAATTCCGGGCCTGGTCAAAACGGTTCGCACATTGGCTTTTCGGCACCGATCACATCACGGTCCGGTACGAGATCTCCTACGACGGTGTCGACATCCGGAAGCTGTCGCCTGGCACGCGGGGCATTGTGCTGCTGCTGCTGTATCTGGCGCTGGACGATTCTGACGATCGACCATTGATCATCGACCAGCCTGAGGAAAACCTCGATCCCAAATCGGTTTTCGACGAGCTGGTGGCGCTGTTTGTCGCGGCCAAGGCGAAGCGCCAAGTGATCATGGTCACGCACAACGCCAACCTCGTCATCAACACCGATGCGGACCAGATCATCGTCGCAACGGCGGGTCCGCATCCTTCGGGCGGTCTTCCGCCGATCACCTATGTGTCGGGCGGTCTTGAGAGCGCGGAAATCCGCAAGGCGGTGTGTGACATCTTGGAGGGCGGCGAGGCCGCCTTCCGCGAACGGGCCCGAAGACTGCGCGTGAGGCTGGAGCGATGAGCGCGGCCGACCTCATCAGTAGGCGGACCAGGGAAACGCAGCAAACGGACGCCGAGATTTGACCGCGCTGCCTCCAGAATCTGTGGCAGGCGGCGCCAAGGCCGCACTGGACGGCTACGAGTATCAGCTCGGCGTCTCGGTGTTGGCTGCTCTGCGGTTGATGCTAATCACTAAGTCGGCGAGCCGGATCACGCTCGAACCCGCCAACGAGGAAGATCTGGAGTCGGACCTCGAACCCGCGACGCCTGGCCGTGTCCAACCTAGCGCGAACGTGGCAGACGGCTACAAGCTCGTTGTGCAGGTGAAGCTCCGCAATAGTGGCCCCTGGTCAATCACCGACTTCGAAGCGTTGCTCAGACGCGGCACGATCCGTCGACCGGCCAAACATCATCTCGACGATCCTGGCACGCGCTATCTTCTGATCACGAACGCCGACGCCAGCGGCGTGGCGCGCGACCTCTTGGTAGGGGGATTGGAGGAGTGGCCAGAAGAGCAAACTTTCCCGGCCAGCCTCTCGGGGACGTTACCCCATGGGCCGGAGGGCCGGATCGCTATCTGGGGCGTTCTCACCGAGCGTCTCTTGGACTTGGAGATCAACGACATCCTCGGCTCTCTTTTGCGGGTGCCGCAAAGCCGACAAGCCGAATGTCGCGCGCGGCTGCGCGACGAGGCTCGGCAGCGAATGCGCGGGACGAGCCCGGGTGTGTGGACGCGCGAGGACTTGCTGAGCGTCATCCGCGGCTGTGGCGGTTATCTGGCGAGCGCTCCACAACTCGAGGCGTTCGTGCCGCCGGGAAACTACCAAGCCATAAGCGACCTGCTCGAGCGGCGGAACGCCCTTGTCATCACCGGACCTTCGGGTACGGGCAAGACTTGGACGGCGCTGGCGCTGGTTGATCAGGCGCGGCAGCGGCCTTCTGCGCCTGAAATCATCCAGGTCAACGTCAACAACGGTCCCTCAAGCATGCGGACGCTGACCGACACCGGCCCGAAGCTCTTCTATGTCGAGGATCCGTGGGGGCAGTATAGCTTGCGGGGCGGCGCCGACGTCTGGACCGAACAACTGCCGAGGCTGCTGCGCGAGGCGCACGCTGGGCATCAGTACGTCATCACCTCGCGTACCGACATGCTCGGCCAGGCCAAGGCCGACGAGGGTCTCAAGCGTTGGACCGTGGTGCTAGACGCCGACCAATACCGGGATGGCGAACTCGCGGACATCTACGACAAACGCTTGGAACTCCTGGCGACGGAGCTGCAGGCCAAGGCCCTGGATTTCCGGACGGACGCCTTGGAAGCGCTTGAAACACCATTCGAGATCGACCTGTTCTTTACGTACATGGCCGACGGCCCTGAGCCGGGCGAGGTCGACCCCGCCTTCTTTCGGCGGATCCTCGCGCTGGCTCATCGCGATGCTGTGGAAGGCGTGGTCGTTTCTTATCTGAATGCCAGTGATCGGACCGGCTGGTCGGCAATCATCTGGGCACTGCTGGCGGCCAGATCGCAATTTGACCGCGGCCAGTTGATCGGGCTTAGCCGACAACTGCGGATCACGGACCCGACTTTTTTCGATGGGCTGGAGAAGCTGGTGAATCGGCTCGTCGCGACGCGCCATCTGCGCCAGCCCGGCCAGACCGTGAGCTTCTCACACCCGAGCGTCCGCGCTGGTTTCGAGATATTCATCAAGGAGAATTGGGCGCGAAGCGAAGCGGCGTTGACGTCGATGATCTCCGCCCTAACCCAGCTCGGCGGTTCGCAGCGAGACTGGGCGCTCGAGACCGCCGCGCGTTCGCTCAAGGCGATCGCCGATCTCGTCGCCGCCGCCGAAAATCTCGGCTTGGAGTTTGAGGCTGATGGCACCAGTCGGGCTAGGATTGACGCTTGGCTGGAAGAGAGCTTGGTCGATCCGCGAGCCGATTTCCGGCCCGTGCTGCAACTGGCGTCCGACGTCGGCACGCAGAACTCCACCCCATCCGAACTCGCGCGCTGGTTCATTAAGGGTATACGGCGCGGCGGGCAGTTCTTCCTCGACAGATGGCAGCCGCCGAGCTTCAACGACGCTTGGTATGAGCGCGTCTCGACCGACGCTCGGTCGTTCATAATCGCGGATCGGTTTGTCCGTGAGCAATTGCCTGAGGACCGGGACGGCTTCGGCGATAACTTTCCACACAAGCTCGATCGGATCGCGACTGGCCTCACGCCGGCCTTCCTCGCGGCGGCGCGCCAATTGGTTGGCTCCGGCTTCGACAGAAATGTCAGCGCGGTGGCGGCTGGCGCCGTGCGAGACCTCGATCGCTATGAAGAAGTGCTCGAGGCAGCGCTCGAT
The DNA here is from genome assembly GCF_026130545.1 of Lichenifustis flavocetrariae. Lineage (GTDB taxonomy): Bacteria > Pseudomonadota > Alphaproteobacteria > Rhizobiales > Beijerinckiaceae > Lichenihabitans > Lichenihabitans flavocetrariae. Next base: position 46,264 of record NZ_JAMOIM010000031.1, on the reverse strand, counting down.
GAGCTTGCGAGGCTTCACCGTTTTTATGAGCGAGAAGGCAAGGAACAATGGCGTGCGATCGAAGACGGGGAATGCGACGCGGCCGTTGAGGAAGGCTATCAATCTCAACATGAGGACGATGGCTATGGGGCCGGCATTTTCGTTGATGCCTATGTAAGGCAGGTCAGATCGCTCGGCCGGTGGCGGAGCCTGACAGAGCATCCGCGGATATCCGAGCTGTGCCGCGCCTGGGCGGACGAGGTCGTTCGAGAAAGCGGTTCGGTCTCACTGGAAGAAGTTCGGGCCGTCATCTCCGTCGCGGCAAACAACAATGGCGAAGATCGTGCCTGGGAGGCCGCGCGCGAGCACTGGCAAGCTCCGCTCTCCTCAGACCTTCAACAGCGGATTCTTTCCAATCCGAGTGATGAGAGCTTGCGCGGTGCGCTCGCCTATTGCGCCTTGATCAAGGCGCCGGCCGCGCTTGCGCAGTGCTTCGAGCGATTGGCCGAAACAACCGCATCTTTTGTGCATCTGCTGGTGGACACGCATGCAGCGCAGCGCCGCATTTCGAGCAAGACGCGGGCGCGGCGGATACGATCTCTCCTGGCGAAGCTTCCGGGTGTGGCCGTCGAGATATTTCAGGCCCTATCCGTGAATGACAAAGCCGCATCGGCTGTCGGCCAAGAGGCCCTGTCCCTGCTGGACCAAGCGGCAGAAGCAGCGACGCCGTCAGTACTCGACGAGATCGTGCCGATAATGATCGCCAATAGCGGCATTCCGTCAGCGGCTATCCGACGTTGGCTTGTTGAATCCACGGACCATCGACTCGCAAAGGCCGCTGCCGAAGCTGCGATCCTTATCAAGGACGACGCGTTGGTATGGCTCGCGCTTGACCATAGTCGAGCGGACGCCCGTGAGGCTGCCCTTCCGTATCTCGCCGCGCGACTGCCAGACCCGCTGCCCCCGCGCCTCCTGGACTTCTCGTCCGATCCGGGTAGCCGGGTCCGGCGCGCCCTGCTCCGCATTCTTGCGACGCGGCGGTGCGCCGAGCATCAGAGCGTGCTCCGCAAACTGATCGATGATGATTGGTCGGATGCTGAAGCGTTCCACAACGAAGAGCCATCCTATCCCATCGCGCGTGAGGCGGTGGCCGGGCTGGCCGCCTACGGCAACCTTTCGGACGACATTGGTGAGGCCTTATTGTTGAGGGCTGAACGCACAGACGACCGCTCGCTTGGCATGGTGGCGTTAGAGACCGCCGCGCAATGCTGCAGTCCCGCCATACGCAAGAAGATCTGGGCTCTTTCCTTCATCGACCAAGCCCGCTGGGTCAGGGTCGACGCCATAGATGCCCTGAGTCAGGCCGATGTCGTCGAAAGCGAGATTCTCGACGCCATCACCGCCAAACTCCTCCTACGATTAGCGCCGCCCTTGGCCGCTTCCGCCAGCGTTTTGCTCGCGACTCATGGTCGGGTCGAGGCCGTGGTCGAAGCGATGGAGCGAGTTGCATATTCGACCAAGCGGCGCGCGCTATTGCTCCTTGGCGTCTGTGGCCTAGCCGCCCGCGACCGCCCAGCCGCGCTCGGGCTGCTGGCGTTGCTCGGATCAGATCACCCCGCGCGGCGGCTGCTCGATCTGGGCGATGACGAACGGTTGCCGAAAGCAGTGCTCGACGATCTTGGCCATATTCGCATTCGTAAGGCCGTGTGGAGTTGGCTCGACGACAAAATCGCAAAGGACTGAAGCCAGGCGCTCGGGCTCTGGGAGAGCTCGAGCGCAAAAATGATGAACGGAGATGTCGCGTGACGCGGCCACCAAAGCATAGCAATCCGCCTGAGAAGGCCTTCGACCTGCTGGCTTTGGCCGCGGCCTTTGCTCAGCGGCATGGGTTGGACCTCAACGATCCGGGGTTGGTCGAGCGATTTCTCGCCGATGCGGCTGGTCGCCTAAAGGCCGCGCTTGCCGATCCAACTCTTCTTAATGGCGCGCGAACTGAGCGTATGTTCGAGGCAACGGTCCTCACCCTTGGTCGCTTCCGACTGTTCAAGACCGAGGATGTTGGGCGGGTCCACGCCGCGACGCCCCTTCGTGCCGCGGACTATCGGGTCGTGCTGGACGACGGCGACCAGTGGCTCGTCGAGGTCAAGAACGTGCGCTGCGAAAATCCGCAGAAGCAGCGAACGACAATGTCCGCCGCCTATGTCGCTTCGCTGCAAGCCTATGCCGACGCGGTAGGCGCTCCGTTGCGGCTTGCCCTTTACTGGTCCCGCTGGAACCTGTGGACTGTCATTGCACCAGATCGTTTCCGCCGGCCTGACGGCGGCCTTCGCGTCACGATGATGGAAGCGGTCATGGCCAATGAGTTTGGCCGCCTGGGCGACGTGTCGATTTGGACAAAGCCGCCCCTACGGCTCGTCCTTGACGCCGCGACCGATAAACCTCGTAAGCTCAGCGCCGAGGGGTTAGCAGAATTCATCATTGGATCAGCGCGGGTCTTTAGCGGCGACATCGAATTGACCGATCCGCGGGATCGCCGCCTTGCCGAGATACTCTTCCTCTACGGCGAGTGGCCGGCGGAGGGGCCGTTGGCCATCATGGGGGATGACGGCATCGCAGGGGTCGAATTCGTAGCCGCCCCGGAAGAGCCTTCCGATCAGGGCTTTGATGGGATTGGTTGGGCAAGCCGGATCTTCACGCGGTATTTCGCGACCCGGACGGTGGACGGCGACCAGGTCATCCAACTCAATGGCGCGCCGGTCCCGGAATGGTTTGCACCGCTCGCCGCTTGGGACTTCAAACGCAGCCAACTTCCGCTCTGGCTCCTCCACCAGCAACCATCGAGTGCGGCGCCGCCGGACGAAGAGCATGGCCAGCGCGGAGTTGGCTCATGAAGCGCGCGCCAACCTATAGGAGCCTGATGGCCAGTGCTGGCATCGGTCGGCTTTCGACAGATGACGCGTTCCTCCGCACCGGAATCCTGATCGACATGTGCGCGGCGCCGCGGCGCAAGGCCGGAATTGCGAGGGCGCTTGCCTGGTGCGACGAGTTAGAGGCCCGAGACCTAACCGCAGCCGAACGCGGCCAGTTGGACTACTTCCGCGCCAATGCTTGGAACACCCGTCGGCCGCGGCGCCGGAGCGGTGATGTCTGGTTATGGGACCAGCCGGCGATTCAGCAGGAAATTTTCTTCCTGCGCCGCGCCACCAGCGCCGAAAGCTTCTCAGCGGTCGAGCACTATCGTCGATGCGAGATCCTAACCAATCTCGGAAATCTGCTGAGCCACCTCGGGCGCTCGATTGAAGCATTGGAGATCTGGAGACGAGCGCTGGGGGTTGCTCCCGAATTTTGGATGGCCCGCGGCAATCTCGGATCAGGCTTGGCGCGCCTTGGCCGGCTTCACTACGACCGCAACCAAGGTGCGGTCATGCTCCTGTCTGCGCACAAAGAACTCGTGCGCGCCCTGGGGGACGCTGAGAAGTATCCGATTTTCGGCTTTCCCGAAGCGCGCGCCCACTTCGAACAGCAACGCTGCGACATCGAGGCGAACGTCAACCTATCTGCCGTCGCGGAGAATTTCGAACCTGACGGCTACGCAGTCGGCCGATCGAAACGGGAGCGCCAGTATCGCTTGTGGAGTCTGCGTCACGACTTGTTCCTGCACCTCCTTAATGAGCTAGGCCCCGACACCGTGGCGGCACATGATCCACTGGTACTGCCGTCATTTGTAACGAAACTCGGGGAGCCGCCAGTGTTGATCGGCTATTTCAATCAGCTAAAACAGGAGTTCGTTTCAGCGCGGTGGGCGTTCTTCGAGGGTATCCAGGACGGCCCTGCGCACCTATCGGACAACGGCGTCCTCTTGATCAACACGCTCGACTATCCGAGCTATGGTCTCAGTGCCGAAAAGATTCGAACGGCCTATCGAACCGCGTATTCGTTGTTCGACAAGATGGCCTTTTTCCTAAATCACTATATGGCGCTCGGACACGCCGATCAGGATGTCTCCTTTCGGGCAGTGTGGCGCCCGAAAAAGGGGAAGGGGCCACGCGGGATCCTCGCCGCGCTTGCCGCATCGAAAAACCTGCCCTTCCGCGGCCTCTACTGGGTCAGTAAGGACCTTTTCGAAGAGGCTTTTGCCGATGTGGCCGATCCGGACGCGCGCGCTCTGCACGAACTGCGCATCCACCTCGAGCACCGCTATGTGAAGGTTCACGAGCTGATGGCCGGCCCGGCGGGGCGTCAGAAGGCGGCAGGCGATTTGTTCGTCGACACGCTAGCCTATTCGATCTCGCGTTCAGATCTTGAGGCCCGCACTCTCCGGCTGCTGAAGCTTGTGCGCGCAGCGCTTATCTACCTCTGCCTCGGGATGCATTGGGAAGAACGGCGGCGCATGAAGCGGCGCCGAAGTAAACGGCTCATCGCAAGCCAGTCGCTTCCCACGGTCGAAGACCGATTCAAGCGTAAGTATTAGCTCTTGGCCGATCACTCCACTCTACAAGACGTTCACTGTGAGCGCTGCATCTCTTGGAATCGCTCCCGAAACCCGAGCGGAACAGCAGCGGGCACTGCATCGCACGCCGCGAGAAGAATCGTTCCAATCTTGCGCCACCCTGTTTGAGCGCTCGCGTACGCCTGTTCGAGTGCCGGAGCCGTCAGCGCGGGTGCGCGAATCAAGAATCGGCTTTCCGCAAGCCGAAGCCAGGCGCTCGTTACCAAGTGCGCCACATCGGCGAGGACCAAGAGACCGGCGGCTGCTCTTGGCAGCACATTGGTCCAATAGTTGTGGATCGTCAGCAGCTCTGCCGGACGTGTCGCGGCGTCGATAGAGATCCTGATCGACGCGACCGTCTGCCATGGCCAAGCCAGCGACGTATCGCGCGCCGAGAAGCGCAGCACGGGCACCTCGTGCACCGACCCGATGGCCGTCGGGCCCGGGCGGAAGCGGGTCGCACGCTCCCGCAGGGCCGAGAGCACCCCGTCGACGGCCTCGCGGCAAAGAGCATCGAACGCGTCGAGGACACTCGCGGGCGTCCGAGGCACGATGTTGACGTTGAACGCGGCATAGACGGTGGCGGGGGTAGTCACATCGTACCCGCCCCTCCCATCGCGCAGGATCAACAGGCTCGGCGGGGTTGCGGGACCCGCAAGGTGATCGGTCAGCTCGACGGCCCATTCCGCGCGGCTCACGATGGCAGCCGCCAGCACCGCCGCATTGAGGCTCGCTTGCGGGAAGCCCGCGTGGGTCGGCAGGCCGACCACGAAGGCCGTTGGCAGGAGCTTGCCGATGGTGCCCAAGGCGACGCTGCGGCCCACAGACCCGTCGCCGTCGTCGGCGATGGCGTCGAGGTTCACAGCGGCAATGCCAAGGCTGAGCAAGCAACGACTAGAAAAATGTAACAACGAACTTCAGGAAGCTCATCGAACCTGCTGATACGTTCTGTGCGATCAGGTTTCGCACGTGACGGAGTTCAGCATGGAGGTGCCGACGAGCGGCGCGAGCGCAGAGAGGGGAGAGGATCCAGTTCTCTCCCCGTCATTGACCACGATGGCGGACCCCGAACGAGTCGTTATGTTGTGAGTGACGCAGCGTCGCCCTCCAAAAAGTTCGAGCTCGAGCCCTTGGCTTCGATCGACATTCCTGACGGCAGCCCGTGGCTCGTGAAGAACATGCTGCCGACCCGAGGCATGGTGGTGATCTACGGAGCGCCAGGAACCGGCAAAAGCTTCGTCAGCCTCGATCTGGCTCTGCATATCGCGGCTGGCCGACGATGGGCCGACCGCCGGGTCCGTCAAGCCGGGGTCGTCTATGTGGCAGCGGAAGGCGGCTTTGGCCTGCGCAAGCGGATTGTCGCCGCCATCGCGCATCATGGGATCGATCCGACTGTGCCCTTCGCGCTGGTCACCGCTGCCCCCAAACTCGGGACTGCATCCGGGGACGCTGACGCCCTTGTCGCAGCCATCCGGAAGCAGACGGCCCGCTTCAGCGTCAAACCCGGCCTCGTCGTTCTCGACACGCTGGCGCGCAGCATGACGGGGTTGGACGAGTCGAACGCCGCCGGCATGGGGCTGTTCATTGAGACCGTCGAGAAGATCGGACGCCAGCTCGACGCGGTGATCGTCCCCGTCCACCATGCCGGCAAGGATCCGGCCGCCGGCATGCGGGGGTCGTCAGCCTTGAATGGTGCGGCGGACGGGGTCTGGCGCGTCGAACGCGACGGGCCGCGCAGAACCATCACGATCGAGAAGTCGAAAGACGATCAGGATGGCGAGGTCCTGCCCTTCGGACTTGTTCGGAGGGAGCTGGGTGTCGATGACGACGGGGACCCGATCACGACCTGTGTCGTGGATCTCGAGACTGACGATGCGCCGCCCTCCGGTGGCGTGCCCGCAGCTGCCACCGTCTCGGGCCAGCGGGAGGCCGTCCTCAGCGCATTGCGCCATGCCATCGCAATCGAGGGGAGACCCTCTCGCAATAGGGCGATCCCCGTTGGCATGACGGTCATCAGCAAATCCAAGCTGTGGCCGTTCCTTGAACCGATCGGCCTCGGCACGAGCAGCAAGAAGAGTTTAGATGCGACCCTCAACCGCCATTTGCGGGACCTTGAGGAGATCAAGATGATCGGGAGGCACGATGACTGGATCTGGTTGCTGGCACCGGTTGAGAGTGAAGGTTCGACCGTCGTCTGAGTGGGTGATTTAACCAGAAAAGCAGAAAGTTCACCCGGAAACACTGTCTTTAGTTAGAAGACAGTGTTTCCGGAGTTTTTTGGGGCCGGATTGTCGTCGGTTCCGACCGTCTGAAGCCGGACAATTTCGGGCCCTGGCGCAGCCTGTGAGACCAGACATGGAGGCCGCGGAAGATCGTCGGCTTCTGCAGGGCGGGGTCATCCACGAAGTGTGTGATCCTTTCGCATCCGTGATCACCTCACGCGGTCCACGTTTCGAGCGACCTCGGCAATGCGCCCGCTCTCAGTCGAAGAGGGCATGGAGGGGCAGCGCCATCTCGCACTTGGCAACGTTTGAGGGAGTGTTGCAAAGGAAGCTATGCCTCCCACGCCTGCAGCATCCCCAGCACGCAGTCAAAGCCTGAGTTTTGGGGGGGGCCAGGGTTGCCACTCGGGGCACATCCCCCCTGCCCCGTCGTCAACCCCGCTGCGGAACGGAGCCCATCAGGCCAAAGCCGATCCCTCGCCCGTGCGACCCCCCGGACGGCAGAACCAGTTCCGTGGCCCGGACCATGTCCGCAGCCGTGACGGTCCGGCGTTCCTGGTCGACCGCGATGCCCAAAGCCTGGGTGATCACCGCCTTGGCGCGTCGCGTGTTGAGGCCGCCAAGAGACGCCAGGGCCTCGGGGGCGAGATCGAAAGCGCCTCCGAGAGCGGCATTGAGGGTCGCGAAGATGCGGCTGTAAACCTCTGCCCTCTGGGCCGCCGTGAGATCCGGAATGTCGAGCACCAGCAGCCGGTCGCGCAGCGGCTCCGATAGCGACGCCAGATCATTCGCTGTCATGATCCACGTGACCGCGTCGGCCCGCATCGGGACGTCATAATACTCATCGCGATAGGCCCGGGCCGTCTCCGGTTCCAGCATGGTCAGAAGCGCGTCGAGCGGCGTGTCGTGCGCGCTCAGGCCCGTCATCTTATCGACCTCGTCGATGACGATGACCGGGCTGATCGTGGGAGCGGCCAGCAACGCCTTGGCAAGCGCGCCGGGGCGTGCCCCGCGCCAGCTGGTGTTGGTGCCGGTCAGAACGCCGCGATCGGCGAGCGTCGATCCCGCGATCACGGTGACCGAGGTCTCCAGCGCGACCGCCAGGCCTTGCGCAAAGTGCGTCTTGCCGATGCCGGGCGGCCCGAGCAGCAGCAGGGGCGGAATGCGCATCGGGGTCGCGGTGGCGAGCGACAGGCGTGCGGCGCGGCGCACCACATCGGCGGCGTCCCGGAAGTTCGGCGTGGCGTTGCGAAGCGTCGCCAGTCGCTCGATGAGTTCGGGCGTGCCAACGACGAACTGCTTGTAGAGAGCGTTGCCCTGAAGCAAACCCCGCAGCAGCTTCACCCGGCTCGCCTCCTCGCGGGAGGTCTCGTCGTCGGACCCCTCGCCCTGTGTGCTGAGACCGCGGATGGCCTCACGCAGCGCCCTGCGGTCGATGACGTCGACGCCGAGCCCCATGTCGTCGAGACCATGCGGGAGGGCGCTGCCGTCAGGCACTTCGAGGGGGTCGAATTCTTCCTCGTCGAAGGTGAAGTGTGGGTCGGTGTCTGATGTCATGAAGAGGCTCGCTGGTGAGATTGATAGGGGGATGAGGAGAGGTCGAACCGTCGTGTCTCGACTCTCGGGATCGGAATGGCTGGGTGGCGGCCCAGCCCGCAGATGCCGGGGCAAGGCGGCTGGACGTGGGGTCCGTCGCAGCCGCCCAGCGTGGTGTCGGGGTCAGGCGTCCGCGTCGGCCGGCCCGATCTCCTGGTCGATCTCGCGCCGGATGGCGTCGAGCCGATCCTTGCAAGCCTGGTAGGCGTCCCGGGCGGCGCGAACGTCGGCCGCCAAGGTGTCGATGGTGGCGGCCGAACCCGGCGCGCGCAGCCGTGTGGCGATCTCGGTGAGACGCTGATAGGCGGCCGCATAGGTCTGGGTCGAGGCGGGTCCAAGGGTGGTCTGGGTCATCGATCGTGCTTTCTGGGGGTGGTGGCCGGAGAGGTCTCGAGGACGGCGGTCACCAGACCGTCCGCGAGCAGGAGGGTCACGCGGCCGGCGTGGAGGGCGGCGGCCTGTGAGCGGAGGAGGTGCCCGTCGGCATCGAGCACGAGGGCGAAGCCACGGCCGAGCACGGCCGCGAGATCGGTTTCGGCAAGGTGCGCCTCGCTGCGGGCGAGAGCGCTCTCGGCTGCGGCCAAGCGGGTCCGGACGGCGGCCGTGATGCTGGCGAACAGCGCGTCGCAATGCTGGGCGGCGGCCGCCACCTGCGCGGTCGCGACGCGTGTGACGGCCGCGGCGGGCGCATCACCCGGATCGACGTGGGCGAGACGGCGCCGGATCTCGGCGGTGAGGCTGTGGCTCAGGGTGAGCCCTGCCCTCTCGGCGTCAGTGATCAGCGCCCGACCGCGCGCGGCGCACTCCCGCCAGAGACGATCGGCATCGATACGGCACTGCGCGAGACTCTGGCCGCGAGATCGGTTGGCACTCTCGAGGCTTGCATTGAGCGTCCGGAGATCGGCGCCGGCCTGGTCGATCGCCTTGTCGACACCCGTGACCACCCGGTCCCGCGCCAGCGACAGGCTGTCCGCCGCGCTCGCAATCCGCTGATGGGCGGCCGTCGTGATCGCGACCAGATCGGCACGGGCACGGCCGGCCGGGGCACCGATCAGGCGGGCCACGAGGGCGAGCGCCTTGCTGGGGGTGTCGGCGGCCCGCCAAGCCACCTCGTCCAGCAAGGTGCGGTCGATGGCATGGCCGACGCCGCTGACGATCGGCACCGGGCAGCGGCAGAGCGTGCGGACGAGGGCCTCGTTGTTGAGACTCTGCAAGCCGGCGCTCGCGCCCCCGCCACGGACGATCATGATGAGATCGGGCCGGACGCCTTCCACCGTGTCAGCGGCCATCATCAGCGCCGCGATCAATCCGGCCGCCGCGCGTTCACCCTCGAAGGGTGCCTGATAGTGCCGAAGGATCAGCAGACCGGCGCTCTGCCATCGATCGAGTTCGGCGGCGACATCGGCATAGCCGGCCGCGCCGGTCGGGTGGATGACGCAGAGCCGCGTGAGATCCGGTGGGGTGGCGAGCGATCGCTGTCTGTCGAAGAGCGCTTCCCGCTGCAGCGTCTGCCGCAACTGGTCGACCCGAAGCCGCTCGATGGACTGATGGGTCGCGGCGCTCAATCCGAGAACACGGGCCTGCAGATGCCAGCGCGGCGAGAAGGTGGGTTCGACGCGCAGGCAGGTGGTCAATCCCACCAGCAGGGCGGGATCGAAGGCCGCGCCGCTCGCCTGGACGATCGCGCGACGCACCTCTTTGCTAAGAAACACCCGCAGGTGTGCGGTTGGCGCTCCGCCGCTGCCGTCACTCTCGACGAGTTCCAGCTGATGGCCGTAGGCGCTGGCCTTGACGGCCACGACCGTGGCCTCGATCCAGACCTGAGAGGGCAGACCGGCGAGCAGGCTGCGTCCGACTGCGGCGAGAAAGTGCGTCAGGGTGAAAGTCGGGATGGCCTCTCTGAGCGAGTTGTGGCTCGCCGCATCGCGCAGGGACGCAACGGCAACAGGGGTGGGTGAGACGATCGGGGCAGCCGAAGTCATGGGGAGATCCAGATGATGGGCGGAAAGAAAGGAGCTTGCGGAACAGGGCTCGGGCCCGGCGGGCCGGGCGGCGATCACGAGGGACCGCCGCCCCGGCACGCGCTCAGCGTTCGATGGCGTGGCGGCTCATCGGGCTCGGGTTGCGAGCACGGGAGCGGGCGAGCACGAAGTCGGCGATGATGCCCTCGATGAGATCCGCGAAAGCATCGGCCTCCCAGCGTGGCGACAGACGCACGAGCTCGCAGGCCGCCTTGAAACCGGATTTGTCCTGCTTCAGCGTGAAGCGTTGCAGGCGACCGATATCGAAGCCGCGACCGATGCATGTGAGGCGAAAGGCCGGCTTCGCCGCGATGGTTGCTAAGGACACCGACCACAGGTGTTCGGTGAGGGCGATGTCGAAGGCCTCGTGGGTCATGCCGGCCGGGAGAAGGACCTGGAGCGCATTGCCAAGACCCGTGACTGGGCTATTTGGCGGCCGGGGACCATGCAGCGGCAGGCTGGCGGCACTCCAGCCGTCGAACTCAGGCTCGGCCACGACCTCATTGCCGAGCCGGCGATAGGAGGCGTAGCCCGCGTCGTTCAAGCTGCGCATCCGCGCGGCGATCGCCGAGGCGCTGGTCGATCCAGCCTTGTAGAACGTGGTGTGAATCTCCTCGTAGATCTGCGCCATGCCGCGGCAGCCCGCGACATACGCCAAAGCCGTTCCACCGCCGCCCGCGATCGCCCGATAGGCCTCGGAGGCGAACAGGGCGGTGTCGACTGGCGGAGGTGCCAGGCGGCCGCGCCGCGGGCTTGCGCTGGGCGGCAACGGCAGCAGGCTGAGCTGCTGCGGCTGCGCGATGCGCTGTGTGACAGGCTCGCTCTCGCGCGTCGCCGGGGCCTGAGGAGGAGCCGCGTCGGGCTCGAGTGAGGGCTGCGGCGCGGCTGCCGTCAAGGCCAAGCGGGCGCGCTCGAAGGCGGTGCGATCGTTGGCGCTGAGCGCCAGCCAGGATGCGAGGGCGTTAGAGGTCTGCGTGTTCATGTTATGTTCCTTTGATGAGTTGCGTTTTGCTGGGTGCAGGGAGTTGCGATCCGGTCGGCACAGAGCGCGTCGGCCGGGTTGTTGGTGGAAAGTCAAAAGGGGGGAGAGAAAAACCTGCCCGTTAAGCAGAGGTCCCCATCAGCGATGATCGAAGTCGGATCACTCAGGATCGGCGTGCTTCGATCGTCGATGCGCAGGTGGCGCCGTATTTGAAGACGCAGGGGTTGTCATGAATCTGTGTCAAGCCGGAGGAGCTCACCAAATAGGCGAGCGCCCTCCCCCTCTGGTTGGCGACGGAACGATCAGCCCGGAGGCAAACAGGGCGGTGTCCACCGGCGGGGCGGCAAGTCGTATGCGCTCGCAGGTGCTGCGTTCGTCGGCGCTGACGACACGCCAGGATGAGAGAGCGGTCGATGATTTGATGTTCATGGTACGTTCCTTTGCAGGGTTGGATTGTGTTGTGTGGAGGGAGCTGCGATCCGGTCGGCGCAGCGCGCGTCGGCCGGGTTGTTGGTGAGAAGGTCAAGAAGGGGGGAGAAAAAGACAGTCTGACCGTGAAGCGGACACTTGCATCGTGATGATCGAAGTCGGGATCACCCAGGATCGGCGTTGGGCCGCCACGCGGATCGAGCCCGCTCCACCCTGCCCTTCTGCTGCAACCGTCTCAGACCAGCAGGTCGTCCACGGGCTGCAGGCGGGCCATGTCGGCCGTGATGGCCGCTTCGACCATCTCGAGCGTATTGTCGCCGAGATCGTTCGTGCGCAGCCACGCCGCAACGAGTGTCTTGGCCCGCAGGTCATCGATTTGGCTTGCCGGTAGAGCGGCCAGCAACAGCGCGGTCGCGGTCAGGCTGAGCCGAACCTGGAGTTTCTCGGTCGGGTCGGTCACCGCGGTCCCCCGGCCGTCGTAGCGGTCGAGGTCAGCGAGCCAGCGCGGCCAGAGCGTTTCGGTCATGGCGCGTGCGTCATCGGGCAAACGCAAGTTTGCATCATAGATTATGGTCATGGGTGGGTCTCGGCCCCGCGGGGACACTCGCGCCGTCTTGGTTGATCTCGGCTGCGCCAGCTTCAGAACGGGGGCAAAAAACTCTGAAGCTTCAAAAAGGCAGGACGCCTTCTTTCCTGTGTGTTCGGACCTGACAGCGCGAGGGACAAAGGCCTTGGTCGCGCTGTCAGAGGGGCAGGCTCCGCCTGCCAAGCTGCCGGGTGAGATCCGGCTGTTCCGACAGTCGTCTGCGACGTCGGCCACCTGACTCATTTGCCGCCTGGCTGCCGACCGTCAGATCGCGCTCAGCCTGCGTTCGGTCCGCTCGGCGATGCCTTTGCCGCCGTGGCGACGACATTCTCCACCACCCGGATCAGTCGACGCAGGTCGTGCTGCGGATCGACCAGGTGAAGATCTTCCACGGGTCCCCCGCCGGCCAGCGGATCGTTGGTGGCGCGGCAGAGTCTTTCCGGGGACGTCACGCTCAGCGTGCAGCAGTCTTCGCCGGAGCGGGTGCGCACATAGAGGTGCAACGCCGTGGCTTTGATGGCGCGCGTCACAGCGGCATGGAACTGGCGCACCGTCAGGCCGGGTGGCAGCGCCACGGTGAGGACGTCAGCCGCGATCGTCACGGGGCTGTACGGTGCGACCGGCGTGTCGCTTGGGATCGGCTCCAGGGTCCAGTCGTCCCATCCCGATGTGGCGAGGCCGAACCCACCTGTGTCTTCGAGATAGGTCTCGCCGTAGCGCACTGCGTTGATGGCGCGCAGGTGAGCGACCGGATGGGCAGCGATCATCTCGGAGATCACGCGCACCGGATGGTGCAGTCGGGCGCCGATCCGATCTGTGCCGGTGCAGCGCATGATCCCGAGAAAGGCGCTGCCGTGTGGCTGCTCATCGCGTCCGGCAGCGAAGACGGGCGGCGGCTTGCGGTCGAGCGCGGTGCCTCCGAACTGCGGCCAGCGATGGGCGTCGAGAAGCGCGAGGCGCTGCTCACGGACCCGCTGAGCGCCTGGCGAGAGCCTACGATTGGTGTCGGTCATCTGAGTGTCATCCTTGATGGTTGAAGGTTGAAAGGGGGAAATCAAATCGAAATCCCAAAAGAACTGAGAGGCTTGAGAGAAATGCCAATCACCGCCGCTGCAGCAGTGACGCGGATCGTGTCATCCGCTTTCGCTCTGGCGCGAAGGCCCGACGGGGCATTGATCGGTGGGGCGCAACGGTGGGGCGCGAGAAGGCAGGGTAGTCTCGCGATATGGTCCGGATTGCGAGGAGCCGCCCGCGATCTCCTGGAGCGAGATCTCTCTCGCTCCAGGACCGGCAGGTGCTCAATCCCAGCTGGCGTAGGACGTCTTACGTCCCGCTTTGAGGTGCGTTAACGCCTTGCAGCCACAGGTGCCGAAGGCTGCCATCGGCCAAGTCGTGCGCCAGAGCCGAGGTGGTGATCGCCGTCAGGATGGGGCGACCCAGGCGGGCATCAAGGCGGAAGTACCGGTGCCCTGTCAGCTTCGCGAGTTGGGTGACGAGCCGATACGCGCCATCAGGATCCGTCATCCAGTCCCGGTGCTGCTCCAGCACGGCATGGGCCAGCGACGCGACATCCGGCATGGTGTCGAAGTCCATCGCACCCGGGCTATCCCGCAGGACGAACTCGCTCGACGTGGACTGATGGATCGCAACCGCGAAGCCCCAGGCCGCCGGTCCTGTGACCGCGTGCAAGCCAACGCGTGACAAGACGACTTCCGAGGATCTGCCCCAAGGGTAGAGACCTTCCCGATGGCAGATGTCGTACCAGGCTTCGACCGCCCTCCCCAATTCGATGAGCATCTCGGGCGTCGCACATGCGAACTTGTCGACCAGGGTGCCGACATCGAGACGCCAGCGGCGCACTATCGACTGAAGAAGGCTGCTCGTGCGAAGTCTGCGGCGGAACATCTCTCCAAAGGTCATCGCCTCTGTCGGAGGAGATCCCGCCAAGGCGGTCGCGATGACTTCGATCTCATTGGGTGTGAACATCTGACGGATCCCTGCCAGGAGATCGATGTTCAGAGCGGGCGTTGGCGAGAGCTTACAATTATTGTTGGCCATGACGTGATATCCTTGTTGAACTTGAGAAGGGGGAAATCAAAATTGAAATCCCAAATCGATCCCAAGCTCTTGGGGAGATCTCGCGACGGATCTCGCTGACGTCTCTGCAGCTCATTCCGGGCAGCCCGACGTCACGCGACGTACGTGCGAGGCTGCACGGCTTCCAGACCGGCATGTCTCACCAATTGAGGCTACTGACGGCCGCTACCGGCCAGATTCGAGTGTTGGCTCGTGATCGTCACTGACCGCAGCCAGAGATCGTCAGCCGAGTTCGCGTGACACCTGCCGACACGACGATGCCGGGGAGGTCTGCTTTAGCTGAAGCTGATTGGCCGCGAACGGGAAAGCTTGGCCGAAAGGAGAATGTCCGGTTTGTAGCCTGGATCACATTGAGCCGACATTCGCTGAAGATCTTATTGCATCCGAAAAGTGCGAGACAGACCTAGGCTCCTGGGGTGTGCTGGATTGCCCAGGCAAACGTTCAGAAACGGAGGTCATCGCTTTGAAGCCGGCTGGTTGGCTTACGCCACGTGAACCCCACCCGCCGTGGCGAACCTTGGACATGTGGCTATGCCGCCGTTCCCGGGGCGAGACTGGCATTGACACACTGGTGCGCCGCCGGCACGCGGTCCTGTGATTGTGGCGCTCTCGCCGCGTGAGAAGTCATGTCGATCTATTGGATCATCCAACCGCTCGCGAGGAAGTCCCAACGACGCTGCGTCAAGCCGGCGCCGCCGCGTTCTGGATCGTGGTGGCGCTCATTGGTGTCACGACGGGCTTCGCCGCCGTGGCGCTGACCAGCCTGCTGCGGCTGGTGCAGCACGTCATGTGGCCCGATCCTGGAACCTTGCTCGAAGCTGCGGGCAACGCGGGGGCGTTGCGGCACATCCTGGTCCTGCTCGGGGCCAGCATGGTGACGGGGGCCGGGCAGCTCGTCCTCACGCGCCTCTGCAGCGGCAACGGCATCGACATCACCGCCGCGATCTGGTTTCACGCGGAGCGACTGCCGTCACTGCGCACGCTGGGCAGCAAGATGCTCTTGGTCGTGATCGTCGGCATGGGCGCCTCACTCGGGCGGGAGGGGGCTCCCAAGCAGGCGGGTGCCGTGGCGGCTAATGCCTTCTGCGATCGCGCTGGCCTGTCCACCAGCGACGGCGGCTTCTGGTCGCCTGCGGCGCCGGCGCCGGGATGGCGGCGGCCTACGGGGTTCCGCTCGGCGGCGCGCTGTTCGCCCTCGAGGTGATGCGCGGGGCGCTCTCGCTGCGCTTGGTGCTGCCGGCGATCATGGCCTCGCTCATCGCAACGGCTATCTCGTGGCCGGTCCTGCCCGATGCCGTGACCTATCCGATCCCCGACTACCCCGCCCCGCTATCGATCTCGGTCTGGGCGGTGCTCGCCGGGCCGATTGCCGGCGTGGTTTCGGTCGTCTATGTCCGGGCGATCGCCTGGGCCGACCACCACAATCCAAAAGGCTGTCAGCGCCTCGCGGTGTTGGCCATCGCGCTCGGTGGGCGCGGGGTGGTCTCGATCTGGTTTCCGCAATTGCTGGGCAACGGCAAGGACGTTTCCGAGCTCGGCTTCCTGGGCAATGTGCAGTTCGCGACGCTGCTCGCGCTCCTGTCGCTGAAACCCATCCCGACATTCCTCTGCCTTGGCAATGCCGCGCCGGGCGGGGCTGTTCACGCGGTCGCTGACGCTCGGGGCGCTGCTTGGCGGCGTTCTCGGGCACGCCTGGTTTTGGCTGTGGCCGGCGTTCCGGCGGGAGAATTCGCGCTCGTCGGTGGCGAGTCCGTGCTGGGCGCCACGACGCACGGCCCGATCTCGGCCGTCGTGCTGATGATGGAGCTAACCGGACGCGACCGCTCCTTCATCGTCCCGTTGCTGCTCGGCGTCGCCACGGCGACGTTGGTTTCACGCACCATCGAACGGCGCTCGATCTACGACGCACGCTCAACCGATGCCGAGGTCAGAGCAATGGACCGGGACCCAGCGTCACCGTAGAGTTCAGACGCTCTCATGCGTTGGCGAGACCGGAGCTTTCGGACTCTCGCCGGTTCCTTGTAAGGCGGACTACCGTATCCAAGGCAACGCGACGATGGTCTGTGTGCGAGTTTTGGGGCCTGCTCCATCGAGCGCATCCAGAGATTTTGGGTGCCTCCTCACGCCGACAACAAGAGCCGCCTGTCCGGGCCGTAAATGAGCGTTGTTCCGTAACAGGTCACCAGGTGCCCTCGTAGTGCACAGTCGTCATCATCCCCGCTTCCATGTGGTAGAGGTTGTGGCAGTGAAACGCCCAGTGGCCGGGATTGTCGGCGTCGAAGGCGACCGTCACGACCGACTTCGGGGGCACCAGGACCGTGTCGCGCATCGCGCCATCGAAGCGCTGTCCATCGATCGCGACGACTTGGAACACATGGCCATGTAGGTGCATCGGGTGAGCCATCATCGTCTTGTTGGTCATCACCAACTCGACGCGATCGCCCGCGGCGACCATCAGCGGCGAATCCTGCCCATAGGTGACGCCGTTCAGGCTCCAGACATAGGTTGACATGTCGCCGGTCAGATCGACGCGATGCGTGCGATCGGCCGCCTTGCGCGGGAGCGGCGCGATCGAGCGCAGACGCCGCTCCAGGTTAAGGTTCAAGGGTGCTGCTTTCGCCGCGGCCAGAATGGCCAGTTTCGGAATGGTCCCGGCGGCGGTTGCGAGGAGCAGCGCGCTCCGTTTGGCCTCGCCTTCGAGGGTCGCGAACACCGGAAGGGCCGATGGGCCCGCATCGAGCCGAATCTCGAGATCAATGCGCTGGGCCACCGCGACCGGAAAGGCGGACGCCGCGACGGGTTGGACGGGATGACCATCGACCGCTACGAGGAGCGCGCTATGCGCGCCGAGATCGATGAGGAAATTGCTGGAGGCGGCGGCATTGATGACGCGGAGTAGAATGCGGCCGCCCTGCTCGACCCGGACGACGTCGGGATCGGCGACCGTGCGATCGTTGGCCAGGAGGGCGTCATAGGAGACGTCGTTCAGATCCCTTGACATCTTGGGCGCGGACGCCTTGTGCATCCCCACCATCTCGCTCGTGCCGCCGGCCGACCCGCCTTTGTCCCCTGCCTTCGGATGGCGTAACCCGGCGTAGATCTCCGACGGGGCACGAAAAGCAAAGTCGTGCAGCAGCATCACGACCTCTTGGCGATCTCCGATGCCGCCCTTTGGTCGGATAATTAGCGGTGCGCTCAGCAAGGATTGCTCCTGCATTCCCTGATGGGAATGCATCCAGAAGGTGCCGGGAAAAGCGAGCGGAAAGTCGTATCGCGCCGACGCGCCGGCCGGGATCGGCGGCCCTGATATGCCGGAGACACCGTCCTGACGATAGGGCGGCGTCAGCCCATGCCAATGGACCAGCGTATCGACGCCAATCTCGTTGCGGAGGGTCACGCGGAACGGCACGTCGACCTCGGTGAAGAGGCCCGCCGTGCCGTCGGGTTGCCGCAGACCGAAAACGCTGGCCGGACGCCCGTTGACATCGAGCGTCCTGCGTCCCGCCGTCAGCACGGTCGAGGTGGCTTCCGATGCTCGAACGGTGCTTGCTCGGACCACCGAGCCGGTCGCGGCGAGGGCGCCTGCACCAGCCAGCAGAGCGCGGCGCGTGATGTTCATCATGGTCGGTTCCTCGTGCGTTTCGCTCGGCGGCAGGAGCATGCGATCCCGAGGCTGGTACAACCCGATCCGCCTGCATTCAGGTCTGGGCTACCGCTTACTGGTCGCCTATGAAGCCGAAGGAAAAGTAGCCCTGAACGAGCCCTAATCCGCAAGCTGAAAGCCGTTCATTAAGATGGGGCAACCTTAGATGTCCCGACATTTCATTTCTTTGTTTCGTCAATGAGCGGGAAGCCGCTTGCGGCTGTGGTGATCCTCGATAAGCCGCTGCGACACATCCCAGAGCCTGGCGGCATTGCCGGGGTCGAGAGCATAGGCTGCATAACCCCCGGTGAAGTCAGTTGGACGCTTCGCGACTTCTTCCGCTTCGTTGCAGTCCTCGAAATAGCGACCGCTTATGCCGTCTAACAAAGGCGATGCTGCCAACAAGACGGATGTAGCGGCGCCCTGTTCAGGCGTTTTGCGACGCTCGACGGGGGTTTTCAGACCACCGGTATGTTTCTGAAGTCCAGTGGCAATCGCGCCGGGGTTGAGAGCGTTCGAAACGATGCCATCGTTCGCCCAGTGTTGCGTAATCCCGACCGAGAACAGCGCGGTCGCCGACTTCGATTGCCCATAGGCCCCGATGGGCGTGTAGGGCACGAAGTCGAAGCCAATATCGTCGAAAATGACAGGAGAGAAAAAGTGTCCGCTCGAACTCACCGAAACGACGCGCGCGCCGTTCGAAGCTGCGAGAGAGTGGTGCAGCCCCAACGCCAGCGCGAAGTGACCGAGGTAATTGGTGCCGAATTGAAGTTCGAAGCCCTGCGACGTCCGCAAAAGCTCCGGCACGGCCATGATGCCCGCATTGTTGATCAGCACATGGAGCGAGCCAGCCCAATCATCCACGAAGGATTGCACCGAGCGGAGGTCCGATAGATCAAGCTGCCGAACCTCAATCGCTGGATTGCCCGTGGCCTGGCGCAGGTCCTCGACAACCGATTGCGCGGCGTCCGGGCGCCGAACCGCCAGCGTGATTTCGGCTCCTGCATTCGCCAACACGCTTGCGGTTTGCAAGCCGATCCCGGCCGCGCCGCCCGTGATGATGATCCGCTTGCCGGTGAGATCTATCCCGCTCGCAACTTCTGCGGCCGTCGACCGAAATCCAAAGGGGGTGATGAGACGCGTCATGATTTTCTCGTGAGCTTGTATGCGGTAGATCCGGCCCTTCTGTTCAAGACAGCACCCCGTCCATGAGCAGGTTCTGGGCTGTTTCCAGCCGTGAAGCACTTTCTTCGGGCACTCCCAAGGTTCGGAGGATCGTCCCGACGGGATGGAAAGCGATCACTGTCTCTCCGTTCCCGCTGTCTCGGACGAGGACGCGCAGTGGAAGGTCAAGAGCCGCATTTGGAACGGACAGCATCGCCGGCGTGCCGCCCTTTGGACTGCCGTAAATGAACACTGTCGTTGGAGGCATGTGCAAGCCGACCTGTCGAGCCCCTGCCGCGTGGTCGATAGTGGCAAAGATTGTCATTCCGCTTTTTAGGATGGCGGCCGACAACCGGTCTAACGTGTCTGAGAAGGGCAGAGGAACAAGGATTTCGCGAATGCGATCGCTCATACATCGACCCTTCAATCCGTAACACAATCGAACTGGCCTACCTTGCCAAGCAACGGGGCCAGCATCTCACTTCGGCCGAGAGATCCCGACTTGTCTGCGCAGTATAAGTCTCAGGCGCGGGCAGCCTCCCGGCAGAAACTGCCGCATGCGTCAGGGCAACGAGGCCGCAAGCTCGATCATGGCTGCGACCTCTGGCGCGTGGGAGATCATAACGACGTGCGAGGCGCCTGCGATCTCCACCGACTCTTTTGCATGCGCACGGCCTGCCATGAAGGCGTGAAGCGCGGCCGGGATGTTCCTGTCGAGCGAACCGTAGATGAAGTAGGAGGGCAGCGTTTTCCACGCTGCAGCTGCCACACGCTCGTTCAGTGCGGCCTCAGTGATCGGACGTTGAGCCACGGCCATCGTCTTGGCTTCACCCTCCGGCACGTCTGCGGCGAATTGCTTCCAGAACTTGGCCTGCTGAATGTAGAGATCCTTTTCAGCGTCGGCTTGAGTGACAGGAGCGTCGAGGGCCGAACCCAGGGTGCCGGTCGGGAAACGATTGCCGAGATCGGCTGCGCTTTCGCCAACGTCCGGGGCAAGACCTGCCACAAAGACGAGCGCCTTCACGTTGCCGCGGCCTTCTGCGGCGACCGATATGACTTCACCTCCATAAGAGTGCCCGACGAGAACCACCGGTCCAGGAATGGAAGCGAGAAGGCTCGTCAGGGCACGCGCATCACCCTTGACGCTCCTAAGGGGAACCGCGGCCGCCACCGCAGGATAACCGTCGGCAAGGAGGCGAGTAACGACGCCATTCCAGCTCGACGAATCCGCAAAAGCACCGTGTACGAGAAAGATCGTCGGTTTCCCCGAAGCCGCCTGCGCCTGCGAGAAACTGAGAACCACCGCGGCGACAACCGCGGCGACGAATAGTCTGGCCGTCTTCTCAACGTGGGCTGTCATCAACATGATTTCCTCGGTTCTATGCGCCGCGCATGCTTGGATGCGTCTGTGCCGTCGGTGATCAGACCTGTGCAGAGCCGCCGTCGACGAAGAGTTCGCTTCCTGTAACGAAGCTGCTTTCGTCCGAGGCCAGAAACAACGCAGCAGCGGCGACCTCATCGACCGCGCCAAGACGGGCCAAGGGCGTCGTCGATGCAACGAACTTAAGCATCTGCTCATGGGCTTCGTCCGACGTGGCGAGGTCATGCCAGCCGGGTGTCGATGTGGCGCCAGGGACGAGAACGTTGATGCGGATCTGTTGGGGTGCAACATCAAGGATCCAACTGCGGGCGAAGTTGCGGATGGCCGCTTTGCTGGCGCTGTAGACGCTAAAAGCGGGTGTGCCCGTCGTCGCGGCCGTTGACCCCGTCAGGATAACTGAACTGCCATCCTTCAGGAGCGGAAGCGCCTTCTGGACCGTAAACAGCGTGCCCTTCACATTGGTCTGGAATGTCTCATCGAAGTGCTGTTCGGATATAGCGCCCAGCGGTGCGAATTCGCCGCCCCCGGCATTGGCGAAGAGCACGTCGATCGTCCCCGCTTCAGCGCGGATGATGTCGAACAGCCGGTCTAAATCGGCCAGCTTGGAGACATCGCTCTGGATTCCTCGAGCCTGCATGCCAATGCCCGCGACGGCTGCGTCGAGTTCTGCCTTTCGACGCCCTGTCATGAAGACGAAAGCGCCCTCAGCTGCGAACCTCTTCGCGGAAGCCAGGCCGATGCCGCTGTTGGCACCGGTGATCACGGCGACCTTGCCTTGCAGTCGACCCATGGCGACGTCTCCTGGCCTGATGCGGCGCGTTTGGTTGATGAGGATCCAATCCGCCAAGCCGAGGACAACGGAGCGGGGATTAGGGGATATGCAGGGAAGAAGGCCCGATGCCCGTCAGATCGCGGGCGAAAAGTGGAACGCTTCCCCGTGACGTTCGGCGAAGCCCAGCCCCGGATACCCCCAGTGATAGCCAAGCAGCTTCGTGCGCTCGTTTGCAGCTCGATCAAGCAGCCGCCGTCTGGTGCGGACCCCAAGCTCAGGGATTGTGTCGTAACCGAACCGCCAATCCGGATGCTCGAACGACACCACCTCGTTATTGGCTACATCCACCGCGATGAGGAGCCCATCGCCGCCCGCCAGCTCGAATGAGAGATGCCCTGGCGTGTGGCCCGGCGTGTCTAAAGCACGTAGACCCGTGACGACGTCGTCGCCCGCTTTCAGCATGACCAAGCACTGCTTGACCGCTTCGAGGTCGCGCCGGGCGCCACGCGCGAACTCGTGCAGCGCTGGCGGCATCTTGGTGAGATAGTCCGGATCCATCCAGAACTCCCACTCCGCCGCGCCGATGTAATACTCCGCATTGGGGTAGCGCAGGCTGCCGTGCTCATCGAGCGTGGCCCAGATGTGATCGGGATGTGCATGCGAAAACACGACCTTGGTGACCGTACTCGGATCGATCTCCGCCCGCTTCAGATTGTCAGCCAGCATGCCGTCCGAGGGCTGATACAGGTGTCCGGCGCCGATATCGATGAGGACTACATCCTCGCCCTTTCGGATCAGGGGAATGTTGGTTTTTGGTCTCACCATGCCGTCGCGCGCGTCCAAGCGGGGGAGGATTGAAGCCCGTTGCTCGGCGGATCCGTCGGACAAAAGGATGTCGTCTGGGATCCAGATGAACCCGTCGCTCAGGACCGTGACGTCGAAGTCGCCCTGCTGAAAACGAAACAGTGGGGATGGCAACGAACTGGCGGGAGCGGTCGCCCGGTCGTGCGCTCCGGGCTGACGCTCGTCGGATCGGTTGATGGTCATAGCTCGAGTCCAGGTGGTTGGGGGAAACCATGGTGGGAAAGGCAGAGCCGACAGGCCGGTCAGGTGCGTGCTTCGATCTCATCCATCTTGCGGGCGAGGTCGCTGGGGGTGAGGATTCCCTTCTGAAAGAGGATGTTGGCGAAGGTCGCGATCCAGCGCTCATAGTAGGTGAGTTTGCCAATCATCTCGGCGCCGAGCGCCTCGACGCCTCGTCGCTTTTCCTCCGTGTTGATGATCTTGTGGAAGTCAAGGACGTCGGCCAGCGCGTGGCAGCGCTTTTCCCAGGGTTCGAGCGCGTGCTCGGTGCGATCGATGGCATCGGCCGGCAGGCCACCAATGTCGTTGGGGAGACGCCGGAGCAGCTGTTCGGAATTATTCATGGCGCGGTTCTCTCGGCAGCCAAGGTGACGGGCACTACGCCGATCATGGCATCGCGGGTGACGAGATCGGTCAGCTGCTCTTCCGTATAATCCTCGGTGCCTTCTGGTCGCCTCGGAAGCACAAGGAACCGAACCATCGCGGTCGAGTCACTGACGCGGATTTGCACGTCGTCGGGGATGATCGTTCCGAACTCCGCCAGCACGGCCCGTGGCTCCGAGACCGCCCGTGCCCGGTATGGCTTCAGCTTGTACCAGTCTGGCGGAAGCCCCAGGACCGGCCGCGGATAACAGGAACACAGGGTGCAGACGATCAGGTTGTGAACCGTGTCGGTGTTCTCGAGAACAATGAGGCCGGTGTCATCATAGAAGCTGAGGCCGAGTTCCTCGCAGGCAGCCCTGCCGTTGGCGAGCAGTCGGGATCGGAACGCCGGATCGACCCAGGCACGCGCCACGACCTTGGCGCCAAGCGCGGGCGTGCGCGAATCCAGCACCTCGATTTGACGGCGGATCTCGTTTGCTCCGATCAGCCGCTTCTCGATGAGGAGTTCTCGGACCGCCGTTTCCATGATCTCGTAATACCCAGGCCTTTCAGTCTGGCTGATCTCGGCATGCGGGTGATCGTGCGTGTGATCATGATGGTGGTCGGGCATCGCTCAGATCCTTTCGAGCCAAGTTTCGAAGACCTCGATGTGCAATCCATCGCGGGGAGAACCGTCGTAGTCGGCCCAGATCTCGGTCATCGGCAAGGCAACACGGTAGTAATGCCGCTTCATTCCAGCGTTGCGGCCATAGGCTTCTTCCTCGTTGTCGAGGCCGACCGGTTCGATGACGCTTTCAACCACGCCGCTCTTACCACGCAGGTAGATCGGAACGCGGTAGTGACCCACGGGTGAGCGGGTGAGAACGCGGACGCGCTCACCCGGCGCGAATACCGGTGCTTCGCCTTGAGCCAACACGACCTTCGTGGCCGCATCTGCGCTTGTGCGACTCAAATCCATCACGTCTTCACTCCTCGAGAGCCGCGCTGAAGGCCGTTCCACAATCTTCACTTCCCTTGCCCCGGACACCGGCGAAGATGTGCGCGATCTCGGCCTCGGTGTACCGGGGGGTGATGTGCTGCGGACAGTTCCAATCGAATGCCTCGACCGTAATCAAGAAGGCGCGCTCGATAATCGCCGGGTAGCCGGGGACCTTGAGCCGCTCGGCAAGTTTAGGATTGTCGCTGAGCTGAGAGGCCCGCATCCGACCAAAGATTTTCAGGCGTCGACGATTTTTGTAGTCCATCAGGAACAGCGACACCCGGTCGTTGCCGGCGACGTTGCCGGTCGTGATATATTGGCGGTTGCCACGGAAGTCGGCGAAACCGAGTTCCTGGTCGGTGAGCACCCGAAGAAAGCCCGGAGGACCGCCCCTGAACTGCACGTATGGCCATCCCGCATCTGACACCGAGGCGATGTAGAGCCCGTCGCGTGCCGCAATGTAGTCGGCCTCGATCAGACCGAGACGGTTGTTCGTTTCGGGACCGGAGTCCCGGCGCGCATAGGCACCCCGGCTGCCCATTACCTCCTGGACATTTTTCACAGGGCCGGTGAATGCGATATCGGCGTATCGGTGTGCCATGAAAACGTCTCTTCCGAAGAGGTCCGGTGCATGCAACGACAGCGCTCCGCTCACTGAGCACTAAGTTGTTTTGGGACGAGAAAACGGACCGTCTGCCGGTCGATCACATGATGCGTGGGGTCGGCGAGTTCCACGAGCACGTGGTGCGGGCCGGGTTCGAGTCCGACGAGAATGAGCGTCTCGCCGCTCGCGTCGACGAAGTGCCAGGGCGCATCGTCGACCGAGATGTGGACATGCCCGATACGCGGCGAGACCTGGAGCGCGCCCTTGCCGAAGACCGGAACAATCCGCAGGTTTTCCGCGCGGTATTGAATGAACACACGGCCAAGGGCTAGCGGCTCGGGAAGCGGCGGATCGACGATCAGCCTGGGTGGAGGCTCGTTCTCAATGGCGACGAGCGGGGAAGGGCCGCGAATGTCTCTGGCAGTTTGGGCCGCCGCGCCGCTGACCATCAGGGTCGCGGCCAGCGTTGCGGGGATATGCTGAAGCGCTCCAGGCACGGCGATTCTCCAGAGCCAAAACAGGACGGGTCTTCTTGCGTCACGATCACACGCCCTCGTAGACGAGCTTGGTGAAGAGCGCCGGGCCGATGACGAAGGTGCCCCATTTTCCATCGTAAGGCGCCGTCGGCTTGGCCGCGACGATCGCCTCCAGCGAGTGCCCGCTCTTCTTCAAGGCGGCCACACTCGCCCTTGCACCGACCAGCATGTCGCGAAACGCCTGCAGTTCGGCGCGATTGCTGACCGGGGAGCCGTGGCCGGGAATGATGATGGTCTTGACCGTCGTCATCGCCAAGTCGGCCTCGGCCGCTCGGATCGAACCGTCGATGCTGCCGCCGGTCGAGTAGTCGATGAACGGATAGATCCCGTTCCAGAACGTGTCGCCGGTGTGCAGCACATCCGGTTCCCTGAAGAAGACCGAGATGTCGCTGTCGGTATGGGCCGGCCCGTAATATTTCAGGACGATAGTCGTGTCGTTGAGGCTCAGGGTCCGCTCGTCGGCAAACAGCTCGGTCGGCAACGCGGCCGGGGAGAGCGGCTGGAAGTCGTAGCTCCAGTCTTCCACCCGCTGCATCGTGAGGAGGTGCTTGCGCGTATTCTCATGAGCCAGGATCGCGGGCCCAAGTTCGTGCAGCCATTCGTTGCCGTTGGCGTGATCGAAGTGCCAATGGGTGTTGATCAGGTGGGTGACGGGCTCCGGACCCAACGCCGCGAGGGCTGTCGCAACCTGCGGCCGCGAGACGGCGATCCCGGCATCGATCAGCACCTTGCCGTCGCGGCCACTGAGGACCGCGACATTGCCGCCCGATCCCTCGAGCACGGCGATATTGCCGCGCAAGCGGTGGATGGTGATCGGCGTGGTGACGGCTGCGGCTTTGATCTGCTGCACGATGCCGAGCGCTTCCGCATAAGCCTGGCGGGGCGTGGGCCACGCGCTGGCAGCGAGCGTTGGCGCCGACAGGCAGCACAGACAGAATCCGCGCCGTGACAGTGTTCGGCCGTGTGCCATGTCCATCTCGTCCCCCGATCCTCGGTTCAGAACCGCGACATGCGGCTCACTGCGGAGCGAGCTTTCGGTCGAGAAAGTCATGGATCAGGGGCACCATCACATCGGCCTTGTCTTCCAGCGCGAAGTGGCCGGTGTCGATCATGTGAACTTCCGCATCGGGAAGATCACGGAGGTAAGGCCCTGCACCGTCCGCCGGGAAGATTTTGTCGTTCTTGCCCCAGACGATAAGCGTTGGCGGCTTCTTCTCTCTGAAGAACGCCTGGAACTGCGGATAGAGCGGAACATTGCTGCCGTAATCGTGGAAGAGATCGAGTTGGATGTCTTTGTTGCCCGGCCGGTCGAGCAGCGCTTGGTCGTGGGACCAGTTGTCCGGATCGATGCGGGTGACGTCGGCAACGCCGTCGGTGTACTGAAACTTGGTCGTTTCCGGTGCGACGAGGAAACTCAAGGCGTCCCGATGGGCCTTCGAGCCGTCGGCCCAGTAGGCCTTGATCGGATCCCAGAAGGCCTTGAGACCTTCTTCATAGGCGTTGCCGTTCTGCACGATGAGCGCCGTCACACGCTCCGGATGCTTGAGGGCGAGCCGGTAGCCGACCGGCGCCCCGTAATCCATGACGTACATGGCATATTGCTTGGCGCCGAGTTGGCCGAGCAGGCCATCCATCAGGTCAGCATAGTGGCCGAACGTATAGGCGAAGGTTGTGTGGTCGGGAGCGGCGCTCTCGCCAAAGCCGGGATAGTCGGGTGCAATGACGTGGTAGCAGTCGGCAATGGCCGGGATCAGGTTGCGAAACATGTGCGACGATGTCGGAAACCCGTGGAGCAGAAGCACCGTGGGCGCAGCCGCGGGGCCTGCCTCGCGGTAGAACAATTCAACGCCATCGACCCTGGCGGTATGGTAATGCAGCACCGGCATTCCGGCTGTACTGGAACTGCAGGCTGGCGCCTTCGCATGGGCGGTTGCCAGCGGAGCTGCCGCCAAGAGCATAAACAACGCCGCCATTGCACGGACGACCGGGGCGAGAAACGGAGGTTGCATGATCGCTCCAGGAACTGGTGGTGGGGATGCAATGCGACGGCCCAAAACGAAGCCGCCTGCTTGGAAGCCTGTGCGTTAGCCTTCGATGAAGGTGAGCAGTTCAGCGTTGATGCGGTCCTTGTGGGTCGTGCACATGCCGTGCGGCGCCCCCTTCAAAACCACCAGCTTGGCGTCCTTGACAATCTTGGAGGAAAGCAAGGCCGAGTCCGCGGTGGGGACGATCTGGTCGTCATCGCCATGCAGCACCAATGTTGGAACGTCGAACTTGTGGAGATCGCCAGTCAGGTCGGTCTCTGAAAGGCTTTGATGCAGAAATACGAGGCCGGCAATCCCGCCAAGATGCCCTGCAGCCAAAAGGATTCCTGCACGCCCGACGAGATCACGGCATTGGGGCGATTGTAACCGTAGAACGGCAGGCTCAAGTCTTTCCAAAACATCGAACGATCCGCGAGCACGGCTGTTCGAAGCTTGTCGAAGGCCTCCAACGGCAGGCCGCCAGGATTGGCCTTGCTCTTCAGCATGACAGGCGGTATGGCGCTGATAAGAACCGCCTTGGCGACCCGCTTGGTGCCGTGACGCCCGATGTAGCGGGCGACTTCCCCGCCGCCTGTCGAGTGGCCGACGTGAATGGCGTCCCTCACATTGAGAGATTCGACAACGGTGGCGAGATCGTCGGCATAGGTATCCATGTCATTACCCGTCCAGGGCTGACTGGAACGACCGTGACCACGCCGGTCATGGGCGATGCAGCGGTACCCTCGGCTCGCAAGGAAGAACATCTGGTCCTCGAACGCATCGGCGCTCAACGGCCATCCATGGCTGAACACGACTGGCTGGCCTAACCCCCAATCCTTATAATACAGGTCGGTGCCGTCTCTCGTCGTGATGGTACCCATCGTGCGGTTCCCCCAGACTCTGAGCATGGCCGAACCGCTCGCGCGGCGGGGACTCGTGGGTGGTTGGGATATTCGCTCGCCGCGAACACAATCGTGGCTCAAGGTACTGTCGAAAATTGACGTCGCGGCGTGGCTTTAAAGATTAAACCGGCCGGAACCTGAGCCTAGAGAGCTACCTGTCCTATGCGCTGCGGCGCCTTATATGAATGAATATAGAGGCAAGCTGTCGTATTGAGCAGAATACTATTTATCAAACCCGTTCCTACAAGGCGTACAACCATTTGTTGGATCACAAGCTAGTCTATTACCCTGCGAACGGATAGCGGTATTGTCGAAAACAACCTTTTCGTGTTCCGAAAGGATGTACATTATGGATCGCCTCGATTCGATGTCTGTGGTCGTCAGCGTGGCGGAAACGGGCAGCCTATCCGCGGCCTCGAAAAAAATCGGTGTTTCCGTTCCGACGATCAGTCGGAAGCTTTCCGATCTCGAAGCTCACCTGAACGTGGAGCTTTTTCAAAGGTCCTCTCGTCGGATGTCGCTGACCGAAGCGGGCCGGTCCTATGTCGCGGCGTGCAAGCGCATCATCGAGCAAATCGAGGACGCAGAGCGGGAGGCATCAGGAGAATATCGAACGCCGACAGGCGATCTGACAGTGACCTCCCCTTGGGGGATCGGGCACTTGCACCTGTTGCCGCTCGCCTCCGAGTTCCTCGCGGTCTATCCTGAAATCAACTTGCGTCTCCTGCTGAGCGATCGAGTGCTCAGCCCGATGGAGAACAACATCGACGTCGGAATCCGCATCGGGCCGCTGCCGGACAGCAGCATGGTTGCCACGCGGATCGGTTCGATCCGCGTGGTCGCGTGCGCAAGTCCTGCTTACCTGGCCCGTCGTGGAACGCCCGTCTCTCTGGACGATGTGTCCGATCATGATTGCATCACCATCGACGAGGTCGGCCGTCCGCGCATCTGGAAGTTCGCGAAGGACGGTGCCGAGGTTACGACCCCCATCTGCTCGCGGCTCACCGTGAACACATCGGAGGCGGCCGTCCAAGCGGCTACCCTCGGCGCCGGGATTGCTCGCGTCATGGCTTACAAAATGGAGGCGGAGAGGCGAGCCGGCACACTTGTAGTTATTCTGGAGGCATTCGAGAAGGAGCCTTTGCCTGTCCACATACTCTATACCGAAAGAAAACCCATGCCGCTGAAGCTCCGAGTGTTCCTCAACTGGCTGACGCCCCGGCTGAAAGCGCGATTGACACCATTTGTAGCTTAAACACGTGTCTTACGGCCTCTCCGAACTCGCCAATAGCTGCAGGAAGTCAGAGAGCCGGCTATGGCGGTTTGCTCGCGGCGCGGCTCAGTGTCAGCTTGCCGCCCTCGACGATGGTTGCTTGCGACATCGCAGAGGCCGCGCACTACAGTAGTCTAGACATAAGCCACGCGGCGCAGCATCGACGTTGTCTTCTATCGTCCAGCAGCCGTGACAATTGGCCAGGATCGCTTATGAGCGGCATGACAGGAGCCAAGCCATGCGCATAACCACATCTCCGAGCGTGATCGAACAGTCTCGCCGCCGCCTACTCGGGATCGGGGCCGCAGCGATTGCGGCGGCGCCATTTTGCGGTGTTGGCTCCGCGACCGCACAAAGCGTCGAGCCGCATACGCCCGTGATCAACCCTCCCACTTCCTTCCCTTCACTAAAGCAGGTAGAGGCGGGTCCGCTCAATATCGGCTATGCCGAAGACGGGCCAGCGGATGGTTCGCCGGTTATCCTGCTGCACGGCTGGCCATACGACATCCATGCCTTCGCCGAGGTCGTGCCGATTCTCGCCGGCAAGGGTCTCCGGGTGATCGTGCCCTATCTGCGCGGCTACGGCACAACGCGTTTTCTCTCGCAGATCACGCCCCGCAACGGACAGCAAGCGGCTTTCGCTAGCGACGTCCTCGCCCTGATGGACGCGCTCGGAATTCAGCAGGCGACCCTGGCCGGTTTCGACTGGGGCGCTCGCACAGCATGCATCGTCGCGGCGCTATGGCCGAACCGATGCCGCGCCCTCGCGTCGGTAAGCGGCTACCTGATCGGAAACCAAGAGGCGGGCAAGTCGCCACTGCCACCCCGCGTCGAGCTGAGCTGGTGGTATCAGTTCTACTTCGCGACGCCGCGCGGACAGGCCGGCTACGAGGCCAGCCGGCGGGACTTCGCCAAGCTCATCTGGCAGACGGCCTCGCCGCAGTGGAAATTCGACGAGGCCACGTTTGCGCGCAGTGCCGAGGCGTTCGATAACCCGGACCATGTCGGCATCGTTATCCATAACTACCGATGGCGGCTTGGCCTTGTCGATGGGGAGCGGCAGTACGATGCGCTGGAGGCCCGCCTGGCCCTCGCGCCGGTCATTACTGTACCGACCATTACCCTCGAAGGGGAGGCAAACGGGGCGCCGCATCCGGAGCCGGCATCCTATGCCGGCAAGTTCACCGGCAGGTACGAACATCGGCTGATCGGGGGCAGCATTGGCCACAATCTGCCACAGGAAGCGCCGCGCGATTTCGCCCAGGCCGTTCTCGATTGCGGCACCACGTAATGAGGTGAACTGACGGATGTTACGGTGCGCATTTGCAACGTCGCGGTCGCGTGTCTCACACCAAGCCCGGTCATCACCGCAGCGGGCGCCACCGAAACTGCCTCTAAGGTTGGTGGAATCGGCCGTCTCCGGCGTGCCCCTCCCGGAAGTGTATCACTTAACCAAGCGGCCTCCATTCCGGACCACGTGCACCAGGCCACCCCGGCCGTTGCGCGTAGCGATCCGCTGCCGATCCTCCACGCTCGCTCCCACCTTCCTGCCCAGGCGCGGCGCGATCCCAAGCGTCTTCGATAAAGAAACGCTGCTGGGATTGTGCTAGAGGAACGGCTGCTTGTGCGGACGGTCCCGAAATATTTGAGCGGCTGGGTTGGGCGCGCAGCCGTCCGGCCGCTCTTTGGCATTCTGGCAGACGGGAGTGTTCCGCTTTCGAGCAATTGCCTCAACAAGGAGTCTTTGATGCATTTCGCCGGTTACAATATTGTTGACGGTGCCGCGAGAGAATAGGCGATCCTTGCGAGATCGAGCTGACGCCGCACGCCGGTCTTGCTGAAGATCCGCTGGAGGTGGCTCTTTACGGTGGCGATCTCCGCCCCCAGAGCTAGGGCGGTCTCTCCAACCGTTCGCCCGGCGACGACATGCTCGAAGACACGGCTTTCCGCAGGTGTGAGCCCGAAGAGAGCCGCAACGACTTCGGTCGGCGGCACGAAGGGATGGTCTGCCTGCGCAACGAAGATCGCTGCAACGGCCCGGCCGTCGGCTGTCATGCGGCTGCGCCGCAAAGGCAGGACGTGCAGGGCGCCTTTACGACCATCATCGCTCGTCACGGGAATCCCAAGCCCCTTGCGGCCGAGCGCGCTCTCGTCACGGGCCGCCTGCAAGACAGCCGCTGCAATGGCCCTCGAAACGCCGGTGGCGACGGCGACGATGAAGCCGTCGCGCGCGCGGATCAAGTCGGCGGCCCTCAACATCTGTCTGGCCGTCGGATTGGCATGGATCAGTCTGAGATCGCTGGCGACGAGCAGCACAGGCGCCGATAACGTGTCTATGACGGCCGAGAAGGTGGATTGTGCGAGAACCGCCAGATCTAACATGCGGGCGATGGTTGCTGCCCGCTGGAGGTGCGGTATCAACAGGCAGGCGACCTCGATCTCGCGCGATGCGATGGGCCCGGCGCTTTCATGTCGGCCAAAAGCTACTGAACCGACGGCCCTTTCATCGCGTGCCAGCGGGATGGCAAGGACGTCGACGAGGCCCTGCGGCCGAGCCCACTCGAGAGAATAGCGGTTTGTCGTGACGTCGAACTGCACCGCAGCCGGGTTGATGCGGCTGAGCACGGCCGGCTGATCGAGCGGCAGTCGCATCAGGACAGGTAGCCCGCCCCATTGGTCCAGGACTTCTGGCCCATAGTCGGCCATCCGCGCTAGGTATTGCTGGGGAATGTTCGCCGTTTCGTTCAGTAAAAGCTCGCCCGACGGCAAGCTCTGTATGGAGAGTGTCGCGTTGCCGAAATTCAGTTCCGTGCGAATTGCGTCGAGGACTGCCGGCCAAGCCGTCGGACTTATGGCCGCATCGTAGATCAGGCTCACGAGCATCGAAAATCGTTCAGCATCGATAGCTGCACTCATGTCCGGCCCCTTATCATTGTAGCGGCTAGCTGTCGGTAGGACAGTCAGGTCCGGAAGGAAGCCGGAAAGCTGTAACGGCCGCCAATCGTGTGACGGGCCTCATCCTTATGGATGATGCCGGTGTTTACCAGAGATGTGAAGCTCACAGCTGTGACCCTGGGGGCCGACATGAACGATGATCGCAGGCGGATCCTGAGTTGTTTAGTGCTCGGCGCCGGCGCCTTGGCGCCGACATCATCGAAAGCGGCGAGCGGCGATGGGCAGGCGGCCGGGGCCGACGTCGAGGGATCTTCGACCTTCGTCCGCATCCCTCCGCTAAAATCGGGTCTCGGGCAGGCATCCACGGCCTCACTCGCGCGATGATGGATCTATCATTTGCAACTGTGCTGTCGCTGGCGACCTCCTACGGGCTGGTCATGGTCACTCCAGGGCCGAACGCCCTACTTGTGATGCGGAGCGCTCTGGGGCGATCGGCCGTGGAGCCAATCGCCGCAGCTCTCGGCATCGCCACGGGCGCTACAATGGCCGCCTGCATCGCCGCGTCCTGCACCTCAATACTCCCGGATCTTCGCATCCTGCGCGAGGTCAGCGGCACCCTCTTCAGCCTGTTGCTGCTTCGAACCGCATCTCGCTTGTTGAGAGCATCTCCGATCGACCGCCGCATCAATGTAACAGACGACATCTTGGCACTCCGAGAGCCTTACCTAATCGGTTGCTCGGCAGCAGTGTGCAATCCTCTGTCTGGGCCGTTCTTCGTCTCCTTCTTCGTCAGCCACGCTTGTTCGCCATCCACAGCGGCGACCGCCTGCCTAACGATTTTCTTGCTTGCCGCGATGTGGTTTTCCGTTTTGGGCGTCGTTCTCTTCCACATCCGATCCATTCAAATTCGCCATCACTGGCAAGAATTCGGCCGACAAGCATTGGCCCTCGCACTGATCGTGGTGGCGCTGCGGACGTTTTGGCTTACGGTCTCACTTTGAGAATAGTGCGCGAGCCTCACTGGCAGGTGGAGGACGAGAAGGGAATGCGCGGGGCTAGGCCCCCATCCGCGCGCACCGACAGGCGACGGCTGAATTCCAGTGCATCCGCGTTGACACCCTTGCCGGCATTGGCCTGTCAACCCCATAGCCATCTTCGTTATGATCAAGGCGGCCGCGAGGTTGAAGGCGAGCGGCGTGACGTACATCCAGACCTCATCGCAGGCGGCCGAAGCACTTTTGCCGGTCATCATGCAGATGAGCGTCGGAACTGGGCCTACCTTGTTCAGAGCAAGCCTTTCACCCTTCAGCCTAATCTATTTCAGGTGGGATCTCGACCGACGTCGATCGTGACCCGACGAAAACGCCGATACGTTATACAGAACAGCAGATTAGGTGCGGAGCTGACCGGGGTCAGACTTTCCCCCTTGATCGGCGTCCGCTATTGCACGCCGATCCACATTGGATGTGGTCTTTGTAGTTGTACGACGGAATTCTTGTCTCCGCATTGAGGGTCTCCCCAAACAAGCCAAAGCGATGGGCCGCTGCGGCAAATTTAGCCCTCTGTCGCGGCTCTCTGATTAACCCGGAGCCTTGCGACAGGAGGACAAGGAAAGGAAGGGCCTCATCCTTTTGGGGGATTGCGGGAACACCAAAGTGACCTAACCAGTGCGTGTGCGATGAGGCGACTGATATGGCGAACATCGTTTTGCTCTTCCTGTGCTTGGGTATTGGCATGGTCCTGCGTACGACGCGCAGGGTACCCGACAACGCGCACGTCGCCATAAACGGCTTCATCATCCATGTGTCTTTGCCGGCTTTAATCCTGGGCCAGATCCATAAAATCGCTCTGACGCCCGGGCTGCTGTCCGCGGCGGCCATGCCCTGGATGCTCTTTGCGGCTTCATGCCTCGCTTTCTTCGTGCTCGGGCGCATTCGAGGCTCGGCGACGGCCACGACCGGCGCGTTAATCCTCTCTGCCGGATTGGCAAACACATCCTTTGTGGGCCTGCCGATGATCGAAACGTTCTACGGGTCGAGTGGCCTGCCGACCGGGATTATTATCGACCAGCTCGGGACCTATCTGGTTCTCAGCATTTTCGGCATCGTGATCGCTTGCCTTTGCTCCGGCAAGAAAGTCTCAGCCCGCGAGGTCGGCACCCGGATCGCGACGTTCCCACCCTTCATCGCCCTGGTGATTGCCCTCACGCTTTCCGGCGTCGACTATCCGGCATGGGTGACTGCCGTGTTGCATCGACTCGGCGACACGCTTGCACCGCTGGCCCTTGTGTCTGTCGGCCTGCAACTCCGCTTGGATCAGTTTGCCGGGCACCGCACGTCACTCGGTCTTGGACTGGCCTTCAAGCTGATCATCGGACCTGCGATCCTCGCCGTTATCTACCTCGGCCTTTTTCGCTCGACGGGCGAGGCGGCCCAAGTCACGCTGTTCGAAGGCGCAATGGGACCGCAGATTGGTGGCGCGATCGTTGCCGTTCAATATGGGCTCGATCCTCCCCTGGTGACGCTGATGGTGGGGCTCGGCATCATGCTGTCGTTCGTCACTCTGCCCTGCTGGTGGTGGATCCTGCAGCACGTCTAATGAGCGGTCCGTTCAGAGTCGCACCCAGCAGCGCTTGCGCATCGGTAACCTCTGCGCAGAAATGGCAGAAATCACCCGGAATGGCCGCGCAGGCGCAGCGCCGATCCGACAAGCCGGGCTGCGCCTCCAATGTTCAGATCTCGGTCCGTTCAGACAAGGTCAGCGCGTCTTCGACATCCACGCCGAGATAGCGCACCGTGCTCTCGATCTTCGTATGCCCAAGAAGGATCTGCACCGCACGCAAGTTACCAGTCTGCTTGTAGATGATCGACGCCTTCGTGCGCCGGAGTGAATGAGTTCCGTAGTCTTCTGGACGTAACCCAATTCCGGTCACCCACTCGTCGACAAGCCGTGCGTACTGGCGGGTGCTCATGTGCCGGGCATGGTCGATCCGGCTCGGAAAAACAAAGTCGTCGAGTGATCCGCCTCGACGTTCAAGCCAAGCCAGGATGCTGCCCCGAGCCGACTCCAGCAGCTCAAATTGCACAGGCCGGCCGGTCTTCTGCTGGACCACGAGGGCGCGGTTTCGGACCCGGCCGCCAACGACGAGGTCGCTGATCTTAACCTTCACGACATCGCAGCCACGCAGCTTGCTGTCGATCGCCAGGTCGAACATGGCCCGGTCGCGAAGCCTGCCTTCTCGATCAAGCCAGAACCGAACCGCCCAGACCTGCTGAGGTTTGAGCGCTCGTTTCGCGCCGAGCTTACGGCCGGCGTTCCAGGGGCGCCGGTCTTTGACCCCTGGATCGTATTCTGAGTGTCCCATCGTTGTTCTCCCACGGCCGAAAGCGGCCATTGTGAAAACAGGCGAGCAGCCACTGGTTGGAGAGCATGGCCGTGAGCAGAATGTCGGCTCTCGATCTGGAGCCGTTACAAAGCTGACATTCACGGGGCGACTTCCTGAGGCTTTTTCTGGGACGCCTATCTATGACCCGTGCTCTCAGGCCCAATCGCGCTTCAAGCGGAGCAATCTTTCGCCGGAAGACCGCCGCGCATTCACACGAACCGGCTCTGGGAGGCGGCGGCCATCCCCCTAGCTCGGACTAGGAGGCTATGTTCCAGCCGATATTGGCGAGATGCTGGGCGAACAGTATGACATGTCGACCTGAACCGCAGGTCGCCAGCGAGCCCCCGGTGAAACTCGGCTCGCGTGAGTCTAACCTTCCGTTTCGATGCAATTCATAACTGCTCAAACGAAAGCCGGCGCCCGGCTGTTCGCATTTGCCCGCCTGCCATCCAACCAATGGAAGGCTGTGCAACAAGTAGCACCAGCACGCCAGGTGCAACCGTAGGTGTCAATACCAGTACCCGATTCCCCGGAGCCGCAGGGATGCCTGCGTATTTCACGCCATCGTGGGCACGGATTTCAGGGGATCGTGGGCAGTGATTTCACGGCATCATGGGCACCCGTTTTAGCGGGGTGATGAAGCTTCGACCGACAGTCTGACCGGGTACTCAGGCCCTCGTTTTTGACGACGAGGGACCTGATGCCGACCGAGAGATTGTCGATGCGCCGAATACGCGACCTGCTGCGTCTGAAGCATGAGAACGGCCTGAGCAGCCGCGTGATCGCGACCTCGCTGGGGCTGAGCAAGGGGGCCGTGGGCGAGTATCTGCGTCGGGCGAGATTGGCCGGTGTGAGCTGGCCGCTGGACGAGTCGGTCACCGATACGGGGCTGGAACGGCTGCTATTTCCCACGGCGTGCGATGTCATGGCGGTGGGTCGGCACGAACCGGACTGGGCCAAAGTCGACCAGGAGCTGCGTCGTCCAGGAGTCACCCGGCTTCTGCTGTGGCAGGAGTACCGGGCTGACCACCCCGATGGCTATGGCTACACTTGGTTCTGCGTGCACTTCGAGGCCTGGAAGGGTCGGGCGTCGCCGACGATGCGCCAGAGCCATGCCGCCGGCGAGAAGGTGTTCGTCGACTTTGCCGGCGACACGATCGACGTGATCGATCCGGTGACCGG
The DNA here is from genome assembly GCF_026130545.1 of Lichenifustis flavocetrariae. Lineage (GTDB taxonomy): Bacteria > Pseudomonadota > Alphaproteobacteria > Rhizobiales > Beijerinckiaceae > Lichenihabitans > Lichenihabitans flavocetrariae. Next base: position 9,656 of record NZ_JAMOIM010000031.1, on the reverse strand, counting down.
TGTGGTACAGCCGATGAAGCTGTTCGTCGCCGCGCTCGGCGCCTCCAGCTACATCTATGCCGAAGCCCGGGCCAGCGAAGGGCTGGCCGATTGGATCGGCTGCCATGTCGGCCTGTTCGCCTGCCTGGGCGGGGTGACGGCGATGATCGTCTGCGACAACCTGAAGGCGGCCGTCACCAATCCGGACCGCTACGATCCGGGGATCAACCGCTCCTACCAGGAGATGGCCCGCCGTTACGGGACGACGGTGTGTCCGGCCCGGCCCTACAAGCCCCGCGACAAGGCGAATGCTTCATACTGAGTCTTGTCCTGTGATTGACGCGGTGGCTGCCGGGTGACGCGCCGGAAGGGAGTTTCTGCCCGGACGGCCCTTCACAATCGCCAGGTCTGGGGGAATGTCCCAAAGGCCTCGATTGCGATTGTCGCTGTAAATCTTGGTGATGAGGCCTTGTCGCCCCCACTGGTGAACGGTGGTCTGGGCGATGTCGAATCGCTCGGCGACTTCCTCGGTGGTGAGCATACCCCGATCCCGCAGTCTCTGGCGCCGGCTCGCCAGGTTTGTCGTGTTTGATTGTGGCTGGCAAGGTTAGTTTTCAGGTTGATTGTCGCGGCGCGACACATCCTCGACTGACTTGATTGCCGCGAAGGTTGGTGGTCGGCCGGCTTTTGATTGTCGCTGCAGCGCGGATCGCCGCCTGTAGCTTTCGACGTTCATCTCGAAGATGGTGGCATGGTGGACAAGCCTGTCGACCGCGGCGAGCGTCATGGCGGGATCCGGAAAAACCCTGTTCCATTCTCCAAAAGGCTGATTAGCGGTGATGAGGGTCGAGCGCCGCTCGTAGCGGGCGCTGATCAGTTCGAAGAGGACGGAGGTCTCGGCCTGATCCTTGGTGACGTAGGCGAGGTCGTCGAGGATCAGCAGGTGGTACTTGTCGAGCTTGGCGAGGGCGGCCTCCAGGGCGAGTTCGCGACGGGCGATCTGGAGCTTCTGGACGAGATCGGAGGTGCGGGTGAAGAGGACCCGCCATCCGTTCTCGATGAGCGCGAGGCCGATGGCCGCCGCCAGATGCGATTTTCCCCCGCCGGGCGGCCCGAACAGGATCACGTTGGCGCCCTTTTCGAGCCATCCGTCGCCGGCGCACAGGGCCTTGACCTGGGCCCGGCTGATCATGGGAACGGCGTCGAAGGCGAAGCTGTCGAGGGTCTTGCCGGGCGGCAGGCGGGCTTCGCCGAGATGCCGTTCGATGCGGCGACGGTCGCGTTCGGCGATCTCGTGTTCGGCCAGGGCCGCCAACAGCCGGGCGGCGGGCCACCCTTCCTTGTCGGCGCGCGCCGCGAACTCCGGCCAGACCAGCTTGATGGCCGGGAGGCGCAGCTCGTTGAGGACCAGGCTGAGCCTCTGGGCGTCGATGGCGGGATTAGAGCTGCTCATGCGGCTTCTCCCGTCAGCAGGACGTCGTAGGTGCTGAGGGGCACCATCTCGATCACCACCTTGGGCAAGGCGCCGGGGTCGGGCGAGAAGCGCGCCCGGAGCGCGTCGACGTCGGGCGAGCGACCCTGATCGAGGTCCTCGGTGAGCGCGTCGGCCAGTTCGGCTTCGCAGGCGCGCTCGTGCGCCAGGGCCAGGAGTTCAACCATCACACGGCAGGCCGCCTTCTCGGATCCGGCTTCGCGCAGGTGATCGAAGGTGCGCTTGTAGGCCGTCCTGGGGAACAGCTGGTCGCGATAGACCAGCTTGAGCAGCGCCATCGGCTTGCGCCTGAGGCTATGGATCACATGGTGGTAATCGACGACATGGCCATGGGCACCGTTGCCGGCCGCGCGACCACGCGGCAGGGTCGTCAGGTGCGTGCCGCCGACGAACAGGTCCAGCCGATCGTCGTAGAGCCGCACCCGCAGCCGATGGCCGATCAGCCGGGAGGGGACGGTGTAGAACACCTTGCGCAGCGTGAAGGCACTGGAGGAGGTCACGGTGACGATGACCTCCTCGAAGTCGCTCGTGCGGCGATCCGGCAAGGCGTGCAAGGCCGCGCGTTCCGCATCGATGCGCGTGCCATGGCGCCGGTTGTGACGGCTGACCACCTCGTCGACGAAGCGTCGGTAATCCGTCAGGCCGTCGAAGTCGGCCGAGCCACGCAGCAGCAGCGCGTCGTAGATCGTCGCCTTCAGATGGCCGTGAGCGCTCTCGATGGAGCCGTTCTCATGCGCGACGCCGCGATTGTTGCGGCTCGGCGTCATTCCATAGTGCGCGCACAAGGCGTCGTAGCGGTGCGTCAGGTCCTGGCGTGCGTCGGCGTCCAGGTTGTGGAAGGCCGCCGACAGGCTGTCGCTGCGGTGTTCGCCCGGTGCGCCACCCAGGGCCCAAAGGGCGTTCTGCAGCCCCTCGGCCAAGGCGACATAGCTCTCGCCGCCCAGGATGACGTGAGCATGCTCAAACCCCGACCATGGCAACCGGAAGTGATAGAGCCGGTGATCCAGCAGGACACCGGCAATGCGCACGCCGAGGTTGCCCATCTCGGTGAAGTCGGACAGGCCGAGCCGCCCGGGCTCATGGGTCTGGCGGAAGATCACCTCCTGATCGGCGCCGTAGACCGCGCGCCAGGCCCGGATCCGCCGTTCGAGCGTGCGCCGCAGCGCCTCCCAGTTCCGCCCGGGATGGCGACGCGCCATCTCCTCGAGCACCCCGACGGCCCGCAATCCTGGCGCCGCCTTCAGCAGCGGCACGATCTCGCTGTCGAAGAAATCGACGAGGGGATCCGGGCGCCGACGGCTTCGTCCTGGGCTCCCGATCGATGGGAGCACGGGATCGAGCAGGATCCTATACCCCGTCGCCGTGCTGAACCCCGCCTTGGCGGCCGCCGCGGTCACGGCGTTCGTCTGACGCAACTTCATGAAAAGCCTCATCTGATGGTCGTTGACGTGGCGGCCTGGCACTCCCGGGGCATCCTCTGGTCGAGATGCCCCTCTGTAGCCGGCCGACCACGACCATCATCAGCGCCCGGAAAGGCGCCTCGCCGGTGGCTGCGGCAGCTTCGGGCTTCGCCCTCCGCTGCCGCAGCCACCGGCGCTTCTCATCCTGATTGTCGCTGCGTTCTCATCCTGTTTGTCGCGCGCCAGCCTTCTACAATTCCCGCCGCCTGCACTCGTCGTTGGGATACATCAGCCCAGCCGAGGCCGAACGCAGAGCGGCCTAACCCCGTCCACTATTTCGGGGGAAGATCAGAACAGCGCCGATCTCATGCGGATCGCTGCCCTCTTCGATCAGGGTCTGCTCACCCACAACGTTGGTACCGTGCTGCCCCTGGCGGACGCGTGCGTCGCGTACGAGATACTGGAACGCAACCGCAGCCGCCCGCGGGGCAAGATTGTGCTCGACACCTCGGACTGAGCGGCCCTACGCAGTCCGGCCGCTCAAATCCTGAAGCTGGCAGATTGCGGAATGTCTGGATTCTGGCACGAACCCAACGACTGCTGTTGGCGCATTTTGGCCGGAGGCGGCCGTAAGGAGAATGGCAGCTTCGGACTTCGAGTCGAGATAAGAAGCCATTCCTCGTCGAGCCATTTGGGGCGCCCGCTCGTTCGGCAAGCGGCTTAGGCAGCCTGGGACCGCTTCATCGTTCTTATCTTAGTGGCACAACGGCGTGTGTCGACGATGGCGAGGTCGAGATGCCGCGGGTGCCGCGACATCCGATGCGGCGGCCTCGCGGGCCCGTGGCGCGCTGGCAACCAGTCACCGCTCCGAACACGCCATTAGCTTGAATTGCCATGCTCACACTATATGTTCCAAAGACAGACATCCAGTCATAAGGCTGACGAGTCGCTGAGACTAAACGTCGTCTGCAATGATTGTGGTGAATTCATCAAACGTTCTCACACGGCTTACAATCACGTACTCAGCGTCATTGCTCCAGCCGGTTATGAATTTCGATGCATGTGCAGTTATTGGCCGCTTACCGCGGTATTCGATTGGAAGAGTGTCGAGGTATTTATTAGCAGATTCCTGTAATTGCGACTCTCCTTCCTCGTTCAATTCAGGAAAGAATAACAGATAAATGTTTGAAGTCGGATTGCAATAAAGGAGCGGAGTAGTTCGTTCATGCATGGCGCCGCAAAGGAGGCAGGATGAATAAAGGCAACTCCCTGATTTGGCTAGCAAATGGAGGTCGGGCCGGTTGAGGACGTTGATGATCTCCCATACCAGCACCGTGCTTTCGTTCTGGCACTGCGCGCATTTGCTTGCTTCCAAACGAAAATGACAGTGCTCTCCTCCGCGGCCAGCAGCAATTTCCTCTTCCAGACGATCGACGAAGAAATCGATAGCACTGGCAAGATCGACCCCACCATTTGCAGCAAAATCGGAGGCGGTCTGTTGAAGATATTCGAGATCAGCCTCCGTGATATTTTTGTCGAATGCGTCTACCGCGAACTGGTGGAACGTTTCGAGCTGCTCGCTCTCTCCAGATCGTTTCCCGACGTATTGCGGGGCAGCGATCTCCGCGATGCGGAGCTGGGTAAGCGGTGGAATGAACGTGCGAAATTGACCTATCACCTCCGCTAGCCCAACGGCTTGATCAAACGCGTCGCGCGCGGCCGCACCAACGACCGCCGCGCTCTGATAAAGGGCAGCGCCGACACGCTTAGCTAAAGCCTGGTCTCTAGTGCGGAGCGCAGCGAATATCTGCTCTCGAATGTATCGGGAACTGCCGTCGAGGAAATAGCGAATATCGGACGCGACGTAGCCATTCTTGAAGAAACTGAAAGGCCCTTCCTGAGGGTCAGTGGAGATTTCTTTGAGACTTCCCTCGATCTTGTCAAGCGCTGCTCGGCAGAACCCGATCAGTTCGCTCAACTCATCGACCATTTCCGGCAGCTCGACCAACTCGGCAATACCAGAGACATCTATGTTCCAACGAGCCCTGACGTAAAGGCTCCAGAACAATTTGCCGCTGTCTCTGTCAGCAAGAAGCCTCCGCGATCTATTCTGTGACTCGTGCCAGCTCACGTGCGTGGACTCGCGCAATCCTGCTCGGAACAGGCCTTCGTCCGAAAATCGGTCAACCGTGCCTAACGCGACTGCCAGACCCTTGATTATGTTCTCTACAGTGTACCGAGGTGGAATGGCGGCGCTAGCCATGCGGGGGAATTGCCAGAGCCCGGCGTCTTTAGATGCAGGGAAGAGGCCGACAACAGTGTGCCGGGCGCGGGTCACGCATCCCAGTTGGGAGGCGGGCAGCATATGCGGCAAGTCGGCGCGTTGCGTGTCACCGTCCTCCCGGCGGCGCGGAGTCGCATCGAGGAAGGATTTCGTCACCGCGATCCAACAATGTTGCGCGGCCATAGCTCTCGCGAGCCACGCTTTTGCGTCGGCCTCCGACGTAATGAGGAGTAACCGGCCCAATTCTTGAGCAAGCCAGGGATGAGAATGTCCGATCCGGTCTACGACCTTCCGCAGGAGTTGCACCGCGTTATGACTCTGGTCCGCTGCCTCCAGATCAAGAGCGGCACCAACTGTTAGGCCAACGAGTTCTTGGACGGCAAGTTGGCCCGGGAAGTAGAAGAAAACGTCTCCGTAAATATAGCCGTTAAGCGTTTGTATCGCTTCAAGCGATTCCGATGCGTTGGTCTCTGCATCCAGCGCAACAGCATCGCCATAAAACTGGCGAATAAGAGCGTTGAGGCCGTGCCTTCCCTCCACAAATGTATAGGGCCTTCGATCGATGCTCTCCGCGACGCCGCTTGGCAATTGATCGCGTAGCTTCTCAAAGAAGCCCTTAAAGCCGCTGTCGACGCCCTCATCATCACCACGAGGTGTCGCGAACACAACGAGGTCGCGGCTGGGAAAATCAGCGATAATCGGAGCGCGTATAGTAAGCTTGGCTCCGCAGCCACCACACTCAAAGGTCCCTTGCTCGCCCGCGATGAGTTCCTCACGATAGCCTGGAAAAACATCAGCGTTGATGTAGTATATGATTCGAAATTTATTGTTGTGCCCACAACGGCATGGGATGGGCTTCGCCTCGACTAACAGTCCGTCCCAGGCCATTTTCTACCTCCCTAGCCTCGGCCCGTTGGTGGCTGGCTATCGGCGAGACGGAGCAGCCCGGACACGGAATATACAGGGTGGGCGAGCGTGAATATCGGCGACGAAGCTGTCTCGCTTTCACCATTGGGTATAGGATTCCACGTCACCGTGATGCTTGCTTCATAGCAGAAGCCCTCTGCGGCGTTCACCTTGAGGAAAAAACCGTCGGTTTCCGACGAAGCCAGCACGTGCGTGCGCGAGAGAAGTTCGGCTGCGGTAGTCTTGGAATCGATGTCAGTAAACATGGAGTATTCGTCGACGGGAGCCGCCGTCGCTATGGAAGCCGTACGCGTGAATGGGGTTGCCCGTAGTACTTTCAGTTCGATCGACGTCACTTTAATATGCCCGGCGGTCGAATTGGTAATTGTGAAGCGGATCTCGCTCAGCCGTGTGTACTGCTGTGGCCCGTGGGCTGACTGAAGATCAACAAGGCAACCTGTCGCGGCAAGGCATGTCGATGAACTTCTTGCGATTCGACTACTTGTTGGGGCTCCCTCAGGTTCGAGACGAGTTGCCGCTCCCGCGACCTCGTTCGCCACACCGCGGCTAGCTTCTTGGGCTTTGAAGAAGTCGAATATGAATTGCCGCAGGAGGCGGTGCTGTATGTCGTCCGCACTCCCGACCTTACAGATAGTGAAATGATCGGAGTTGGGCACCTTGTATGGATCAGGAAAATACCGCGCTCCCGAGATGGGCTCGACGACCTGCCTGTGCAGTACCGCGCTCAGGGCGATGAATTTGTCCTCAATGAGTTCCTTGCCGCTTAGAGGAAGTTTACCCTCATGCGTCAGGCTTTGGAACTCCTCGTCGAGGTCAGCAAGCCAAGAATTGGTTTCCGAGAACCGCAGCGCATCTGCGTGACTATGCTTGAAGAACCGCGCGATGGGAGCTAACCAGTCGGCGTACTTGGAGCCACGCGAGGGCGACGCGATAAGGAAGAGCCCTATGGCGATCTTGCGCTGAATGAGATCCACGGTCTGCTGCACAAGAAATTTGCGGGCGACAATGCCGCCCATACTGTGACAAACGAAGACTATGTCGTTATCTTCGGACAGCACTCCGTCCAACCGCATATGCTCCTTGAGGGAGCTGACGACGTTTCCTAATCGGAATGTGCCGGAGAAAATACCTGTCTTGTACGTAAAGACGTAAATTCCGACAGACTCTAACTCCTTTTCGTGAGACAACAGGGTCGGCCAGTACGTTCCGTTATCGTGGTGCCAGCAGCCTTCCCCGTCGGAAAGGACGCCATGAATAAACACGACGGCCCGGCGTCCGCTTGCGGGCCTGACCCACACGCCCTTCATCGTCGCATTCCTTATGACTGCGTCCTCTCGATACCCTCGATCATAACAGACTCTGTCCTGGCGATAAGGTGCGTCATCGTGTTCCTACTACCCGGCAGATGCTTTTTGGTGGGTGCTTGAGGAGAGGTGGCTTGGAGAATCTGCACAGCTTTGATGAGTGGAGTTTCTGCCTGACGGCGGCCAGGATGGTCGGGGCGCAGGAGAGACGATGAGCAAGCGACAACGCCGGAACCATGCACCGGCTTTCAAGGCGAAGGTGGCCTTAGCGGCCGTGAGAGGCGAGAAGACGCTGACCGAACTGGCGCAGCAGTTCGACGTCCACCCGAACCAGATCACGGCCTGGAAGGCGCAGCTTCTGGATGGCGCCGCCGGCGTTTTCGGTGCGGAGAGCAAGGCGGAACGGGCTTCGCCGCCGATCGACGTGAAGACGCTGCATGCCAAGATCGGCGAACTGAAACTCACCAACGATTTTTTGTCCGGCGCGCTCACGAAGGCCGGTCTTCTGAGCGCAAAGCGATGATCAACCGCGATCACGGCCTGTCGGTCGTCAAGCAGGCGAAGGCTCTCGGGATCAGCCGCGGCAGTGTGTATTATCTGCCCCGGCCGGTGTCGCCAGCCGACCTCGCCGTGATGCGGCGGATGGACGAACTGCATCTCGACTTTCCCTTCGCAGGAAGCCGGATGCTGCGTGATCTCCTGCGCCAGGACGGTGTCACGATCGGCCGCCGACATGTCGCGACGCTGATGAAGCGGATGCGCATCGAAGAGCTCTACCGCAAGCCGGCCACCTCGAAACCGGCGCCCGGGCACAAGATCTACCCCTACCTGCTGCGCGGCATGACGATCACGCGCCCCAACCAGGTCTGGTGCATGGACATCACCTATGTGCCGATGGCGCGCGGCTTCGTGTACCTGGCGGCCGTGGTCGACTGGTTCAGCCGCCGCGTCCTGTCCTGGCGGGTGTCCATCACCCTTGAGGCGGCCTTTAGCGTCGAGGCTCTGGAAGAAGCGCTCGCACGTTATGGAAAGCCCGACATCTTCAACACGGACCAGGGCTCACAATTTACCGGCCACGACTTCACGGGCGTGCTCCACAAGGCCGGGATCGCCATCAGCATGGATGGCAAAGGCGCCTGGCGCGACAACGTCTTCATCGAGCGGCTGTGGCGGTCGGTCAAATATGAAGAGGTCTACCTCAGGGCCTACACCAGCGTCGGCGAGGCCCGTGCCTCAATCGGTCGTTATCTGACCTTCTACAATCTGCCGTCACGACGCACATCTCGCTATGTTGTTGAGGTGAATAGTGTTTGCTGCGCGGGGTGCGGTACCGCGGGGTGTTTTTGGTGGAGCTTCGCCCGTTGCGCGAGACGTCGAACGGCGGAACCGTCGAGATCGGCACGGCTGAAGATCCATGGTCCCTCGGCAAGGGGATGGGTGGCGTCGATCTCGCCCCGCTCTGCCGCGAGCCGCAGGGTGCGCGGCGCGACACCGGCGATGGTCGCGGCCTGACTGAGGTTGAGCCAAGGCTCGCTTCCATCCGCCGCCTCCCGGTAGACCGGAATGCCGTAGTTTGAGCGAACGCCCGTGACGCGCTCTCGCGTCCATCGATTGCCCTGGCCTGTCTTCAAGCCGTTCCGATTGAGAACGCCGGCAATGACGTCGTCCCGGGCGATCAGCGATAAACTGCGGATCGCTTCAACGACGTCCGCGGACGTGGCGTTGCGTTGCCCCCGACGGCGACGCGGCAAGCGATGCTCGGTGTGGGCTCCGCCGACCCAGTGGAGCGTCAGGACGATCTCGGACGTAGCGTCATCGAGATCGGCAAGGGCTTCATGGATCAGGGTGCGCACGATCCGCTTCTTGAGCCGCGCATCGGTGGTGGGCGCCGACCACACGGCTTGGAGATCGTCGGCGAGCGTCGTCAGGGAGACCGGCGCCCTTTCGGATCGTGGGGGCACCGCGACGTCATGATTGGTGATCCGCGCCTCGAACTCAGCCACACGCGTCAGGGCCCGGTTCCAGCGGGCTTCCAGTTCACCTGCCACGAAGCGGTTCTCGGGATCGGCCGCATCGTATTGCCGGAAGGCCCGATCGGCGTCGTATCGGGCCGCCTCGAGATCGCGCGTCATGGCCTCGCGCGCTTCATCGCGCCGTGTCGCGATTTGCGTCTCGGCTGCCCGTGCGGCTTCTACCGCGGCAGGCTGCACGACAGCCAACAGAGATGTTTCCACCAGATCGTCGACCCGCAGGCCGCCGAACGCGATGCA